>NZ_LQOU01000032.1 GCF_002102155.1 Mycobacterium europaeum
GCCGGCTTGCCGTCGCGCACGGTCTCGGAGATGTTGCCCACCCGGCCGATCTCCACCCCGTTGTAGGTGACCTTCGACCCCGGATCCATCACCAGCCCCGCCCGCGACGCCAGCATCGTCAGCTTGGTCTTCGGGGTGAAACCGCCGCGGAACTGAACGTAGACGAGCGTGAACACGATGGCCAGGGCCACCAGGACGGCGACGGCGATCCAGCGGTACGGGGGGACGCGCTGAGAGTTGACCTGTACCGGGGAAGACGTGGTCACCAGCGCCCCTCACCTCTGCGCCGCATCCCGGTGCCGCGGCGGTGCCTTCCCCGTATCACGGGCTGTACACACACATGCAATAACGAAGTCCCCAGGAATGTACCTTGGCGGTCATTCACAGGCGAACCGCCGTTCGCACAAATCAATCCGGCCCGTCGCCCGAGCTTGCGTTAGCGTCATGAGCGTGACCCTCAAAGACATCGCCCTGACCACCCTCGACGGCCGGCCGACCACGCTGGCCGAATTGTCCGATGGCGCAACGCTGGTCGTGAACGTCGCCTCCAAATGCGGACTGACCCCGCAGTACACGGCCCTGGAGAAGTTAGCCGAGGACTATCGCGGTCGCGGCCTGACGGTCGTCGGCGTGCCCTGCAACCAGTTCATGGGCCAGGAACCGGGCACCGCCGAAGAGATCCGGGAGTTCTGCTCGACGACGTACGGGGTGACCTTCCCGCTGCTGGCGAAGACCGACGTCAACGGCGACGACCGCCACCCGCTCTACGCCGAGTTGACCAAGGCCGCCGACTCCGCCGGTGAGGCCGGAGACATCCAGTGGAACTTCGAGAAATTCCTCATCTCCCCCGCCGGTGAGGTGGTTCAGCGGTTTCGGCCCCGCACGGAGCCCGACGCCCCGGACGTCATCAGCGCCATCGAGGCCGTGCTGCCGCGATAGGCGGCAGCAAACGGCTCGGCGGGCCGAAATCCACCCCGTTTCGCCCCCGCATATCGGGGCAGCGACGCTCACCATCAGGTTCAGCAACTGGCCCTACCGGCTTCGTCCGTTTCCGGCGAGTGGCCGAAAGTCCTCCGGCGCGGAGTCCATCGCCACTTTTTGCCTCCGTCGCACCGGAGTTGAATGGTCACTGCCTGAGATCATCCGATATCGACCCTGGGAGGTCATCATGTCAGGAGGCACTGTCGCTCGCGTCACCGAGATCAGCGCGAGGTCCGACACCAGTTTCGAAGATGCTGTGAAGACTGGCCTCGCCCGGGCCGAGGAGACCTTGCGTGGTGTCAAGTCGGCCTGGATCAAGGAGCAGTCGGTGGATGTGAAGGACGGCGGGATCGTGGCCTACCGCGTCAACATGCTGGTCACATTCGTCCTCGACTAGAGCCGGAGGTAACCATGTCGACGAAAACCAAGGTCACGGCGCTCGATCACGCAATCGACTCCGCGCACACCTGGATCAACGATGTGGCCAGGGAGTTCGACACCGAGGATCGCGAATTCGCCTACCGAGTCCTGAGGGCTTGGCTGCACACCCTGCGCGATCGGCTCACTGTCGAGGCGTGCGCTCACTTCGCGGCCCAGCTCCCCGACCTGATCAGGGGCGTCTTCTACCAGGCATGGAATCCCACTGTCGTCCCCGACAAGTACGACGCCAAGGCCTACGCCGTCCGGTTCGCGCGGGAGGCGAACATCGCGCTCGAAGACGTCGGCAAAGCCGCCGCCGCCACTACCGCGGCCGTCTCGCACCATCTGCCGGTTGCCCAGATCGACAAGGCGCTGGGTCAGCTCCCCATGGAAATTCGCAAGATGCTGCAGCCCCAGCAGTGAATCGATGCGCGTCACCTAATTCCTAGTCGCTTAACGAGAAAAGCAGGGAACGACATGTCCGGGCACGAAACCCATCGTGGCATCTTGGTCGGCGTTGACGGATCAGCCTCGTCGCTGGCGGCGGTGGACTGGGCGGCGCGCGATGCGGCGATACGCAATGTTCCGCTGACACTCATGCATGTCATCGCACCGGTCGTGCCGGCGGTTGCGCCGTGGCCGGCGATTCCGATTCCTGAAGACTATTTCGAGCGGCAGGACGACAAGGCACGGCGAATTCTCGAGGACGCGCGCAAGGTGGTCGCCGACAGCACCGGCGACCATGGCCCGCCGTTCGTGTACAGCGTGGTGGTACGTGGCCCGACCGTTTCCACGCTCGTCAACGAGTCCAAGATCGCGGACATCATGGTCGTGGGATGCCGGGGCGAAGGCGCGTTCAGCCGGGTCCCGTTCGGCTCGGCCAGCACCGGCCTGGTGAACTATGCGCATTGCCCGGTCGCGGTCGTCCATGATGAGGCCCCGCCGCGCCCGCAGGCACCGGTGCTGGTGGGGATCGATGGTTCGGCCGCATCAAAACTGGCGGCGGAGATCGCCTTTGATGAGGCCTCTCGCCGGGGCGTGGAGCTGGTGGCATTGCATGCGTGGTCGGACGTCAGCGTGTCGGAAGTGCCGGGTCTGGATCTCGAGATGATGGAAGTGCAGGCGCAGCAGGCGCTCGCCGAGTGGCTCGCCGGATTTCAGGAGCGGTACCCCGATGTCAGGGTGCGACCCGTGGTGGTGTGCGATCAGCCGGCTCGTCAACTCATCGAGCACTCGGAGTCCGCACAACTCGTCGTCGTCGGCAGTCACGGTCGCGGCGGATTCGCCGGCATGCTGCTGGGCTCGGTGAGCACAGCCGTCGCGCATGCGGCGCAATCGGTGGTGATCGTCTCTCGCGAGTCGTAGCGGCGGACGTGGGTGCGCGCTCGGGCTACCTCATCGCAATCGCGATGCCGGAACCCATAGTGTGGAAAACGGCCCCCGAAGAGATCTCCGGGGGCCGTTTCACTTGGTAGCGGGGACAGGATTCGAACCTGCGACCTCTGGGTTATGAGCCCAGCGAGCTACCGAGCTGCTCCACCCCGCGTTGGTGAATGACAGGTTACCGAACCGGAGCGAGCGCAACCAAATCGCGGGGTCACCGGGCCCGCGGCGGCGAGATTGCCGCCGCGGTCGCGGATCGTGCGGCGACGGCATCCGTGAGCGCACGCTCGGTGTGCCGGGCCGGCGGCGTTGCGGACTACGCTGCGCCGTTCTCCGACCTGAGCAGCCACGCCTCCTTCTCCAACGCGCCGATGAGCGCGTGCCGGATGTCCGCGGTCGAGGGGTCCGCGACCTCGACGTTGCGGTTGTCGTGGGGTTCTCCTGTGTAGTGGTGATGGCCTATTCCGGCCAGGTGTTGTTCACGATGTTGTCGACGAAGTCGTCGGGAACGAAGTCGGGATCGAACCGTCGGAGCACGTCGGCGTTGCAGGTACCGAAGGTGGTCTGCGGGCGGTGCCGCATCCCGTTGGTGAACGCCGCGAGGATGCGCCGCTTGAACTCCGGGCGCGGGTGGGCTGCGGTCACCGCGGCAAGGGCACCGGGGGCCAGATCGTCGCGGCCGATGCCGAGCACGTCGGTCTCGACACCCGCAGACACCAAAGCGATTTCGGGCTCGAGGAATTCGGGCACGCCCGGCGTGGTGTGCAGGGCGATGCCCAGCCACACCCTGTCGGCCTCGGATTCGTCGACACCACGTTGCGTCAGGAAATCCCGTGCCGCGTTGGCGCCGTCGACCTCGAAGCGGACCGCGGAAACGCGGTAACGGTCGGTGAGGCCCAGGTCGTGAAACATCGCCCCGACGTAGAGCAGCTCCAGATCCGGTTGCAGCCCGCGGCGAAGGCCCTGCAGCGCACCGAAGAAGAACACCCGCCGGGAGTGGTGGAACAGCACGTCGTCCTCGGCGGCGCGGATGAACTCGGTGGCCTCTCGCACCAGCGCGGTGTCGGGAACGCCGATGCCGGCAATGGTTTCGATGGACTTGGTGGCCATGATGTCGTCTCCCTTCCGAGTGACCCACCAGCCAGTCTGCGCCGCCGAGCGTTATCGGAGCGTGGCGGTTCCGGCCGTCAATCCCACAAATGGCGACACGCTCGCCTTGTCAACGGCCCGAGGGCCGGACACGATGATCGGGTGGCCGACCTGAGAACCACGCCTCGTACGGTGGTGGTAGTCGTCTTCGACGGGGTCAAACTGCTGGACGCCGCCGGCCCCGCCGAGGTCTTCGCCGAGGCGAACCGGTTCGGCGCCAGCTATGCACTCGAGATCGCGTCCGTCGACGGGCGCGAGGTGACAACGTCGATAGGGACGCCGTTCTCGGTCACCCGCAGCATTTCGTCCATCGAATCCGTGGACACCGTCATCGTCGCCGGCGGTGACGACTTGGTCGGCCGCCCAATCGATCCCGCGCTCGTCGACGCGCTGACAACGGTGCCGGCGCGAACCCGGCGGCTGGCCTCGGTGTGTACCGGTGCCTTCGTGCTGGCCCAGGCCGGGCTGCTCGATGGCCGGCGCGCCACAACGCATTGGCGGCACACGGGATTGCTGGCGCGCGCCTTTCCCGGCATCGGTGTGGAGCCCGATGCGATCTTCGTCCGGGACGGCGACGTGTTCACCTCGGCGGGCGTGTCATCGGGCATCGACCTCGCGCTGGCCCTGGTGGAAATGGATCACGGCCCCGCATTGGTCCGCGAAGTCGCGCGGTCGCTGGTGGTGTACCTGAAACGCGCTGGCGGACAATCGCAATTCTCGGTGCTGGTCGAGGCCGATCCCCCGCCGCAGTCGCCGCTGCGAGCGGTCGTCGATGCGGTCGCGGGCGACCCGGCCGCCGACCACAGCGTGGCGTCGCTTGCGGTCCGCGCGTCGCTGAGCACTCGACAGCTGACCCGGCTCTTCCAATCCGAGCTGGGGATGAGCCCCGCGCGCTATGTCGAGCTGGTTCGGATCGACTTTGCCCGTGGCGCATTGGAATCCGGCCGGTCCGTCAGCGAGACCGCGGGCTTGGCCGGCTTCGGCAGCGGCGAAACGCTGAGACGGGTGTTCGCCAGCCACCTGGGTATCAGCCCGAAGGCGTACCGGGAGAGGTTCCGGACGGCCGGAATGGCTGGGGCCTGAGGGCTATTTGGTGTTGTTGTACTTGGTGATCGCGTCGTCCAACCGCTGCAGCGCGGCCCCGTAGGCGGCGAAGTCGCCCTTCTTCTGGGCGTCCTTGGCCGCCCCGAGCGCTGCCTGAATCTCTTGCAGCGCAGCGGATTTGGCCGGGGACAGTGCCACCGATCCGTCCGGTACCTGCGGCGCGGCGGCCGGCGGCGGCGCCCCCGGTGCCGCTCCCGGCGTACCGGCAGGCGGGAGCGGGCCCGCCGGCGGGGCCTGGGGAGCGCCGCCGGCCTCGGTGGGCTGAATGCCCGTCGCGGCCGCGCCCGCACCGGGACCGAACAGCCCGGTCAGGGCGTCGCGCACGGTGGGGCCGTAGCCGATCTTGTCGTTGTACATCATCGCCACGCGGATCAGCCGCGGGTAGGACGAGGCGGCGTCGCTGGCCCCCGGGGAGGCGTAGACGGGTTCGACATACAGCAGGCCGCCCTGGCCCACCGGCAGGGTGAGCAGGTTGCCCCAGCGGATGCGGTTCTGGTTGTCGCGCCCGATCACGCCGAGGTCCTGGGACACCGCCGGATCGGTGGTGATGGCGTTGTTGGCCAGCTTGGGCCCGTTGACCTGGCCCGGGACGGTCAGCACGGTGATCTTGCCGTACGTCGCCGGATCGGAGCTCGCGCTGATGTAGGCCGCCAGGTAGTCCCGCTTGAACCTGTTCATCGCGGAGGTCAGCTGATACGACGACGAATTGTCGTTCTTGGCAATGTTTTTCGCGACGATGTAATAGGGCGGCTGATAGCTGCTCGCGGTCGGGTTCGGGTCCAGCGGCACATCCCAGAAGTCCGAGGTGGAGAAGAACGTCACCGGATCGTTGACGTGGTACTTGGCCAGCAGCATCCGCTGCACCTTGAACAGGTCTTCGGGGTAGCGCAGGTGCTCGGCGAGCTCGGGGGTGATGTCGCTCTTGGGCTTGACCGTGCCGGGGAAGACCTGCATCCACGCCTTGAGCACCGGGTCCTGCTCGTCCTGCTGATACAGCGTGACGGTGCCGTCATAGGCGTCCACCGTGGCCTTGACCGAGTTGCGGATGTAGGAGACCTGCTTGTCGGGGGCCAGCTTGTTGAACGCCACCTCGTTGGAGTCGGCGGTGGCCGATTCCAACGAGGTCAGTTCGGAGTACGGGTAGTTGTCCAACGTGGTGTAGCCGTCGATGATCCACACCAGTCGCTTGTTGACGATCGCCGGGTACACCGAGCTGTCGGTGGTCAGCCACGGCGCCACCGCCTCCACCCGCCGGGCCGGGTCGCGGTTGAACAGGATTCGACTGTTGGAGCCGATCACGTTGGAGAACAAGAAGTTTCGCTCCGCGAACTTGGCGGCGAACACGCTGCGCGACAGCCAGTCCCCGACGGGCACTCCCCCTAGCCCGGTGTAGGTGTAGTTCTTGGTGTCGGCGCTGGTCTCGTAGTCGTATTCGCGGTCGGCGCCGTTGCGGCCGACGATCGCGTAGTCGGCGGACGTGCTGGAGATGACCGGACCGTAGTAGATGCGCGGCTGGTCGAGCTGCGCCGGGCCGTCGGAGATCACGTTGCCGTTGGCGCCCACGACGTTGACCAGGAATTCGGGATAGCCACCGTTTTGGTTGGGGTCGTTCGCGATTCCGCGCACGGTGTTGGCCGGCGAGGCGATGAACCCGTTGCCGTGGGTGTAGACGGTGTGCCGGTTGATCCAGTCCCGCTGGTTGTCGATCAGCCGGTCGGGGTTGAGTTCGCGGGCGGCGACGACATAGTCGCGCAGCGAGCCGTTGCGGTCGACGTAGCGGTCGATGGACAGCTGGTCGGGAAAGTAGTAGAAGTTCTTGCCCTGCTGGAACTGGGTGAACGCCGGGCTGACGATCGTCGGGTCCAGCAGCCGGATGTTGGAGGTGGTCGCCCGGTCGTCGGCCACCTGCTGGGCGGTGGCCTGCGTGTCGCCGGCGTAGGTCCGATAGGTCACCACGTCCGAGGTCAGGCCGTACGCCTGCCGCGTCGCGGTGATGCTGCGGCCGATGTATTCGCTTTCCTTCTGGGCGGCATTGGGTTTGACGCTGATCTGCTCGACGATCAGCGGCCACCCGGCGCCCACGATCAACGACGACAGCAGCAACAACACCAGGCCGATCGCGGGGATCCGCAAGTCGCGCAGGACGATGGCGGAGAACACCGCGGCCGCGCAGATCAGCGCGATCGCCATCAGGATCAGCTTGGCCGGCAGCACCGCGTTGATGTCGGTGTACCCGGCGCCGGTGAAGGGCTTCCCGCCGCGGGTGTGTGACAGCAGCTCGTAGCGGTCCAGCCAGTAGGCGACGGCCTTGAGCACCACCAGCAGCCCGACCAGGGTGACCAGCTGGATCCGGGCCGAGCGGCTCAGCGCGCCGGTGCGGCCCGACAGCCGGATTCCGCCGAAGATGTAGTGCGTCAAGAGGTTGGCGACCAAGGCGAGGAACACCGCCACGAACAGGTAGCTGAGCAGCAGCCGGTAGAACGGCAGGTCGAACGCGTAGAAGCCGAGGTCCTTGCCGAACTGCGGATCCCGGATGCCGAAGTCCCCGCCGTGCATGAACAGCTGGATCCGCACCCAGTAGCTCTGCGCGATGATGCCGGCCAGCAGGCCGATCGCGACCGGGACCCCGATGCCCACCAGCCGCAACCGGGAGAGGACGACGGCGCGGTACCGGGCCACCGGATCGTTGTCGTTGCTGGGCACGAACACCGGGCGGGTGCGGTAGGCCACCGCGAGGCCGGCGAACACGATCCCGCCCACCAGCAGACCGGCGACCAGGAAGACCACGAACCGGGTCACCAGCACGGTCGTGAACACCGAGCGGTAGCCGAGCTCGCCGAACCACAGCCAGTCCACGTACGCGTCGATCAGCCGCGGACCGGCCAGCAGCAAAGCGATCACACCCAGTGCGATCAGGATCAGAATCCGGCTACGCCGAGTCAGCTTCGGCATCCGTGCGGTGGGCCGCATCCCCACTGGCTACGCTCCCTGCTCGATTGATCGACGGTGACAACTCTACGCATCGCGCGACCTGCGATCCCGGCCGTGCTTCAGCAGCTCGGCGGCTGGCCCCCGGACGTGATCGCGTGCAGCGCGTCGACCGCCTGGCTGAGGGTCTCGACCTTCACCAGGCGCAGGCCGGACGGATTGTCCGAGTTCGCCTCGTAGCAGTTTTTGGCCGGCACCAAGAACACGGTGGCGCCGGCGGCGTGGGCGGCGACCATCTTGTGCGTGATGCCGCCGATCTGGCCGACCTTCCCGTCGGCCGAGATGGTGCCGGTCCCGGCGATGAACTTGGAGCCGGCCAGGTCGCCGGTCGTCAGCTTGTCGACCACCGCCAGGCTGAACATCAAGCCGGCCGAGGGGCCGCCCACGTTGGCGAGGTTGAAGTTGACCACGAAGGGCGCCCAGGGCGCGGTGAGCACGGCGACACCGAGGAAGCCGTAGTCCCGATCCTTGTTCGCGCCCAGCGTAATTTGGGTGACGCCGGCCGGTTCGTTCTTGCGTCGGTAATCGATCGTCACCGTCTGACCGGGTTTGGTGCCCTTCAGCAGCCCCGTGAACTGGTCGACGTCGGCCACCGGGGTGCCGTTGACGGCGTCGATGGCGTCGCCGTCCTTGAGCTTGCCCGCCGAGGGGCCCGGGTCGGTGACCCTCGCGACGGTCACCGCGGCCGGGTACTTGAGGTAGCCCAGGGCGGCGTACTCGGCGCTGTCCTCGGAATCCTTGAAGTCCGCGTTGTTGGCCTTGTCCACCTCGTCCCGCGACTTGCCCGGCGGGTAGATCAGATCGCGCGGTACCAGCTGCTCCTGGTCCGAAAGCCACAGCGTCAGCGCTTCCCCCAGGGTCAGCTCGTCGCGCTGAGACACCGTGGTCATGTTCAGGTGCCCGGTGGTCGGATGCGTCGCCGTGCCCTCGATCGCCACCACCTGCTTGCCGTCGACCTCGCCGAGCGTGTCGAAGGTGGGGCCGGGGCCCAGCGAGACGAACGGGACCGTCACCACCGCGAGCAACACGCCGAAGACCAGGATCGGGACCAGCGCGACCATCAGGGTCAGAATCCGCCTGTTCACGCCGATCACACTAGACGGCGCCCGCGGCGGCCGGTTCAGCCACAAGCTGACCCGAGAGCGCCCGCCCCGTTTCCGCGGTGAGTACCGTTGACGGTATGGCTGACCTGCCTTTCGGCTTCTCCCCCGGAGAAGACCCCGACAAACCCGGGAAGAAAGACCCCCACTCGGGCTCCGGCGGCTCCGATCCGTTCGGGGCGTTCGGGATGGGCGACCTGGGACAGATCTTCACCCAGCTCGGTCAGATGTTTTCCAGCGCCGGCACCGTGATGGCCGGCGGGGAAGCGTCGGGACCGGTCAACTACGAGTTGGCGCGCCGGGTGGCCACCAACTCGATCGGGTTCGTGGCGCCGATCCCGGCCACCACGCAGTCGGCGATCGCCGACGCGGTGCACCTCGCCGAAACCTGGCTGGACGGCGCCACCGCGTTGCCCGCCGGCACCAGCAAGGCCGCGGGCTGGACCCCGGCCGACTGGGTCGACAACAGCCTTCAGACGTGGAAGCGGTTGTGCGACCCGATGGCGGAGCAGATTTCGACGGTGTGGGCGTCGTCGCTGCCCGAGGAGGCCAAGAGCATGGCCGGCCCGCTGATGGCGGTGATGTCGCAAATGGGAGGCATGGCCTTCGGCTCCCAACTGGGGCAGGCGCTCGGCCGGTTGTCCCGCGAGGTGCTGACGTCGACCGACATCGGTCTGCCGTTGGGGCCCAAGGGTGTTGCCGCCATCCTGCCCGACGCCGTGGAGTCGTTCGCCGCCGGACTCGAGCAGCCCCGCAGCGAGATCTTGACGTTCCTGGCCGCGCGGGAGGCCGCCCACCACCGGCTGTTCAGCCACGTGCCCTGGTTGTCGAGCCAGCTGCTGGGCGCCGTCGAGGCCTACGCGCGTGGCATGCAGATCGACATGAGCGGGATCGAGGAGCTGGCCCGCGACTTCAACCCGGCGACGCTCTCCGACCCGGCTGCCATCGAAAACCTTTTGGGCCAAGGCGTTTTCGAGCCCAAGGCGACCCCGGCGCAGACACAGGCGCTGGAACGCCTCGAGACGCTGCTGGCGTTGATCGAGGGTTGGGTGCAGGTGGTCGTGACCGCGGCCCTGGGCGACCGGATTCCGGGGGCGGCCGCGCTCAGCGAGACGCTGCGCCGCCGCCGCGCCACCGGCGGTCCGGCCGAGCAGACGTTCGCGACGCTGGTGGGCCTGGAGCTGCGGCCCCGCAAGATGCGCGAAGCCGCCGCGCTGTGGGAGCGCCTCACCGAGGCCGCCGGCGTGGACGCCCGCGACGCCATCTGGCAGCACCCCGATCTGCTGCCCGACGCCGAGGACCTCGACGAGCCGGCCGGCTTCATCGACCGGGTGATCGGCGGCGACACCAGCGGCATCGACGAGGCGATCGCCAAGCTCGAGGAGAACCCCGAGGATCCCGGCGCCGGGGGCGTGTCCGACACGTAAGTGACGCGGGCGTCGAGGCCACGGAACTGATAACAAGCGTAAGCTGTATTATCAGTTATGTATCTAAGTGATGATAAGCTGAGTTATGTCATCAGTTAGCTCGACCACTGCAGTGCGGTACGAAACCCTCACGTGGGGCGCGCCGGCCGAGGCCGGCTACCAGCGTTCGGACCTGCGTGCCGCCCAGCGCCAGTCCGGCGAATACGAAGCCGCCGTCCCAGCGGCGATTGCCAACCTCGCGGTCAGCCTGCCGCCTCAGGTGCAAGCCGATGCCGAGGAAGCCAGCCAGGAAATCGCACGCTTCGATACACAACTCGGGGGCGAGATCGCCCCGTTCGCCTCCGTACTATTACGTACCGAATCAGCAGCCAGTTCAAAAATCGAGAACCTCACTGCTAGCGCACGCGCCATCGCCGAGGCCGAAACACTGGGAAGCAGCAAGCGCCGCAACGCTTCGATGATCGTCGCGAACACAAAAGCGATGCAGGCGGCTATCGACTTAGCGGCCCAGATCAACGACAAGGCCATTCTGGCAATGCACGACGCGCTGATGCACGAAAGTGAACCAAGCATCGCCGGCAAATGGCGCACCGAACAGGTATGGATCGGCGGAGGCAACTTCGGCCCAAGGGGCGCCGATTTCATCGCGCCACACCACGACCGAGTCCCCGCCGCCATTGACGACTTAGTCCGATTTGCTAAGCGCAGTGACATCGCGGTCCTTCCGCAAATCGCAATTGCGCATGCACAGTTCGAAACAATTCACCCATTTCCCGACGGCAACGGACGCACGGGCAGGGCCTTGGTCCAGTCCTTGTTGCGCAACAAGCGGTTGACCCGTCAGGTCACCGTCCCCGTCTCAGCCGGACTGTTGACGGACACCAGTTCGTACTTCCAGGCGCTGACGGCTTATCGAGAGGGCGACCCCGCTCCGATAGTCGAGAAGCTCTCGGAGGCTTCAATCCTGGCCGTTGCCAACGGTCGACAATTAGTCGCTGATCTCCAAATGATTAGACAGCAATGGGAATCGAAGATCAGAGCCCGTCGCAACTCGGCCGTCCACCGTGTAGCCGATTTACTGATCAAACGCCCGGTAATCAACGCACAACTGGTTAGCGATGAATTGCACATTGCGATTAACAATGTCTATAGGTACTTGGACCCGCTTGTCGAGTCCAAGATCATCGCGGAGTTCACCGACCAGGCACGCAATCGCGCCTGGCGCACGCCGGAAGTTCTCGATGCGCTTGACGCTTTCGCCGAGCGGGCTGGCCGCCGGACGCTGCTCGCTTGATCTATCGGCGAAACCCCGATAGTGCACGGCACCGTTCCAATGTCTACGAGCAGCGTCGGCGATGCCCGGGAGGTCGCTCGCATCGGCCCGACGCACTAGTTTAGCTAGGCCCATAATCCTCGACAGCGTTCCGATACCCGGTGAAATCGCCGAGGACGGCGTGACGCATGCCGGCGTGGACGCCCGCGACGCCATCTGGCAGCACCCCGATCTGCTGCCCGACGCCGAGGACCTCGACGAGCCGGCCGGCTTCATCGACCGGGTGATCGGCGGCGACACCAGCGGCATCGACGAGGCGATCGCCAAGCTCGAGGAGAACCCCGAGGATCCCGGCGCCGGTCCTGTGGACAACTGACCGGGGCGCCGGCCCGCGGCGTGGCACAGTGCACCGGTGTCACCGACCCCGCTTGCCACCTATGCCCTGGACCCGGCCATGCCGGTGCTGCTGCGGCCCGACGGCGCCGTCCAGGTCGGTTGGGATCCCCGCCGGGCCGTGCTGGTGCGCCCACCGGGTGACTTGGCCGCGGCCGAGCTGGCCGCGTTACTACGGTCCATGCGATCGCCGATGCCGCTCTCGGAGTTGCGCCGACGGGCCGCCGACCGCGGCCTGCCGGACGCCGAGGGGCTGAGCGACCTGGTCGCTCAGCTGGTGGGCGCGGGCGTCGCCACCGAATGCGCGAAGTCGCGCGGTCGCGCGCCGTCCATCCGGATCCACGGCCGCGGGCCGCTCTCGGAGCTGCTCGTCGAGGCGTTGCGCTGCTCTGGCGCGCGGATCGCCCACAGCAGCCAGCCGCACGCCGCCGTGTCGGTCTCCGCCGTCGACCTGGTGGTGCTGTCCGATTACCTGGTCGCCGACCCCCGGATGCTCCGCGAGCTGCACGCCCGGCGTGTCCCCCACCTGCCGGTCCGGGTCCGCGACGGCGTCGGGCTGGTCGGTCCGCTGGTCATCCCCGGTGCCACCAGCTGCCTGGGCTGCGCCGACCTGCATCGGCGCGACCGCGACGCGGCGTGGCCGGCGATCTCTGCGCAGCTGCGGGAAACCGTCGGCGTCGCCGACCGGGCCACGCTGCTGGCGACCGCGGCGCTGGCGTTGAGCCAGGTGAACCGGGTAATCGCGGCGGTCCGCAACCAAGAGGCCGTACCCGAGCCCCAGACGCTGAACGCCACACTGGAATTCGACCTCGACGCCGGCGCCATCGTCGCGCGGCAGTGGACCCGGCATCCGCTGTGCCCCTGCGGGAACTAACCCAGCCGCCCCTGCTCCGGGACGTTCGCCGACACCGACTCGTAGGCGGTCGCGAGCTGGTGCAGGATCTCCGCGGTCAGGGTGCGGTCGTTGCGGTGTTTGTCCAGTGTTTCGATGATCGCCCTGAACAGGGAGTCCGCGGCGTCGTGCTGCGATTGCTTGGCTGACATGGCCTGGCCGGTACCGCCTTTCGGATGAGCCCTTCGCGGGGCCGCCGGATGCGACCCGCAAGGACAACCTAGGGCCCGCGGCCGACGCCCGCGCGGGGACGAGATGTTGTGAAGATCAAGCGCGAGCCACACCGGCCGTCGTGGATGATGGATACGTGGCAGACATCAAACGTGGCCGTGCGGCGCGGAACGCGAAGCTGGCCAGCATCCCGGTCGGCTTCGCCGGCCGGGCGGCGCTCGGCTTCGGCAAGCGGCTGACGGGCAAGTCGAGGGACGAAGTCCAGGCCGAGCTGATGGAGAAAGCCGCCAACCAGCTGTTCACCGTCCTGGGCGAGCTCAAGGGCGGAGCGATGAAGGTCGGCCAGGCCCTGTCGGTCATGGAGGCCGCGATCCCGGACGAGTACGGCGAGCCGTACCGCGAGGCGCTGACCAAGCTGCAGAAGGACGCCCCGCCGCTGCCGGCCAACAAGGTGCATCGGGTGCTCGACGGCCAGCTGGGCACCAAGTGGCGGGAGCGGTTCAGTTCGTTCGACGACAAGCCCGTCGCCTCGGCCAGCATCGGCCAGGTGCACAAGGCGGTCTGGGCCGACGGCCGCCCGGTGGCCGTCAAGATCCAGTACCCGGGCGCCGACGAGGCGCTGCGCGCCGACCTCAAGACCATGCAGCGGATGGTCGGCGTGGTCAAACAGCTCGCCCCGGGCGCCGACGTCCAGGGCATCGTCGACGAGCTGGTCCAACGCACCGAGATGGAGCTCGACTACCGGCTGGAGGCCGACAACCAGCGCGCCTTCGCCAAGGCCTATGAGGGCCACCCACACTTCGCGATCCCCCACGTCGTCGCGAGCGCGCCCAAAGTCGTGGTCCAGGAGTGGATCGACGGCCTGCCGCTGGCCGAGATCATCCGCAGCGGCACCCGCGAGCAGCGCGACCTCATCGGCACCCGGCTGCTCGAACTCACCTTCGACGCGCCACGCCGGCTGGGGATGCTGCACGGCGACGCCCACCCGGGCAACTTCATGCTGCTTCCCGACGACCGGATGGGCGTCATCGACTTCGGCGCCGTCGCGCCGCTGCCCGGCGGCTACCCGATCGAGCTGGGGATGACGATCCGCCTGGCCCGCGACAAGAACTACGACCTGCTGTTGCCGACGATGGAGAAGGTCGGCTTCATCCAGAAGGGCCAGCAGGTGTCGGTCCGCGACATCGACGAGATGCTGCGCCAGTACGTCGAACCCATCGAGGTCGACGAATTCCACTACACGCGCAAGTGGCTGCAGCGCATGACCGTGGGCCAGATCGACCGGTCGGTGTCGCAGATCAAGACGGCCCGGCAGATGGACCTGCCGCCCAAGCTGGCCATCCCGATGCGCGTCATCGCGTCGGTGGCCGCGATCCTGTGCCAGCTGGACGCCCGGGTGCCGATCAAGGCGCTGTCCGAGGAGCTGATCCCCGGCTTCGCCGAGCCCGACAGCGCCGTCGTCTAGGCCGCGGCCTCGTCTTTGCGGGGCCGCCCGCGCGGTCGTTTGAAGCTCAGGATCGAGCCCCGGTCGAGAATCTCGCCGCCCCACACCCCCCAGGGCTCGGCCCGCTCCAGCGCCGATGTCAGGCACTGCCGCCGGATCGGGCAGCCCGCGCACAGGGCCTTGGCGCGCTCCAGGTCGGCCGGGGTCTCGGCGAACCAGAGGTCGGGGTCGCCGGCGTGACACGGCAACGCGGTTGACGGCTGTCCGGGGACTGTCAGTACCGCCATGTCCTGCTCACCTGCTTCCTGGTCGGGGCTTCCTTCTTCTTCCGAATCCGGGCCAGGTAGCGGGCTTGGAAACTGACGCCCTCAAAACTGTGGCCACGGATCCTATGACTTCGGGTCCGTGGCCATTTCGGTGAAAACCGGGCTGTCAGGCGGCCATTCGGCGGACCTCGAGTCGCGCGGACGCGTGCGGCGCGGCGGCGGCGCGATGCTTGAGCGCGGCCGCCGGCATAGCGGTGTGGGCCGCCTGGAGGGCGCGCGCGGACAGCGCCGCAGCGGCCACGCCGACACCGAACGCGTCGTTGATCATCGCGGCCACCCTCCTTTCCGTCAGCGCGCAGAACGCGGTTTCGAGGGTAGATGGTCGCCGGCGTTCCCCACAACCGATTTTCTGACCTGCGCCTTTAGCGGTCAGCGGCCGCGCACCAGCTCCAGCACGTCGGGCCCGTACTGTTCCAGCTTGCGCGCGCCGATGCCGGGGATGGCGATCAGCGCGTCCTCGTCGTCGGGTCGCAGCTCGGCGATCGCGATCAGGGTGTTGTCGGTGAAGACGACATACGCCGGCACCTTCTGCTCCTTGGCGATGTCCAGCCGCCACGCCTTGAGCCGCAGCAGCAACTCCTCGTCGACGTCGGCCGCACACGTCTCACAGCGCCGCAGCATGACCGCCGCCGGGGTGGTCAGGTCCTTGTTGCAGATCCGGCAGCGCGCCGCGGCGCCCCGGTTGCGACGCGGTCGGCCCGGCGCGGTGTCCGCGCGCGCCTGCGGCGCGATGCCGTTGAGGAACCGCGACGGCTTGCGGCCCTGCCGCCCGCCGGGGCTGCGGGCCAGCGCCCAGCTGAGCGCCAGATGCGTTCGCGCCCTGGTGATCCCGACGTAGAGCAGCCGACGTTCCTCTTCGACGGCCTCGCTGTCGGGGCCGTGCGCCAGCGCGTGCGAGATGGGCATGGTGCCGTCGGCCAGCCCGACCAGGAACACCGCATCCCATTCCAGGCCCTTGGCGGCGTGCAGCGAGGCCAGCGTGACGCCCTGCACCACCGGTGGGTGCCGCGCGTCCGCGCGCAACCGGAGTTCGGCCAGCAGGCCGGTGAGTTCCAGCTGCGGGCGCTGGGCCACCTCGTCGTCGACCAACTCGGCCAGCGCGCTCAGCGCCTCCCAGCGCTCCCGGGCGCGGGTGCCGACCGGCGGCTCGGCCGTCAGCCCCAGGGGTTCCAGGACCGCCCGCACGACCTCGGGCAGCGGCCCCGCCAGACCATTCTCGGAGCCGCGCTCGGCGGCCCGCTGCAGCGCCAGCAGCGCCTGCTTGATCTCCTGGCGGGTGAAGAAGCCCTCGCCGCCGCGGACCTGATAGGGGATGCCCGCCTCGGTCAACGCCTCCTCGTAGGCCTCCGACTGCGCGTTGACGCGGTACAGCACTGCGATCTCCGACGGCGGGGTGCCCGATTCGATCAGCCGGGCGATCGCGGCCGCGACCGCGGCGGCCTCGGCCGGTTCGTCGGGATGCTGGTGAAACGACGGCGCCGGGCCCGGCGGGCGCTGCCCGACCAGGTGCAGCTTGCTGCCGGCGACCCGGCCGCGGGCCGCGGCGATCACCTGGTTGGCCAGCGACACCACCTGGGGGGTGGACCGGTAGTCACGTTCCAGGCGAACCACGGTGGCGTCGGGATACCGCCGCGAGAAGTCGAGCAGGAAGCGCGGTGAGGCCCCGGTGAACGAGTAGATGGTCTGGTTGGCGTCGCCGACGACGGTCAGGTCGTCCCGGTCCCCGAGCCACGCCGTGAGCACCCGCTGCTGCAGGGGGGTGACGTCCTGGTATTCGTCGACGACGAAGCAGCGGTAGCGGCCCCGGAACTCGTCGGCCACGGCGGCGTCGTTTTCGATCGCGGCGGCGGTGTGCAGCAGCAGGTCGTCGAAGTCGAGCAGCGTGACCGATTCGTCGCGGACCTTCAGCGCCTCGTAGGCGGCGTACACCGTCGCGACCCGGGCGGCGTCCAAGGGGATGTCCCGTCCGGCCGCCGCCACCGCGGCCGGGTAGTCCTCAGGACCGATCAGCGACGCCTTGGCCCACTCGATCTCCCCCGCCAGGTCACGGACGTCCTCGGTGCTGGCGTTGATCCGGGAGCGGCTGGCCGCCCGGGCCACCACCGCGAACTTGGTGTCCAGCAGCTGCCAGCCGGTGTCACCGACCACCCGCGGCCAGAAGTACCGCAGCTGCCGGTGCGCCGCGGCGTGAAACGTCAGGGCCTGCACCCCGCCGACGCCGGTGTCCGTGCCCGCGGCGGCGTCCAGCGCGCGCAGCCGCGAACGCATCTCCCCCGCGGCCCGCTGGGTGAAGGTGACCGCCAGCACCTGCCCGGCGGCCACGTGACCCCCGGCCACCAGCTGGGCGATCCGGTGCGTGATGGTGCGGGTCTTGCCGGTTCCGGCGCCCGCGAGCACACAGACCGGGCCGCGCGGAGCCAGCACCGCCTCGCGCTGCTCGTCGTCCAGCCCGGCGGTCAGGGCATCGGCGACCGTCGGCATGGCGTCCATCTTGGCAGCGGCGGCCGACAAACCGTGGCGCCGCCCGGTGCGCGTCGGCGAGTTGTCCTGACACGCCGGGATGCGGGGCGGCCACCGTCCCCCAACTACCGGCGCCCGCGGCGCGGAACACAGTGCCGCCCGGCTACGTTATCGAGCTATGACCTCTGCCCCGATCACCGTCTACACGACCTCGTGGTGTGGCTACTGCCACCGCCTGATGACCGTGCTGAAGTCCAACGGAATCGCTTACCAGGCGGTCGACATCGAGCAGGACCCCGCGGCGGCCGAGTTCGTCGGTTCGGTCAACGGCGGCAACAGGACGGTTCCCACGGTGAAGTTCGCCGACGGGTCGACGCTGACCAACCCCAGCGCGGCCGAGGTCAAGGCCAAGCTCGCCGAAACCGAAACCGGAGCCTGAGCGTCCCGGCGCGTCGACACGCGCCCGGCGTTGGTCAAGTACTCTTCGGACTCGCTGCGGCGGCCCTAACATTGGTGACCATGCCGTCGAGTCCGCGGTCGAGCCGTTTTCTCCGGCGCCTGTCGGTGCTGGGCAGGGCGTCGGCCGTCGTCGCGTGCTGCGCCTTGGTCGTGTCGGCGTGCGCGCACGCGCCGAGCAAGACGGCGACGGCTCCCAAACCCAGCTACGCCGAATCATTGGTCATCAGCCTCGAAGAAGCGCGTCGCATCGCCAATTTCGAAGGGCTGCAACCGTATTCGTACGCCGACCGGCACGATCCGCCGCGGGAGAACACCGGCAACCCGCCCGGCCCGTGCCGCGCGGTCGGGTCCACAGACCTCACGTTCGCGGAGGGCTGGAAGGAATATCGTTCGGTGGCCTACAGCGGCTCGACCGACGATTTGCGGCCCGGCGGCATCGCCCCGATCAACGAGATCACCAACACCGTCGCCGTCTACCCGGACGCGACCGCCGCGCGCGGGGCGCTCAACCAGCTGCACGCCACCCTGGACCAGTGCGTTTCGCTGCACCACTCGGCCTACGACTTCGTGCTGAACAAGCCGGACACGCAGACGCTCAAGCTCGGCTCCGACGGATGGATTCACCTGTACACGGTGAAGTCATCGGTGCTGGTGTCGGTCGGCGTGCTCGGGATCGAACCCACCGAGCAGGTCGCCAACACGGTCCTGCAGACGGTGACCGACCGGATCAAGTAGGGGTCAGCCGATCGCGGCCCAGGACTCGATGATCACACGCGCGATCGAGATCGACCCGGGCAGCAGAAATTTCGACTCCGCCGAACTGGACCAGTCGCCCGCGGCCAGCGCCGCGCGCACCTCGTCGCGGGTGAACCAGGCCGCCTCGACGATCTCGCCGTCGTTGAACGAGAAGTCCTCCGCCGGGTCGGCGACGGCGTGGAAGCCGACCATCAGTGAGCGCGGGAACGGCCACGGCTGGCTGCCCAGGTAGCGCACGTCGCGGACGGACAGGCCGATCTCCTCGCGGATCTCGCGGGCGACGCAGACCTCGAACGATTCACCGGCCTCGACGAACCCGGCCAGCAGCGAGAACAGCCGCTCCGGCCACGCCGCCTGGCGGGCCAGCACCGCGCGATCGCCGCCGTCGTGGACCAGGCAGATCACCGCCGGGTCGATGCGGGGGAACTCCTCGTGACCGGTGACCGGGTTGACCCGCGCCCAGCCCGCCCGCGCCGGCCTGGTCGGTGAGCCGTCCACCGAGCTGAAACGGGCGGAGTCATGCCAATTGAGCAGCGCGAGCGCCGACGACACCAGCTGACTGCTGGTGTCGTCGAGGATCGAGCCGAGTCCGCGCAGGTTCACCACCTCGGCGTGCACGTCGGGGTCCTCGGGCGCCTCCAGCGCGCCGCGGATCGCCCACACGTGGCGGCCGCTGTCGATGCGGCCCAGGAACACCGCTTCCGGTGGCGGCTTGTCGCCCAGCCTGGCCGCGGCGCCGAGCACCACCCGGCCGTCCGCGACCAGCACCTGGCTGCGCGAATCCACCCGCAGCAGCGCCGCGTCCGCCCACCCGGCGGCGGCCGCTTCGACGTCGGTGCGCAACTGGTCGGCGCGGTCGGCACCGACGCGCGACAGCAGCGGAACGTTGTGCAGCTGAAAGTCCGCAATACTCACGCGATCCGATTGATGGCGACCCGCTTCGCCCGGCTCCGCCGCGCTCGCGATCGCCATCAGTGCCCGGCCTGTCGGATGTAGAGCAGCCGGTCGTTGGCCTCGACGGCGTCCACCTCGGGGGCGCCGATGCGCAGCAGGTGGCCGTCGCGCACCACACCGAGCACGATGTCGCGCAGATGCCGCGGGGAGCCGCCGACCTCGGCCGGCTCGACCTCGCGTTCGGCGATCGCCAGCCCGACGTCGGGGGTCAGCAGGTCCTCGATCATCTGCACGACGCTGGGTGTGGTGGTGGCCAGGCCGAGCAGGCGACCGGCGGTGGCCGAGGACACCACCACCGAGTCCGCGCCCGATTGCTGCAGCAGGTGCTGGTTTTCGGCCTCCCGGATGGACGCCACGATCTTGGCGTTGGGCGCAATCTCCCGCGCGGTCAACGTCACCAGCACCGCGGTGTCGTCACGGCTGGTGGCGACGATGATCGAGGCCGCGTGCTGCGCCCCGGCCAGCCGCAGCACGTCGGCCTTGGTCGCGTCGCCGTGCACGGTGACCAGGCCGGCGCTGGCGGCGTGCTCGAGGGTGGTCCGATCCGTGTCGACGACGACAACGTCACCCTGGGCGGCCTCGTCACTGAGGATGGCGGCGACCGCCGTCTTGCCCTTGGTGCCGTAGCCGATCACGATCGTGTGGTTGCGCACTCTGCTCCTCCAACGCTGAATCTTCCACCCCTGCCGGGACCGCTCGGAGAGCACTTCGAGGGTCGTACCGACCAGCACGGCCAGGAACGCGATCCGCAGCGCCGTGAAAATCAGCGTGTGCACCAGCCGCGCGGTTTCGGTGTAGGGGGTGATGTCGCCGTAGCCGGTCGTCGACAGTGACACCGCCGAGAAGTACACGCAGTCCAGGAAGGTCAGCGGCTGGCCCCGCACATCGCGGTACCCGTTGCGGTCCGCGTACACGATGACGGCCGCGGCGAACAACACCACCAACGCGATGGCCACCCGGCGGGTGATGACGCGGATGGGGCTGGCGTGCTCCTCGGGGATGCGCACCACGCCGACCAACTGGTGGCCGCGCTGGGCGGTCAGCGTTTCGTCCAGACCGCTCACTTGCCGGGACTTACCGTTGCGCACGGCGGCCCGTCATCGGCTCGACGCCAGCGCACAAGACACGCACGCCTCAATGAAACCATGATCGCGATCCCGCTGGTCGGGCAGCGCGGGTCACCCGGGACCGGCCAGCATCCCGGCCAGTTCGGCGGGCGCGGGCAGATCGTCGGGAGCGACCGTGGTGCGGGCGCGCACGTAGTAGAAGGCGGTCCGCACCGACGATTCCGCGACCCCCGACAGCGCGGCCCACGCCAACCGGTAGACGGCGAGCTGGACGGCGGCGTGCCGGATGGCCTCCGGACCGCGCGGCGGTTCGCCGGTCTTCCAGTCCACGACCGTGGCGCCGCCGTCGGGGTCGGCGAACACCGCGTCGATGCGGCCACGCACCAGGGTGTCGCCGATCGGCATCTCGAACGGCACCTCGACGGCGATCGGGGTACGCGCCGCCCACGGCGATTCGGCGAATGCGGCCTGCAGCGCGGCCAATTCCCGGGTATCGCCGACGCCGGAGTCCGCCGCACCCGGCAGGTCGGCGAGATTGAACAGGCACTCGGCGCCGTAGAACTGCTGGACCCAGGCGTGAAAAGCGTTGCCCAGCAAGGCGTGCTGGTCCGGGCGGGTCGGCAGCCGATGCCTGAGGCGTTGCGCCGCGCCGTCGGGGTCTCGGGCCAGGTCCACCAGGCCGCTCACCGACAGCTGGCTGGGCAGTACCGCGGCGGGTGGCGCCGCCAACCGCGCGCGCTCGGCCAGCAACGCCTCGACGTCGGCGGCCCAGCCCTCGACGTCGGCGCCCTGCCCGCCAGCCTGCGCCGACATCGCGTGGGTGACCAACGCCGCACCGCGCTCGACGTCGACACGCCGGGCGGCCAGCGGATCGGCGGGCCAGACCGCTTCGATAGTGTTGTCGCGCAACGGGTTCCGGTCGCCTTCGGCCGGTGCGGGCGCCCACCGGTCCACCACCCCGCAGGGCTCGCCGGCCGCGGCCGAACGGTCGATGACCTCCTTGATCTCGCACAGGAAATCCGACGGTCCGCGCGGTTTGATCCCGGTGGCACCCCAGTGGTGGCCCGACACCAGCAGGGTGTCCTCGGCCCGGGTGATGGCGACATACAACAGCCGGCGCTCCTCGTCGACGCGCCGCTGGTCGAGTTGGCGACGATGCTCGGAGATCTTGTCGGACAGCTGCTTTCGATTGGTGACGTCCGAGACGTCCAGTACCGGGATGCCCAGTGCGCCCTCCGATGCGCGGTCGCCCCGCAGCAGCGGCGGCAGCTCGGCCGCGTCGGTCAGCCAGGAACTCCTGGAGGCGGTCGACGGGAAGACGCCGCCCGACAGGTGCGCCACCGCCACCACCTGCCACTCCAGGCCCTTGGCGGAGTGCACCGTGAGCACCTGGACGCGGTCCCGCGCGGCCACCAACGGGGCCGGCGGCAATCCGTTCTCGATCGACTCCGCCACGTCGAGGAATGCCAGCAGCCCCGACACCGATGCGGTCGCGCAACGATCCGGTGCGCCGGCGGCGTCGGCCCGCTCGGCGTAGCCGGCGACGACGTCGGCGAACGCGTCGAGGTGTTCGGTGCCGGTCCAGCCCGCGTTCGCGCCCGCCGCCGCGCGCACCTCGCAGTCGACCCCCAGCGCGCGGCGCACCTCGGCGACCAGGTCGGGCAGCGAATGGCCCAGGTGGCCGCGCAGGGCGCGCAGCTCGGCGGCCAGCGCGGCGACGCGCTGGTATCCCGCGGCCGAATACGCTTCGGCCGGGCCGGGATCGGCGATGGCGTCCGCCAGGCACGCGGTGTCGGCGTCCGGGCCCGCGGCCTTCGCGATCGATTCCGGCGCGGCCGCCCCGCCCGCGGCGGGGCCGTCGGCGAGTTGGCGGGCGCGCCGCCAGAGCGCGGCGACGTCCCGGCCCCCGATGCGCCAGCGCGGCCCCGTGAGCACCCGCATCGCCGCCGCGCCCGCGGTCGGGTCCGCGACGAGCCGCAACATGGCCACGACGTCGGCGACCTCGGGGATGGACAGCAGTCCCGCCAATCCGACCACCTCGACCGGGACTCCCCGGGCGCGCAGGGCGTCGGCGATCGGGGCGGCGTCGGCGTTGCGGCGCACCAGGACCGCGGCGGTGGGCGGGCTCACGCCGTCGGCCCGGGCCGTCCGGTAGCGCGCGGCGACCTCGTCGGCGATCCACTCCCGTTCGGCCTGCACATCGGCGAGCAGGGCGCAGCGGACGGTGCCGGGCGGGGCGTCCGGGCGCGGGCGCAGCGCGTGCACGGCGACCGATCGGCGCCGCGCCTGCGCCGATATCGCGTTGGCCAGCCGCAGGGTCCGCGGCGGGTTACGCCAGCTGGTCCGCAGCTCCAGGACGGGCGCGGGAGTGCCGTCGGAGAGCGGGAAGTCGGTGCTGAAGCGCGGCAGGTTGGTGGCCGAGGCGCCGCGCCAGCCGTAGATCGACTGGATCGGGTCGCCGACGGCCGTCAGCGCCAGCCCGTCGTCGGCGCCGCCGCCGAACAACGCCGACAGCGCGACCCGCTGGGCGTGCCCGGTGTCCTGGTACTCGTCGAGCAGCACCACCCGGTAGCGGCCCCGCAGGTCCTCACCGACCTGCGGAAAGCTCGCCGCCAACCGGGCCGCGCAGGCCATCTGGACGCCGAAGTCCATGGTCTTCGCGGCGCGCATGCGCTCGTGCAGCGCGTCGAGCAGCGGTACCAGCTCGGCGCGCTGGGTCTGGGTGGACAACAGCCGCAGCAGCCACTGGCTGGGGCCGCGGTCCCGCTGATAGGGGCCGGCCGGCAGGGCGTGGATCAGCCGCTCGAGCTCCACATGGGTATCGCCGAGCTGCCGGGTGTCCACCAGGTGTTCGGCGAGCTGGCCCCACAACCGCAGCACCATCGACGTGACCGCCGCGGGTGTCTTGTCGGTGCGCAGCTCGCCGCGGTACCCGCTGACCACGTCGAAGGCCAGCTGCCACAGCTCGGTCTCGCCGAGCAGCCGGGTGTCGGGCTCGATGGGCAGCAACAGTCCGTAGTCGCGGATCAGCGAACCCGCGAACGCGTGGTAGGTGCTGACCGTCGGCACGCCCGCCGGCTCGGTGGCCGCCGCGCCGCCGGCACCCAAGCCGACGCCGGCCAACCGGGCCAGCCGCGACCGGACCCGGCGCAGCAGCTGGCCGGCGGCCTTGCGGGTGAACGTCAACCCCAGCACCTGGCCGGGCTCGGCGTAGCCGTTGGCGACCAGCCACACCACCCGCGCGGCCATGGTCTCGGTCTTTCCGGCGCCGGCGCCCGCGATGACGACCAGCGGCCCGGGCGGTGCCGCGATGACCGCGGCCTGCTCGTCGGTGGGCGGGAAAAGACCGAGGGCACCAGCCAATTCGGCGGGACCGTAGCGCGCGTTCACTGCGCCGCCCCGTCGGCGTGGGCCGGGCACGAGGGCCGTACCGGGCAGTGCGAGCACCCGTCGTTGCGCCGGGCGACGAACCGGGGCCCGGCGGTCGCCCCGGCCGCACGCCGGACCAGCCGGCGCCATTCGTCGCGGGCGGCCGGCGTCAGCGGA
Organism: Mycobacterium europaeum; assembly: GCF_002102155.1. Classification (GTDB taxonomy): domain Bacteria; phylum Actinomycetota; class Actinomycetes; order Mycobacteriales; family Mycobacteriaceae; genus Mycobacterium; species Mycobacterium europaeum. The sequence goes on from NZ_LQOU01000032.1 coordinate 24,294, forward strand.
TCCTGCTCGCGTTCGGTGGCGCCCGAGGCTCCGGCCTTGCCGAGGTAGACCAGCCGCGCGCCACCCGGTTCGGAATCGGTCGGCTCCCCGGTCACCATTCCCTCGGCCACCGCCAGCTGATACATCGCCAGCTGGGCGTGTTGTTGGGCATCGTCCTTGCTGACCGGCGTCTTGCCGGTCTTGATGTCGACGATCACCAGCCGGCCGGCGGCATCGCGCTCCAGCCGATCGACCCGCCCGCGCAGCCGGACCTCGCCGCCGCCCTCCTCGGAGGCGCCGAGGGTTCCGTCGATCTCGACTTCGACGCCGACCTCGGTCAGCTCGCCACGGGTCTGCGCCCGCCACTCGACGAAGGCCTCGATCATCGCGCGGTGCCGCGCCAACTCATTGGCCGAATGCCACTCGGCCTCGAACGGCAGGTGCCGCCACGCGCGGTCCAGCTCGGCCAGCAGCTCGGTAGCGCTCCGGTGCGGCTCGGCGACCAGGGCGTGCAACACCGAACCGATGGTGGAGCGCAGATCACGCGGGCTGGTTCCACCATGCCGTTCGGCCAGCCAGCGCAGCGGGCAGTCGTCGAGCATCTGCAGGGTCGACGGGGTCAACGTGACGGCCTCGTCGTCGCCGCGCAGCGGTTCGCTGGTGCTGACGGGGATCAGCCCGTGCCAGGAGGCCGGGTCGGCGCCCGGGACCCCGGCCCGGGTCAGTCGCGCCAGTTGCGTTGCCGCGCAAGCACGCTCGGCGTCGTCGACAGCGTCGTCGGGTGCGCACACCACGCCGCGCAGCCGGCCCACCAGCGCGGGGGCCGACAGCACCCGGGGCGCCCAGACGGGTTGCGCGGCCGTGGCGTCGCCTCGGCCGTCGCTGGCCCACTGTGCGAGTTCGTCGCAGAAGGCGGACGGGAGCGCGGCCTCGCAGTCCGCTCCGCCCGTGTCGCTGTCCACGGCGGTCACCAGCACTCGGCGGCGGGCGCGGCCCAGGGCCGCGACCAGCAGCCGCCGTTCCTCGGCCAGCAGCGGCGCCCGCACCGACGCGTCCCCGGAGACGCCGTCCAGCACGTCCAGCAACCGCTGGGTGCCCAGCACGCCGCCACGTGGAACGGTGTTGGGCCACAACCCCTCTTGCAGCCCGGCGATCACCACCAGGTCCCATTCGTGACCCAGGGCGGCGTGCGCGCTGAGCACCCGCACCTGATCCACGGCCGAGACCGGCTCCTGGTTCACGCCCGGCAGGTGCAGCGCGGAGACGTGCTCGACGAGGCCGCGCAGCGACGCGCCCGACGTCCGGGACACGTATTGGTCGGTGAGGTCGAACAACGCGGTCACCGCCTCCAGGTCCCGGGTGGCCTGCGCGCCGGCGGGTCCGCCGCGGTCGGCCGCCGCCAGCCAGCGCCGCTGCAGGCCGGAGCGCTGCCAGGCGGCCCACAGGGTGTAGCGCGGGTCTTGGCCCGCACGATGGCAGCGCACGGCGGCGTCCAGCACGGCGCGGACGCGGTGCACCGGGCGAAACTGCGGGCCCGGCGGCGGCGCGTCACCGGTCAGCGCGTCGACCAGCAGGTCCGCGAGGTCGTCCGGTGCGCGATCGGGGTGGGTGCGCTGCAGTGTCCGGCGCAGCTGCCGCAGCGATACCGGGTCGACGCGACCGATGGGACCGGTCAACAGGGCGAGCGCGCGGTCGCCGTCGAGCCCGTCGGCGGTGGCCGACAGGACGGTGAGCAGCGCCCGGGCCGCGGGCTCGTCGGACAGCGGTCCGCTTGCCGCGGGCGCGGCCACCGGCACCCCGGCGGCGGCCAACGCGCGCGGCAATCGGGCGCCGGCCCGCGGCACCGACCGGACGATGACTGCCATCTGCGACCACGGCACGCCCTCGACAAGGTGCGCGCGCCGCAGCGCGTCGGCGATCATCGCCGCCTCCGCGTGCGCGGACGCGGCCAGGCGCACCGTGACCGAGCCCTCCTCGGCCCCGGTGCCCTCGATCCGTCGACCCGCACGTCCGCCGGGCAGCCGGCCCGCGACGCCGCTGACGGCCCGCGCCACCGCGGGCGCGCAGCGATGCGAGACCGTCAGCGTCACCGACGGTGAATCGCCCCCCAACAGCCCGGCGGATTCACCGCCGCGAAAGCCGAACACCGCCTGGTTGGGGTCGCCGGCGATCAGGGCCACGTCGGCGCCGGCCGCGAGCACCCCGACCAGCTGCGCAGCCTGCGGGTCGAGCTGCTGGGCGTCGTCGACCAACAGGACCCGCACCCGCGCCCGCTCGGCGGTCAGCAGGTCGGGATCGACGGCGAAGGCCTCCAGCGCGGCGCCCACCAGCTCGGCGGCGCCCAGCGCGGGCGTCGTCGCCTGGGGGGCCGCCGTCCCCACCGCCGCCCGTAGCAGCATCACCTGCTCGTACTGCCGGGCGAACCGGCCGGCGGCCGTCCATTCCGGACGCCGGTGACGACGGCCCAGCCGCTCCAGCTCCTGCGGGTCGACGCCACGTTCGGCGCAGCGCGCCAACAGGTTTCGCAGTTCGGTGGCGAAGCCCGCGGTGGTCAGCGCGGGGTGCAGGTGGGCGGGCCACGCCGTGGCCCCGCGCGGGCCGTCCTCGAGGTCACCGGCCAGCAACTCCCTGATGATGGCGTCCTGTTCGGCGCTGGTGACCAGCCGCGGCGGCGCATCGCCGGCCCGCTCGGCGGCCCGCCGCAAAACCGCGTACGCGTAGCCGTGCACCGTGCGTACCAACGGTTCCCGGACGGCGGTCCGGCAGGGGCCGGTGGCGCGGGGCCGCAGCAACGCCGTCGTCAACGTGCTGCGCGCCGTGCTCCCCAGCCGGCCGGAACCGGTAAGCAGCAGCACCGATTGCGGGTCCAGGCCGGCGTCGATGTGAGCGACCGCGGCATCGATCAGCAGGCTGCTCTTGCCGGTGCCGGGCCCGCCCAGCACCCGGACCGGCCCGCGTGCGCCGGGCAGCAGCAGAGCCCGCGCCTCGCTGTCCCAGGTGTACGACATGGCTGCATGCAATCACCAGGGTCTGACAAGTCGGCCCGACCCGAACCGGCGGCGACCCCTACGCTGGAGGCCGCGAACAGCCCGACCAACGGTGAGGAAGGTAGGTAGTCGTGACAGACGTCGAACGCGGCTTTCCCAGCGACGAAGCGCCCGAAGGCGACGCCGCCGAACAACTGCAGCCGGTCGACTTCGATGACGAGGCCGGCTTGGACACCGAATACGTGACCGCCGCGGACCGCGAGGCGAACGAGGCCGACGTGATCGAGCAGGCCTACGTCGTCCCCACCGACGACGAGTGGGAGGACGAACGCTGAGCCGCCCGCGAGCGGCCGTGGCGACGGTGCACCGGTGACCGCCGATCTCCACGTGCACCGCTACGGACCGCCCGGTCCGGTGCGGGTGCTGGCGCTGCACGGGTTGACCGGTCACGGGCAGCGCTGGCAGCTGCTGGCCGGGCTGTTGCCCGAAACCGCTTTCGCCGCACCGGATCTCATCGGCCACGGTAGGTCGTCGTGGGATGCGCCGTGGACCATCGACGCCAACGTCGCGGCGATAGCCGCGCTGCTCGACGACACGGCCGAGGCGCCGGTGCTGGTGGTGGGCCATTCCTTCGGCGGCGCCCTCGCCATGCAGCTGGCCGCGGCGCGGCCCGATCTGGTGGGGTCGCTGCTGCTCCTCGACCCGGCCGTCGGGCTGGACGGCGGGTGGATGCGCGAGATCGCCGACGCCATGCTGTCCTCGCCCGACTACCCCGACGCCGACGAGGCGCGGCTGGAAAAGCTGCACGGCTCCTGGTCGGATGTCGACCCGGCCCTGCTCGACGCCGAGATCGACGAGCATCTGATCGGGCTGCCGGGCGGTCGGTACGGCTGGCGGGTCAGCCTGCCGGCGATGATGTCGTACTGGAGCGAGCTGGCCCGCGACATCGTGTACCCGCCGGCCGGGAAGGCCACCGTGCTGGTGCGGGCCAAGCGGACCTCGCCGCCGTACGTCGGCGACCACTTGATCGCCGGGCTGCAGGACCGGTTGGGGTCGGACTTCCGGCTGCTGGATCTCGATTGCAACCACATGGTGCCCTACGCGGCGCCGGCGGACGTGGCGGAGCTGACGCGCGGGCTGCTGGGGGCCGGCTGATCGTGGCGCCGGTGACCGACGAGCAGGTCGAGCGGGTGCGCGCGCTGGTCGCGGCGATACCGTCCGGCAGGGTCGCGACCTACGGCGACATCGCCGACGCCGCAGGGCTTTCCAGCCCGCGCATCGTCGGCTGGATCATGCGGACGGACTCCTCGGACTTGCCGTGGCACCGGGTGATCACCGCCTCGGGGCGGCCGGCGCGTCACCTGACCACCCGGCAGCTGGAGCTGCTGCGTGCCGAGGGGGTTCTGGCCACCGACGGCAGGGTCGCGTTGCGCGAGGTCCGTTACGACTTTTCCCGCTAGAGCACCAGCCGGACCAGCGCCGCGGTGCGGGCCAGGCCAGGGAAGGCCTCGGCCGTCGACCGCGGATGCAGCGCGTGGACCGCTAGCCGAAACATCAAGGCGCGCAACAACATCTGCGGCCACTCCGGTAATGCGTTCCAGCGTTCGATGAGTCCGTCGTCGGCCTCGCCCCAGGACAGGGCGTCGACGACGACCACACCGGCCGCCCACGACGCGGGCCGCCAGTACGGGGTGATGTCGGTGATGCCCGGGGCGGCGGTGCCCACGAAAAGCACTGTGCCGTAGAGGTCTCCGTGCACCACCTGGTTCGGGCTCTTGGTCGGCCGGCGCAAGGTGGCCAGCTGGTTGATCAGCTCCACCGACCGCTCGGCGTCGGCCGTCGGCGGAGCGGTCCGCGCACCCGGGGGCACCGAGGCCAGCGGCCGTTCCTCCCACGCGGCGCGGTCGGCGGCGATGAAGATGTCGACGTCGCCCCACGGCGCGGTGGGCCCCTGGGTCAGGAACCGGGGGCGTTCCAGTTTGCCGGTCGCCTCGTGCAGGCGCACCGCCGCCGAGACCACCTCGTCATGGCGAGGCTCGGGCGTTCCGGCGACGAAAGTGTCCGCCCGCCATCCCGAAACCACGTACCGACCGTCCGTCGAGCGGACCGGGCGGGCCAGCCGAACGCCGTCAACGAACAGCGTCTCCCGCACCCGGGCGGACCAGGCCGCCCGGGCGTGGTCAGCCACCAGCGACAGGACGACTTCGCCGCAGCGCCAGCCGCCCTCCCAGCTCGCGCCCAGATAGACGGGCTGCACACCCGTCAAGCCAAACGCCGCCAGCACATGCTCCGGCGGTGGCTCGACATTCACACGGGAAGCTTAAACGAGGCCAGCTGCGGCGATCGCGAGCGCGGCGAAGCCGGGCGCGGCGGGTCGCCGCGCGCACACACGGCGATCGCGAGCGCGGCGAAGCCGGGCGCGGCGGGTCGCCGCGCACACACACGGCGATCGCGAGCGCGGCGAAGCCGGGCGCGGCGGGTCGGCTCAGTACATGACCATGTCGGGCTGCATCTGCTGCGCCCACGCCACGATGCCGCCCTGCAGGTGCACGGCGTCGGAGAATCCGGCCCTGCGCACCGCCACCAGCGCCGCGGCGGAACGCACGCCCGTCTTGCAATACAGCACCGGCATCCGGTCCTGCGGCAGCTTTGCCAGACCCTCACCGGAGTCGATCGACGACTGCGGGATCAGCTGCGCCCCGTCGATGCGGTTGATCTCCCACTCGGCCGGCTCGCGAACGTCGATCAGCGCCAGCTTCCTGCCCGAGTCCAGCAGCTCCCGCAGCTCCCGCGGGGTGATCGTGGAGCCGGTGACGGCCGAGTCTGCGCCGTCGGCCGCCGCGCCGCAGTACTGGTCGTAGTCGATCAGCCCGGTGATCTTCGGCGACGCGGGATCCTTGCGGATCGCGATGGTGCGGTAGGACATTTCCAGCGCGTCGTAGAGCATCAACCGGCCCAGCAGGGACTCGCCGATCCCGGTGATGAGTTTGATCGCCTCGGTGCCCATCACCGACGCGATCGAGGCGCAGACGATGCCCAGCACGCCACCCTCGGCGCAGGACGGCACCGTGCCCGCGGGCGGGGGCTCGGGGTAGAGGTCGCGGTAGTTGAGTCCCCGCCCGCCGGGCGCGTCCTCCCAAAACACCGAGACCTGGCCCTCGAACCGGTAGATCGACCCCCACACGTACGGCTTGGCGGCCAGCACGGCGGCGTCGTTGACCAGATACCGGGTGGCGAAGTTGTCGGTGCCGTCCACGATCAGGTCGTACTGCTTGAACAGGTCGACGGCGTTGCTCGAGTCCAACCGGGATTCGTGCAGGCGCACCCGGACCAGCGGGTTGATCGCGGCGATCGACTCGCGCGCGGACCGGGCCTTGGGCCGGCCGACGTCGGCGACGCCGTGGATGATCTGGCGTTGCAGGTTCGACTCGTCGACGACGTCGAAATCCACGATGCCGATCGTGCCGACCCCGGCCGCCGCCAGGTACAGCAGCGTCGGCGCGCCCAGCCCACCGGCGCCGATCACCAGCACCCGCGCGTTCTTGAGCCGCTTCTGCCCGTCCACGCCCAGGTCGGGAATGATCAGATGGCGGCTGTAGCGGGCCACCTCCTCGCGGGTCAGCTCCGTCGCCGGCTCCACGAGAGGCGGCAGCGCGGTCTGGGACGTCGACACGCCCGAACATCTCCTCGGTCTCGATTTGCGGTTCGTCGTACACCCATCACATCAGTCGCCGAACGGCACGGCAATGAATTCAACCGCGGGTCAGGCGATCGGGAACGGCCAGGGGTTGAATCGGCAGGTCTTCCCGTCGGCCTTGACGAAGTCCGGGTCGAACTGCGCGGCATCGTCATTCGACGTGGAGAACGTCTGCTGCATCATCACCGGCGCCAAAGCGCCCTGCTGCTCGCAGGGCTCGTGGCGCACGTACCCGATGGCGTGGCCGACCTCGTGGTTGATCACGTACTGGCGATACGAACCGATGTCCCCCTCGAACGGGACGGCCCCGCGCACCCAGCGCGCCTCGTTGATGAAGACCCGCGGCTGCCGGTCCTTGCCGAACGACGGGTTGTAGCAGGACGTCTCGAGGCGAAACTCGTAGCCGCAGCCCTCGCGAACCGTCACCGGCGACACCAGGGAGATCCGGAAGTCGGGGCTTCCCCCAGTGGTTCCGTCGATCCGGATGAACGCGAACTGCGGGTTGTGGGTCCAGCCCTTCGGATTGGCCAGCGTCTGGTCCACCATCTGGGCGAAAGCGTCGTCGCCGCCGAACATCGTGGGGTCGATGCCGTTCTCCACCTCGACGGTGTACCGGAACACCTTGACGGTGCCCTGGCCGATCTGCGGCGTCGTGCCGGGCACCACATGCCAGGTCTTGTCGCCCGCCTCGGTGAACGGGCCGCCGTCGGGCAGCGTCCCGGCCGGCAGGTTGGCGTCGAACGCCGCCAGCCCGCGTGGCGGCGCGTCGATGATCGACGTGCCCACCGCGCCGATCGCCTGCGGGCTCTGGATGGGCTGATTGGCCGTCGCCTTTTTCGCGCTGGTGCCGGTCACCGTCTGGTAGATCACCATCACGGTGACCACCGCCAGAACGGGCAGCGCGTACGCGCGCCAGCCGTAGGTGGACACGAACCGCCCCAGCCAGGTCTGTTTGCGCCATTGCCGCGGCCGCTCCCGGTCGGCCCTGGCCCGTCCGGCGTCGCGGGCGATCGGGTCGCGCAGGGCGCGCAGCGGTTCCCGCCACTCGTCCCGCAGCACCGGCACGCGACCGGTGCCGCGCGAAGGCGGCTGGGACGTCATTTCCCCAGGATTACACAGGGACGCGGCGTGGTCGTCCGTGGCGCGCCCGAATGCCCCGCCCGGCACCGCTTTCTGCCTGCGACGACGGCGGCGACGACACCGGCGGGAACGGCACGGGTAGTAATGTCTGTCGCAACGATCCGCGCGCGGCCGGCCCAGTGGTGCCGGCGGCCGGTTGCCCACACATCAGATGAGGACTCGATGAGCGAACTCGCCAAACCCGCGGCGCGGCGTGCCGTCAAGTCGGCCGACCGCGGTCGGCCCGGGGACGGCATTGCGGCCTCGAACCGGCGCGGCAACCGGCTGCCCCGGGACGAGCGCCGCGGCCAGCTGCTCATCGTGGCCAGCGATGTGTTTGTCGATCGCGGATACCACGCCGCCGGGATGGACGAGATCGCCGACCGAGCCGGCGTCAGCAAACCGGTTTTGTATCAACACTTTTCGAGCAAACTCGAGCTCTACCTGGCCGTGTTGGCCCGGCACGTCGAGAACCTCGTCTCGGGGGTGCAGCAGGCGCTGAGCACCACCACCGACAACCGCCGGCGGTTGCACGCGGCGGTCCAGGCGTTCTTCGACTTCATCGAGCACGACAGCCAGGGTTACCGGCTGATCTTCGAGAACGACTACGTCACCGAACCCGAGGTGGCCGCGCAGGTGCGGGTCGCCACCGAATCGTGCATCGACGCGGTGTTCGCGTTGATCAGCGCGGACTCGGGCCTGGACCCGCACCGTGCCCGGATGATCGCGGTGGGACTGGTCGGCATCAGCGTCGACTGTGCCCGCTACTGGCTGGACTCCGACCGCCCGATCTCCAAGGCGGACGCCGTCGAGGGCACCGTCGCGTTCGCCTGGGGCGGGCTGTCACACGTGCCGCTTACTCGCCTTTAGCGCCCTTCCCGGTGAGTTTGCCGACTTCGGCGCCGATACCGAAGCCGACCCGGCGCGCATCGGCGGGTCCGATCTCGACGTAGGCGATCTTGCTGGTGTGCACGAGGAAGCGGCGCCCCCGCTCGTCGTTCAGCCTCAGCAGCCCCGGTCCCTCGCTCAGCGCGGCGCTGACCAGCTCTTCGACTTCGGCCGGCGTCTGCGCGCTGGAGAGCATCAGTTCGCGCGGACTGTCCGTAATACCGATCTTGACCTCCACGGTCACCCCTTCCGTTGGTATTGAAGTCGACAGACCTGTCAGCAGCAGGCTAGTGGACGGCAGCGGGGCCGCACCCCCGACGGTCCCCGCCGCGCGGTTCGCGGCGAGCGAAACCCCGGTCGCGAGCGGATAACGATTCGCTTGCAGCTGTGTGCAGAGCGGGGTTCGACGACCGTTCTGTGCTTTCACATCGCTAACTTCGGCACCATGGGTACCACACTGGCCGATCTCGACAGGGTGCGGGACTACCCCGACGACGAGACCGATGAGCTCTACGAAGCCGACTCCTACCCCGAGGGCGACTACACCTGGACCGGCTGGCCGGCCGAGCTGCGCTGGCGCCCGGCCACGGCGATCCTGGGCGCCGTGGTGGCCGTCGGCGCGATCGCGACCGCGGTCATCATCAACAGCGGCGACAGCGCCTCGACCAAGGCCACCGTGGCGCCGCCACCCCAACCGGTGACGTCCGCACCGGCGACGACGAAGAGCTCGGCCGCGCCCAGCGCGCAGCCCGGCCCCTCGCGCACGGCCCAGCTGCCGGTCGAAACGTTCACCACGGTGACCCCGCCGCCCAGCGCATCGCCCACCCTGGCGCCCACGGGAACGCCGACCGCCGCCCCGCCCCTGACGTTGACGCCGCCGCCGTCGGCCGCGCTGAACCCGCGCACCGTCGTCTACAGCGTCACCGGCACCAAGCAGCTGCTGGACTTGGTCAACATCGTCTACACCGATGGGCAGGGCTACTCCCAGACCGAGTTCAACGTGTCGCTGCCGTGGACCAAGGCGGTGATCCTGAATCCCGGCGTGCAGAACCCCTCCGTGGTCGCGACCAGCTTCTACGGGCGGCTCAACTGCTCGATCGTCAACGCCTCCGGTCAACTGGTCGCCGCGTCGGCCAACAACTCGAGCCTGGCGACCTGCACGCGCTGAGCCTCAGCTCAGGCCCAGTTCCCGCATCCGCCGGTCGTGCGTCTGCTGCAGCCGGTCGAAGAACGCGCTGAGCTGGCCCAGGCTGCCGGCGCCCGTCACCACCAGGTCGACCAGCTCGTCGTGGTCGGCCAGCAGGTACTGGGCCTGCGTGATCGCCTCGCCGAACAGGCGGCGCGACCACAGCGCCAGCCGGCTGCGCTGCTTGCCGCTGGCCGTCACCGCTGCGCGCACCTCGGCGACGACGAACTGCGAGTGCCCGGTCTCCGACAGCGCCGCGCGCACCACGCCGGCGATCTCGTCGGGCAGCCCGTCGGCGATCTCCAGGTACAGGTCGGCGGCCAGCGCGTCACCGACATAGGTCTTCACCAAGGCCTCCAGCCACGTGCTGGGCATCGTCAGCCGGTGGTAGTTCTCCAGCGCCGAGACGTACTTCGACATCGCCGACACCACGTCGACGCCGCGGGCCTCCAGGGCGTCGCGCAGCAGCTCGTAGTGCTGCATCTCGGCGGCCGCCATGCTCGCCATGGAGATCCGTCCGCGCAGGTCGGGGGCCATCCGGGCCTCGTCGGTGAGCCGATAGAACGCGGCGATCTCGCCGTATGCCAAGACCGCGAACAACTCGTTGACGCCCGGGTGGTCGGCGGGCAGACGAGGGCCGGGCGACCGGTCCCCCGGGTCGGCTTCCAGGTCGGCTTCGGAGGGCTGCCAAGAGGGCCGGGTCATGGCAACACTGTAGTCGGCGGGCCCGGCGCAAAATGGGGCCCAGCTGTCGACCGGCTATCATGTGTGTAGATAGCGGCTGTGTTTCCGCAATAAGAGCCGCTATCGGCGAAATGTGCGTGCACAGCTGGCCCGCCCCGAGCGGGGCCGGCGACTCGGCGACGTATTCGGAGTCGGAACTCGTGCGCGCGTGACCGCGACAGAGAAACACCGACACAAACCGATATGTCACCGAAAGGCTTACTACCCACGCATGAGCACACTGACCAGCACAACTGAATTGACCTTTGCCAACCTCGGCGTCCGCGACGAAATTGTGCGCGCCCTCGCGGAAAAGGGCATCGAGCGGCCCTTCGCGATCCAGGAATTGACCCTGCCGCTGGCGCTCGCCGGCGACGACCTTATCGGCCAGGCACGCACCGGCATGGGTAAGACGTTCGGCTTTGGCGTGCCGCTGCTGCAGCGCATCACCGCCCAGGCCGCGACGCGCCCGCTCAATGGGACGCCACGCGCCCTGATCGTGGTGCCTACGCGCGAGCTCTGCGTGCAGGTCACCGAGGACCTGGCCACCGCGGCCAAGTACCTGACCGCCGAGGACGGCCGACAGCTGTCGGTCATCTCCATCTACGGCGGCCGCGCTTACGAGCCCCAGATCGATGCGCTGCGCGCCGGCGCCGACGTCGTGGTGGGCACCCCCGGTCGACTGCTCGACCTGGCCCAGCAGGGCCACCTGCAGCTCGGCGGGCTCTCGGTGCTGGTGCTCGACGAGGCCGACGAGATGCTGGACCTGGGCTTCCTGCCCGACATCGAGCGCATCTTGCGCCAGATCCCCTCCGACCGGCAGTCGATGCTGTTCTCGGCGACCATGCCGGGGCCCATCATCACGCTGGCCCGCACCTTCATGAAGCAGCCCACCCACATCCGGGCGGAGGCACCGCATTCGTCGGCGGTGCACGACAAGACCGAGCAGTTCGTCTACCGCGCCCACGCCCTGGACAAGATCGAGCTGGTCAGCCGCGTGCTGCAGGCCGAAGGCCGCGGCGCCACCATGATCTTCACCCGCACCAAGCGCACCGCCCAGAAGGTCGCCGACGAGCTGGCCGAGCGCGGCTTCAAGGTCGGCGCCGTCCACGGCGACCTGAACCAGGTCGCCCGCGAGAAGGCGCTGAAGGCCTTCCGGTCCGGAGACATCGACGTGCTGGTCGCCACCGACGTGGCCGCGCGCGGCATCGACATCGACGACGTCACCCACGTCATCAACTACCAGATCCCCGAGGACGAGCAGGCCTACGTGCACCGGATCGGCCGCACCGGCCGCGCCGGCAAGACCGGTGTCGCGGTCACCCTGGTGGACTGGGACGAGCTGCCCCGCTGGTCGACGATCGACAAGGCCCTGGGGCTGAACTGCCCCGAACCCGCCGAGACCTACTCGAACTCCCCGCACCTCTACGAAGAACTGGGCATCCCCGCCGAGACGACCGGCACCGTCGGCGCGCCCAAGAAGCCGCAGGGCCCACGCCGTAACACCGAGCGTGACGGCCAGAAGACCGAGCGGTCCGGTCGCGCCCGTTCCGGTGCGCCGCGGCGGCGCACCCGGGGCGGCCAGCCCGTCACCGGGCACCCCGGCGGGAACGCCGCTGCCGACGCCACCACCGGCGAAGCCGCCGAGGGGTCCGGCAACACCGGGACCAGCCGGCGCCGGCGCCGGCGCCGCAAGCCCGCCGAAGCCGGCGCGCACGCCAACTAGGCCGCGCGCCCACGGATGGTCAGACCCGAACGCCGCACCAAGGGCGACGTCTTGGCCGCCGCGGCGATCGCGGTCGTGGTCGCCGCCGTCGCCTCGCTGATCTGGTGGACCAGCGACGCCCGGGCCACCATCAGCCGCCCGGCCGCCGTTGCGGCGCCCAATCCCAACCCCGCCCGGCGGGTGCCGGCCGCGCTGCGTGAGCTGTGGACCGCGCCCAGTCCGGCCACCACCGCACCGGTGGCGGTCGGCGGCACGGTCGTCACCGGCGACGGCCGCCGGGTCGACGGCCGCGACCCCGGCTCCGGGCAGTCCCGCTGGAGCTATCAGCGCGACAGCGACCTGTGCGGGGTCTCCTGGGTCTACCACTTCGCCGTCGCGGTCTACCGCGACGACCGCGGGTGCGGCCAGGTCAGCACGCTCGACGGGTCCACGGGCCGGCGCGGGCCCGCCCGCAGCGGCTACGCCGACCCGCGCGTGCGGCTGTCCTCCGACGGCACCACGGTGTTGGCGGCCGGCGACACCCGGGTGGAACTGTGGCGCTCGGACATGGTCCGGATGGTGGCCTACGGCGACACCGACGCGCGGGTGAAGCCCTCGACGCGCGGGCTGCACTCCGGCTGCAGGCTGGTCTCGGCGGCGGCCAGCTCGTCGGCGGTGTCGGTGCTGGAGAGCTGCGTGAACCAGGCCGACCTGCGGCTGGTGTTGCTGCGGCCCGGCAAGGACGACGACGAACCCCAGCAACGCATGGTCGCCGAACCCGGAGTCAGGGCGGACTCGGGCGCCCGGGTGCTGGCGGTCTGGGAGAACGACACGGCGGTGTATCTGCCCGCTCCGCAGCCCCGGGTCGACGTCGTCGACGAGACGGGCACCACCGTGGCGAGCACCCTGCTGCCCAAGCCGCCGTCCGGCCCCGGGGCGGTCACGCACGCGGGCAGCCTGATCACCTGGTGGACCGGCGATTCGGTGATGGCTTTCGAGACGGGCAACCTGACACTGCGCTACACCATCGCCGCCGGGCCGACCACCGCGCCGTTGGGCCCGGGCGCGATGATGGCCGGCCGGCTGCTGGTGCCGGTCACCGGCGCGATCGGCGTCTACGACCCGGTCAGCGGCGCCAACGAGCGCTACATCCCGGTGAACAGGGCGCCGGGCCCGCCCGGACGGGCGGTGGTCCCGGCCGTCGCGGGATCCCAGGTGTTCGAGCAGCGCGGCGACACCGTGGTGGCCCTGGGCTGATCCCGCGACCCGTGTGCGCTCAGGGCGTTCCGTGTGCGCACGGGGCGGCGACACGCCGATGCTCCGCACCCTGGGCACACAATCAAAGCCGTAGGCGCACAACCAAAGCCGCTACACCTCGACGGCGAACGTCGGCAGCGGCTTGCCGGTCTTCCAGTGTTTGAGCAACGCCTTCGCCAGATCGGCGTAGGCCGACGCGCCCTTGTTCTTGCGACCCGACATGACCGAGGAGCCCGAGGCGCTGGCCTCGGCGAAGCGCACCGTCCGCGGGATCGGCGGGGCCAGCACCGGCAGGTTGTAGCGGTCGGCGACGTCGAGCAACACGTCGCGGGTGTGGGTGGTCCGCGAGTCGTACAGCGTCGGCAATGCGCCCAGCAGCCGCAGATCCGGGTTGGTGATCTGCTGGACGTCGGCGACCGTGCGCAGGAACTGGCCGACGCCGCGGTGCGCGAGCGTCTCGCACTGCAGCGGCACGATCACCTCGTCCGCGGCGGTCAGGCCGTTGAGGGTGAGCACGCCCAGCGACGGCGGGCAGTCGATGATGACGACGTCGAAGTCGTCGGCGAGCTTGGCCAGCGCCCGTTTGAGCGCGTATTCGCGGCCGGCGCGCATCAGCAGCATCGCCTCGGCGCCCGCCAGGTCGATGTTGGCCGGCAGCAGCGTCATGCCCTCCATCGTCGCGACCAGCGCGGCGCCGGGCTCGACCTCACCGAGCAGCACCTCGTGCACGGACACCGGGAGTTTGTCGGGATCCTGGCCGAGCGAGAACGTCAGGCAGCCCTGCGGATCGAGGTCGACCAGCAGCACCCGCTGACCCTCGTCGACCATCGCCGCGCCCAGCGAGGCAACCGTCGTCGTCTTGGCGACGCCGCCCTTCTGGTTGGCCACCGCCAACACCCGGGTCTTACTCACCAGCGCCCGCCCCTCTCGTCGCCTGGCACAAGCATCATTGCCGCCATGCGGTCAACAGTGCCCATCCTGGCACGTTCGCTCGCCGTGCGCTGCGACCAGTGACTCCAGCGGGGCCCCGGCATGTCGTCCGGCAGAATCGGTCGATATGGGCTTGCACAACCATCGATTGGTCCTGCTCCGCCACGGGGAGACCGAGTGGTCGAAATCGGGTCAGCACACGGGTCGGACCGACCTCGAGCTCACCGACACCGGCCGCGTCCAGGCCGAGCTCGCCGGCCGCGTCCTGCGCGAGCTGAACCTCACCGACCCGTTGGTGGTCAGCAGCCCGCGCATCCGCGCGCTGACCACCGCCAAGCTGGCCGGGCTGGCGGTCGACGAGGTCTCTCCCCTGCTCGCCGAATGGGATTACGGTTCCTACGAGGGCCTGACGACACCGCAGATCCACGAATCGGTCCCCGATTGGCTGGTCTGGACGCACGGGTGCCCCGGCGGGGAGAGCGTGGCGCAGGTCAGCGAACGCGCCGACCGGGCCGTCGCATTCGCGTTGGAGCACATGAGTTCGCGTGACGTGGTGTTCGTGGGGCACAGCCACTTCTCCCGTTCGGTCATCACGCGCTGGGTGGAGCTGCCGCTCGTCGAGGGGAGCCGCTTCTGGATGCTGGCCGGCTCGATCGCCGTGTGCGGCTTCGAGCACGGTGTGCGACAGCTCGCCGCGCTCGGCCTGACCGCCCAGCCGCAGGCGATCAAGCCCGGGTGAGCGCCGAAGACGGCGATGCGCGCCGCGCAACGGCGCGAGAAGGAGTCGAGAATCTGAACCACGAACCGCCGTTCGCGCTGTGCGGACCGACGCAAACCCTGGTGGCCGACGGGGTGCGGCAGCGCTACCGCGACGTGGTGGCCGCGCAGGACGCGTTGCGCTCGGGTGCCGCACCGATCGTGTTGGGCGCGTTGCCGTTCGACGTGGATCGGCCCGCAGCGCTGCTGACTCCCCACGCCGTGCACCGCACCGACGCCCCGCCGGACTGGCCGGGCGGCCCGCTGCCAGCGGTGCGTGTCGCCGCCGCCGACCCGCCGCCGGCCGACTACCGCCGCCGCATCAGCCGCGCGCGTGACCGACTCACCGCACCCGGCAGCGAGCTCAGCAAGGTGGTGCTGTCCCGCGCGCTGCGACTGGTCGCCGACGCGCCCCTGGACGCCCGCGTCATCCTGCGCCGGCTCATCGCCGCCGACCCGGCCGCATACGGCTACCTCGCCGACCTGACCGGCGCCGGCGACGACTACGCGGGCGTGGCGCTGGTGGGGGCCAGCCCGGAGCTCCTGGTGGCGCGCTCCGGGGACCGCGTCACGTGCCGGCCGTTCGCCGGTTCCGCACCCCGCGCCGCCGATCCCGAAGCCGACGCCGCCCACGGCGCCGCGCTGGCCGGTTCGGCCAAGGACCGGCACGAGCACCAGCTGGTCATCGAGACCATCCGGGCCGCGTTGGAACCGCTGTGCGACGAGCTGACGATCGCCGCCGAGCCCGAGCTGAGCCGCACCGCGGCGGTATGGCACCTGTGCACACCGATCAGCGGGCGCCTCCGTCAAACATCCACCACGGCAATCGATTTGGCGCTGGCCCTGCACCCGACACCGGCCGTCGGCGGTGTGCCGACCAAGGCCGCGGTGGAACTCATCGCCGAGCTGGAGGGCGACCGCGGGTTCTACGCGGGGGCGGTGGGCTGGTGCGACGCGCGCGGCGACGGGCGCTGGGTGGTGTCCATCCGCTGCGCGCAGCTGTCCGCGGACCGTCGCACCGCAATCGCCCGCTCCGGTGGCGGTATCGTCGCCGAATCCGACCCCGACCAGGAAGTCGCGGAAACCACAACGAAATTCGCGACCATCCTCAACGCATTGGACGTCGAGCAATGACCATTCGCCGCGCCACGCCCGGCGATACCGGCGCGATCACCGCAATGATTCACGCGCTGGCCGAATTCGAAAACGCCGCGGATCATTGCACGGTGACCGAAAAGCAAATCGCGGCAGCGCTTTTCGGCGCCACACCGGCGGCGCACGGGCACGTGGCGGAGCTCGACGGCGAGATCGCCGCGATGGCCCTGTGGTTTGTCAACTTCTCCACCTGGGACGGGGTGGCGGGCATCTACCTCGAAGACCTGTTCGTGCGGCCGGGGTTTCGCCGTCGCGGGCTGGCCCGCGCGCTGTTGGCCACCCTGGCGGCCGAATGCCTCGACAGGGGCTACACGCGGTTGTCCTGGGCGGTGCTGAACTGGAACGCCGATGCCATCACGGTGTACGACGGCGTGGGCGGCGAACCGCAGCGCGAGTGGACCACCTACCGGCTGTCGGGTCCGCGGTTGGCCGAGCTGGCCGAATCGCGCTGATCGCCGCCGGCGGCCCAGCGCAGGCCTCCCGGGCTGAAGAGCAGCCCCAACACGGCCAGCGCCACGACGCCGGCGGGAATCCCGACGGCGGGCCGGTGCGAGTCCACCGTCAGGTACCAGGCCACCGGCAGTAGCAGCAGCTGGGTGATCACGGCCAGCCCTCGGCCCCAGCGCTTCCCGAGCGTGAGCGCGCGACCGGCGGCCAGCACCACCGCCCCGACCACGACGAAAAACACGGCGGTGCCCAACCCGTTGACCACGCGCTGATCGGCCCCGGCGATGCCGCGCACCACCAGCACGACCGCCATGACCAGCGCGGCCACCCCCTGCACCGCCACCAGGAATCCCGCGGCGCGCACAGCGGACGGCGCGGCCCCCGGGTCGCGGCGCATACCTGTCACCCGCGTCAGCGTAGTCACCCCCGCCGGCGGGGGCGTTCCCCACAGCGCCGCCTTAAGGCGCCCGCATAAGCTCGTGCCTCATGCGCGCCGTGCTGATCGTCAACCCCACCGCCACGTCCACCACCCCGGCCGGGCGCGATCTGCTGGCGCACGCGCTCAAGAGCCGCCTGCAACTCACCGTCGAACACACCAATCACCGCGGTCACGGCGCCGAACTGGCCGAGAAGGCGGTCGCGGACGGGGTTGACCTGGTCGTGGTGCACGGCGGCGACGGCACCGTCAGCGGGGTGGTCAACGGCCTGCTCGGCCCTCCCGGGGCCGTTTCGGGGCCGACGGGCCCGGTGCCCGCGGTCGCGGTGGTGCCCGGCGGTTCGGCGAATGTGCTGGCACGGTCGCTGGGTATCTCGCGGGATCCGGTGGCCGCCACCAACCAGCTCATCCAACTGCTCGACGACTACCACCGCCACCACACCTGGCGCCGCATCGGCCTGATCGACTGCGGTGAGCGGTGGGCCGTGTTCAACACCGGGATGGGTGTCGACGCCGAAGTGGTCGCCGCGGTCGAGGCCGAACGCGACAAGGGCGGGAAGGTGACCCCGTGGCGCTACATCCGCGCGGCGATACCCGCCGTGTGGGCCTACACGCGCCGGGAACCGATGCTCACCCTCGAACTGCCCGGCCGCGAACCCATCACCGGGGTCAGCTTCGCGTTCGTGTCGAACTCCAGCCCCTGGACCTTCGCCAACGACCGGCCGGTATGGACCAACCCGGGCTGCACCTTCGAGACGGGGCTGGGCGTGTTCGCACCGACCACCATGAAGACCTTCCCCACCCTGCGCATCGTGCGGCAGATGTTCGCCAAGCGGCCCAAGTTCGAGTTCGACCACCTCATCACCGCCGACGACGTCCCTTGCGTGCGCGTCACCTCGACCGGGGGCCCGGTCGCCTGCCAGTTCGACGGGGATTACCTCGGGGTGCGGGAGACCATGACGTACCGGGCGGTACCGGACGCGCTGGCGGTCGTCGCGCCGCCCCGGAAAAACCCGTTCTGAGCTGCGCCGACGAGGCGGCTGCGGGCCGAGCGGCCAAACTTTTCCGCAAGAGTGGCCCGTCAGTGTAGTACAACTGTGTAAGGGCTCGGCTACGGAATGATCAAAGTGAGATAGCCCACGAGCTAACTCGGTGCTATTGACTTCTGTTGAGCCTGTGAAACGATCAAAAGGTTGCATGCAGAAATTTAGATAGGGGTACGGACCCTTTCTTGTGCACGCATTAACAGCCGAAGAAAATTGGCCGTGCGCCTTGCTGCGCACTCAGTGAGGAGTAAGAACGTATGGATTGGCGCCACAAGGCGGTCTGTCGCGACGAGGACCCGGAGCTGTTTTTCCCGGTAGGGAACAGCGGCCCGGCGCTCGCGCAGATCGCTGACGCGAAACTGGTCTGCAATCGGTGCCCGGTGACCACGGATTGCCTGTCCTGGGCCCTGAACACCGGCCAGGACTCGGGCGTCTGGGGCGGCATGAGCGAAGACGAGCGGCGCGCACTCAAGCGTCGCAATGCCCGGACGAAGGCCCGTAGCGGAGTCTGACCCAGTCAGAGCAAACAGTGCGGCCTCGACGAAAGTCGGGGCCGCGCTGTTGTGCAGGGCGCGGCGATGACCGAAGGCGCGTAAGTGTCATGCCTACATCGCCAACCGGGTCCGCCGACCGATCGGCACCCGCAGCACCACGTCGGTGCCGCGGGACGGGGCCTGGCGCATGCCCAGCGTGCCGTCGAGTTCCGCCGACACCAGCGTCCGCACGATCTGCAGGCCGAGGCTGTCGGACGTCTCCAGGCTGAAGCCCTCCGGAAGCCCGCGGCCGTCGTCGTGGACGACGACGTCGAGCCAGCGCGCCGACCGCTCGGCGCGGATGGTCACCGACCCCTCCTCGGCCGCCGGGTCGAATGCGTGCTCGATCGCGTTCTGCACCAGCTCGGTGATCACCATGATCAGGGCGGTCGCGCGGTCGGAGTCCAGCACGCCCAGGTCGCCGAGCCGATTGATCCGGATGGGCCGGTCCACCGACGCCACGTCGTTCATGATCGGCAGGATCCGGTCGATGACCTCGTCGAGGTTGACCTGCTCGTCGACCGACATCGACAGCGCGTCGTGCACCAAGGCGATCGACGAGACCCGGCGCACCGACTCGATCAGGGCTTCGCGCCCCTCGGCGTTGACCGTCCGGCGGGCCTGCAGCCGCAGCAGCGCCGCCACCGTTTGCAGGTTGTTCTTCACCCGGTGGTGGATTTCACGGATCGTGGCGTCCTTGGATATCAGCGCCCGGTCGCGGCGCTTCACCTCGGTGACGTCGCGGATCAGCACCGCCGCCCCGGCTCCGGCGCCGTCGACCACCAACGGCAGCGTCCGTAGCAGCACCGTGGCGCCGCCGGCGTCGACCTCCATCCGCATGCTTTTCCCGCCGGCCAGCAGGTCGAGCACGTGCTCGGCGAGCTCCTGGGCCTCGAAGGGGTCGGAGATCAGCGGGCGCGTCACCTTGACCAGGTTGCGGCCCTCCAGCTCGGTCGTCAGGCCCATCCGGTGGTAGGCCGACACCGCGTTGGGGCTGGCGTAGGCGACGACGCCGTTGACGTCCAGCCGGATGAAGCCGTCCCCCGCCCGGGGGGTCGAGCGGGACATGACCACGTCCCCCACGTCGGGAAACGTGCCATCGGCGAGCATGTGCACGAGATCGCTCGCGCACTGCAGGTACGCGGTCTCCAGTTGGCCCGACGTCCGGTCGGCCGCGACCGCGGTCTGATGCCGGGTGAGCACGGCCACCACCCGGCCGCCGTAGCGCACCGGGGAGGCCTCCACATGCGGGCCGGGCAGCAACGAATCCCCTTCGGCCGCACCGTAATCCCGTTGGGCGGTGCCGGATTCGAAGGCGTCGGCGACCAGCGGCAGCCGGTCGGCGTCGACGACACTGCCCACCGAGTCGGTGAGCAGCACCGTGGGCGCGGTGTTCGGCCGGCACTGCGCCACACACACCAACGTGCCGTCGTCGCGGCGAACCCACATCAGGTAGTCGGCGAACGACAGGTCCGCCAGCAGCTGCCACTCCCCCACCACCGCGTGCAGGTGGTCCACCGCGCTACCCGGCAGGACGGTGTGTTCGGCGAGCAGATCACCGAGAGTCGACATCACTCACTCCCCGGGCATTCCCGGCAACGGACGGCTACCAACCTTTTCGGGGGCTAGCTGATCACGGCAATCAGGTCGCCCGCCTGGATGACATCGCCCACCGAGACGCTCACCTTGCTGATGGTGCCGTCGACCTCGGCCAGGACGGGGATCTCCATCTTCATGGACTCCAGCAACACCACGATGTCGCCTTTGCCGATCTGGTCACCCTCGCTCACCACGACTTCGAGCACGCTGGCCACGATCTCGGCGCGGACATCCTCGGCCATCTTCACCCCACTCGTTGCGGCCATTGCGCAGGCCGGCTGCTGGTCATCAAGCTTCCGTCAGGCTCGGGTATATCGAACCACAGGACCGCTTCCGGCCGCGGCGCCCGGGCCGTTATGGCCGCGGTCGACTGCCGTGAGAGACTGTGCGGCAGGCTCACGGGCGCCGCGCGCCCGGATCAAAGACCAATCAACGGAGGGTTCGACCAATGGCCAAACGGGGCCGTAAGAAGCGCGACCGCAAGCACAGCAAAGCCAACCACGGCAAGCGGCCCAACGCCTGAGGACCCGCTACCGCGTCTCGCGGATGATGGTGGTCCGCCGGATCTCCAGCCGCAGCCGCTCGCGCAGGCCTTCGGGGGCCTTGTCGCCGCTGCATTTGGTGCCGATCAACGCCTTGATCCGCTCCTCGAGGCCGTAATGCTTGAAGCAGCCGGGGCACGCTTCGAGGTGGCGGCGCAGCTGGTCCCGCGATTCGGGCGTGCACTCCCCGTCGAGCAGGAGCCAGACCTGCCGGATCACCTCGGCACAGCCGACGGCGCCGTGCGCGTCATCGTTGGGGCACGTGTCGCTCGGGCTGGAGACGTCGCCCCATGCGCGCCGCTCTCCCCCGCTAGCGGGAGGTGCCCCCACAGCATCGCTTCGTTCTGCATCGTCGCCGGCGCGGCTCATGACGACACCTCCTCGTGTGCCTGGTGGCCGCGGTTGAAGCCCCGCTCCTTGGCCACGTCAGCCAGCAACCCACGCAGTTGACGGCGGCCGCGGTGCAGCCGTGACATTACCGTCCCGATGGGCGTGTCCATGATCTCGGCGATTTCCTTGTAGGGGAAGCCCTCGACGTCGGCGTAGTAGACGGCCATCCGGAACTCTTCCGGCAATGCCTGAAGCGCTTCCTTGATCTCGGTGTCGGGCAGCGCCTCGAGCGCCTCGACCTCGGCCGAGCGCAGCCCGGTGGACGAGTGCTCGGCGTTGGACGCCAGCTGCCAGTCGGTGATCTCCTCGGTCGGGTACTCGGCCGGCTGGCGCTGCCGTTTGCGGTAGCTGTTGATGTAGGTGTTGGTCAGGATCCGGTAGAGCCACGCCTTGAGGTTGGTGCCGGCGCGGAACGAACGAAACCCCGCGTACGCCTTCACCATCGTCTCTTGTAGCAGGTCTTCCGCGTCGGCAGGATTACGCGTCATGCGCAGCGCGCCGCCGTAGAGCTGGTCCAGCAGGGGGATCGCGTCGCGCTCGAAACGCGCCAGCAGCTCCGCGTCCGTCTCCGGCGGGGCGGGATCGGGGATCTCGCGTGCTGTCGCGCCGTCTGTGTCGGCCATGTCGATAACCCCGGTCCCTTCTGCTGCGGTGTCGCCGGAGGGCGCCGAAAGCGCCACCGGGCTTGCAGGAAAGCAAGCCAACTGATCGGCACCCATTGGACGGTCCAACAGGCTCGTCGCCGCTGACACCAAACCGCTCCTCCCAATCTAGAGGCTGGCACCGACAGTGTCTGCCCGGGTGCGCTCCGCAACATCAGAGACCGCTTGCTTCAACAGCGGCGCCCGACGTGCTCATTCCCGCCGAAGCCGGCGCCGCCCGTCCCCCGATCGGGGCGGGCGCGGCCGGACGTTAATGTGACGCCATGTCCCTGAATGGCAAGACCATGTTCATCTCCGGCGCCAGCCGCGGTATCGGCCTGGCGATCGCCAAACGCGCCGCACAAGACGGCGCCAACATCGCCCTGATCGCCAAGACCGCCGAGCCGCATCCCAAACTGCCGGGCACGGTCTACACCGCCGCCAAGGAGCTCGAGGAGGCGGGCGGACAGGCGCTGCCGATCGTCGGGGACGTCCGCGACCCGGAGTCCGTCGAATCCGCGGTGGCCAAGACCGTCGAGCAGTTCGGCGGCATCGACATCTGCGTCAACAATGCGTCGGCGATCAACCTGGGGTCCATCACCGAGGTACCGATGAAGCGGTTCGACCTGATGAACGGCATCCAGGTGCGCGGCACTTACGCCGTGTCGCAGGCCTGCATCCCGCACCTCAAGGCCGCGCAGAACCCGCACATCCTGACGCTGTCCCCGCCCGTGCTGCTCGGCAAGGAATGGCTGAAGCCGACCGCGTACATGATGGCCAAGTTCGGCATGACGCTGTGCGCGCTGGGGATCGCCGAGGAGATGCGCGAGGCGGGCATCGCGTCCAACACGCTGTGGCCCCGCACCCTGGTGGCCACCGCCGCGGTGCAGAACCTGCTCGGCGGCGACGAGGCGATGGGACGCGCCCGCAAGCCCGAGGTGTATTCCGACGCGGCCTACGTCATCCTGAACAAGCCCGCCCGCGAGTACACCGGCAACACGTTGCTGTGCGAGGACGTGCTGGTGGAGTCCGGGGTCACCGACCTGTCGGTCTACAACTGCGTGCCGGGTGGCGAGCTCGGCGTCGACTTCTGGGTCGACGGCGTGAACCCGCCGGGATACACGGGTCCCTAGCGGGGCCTAGCGGTGGCCCGTGCCGCCACGCCGGCGCTGGCGGCGCTGACCAAAGCCGGTGTGCCGCATCAGGTTGTCACCTTCGATCACGATCCGCGGGAACGGTCGTTCGGTGACGAGGCGGTGCACGCGCTGACCACGGAGCGCGGCATCGCGGCTGAGCAGATCTACAAGACCCTCGTCATCGCGATCCCCGGCGGCCTGGCGGTCGCGATCCTGCCTGTGCCGGCCCGGCTCTCGCTGAAGGCGGCCGCCGCGGCGCTGGGGGCGGCCAAGGCGAGCATGGCCGAGCCGGCCACCGCCGAGCGCGCGACCGGCTACGTGGTGGGCGCCGTGTCGCCGTTCGGGCAGCGCAGGACGCTGCCGACCGTCCTGGACACGGGCGCGCTGGCCTGGGATCGGGTGTACTGCAGCGCCGGTCGCCGGGGCTGGGACGTGGGGGTGTCACCGCGGGACCTGGTCCGGTTGACCGGCGCGATCACCGCCGACATCCGCGCGTAGCGCGCGGGCGTAACGCCACGGTGAAAACCGGGCCGATTTCTCGCCATGGCGTTACGCTCGCGCCATGACGACGAAGCGATCCCGCGGCGCGACGATTGTCGCCGCCGGTGTGCTGGCTTTTTCCGGGTTGATCACCGCCGGTGTGGGCATCGCCAACGCCGACACGATTCAGACCGAGGGCAACTATCCGACCCGCCAGGCCTGCCAGGACGCCGGGCCGGGCGTGAAGGCCTCGACGCCGGGAAACTGGAACAACTTCTGGTGCGTTCCGGACCGCAACGTCAACGGCAACTGGAAGCTGGTCCTCAGCAACTAGAGCAACCTCGCCTGCTCGGGCTCCGGGCCGACCGGCTCGAGTAGCTGCGGCCCGTTGTTGCGGACGTTGTTGACCAGCGTCGAGATCTCGCGCATGCGGATGCCGCGCACGTCGGGCGGATGGCTGAGCAGCTCTTCGTCGGCTGCAGCGTCGGGGTCCAGCCAGCGGTCCCACTCCTTCTCGGGCACCACCAGCGGCATCCGGTCGTGGATCTCGGCCAGCTCCCCGGGCGCGTCGGTGGTGATGATGGTGCAACTCAGCAGCGGCGAACCCTCTTTGGCGGGTTGCCCCTTTGGTTTCCATACCGACCACAGGCCCGCCATGAACAGCGGCTCGCCGTCCTCGCGGTACATGAAGAACGGCGTCTTGCGGGACTTCTTGCCGGCGGCGGCGTCATTGACCCGCCATTCGTAGTAGCCGTCCATCGGGATCAGGCACCGCTTCGACTTGGCGGCCGACCGGAACGCGGGCGAAGTCGTGACCTTGTCCGCGCGCGCGTTGATCAGCATCGGCCCCTTCGTTTCGGGCGCCCCGTCCGCGCCGGCCTTCGCCCACGGGGGTACCAGGCCCCAGCGCATCAGCCGCACCCGGCGGGTGGGCTCGTCGTCGGGGTCGGTGTGCCGGCTGACGACCGTCGCGATGGTCGAGGTGGGGGCGACGTTGTAGTTGGGCGCCCCGGCGGTTTCGAAGGCCCCGGTGGCCTCGTCGATCGCCTTGATCTTCTGGGCCAACAGCGCCGGATCGGTGGTGACCGCGAACCGTCCGCACATACCTTCCATGGTGGCAGAGCCACCGACTCCCATTGGTGGCAGAGGACCCCGACACGCGATGATGGACCGGTGACTATGTGGACGGCCCCGACCGCGACCCAACCGGTGCACGCGACCGTGACCGTTCCGGGCTCGAAGTCGCAGACGAATCGGGCGCTGGTGCTGGCCGCCCTGGCCGCCGCGCAGGGAAACGGCGCCCCGACCCTCAGCGGGGCGCTGCGCAGCCGGGACACCGACCTGATGATCGGCGCCCTGCGCGCCCTGGGCCTGCTCGTCGAAGGCACCGGGTCCGAGCTGACCGTCAGTGGCCGCATCGCGCCCGGGCCCGGCGCGCGCGTCGATTGCGGCCTGGCCGGCACGGTTCTGCGCTTCGTCCCGCCGCTGGCCGCGCTGGCCGAGGCGGTGGTGGAGTTCGACGGCGACGAGCAGGCCCGGGTGCGGCCCATCGCGCCGCTGCTCGACGCCCTGCGTGGCCTGGGCGTGCCGATCGAGGGCGCCGGCCTGCCCTTCCGGGTACACGGCAGCGGATCGGTCGCCGGGGGCACCGTGGACATCGACGCCTCGGCGTCCTCGCAGTTCGTGTCGGGGCTGCTGTTGTGTGCGGCGTCGTTCGCCGACGGGCTGACCGTGCGGCACACCGGCGCGACGCTGCCGTCCGCGCCGCACATCGCGATGACCGTGGTGATGCTGCGGCAGGCCGGGGTGGACGTCGACGACTCGGTGCCCAACCGCTGGCGGGTGCGGCCCGGCCCGGTGGCGGCCCGGCACTGGGAGGTCGAGCCCGATCTGACCAACGCCGTGCCGTTCCTGGCGGCGGCGGTGGTCAGCGGCGGGTCGGTGCGCATCACCGGCTGGCCGGCAGCCAGCGTGCAGCCCGCCGACCACATCCTGACCGTGCTGGGTAAGCTGAACGCCGTTGTCTCCCAAGGTGATTCGTTTCTCGAGGTGCAGGGCTCCGCCGACTACGACGGCTTTGACGTCGACCTGCGCGCGGTCGGCGAACTGACCCCGACGATGGCGGCGCTGGCCGCGCTGGCCAGGCCGGGATCGGTGTCGCGCCTCACCGGCATCGGCCACCTGCGCGGCCACGAGACCGACCGGCTCGCCGCGCTCAGCGCCGAGATCAACCGCCTGGGCGGGGACTGCACCGAAACGCCCGACGGCCTGGTGATCACAGCGACGCCGCTGCGGCCCGGCGTGTGGCGCGCCTACGCCGACCACCGGATGGCGATGGCGGGCGCGATCGTCGGGCTGCGGGTATCCGGGGTCCAGGTGGACGACATCGGCTCCACCGCCAAGACGCTGCCGGAGTTCCCGCAGCTGTGGGCGCACATGTTGGAGTCCGATATTTGAGGCCCGGCGATTACGACGAGTCCGACGTCAAGGTCCGCTCCGGCAGGGGCTCGCGACCGCGCACCAAGACTCGTCCCGAGCACGCCGACGCCGAGGCCGCGATGGTGGTCAGCGTCGACCGCGGCCGCTGGGGATGCGTGCTCGGCGGGGACCCCGGCCGGCGGGTCACGGCCATGCGGGCCCGGGAACTGGGCCGGACCCCGATCGTGGTCGGCGACGACGTCGACGTCGTCGGCGACCTGTCCGGGCGGCTGGACACCCTGGCCCGCATCGTGCGGCGCGGGGAACGGCGAACGGTGTTGCGGCGCACGGCCGATGACACCGATCCCACCGAACGCGTGGTGGTCGCCAACGCCGACCAGTTGCTGATCGTGGTGGCGCTGGCCGACCCGCCGCCGCGCACCGGGCTGGTCGACCGGGCGCTGATCGCCGCCTACGCCGGCGGACTGAGGCCGATCCTGTGCCTGACCAAGACCGACCTCGCCCCGCCGGAGCCGTTCGCCGAGCAGTTCGTGGACCTCGACCTGACGGTGGTGGTCGCGGGCCGCGACGATCCGCTGCTCGCCGTCGCCGACCTGTTGACCGGCAAGATCACCGTGCTGCTCGGGCATTCCGGCGTGGGGAAGTCCACGTTGGTGAATCGCCTTGTGCCCGAGGCGGAACGGGCCGTCGGCGAGGTCACCGACATCGGCAGGGGCAGGCACACCTCCACCCAATCGGTGGCCCTCCCCCTGGAAGGATCCGGCTGGGTCGTCGACACCCCGGGCATCCGCTCGTTCGGGCTGGCGCACATCGCGCCCGACGATGTGCTGATGGCCTTCTCGGATCTCGCCGGGGCGATCGAGGACTGCCCACGCGGCTGCGGACACATGGGTCCGCCGGCCGACCCCGAGTGCGCGCTCGACGCGCTGTCCGGCCCCGCCGCCCGCCGCGTGGCCGCCGCGCGCCGGCTGCTGGCCGCGCTCAATCAGACTTAGCCAGCCGCACACCCAGCTCGTCGGGCGGCACCAAATGCCCTTCGGTGCAGCGCATTTGGACCTCCGCATCGGCACCGCAACCCAGATGGGTCAGGCGAAGGCGATGGCGGCCGGGCAAGTGACGCCGGCCCCACTCGAACATCGCCCACACCACCGGCATGAAGTCGATGCCGGCCTCGGTGAGCACGTATTCCTCGCGACGGCGCTGACCGGGCTCGTGGTACGGCTGGCGCTTCAACAGCCCCAGCTCGACCAGCTCGGACAGCCGCGCGGACGTGGCGGCCTTGGTGATCCCCACCCGGCGGGCGAAGTCGTCGAAGCGCGTCGTGCCGTAGTAGGCCTCGCGCATGATCAGCATCGCGGACTTGGTGCCCACCACCGCCATGGTCTTCTCGATCGCGCATTCGCCCACGGCCGACCACGCGTCGCGGTCGGCCAGCGGACCCTGCAGCAGTGTCATAGATCACCTCCGCCTCTGGGTTGCTTTTAGTGTACCTAGGTGGTTACCTGGGTACAGCAGTCTATACCTAGATCCGTGGGACTCGAGGAGGAGCCATGAACCGCGACGCCGTCATCGTCGGAGCCGTCCGCACCCCCATCGGCAAGGGCAAACCCAGCGGCGCGCTGCATGACGTGTTGCCCGCCGACCTGCTCGCCCACAGCCTGCGCGAACTGCTCAGGCGCACCGGCGTGGACCCGGCGCAGGTCGACGACGTCATCGCCGGTGCGGTCGCGCAGGTCGGCGACCAGGCGGTCAACATCGCCCGCAATGCGTTGCTGGGCGCCGGCTTCCCCGAGTCGGTCCCCGGTGTCACGATCGACCGGCAGTGCGGCAGCAGCCAGCAGGCCATCAGCTTCGCCGCCCAGGGCGTCATCTCCGGCGCCTACGACCTCGTCGTCGCCGCCGGCGTGGAGTCGATGGGCCGCGTCCCCATGGGCACCTCGGTGCTGCCGGGCAGCAACCCGTTCGGCGACGACATGACCCGGCGCTACCCCGAAGGCCTGGTGCCGCAGGGCATCAGCGCCGAGCTGATCGCGGCGAAGTGGGGATTCTCGCGCGCCCAGCTCGACGAGTTCTCCGCCACCAGCCACGACAAGGCCGCCCGCGCCACCAAGGACGGGCTCTTCGACAACGAGCTGATTCCGATCGCGGGGCTGGCCGCCGACGAATTCATCCGGCCCGGCACGACGGTCGAGACGCTGGCCGGGCTGCGGCCCGCCTTCTACAGCGAGGCGATGAGCGCCCGCTTCCCGCAGATCAATTGGGAGATCACCGCGGGCAACTCCTCGCCGCTGTCCGACGGCAGCGCCGCCGTCATGATCACCAGCAGCGAGGTCGCCGGCAGGCTGGGCCTGCGCCCGCTGGCCCGCATCCACACCACCACGGTGGTCGGCTCCGACCCGCTCTACATGCTGACCGGGGTCATCCCGGCGACCGAAAAGGTGCTGCAGCGGGCCGGATTGACGCTGGCCGACATCGACCTGTTCGAGGTGAACGAGGCCTTCGCGCCCGTCGTGCTCGCCTGGGCGCACGACACCGGCGCCGATCTGGCCAAGACCAACGTCAACGGCGGTGCCATCGCGATCGGTCACCCGCTGGGCGCCAGCGGTGCCCGCATCATGACCACGCTGGTCAACGCGCTCGAGCAGCGCGGCGGCCGGTACGGGCTGCAGACGATGTGCGAGGGCGGCGGCATGGCCAACGCGACCATCATCGAGCGGTTGGGCTGACGACGATGGCGTCGCCCAGCATCTCGAGAATCTTCGTCATCGGCGGCACGGGCGCCCAGGGCATGCCCATCGTCCGCGCGCTGGTCGCCCACGAGAGATACGCTGTTCGATTCCTCAGCCGCGACCCCGGCTCCCGACGAGCGAAGGAACTGCTCGCCCTCGACAACGTGTCCGTAGTGGAAGGCTCATTCGCCGACGAAGACGTGCTGCGGGAAGGGCTCCGCGGCTGCGACGGGGCGTACATCAACCTCGACGGGTTCAACGCCGGTGAGAAGACCGAGACCTATTGGGCCATCCGGTGCTACGAGATCGCCATCGAAGAAGGCATCCAATTCTTCGTCTACGGCAACCTGGACTATGGGCTGAAGAAATCGGGATACGACTCCCGATTCCGGACCGGCCACTACGACGGCAAGGGCCGGATCGGTGAGTGGATCCTGTCCCAGAATCAGGTGAACGGCGCTCGGATGGGGGCGGCGGTCTTCACGTCGGGTCCGTACATCGAGATGGTGATCTCACCCGGTACACCCATGACGCCCACCGTCGAGGACGGTGTCGTGACGTGGCGGGTTCCGCTCGGCGAGGGTGCCGTGCCCCATGTGGCTCTCGAGGATTGCGGACATTACGTCCGCTGGCTCTTCGACCATCCCGAGCGCGCGAACGGCATGGACCTCGAGGTCGCCGTCGACCACATCGGCTATGCGGATCTTGCCGCGGCGTTTGAGAGGGTGACCGGACATCCGGCGCGGTACGTCGACACCGATTTGGACACCTACTGGAGGGAGGGACCCCTCAGCAGGATCGCAGATGCGCCCGCCGGGTACAACGCGGACCCAAATGACAAGAGCACCATGAACGTCCGCGACAACTTCACCGGATTCTGGAACCTCTGGAAATACGGAGTGGTTGAACGCGATTACGGCCTGCTCGATGAGGTGCACCCGACCCGGATCAGGAGCGCCGAGGAGTGGTTCCGAAGAGAGGACGAGCGGGGAAGAGCGCTGGGAAAGGGCGGCCTTTGGGAGAGGGTTCAACCGGACAACCGGACTCCGATCCTGAAGATCGGCGAGGATATGAGGGCGGGAAAATTATGACCGAGATCCGTTTCACCGGCGTGCGGGTGCGCTACGACAGCACCAAGAGCTACGACGAGCTGTTGGCCGCCCTACTGGCCGACATCGGCGAGCAGCCTGTCCCCATCAACGACATCGCGACGAGCACCGGCGACTGGGAGCCCTACCGGCAGCGGGTCGAATCCCACGTCGGGCCAAGCGGATTCATGCTCTTCGGTGTCGTCGACCACGGCGCGTGGATCGCCAAGGCGGGCATCGACCGCAGGGCGGTCCGCGTCATCCTCGGCAACCCGTTGATCGCGATCACGATGCTGCGCCACGACGTGACCGCGGGCCTGTTCGCTCCCGTCGAGCTGCTGATTGCCGACGAGGGCGCCGGCAGCAGCCTGACCTACGTCAAGCCGTCGTCGCTGATGGTAGTCGCACCCAATCCCGAGTTGCTCGGCGCCGCAGAACAACTCGACGCCAAGCTGGCCGCCCTGGCCGCGACGGTGACCGGCTAGAGCCAGCCGGTGCGGGCCGCGGCCACCGGCTCCGCGGGTATCGGGGCCAATGCCCCGTCGCGGACGCCGTCGAGCATCCGTTTGACCGCGGTGACGATCTCCGGGGCCGCGGCGGCGAGGCCGGCCTTGTCGGCCTCGCTGACCTCGTCGGGGTCGACGCCCGCCCGGGCCAGCACGGCGGCCGGGTCGGCCAGCTGGCCGGCCAGCCAGGACACGGGGTCGGCCGACAGCTCGGGTACGAAATGCCGGCGGCCGGGTTCCCAACCCTCGAACCGCGGATGGTGATGGGCCCGGTCGAGCGTGCCCGGCGGGCTCTCGGTGGACCCGAACAGGTCCACCCGCCACACCGGGCGGTTGAAGCAGATCGGAACCCCGGCGTAGATCGACCCCTGCGGCTCGTCGCGGTCGACGAGGCGCAGTTCCAGCCTGACTCCCCGCTCCGGGGTTTCCTGACCTTCGAGCGGGCGCGGGTCGACGAAGAACATGTCCCCGACGACGACACCCATGGTTTCGAATCCGAACGCTGCGAGCATGTTTTCGAGCGTAGTCCGGCCGTCGCGTCAGGCGCCGACCTTCTTGGCCGCGCGCTCGGGCACCACCACCTCGTAGTCCGCGAGCACCGCGGTCCGGGTGCGGCGCTGGTATTCGTGCACCAGGCCGGGCCAGTTGGTGGTGACGCGGCCGGAGGCCGTGCGGTACCAGGAGTCGCAGGTGGTCCATACGCCGGCATCCAGGCGGGACTGAACCTCCGCGTCGTAGGCCTGCTCCACCGCGCGTCGGACCTCGAACGCGCGGACCACGCCCCCGCGGGCGAGCTCCTCGGTGAGCTGGCGGATGTAGCGGGCCTGCTGCTCCATCATCAGGATGATCGAGCTGCTGCCGAGGTTGGTGTTCGGGCCGTAGATCAAGAACATGTTCGGGAAACCCGGTACGGCCATGCCGAGGTGGGCGCGCGCCCCCTGGGCCCATTCGGCCTGCAGGTCACGCCCGTCACGGCCGGTGATCGTCATGGGCGCAAGGAATTCGGTCGCCTTGAACCCGGTGCCGTAGATGATCACGTCGACTTCATGCAGCCGGCCGTCGATGGTGCGCACACCCGTGGCCGTCACCTCGGTGATGGCGTCGGTCTCGACGTCGACGTTGTCGCTGGCCAGTGCGGGATACCAGTCGTTGCTGAACAGCACCCGCTTGCAGCCGACCGGGTAGTCGGGCGTGAGCTTGGCCCGCAGCACCGGATCCTTGATGTGGTGCTTGAGGTGCGCGGACGCGACGACGCCGATCAACCGGGCGAGCGGGGCCACCTTGGTCAGCGCGAGGCCGAAGAACTCCGAGATCTCCCAGATCAGCCCGCGCATCGCGGCGGCGAACCCCGGCACGCCGCGGAAGGCGGCGTGGTGCGCGCCGGTGTAGGCCCGGTCGGGCTTGGGGATGATGTACGGCGCGGAGCGCTGAAAGACGGTGACATGCGCGGCGGATTCGCGGATCCGCGGGACGAACTGGATTGCCGATGCGCCGGTGCCGAGCACCGCGACGCGCTTGCCGGCCAGGTCGACGTCGTGGCGCCACTGCGCCGAGTGGAACGCCGGTCCCTCGAAGGCATCGAGCCCCGGGATGTTCGGCAGCGCCGGCCGCGACAGCTGGCCGACCGCGGGCACCAGCACGTCGGCCTCGAACGCCTCGCCGGCCGACGTCTCCACCCGCCAGGTGGCGGCGCCGTCGTCGTAGCGGGCCGAGGTCACCTCGACCCCGGTGCGCACCAGGTCGCGCAGGCCGAACCGGTCGGCGGTGTCGTGGATGTAGCGCAGGATGTCGGGCTGCTCGGCGTACCGGCGCCCCCAGTCGGTCTTACGGGAAAAGGAGTAGGAGTACAGGTTGGACGGGACGTCGCAGGCCGCCCCGGGGTAGGTGTTCTCCCGCCACACGCCGCCGATGTCGTCGGCCTTCTCCAGCACGGTCACATCGGCCAGGCCGTCCCGGGACAGCTCGTAGGCGGCGGCCAGGCCACCGAAGCCGGCGCCGATCACCAGCACGCGAGGCTTGCTCATGGTCGAAGTCATGAGGCCCACGTTAGGGGCGAACTGCACCCCGCCGGCAGCCGATTGCGGTCGGCAAATCCATCATTCCGGCCACGCCTCTCTCAGCCGGCGGCCAGCCGGGCCCGCGGCGCGACCGAACGCTGGTAGCGCGCCGGGGTGGTGCCCGTCCAGCGTTTGAACGCGGCGATGAAGCTCGTCGACTCGGCGTAGCCCAGCCGCAGCGCGACGTCCTCGACCGACAACGCGCCCGTCGCCAGCAGCTCCTCCGCGAGGACCCGGTGGACCTCCTCGGCCAGATCCCGGAACGTGGTGTTCTCCTCGGCCAGCCGCCGGCGCAGCGTCCGCTCGCTCATCGCCAACTGCCGCGCGACGGCCGCGATGGTGTGGGGTTCGCCGTCGATCGACGCCAGCCGCTCACGCACTCGGCGCGAGACGCCGGTCCGCAGCCGGCGGCGCTCCAGCAGGGCGCGGCACTGCTGCTCGCACATGGCGACGCTGCTCGCGCTGGCCCGCGGGAGCGGGTTGTCCAGCAGCGCGGCCGGCCAGCGCGCCACGTTGGCCGGCGCGTCGTAACTCGGCATCACGCCGAATTCCTTGCGCGCCAGGGCATCCCCCGACGACGGCGCGGGGCCCGCGAACTCGATGGAGGTGAACGGGACGGGTCGGCCCAGCATCTCCGCCATGACCCGGGCGATCGCGACCAGGTCGCGCCGGACCAGGAATTGCGCGACCGGACCGGTCAGGTCGGGCAGGTCCAGCCGCATGGCCGCCACCGGCCCGTCGACCGTGACCGTGGGCAGGCCGAAGCCGTAGCTGAGTTCGTAGAACCGGGCCGCGAACCGGACGGCGTCGCCCAGCGTCGAACTGGTGAGGCAGGCGAAGCCGAAGATGCCCAACGAGCCGACGTGATAGCTGCCGCCCACCCGCACCCCGAGGTCGGCGGCGTCACCCAGCAGGCTGACCAGGTTGGTCGCGACGGCCAACTCCTGGCGCCCGACGATCATCCGGTCGTGGTCGCGCAGGTCGGCCTCCGACAGGCCGGACCCTGCGAGGACGTCCGCCAGGGCAAGCCCGTTGCGGGAACCGAACTCGGCCATCAACGCGACGCTGGCCGTGCTGCGCGGGAAATCCCAGTGGGAGACCTGCGACCCGACGAAGACCTGCACGTATCCCAGTATGGCGAAGGACGATGCGCCGGTTGGCGCGAAAACGCTAGGCCGCGAGGCCGTCGGCGCCGTCGGTGGCCCGGCGCGCATCGCGCTGCGCGCGCTTGGCCCGCCGCCACCCCCGCACGGTCTCGATGGCGGTCTTGAGCCCGCGCCGCCGGCCGGTCTCCGGGTCGGTGCCCAAGAAGCCGGGCTCCAACTCGGCGAACATGCGCTCGCTGCGCGTTTCCGGCGCATCGTCGGCGCTGTCGCGCAAATACTGGTTGGGCAGCGACAGCTTGGCCAGCGTGCGCCACGTCTTGGCGTACTGCACCAGGAACGAGCCCGTGGTGTAAGGCAGGTCGTACTTGTCGCACACCTCGCGCACCCGCACCGCGATCTCCTCGTACCGGTTGCTGGGCAGATCCGGGAACAGGTGGTGCTCGATCTGGTGGGACAGGTTGCCGCTCATGAACCGCAGCACCGGCCCGGCGTCGAAGTTGGCGCTGCCCAGCATCTGGCGCAGGTACCACTGGCCCCGGGTTTCGCCGATCATGTCGGTCTTGGTGAATTTCTCGGCGCCGTCGGGGAAATGGCCGCAGAAGATTACCGCGTTGGCCCACACGTTGCGGATCACGTTGGCCACCGCGTTGGCCTTCAGCGTCGAGGTGTATGTGGCGCCGGGTGACAGCGCGGTCAGCGCCGGGAACGCGACGTAGTCCTTGAGCACCTGCCGGCCCGCCTTGGCCAGGAACTCGTCGACCCGCTGCCGGGCGTCGTCGTGGTCCATCCGCCTCTTGGCGATCTTGCCGAGTTCCACGTGCTGCAGGCCGACGCCCCACTCGAACAGGAGCATGAGCATGGTGTTGTAGACGAGGTTGAACAGGTTGAAGCGCTTCCAGCGCTGGTCCCGGGTGACACGCAGCAGGCCGTAGCCGACATCGTCGTCCATCCCGAGGATGTTCGTGTACTTGTGGTGCACGAAGTTGTGAGTGAAGCGCCAGTGCTTGGACGACCCGCTCATGTCCCACTCCCATGTCGAGGAGTGGATCTCCGGGTCGTTCATCCAGTCCCACTGGCCGTGCATGACGTTGTGGCCGATCTCCATGTTCTCGATGATCTTGGCCACGCCCAAGGTGACGGCCCCCGCCCACCACGCCGAGCGGCGGGAACTCGCGGTCAGCATCAGCCGGCCCGATACCTCCAGCGCGCGCTGCGCCGCGATGGTGCGGCGAATGTAGCGGGCGTCCCGCTCGCCGCGAGAGTCTTCGATCTCCTGGCGGATGGCGTCCAGCTCAACGGCCAGGCTCTCGATGTCGGCGTCCGTCAGATGGGCGAATACGTCGACGTCGGTGATCGCCATCGTCTTCCTTCCCTGCGGTCGATTTGTCGGTTCGAAAACCAGATCCAGACCTACGCTATCGTAACCTACGAATCCGTAGGTTACCTGTGAGTAGCAGTTAGATGTCGAGCACACAATCGCCCGAGGCGGCAGACACACAGGTCTGAATCCGCGTCCCCGGGTCGTGTTCCGCGCCGGTGCGCAGGTCACGCACGTGGCCCTCCACGAGGCCGACCACGCACGACTGACATATACCCATCCGGCAGCCGAAAGGCATCTGCACGCCGGCACCCTCGCCGGCGTCCATCAACGACGTCGCGGCGTCTGCGGCGACGGCGCGGCCGCTTCGTGCGAAGGTGACCATGCCGCCGGCCCCCGCCGGCGCGGCCTTGGACACGGCGAACCGTTCCAGGTGCAGCCGGTCGCCGACGCCCGCCGCCGACCAGAGCTTCTCCGCCTGGGCCAACATGCCCTCCGGCCCGCACGCCCAGGTGTGGCGGTCGCGCCAGTCCGGCACCTCGCGGTCCAGCAGCGCGAGGTCGAGCCGGCCCTGGGAGCGGGTTTCCCGCAGCGTCAGGCGATAGCCCGGATGCTCGTCGGCCAGCGCCGCCAACTCCGCGCGGAACAGCACGTCGGACTCGGTCGGCGCGGAGTGCACGTGCGCGATGTCACCAATCTGGTTGCGGCGCACCAAGGTTCGCAGCATCGACATCACCGGCGTGATCCCCGATCCGGCGGTGAGGAACAGAATCGACGGCGGCGCCGGGTCGGGCAGCACGAAGTTGCCCTGTGGGGCGGCCAGCCGGACGATGGTCCCCCGTTCGACGCCCGCCACCAGATGGGTGGACAGGAACCCCTCGGGCATCGCCTTCACGGTGATGGTCACCGTGCGCGTCGAGCCGGATCCGGACGTCTCGGCCGGGCTGGACGTGAGCGAATACGACCGCCAGCGCCAGCGCCCGTCCATCAGCAGGCCGATCCCGATGTACTGGCCGGGCTGGTAATCGAAGTTGAAGCCCCAGCCGGGCTTGATCACCAGGGTGGCGGAATCCTCCGTCTCGCGGCGCACCTCGAGGATGCGTCCGCGCAGTTCGCGCGCCGACCACAGCGGGTTGGCCAGATGCAGATAGTCGTCGGGCAACAGCGGCGTGGTGATGCGTGCGACCAGCTTGCGCAGCGCATGCCAGCCGGGATGCCGCTCAGCGCCCGCGACCACCGGCCGCTTGGTGTCGACGACGTTGCCCGTAATCGAGGGGTTACGTCTGCCCAGTGGAAGCTCCTGCTCACGATGCTGCGTCTTGCTTGCGCTCACCATTGTGGTCGACTCTGTGGGCCTCACGAAACCTACGGTACCGTAACCTACGGTTGCGTAGCCAGTGTTCGGTGGGCGCGATCACATGCCCCGCCGGCCGCGGCGTGCTCGATCACCGCGGTGCGCGCCCGCGCCTTGTGGGGGACTGACCTAGCCGGCCGCACCGGCGGCGAGCGTCAACGCCCGGACCACGGCTTGGGCGCCACCCCGCCCAGCGCCATCGCCGCCGACGCGATGACACCGTCGGACAGCACGACGCCGACCGCCACCGACACCAGCGCGAACGCGTAACTGTGCCGGTCCCGCACCTTCAGGTACCAGGATTTCGCCGGGTACGGCGAGGGCGGGAGCTCGACGCCCACGATCAGTTCGGCGGGCTCGAGGGCATTGTCGATCTCCGGTGTCTCGCCGGGCAGGCGGAAGAACTCCCCGATCGGAATGCGGCGCGCGCCGCCGGGGCCCACCACATGCACCACGGCATCGAGGATCGTCAAGGCCACCGCCATGTCGGAGGGATTCGTGGCCACGCACCGCTGCCCTACAGCAGCTCGAGCAGGAACGGCAGCTCCTGGTTGGCGTACCACGCCAGGTCGTGGTCCTGCGCGTCGCCGACGATCAACTCGGCGTCCTCGTCGCCCAGGTCGGCGGCGTCGATGGCCTCGATCGCCTTCGTCACCGCCGGCTCGGCGCCGGGGTTGTCGACGTACGCGGCGATCACGTCCGCGAGCGCGACCGGCCCGCCGAGCCGCACCACCGCGTCGTCGAGGTCGGGCCGGTAGCTGACGTCGCCGGCCTCGGCGGCCAGCACCGCGCGCCGCGGCGGCAGGGAGCCGGTCGCGCCGGCCCCTTCGGCTTCCGAGTCCGCCAACAGGCGCAGCGAGGCCAGCGCCGCCTCGCGCAGCGCGACCTCGGCGAGCTCGTCGTCGTCGCCCTCGGCGTACGCCTCGCGCAAGGTCGGGGTCACCGCGAACGCGGTGCCGTTGACGGGCCGCAAAGAGCCGTCGGCGACCAGCCGCTCAAGCATGGCCAGCGTCGCCGGAATGTAGACGACCGTCATGTCACGAATTCCCGATCAGTGTGGCCGCGTAGTCGTCGACGTATTTGGACAGCTCGCGTGGCGGGCGCCGGTAGTTGCCGCTCACCACCGGGTTCTTGGGCAGTTTGACCCGAGGCCGCTCGACGTCGTGATACGGGATCGTCGACAGCAGGTGCGCCATCATATTCAGCCGCGCGTGCTTTTTGATGTCCGATTCCACGACATACCAAGGGCTCACCGGGGTATCGGTGTGCACCATCATCTCGTCCTTGGCGCGTGAGTAATCCTCCCGCTTGTACAGCGATTCGGTGTCCATCGGGCTCAGTTTCCATTGCCGCACAGGGTCGTTCAGCCGCGCCTTGAACCGGCGGAGCTGCTCGCCCTCCGAAACCGAAAACCAGTATTTGCGCAGCAGGATCCCGTCGTCGATGAGCATCTGCTCGAAGATCGGGGTCTGCCGCAAAAACAGCGCATGCTCTTGGGGCGTGCAGAATCCCATGACCTTCTCCACGCCGGCGCGGTTGTACCACGACCGGTCGAACAACACGATCTCCCCTTTGGCGGGCAGGTGGGCGATGTAGCGCTGGTAATACCACTGGCCCCGCTCCCGGTCGGTCGGCGAGGGCAGCGCCGCGATGCGGGCGACCCGCGGATTGAGGTATTCGGTGATCCGCTTGATGGTGCCGCCCTTGCCCGCCCCGTCGCGGCCTTCGAAAACGACCACCAGGCGCTGGCCGGTATGGCGCACCCATTCTTGTAGCCTCACCAATTCCGTTTGCAGTCGGAACAATTCAGCTTCGTATACCTCATCGGAAATCCTGGGCGCGTTTGCCGCAGTTGATTTCGCCGGCCTCGCCTTGGCGCTCTTCGTCGCAGTGCTCACATCAACGAATGATAGAACCGGCCACCGATTTTCACCGTGACTAATTACCGGGAAGCTTCCAGCAATTCCTCGAGCGATTGGCTCAACAGGCCCGGCAGCAGCTCGACGTCGCTCATCGCTTCGCGGTCGGCGTTGATGCCGAAATACAGCATGCCGTTGTAGGACGTCACGCTGATGGCCAGCGCCTGGTTGTGCAGCAGGGGCGGGACGCCGTAGGTCTCCAGCAATTTGGTGCCGGCGATGTACATCTGCGACTGGGCCCCCGGCGCATTGGTGATCAGCAGGTTGAACGTCCGCCTGGAGAAGCTGGGGAAACTGGTGGCGACCCGGATGCCCATGGCGTGCAGCGTCGGCGGCGCGAATCCGGACAGGGTGACGATGGTCCTGGCGTCCACCAGGCGGGCGGCCGTCGGGTTCGACTCGGTGGCGTGCGCGATCTGCGACAGCCGCACCACCGGGTTCGGCTCCCCCACCGGCAGGTCGACCAGGAACGGCATCACCTGGCCGATGGCCTGGCCGGGGCCGGTCGCGTCGAGCTGGCTGTCGGCGTAAATGGACAGCGGCGCCATGGCGCGCACGGTCGCGGTCGGCGACACCGCCACCCCGCGTGACATCAGCCAGTTGCCCAGGGCGCCGGCGATCACCGCGAGCACGACATCGTTGACGTCGCAGTCGTAGCGCGCGCGCACGGTGCGGTAGTCGTCGAGGTTGCAGCTCGCGACCGTGAATCGCCGGTGCCGGGACACGTTGGCATTGAGCGGGCTGCTCGGCGCGGTGCCGCGCGCCACGGTCCGCGCGAAATCGACGACCCGGCGACCCGCGGCCAGGAGTTCGCCATGGTTGGTCACCAGGCCGCCGATCGTCGACCCGACGGCCTGCAGCTGGGTGGTCGGCCCCACGAACCAGTCGCCGATGGCCCCGAAGATCAGCCGCGCGTTGCCCGGGTCGCGTTCCGGGACCCAGATGTCCTCGACCAGGGCCGGCGGGCGCCTGGTGCGATCGGCGATGACGTGGTTGATCTCCAGCGCCGCCATGCCGTTGATCAGGGCTTGATGCGACTTGGTGTAGAGGGCGACCCGGTTCTTGGCCAGGCCCTCGACCAGATACATCTCCCATAGCGGCCGCGACTTGTCCAGCGGCCGGGCGGCCAGCCGGGCGATCAGCTCGTGCAGCTGTTCGTCGCTGCCCGGGGAGGGCAGCGCCGAGCGCCGCACGTGATAGGTGATGTCGAAGTCGGCGTCGTCGATCCACACAGGCCGGGCCGGGCCCACCCGCACCTCGCGCACCTTCTGCCGGTAGCGCGGGATTTGCGGCAACCGCCGTTCCACCGTGGACAGCAGCGTCTCGTAGCTCAATCCCGCGCGCGGACGGCGCAGGATCGACAGCGATCCGACGTACATCGGGGTGGCCGTGTTCTCCAGCCGGTAAAACGCCGCGTCCGATGGGGACAACCGGGTCACCATAGGGCGCTGTCCTCCTCGTCGAATCATCGCCGGCGTCGCTGAGGGAGATTTCCCGCCCACGGTAATCGCCGGGCCGGGGCCCGGCCGAGCGCGGGTACGCGCGGGCGCGAGTTGTGCCATGATGACCACTGCCTGCCACTCTCCAGCGGGCTCTGAGGTCCGGCCGTCGAGTTGGAGAGTGCGCGTTGAACACCAGTCCCGTCGTGCGTCCGCCCGACGCCTTCGCCGTCTCGCCCGTCGTCGACTACGAGCCTCCGGCGCAAGACGTACCGCGCAATGCCCCGGCCTGCCGGCGATCGCCCCGCGCGCCGTCGCTGCGGCGCAGCACCCACGCGCCGCGCCGGCCCCACCCGCCCGGAAGGCCGGCGGCCGAGGCCCGCGCCGCCGTGTCGGCGCCGATGCGGCAGGCCGCGGCGTTCGCCGACGCGGCGCTGCGCCGGGTCCTGGAAGTCATCGACCGCCGCCGGCCGGCCGCCCAGCTGCGGCCCCTGCTGGCGCCCAGCCTGGTGGATTCCGTGCTCGCGGCGGGCCATTCGGCCACCGGTCAGCGGGGCGCCGCGGTGCTGCGACGGATGCGGCTGCAGCCGGCCGGGCACCGGGACCCCGACTCCGCGGCGGAGGTCTGCGGCTCGTACAGCCGCGGGAACCGGATCCACGCCATCGCCTGCCGCGTCGAGCGGGTCCCCGCCGATTCCGGGACAAGGTGGCTCGTGGTGGCCCTGCACATCGGTTGACCCGTCAGGTCAGCGCACGGGACCGGCGCTGGGCGCCAGCGGGCCGCCCGTGTAGCGGGCCAGCACCGGCCCGGCGATCGCCATGACGAAGACGTACGACGTCGCCAGCGCGGCGACCGCGGGGATCGACGTGCCCGCCAACCCGATGATGATCAGCGAGAACTCGCCCCTGGCGATCAGCGCGGTGCCCGCGCGCAGCTGTCCGCGCCGCGCCACCCCGTCGCGCCGGGCGGCGAAGACCCCGGTGGCGACCTTGGTCGCCGCGGTCACCGCGGCCAGGATCAGCGCCGCCGGCAGCATCGGGATCAGCTCCTTCGGATCCACCGAAAAGCCGATCGCCAGAAAGAAGATGGCGGCGAACAGGTCCCGCAGCGGACCCAGCACCTGGCGCGCCCGGTTCGCCGTCTCCCCGGTGAGCGTCAGGCCCACCAGGAAGGCGCCCACCGCGGCCGACGCGTGCAGGGATTCCGCCACGGCCGCCACGATCAAGGTGATGCCCAGCACCCTCAGCAGGAGCTGTTCGGACTCGGGGTGTTCGACCAACCGGCCCACGTGGTGGCCCCAGCGGTAGGACGCGGCGAACGCCGCCAACAGCGCGGCCACCGCCGCCACCATGCCCACGACGGCGTGCGGCCAACCGCCCCCCGAGGCCAGGACGGCGAACAGCGGCAGGTAGGCCGCCATCGCGAAGTCCTCGAGGACCAAAACGGAGAGCACGGCCGGGGTCTCCCGGTTACCGAGCCGGCGCAGGTCCTCCAGCAGGCGCGCGATGACGCCCGACGAGGAGATGTAGGTGACCCCGGCCAGGCACAGGATCGCCACCCCGTCCAGTCCCAGCAGCCAGCCGGCGATCGCGCCGGGCGTGGCATTGAGGACGACGTCGACGCCCGCGGAGGGCAGGTGGTGGCGCAGGCTGGCGGCGAATTCCGCCGCGGAGAACTCCAGGCCCAGGGTCAGCAGCAGCAGCACCACGCCGATGGGCGCGCTGGTCGTGATGAACTGGCCCCCGGCGTCCAGCGGAAGGATCCCGCCCTTTCCCAGCGACAGGCCCGCCAACAGGTAGACCGGGATCGGGGACAACGCGAAC
This sequence comes from Mycobacterium europaeum, assembly GCF_002102155.1. Lineage (GTDB taxonomy): Bacteria > Actinomycetota > Actinomycetes > Mycobacteriales > Mycobacteriaceae > Mycobacterium > Mycobacterium europaeum. The sequence continues at coordinate 65,705 of NZ_LQOU01000032.1, forward strand.
CGGCGCGCGACGCCGCCCAGGACGGCCAGCGTGGCCAGGAGGGCGCCGAGCTCGAGCAGCAGCGCCCACGAAACCTGCACCGGCTCAGCCCTTGTCGATGATCTGTTCGACGCCGGCGATGCCGTCATGGGTGCCGATGACGATCAAAACGTCTCGGGCGTGCAGCGTTTCGGCCGGGCCGGGCGAGGCGAGCACCTCCTCGTTGCGCACGATCGCGACGATGGAGGCGCCGGTGCGGGTGCGGGCGCGGGTGTCGCCCAGGGGGTGGCCGACGAACGGGCTGCCGGCCAGGATGTGGACCTGACCCGTCTCGAGTCCGGGTATTTCGCGGGCCAGCTCGGTGAACCGCTCGGCGATCCGGGGCGCCCCCAGGATCTGGGCCACCGCCTCGGCCTCTTCGTCACTGAGCTGCAGGAGCGGCCGGGCCTCGTCCGGGTCCTCCCGGGCATAGACGACGACCTCGAACTCGCCGCTTCGCCGCGCGATGATGCCGATGCGGTCGCCCTTGTGGTCGGTGAATTCGTAGCGAAGGCCGACGCCCGGCAGCAGCACCTCCTTGACATCCATGCGGTCAATCCTGACAGGTCGGCCGGTGGTGCGGTCGCCGGATCGCGGGGCTCCTAGAGAACTGCTGTGAATCAGCCCTGCCGGGCCACGCCGGTGGGCTGCCGGCGCGGAATCGGCAGCAGCATCGACACCTCGCGGCGGTAGTCGCGGTACTGGGGACCGAGCGTCGCGACCAGGTCACGCTCCTCCAGCTGCGTGGCGACGAGGACGTAGATCGTCATGCCCGTCGAGAACAGCAGGTGCCCGGCCGTCATGACGGGCGCGGCCCAGAACGCGATGACCATGCCGAGCATCAGGGGGTGGCGCACCACGCGGTAGAGCAGGCGGACGCGGAATTCGACGCTGGTATAGGGCTCTTGGCGCGAAGCCAGATACACCTGCCGGAGCCCGAACAGGTCGAAATGGTTGATCAGGAACGTCGAGAGCAGCGCTATGGCCCAGCCGAGCCAGAACAGCGCCCACAACACCGCGCGGACGGCCGGCTGCCGCACGTCCCAGATGACCGTCGGCATCGTTCGCCATTGCCAGTACAGCAGGGCCAGCACCGCGCTGGACAGCAGCACATAGGTGCTGCGTTCGATCGGTGACGGCACGACGCGGACCCACCATCGCTTGAATGCGGGGCGGGCCATCACGCTGTGCTGCACCCCGAACGCGGCCAGCAGCGCCGCGTTGATCAGTACGGCCGTGGCGAGGGGCGCGGCGGGCCCATGATCGACGCTTCGTGGCACCGCGAAGTTTCCCAGGAAGCCGATGAGATACAAGAAGGCCGCGAGGAAGAGCAGGTACGCCGCGGCGCCGTAGCCAAGCGTCAGGTATCGCTTCATGGGCTAAGTGTCCGCCGCGCGGGCGCGCTCGCCTATAGGTCGATTGCCTCATCTTCGCGAAGGCGGGCGCTAGGCAATTTTGACCAGTCCGAGCGTGAAGCTACCTTCACGCTCGGCGCCGAGTGTGAAGGTGGCTTCACGCTCGGCGGAAAGCCCTAGCGGCGCTTGACCGATTTGGGCGGCTTGGCGCCGCGGCCCTGCTGCCTGGCGGCGGCACGGCGCTCGCGCCGGGAACCTCCCCCCGCCACGCCGGCCGGCGTCTTCTGGCCGTCGCCGCCGTTGCGCTGCACCTGCGCCGAGCCGTCCTCCGACGGGCCGGAGTAGGTCATGGCCGGCGCGGCGTTGTCAATCCCCTTGGCACGCAACTGCGGCGGGGCCTCCTCGCGGGCAGCCGCGGGTGTGGCGGGCTGCTCTTCGGCGGCCCCGAGCTCCGCCAGCCCCTCCGGCGCTTCCATCGGCGCGATCTGCGGGGACGGCACCGCCTCGACGGTGACGTTGAACAGGAACCCGACCGACTCCTCCTTCATGCCGTCGAGCATCGCCATGAACATGTCGTAGCCCTCGCGCTGGTATTCCACCAGCGGGTCGCGCTGCGCCATGGCGCGCAGCCCGATGCCCTCCTTGAGGTAATCCATCTCGTAGAGGTGCTCGCGCCACTTGCGGTCGATGACGTTGAGCAGCACGTTGCGCTCCAGCTGCCGCATCGCGCCCTCGCCGGCGATCTCCTCGAGCTCGGCTTCCCTTGCAGCATAAGCGTTTTCGGCGTCCTTGAGCAGCTCGTCGAGCAACTCCTCGCGGGTGAGATCATCGCGCTCGGACTCGGCGTCCAGGCGCATCAACGTCTCGTGGTCGATGCCGACCGGGTACAGCGTCTTCAGGGCCGTCCACAACGCCTCCAGGTCCCAGTCCTCGGCGTAGCCGTCGGACGTCGCGCCGTCGACGTAGGCGGTGACCACGTCGCGGACCATGTCCAGCGCCTGCTCCTTGAGGTTCTCGCCCTCCAGGATGCGGCGGCGCTCGGCGTAGATCACCTTGCGCTGCTGGTTCATCACCTCGTCGTACTTGAGGACGTTCTTTCTGACCTCGAAGTTCTGCTGCTCGACCTGGGTCTGGGCGCTCTTGATCGCCCGGGTGACCATCTTGGCCTCGATCGGCACGTCGTCGGGCAGGTTCAGCCGGTTCAGCATCGCCTCCAGCGCGGCGCCGTTGAACCGGCGCATGAGCTCGTCGCCCAGCGACAGGTAGAAGCGGGACTCGCCCGGGTCGCCCTGGCGGCCGGAGCGGCCGCGCAGCTGGTTGTCGATGCGGCGCGACTCGTGCCGCTCGGTGCCCAGCACATAGAGGCCGCCCGCCTCGACCACCTCGGCGGCCTCCTTGCCGGCCTCCTCCTTGACGATCGGCAGCTCTTCGTGCCAGGCCGCCTCGTACTCGTCGGGGGTCTCCACCGGATCCAGCCCGCGCTCCCGCAGCCGCAGGTCGGTCAGGAAGTCGACGTTGCCGCCCAGCACGATGTCGGTGCCGCGGCCGGCCATGTTGGTGGCCACCGTGATGCCGCCGCGGCGGCCCGCCACGGCGACGATGCCCGCCTCCTGCTCGTGGTACTTGGCGTTGAGCACGTTGTGCGGGATGCGGCGCTTCTGGAATTGCCGCGACAGGTACTCCGAGCGCTCGACGCTGGTGGTGCCGATCAGCACCGGCTGGCCCTTCTCGTAGCGCTCGGCGACGTCGTCGACCACCGCGATGTACTTGGCCTCCTCGGTCTTGTAGATGAGGTCGGAGCAGTCGGTGCGGATCATCGGCTTGTTCGTCGGGATGGGGACCACGCCCAGCTTGTAGATCTCGTGCAGCTCGGCCGCCTCGGTCTGGGCGGTACCGGTCATGCCGGCCAGCTTGTCGTAGAGCCGGAAGTAGTTCTGCAGCGTGATGGTGGCCAGCGTCTGGTTCTCGGCCTTGATCTCGACGTGCTCCTTGGCCTCGATGGCCTGGTGCATGCCCTCGTTGTAGCGGCGGCCATACAGCACGCGGCCGGTGAACTCGTCGACGATGAGCACCTCGCCGTCGCGGACGATGTAGTCCTTGTCGCGGTTGAACAGCTCCTTGGCCTTCAGCGCGTTGTTGAGGTAGCTGACCAGCGGCGAGTTGGCGGCCTCGTACAGATTGTCGATGCCGAGCTGGTCCTCGACGAACTCGACGCCGAGCTCGTGTACGCCGACGGTGCGTTTGCGCAGGTCCACCTCGTAGTGGACGTCCTTCTCCATCAGCGGCGCCAGCCGGGCGAACTCGAGGTACCAGTTGGAGGCGCCGTCGGCGGGCCCGGAGATGATCAGCGGGGTGCGGGCCTCGTCGATCAGGATGGAGTCGACCTCGTCGACGATGGCGAAATTGTGCCCGCGCTGCACCAGGTCGTCGAGCGAATGCGCCATGTTGTCGCGCAGGTAGTCGAAGCCGAACTCGTTGTTGGTGCCGTAGGTGATGTCGGCGTGGTAGGCCACCCGGCGCTCGTCGGGCGTCATCTGGGCCAGGATCACCCCGACGTCCAGGCCGAGGAAGCGGTGCACGCGGCCCATCCACTCGCTGTCGCGTTTGGCCAGGTAGTCGTTGACGGTGACGATGTGCACGCCCTTGCCGCCGATGCCGTTGAGGTAGGCGGGCAACACCGAGGTCAGGGTCTTGCCCTCACCGGTCTTCATCTCGGCGACGTTGCCGAAGTGCAGCGCCGCGCCGCCCATCAGCTGCACGTCGAAGGGACGCTGGTCGAGCACCCGCCAGGCCGCCTCGCGGGCCACCGCGAACGCCTCGGGAAGCAGGTCATCGAGGCTCTCGCCGTCGGCGTGCCGCTTCTTGAACTCGTCGGTCTTGGCGCGCAGCTCCGCGTCGGTCAGCTTCTCGACCTCGTCGGACAAGGTGTTGACGTAGTCCGACACCCGCTTCAGACGCTTGAGCATGCGACCTTCGCCGAGGCGCAGCAACTTCGACAGCACGGTGTTGTCCCCTTTTTCGGGATGTTCCCCTGTTGGTAGGAGTCTCTATAAGGCGACTCCCATGGTAGGTGACAACCCCGCGGGGGCCGTCCAACCTCAGGAGGGCCTGCTCAGGCGAGCCTGATCAGCCCGTAGTCGTAGCCGTGGCGGCGGTAGACCACGCAGGGCCGTTCGGTCTGCTTGTCGTGGAACAGGAAGAAGTCGTGCCCGACGAGCTCCATCTCGTAGAGCGCGTCGTCGACCGTCATCGGCGTGGCCGGGTGCTCCTTGGTGCGCACGATGCGCCCGGGCTCGTGGTCGGTCTCGGCGCCGTCATGGTCGAGGGGCGGCTCCGGCAGGGGTTCGGCCGGCGGCGCCGGCACCACCGCGGTGGCGGCGGCCAGCGACACCGGCGTCTTGTCGCCGTAGTGGACCTTGCGGCGGTCCTTGGCGCGGCGCAGCCGGTTCTCCAGCTTGTCGACCGCGGACTCGAACGCCGCGTAGAAGCTGTCGGCGCAGGCCTCGGCCCGGCTCACCGGCCCGCGGCCGCGCGCGGTGATCTCGACGCGTTGACACGATTTGCGCTGGCGCCGGTTCGGCGCGTGTTTGAGCTCGACATCAAAGAGGTAGATGGAGCGATCGAACCGCTCGAGGCGGGCGAGTTTCTGGGAGACGTAGAGGCGGTAGTGATCGGGGACTTCTACATTGCGGCCCTTGAAGACCACGTCGGCGCTGGTCGTCGGTTGAGCTTGGCCGTCGGTGTGCGTCGGCGGTTGGTCGAGAATCTGACCGGAATCCACGGATAGCCTTGACATACGTGACAACTCGTTTCTCTTTCACGTCGCACGCGCCCTGCGTGCCCGGCTTACTACGACGCGCCGACGAGGTGGGAGAGCGGTCCTTTCAACAGGTAACCGCCGCAGGCTGCTCGCCGATGCAAGGTGTCGAATACTCACCCCTTCCCGCGAGTGGGGTCTCAACCTGGGAACGTCGCGACCAGTGAAGTCAGCCCAGTGAGTCGATTGATGTTGTCCTCGACGTTAGCTCTTGTTCGCCTCGCCATGCCACTGATTTCGCGGAGGTGTTGCGAGTTCTTCACATACTCTTGGCGGCCGCACAGCCTCACGCGACCGCGACCGTCAGCACGGCCGCGACCCGCACGCCGGCGGCGCTCAACACCCGCACCGACTCGCGCGCCGTCGCCCCGGTGGTGACGATGTCGTCGACGATCAAGGCCTCGCTGACCGGCCGTGTTCCCCGCAGCAGCACCCGGCCCGCGACGTTGCGCTCGCGGGCGGCCGTCCCCAGGCCCACCGAGTCGCGAACCAGCGCCCTCATCCGCAGCGCCGGGACGACGCTGATGGCCGGGTGGCCGGCCACCGCGGCGCGCGCCAGCCGGGTGACCGGATCGCCCCCGCGCCGGCGCGCCGCCGAACGGCGCGTCGGAGCCGGCACGACCGTCACCGGCGTTTCGACGATCCCCCACGACAGCAGCCGGTGCACCCCGGTGGCCAGCGCGGCCGCCAACGGCCCGACGAGGTCGGCGCGGCCGTGCTCCTTGAGCTCCAGGATCGCCTGCCGGCGCGCGCCGGCGTAGCGGCCGAGCGCGAACACCGGCACCCCCGGGTCGACCCGCGGGTTCACCACGTGCGGCTGGTCGGGCGCCACCGACAGCTCCCGGGCGCACGCGTCACACCAGCGGGTCGACGGCGCCCCGCAGCCGCCGCACTGCAGCGGCAGGATGAGGTCGAGCACGGCGCCAGTCTGGCGCGCGGGACCGACAACGCCGGTGGGGTCAGCCCGGGAGCACGGGGGCCGCCCCGAACACCGCCAACCCCGGCACCTCCGACCAGCCCTGCTGGCTTTCGGCCGCCGACGCCGAATACTGCAGCACCCCCTGCGGGGCCCCGACGTAGATCGTCGACGGGTTGGCCGCGACGGTCAGCACCGGCATCTGCAGGCCGCGGGCGGGCGCGTCGGAGTTCACCCCGTCGAGGTTGACGTAGGACACGGGATGGCCGGCATCGGTACGCGTCACCACGATGTCGTCGCCGGTGCGCCAGGACAACGAGACCACCGAGTTGCCCAGCCCGAAGCCGAGCCGCCGCGGGTAGGTCAGGGCGAACTGGCCGGCCTGGGTCTGCTCCACGCTGGCCAGGATCACCTGGCCGCCGATCACCATCGCGGCGCGCGTGCTGTCGCGGGACAGCTGCAGGTCGGTGATCGGCCCCGGGAAGCGGCTGGCCACGGCGACGGAATCGACCGGGATGCGGGCGGGTTGCCCCGACGCCGGCTCCTGGATCGCGCGCAGCACGTTGTTGCCGTCCACCACCGTCCAGACCGCGTCGTCCAGCGACCAGCTGGGCCGCGTCAGGCTGTGCCCGTCGGCGGACTGGACCGCCTCGCCGCCGAGGTCGCCGATCCACAGCGACGCCGCCTCGTCGGGCGCGCCCCGGTGCAGCGTGACGACGGACGCCACCTGCCGCCCGCTGCGGGACAGCGCGGCGCCGGTCTGGTCGCCCATGCGGCCGAAGGCGCCGGGCACGTTGCCGAAGCGCTGGCCGTCCAGCGACACCAGCGAGCCGTTCACCAGCGCGTGCAGCCCGGCGCCCGCGCCGTCGGCCACACCGGGGTCGGTGGCCGCCACATCGGAGGTCGTCCAGCCCTCGGCGAACCGGTCGTCCAGCGGCGCGCCGTCGGCGTTGATCACATACGGGCCCCGGATGTCGGCCCTGGCCAGCGTCCAGATGATCTGCGCGGCGAGCAATTGCCTGCTGTGCGGATCGGTGGTGGACAGCTTCTCCAGGTCGACGCGCGCCCCGCCGTAGCCGCGCCCGATCCCGTTCTTGCCGCCATCGGCCCGGGTCACCGGCCCGCGCAGCCGCAGCGGCGGGGCGAGCAGGTTGCGGACGGTGTGCGCCATCTCGGGCCGCGGGCCGCCGATCAGCTTGGAGACCAATTCGGTGGCCAGCTGGTCGTGGTCGGCGACCGCGACGTAGCGCGGATCGGGAACCACCGTCTTGCCGGTGGGGTCGGCGAAGTACAGCGTGTTGCGCTTGTAGGTCGCCTGAAACTGCTGCCAGTCCAGGAACACCCCATTGGGCAGCCGGTCGATGCGCCACCCGCCCGACGTCTTGACCAACTCGATCGGGCCCGGGTCGGGCAGCACCCCCTCCGCGGTCTCGAACACCCCCATGTCCGACAGCGACCCGAGGATGTCCGCCCGCATGTTCGCCGAAACACGTTCGGCCGCACGGGTTTCCACGAACACCACGTGGTCGATCAGCAGGGCGCTACCGGCGTCGTCCCAGGCGTTGGACGCCGACTGGGTGAGGAACTGCCGGGCCGCCAGATGCCGGTTCGCGGGATCGGCTGTGGCCTTGAGGAATTCGCGCAGCAGCACGTCGGGATCCATGCCCGGCGTCGGCTTGGGCAGGTTCGACGGGGCCGGCCGTTCGACGGTGCCGATGGCCTGCGGGGCCGACGAGCTGGGCACCCCCGCGCAACCGGCCAGCACCACCGTGAGGAACACCAACCCGAGCAGGCGCCGCATCACCCGCTCCTCTCGGCGTGTTCCCGTTGCCGCGACCGGTCTTTGGTCGGTTGCGGCCCCGTGTTTGTCGTCGCGGTGGGCGGAATGGGCTTCATGGGCAGCGGGCTGGTGGTCACCTTGTGGCCGCGGACCAGCGGAAGCGTCAGCCGGAAGCAGGATCCCTCACCGGGTTCGCCCCACGCCTCCAGCCGGCCCTGGTGCAGGCGGGCGTCCTCCACGCTGATCGCCAGGCCGAGCCCGGTGCCGCCGGACCGGCGCACCCGCGACGGGTCGGCCCGCCAGAACCGGCTGAACACCAGCTTCTCCTCGCCGGGCCGCAACCCCACCCCGTAGTCGCGGACGGTGACGGCCACGGTGTCCTCGTCGGCCCCCATCCGGATCTGCACCGGCTTGTGTTCGGCGTGGTCGATCGCGTTGGCGATCAGGTTGCGCAGGATCCGCTCCACCCGCCGGGTGTCGACCTCGGCGATCACCTCCTCGTCCGGCAGGTCGACGAGCAGCTCGATGCCGGCGTCCTCGGCCAGGTGGCCGACGTTGCTCAGCGCGCTGCGCACGGTGGTGCGCAGGTCCACCGCCTCGACGGACAACTCGGCCACCCCGGCGTCGTGCCGGGAGATCTCCAGCAGGTCGTTGAGCAGCGACTCGAACCGGTCCAGCTCGTTGACCATCAGCTCGGTGGAGCGCGCCAGCGTGGGATCCAGGTCGGCACTGTGGTCATAGATGAGGTCGGCGGCCATCCGGACGGTGGTCAGCGGGGTGCGCAGCTCGTGGCTGACGTCCGAGGTGAACCGGCGCTGCAGGTTGCCGAACTCCTCGAGCTGGGTGATCTGGCGGGACAGGCTTTCGGCCATGTCGTTGAACGACACCGCCAACCGGGCCATGTCGTCCTCGCCGCGCACCGGCATCCGTTCGGACAGGTGCCCCTCGGCGAACCGCTCGGCGATCCGCGACGCCGACCGCACCGGCACCACCACCTGCCGGGATACCAACAGCGCGATCCCGGCGAGCAGCACCAGCAGCACCGCGCCACCGGTGATCATGGTGCCGCGGACCAGCGCGATGGTGGACTGCTCGTTCTTCAGCGGGAAGATCAGGTACAGCTCCAGGTTGGCCACCTGCGACGACGCCGGCGTGCCCATCACCAGCGCCGGGCCGGAAAAACCGTCGGTGTGCACGGTGGCGTACTGGTACGCCGCCTGCCCGGCCTTGACGAAGCCGCGCAGCGCATTGGGCACCTGGTCGACCGGTCCGGCCGTGGTCGCCGCGCGGGGCCCGTCGCCCGGCACGATCAGCACCGCGTCGAACGCGCCGGCCAGCCCGGCGCCCGACGCGGAGTCGGTCTTCGACGTCAGCGTGTTGCGGGCCAGCTGCAGACTGCTGTCCAGCGAGCGCGTCTCCTCGCCGCTGACGATCCCGCCGACGGTCGTGCGCGCGCGCTCGATCTGCTCGATGCCCGCCTTGACCTTGACGTCGAGCACACGATTGGTGACCTGAGAGGTCAACACGAAGCCGAGCGCGAGGATCACCGCCAACGACATCCCGAGCGTCAGCGCGACGACCCGCAGCTGCAACGACCGGCGCCAGGCAACAGCAACGGCGCGACTCACCGCGCCCATGCCGCGGGTCATGGGACCGGAGCGCCCCCAACGGCTCCGAGTGCGTCGCCGAGAGCCCCAGATCAATGGCGCCCCCGGATCACGGAGGTCCGGCCTTGTATCCCACTCCTCGAACGGTCAGCACCACGGTCGGGTTCTCCGGGTCCTTCTCAACCTTGGCCCGCAGACGCTGGACGTGCACGTTCACCAGGCGGGTGTCCGCCGGGTGCCGGTAGCCCCACACCTGTTCGAGCAGCACATCACGAGTAAACACCTGCCGCGGTTTGCGCGCCAACGCGACCAGCAGGTCGAACTCCAGCGGAGTCAGGGAGATCTGCTCGCCGTTGCGCGTCACCTTGTGCGCCGGCACGTCGATCTCGACGTCGGCGATCGACAGCATCTCGGCGGGCTCGTCGTCGTTGCGCCGCAGCCGCGCCCGCACTCTCGCCACCAGCTCCTTGGGCTTGAACGGCTTCATGATGTAGTCGTCGGCGCCGGACTCGAGGCCCAACACCACGTCCACGGTGTCGGTCTTGGCGGTCAGCATCACGATCGGCACACCGGAATCGGCGCGCAGCACGCGGCACACGTCGATGCCGTTCATGCCCGGCAGCATCAGGTCCAGGAGTACCAAGTCGGGGCGCAGTTCGCGCACCGCAGTCAGGGCCTGGGTACCGTCACCGATGACCGCGGTGTCGAAACCCTCCCCACGCAACACGATGGTGAGCATCTCGGCCAGCGAAGCGTCGTCATCGACGACTAAGATCCTTTGCCTCATGGCATCCATGGTGTCACCAGATCGGGACAAAACTGGCGCGCCACACGGGCGTTTCTTGGGCCTGGCCGCAAATATAGCGGCAATTCGGGTCAAAAACCCCTGCCCGGCGCCCCCGGTGTGCCCTCCCGGACGGTCGGGGGCACCTCCTTGGCGCCGATGAGGGTGGCGGCCAGCCGGGCCGGATCGACGTCGGCGTCGGCGACCAGCCAGGGCCCGCCCCAGCCCGCCGCGGCCAGCTCGGCGTAGACCGCGCCGGTGCGCAGCTGCAGTTCGTCGTCGAGTTCGTAGCTGTCGCGCGCCCGCCCCGGATCGGACTGCGCCCGGCTGCGCGCGCGCTGCCCGGCCAGCTCCGCCGGCACCGCGAGCAGCAGCTGCCAGTCGGGTGCGGGCAGCCGCAGCCGCCGGTACTCCAGCTCGAGCACCCAGGCGGCGGCCGCCCCGCCCGCGCCCTCGTGCAGGCGCGCGGCGCTGTAGGCGGCGTTGGACGCGACGTAACGATCCAGGATCACCACGTCGTGGTCGCGGCGCAGCGCCTCGATGTCGTCGACGGCCCCCGCCCGGTCGAGCGCGAACAGCATCGCCATCGCGTAGACCGACGACGCCAGGTCGCCGTGCTCGCCGTGCAGGGCCTCGGCCGCGACGTCGGCGGTCACCGACTTGCCGTAGCGGGGGAAGGCCAGGATCGCCACGGACTTCCCGGCCGCCTCGAAGGCCTTGCGCAGGCCCTCGGACAGCGTTCGCTTGCCCGCCCCGTCGACCCCTTCGATCGCGATCAGCACCGCGCGAGCCTATCCCGCGCACGAGTGTGCGGCTGGCCGCACACCCGGCATGAGGACCGAGGACTCAGTAGCGGTAGTGGTCGGCCTTGTAGGGACCGTCGACGTCGACGCCGATGTACTCGGCCTGCTCCTTGGTCAGCTTGGTCAGCTTGCCGCCGAGCGCCTCGACGTGGATGCGGGCCACCTTCTCGTCGAGGTGCTTGGGCAGCCGGTACACCTCGTTGTCGTACTCGTCGTTCTTGGTCCACAGCTCGATCTGGGCGATCACCTGGTTGGAGAAGCTGTTGCTCATCACGAACGACGGGTGCCCGGTGGCGTTGCCGAGGTTCAGCAGCCGGCCCTCGGAGAGCAGGATGATCGACTTGCCGCTGTCGGGGAACGTCCACACGTCGACCTGCGGCCGGATGTTGGTCTTGGTGGCGCCCGAGCGCTCCAGCGCGGCGACCTGGATCTCGTTGTCGAAGTGCCCGATATTGCCCAGCACCGCGTAGTCCTTCATCGCCTTCATGTGCGCCAGCGTGATGATGTCCTTGTTGCCGGTCGCGGTGATGACGATGTCGGCGGTGCCGATCGCGTCCTCGACCGTCTCGACGTCGTAGCCCTCCATCAGCGCCTGCAGCGCGTTGATCGGGTCGATCTCGGTGACGACGACGCGCGCGCCCTGCCCCTTGACCGACTCGGCGCAACCCTTGCCCACGTCGCCGTAGCCGCAGACCAGCACCTTCTTGCCGCCGATCAGCACGTCGGTGCCGCGGTTGATCCCGTCGATCAGCGAGTGCCGGCAGCCGTACTTGTTGTCGAACTTGGACTTGGTCACCGAGTCGTTGACGTTGATCGCTGGGAAGGCGAGGTCGCCGGCCGCGGCGAACTGGTAGAGGCGCAGCACGCCGGTGGTGGTCTCCTCGGTGACGCCCTTGACCGACTCGGAGATCTTCGTCCACTTGTCCTTGTCGGTCTCGAAGCGCTTGCGCAGCAAGTCCAGGAAGACCTTCCACTCGGTGGGGTCGTCCTCCTCCGCGGGCGGCACCACGCCGGCCTTCTCGTACTGCGCGCCGCGCAGCACCAGCATGGTGGCGTCGCCGCCGTCGTCGAGGATCATGTTGGCCGGCTCGTCGGGCCACGTCAGCATCTGCTCGGCGGCCCACCAGTACTCCTCCAGCGTCTCGCCCTTCCAGGCGAACACCGGGACGCCCTTGGGCTCCTCGGGCGTACCGTGCGGGCCGACGACCACGGCGGCTGCGGCGTGGTCCTGGGTGGAGAAGATGTTGCAGGACGCCCACCGGACTTGCGCGCCCAGCGAAACCAGGGTCTCGATGAGCACGGCGGTCTGCACCGTCATGTGCAGCGAGCCCGAGATCCGCGCCCCCTTCAGGGGCTGCACCTCGGCGTACTCGCGGCGCAGCGACATCAGACCCGGCATCTCCTGCTCGGACAGCTCGATGTCCCGGCGACCGTATTCAGCCAACGACAGGTCGGCGACCTTGAAATCGATGCCGTTGCGGACGTCGGCGGTCAACGAACTTTCGGTCGTCGTCATAAAAGTCTCATTCCTTCTGCGGCTTAGGTTCCACGCGGATTACTTAGCTTAGGTATGCGCTCTTGCGCCACTGTAGTCGGCGGCCGCGGGAGGGCGTCAGGGGACGTTGACGACGCCGTGGCGCTCCGCGAACGGTGTCATCAGCCGCGCCAGGTCGGCCGCCACGTCGTGGTCGGCCTCCGGCGGCATCGACACGTAGCTCATCGCCAGCCGGACGATCGCCCGGGCCAGGACGCCGGCGTCGAAGTCACTGGTGGCCACCCAGCTCTGGGTGAAGGCCGCGCTCAGCCGGTCCGACGCCCGGGTGATGATGGGGCCGCTGTCGGTGGTGATGATCTGCAGCAGGTCCGGCTTGGCGACGCCGGTCAGCAACGAGATCACCAGCGGGTCCGCCGCCGACTCGGCGAAGAAGGCGCGAAAGCCCTGCAGGAACGCCTCATAGATGTTGCCGACGTTGGCGTCGATGGCGGCCTGCACGGCGTCGACCAGCCGGTCGGCCAGGCGCAGGGCGTAACCCTGCGCCAGGCCTTGCCGCGAGCCGAACTCGTTGTAGATGGTCTGCCGGCTGATGCCCGCGGCGCGGGCCACGTCCGACAGCGTGACGGCGGACCAGTCGCGGGTCAGCAGCAACTCTCGCATCGCGTCCAGCACCGAGTCGCGCAGCAGCGCGCGCGACGCCTCGGGGAACGGCATCCGCTTCACAGGCGCGACAATAGCCGCTTTCGAGCCGCTTTCGCGCCGATCACGAACGAGCAATCTCCACCATCTCGAAGTCGGATTTCGCCGCGCCGCAGTCCGGGCAGCTCCAGTCCTCGGGGATGTCGTCCCAGCGGGTCCCGGGCGCGATGCCGTCCTCCGGCCAGCCCTTGGCCTCGTCGTATTCGAATCCGCACTGCACGCAGACGAAGAGTCTGTAGTCGCTCACCGGTTCACTCCACTCCTATCCGATTGTCCGGCTTCTCCTCACCCGCTTACGCGGCTGCATCGTCGCCGGACGTCAATTCGAAATCGGCCTTATCCCGCACCGCACAGTCCGGGCAGCGCCAGTCGTCGGGGATGTCACCGAACGGCGTGCCCGCGGGAAATCCTTCCCGCGGAGCACCTTTCGCCTCATCGTAGGTGTAGCCGCAGCCCGGGCACCGGTAGGCGGTCACGCCCGCACCCCGTAGCGCGCCAGCACCCGCTCCCGCACCCGCGGGTGGATGTTGACCTTGGTGATGTCGCCGTCGTAGTGCTCGAGCACCCGGTGGTCCATCACCTTGCGCCACAGCGGCGGGAGGTAGGTCAGCGAGATCATCGACGCGTACCCGCTCGGCAGGTTGGGCGCGCCCGCCATGCTGCGCAGGGTCTGGTACCGCCGGGTCGGGTTGGCGTGGTGGTCGCTGTGCCGCTGCAGGTGGTACAGGAACAGGTTGGTGACGACGTGGTCGGAGTTCCAGCTGTGCACCGGGGTGCAGCGCTCGTAACGGCCGTTGGCCTGCTTCTGCCGCAGCAGCCCGTAGTGCTCGAGGTAGTTGACGGACTCGAGCAGGCTGAAGCCGAAGACGGCCTGGATGACCACGAACGGGATCAGCGCCGGGCCGAAGACCGCGATCAGCACCCCCCACAACACGATCGACAGCAGCCAGGCGTTGAGCACGTCGTTGGACAGGTACGTCCGGGGGTCCCACGGGCTCCGCCCCTGCCGGCGCAGCCGCTGGGCCTCCAGCCGCAACGACGAGCGCAGGCTGCCGAAGACGCTGCGCGGCAAGAACTCCCAGAACGTCTCGCCGAAGCGCGCCGACGCCGGGTCCTCAGGGGTGGACACCCGCACGTGGTGGCCGCGGTTGTGCTCGATGTAGAAGTGGCCGTAGCAGGTCTGGGCCAGGGTGATCTTGGACAGCCACCGCTCCAGGGAGTCCTTCTTGTGGCCCATCTCGTGGGCGGTGTTGATGCCCACGCCGCCGAGCACGCCCACCGACAGCGCCACCCCGAGCTTGCCCGCCCAGCCCAGCGCGCCGTCATAGCCGAGCCAGCTCAGGTTCGAAGCGGTGAACAGGTAGGCGCCGAAGACCACGCTCAGGTACTGGAACGGGATGAAGATGTAGGTGCAGTAGCGGTAGTACTTGTCGTTCTCCAGCTGCTCCATCACCTCGTCGGGCGGGTTCTGGCCGTCGGGCCCGAAGCGCAGGTCCAGGATCGGCAGCAGGACGTAGACCAGGATCGGCCCGATCCACAGCAGCGCCTGCGAGCCGGTCCGCCAGCCGAGTGAGTTCATCGCCCAGACCAGCGGCAGCACCACGAACAACGCCGTCGGCGCGATCAGCCCCATCAGCCACAGGTGCCGCTTCTTGTCCCGCCAGACCGGCGGCTCGGACGCCTCCGGGTGTACCTGCCGTTCGAGTGTGGTCATATGCCAAACCTCCTTGTGAGTCACACCACGCTTGAGTTTGACAATATCGCCTACCGCGTCTCGTGTCTAGACAAGAGACGTACTTTTGTAAACCGGCCGCTACGGCACGGTGTCGGGTTCCGCGCGCGCGGGCGCCTCGATCCCGTGGGCCTCGCGCCGGCCCTGCACCGAGTGCCGGTATCCGTAGCCGACGTAGATCGCGGTCCCCACCGCCAGCCAGACGGCGAACCGTACCCAGGTCAGCGCGGTGAGGTTGACCATCAGCCACACGCACGCGGTGATCGAGGCGATCGGCAGGACCGGCACCCACGGCGCCCGGAAGCCGCGCTCCAGGTCCGGGCGGGTGCGCCGCAGCACCATGACGCCGGCCGAGACCAGTACGAACGCGAACAGGGTCCCGACGTTGACCATCTCCTCGAGCTTGTCGATGGGGAACACCGATGCCGTCGCGGCCACCACGACCGCAACCAGCACGGTGATCCGGACCGGGGTGCCGCGCGTGCCGGTCTTGGCCAGTTGCCGCGGCAAGAGGCCGTCGCGCGCCATCGCGAACAGGATGCGGCACTGGCCGAGCATCAGGACCATCACCACGGTGGTCAATCCGGCCAGCGCGCCGATGGCGATGATCTTGCTGGCCCAGTGGATCCCGTTGGCCGTGAACGCCGTGGCCAGGTTCGCCGGCCGGTGGCCCGGGGCCGTCTTGAGCTGGGTGTAGGAGACCATGCCCGACAACACCACCGAGACGGCCACGTAGAGCACGGTCACGATGGCCAGCGACGCGAGGATGCCCCGCGGGACGTCGCGCTGGGGCCGCTTGGTCTCCTCGGCCATGGTGGCGACGATGTCGAAACCGATGAACGCGAAGAACACGATCGACGCGCCCGCCAGCACGCCGTACCACCCGTAGTGGCTGCTGTGCGCCCCGGTCAGCAGCGACAGCACCGACTGGTTGATGCCGGAGGCCTCATGCCCGGCTTCGGGCTTGGGAATGAACGGCGAATAGTTGGAGCCCTTGATGTAGAAGGCGCCGACCACGACCACCAACAGCACCACCGACACCTTGATACCGGTGACCACCGCGGAGAACCGCGACGACAGCTTGGTGCCCAGCGCGATCAGGGTCGCCACCCCGGCGACGATCACCAGCGCACCCCAGTCCAGGCTGATCGACCCGAATTCGGTTGTGCCACCGGCGAACCCGAACACGTTGCCCAGGTAGCTCGACCACCCCTTGGCCACGACCGCGGCGCCGATCGCGAGCTCCAGCAGCAGGTTCCACCCGATGATCCAGGCCAGGAACTCCCCGAAGGTGGCATAGGAGAAGGTGTAGGCGCTGCCGGCGACCGGGAGCATGGAGGCGAACTCGGCGTAACACAACGCCGCCAGGGCGCAGGTGATCGCCGCGATGACGAACGAGACCCAGATGGCCGGGCCGGTGATGTCGCCGGTCGTGGACGCCGTCACCGTGAAGATCCCGGCGCCGATCACCACCGCGACGCCGAAGACGACCAGGTCCAACCAGGTCAGGTCCTTGCGCAGCCGGGTGTCGGGCTCGTCGGTGTCGGCGATCGATTGTTCGACCGACTTCGTCCGCCATCGGTTGGCCATCCGTCGCCCTTCGGAATCAACTGGGACCCATTGGTCCGCCACAGTACTGGGTACTCTGCCGAGATGCCGGACACCAAAGCAAACACCAGGGAGCATGCGGCGGTCATCGGAGGCAGCGTCGCAGGCCTGTGCGCCGCGCGGGTGCTCGCGGATTCGTATGCGCGTGTCACCGTCTACGAACGCGACGACTTGCCGGCCACACCGTCGAACCGGGCGACGGTCCCGCAGGACAGGCACCTGCACATGCTGATGGCCCGCGGCGCAATGGAGTTCGAGAGTTTGTTCCCCGGACTGCTGGACGACATGGTGGCCGCCGGCGTGCCCATGCTGGAGAACCGGCCCGACTGCATTCACCTCGGCGCGGCCGGCCACGTGCTCGGGACCGGGCACACGCTGCGCGACGAATTCACCGCGTACGTGCCCAGCCGCCCGCACCTGGAGTGGCAGTTGCGCAAACGCGTCCGCGACACCGACAATGTCGCGATCGTGCGCCGCTCGGTGGCCGAACCGCGGTACGACCCGGCGCGCCGGCGGGTGACCGGGGTGCTGTTGGACGCGACCGGCACCGACGGCGGGGAGCCGGAATTCGTGGCCACGGACCTCGTCGTCGACGCGGCCGGACGGGGCACCCGGCTGCCGGTCTGGCTGGAGCAGTGGGGGTACGAACGCCCCAGGGAAGACGCCCTGGACATCGGCATCCACTACGCCACCCAGCAGTTCCGCATCGCGGACGGGCTGATCACCGAGAAGGTGGTGGTCGCGGGCGCCTCGCACGACAAGTCGCTCGGGCTGGGCATGCTGTGCTACGAGGACGGCACCTGGGTGCTGACCACGTTCGGGGTGGCCAACGTCAAACCGCCCCGGACCTTTCCCGAGATGCTGGCGCTGGCCGACGAGCTGCTCCCGGCCCACTTCAGCACCGCCCTGACACGCGCCGAACCCCTGGGGGAACCGGCTTTCCACGCCTTTCCGGCCAGCCGTTGGCGCCGCTACGACAAGCTCGACCGCTTCCCCGCGGGGATCATCCCGTTCGGCGACGCCGTCGCCAGCTTCAACCCCACCTTCGGGCAGGGCATGACGATGACGTCGCTGCAGGCCGGTCACCTGCGGCGCGCGCTGTCCTCCCGCGACGAGCAGCTGGCGGCGGAACTGAGCCGGGCCACCGCCAAGACCACCTTCCCCGTCTGGATCATGAACGCCATCGGCGACGTCACCTTCCACCACGCCGGCGCCAAGGGGCCGATCCCCTGGTGGTGGCGACCGTCCGGTGCGCTCTTCGACCAATTCCTGGGGGCCGCCGAGACCGATCCCGTTCTCGCCGAGTGGTTTTTGCGCCGGTTCTCGCTGCTCGACAGCCTGTACATGATCCCGCCGCCGCGCATCATCGGGCGGGCGATGGCCCACAACCTGCGGCTGTGGCTGGGCGAACGCCGTCAGGCCGCCCGGGACCGGCACACCGTGGCGATCGCGAGCGCGGCGGAGCCGGGCGATGCGGGTCGCCACCATCGGGTCTGAGTTACAGCCCTACGGTCGCCCTGAACAGCTTGGTGGGTTCGCGCGCGACCAGCCGGATCGGGGCGTCGTCGGCCGCCACCCAGGCGGCCATCCCCCGCTGCAGGGTCAGCGACCCGGACTTGCCGTGCACGGTCGTGCAGCCCTCGGTGCACAGCAGGATCTGCGGGCCCTCGTGGCTGCAGGTGGCGTCGACCTCGTGGCCCAGGTAGTCGCCGTCGAGCTCGAGCAGCGCCACCGCGAACTCCTCGGCCGGGGTCTCGTAGATCAGGCCGAAGCCCTCGCGGTGGACGCGGGGCCGCACCTGAGCCTCGGTGGTCGGGGTGAAGTCGAGCACCCGCAGCAGCTCGGGCACGTCCACGTGCTTGGGGGTCAGGCCGCCCCGCAACACGTTGTCGGAGTTGGCCATCACCTCCACCGCGAACCCGCGCAGGTAGGTGTGCAGGCTGCCGGCCGACACGAAGATCGCCTCGCCCGGGGCCAGCGTGATGCGGTTCAGCAACAGCGCCGCCAGCACCCCGGCGTCGCCGGGATAGCGTTCCCCGAGTTCCAGCACCGTCTTGACCTCGCCGGCGAATTCGGTCGCCCCGGAGCTGATGTACTGGATGGCGCCGTCGAGCACCGCGGGCACCAGCACGTCGATGTCGGGCTGGGGTGCGGTGATCCAGGTGGTGAACAGCGCGCGCAGGCCGTCGGCGTCGGACTGGTCGTTGAGCAACTCGATGTACGGGTCGAGGTCGGAGACGGCCAGGGCCCGCAGCAGCTCGACGGTGCGGGTGACCTGACGGAATCCGGCGAGCGCCTCGAACGGCTGCAGCGCGACCAGCACCTCGGGCTTGTGCGAGGTGTCGCGGTAGTTGCGCACCGGGGAGTTCAGCGGGATGCCCAGCCGCTCCTCGCGCAGGTAGCCCTCGGCCGCCTGCGCCGCGCTCGGGTGGGCCTGCAGGGACAGCGGCTCGTCGGCCGCGAGCACCTTGACCAGGAACGGCAACATGTCTCCGAAGCGGGCGCGCGCCCCGGGGCCGAGCTGGCCCTCCGGGTCTTCGACGAGCGCGTCGAGCAGCGTGATCTCGCCATGGTCGGTCTCCAGCCAGGCGGGGTCGCCGGGGTGGGCGCCGAACCAGAGCTCGGCCTCGGGGTGGGCGGCCGGGACCGTCCGCCCGGTGAATTCCGCGATGGCGGTGCGTGATCCCCAGGCGTACGTCCGCAACGCTCCGCGAAGCAATTCCACTGTTCTATCTATCCCCGCACCAGTCGCGCATAAACCGCGGCCATCTCCAGCCGGACGGCCAATACTGCCAGTTGCTGCTCGGCGCTGATGGCCCCGCCCAACGCCGGCGCGACGGTGGAGCCGGCCGAGCCGCCGGGTCCGTCGGGCACGTCCTCGGCGGCCAGCAGGTACACGTCGTCGAGCCCCGCGGTGCGGGCCGCCACCACCGGCTGTTCGGCGGACAGGGTCAGCGCCAGCACCAGCAGCCGCTGGGGCAGCGGGCCGTCGATCTGTTCGTCGTGGAACAGCGCCTCGGCGGGATCCACGAACCCGGCGGACGCGCCTGCGCGCAGCGCGACGACGGCGTCGGGCAATCCGGCGGCGGCAACCGCCTGATGGGCGATCCGCAGCAGCACCGAGCTGCCGTGCCGGGCCAGCGCCAGCGTCGCGGCGCAGTCGCCGGCCAGCGCCACCTGACGGTCGGCCAGGCGCGCGGCGATGGTCTTAGCCGGGTTGGTGAACAGCTCGCGACCCGCGCTGTTGCGCAGCGCCTCGGCGTCCAGCTCGTCGGCCAGCGCCCGCAGGTCGATGCCCGGTCGCCGGTCCACGGTTTGCAGGACGGCCAGGCCGGCGGCCAGGTACCGGCACAACCCGAACTCGTCGGGCACGTCAAGGCGCGGCGCCAGCACCGCCGCCCGCCCGGCCGTGGAATCCCGCATCGGCCCCTCGTACGGCGCGGCGACCACGACCCGCGCCCCGCGCCGCACGCCGGTCGCCGCCGCGCTGACCAGAGCGGGGTCGCCCGGGTCGTCGCCGGCGACGACCAGCACGTCGAGGGGGCCGACCCACGGCGGAACCTCCGCGGTCAGCGCGATCGGCTGGGAGGCCGCACCGCCCACCGTCGCGGCGAGCATGGCACCGGCGGAGTCGGCGGCGCCGCGGCCGGCGACCCAGATCAGGCTGCGCGGCCGGTCGTCGGTCCGCAGCGAATCCAGCGCGCCCTCGTCGACCGCCGCGGCGATCGCGCGCACCTGCGCGCCGGTCGACGACGCCGAGCGCAGCAGGCCGTCCCGGTCGGCGGCCAGCAGACCGTCGGTGTCCTCGAGATCGATCGCCCGCACGGCGCTCACGGGGCGGCCCCGGCGGGCGCCGACTGCGCCTCGATCTCCGCGCGGACCTGGGCCACCACCGCGTCGACGTCCTCGGTGGTGCGCCCCTCCACGTTGAGCCGCAGCAAGGGCTCGGTGTTGGAGCTGCGCAGGTTGAACCAGCTGCCGCCGCCCAGGTCGACGGTCACCCCGTCCACGTGGTCGATGGAGTGGATCCGGCTGCCGAAGGACTTCAGCACCGCCTCCGTGCACAGCGCCGCGTCGGCGACGGTGAAGTTGATCTCGCCGGACGATTCGTAGCGCTGGTAGTCGGCGGTCAGCTCCGACAGCGGCCGGTCCTGCTCGCCGAGGGCGGCCAGCACGTACAGCGCCGCCAGCATCCCGGAGTCCGCGCCCCAGAAGTCGCGGAAGTAATAGTGCGCCGAGTGTTCGCCGCCGAAGATGGCGCCGGTGTCGGCCATCATCGCCTTGATATAGGAGTGCCCGACGCGGGAGCGCAGCGGCGTGCCGCCGCGTTCGGCGACCAACTCCGGCACCGCGCGCGACGTGATCACGTTGTGGATGATGGTCGCGCCGATCTCCCGGCCCAGCTCGCGGGCGGCCACCAGGCTGGTCACCGTCGAGGGCGACACCGGCCGGCCGCGTTCGTCGACCACGAAGCAGCGGTCGGCGTCCCCGTCGAAGGCCAGCCCGAGGTCGGCACCCGTCTCGCGCACGTAGGCCTGCAGGTCGACCAGGTTGGCCGGGTCCAGTGGGTTGGCCTCGTGGTTGGGGAACGAGCCGTCGAGCTCGAAGTACAACGGCAGCAAGGTGATCGAACCGATCGCCCCGAGCACCGCGGGCGCGGTGAGACCGGCCATGCCGTTGCCGGCGTCCACGGCCACCCGCAGGGGCCGCAGCCCCGACGTGCTCACCAGCGAACGCAGGAACACCCCGTAGTCGTCGAGCACGTCGCGGTCGGTGACGGTTCCCGGCCGCCCGGCATACGCCGGCACCCCGGCGATCACGTCCTCGCTGATGGTGCGCAGGCCACTCTCCGCGCCGACCGGCTTGGCGGCCGCCCGGCACAGCTTGATCCCGTTGTAGGCGGCGGGGTTGTGGCTCGCGGTGAACATCGCGCCGGGGCAGTCCAGCGAACCGGAGGCGAAGTAGAGCTGGTCGGTCGAGGACAGGCCGATCCGCACCACGTCCAGGCCCTGGCCCAGCACCCCGGAGGCGAAGGCCGCGGCCAGCGCGGGCGAACTGTCGCGCATGTCGTGGCCGATCACCACCTGCCGCGCACCCTCGCCGCGCATCAGCCTGGCGAACGCCGCCCCCAGGGCGGTGACCAGCGGCTCGTCGAGCTCTTCACCGACCAGCCCTCGCACGTCGTAAGCCTTGACGACACGGTGGACGGTCGCGGCGAGCCGAGACATGCGGGGGCCTCCTGACGCCTTGAACGGGTTCGCGTTCCTTCGCCTCTTGGCCGTCAGCCTATCGGCCCGCGGGAAACACCGACCGCAGCGGTGGGCGCGGATCGCGGTCGCCTAGTCACTGGGGTCGGGCAACACCCGCAGATGCCCGCGGCGCCGGCCGGACCGATGCTCGGGCGGCGCGAGCACGCTGCTGCTCGGCGCGGTGGCCTGCGACCCGCCGTGATGAAGGTGCGGGTCGGCGAAGCCGTTCACCGGGGTTGCGGCGTACGGCACGCCCCGATCGCCACCTTCGCGCACCGCGTCAGCCAGGGCGACCAGGTCGTCCTCATCGGGATGCGTGGGCTCGGACAAGAGGGGCCCGGCGTGGCGCACGAGATCCCACCCGCGGGGCGCGGTGATCCGGCCGGCATGGCCGACGCACAGGTCCCACGAATGCGGCTCCCGCGCGGTCGCGAGTGGCCCGACCACCGCCGTGGAGTCCGAGTAGACGAACGTCAGGGTCGCTACGGCGTAGTGCGGACACCCGGGCCGGCAACAGCGACGGGGAACGTTCACGCCGAAAGGCTATCGTGCGCAAACGCTCGTGAAGCGCCGGACACGCGCAACCGGCGGACCGCCGATGTTCAACCGTTACCATCGGCGCGTGGGCGATTCGCGCAGCTCCCCGCGGAGGGGTCGGTCCCCGGGCCGATTCGCTTCCCACCGGTCCAGCCGGCGGGGCCGCGACGTGCGCGGCCCGCTGCTGCCGCCGACGGTGCCCGGGTGGCGCAGCCGGGCCGAGCGGTTCGACATGGCGGTGCTGGAGGCCTACGAGCCCATCGAGCGGCACTGGCAGGCCCGCCTCGCCGAGCTCGACGTGGCGGTCGATGAGATCCCCCGCATCGCGGCCAAGGATCCCGACAGCGTGCAGTGGCCGCCGGAGGTCGTGGCCGACGGGCCGATCCCGCTGGCGCGATTGATCCCGGCCGGCGTCGACGTCCGCGGCAACGCCACGCGGGCGCGAATTGTCCTGTTCCGCAAGCCTATTGAGCGACGGGCCAAAGACACCGTCGAACTCGGTGATTTGCTGCACGAGATACTGGTGGCCCAGGTAGCCATCTACCTCGATGTCGAGCCGTCGGTCATCGACCCGACGATCGACGACGAATAACCCTGGCGCGTCGGCGCCTTCGGCGCCTTAGATGATGCCGCGCTTGAGGCGACGGCGCTCCCGTTCGGACAGGCCGCCCCAGATGCCGAAGCGCTCGTCGTGCTCCAGGGCGTACTCCAGGCACTCATGACGTACCTCGCACCCCAGGCAGATCTTCTTGGCCTCGCGGGTCGACCCGCCCTTCTCCGGGAAGAAGGCCTCGGGGTCGGTCTGGGCGCACAGCGCCCGGTCCTGCCATTGGTCCGCAACTGGCTCCGGCAACGGCTCGGGCTCGAATGCGACTGGCGCATCAGGAACCACGGTCAGGTGCGGCCGAACGGGTCGGACCGGCGCCGAGCCGATAGGGGTGTGCGGCGTGCTCGCCATGACTCCTCGAAGATGTTCGTAAGACATACGGTCGTCCGCCTCCTCAGATCGATTGAGAGAGTGAGTGGTTCCCACTTTTCTGATGTGTACAGACAATTCGAACAAGTGATCGAATCTCGGTCTGCGACACCGGAACCGGCCGGCCAACCGGGAAATGACACTGTTGTGATTAGACACGGGTTGATCTGCCGGGTCAAGCATTACGGCGCATTTCCATACCATCTCGTGACCGAATTACGGCGTTTCCGTTGTTTTGCGCATTCGGCGTGTCGATCACACTGCCCGCGACTACGCTTAAGGGCCGCGTAACGGGGCGGCCATCACACGGTCGTCGGGCAGTACTGTCGTGCACGTGAAGGTCACCGTTCTGGTCGGTGGGGTTGGCGGCGCCCGCTTCCTGCTGGGGATTCAACAGTTGCTCGGGCTGGGTCAGTTCGCAACGCAACAGCACCCAGACGCGGGAGCCGACAACCACGAACTTAATGCAATCGTCAACATCGGCGACGACGCCTGGATTCATGGACTGCGGGTCTGCCCGGACTTGGACACCTGCATGTACACCTTAGGTGGAGGCGTAGACCCGGAGCGCGGGTGGGGTCACCGCGACGAAACCTGGCACGCCAAAGAAGAATTGGCCCGCTACGGCGTGCAGCCGGACTGGTTCGGCCTCGGCGACCGGGATATCGCCACCCACCTGGTGCGCACCCAGATGCTGGGCGCCGGCTACCCGCTGTCGCAGATCACCACCGCGCTGTGTGATCGCTGGCAACCCGGTGCCCGGTTGCTGCCGGCCAGTGACGACCGCTGCGAGACGCACGTGGTGATCACCGATCCGGACGACGGCACCCGGCGCGCGATCCACTTCCAGGAGTGGTGGGTGCGCTATCGGGCCGGCGTGCCCACGCACAGCTTCGCCTTCATCGGCGCCGAAAAAGCCACCGCCACAAGTGAAGCTGTCGCTGCCATCGCCGACGCCGACGTCATCCTGCTGGCGCCGTCCAACCCGGTGGTGAGCGTCGGCGCCATCCTGGCCGTGCCCGGCATCCGCGCGGCGTTGCGCTCGGCGGCCGCCCCGGTCGTCGGCTACTCCCCGATCATCGGTGGAAAACCCTTGCGTGGCATGGCCGATGCGTGCCTGTCGGTGATCGGGGTGGACTCCACCGCGGAGGCGGTCGGCCGGCATTACGGGGCGCGCGGCGGCACCGGGATCCTGGACTGCTGGCTGGTGCACGAGGGCGACCACGCAGACATCGACGGCGTGGCGGTGCGCGCCGTACCGCTGCTGATGACCGACCCCAAGGCGACGGCCGAGATGGTCCGCGCCGGGCTCGACCTCGCGGGTGTGAGCCCGTGACTGAGCACGGCACCGGCGCGGCGGTCGAGATCCTGCCCGTCGCCGGGCTTCCCGAGTTCCGCCCCGGCGACGACCTGAGCGCGGCGCTGGCCGCGGCCGCACCCTGGCTGCGCGACGGCGACGTCGTGGTGGTGACCAGCAAGGTGGTGTCCAAGTGCGAGGGCCGGCTGGTGCCGGCGCCGCGGGACGCCGAGGAGCGGGACCAGCTCCGGCGCAAGCTCGTCGAGGAGGAGGCGGTGCGGGTGCTGGCGCGCAAGGGCCGCACCCTGATCACCGAGAACCGGATCGGTCTGATCCAGGCCGCCGCGGGGGTGGACGGATCCAACGTGGGCCGCGACGAACTGGCGCTGCTGCCGGTCGACCCCGACGACAGCGCCGCGGCCCTGCGCGCCGGCCTGGCCGACCGGCTCGGTGTCGACGTCGCGGTGGTCATCACCGACACGATGGGCCGCGCCTGGCGCAACGGCCAGATCGACGCGGCGGTCGGGTCGGCCGGTATGGCTGTGCTGCACGGCTATTCGGGGACCGTCGACCGCCACGGCAACGAACTGGTGGTCACCGAGATCGCGGTCGCCGACGAGGTCGCGGCGGCGGCCGATCTGGTGAAGGGCAAATTGACCGCGATGCCGGTCGCGGTGGTGCGCGGCCTTGCCGTGTCCGACGACGGCTCGACCGCGCGGCAACTGCTGCGGCCCGGCGAGGAAGACCTGTTCTGGCTCGGCACCGCCGAGGCCCTCGACATGGGGCGCCGCCAGGCGCAGCTGCTGCGCCGATCGGTGCGCCGGTTCACCGCCGAGCCGGTGCCGCCGGAGCTGATCGAAGCCGCCGTCGCCGAGGCCCTCACCGCGCCGGCCCCGCACCACACGCGACCGGTCCGGTTCGTCTGGCTGCAAACACCTGGCGTCCGCACCCAGCTGCTGGACCGGATGAAAGACAAGTGGCGCGCCGACCTCGCCGGCGACGGCAGGCCGGCCGACTCGGTGCAACGCCGGGTGGCGCGCGGCCAGATCCTCTACGACGCACCCGAGGTCGTCATCCCGATGCTGGTGCCCGAAGGCGCGCACACGTATCCCGACGCCGCCCGCACCGACGCCGAGCACACCATGTTCACCGTGGCGGTCGGGGCGGCCGTGCAGGCCCTGCTGGTCGCGCTGGCCGTGCGAGGGGTGGGCAGCTGCTGGATCGGCTCGACGATCTTCGCCGCCGACCTGGTGCGCGCGGAGCTGGAGTTGCCCGCCGACTGGGAGCCGCTGGGCGCCGTGGCGATCGGTTATCCGGAGGACCCCGCCGGGGCACGCGACCCGGCGGACGCCGGGGACTTGTTGATCCGCAAGTGATACTGGGCTGATGAAGTTCGCGGGCAAGGCGGCGGCGTCCGCCGAGAAGGCCCGCGGCGGCTACTACACGCCGGCGCCGGTGGCCCGGTTCCTCGCCCGGTGGGTGCGCGAAGCCGGGCCCCGCGTCCTGGAGCCCTCCTGCGGCGACGGGGCGATCCTGCGCGAGCTGGCCGCCCTCGGCGATGGGGCCCGCGGCGTCGAGCTCGTCGCCGAAGAGGCGGCCAGGGCACGCGAATTCGCTCCCGTCGACACCGCCAACCTGTTCACCTGGCTCGCCACCGCCGATCCCGGCGGCTGGGACGGGGTCGCGGGCAATCCGCCCTACATCCGGTTCGGCAACTGGGCGGCCGAGCAGCGCGCCCCCGCGCTGGAGCTGATGCGGCGCGCGGGCCTGCGACCCACCCGGCTGACCAACGCCTGGGTCCCCTTCGTGGTGGCGAGCTCGATGCTCGTGCGCGACGGCGGCCGGGTGGGGCTGGTGCTGCCCGCCGAATTGCTACAGGTCACCTACGCCGCGCCGCTGCGCGAGTTCCTGCTGAGCCGCTTCAGTGACATCACGCTGGTGACGTTTGAGCGGTTGGTGTTCGACGGCATCCTGCAGGAGGTCGTGTTGTTCTGCGGGGTCGCCGGCCCCGGCCCCGCCCGGGTCCGCACGGTCGGGCTGGCCGACACCGACGGGCTCGCGGGGGCGGACCTCGGCGTCGAAGCGGCGCCGGCGCTGCTGCACGAGAACGAGAAGTGGACCACCTACTTCCTGGACCCGGCCGCGATCCGGCTGCTGCGCGCGCTCAAGGCGTCGGCGGCGATCACCCGCCTGGGGTCGGTCGCCGAGGTGGATGTGGGCATCGTGACGGGGCGCAACAGCTTCTTCACGTTCACCGATGCGCAGGCCCGCGCGCTGGGGCTGCTGCCCCACTGCGTCCCGCTGGTCTCGCGCAGCGCGCAGTTGTCCGGCCTGGTCTACGACACCGATTGCCGGGCAGGCGATATCGCCGCCGGGCACCGCGGCTGGCTGCTCAACGCGCCGCGCGACCCGGCCGACCCCGCCCTGGCCGCGCACATCGACGCCGGTGCGGCCGCCGGGGTGGACCGCGGCTACAAGTGCTCGATCCGCACGCCGTGGTGGAGCACGCCCTCGCTGTGGGTTCCCGACCTGTTCCTGTTGCGCCAGATCCACCTGACGCCGCGGCTGACCGTCAACGCCGCCGCGGCGACGAGCACCGACACGGTGCACCGGGTCCGGCTCGCCGCCGGGGTGTACCCCCAGACCGACCCCGCCGCCCTGGCCGCGGTGTTCCACAACAGCGCGACGTTCGCCTTCGCCGAGATCCTCGGCCGCAGTTACGGCGGGGGCATCTTGGAGCTGGAGCCCCGCGAAGCCGAGCAGCTGCCCATTCCCCCACCGGCGCTCGCCGGCCCCGAGCTCGCCGGTGACGTCGACCTGCTGTTGAAGGCCAACGAGACCGACAAGGCGCTCGACCTCGTCGACCGCCACGTCCTGATCGACGGGCTGGGGCTCGCGCCGGAGGCGGTGGCGCAGTGCCGCGCGGCGTGGGTCGCGCTGCGGGACCGCCGCAAACGACGGGGTTGCCGATGAGCGTGCGGGAGTCGGCGATCGCGTTGCTGTCCGACTGGCAGGCCCCGGACCCGGCGCAGGACGCTTTGCGGCACGCGGTCCTGGCGTTCGTGCTCCACCGTCCCGACGCCTGTCGCCGCGAATGCGTGCCGGGCCACGTCACCGCCTCGACGCTGGTGCTCGACCACACCGGCGACCGGGTGCTGCTCACCCTGCACCCCCGCCTGGGCCGCTGGGTGCAACTCGGCGGCCACTGCGACGACGACGACGGCGACCTCCTCGCCGCGGCGCTGCGCGAGGCCACCGAGGAGTCCGGCGTCGAGGGCCTGCGCATCGAGCCGCGGCTGGCGGCCATCCACGTCCACCCGGTCACCTGCTCGTTGGGCGTGCCCACCCGCCACCTGGATCTGCAGTTCGTCGCGCACGCGCCGGCCGGCGCGCGGATCGCGATCAGCGACGAGTCGGAGGACTTGCAGTGGTGGCCGGCCGACGCGCTGCCCGACGACGCCGACCACGCGCTGGCGTATTTGGTCTCGCGGGCCCGCGTTTAGCCGCCGAGCGTGAAACTAATTTCACGCCGGACGTCGAGCGTGAGATTAGTTTCACGCTCGGGCGCCACAACACGCCGAGTGCGCCTAGACGTCGCTGGAATACCGGATGCCGCCATCGGGGATCGAGACGCCGGGCCAGACCCGGGCGCCGCGCAGCAGCTCGCAGCGCGCGCCGATGTCGGCGCCGTCGCCGATCACGCCGTCGCGGATCAGCGCCCGCGGGCCGATGCGGGCACCGAAGCCGATGATGGAGCGCTCGATCACGCTGC
Organism: Mycobacterium europaeum; assembly: GCF_002102155.1. Taxonomy (GTDB): domain Bacteria; phylum Actinomycetota; class Actinomycetes; order Mycobacteriales; family Mycobacteriaceae; genus Mycobacterium; species Mycobacterium europaeum. The sequence goes on from NZ_LQOU01000032.1 coordinate 94,150, forward strand.
CCGCCTCGACCTTGACGCCGTCGAAGATCACGGCGCCGTCCAGCCGGACGCCGGGTCCGATCTCGGCGCCCCGCCCGACGACGGTTCCGCCCACCAGCACCGCGCCCGGCGACACCGCCGCGCCGTCGTGCACCAGCTGCTCGCCGCGGTGACCGTGCAGGGCCGGCGACGGCGCGATGCCGCGCACCAGGTCCGCCGAACCGCGCACGAAGTCTTCCGGTGTGCCCATGTCCCGCCAGTAGGTGGCGTCGACGTAGCCGCACACCTTGACGTCCGGGTCGGAGAGCAACGCGGGGAACACCTCGCGCTCGATGGACACCTCGCGCCCGCGCGGGATGCGGTCGATGATGTCGCGCGCGAACACGTAGGTGCCGGCGTTGATCTGATCGGTGGGCGGGTCCTGCGTCTTCTCCAAAAAGGCCGTGACGCGGCCGTTTTCGTCGGTGGTCACGCAGCCGAAGGCCCGCGGGTCGCCCACCCGGACCAGGTGCAGGGTGACGTCGGCCCGGTTGCTGCGATGAAAGTCGAGCATCTGGCCCAGGTCGGCACCCGAGAGGACGTCGCCGTTGAACACCATCACGGTGTCGTGGCGCAGGTGGTCGGCGACGTTGGCGATGCCCCCGCCGGTCCCCAGCGGCCGGTCCTCGGTGACGTATTCGATCTGTAGGCCCAGCTTGGACCCGTCGCCGAACTCCGCCTCGAACACCGCGGCCTGATACGAGGTGCTCAGGATGACGTGCTCGATGCCCGCCGCGGCGACCCTCGACAGCAAGTGCGTCAGGAAGGGCAGCCCCGCGGTGGGCAGCATGGGCTTGGGCGCCGACAGCGTCAGCGGCCGCAGCCGGGTCCCCTTGCCGCCGACCAGGATCACGGCATCGACTTGCGGGTTAGCCATCTCAGCGCCGCCCTTCCGCCAGTTTCCGTCTCCGACTGCGCAGCGCCCCGCGCACCATCAGGCGGGAACGCAGCGCCAGCGCGGCCCGCAGCACCCAGCGCAGCGGCGCCCGCCACCAACCCGAATGCCGGTCCGCGAGGAACATATAGGTGCTCTCGTGATGCGCCGCCAGGTGGCTCGCCGGGTCGCCCCCGGTGGAGTGCCCCTTGTGGTGCAGCACCTCGGCCGACGGCACGTAGACGCTCAGCCAGCCGGCCCGGCCCAGCCGGTCCCCGAGGTCGACGTCTTCCATGTACATGAAGTAGCGCTCGTCGAACCCGCCGACCTGGGCGAACGCGGACCGGCGGACCAGCAGGCAGGACCCGGACAGCCAGCCGACCGCGCGTTCGGTGGGCTCCAGCCGCTCCTGGCGGTAGGCCGCCGTCCACGGGTTGCGCTTCCAGATCGGGCCGACCACCGCGTGCATGCTGCCGCGGACCAGGCTCGGCAGGTGGCGCGCCGACGGGTACACCGAACCGTCGGGATCGCGGATGAGCGGGCCCAGCGCCCCGGCGCGCGGCCACCGGGTGGCGGCCTCCAGCAGGGCGTCGATGCTGCCGGGGCCCCACTGCACGTCCGGGTTGGCCACGATCACCCAGTCGTCGTCCACGTCCGGCGTCTCGGCGAGCTGCGCGACCGCGCGGTTGACCGCGGTCCCGTAGCCGAGGTTGGCCCCGGTGTGGAACAGCCGCACGTTGGGGTAACGCTCGATCGCGGCCTGCGGGGTCCCGTCGGTGGAGCCGTTGTCGGCCATCACCACGCACACGGGTCGCTCGGTGGCCAGCGACAACGAGGCCAGGAAACGCTCGAGGTGTGGGCCCGGCGAGTAGGTCACCGTCACGACCGGCAGGACGTCAGTCACGCGTAGAGGGTAACGGTCGATCGGCGGCGACCGTGGTTGCCGCGTTGGTGTTCGGGGCGGCCAGCGCCGCGACAAGTGCGGCGCGCCACGGCCTTAGCGGCCGCAGTCCCGCCGCGGCGGACTCCCGTCCCGACAGCGCGGAGTAGCTGGGCCGCGGCGCGGGGCGGGGGAACTCCGCGGTGCTGACCGACTGCACCCGCTCCGGGTCGGCGCCGCATTCGGAGAAGATCGCCCGGGTCTGCTCGAAGCGGGACACCGCGCCCTCGTTGGCGGCGTGCAGGATGGGGCCGGGCACGCGGTCGTCGGCGACCTGCAGCAGGGCGGCCGCCAGGTCGCCCACGTAGGTCGGCGACCCGACCTGGTCGTGCACCACCCGCACCGGGTCGTCGCCCGCGGCCAGCCGGCGCATGACGGCGACGAAGTCCTTGCCGTCACCGCCGGTGTAGACCCAGGCGGTGCGGACGACGACAGCCTCCGGCAGCGCCTCCAGCACGGCCTGCTCGCCGGCGAGCTTGCTGCGGCCGTACACGCCCGCGGGGGCGGTCGGGTCGCTGGGCTCGTAGGGGCGCGGGTCGGCGCCGCCGAAGTCCCCGTTGAAGACGTAGTCGGTGGAGACGTGGATGAACCGGGCGCCGGCGCGGGCGCAGGCCTTGGCGATGTTCTCGGGTCCGGTGGCGTTGACGGCGTAGGCGCCGGCCTCGTCGCTCTCGGCGGCGTCGACGTTGGTGTAGGCCGCGCAGTTGAGCACCACGTCGCCCCGCCGGACGATCCGCTCGGCCGCGGCGGGGTCGGTGATGTCCCACTGCGACGACGTCAGCGCCAGGACGTCGCGGCCCTCACCGGTCGCCAGCGAGCTCAAAAAGCCACCCAGCTGCCCTCCGACACCGGCGATCACGATCCTGCTCGACATGGTCTGAGTCTGGCATGCCCGGGAGAGCACGGGCGAACGCCCGGGGCACGCGGGGCTTCGCTACCCGCGAAGCGCGTGGGTCGCAAGTAATCTAGTGGGATGCCTGTGCATCGTGTGATTCGTGTGATTGCGACCGTGCTCACGCTCGCGGTCGTCCTCGGCACCGGGCTGGCGTGGAGCAACGTGCGGTCCTTCGAGGACGGCATCTTTCACATGTCCGCACCCTCGCTCGGCAAGGGCGGCGACGACGGCGCCATCGACATCCTGCTGGTCGGCCTCGACAGCCGCACCGACGCCCACGGCAACCCGCTGTCGCAGGAGGAGCTGGCGACCTTGCGGGCCGGCGACGAGGAAGCCACCAACACCGACACGATCATCCTGATCCGCATCCCCAACAACGGGAAGTCGGCGACCGCCATCTCGATCCCCCGCGACTCCTACGTCACGGCCCCCGGGCTGGGCAAGACGAAGATCAACGGGGTCTACGGCCAGACCCGCGAGGCCAAGCGCGCCAACCTGGTCAAGGCCGGCGACTCGGCCGAGGACGCGGCGGCGCAGGGCACCGAGGCCGGGCGCGAGGCCCTGATCAAGACCGTCGCCGACCTCACCGGCGTCACCGTCGACCACTACGCCGAGATCGGCCTGCTCGGCTTCTCCCTGATCACCGACGCGCTCGGCGGCGTGGACGTCTGCCTCAAAGAGCCGGTGTTCGAGCCCCTTTCGGGCGCCGACTTCCCGGCCGGCCCCCAGCGGCTCGACGGGCCGGAGGCGCTCAGCTTCGTCCGCCAGCGCCACGAGTTGCCGCGCGGCGACCTCGACCGGGTGGTGCGCCAGCAGGTGGTGATGGCCTCGCTGGCCCACCGCGTCATCTCCGGCAAGACACTGTCCAGCCCCACCACGGTCAAACGGCTGGAGGCGGCCGTGCAGCGCTCGGTGGTGATCTCCTCGGGTTGGGACGTCATGGATTTCGTCCAGCAGATGCAGAAGTTGGCCGGCGGCAACGTCGCGTTCGCCACCATTCCGGTGCTGGACGGGGCCGGCTGGAGCGACGACGGCATGCAGAGCGTGGTGCGCGTGGACCCGCGCCAGGTCCAGGACTGGGTCAACGGGCTGCTGCACGACCAGGAGCAGGGCAAGACCGAGGAGATCGCCTACACCCCGGCGAAGACGACCGCCAGCGTGGTCAACGACACCGACATCAACGGCCTGGCATCGGCCGTCTCGGAGGTGCTGAGCGCCAAGGGGTTCGGCGCGGGCACCGTCGGCAACAACGACGGCGGCCACGTCAAGGGCAGCCAGGTGCGGGCCGCCAAGAGCGACGACCTCGGCGCCCAGGAGGTGGCCAAGGAGCTGGGCGGGCTGCCGGTGGTCGCCGATCCGTCCGTCGCGGCGGGCTCGGTCCGGGTGGTGCTGGCCAACGACTACACCGGCCCCGGCTCGGGCCTGTCCGGCACCGGGTCGGTGATGCCCGCCAAGGTGTCCAACGTCGGTGCGGTGGCGCCCGACCCGAACGCGCCCGCACCCTCGCCGATCCTGACCGCCGGTTCCGACAAGCCCGAGTGCATCAACTGAGCACGCTGTCCGGCGCGATCCTCGACCCGATGCTGCGGGCCGACCCGGTCGGCCCGCGGATCACCTACTACGACGACGCGACCGGCGAGCGGATCGAGTTGTCCGCAGCGACGCTGGCCAACTGGGCGGCCAAGACCGGCAACCTGCTGCGCGACGAGCTGGGTGCCGGGCCGGGCAGCAGGGTCGCGATCCTGCTGCCGGCGCACTGGCAGACCGCGGCCGCGTTGTTCGGGGTGTGGTGGATCGGCGCCGAGGCGGTGTTCGCCGGCGAGGCGGAGATCGCGCTGTGCACCGGCGAACGGCTCGACGCGGCGGACTCCGCCGTGGCGGCGTCGGGGGGTGAGGTGGCGGTGCTCTCGCTGGACCCGTTCGGCCGCCCGGTCCCCGACCTGCCGATCGGGGTCACCGACTACGCCACGGCCGTGCGGGTGCACGGCGACCAGATCCTCGCCGAACGCCATCCCGGTCCCGCGCTGGCCGGCCGATCCGTCGACGAGGTGCTTGCCGATTGCCAGACCTCTGCGGCGGCAAGGGATTTGACGGCCGCCGACCGGGTCCTTTCCACCGCCGCCTGGTCCGGACCCGCGGAGTTGGTGGACGGCCTGCTGGCGGTCCTGGCCGTCGGCGCGTCGCTGGTGCAGGTGGCCCACCCCGACCCGTCGGCGCTGCCGCGCCGGATCGAGACCGAAAAGGTCACCCGGGTGCTGTAGCCCCAGACCGGGCCCGATTCATATTGATATCGCAATATTTCGATGTTAACGTCGAGCGAGCATGAGCTGACGCTGCGACGACGAGGAGGTCCGGGCAATGGCGGGATACGCGCTCTTGGCGAAGGCGGCATCGACGGTGCTGACCGGCCTTGTCGGCGTGACGGCCTACGAGGTGGTGCGCAAGGCCGTGGCCAAGGCCCCGCTGCACGAGACCGCGGTGTCGGCCGCCGAACTCGGGCTGCGCGGGACCCGCAAGGCCGAGGAGGCCGCCGAGTCAGCCCGATTGAAGATCGCCGACGTGATGGCCGAGGCCCGGGAACGCATCGGCGAGGAAGCCCCCACGCCCGCGGTGACCGACGTCCACCAGCACGACCACTGATCGCCGCGCAGATGGCGCTCGCCCCCGCCCTGGAGCCGGTCTCCTCGAAAGACCCTGCGCTGCAGATCGTTTCCGATGCCGCCGGACGGATGCGGGTGTCCGTCGAATGGGTCCGGCGCAGCTCCCGGCGCGCGGTCGCCGTCGAGGAGGCCGTCGCCCAGCAGGACGGCGTGCGGGTGGTGCACGCCTACCCGCGCACCGGATCGGTCGTCGTCTGGTATTCGCCGCGGCGCTGCGACCGCGCCGCGGTGCTGGCGGCGATCGGCTCCGCCGCCCACGTCGCCGCCGAGCTGATCCCCGCACGCGCGCCGCATTCGTCGGAGATCCGCAACACCGACGTGTTGCGGATGGTCGTCGGCGGCGCGGCGCTCGCGCTGCTCGGCGTGCGCCGCTACGTCTTCGCCCGACCTCCCCTGCTCGGCCCCAACGGGCGGGCACTGGCCACCGGGGTCACGGTCTTCACCGGCTACCCGTTCCTGAGCGGCGCGCTGCGCTCGCTGCGCGCCGGCCGGGCCGGCACGGACGCCCTGGTTTCGGCGGCGACGGTGGCCAGCCTGGTGCTGCGCGAGAACGTGGTGGCGCTCACCGTGCTGTGGCTGCTCAACATCGGCGAGTACCTGCAAGACCTCACCCTGCGCCGGACCCGGCGGGCCATCTCGGAACTGCTGCGCGGCAGCCAGGACACGGCCTGGATCCGGCTGGCCGACGGAGCCGAGGTGCAGGTCCCCATCGACGGCGTGCAGATCGGCGACGAGGTGGTCATCCACGACCACGTCGCGATACCGGTGGACGGCGAGGTGGTCGACGGCGAGGCGATCGTCAACCAGTCCGCGATCACCGGTGAGAACCTGCCGGTGTCGGTCATGGTCGGCGCGCACGTGCACGCCGGGTCGGTCGTGGTGCGCGGACGCCTGGTGGTGCGCGCCCAGGCCGTCGGCAACCAGACCGCGATCGGGCGCATCATCACCCGGGTCGAGGAGGCCCAACACGACCGCGCGCCCATCCAGACGGTCGGCGAAACCTTCTCCCGCCGTTTCGTTCCCACCTCGTTCATCGTGTCCGCTCTCACCCTGGCGGTCACCGGCGACGTACGCCGCGCGATGACCATGCTGTTGATCGCCTGCCCCTGCGCGGTGGGCCTGTCCACCCCGACGGCGATCAGCGCCGCGATCGGCAACGGCGCGCGCCGCGGCATCCTGATCAAGGGCGGCTCGCACCTCGAGCGGGCCGGCCGGGTGGACGCGATCGTGTTCGACAAGACCGGGACACTGACCGTCGGCCGCCCGGTGGTCACCAACATCGTTGCCCTGCACAAGGATTGGGAACCCGAGCAGGTGCTGGCGTACGCGGCCAGCTCGGAGATCCACTCGCGGCACCCGCTCGCCGAGGCGGTGATCCGCTCGACCGAGGAACGCCAGATCACCATCCCGCCGCACGAGGAGTGCGAGGTGCTGGTGGGCCTGGGCATGCGGACCTGGGCCGACGGCCGCACCCTGCTGCTCGGCAGTCCCGGGCTGCTGCGCGCCGAACAGGTCAGGGTGTCCAAGAAGGCGTCGGAGTGGGTGGACCGGCTGCGCCGCCAGGCCGAGACGCCGCTGTTGCTCGCGGTCGACGGCAAGCTGGTCGGGTTGATCAGCCTGCGCGACGAGGTGCGGTCCGAGGCGGTCGAGGTGCTGAAGAAGCTGCGGGACAACGGCGTTCGCCGCATCGTCATGCTCACCGGCGATCACCCCGACATCGCCCGGGTCGTGGCCGAGGAGTTGGGCATCGACGAGTGGCGCGCCGAGGTGATGCCGGAGGACAAGCTCGAGGTGGTGCGCGGGCTGCAGGACGACGGCTACGTGGTCGGCATGGTCGGTGACGGCATCAACGACGCACCGGCGCTGGCGGCGGCCGACATCGGGATCGCCATGGGCCTGGCCGGAACCGACGTCGCCGTCGAGACCGCCGACGTGGCGCTGGCCAACGACGACCTGCACCGCCTGCTCGACGTGCGCGATCTCGGCGCCCGCGCCGTCGACGTCATCCGGGAGAACTACGGCATGTCCATCGCGGTCAACGCGGCGGGCCTGATCATCGGCGCCGGCGGGGCCCTGTCCCCCGTGCTGGCCGCGATCCTGCACAACGCGTCGTCGGTCGCGGTGGTGGCCAACAGCTCACGGCTGATCAGGTATCGCCTTTAACCGCCGCGAAACTGCAACTGGCGACGGCATTACTCGGCGAACGCGTCGCGGAATGCAGTTTCGCGGCGAAAACCATTGGTAACACCACCGTGTCAAGCCTGGCTGTTCAGCACCCGCTTGAGCACCTTGCCGCCCGCGTTGCGCGGCAGCGCGTCGACGAACAGCACATCGCGCGGGATTTTGAAGCGCGCCAACCGCTCTCGGACGTAATCCTGGACGTCGCGCTCGGTCAGCGCCGCGCCCGGCCGGACCACGACATAGGCGCGCAACCGCTGGCCGAACTCCTCGTCGTCGACGCCGACGACCGCGACGTCGACGATGTCGGGATGATGCGCAAGCGCGTCCTCGACCTCGCCGGGGTACACGTTCTCCCCGCCGGAGACGATCATCTCGTCGTCACGGCCGTCGATGAAAAGCCTGCCAGCGGAATCGAAATGGCCGACGTCGCCGGTCGACATCAGCCCCCGGATCGATTCCTTGGTGCCGCCGCCGGTGTATCCCTCGAAGGCCAGCACATTGCCGACGAAGATCCGCCCCGGCGTCCCCGGCGCCAGCTCGCCGCCGTCGTCGCCGAGGATCTTGACGACCGATCCGGGCACCACCGCGCCCACGCATCCGGGCGCGACGGCCAGGTCGGCGGGCGTGGCGATGGTGGCGTAGGCGACCTCGGTGGACCCGTACATGTTGTAGACCACGGGGCCCAGCGCCTCGAGCGCCCGGGTGGCCAGCGCGGCACCGAGCTGGGAACCGCCGACGAACACGATGCGCAGCGAGGACAGGTCGTGCCCGGAAAGGGCCGCCGGCCCCAGATCGAGGATGCGCCGCAACATGATCGGGACGACGATCATGGCGCTGGCCCGGTGCGCGGCCACGCTCGCCAGCGCCTGCCGGGGGTCGAAGTGGCGGCGGACCACCAGGGTCGAGCCCAGCACCATCGCGTACATCGCGTGGCTGAAGCCCATCGAATGAAACAGCGGCACACAGCATTCGGTGACTTCCCGGCCGCGGAACGGCACCTTGCCGAGCAGGCCGCCGACCGGTATCAGCGAACTGGGTTCCGAACGCGCGGCGCCCTTCGGGGTGCCGGTCGTCCCGCTGGTCGAGATGACGATCCTGGGCCGCCCACCCGACGGCGGCGGGCCGGGATCGCCGCGCTCGATCAGCGCGTCGAGGCTGTCGGGGTCGGGCGTCTGGGTCCAGGCCCGGATCCGGCCCAGCCTCGGGTGCACGTCGGCGACGACGGCGTCGTACTCCTCGTCGTAGACGAGCAGGTCGGCGCGTTCCCGGGACAGCATCCCGGCGAGCTGGGCGGCGCCGAAGCCGGTGTTGAGCATCAGGACGCCGGCGCCGCACTTGGCGGCGGCGTACACCGCCTCCAGGAAGCCACGGTGGTTGCCCACCAGGATGGCCACGGCGTGGCCCGGGCCCAGGCCGCGCCGCCGCCACTCGTTGGCCAGGGCGTTTGTCCGCGCGTCCAGCTCACCGAACGTCAGGGGTCCGCGCTCGTCGATCAGCGCCACGCCATCGGGGTCTCGTCCGGCGGCGATCGCCGTCGCCGCCCCAAGCAGGCCGTAGCGCCGCACGGCGCGCAGGACCGAGAAGACTTGTCCGGGTGCGACCAACCGCAGGCCCCCGGAGCGGGCATAGAGCAGGAGCGACCGGGCCTCCAAGCCCGCACGCCCGACAAGTCGCAGGGTCTGCACACGTCGATGCTGCCGCCCGCCGCGGTCCCGGATAAGGGCGCAACGCCACTACCGGGTGGGGCCTTTGGTCACCATCGTTATTCTGGCTAACGACTCGCCGGAAAGGGGCAATGCCGATGACGCGCACTGACAACGACACCTGGGACCTGGCCACCAGCGTGGGGGCCACCGCCACCATGGTGGCGGCCGGACGGGCCCGGGCCACCCGGGACGGGCTGATCGACGACCCGTTCGCCGAGCCACTGGTGCGCGCCGTCGGCGTCGACTTCATGACGCGATGGGCCGCCGGTGAGTTGAGCTCCGCCGACGTCGACGAGCCCGGCGCCCCGTGGGGCATGCAGCGCATGACCGACATGCTGGCCGCGCGCACGCGCTACATCGACGCGTTCTTCGCCGAGGCCGGCGCCGCCGGCATCCGCCAGGTGGTCATCCTGGCCTCGGGTCTGGACGCGCGGGCCTACCGGCTGCCGTGGGCGTCGGGCACCACGGTGTTCGAGATCGACCAGCCGCAGGTCATCGAATTCAAGACCGCCACCATCGCCGAGTTCGGCGCCGAGCCCACCGCCACGGTCCGGGCCGTCCCGATCGACCTGCGGCACGACTGGCCCTCGGCGCTGCGCCAGACCGGCTTCGACGCGGGGCGGCCCGCCGCCTGGGCCGCCGAGGGTCTGCTCGGCTTCCTGCCGCCCGAGGCGCAGGACCGGCTGCTCGACGACATCACCGCGCTCAGCGCCGACGGCAGCCGCCTGGTCGCCGAGGTCTTCATCAACTCCGGCACCAACGGTGACGCCCTGAACGCCGCCAGCCAGAAGTGGCGGGACAACGGCCTGGACATCGCGCTGGGCGACCTGGGCTTCCCGGGCGAGCGCACCGACGCCGCGACACACCTGGAGCGGCACGGCTGGCGCACCGTCCGCACACCCCTGAATCAGCTGTTGGCCGACAACGGGTTACCTTTGCAGCGCACCGACCCCGGCGCCCCGTTCGCCCAGAACTACTACTGCACTGGGGTCTTGACCAAGGCCGAATGACAGGAAGGCCACCCATGGCAGACAGCACCCCCGCCAAGCCCCTTGACGGATTCCGGGTACTCGACTTCACCCAGAACATCGCCGGGCCGCTGGCCGGGCAGGTGCTGGCCGACCTGGGCGCCGAGGTCATCAAGGTCGAGGCACCCCACGGCGAGGCCGCCCGGCAGATCACCGCGGTCCTGCCCGGTCGCCCGCCGCTGCCCACCCTGTTCCTGCCGCACAACCGCGGCAAGAAATCGGTGGCGGTGGACCTCACCGACGAGGAGGCCAAGCAGCAGATCCTGCGGCTGGTCGACACCGCCGACGTGGTGCTGGAGGGCTTTCGCCCCGGCGTGATGGAACGCATGGGCCTGGGCCCCGACGACCTGCGCGCCCGCAACCCCCGGCTCATCTACGCGCGGCTGTCGGCCTACGGCGGCAACGGCCCGCACGGCAGCAGGCCGGGCGTGGACCTGATGGTCGCGGCCGAGTCGGGCATGACCACCGGGATGCCGACGCCGAGCGGCAAACCGCAGATCATCCCGTTCCAGCTCGTCGACGCCGCCAGCGGGCACGTGCTGGCCCAGGCGGTGCTGGCCGCGCTGCTCAACCGGGAGCGCCACGGGGTGGCCGACGTGGTGCGCGTCGCCATGTACGACGTCGCGGTCAACCTGCAGGCCGGCCAGCTCACGATCCACCTGAACAAGCCGGCCCAGGCGCCCGGACCGAAGCCGGACTCGGAGCCGAAAGCCAAGGAGCGCAAGGGTGTTGGCTTCGCGACCCAGCCGTCGGACGCGTTCAAGGCCGCCGACGGCTACCTGGTGATCAGCGCGTACGTGCCCAAGCACTGGGCCAAGCTGTGCCAGATCATCGGCCGCCCCGACCTGCTGACCGACGAGCGGTTCATCGACCAGCGTTCGCGCGCAATGAATTACCCCGAGCTGACCGCGGAACTCGAGGCGGCGCTGGCCGCCAGGACCGCGGCCGAATGGGTCGAGCTGCTGCAGGAAGGCGGCCTGATGGCCTGCCTGGCCTACACCTGGAAACAGGTGGTGGACACCCCGCTGTTCGCGGAGAACGAGCTAGCCCTGCGGGTGGGCAGCGGCGACGACGGCGTCACGGTGGTGCGCATGCCCGCGCGCTACTCGAGTTTCGACGCCGCGGCCATGGACGCCCCGCCCGCCATCGGGGAGCACAACGAGGAGTTCCTCACCGCCCCGCAGACCACCTCGTCACCTGTCACTGGCTAGGCAGCCGCACCACCTGGACGAAGAACTCGTCGATCTGTCGGACCGCCTTCATGAACTGGTCCAGGTCGACCGGCTTGGTCACGTAGGCGTTAGCGTGCAGCTTGTAGCTGCGCAGGATGTCCTCCTCCGCCGAGGAGGTGGTGAGCACCACGACCGGGATGCGGGCCAGGTCCGGGTCGGACTTGATCTTCTCCAGCAGCTGGCGGCCGTCGTATTTCGGCAGGTTCAGGTCCAGCAGGATGAGGTCGGGCCGCGGCGCATCCTCGAACCTGCCGCGCTGGTAGAGGTAGTCGAGGCCCTCCTCCCCGTCGTGCGCGACGTGCAGCCGGTTCTGGAGTTTGTTGTGCTCGAACGCTTCTCGCGTGATGAGCTCGTCTCCCGGGTCGTCTTCGACGAGCAGGATGTCGATCGCCCTGCCTTCTGATGTCATTGATGCGCTCCTTCCAAAGCGTCTGAGTCTTCTTCGCCGACGGGCTCGGGCTCGGGCATGGGCAGGGTGAACTCGAATCGCGTTCCCTCGGTGCGGGACGTGTCGATGCGAATGGTGCCGCCATGGTGCTCGACGATCTTCTTGACCAGGGCCAGCCCGACGCCGGTCCCGGCGTACACGTCGCGGCCGTGCAGGCGCTGGAAGATGACGAAGACCTTGTCGGCGAACTCCGCCGGGATGCCGATGCCGTTGTCCGACACGGTGATCACCCATTCGCCGTCGTGATCGCCGGTGCCCGGCGCGCACTCGATCACGACGCGGGGCCGGCGATCCTTGTGCCGGAACTTCACCGCGTTGCCGATGAGGTTCTGCCAGAGCATGGTCAGCAGCGTCGGGTCGCCCTTGATCCGCGGAAGCGCGTCCGGGCGCACGATGTCGGCGTGCGACTCCTCGATCGCGACGGCCAGGTTGGCCAGGCCGGAATCCAGCGCAGAATCGAGGTCCACGTCGGTTTCGGTGGTGCCGAGCCGGCCGACGCGGGAGAAGGTGAGCAGGTCGTTGATCAGCGCCTGCATCCGCTTGGCCCCGTCAACCGCGAAGCCGATGTATTCGATGCCGCGCTCGTCGAGCTTGTCACCGTAGCGGCGCTCCAGCAGCTGACAGAACGAGGCGACCTTGCGCAGCGGCTCCTGCAGGTCGTGGGAGGCGACGTAGGCGAACTGCTCGAGTTCGGTGTTGGACCGGCGCAATTCGGCGGCCTGCTCGTCCAGCTGCGTCTGCGCCGAGCGCGATATCTCGAGTTCCTCGACCATCCGTTTGCGCATGTTCTCCACGTCGATCGCCATGTCGCGAACGTCCTTGGGCCGCCTCGGCGGTGTGATGCTCTCCTCGAAGTTGCCCTGAGTGATCCGCCGGCACGCCGCGGCCAGCGCCGCGAGCGGGCGGGCGACCGTGTCCCGGATCAGGAACCCCAGCAGCCCGGCCGTGGCGAAGAACAGCAACACCATCGCGCCGAACACCCGGTCACGCCAGGCGTCCGTGCGCTTGAGTTCGGCCGCGCCGGTCGCCGCCGCTGCCGACAGGTTCGCGTTCTGCCTCTCGAAAAGTGTTCGGAGATGGTCGAATTCGGCTTTTCCGCGCTCAGCCGACGGCTTGCTCGCGACGTTCTTGCCGGTGGGCATCACCGTGGCGATGACCGGCTCGGCGTAGTTCGCCCGCCAGTTCGCCGCGGCATCCTCGATGGCGGCGAGGTCGGTGCTGAGGTCCGGGCGCTGGCTCAGCCGCCGCCGGATCTCTTGCGCCGCGGCCTGTTCGGCGTGTTGCCCGTCGTAGTACGGCATGAGGAATTGCCGGTCCCCGACCAACAGGTAGCCGCGGATCCCCGTTTCCTGGTCACGCAACGCGGACTGCAGCTGGAAGGCCGCCACGCGTGCCGGCTGGATGCTGTCGACGAGCTGGTGGGTCATCTCGTCCGTGCGGTTCAGCAGCAGCGCGCCGACCACCGCGCCGGCCAGCACCATCACGCCCATGCTGACCAGGACCAGGGCCTGCCATCCGCGCACGGTGAGCTCCGAGAGCCGCAAGCGGCGCACGCTGGGGGTCACTCGGCGGTCCTCTCGACCCGCAGCACGGCGATGTCGTCGGTCAGTCCGCCCCGGGGGCGAGCGAGTCGCTGCGCGCCGTCGATGAGCGCGTCGACGAACTCCGGACCCGGCCGATTCGCGTGCGACCGGGCCAGCTCGAGCAGGCCCTCCTCGCCCAGGCGCCGGGTGCCCTCACCCGAATACCCCTCGAACAGCCCGTCGGTGAGCAGCAGCAGGCCGTGCCCCGGCGGCAGGTCCAACTCGTGCCGCGGCCAGTCGTCGTCGGCGCGCAGACCCAGTGCGGGGCCACCGGGCGGCTCCAACCACTCGACGGTGCCGTCGCGCTGCAACAGCATCCCGGGATGGCCGGCCCGGATCGCGGTGATGCAGGAGCCGCCGGGCGGAATCTCGAGGCTCAGCACAGTCGCGAAAACCCCTGTGCCCGTTCGTTCCGAGTGCAGCACCCGCTCGAGTTGCCGCATCAGCTCCACGCCCCGCACGCCGGCGAAGGTGAGCGCGCGGAAGGCGATCCGCAGCGCAGCGCCCAGGGCGGCCTCGTGCGGCCCGTGCCCGGCGACGTCGCCGATCAGGACGTGGATCACCCGGTCGGGCGTCTGCACCACGTCGTAGAAGTCCCCGCACAGCAGCGCGTCCTCGCGGCTCGGCCGGTATCGGGCGACGATGTCGACGCCCGGGTCGTCCAGCAGCAGCGGGGACGGCAGCAGCCCGCGCTCCAGCAGCGCGTTCTCGCGGGCCCGCAGCCGGGTCGCGTGCAGGTCGGCGGCGATCAGCTCGGCGCGCTTGCGCTCGATCGCGTACAGCAGCGCGCGCCGCAGCATCTCCGGCTCGACGCGGCCCTTGACCAGATAGTCCTGGGCGCCGGCAGCGACCGCGGAAGCCCCGAAGTACTCGTCGTTCAGCCCGGTCAGCACGACGATCGGAACGGTGGCGTCGCGCTCGGCGATGCGGTTCAGCGCGTCGATGCCGCTGGCGTCGGGCAGGTGCAGGTCCAGCAGCACGCAGTCGGGCCGGGCCGAGGCCAGTTCGCGCTCGGCGTGGGCCATCGACTGCGCCCAGACCACCCGGATATCGGCGACCGCGTCGGCGATCAGCTCCTCCACCAGCACCGCATCGGCGCGGTCGTCCTCCACCAACAGCAAAGACAAGGACTGCCAATTCGCCGCCGGGATCACGGGAGCGCGCGCTGGCATCAATTCCGGGTCATCCCCGGATGCGCGGAGGTAGCCACGCTGTTCACTCCAGCCCCCCTCCGCCGGTAAGACCCATTCGCACGACTCTACGTCCGGCCCGACACCGCAGAGTGGTTAACCGTCGGAGATCCTATCGGTCAGCGCAGCAGTGCCCGTGACATCACCACGCGCTGGATCTGGTTGGTGCCCTCGTAGATCTGGGTGATCTTGGCGTCGCGCATCATCCGCTCCACCGGGAAGTCCTGCGTGTAGCCGTAGCCGCCGAAGAGTTGCACCGCGTCGGTGGTCACCTCCATCGCGACGTCGGACGCCCAGCACTTGGACGCCGCGGAGATGAAGCCCAGGTTGGCTTCGCCACGTTCGGCGCGGGCGGCGGCGTGGTAGACCATCAGCCGCGCCGCTTCCACCTTCATCGCCATGTCGGCGAGCATGAACTGCACGCCCTGGTTGTCGCTGACCGGACGGCCGAACTGCTTGCGCTCCTTGGTGTACGCGATCGCCGCGTCCAGCGCCCCCTGGGCGATGCCGACCGCCTGGGCGCCGATGGTGGGCCGGGTGTGGTCCAGCGTCGCCAGCGCGGTCTTGAAGCCGGTGCCCGGCTCGCCGATGATCCGATCCCCCGGGATGCGGCAGTTCTCGAAGTACAGCTCGGTGGTCGGGGAGCCCTTGATGCCCAGCTTGCGTTCCTTGGGGCCGACGGTGAAACCCTCGTCGTCGGCGTGCACCATGAACGACGAGATGCCGTTGGCTCCCTTGTCGGGGTCGGTGACCGCCATGACCGTGTACCAGCTCGACTTGCCGCCGTTGGTGATCCAGCACTTGGCGCCGTTGAGGATCCAGTCGTCGCCGTCGGCCTTGGCGCGGGTGCGCATCGAGGCGGCGTCGCTGCCGGCCTCCCGCTCGGACAGGGCGTAGGACGCCATCGCGGTGCCGTCGGCGATCTGCGGCAGCACCTGCTTCTTGAGCTCGTCGGACCCGCGCAGGATCAGCCCCATGGTGCCCAGCTTGTTCACCGCCGGGATCAGCGACGCCGACGCGTCGACGCGGGCGACCTCCTCGATCACGATGCACGCCGCGACGGAATCGGCGCCCTGTCCGCCGTACTCCTCGGGCACATGCACCGCGTTGAAACCCGACGCGTTCAACGCCTCGAGCGCCTCGTCCGGGAACCGCGAGTTCTCGTCGACGTCGGCGGCGTGCGGGGCGATCTCCTTCTCCGCCAACGCGCGGATCGCCGCCCGCAACTCCTGGTGTTCCTCGGGCAACTGAAACAAATCGAACGTGGGGTCTCCGGCCCAACCAGCCATCACGAGCCTCCTCTAGCGCTTGGGCGAACTGCCCGGCTCCTCTTCCGGCCGCTGCGCGGCCGCATCGTCGCCAGGCTACTAGCCGGTAACTTTACCTTGACGCTGTTGCAGCGCCTCATCCTTGGCCCGCACGCTCTCGGCCAGCTGGTCGGAGAACTCGACGATGCGGGCGCGCAGCGCCGGGTCCGACGAGCCGAGCATGCGCACGGCGAGCAGGCCCGCGTTGCGGGCGCCCCCGATCGACACCGTGGCCACCGGAACGCCCGCCGGCATCTGCACGATGGACAGCAACGAGTCCAGGCCGTCCAGCCGCGCCAGCGGCACCGGCACCCCGATCACCGGCAGCGGCGTCGCGGACGCCACCATCCCGGGCAGGTGGGCGGCCCCGCCGGCCCCGGCGATGATGACCTCGATGCCGCGGTCGGCCGCCCCGCGCGCGTAGTCGAACATCACCTGAGGCGTGCGATGCGCCGACACCACCCGGACCTCGGCCGGTATGTCGAACTCGGCCAGCGCGGCCGCGGCGTCGGCCATCACCGACCAGTCGCTGTCGCTGCCCATGATCACGCCGACCCTGGGGTTGCTAGTCATGGCCATTGATGCCGCTTCTCCCGCCTTTTCCTATCGCACTGCTCTGTTTATCGTCGCCGGCATGCGGATCCCATCCGTCCGTCCACTGCGCGTGTGACAACCAGTGTGCCGCCAGCTCGGCGCGTTCCCGCAGCGCGGCCACCTCCGCCATGTCGGTCCCGAGGAAGTTGACGTGGCCGACCTTGCGGCCGGGCCGTTCCTCCTTGCCGTACAGGTGCACCCGGGCGTCGGGCATGCGGGCGAACAGGTGGTGCAGCCGCTCGTCCACCGTCATGGCGGGCCGCTCCGGCGCGCCGAGCACGTTCGCCATCACCGTCACCGGCGCGACGGCATCGGTGTCGCCGAGCGGATAGTCCAGCACCGCGCGCACGTGCTGCTCGAACTGGCCGGTGCGCGCGCCGTCCATGGTCCAGTGCCCGGAGTTGTGCGGCCGCATCGCGAGCTCGTTGACCAGCAGGCCCCCGTCGGCGGTCTCGAACAGCTCGACGGCGAGCACCCCGACCACGCCCAGCTCGGCGGCCAGCCGCAACGCCAGCTGTTGGGCGGCGGCGGCCACGTCGTCGGGCAGCCCGGGCGCGGGGGCGATCACCTGAACGCAGATGCCGTCCCGTTGCACGGTCTCCACCACGGGCCAGGCCGCGCCCTGGCCGAACGGGGAGCGCGCGACCAGCGCCGACAGTTCGCGGCGCAGGTTCACCTGCTCCTCGGCCATCACCGGCACGCCGTCGGCCAGGAAGGCGGTCGCGATGTCGCGGGCATGCGAAGGGTCACGGGCCATCCGCACTCCCTTCCCGTCGTAACCGCCGCGCACCGCCTTCACGACAACGGGGCCGGCTATCCGCCGCGCGAAGGCGTCGAGGTCGTCGATGGTTCCGATCTCGGCATAGCGGGGCACCGGAACCCCGAGTGCCTCCAGCCGCCGGCGCATGACCAGCTTGTCCTGGGCGTGCACCAGCGCCTCCGGCGGCGGCGCGACGTTGACGCCCTCGGCGACCAGCTTCTCCAGCAGCTCGGTCGGCACGTGCTCGTGGTCGAACGTCAGCACGTGGGCCCCGGCCGCCACCCGGCGCAGGTCCTCCAGCTCGGTGTGCGAGCCGATCACCACGTCGGGGGTGACCTGCGCGGCAGGCTCGCCGGGGGCGGTGGCCAGCACCCGCAGGGTCTGCCCCAGCGCGATCGCGGCCTGGTGGGTCATCCGGGCCAGCTGACCGCCGCCGACCATGGCGACCAACGGCGGGACGGCGGGGACGGCTCCAGGCGGGGGTGTACTCGGCACGGCCATCATGGTGTCACGGCGCCGGCGGCGTGTTGACCGGCGGTGACGCCGAAACGTTATGTACGATTTTGCGTCGATTTTGTGTGCGTCCGTACACTGACGACTTGTGCCCTTCGCCGAAGCCGCAATCGAGCGCCTACCCGGGTTTATTCAGCCCTATTTGTTGCGCCACCACGAACTGATCAAATTCGCCATCGTCGGCGGAACGACGTTTGTGATCGACTCGGCGATTTTCTACACCCTCAAGCTGACAATTCTGGACTACAAGCCGGTCACCGCGAAGGTCATCGCCGGCATCGTCGCGGTCATCGCATCCTACGTGTTGAACCGCGAATGGAGCTTCCGCGATCGCGGCGGCCGTGAGCGTCACCACGAGGCGCTGCTGTTCTTCGCGTTCAGCGGGGTGGGCGTGCTGCTGTCCATGGCGCCGCTGTGGTTCTCCAGCTACATCCTGCAGCTGCGGGAGCCGATGGTGTCGCTGACCGTGGAGAACATCGCCGACTTCATCTCGGCCTACATCATCGGCAACCTGCTGCAGATGGCGTTCCGCTTCTGGGCGTTCCGGCGCTGGGTCTTCCCGGACGAGTTCGCCCGCAACCCCGACAAGGCGCTGGAGTCCGCGCTGACCGCCGGCGGCATCGCCGAGATGCTCGAGGACGAGATCGAGGGCGGGAACGTCACGCTGTTGCGGGCCTGGCGCAACCGCGCCGGCCGGCTGGCTCAGCCGGGCGACTCCTCCGAGCCGAGGGTGTCGAAAACTTCGTGATAGAGCAGCGCGTGCACCTCGCGCAGCCGCGGAATGTCGTAAAACTCCAACGGATCCTGTGACGCCGATTCGATAATCAGCGTCCCGGTCCGAAACATCCGCTCGGTAATGCGGTCACGGAATTCCACGCTGTTGATCCGCGCCAGCGGGATATCGATCCCGGTGCGGGTCAGCACTCCGTGCCGGAACATCACCCGCCGGTTCGTGACCACGAAATGTGTGGTCAGCCAGCTCAGGAACGGCCACAGCGTCAGCCAGCCGACGATCACCAGCCAGATGGCCCAGATGACGGCGTAGATGATGTTCTTGGCCGGCTGGCCCCAGTGCGTCGAGTTGAGGTATCCGGACCCGAACGACGCCAGCGCGGTCGCCAGCAGCAGGGCCACGACCGGCCAGATCAGCCGCTTCCAGTGCGGGTGGCGGTGGACGATCACCTGCTCGCCGGCGGCCAGGGCGTTATCCGGGTAGCTCATGCTCGCCGAAGCTACCGCAAATGCACCACGTCACCAGCGGAGACGACGACGGTTTCCGACCCGGTCTCGATGCACAGCCTGCCCTGGTCGTCGATGGCGCTCGCGGTCCCGACGACTTCCTTGCCGCCGGGCACCTGCGCGCGCACGCGGTTGCCGATGGTCAGGCTGCGCGCCCGGTAGTCGGCCGCCAGCGCCCAGTCCGCCCCGCGGGCGGCCCGCCACGCGACGATGCGCCGCCCGAGCTCGGCCAGCAGCGCGCACACCAGCCGGGTGCGGTCGGGCTCCCGCACGCCGAGGTCGCGCAGCGAGGTGGCCCCCTCGACGCCGCCGGGGGCCTCGAAGACGTTGAGCCCCACGCCGATCACCACGACCGGCTTCGCCACCTCGGCCAGGATGCCCGCGAGCTTGCCCGGCGACTCGGAGGGGCCGGCCAGGACGTCGTTGGGCCACTTGAGGCCCACCACCCGAACCCCGTCGAGCAGCGGGGCGACCGCATCGACCACCGCCACCCCGGTGGCCAGCGGCAGCCAGCCCCACCCGGCGGTCGGCACGTCGACGATGCTGACGCCGACCGACATCGTGATCTGGGTTCGCGGGGTGGCCGACCAGCCGCGGCCGTGCCGCCCGCGGCCGGCGGTCTGGTGCTCGGCGATCAGCACGGCCCCGGCCACGTCAGCCCCCGAGGCGGCCTGCGCGAGCAGGTCGGCGTTCGTGGAGCCGGTCTGTTCGACGACGTCGAGCCGGCGCCAGCCGAGCCCCGTCCCGATCAGTTCGGCGCGCAATGCGGTCGCGTCCAGCGGTGGCCTGAGCTCATCGGTGTCCATCACCGCCCAGCCTAAAACTGCGCCGCAGCGGCGGCCGATACCATCGGATCCCATGACAAGCGTTACGGACCACACCGCGGAGCCGGCCGCCGAGCACACCATCGACATCCACACCACCGCAGGCAAGCTGGCCGAGCTGCACAAGCGGCGGGAAGAGTCGCTGCACCCGGTGGGCGAAGAGGCCGTCGACAAGGTGCACGCCAAGGGCAAGCTGACCGCCCGCGAGCGCATCCTGGCCCTGCTGGACGAGGACTCGTTCGTCGAGCTCGACGCCCTGGCGCGGCACCGCAGCAAGAACTTCGGCATGGAGAACAACCGCCCGCTCGGCGACGGCGTGATCACCGGCTACGGCACCATTGACGGCCGCGAGGTGTGCATCTTCAGCCAGGACGCCACGGTGTTCGGCGGCAGCCTCGGCGAGGTGTACGGCGAGAAGATCGTCAAGGTGCAGGAGCTGGCGCTCAAGACCGGCCGCCCGCTGATCGGCATCAACGACGGCGCCGGCGCGCGGATCCAGGAGGGCGTCGTCTCCCTGGGCCTGTACAGCAAGATCTTCCGGAACAACATCCTGGCCTCGGGCGTGATCCCGCAGATCTCGCTGATCATGGGCGCCGCCGCCGGTGGGCACGTCTACTCCCCCGCGCTGACCGACTTCGTGGTGATGGTCGACCAGACCAGCCAGATGTTCATCACCGGGCCGGACGTCATCAAGACCGTCACCGGCGAGGACGTGACGATGGAGGAGCTCGGCGGCGCCCACACCCACATGGCCAAGTCGGGCACCCTGCACTACGTCGCCTCCGGCGAGCAGGACGCCTTCGACTGGGTGCGCGACCTGCTGAGCTACCTGCCGCCCAACAACGCCACCGACGCGCCCCGCTACGCCGAGCCCATCCCCGGAGGCGCCATCGAGGACAACCTCACCGAGGAGGACCTCGAGCTGGACACGCTGATCCCCGACTCGGCCAACCAGCCCTACGACATGCACGAGGTGATCACCCGCATCCTCGACGACGACGAGTTCCTGGAGATCCAGAACGGCTACGCCACCAACATCATCGTCGGATTCGGCCGCATCGAGGGCCGGCCGGTGGGCATCGTGGCCAACCAGCCCACGCAGTTCGCCGGCTGCCTGGACATCAACGCCTCGGAGAAGGCGGCGCGGTTCGTGCGGACCTGCGACTGCTTCAACATCCCGATCATCATGCTGGTGGACGTCCCGGGCTTCCTGCCGGGCACCGGCCAGGAGTACAACGGCATCATCCGCCGCGGCGCCAAGCTGCTGTTCGCCTACGGCGAGGCCACCGTCCCCAAGATCACCGTGATCACCCGCAAGGCCTACGGCGGCGCGTACTGCGTCATGGGCTCCAAGGACATGGGCTGTGACGTCAACATCGCCTGGCCGACCGCGCAGATCGCCGTGATGGGCGCCTCCGGCGCCGTCGGGTTCGTCTACCGCAAGCAGCTCGCGGAGGCGGCCAAGGAGGGCAAGGACGTCGACGCGCTGCGGCTGGAGCTGCAGCAGGAGTACGAGGACACGTTGGTCAACCCGTACGTCGCCGCCGAGCGCGGCTACGTCGACGCGGTGATCCCGCCGTCGCACACCCGCGGCTACATCGGCACGGCGCTGCGGCTGCTGGAACGCAAGATCTCGCACCTGCCCCCCAAGAAGCACGGGAACATCCCGCTGTGAGCGACGAGATGAACGACGAAAACGGTTCCGAGGCAACCGAAACCGCCCACGAGCCGCACATCCACATCCTCAAGGGCCACCCCACCGACGAGGAGGTGGCCGCGCTGGTCACCGCGCTGGGTCTGGTCGGCGGGGGCGTCCCCGAGCCCACCGAGCCCGAGGCCACCCGCTGGGGCCTGCCGGTGGACCGGCTGCGGTTCGCCATGTCCAACTACCAGCGGCTCACCATGCAGCAGATGACACACATGAAGCGTTGACCCGCCTGGTCCTCGGGTCGGCCTCGTCGGGCCGCCTGAAGGTGCTGCGCCAGGCCGGCGTCGATCCGCTGGTGGCGGTGTCCGGTGTGGACGAGGACGCGATTGTGGCCGAGCTGGGGCCCGGCGCCCCGCCGGCCGAGGTGGTGTGCGCGCTGGCGGCCGCCAAGGCCGAACGCGTGGCGGGCGAACTGGACGGCTCCGTCGCCGCGGATTGCCTTGTCCTGGGCTGCGATTCGATGCTGCACCTGGACGGCGAACTGTGCGGCAAGCCCGGCTCGGCCGACGCCGCGATGGCCCAGTGGCGCGGGATGGCCGGCCGGGCGGGCCGGCTGCACACCGGGCATTGCCTGCTGCGGCTGAGCGACGGCGTGATCACCGGCCGCGAAGCCGAATCCGCCTGTACCACAGTGCGTTTCGCCTCGCCGACGGACGCGGACCTGCGGGCCTACGTCGCCAGCGGCGAGCCCCTGCGGGTGGCCGGCGGGTTCACCCTCGACGGGCTGGGCGGCTGGTTCATCGACGGGGTCGACGGCGACCCGTCGAACGTGATCGGCGTGAGCCTGCCGCTGCTGCGGTCGATGCTGGGCCGCCTCGGCCTGTCGGTCGCCGCCCTGTGGGCGGGCTAGCGCCGGGCCGCTCCACGAGACATCAACCGCTGCGACCCGCGGCGTGTCGTCGCAACGGTTTATGTGCCGCGGGCAGGGCAACGGCGCTGGGTGACCGGTTACCCCTGGCGGTAGGCTCGGTCGCGTGGCATTACCCCCCGATCCGAGCCCGACACTGACCGATTACGCCCACCCCGAACGGCTGGTCACCGCCGACTGGCTCTCCGCCCACCTGGGCAGCCCCGGCCTGGTCATCGTCGAATCCGACGAGGACGTCCTGCTCTACGACGTCGGCCATATCCCGGGCGCCGTGAAGATCGACTGGCACACCGACCTCAACGATCCCCGGGTCCGCGACTACATCAACGGCGAGCAGTTCGCCGAGCTGATGGACCGCAAGGGCATCGCCCGCGACGACACCGTGGTCATCTACGGGGACAAGAGCAACTGGTGGGCCGCCTACGCGCTGTGGGTCTTCACGTTGTTCGGCCACCCCGATGTGCGCCTGCTCAACGGCGGCCGCGACCTTTGGCTCCGGGAAGGGCGGGAGGTGACGCTGGACGTGCCGACCAAGACCTCCACCGGCTACCCCGTCGTCGCGCGCAACGACGAACCCATCCGGGCCTTCAAGGACGACGTGCTGGCCGCCCTGGGCAGCCAGCCGCTGATCGACGTGCGCTCGCCCGACGAGTACACCGGCAAGCGCACCCACATGCCCGACTACCCCGAGGAAGGTGTGCTGCGCGGCGGCCACATCCCGACCGCCCGCTCCATCCCGTGGGCCAACGCGGTCGACGAGAGCGGGCGATTCCGCAGCCGCGAGGAACTCGAGGAGCTCTACGACTTCATCACCCCCGACGACAAGACCGTCGTGTACTGCCGCATCGGCGAGCGGTCCAGCCACACCTGGTTCGTGCTCACCTACCTGCTGGGCAAGCCCGGCGTGCGCAACTACGACGGGTCGTGGACGGAATGGGGCAACACCGTGCGCACCCCGATCGTCGGCGGCACCGAACCGGGGGACGTTCCCGCCCGATGACCCTGCCCGCCCCGCTGGCTGAGGTGGTGTCCGACTTCGCCGAGGTCGAGGGCCAGGACAAGCTGGCCCTGCTGCTGGAATTCGCCAACGAACTGCCCGCCCTGCCCGCCGAGCTGGAAGAGCGGGCCATGGAGCCGGTGCCGGAGTGCCAGACCCCGCTGTTCCTCCACGTCGACGCCAGCGACCCGGAGCGGGTGCGGTTGCACTTCAGCGCGCCGGCCGAGGCGCCGACCACCCGGGGGTTCGCCGCGATCCTGGCCGCCGGCCTCGACCAGCAGCCCGCGGCCGACATTCTGGCGGTGCCCGAGGACTTCTACACCGACCTGGGATTGGCCGCGCTGATCAGCCCATTACGGTTGCGCGGCATGTCGGCGATGCTCGCCCGCATCAAACGGCGGCTGCGCGAGTCGGGTCGAAATACCGGCACCGCCTCATCGGCCTGACGGCGCGGCGCTTAGACTTCCCAGGAGTTGTAAGAAACTCTCTTAAAGAAGCCCACGGCGGAAACACGTCCGCTTCAGATCTGCCAAACAGGAGGCGCAGTGGCTAGTCACGCCAGCTCGAGGATCTCCAAAGTGCTTGTCGCCAACCGCGGCGAGATCGCTGTCCGGGTGATCCGGGCGGCCCGCGACGCGGGCCTGCCCAGCGTGGCGGTGTACGCCGAGCCCGACGCCGACGCGCCGCACGTGCGCCTCGCCGACGAGGCCTTCGCCCTGGGGGGCCAGACCTCCGCGGAGTCCTACCTGGACTTCGGCAAGCTGCTCGACGCGGCGGCCAAGTCGGGCGCCAACGCCGTCCACCCCGGCTACGGCTTCCTCTCGGAGAACGCCGATTTCGCGCAGGCGGTCATCGACGCCGGGCTGATCTGGATCGGCCCCAGCCCCCAGTCGATCCGCGACCTCGGTGACAAGGTCACCGCCCGCCACATCGCCGCCCGCGCCCAGGCCCCCCTGGTGCCGGGCACCCCGGACCCCGTCAAGGACGCCGACGAGGTGGTCGCCTTCGCCAAGGAGTACGGCGTGCCGATCGCCATCAAGGCGGCCTTCGGCGGCGGCGGCCGCGGCATGAAGGTCGCGCGCACCATCGAAGAGATCCCGCACCTGTACGAGTCGGCGGTCCGCGAAGCCGTCGCCGCCTTCGGCCGCGGCGAGTGCTTCGTCGAGCGCTACCTGGACAAGCCCCGCCACGTCGAGGCGCAGGTGATCGCCGACCAGCACGGCAACGTGATCGTCGCCGGCACCCGGGACTGCTCGCTGCAGCGCCGCTTCCAGAAGCTGGTCGAGGAGGCGCCCGCGCCGTTCCTCACCGACGCGCAGCGCAAGGAGATCCACGAGTCGGCCAAGCGCATCTGCAAGGAAGCGCACTACTACGGCGCCGGGACCGTCGAATACCTGGTCGGCCAGGACGGCCTGATCTCGTTCCTGGAGGTCAACACCCGCCTGCAGGTCGAGCACCCGGTCACCGAGGAGACCGCGGGCATCGACTTGGTGTTGCAGCAGTTCAAGATCGCCAACGGCGAGAAGCTGGACCTGACCGAGGATCCGACGCCGCGCGGCCACGCCATCGAGTTCCGGATCAACGGCGAGGACGCCGGACGCGGCTTCCTGCCGGCCCCCGGTCCCGTCACCCGATACGACACCCCCAGCGGCCCGGGCGTACGGCTGGATTCCGGCGTCGAGGCCGGCTCGGTGATCGGCGGCCAGTTCGACTCGATGCTGGCCAAGCTCATCGTCTACGGCGCTGACCGAGATGAAGCACTGCGCCGCGCCCGCCGGGCTCTTGATGAATTCCACGTCGAAGGGCTGGCCACCGTCATCCCGTTCCACCGCGCCGTGGTGTCCGACCCGGCGTTCATCGGCGACGGTGAGGGCTTCTCGGTGCACACCCGCTGGATCGAGACCGAGTGGAACAACACCATCGAGCCCTTCACCGGGGGCGAGCCCCTCGACGAGGAGGACACCCGGCCCCGCCAGAAGGTGGTTGTGGAGGTCGGCGGCCGCCGGCTCGAGGTGTCGCTGCCCGGTGACCTGGCGCTGGGGAACGGTTCGGCCGCCGACCCGGCCGGTGTCATCCGCAAGAAGCCCAAGCCGCGCAAGCGCGGGGCGCACGGCGGCGCCGCCGCCTCCGGTGACGCGGTGACCGCGCCCATGCAGGGCACCGTGGTCAAGGTCGCGGTCGAGGAGGGGCAGCAAGTCGTGGTCGGCGAGCTGGTGGTGGTCCTGGAGGCGATGAAGATGGAGAACCCGGTCACCGCGCACAAGGACGGCGTGATCACCGGACTCGCGGTCGAGGCCGGCGTCGCCATCACCCAGGGCACGGTCCTCGCCGAGATCAAATAGCCCGCGGAAACCCTATTCGTGGGAAACAGTTGTCGGCCCGGTCCGGCGGGGGTAGCGTTCGGGTCAGGTTGAGTTCACAGCCGTGCGGATCAGATGAACGGGCGCGGGAAGACGAACTCTCTGTACTTTTCGGTTCAGTACACGCCTGGCACCTTCCGCAGCACATCCGCCTCTACGGATGGAGTCAGTAATGTCTGTGGCCCAATCTTGGCAACACAGCCGCGCGGCACAGTTCACCGCGCGCTGGGACTCGTCGGGCACGCTGATCACGGTGGACGGTGAGCTCGACGCCGCCAACGCCGACCAGCTTGCGGCCTACGTCCGACAGGTCACCGGTCGTTCGCCGCGCATGATCCTGGATCTTCGCGGGCTGAAATTCATTGGCACGGCCGGCTTTTCGGCCCTGCACCGGATCAACGTCGGGTGCTCGGGCGCCCAGGTGGACTGGGCCATGGCGCCCAGCCCGGCGGTGTCGCGGCTGCTACGCATCTGCGACCCCGACGGCACCCTGCCCGTGACGACGCCGTCGGCCGAGCCGCTCCTGGAACCGCTGCGCGCGGAAGGCGAACAGCTTCTGTCCCTACTGCAATTGGTCGCGCAGCCGCGTTAGCGACTTCGCCAGCAGCCGGGAGACGTGCATCTGGGAGATGCCGACCCGTTCGGCGATCTGTGTCTGCGTCATCGACTCGAAGAACCTGAGCACCAACACCGTTCGTTCCCGTTCGGGCAGCGCCTCGAGCAGCGGGCGCAGCGACTCCTGGTCCTCGATCCGGTCCAGGCCGGTGTCCACGTCGCCCAGCGTGTCGGCGATGGCGCGGGCTTCGTCCTCGTCGCTGCCGCCTCCGCTGTCGATGGACAGGGTGTTGTACGAGCTGCCCGCCACCAGGCCCTCCACCACCTCCTCGCGGTCCATGCCGAGTTCGGCGGCGAGTTCGGTCGCGGTGGGCGCCCGGCCGAGCCGCTGCGACAGATCGGCGGTGGCGGTGCCCAGGCGCAGATGCAGTTCCTTGAGGCGCCGTGGCACCTTGACCGACCAGCTGTTGTCGCGGAAGTGCCGGCGAACCTCGCCCATGATCGTGGGCACCGCGAACGACACGAAGTCGGAGCCGGTCTCCACGTCGAAGCGGACC
The DNA here is from genome assembly GCF_002102155.1 of Mycobacterium europaeum. Taxonomy (GTDB): domain Bacteria; phylum Actinomycetota; class Actinomycetes; order Mycobacteriales; family Mycobacteriaceae; genus Mycobacterium; species Mycobacterium europaeum. The sequence goes on from NZ_LQOU01000032.1 coordinate 121,187, forward strand.
ACCGCGTTCACCAGTCCCACCCGCGCCACCTGGACGAGGTCGTCGCGCGGTTCGCCGCGTCCCTCGAACCGGCGGGCGATGTGGTCTGCCAGGGGCAGGCAACGCTCGACGATCTTGTCCCGTTGACGCTGGAATTCCATCGAGTCGGCGGGCACGGTCGCCAACTCACGGAACATGTCCGGGACGTCGGCGTACTCGTTCGGGCGCGAGACCGAACCGCCGGCAGCTGGTGGTGTCACCTGCTGGAGGCCGCCCGTCGCGCCGTCAGCGTGATACCGAAGACACTGCCGGTTTGGTTGGGTTCACGACCATCGTGGAATGTCTGGACGTCGTCGGCCAGCGACGTCAGCACGTGCCAGCTGAAGCTGCCGGGCGCCACCACGTCATGGGTGTCGCACGCCGCCGACGCCTCCACCACCAGTTGGTCGTCCTGCGGGTCGACCACCACCACCAGGACGGCGTCGGGGGTGGCGCAGCGGATCAACCGGGTGCACACCTCGTCGACCGCGAGCCGCAGATCCGCAACGGCATCGAAGTCCAGATCCTCGAAGGTGCCGATCGCACCGACCAGCGTCCGCAGCATCGCGAGGTTCTCCAGGCGCGCCGCGACGTGCAGTTCGACGGCGCGATGGCCGCGCTGACGCTTGCTGGTGCGCAATCCCGCATCGTTCATCTGGTCTCCCGGCAACGTTTGACTGACATTACTACCGCCCCGCACACCGCCGTGGACCGTACGTTCGAGTCGATTAGTCACGTTTGCCGCCGGGTATTGGGCCCAGTATGGAGGGTCCAAAGGCCAGCGAAGCGGTTCGGGCGCGACCGCTCGAGCGCGCGGCGGTAGCAGCCGGGATCGCGCTGGCCGTGTTCGTGATTCTGGCGGTAAGCATCTACGTCGGCGTCCTCGTGATCGTGTCCCCCATGATGGGATGACCACGCTGACGCAACCTTTCCGGCACTCATCATGGTGCACACCTGATACCCACTCCACGGGGCCGGTAACCCCCCACACCCGCTTCCCCGAAAAATGATTCGCCGCTTGGCCGGAGCGCGGCGTGCGTGCCCCTAGCTGGCGGGCCGCTGGCGGTGTGCCTCGGGGTGTTCGGCGTACCAGCGATCCGCGAGCCGGCGGATCCGCCAGTGTTCTATCGCCACCCACACCAGTCCCAGGACCGCGGCGATGATGGCGAGCACGCCGGCGGTCATGCCCTCGTGATGATGTCCGGTGCCGAAGGCCGCCAGGCTCCCGCTAGCCCCGATCACGCCCCCCATCACCAGCAAATAGCCGGGCCAGTGCAACACGTCGATCAACGATTCGCCGGCAAGCGGCCGCGTGGTCCTCAGGTGGTCGACGGGGTCATGAAAGGTGTCTCCCATGGCTGCTCCTAGTGGAAACTTCGTGACTTGTGCGCAGCTCAATACGGGTTGCACCTTCAACGGTAGATCCCCCGGAAGGGTTTTGGCGAGACCCTCCTCAGAGGGCCAGCGACTGGCCGGCGATCGGGGCCACGCCGAGGGCCCCCATGAACACCATCAGCGTGAACAGGAACCAGCCCGCGCCGTGCCATCCCCACCAGGTGCCCTGCGCCTTCCACACGCGGTAGGTGCGCAGGAATGCCCAGAGCCCGCCAGCCAGCAGGATCAGCGGCCCACCCAGCGCCAGCAAAGTGCGCTGCGGAGCGCCGCAGGCCACGGTGTCCACGCTGTTGCCCGGGCAGGTGCTGACCCACAGCGCGGCCATGACCAGGAAGCCGACCGCCGCGGCCGCGACCAACACCGCGAACCGGACGGCCGCGCGCACCTCGCCGTCCTCCTGTCCCAAGCGATCACCACCCGACCGCTCATCCGCTTTGTGCATCCGCGCCCCTCATGTCCCCCACGTGGTTGTGCCCCACCCGATCATTGTCTTGTTCATCGTTTGCCGCGTCGCAATGGTTACCGCGCGACGGCTAATGGCCGACGATCTTCGGACCCCGATCGCGCCGGCACCAGCGGTGTGCGCACGGGAACACATACCCAACGGAAAAACCGGTAAACCGCCCGGGTCGCGCGGTGGGCCGGAATCCGGTCCGACGGGCGGGCGGCTCCGGGTGCCGCGCCACTGACAACACCGTCAATTACACCTATGAATCACCGCTGGCACGGGGCGTGAACGCCGGATAGACACAAACTCATTGGTGTCTCAGCACCGATGAGTACTATCTCTCACATGCCGACAGCCCGAAGGCGGTTATCCCCCGAGGATCGACGCGCTGAGCTGCTCGCTTTGGGGGCAGAAGTCTTCGGAAAGCGACCCTACGACGAGGTGCGGATCGACGAGATCGCCGAGCGCGCCGGAGTGTCCCGGGCGCTGATGTATCACTACTTCCCCGACAAGCGCGCCTTCTTCGCCGCGGTGGTCAAGGACGAGGCCGACCGGCTCTACGAGACCACCAACATGGACGACGCCAGCGGCCTGACCATGTACGAAGAGGTGCGGATGGGGGTCATGGCGTACATGGCCTACCACGAGCAGAACCCGGAGGCCGCGTGGGCCGCCTACGTCGGCCTGGGCCGGTCCGACCCGGTTCTGCTGGGCGTCGACGACGAAGCCAAGAACCGCCAGCTCGAGCACATCATGAGCCGGATCCACGACCTGGTGGCCAACATCTCGGGCGCCAAGCTGGAGGCCGACGTCGAGCGGGACCTACGGGTGATCTGCCACGGCTGGCTGGCGTTCACCTTCGAGCTGTGCCGCCAGCGCATCATCGACCCCACGATCAACGCCGAGCGCCTCGCCGACGCCTGCGCGCACTCGCTGTTCGACGCCATCGCACGGGTGCCCGAGATACCCGCGGAACTGTCCCACGCGATGGCCACGGCCCGCATCGAACCGCGCTAGCCCGCACGCATGTCGGTGCGCCTTGGCACCATGGTCAGGTGAGCACCCGCGACCCGTTAGGCCGGTTCAGCGCGACCGCCCGCGAATGGTTCACCAGCACGTTCGCCGGTCCCACCACCGCGCAGGCCCAGGCCTGGGACGCCATCGCCGACGGCGACAACACGCTGGTGATCGCGCCGACCGGATCCGGCAAGACGCTCGCGGCGTTCCTGTGGGCCCTTGACTCCCTGGCCGCTCTCGCCGGTTCGGCGGAACGGCCGGCCGGCACCCGCGTGCTCTACGTGTCGCCGCTCAAGGCGCTGGCGGTCGACGTCGAGCGCAACCTGCGCACCCCGCTGGCGGGCCTCACCCGCATCGCCGAGCGCCACGGCCTGCCGCCACCGGACATCAGCGTCGGCGTCCGCTCCGGCGACACGCCGCCCGCCGAACGCCGAACGCTCATCGCGCGGCCGCCCGACGTCCTGATCACCACGCCGGAGTCGCTGTTCTTGATGCTGACGTCGGCGGCGCGCGAGACGCTGGCCGGGGTGCAGACGGTGATCGTCGACGAGATCCACGCCATCGCCGCGGGCAAGCGGGGCGCGCACCTGGCGCTGTCGCTGGAGCGGCTCGACGACCTGCGGGAGGGCCGGCCCGCGCAGCGCATCGGGCTGTCGGCGACCGTGCGCCCACCCGAAGAGCTCGCCCGGTTCCTGTCGGGAGGAGGCCCCGCGACTCGGACAAGGGTGGTCGCCCCGCGGGCGGCCAAGACCGTCGAGCTGACGGTGCAGGTGCCGGTGCCCGACATGGCCAACCTGGCCAACAACAGCATCTGGCCCGACGTCGAGGCGCGGCTGGTCGACCTGATCGAGGCGCACCGGTCGACCATCGTGTTCGCCAATTCGCGGCGGCTCGCCGAGCGGCTGACCGCGCGGCTCAACGAGATCCACGCCGAACGCTGCGGCATCGCGCTGACGCCGGACGCCAACCGCGGGGTGCCCGGCGGCGCGCCCGCACACATCATGGGCAGCGGCCAGACCTACGGCGCCGAGCCGCTGCTGGCGCGCGCGCACCACGGTTCGGTCAGCAAGGAGCAGCGCGCCCTGGTCGAGGAGGACCTCAAGCGCGGGCTGCTCAAGGCGGTGGTGGCCACGTCGAGCCTGGAGCTGGGCATCGACATGGGCGCGGTCGACCTGGTGATCCAGGTCGAGGCGCCGCCCTCGGTGGCCAGCGGCCTGCAGCGCATCGGGCGGGCCGGCCACCAGGTCGGCGAGGTGTCGCAGGGCGTGCTGTTCCCCAAGCACCGCACCGACCTGATCGGCTGCGCGGTGACCGTGCAGCGCATGCTCGCCGGCGAGATCGAGACGATGCGGGTGCCCGCCAACCCGCTGGACATCCTGGCGCAGCAGACGGTGGCGGCCGCCGCGCTGGAGCCGTTGGACGCCGACCGCTGGTTCGACACGGTGCGCCGGGCCGCCCCGTTCGCGACGCTGCCGCGCAGCGTGTACGAGGCCACCCTCGACCTGCTGTCGGGCAAGTACCCGTCCACCGAGTTCGCCGAGTTGCGTCCGCGGCTGGTCTACGACCGCGACTCCGGCACGCTGACCGCGCGGCCCGGCGCGCAGCGGCTGGCCGTGACCTCCGGGGGCGCCATCCCCGACCGTGGGCTGTTCGCCGTGTACCTCGCGTCGGAGGCCGAAAAGCCCACCCGGGTGGGCGAACTCGAAGAAGAGATGGTGTACGAATCCCGGCCCGGGGACGTGATCTCGCTGGGCGCCACCAGCTGGCGGATCACCGAGATCACCCACGACCGGGTGCTGGTGATCCCCGCGCCCGGGCAGCCGGCCCGGTTGCCGTTCTGGCGCGGCGACGGCGTGGGGCGGCCGGCCGAGCTGGGCGCGGCGCTCGGCGCGTTCACCGGCGAGCTGGCCGGGCTGGACCGCGAGGCGTTCGACGCCCGGTGCGCCGGCCTGGGCTTCGACGCCTACGCGACCGACAACATGTGGGCGCTGCTGGACGAGCAGCGCACCGCGGCCGGGGTGGTCCCCACCGACACCACCCTGCTGGTCGAGCGGTTCCGCGACGAGCTGGGCGACTGGCGGGTGATCCTGCACTCGCCGTACGGGCTGCGGGTGAACGGGCCGCTGGCGCTGGCGGTGGGCCGGCGCCTGCGCGAGCGCTACGGCCTGGACGAGAAGCCCACCGCCTCCGACGACGGCATCGTGGTGCGCCTGCCGGACACCTTTTCCGATTTCGCGTCCGACACCGTCGAGAACCCGCCCGGCGCCGACCTTTTCGTCTTCGACGCCGAGGAGATCGACCCGATCGTCACCGCCGAGGTGGGCGGCTCGGCGCTGTTCGCGTCGCGGTTCCGCGAGTGCGCGGCCCGCGCCCTGCTGTTGCCCCGCCGGCACCCCGGCCGCCGCTCGCCGCTGTGGCAGCAGCGCCAGCGGGCCGCCCAGCTGCTGGAAGTGGCGCGCAAATACCCCGACTTCCCGGTGGTGCTGGAGACCGTCCGCGAATGCCTGCAGGACGTCTACGACGTCCCGGCCCTGACCGCGCTGATGGCCGGCATCGCCCAGCGCAGGGTGCGGGTGCTCGAGGTCGAGACGCCGCGGCCGTCACCGTTCGCGGCGTCGCTGCTGTTCGGCTACGTCGGCGCGTTCATGTACGAGGGCGACTCGCCGCTGGCCGAGCGCCGGGCCGCCGCGCTGTCGCTGGACAGCACCCTGCTGGCCGAGCTGCTGGGCCGGGTCGAACTCCGTGAATTACTCGATGTCGAGGTGATCGCCGCGACGGGCCGCCAGTTGCAGCACCTGACGCAGGACCGGGCCGCGCGGGACGCCGAAGGGGTGGCGGACCTGCTGCGGCTGCTGGGCCCGATGACCGAGGACGAGATCGCCGCCCGGGCCGGCGGGGCCGAGGTGGGCGGCTGGCTCGAGGGCCTGCTCGCGGCCCGGCGGGTGCTGAACGTGTCGTTCGCCGGCCGCAGCTGGTGGGTGGCCGTCGAGGACATCGGGCGGCTGCGCGACGGGGTGGGCGCGCCGGTTCCGCTGGGTGTGCCGGCCGCGTTCACCGAGGCGGTGGCCGACCCGCTGGGCGAGCTGCTGGGCCGCTACGCGCGCACCCACACGCCGTTCACCACGGCCGAGGCCGCCGCCCGGTTCGGGCTGGGGCTGCGGGTGACGGCCGACGTGCTGGGCCGGCTGGCCGACCCGTCCAGTTCTCAAGGCCGGCTGGTGCGCGGTGATTTCGTCGCCGCGGCGGCATCCGGGGTCTCCGGCGCGACCGGCGGCGAACAGTGGTGCGACGCCGACGTGTTGCGCGTCTTGCGGCGGCGCTCGCTGGCGGCGCTGCGGGCGCAGGTCGAACCGGTGAGCACCGCCGCGTACGGGCGGTTTTTGCCGGCCTGGCACGGGGTGGCCTCCCCCGGTTCGCCCGCCCACTCGGGGCTGGACGGGCTGATGTCGGTGGTCGACCAGCTGGCCGGTGTCCGCTTGCCGGCGTCGGCGCTCGAACCGCTGATCCTGGGCCCCCGGGTCCGGGACTACTCCCCCGCCATGCTCGACGAGCTGCTCGCCACCGGCGAGGTGACCTGGTCGGGCGCGGGGTCGATTTCGGCCGGCGACGGCTGGGTCGCGCTGCACGTGGGCGATTCCGCGCCGTTGACGCTGGCCGGCCTGGCCGCGCCCGCCGAGATCGACGAAACCGACGCCCATCGCGCGATTCTGGACACCCTGGCCGGCGGCGGCGCGTACTTCTTCCGTCAGCTGGCCCAGAGCGGAATCCCCGAGGGGGAGCTGAAAGCCGCGCTCTGGGAACTGATCTGGGCCGGCCGCGTCACCGGTGACACGTTCGCGCCGGTGCGCGCCGTGCTCGGCGGCGCGGGCAGCCGCAAACGCTCCGCCCCGGCGCACCGGTCGCACCGGCCGCCGCGCCTGAGCCGCTACAGCGTCGCGCACGCGCAAACGCGCCCGGCCGACCCGACCGTGGCCGGCCGCTGGTCGGCCCTGCCGGCGCCCGAGCCCGATTCCACGGTGCGCTCCCACTACCAGGCGGAGTTGCTGTTGGGCCGCCACGGCGTGCTCACCCGCGGCGCGGTAGCGGCCGAGGGCGTCACCGGCGGGTTCGCCACGCTCTACAAGGTGCTGAGCGGCTTCGAGGAAGCCGGCCGGTGCCAACGCGGGTACTTCGTCGAGTCGCTGGGCGGCGCCCAGTTCGCCGTCGCGTCGACCGTCGACCGGCTGCGCAGCTACAGCGACGGCATCGATCCCGAGCGCCCGCAATACCGGGCCGTGGCGCTGGCCGCCGCCGACCCGGCCAACCCGTACGGCGCCGCGCTACCGTGGCCCGCCTCCGGCGCCGAGGCCGCCGGGGCGCGGCCGGGCCGCAAGGCCGGCGCGCTCGTCGTCCTGGTGGACGGCCACCTGGCCTGGTTCCTGGAGCGCGGCGGGCGGTCACTGCTCACCTTCGGCGACGACCCGGCGTCCCACCACGCGGCGGCCGCGGCGCTGGCCGACCTGGTCGCCTCCCGGCGCGTCGCGTCGATCCTGGTGGAACGCATCGACGGGGTGCCGGCGCTGCAGCCCCAGGATGGGCCGACCCGGGTGGCGAACGCGTTGCAGGAGGCCGGGTTCGCCCGCACACCGCGCGGACTGCGGCTGCGGTGAGGCGGCGATCACCATGCCCGAAGGGGACACCGTCTGGCACACCGCGGCCGTCCTGCGCGAGCACCTGGCCGGCCGCACCCTGACGCGCTGTGACGTTCGCGTCCCGCGGTACGCCACCGTCGACCTGACCGGGCAGGCGGTCGACGAGGTGCTCAGCCGGGGCAAGCACCTGTTCATCCGGGTCGGCCGGGCCAGCATCCACTCACACCTGAAGATGGACGGCAGCTGGCGGGTGGGCGACCGGCCGGTCCGGGTCGACCACCGGGCCCGCATCGTCCTGGAAGCCGGCTCCGTCCGCGCCGTCGGCGTGGACCTCGGCGTCCTGGAGATCCTCGACCGCGACCGCGACGGGGACGCCGTCGCCCACCTGGGGCCGGACCTGCTGGGCCCAGACTGGGACCCCGCGCTGGCCGCCGCAAACCTGGCGGCCCAGCCGGACCGGCCCCTGGGCCAGGCGCTGCTCGACCAGCGGGTGCTGGCCGGCATCGGCAATGTCTACTGCAACGAGCTGTGTTTCGTCAGCGGGCATCTGCCCACCGCGCCGGTGAGCGCGGTCGCCGACCCGCACCGGCTGGTGTCCCGCGCACGAGAAATGTTGTGGCAGAACCGATTCCGTTGGAACCGATGCACCACGGGCGACACCCGGAGGGGGCGGCAGCTGTGGGTCTACGGGCGGGGCGGGCAGAGTTGCCGGCGTTGCGGCACCCGCATCTGCTACGCCGGCACCGGCGAACGGGTCACCTACTGGTGCCCGTCGTGTCAGCGCTGACGTGGCTAGTCCGACGGTGGCGACCCGCAGCGCCCGGTCCCGCGCAAGCCGGAGGTGCCCCCAACGCGCCCTCGCGATCGCCCCTAGTCGCGAGCGTGCGCCAGGAAGAACTCCGCGATCGCCTCCGACCCGTCGAGCGAGCGGGTGGTGGGGCCGATGATCGCCTTGGGCAGGTATTGCCTCCCGCCCGGCCAGGTGTGCCCGCCGCTGTCGATCCGGTAGAAGGTCACCTCGGTGGACGCCGCACACGCCGGGGAGTCGAAGCGGTGCACGACGGTGCCGTCCCCGACATTGGGCAGCGCCTGCACCGCCGGATCGCCCTGGCAGCCGTCGGCGGCGCGCCACTTGTCCACCATGGCGCCGGCGGAGATGGAGTGGCTCACCCCGCCGCGGCCGCGCACGACACCGCCGTTGAACGGCACCAGCGGGTCGGCGGTGCCGTGCGCCTCCCACACCGACACGGGCCGCGACGGATTGCACGCCACGCCCACGCCCAGGGTGCCCGCCACCGGCGCGGCAGCCGCGAACACGTCGGCGCGGTCACACGCCAGCCGGTTGGACATGAAGCCGCCGTTGGACATTCCCGTGACGAAGACATGTCCCGGGGCGATGCCGTAGTCGTTCTGCAGCTTGCCCACCAACCCCACCAGGAAGCCGACATCGTCGACATGCCGGCGATCCGCCGGCGACGCGCCCCGCCCGTCGGCCCAGCTCTTGTCGTAACCGTCGGGATAAACCACCAGCAGGTCGTGGGCATCGGCGACCGTGTCGAACCCCGTGAGGCCCCGCTGCCCCTTCCCGGTGCCGCCGCCGCCGTGCAGGCTCAGCACCAGGCCCACCGGGCTACCCGGCGGCACGTGCAGCAGGTAGGTTCGGTCCATGCCGCCGGAACGGAACGTCCCGGAGGCATCTCGAGCGCTGGCCGCCGACACATGCCGCACACCACAGGCCGCCAAGCACACCGCCACGACGGCCAGCGCCAACCAACGCACGTGCGGCATCCCGTCAGTGCACCGACGGGATCGGGGCCGCAGCAAAACGGGGTGTGGCGATGGTCGCAATATGATCGATGCTGCACCGTGCGACACCGCAACGTGCAACTATTCGGGCAGTCCCCGCTGTCAGCGAGCAATGGCACTTCGATGTCACGGGAGTATCAGAAATGACAAGGACCCAGATCCGCAACCCCAGCCTGGCGCTGTTGTTGTCGGCTGCCGGTGTCGTCCCGGCGGTCGGACTGCTGGGGCTCCTGGGACCGACAGCGACCGCCCACGCCACCGCCACCGATGACGCTTTCCTGGCGGCGCTGACGGCCAAGGGCATCAACTACGAATCTCCCGAGACGGCGATCCGATCCGGTCACTTGGTGTGCCAGGAACTCGATTCCGGCCAAGCGCCGGAACAGGTGGCAAACGACGTCATGAACAACAGCCACCTCGATGGCTACCACGCCGGCTACTTCGTCGGGGTCAGCATCCGCGCGTACTGCCCGAAATACGGCAGCCACGGCTGAAAGTTAACAGCTAGTTGACAGGCTCGTGACACGCGCGCCGGTAAAATTGGTGGCGATCCAATTTCGAGAACTCGAAGGCCAAATGATTCCTAGACTTTTGGTCGGCGTTGCACTCATTCTCGGCGCTGCAAGTTGGTCGGCAGCATCGGCGAACGCCGACCCAAGCCCCTTCAGTACCCTCAGCTGCGCCTGCCAGGAGACGGCTCCGGCGGGCAGCACGACCATGATCGACAAGGTCGACCGGGGAATCCAGCAAGGCCTTTCCGATCCGCCGACCCTCCAGGTCGAGCGCTAAGCTGCGTTCCGCCTCCGCATCCGCCGCTCGATGTAGTGGTAGCGCGCCGCACGGCGCCGGATGCGATACGCGCTTCCGCGGGTGCGGTGCGGCTGCCCGTTGAGGTGCATCGGCTCGCTGTAGAAGAGCAGCTTGCCCAGCTCCACCAGGACCAGATAGCTGACGACGAAGGCGCCCAGCACGGCGAAGAACTGCCACGGCAGCGGCGTGAAGCCCAGGGTGCGGGCCAGCGGCGAGATCGTGAGCCCGGCACCGACGGCGACCACGGTGAGGCTGGTGACGGTGAGCAACACGCTGGCCCTGCTGCGAAAGAACGGCACCATGCGGGTGCGAATGACGAAGATGATCAGCGTCTGCGTCGCGAGCGATTCCACGAACCACCCGGTCCGGAACTCGATCGCGCCGGCGTGCAGCACGCCCAGCATCAACCCGAACGTCAGGAAGTCGAACAGCGAACTGATCGGGCCGAAGATCAGCATGAACCGGCGGATGAACGCGACGTTCCAATGCGAGGGCGCCTGCAACTGCGCCGCGTCGACCCGGTCGGTCGGGATCGCCAGCTGCGAGGTGTCGTAGAGTAGGTTGTTCAGCAGGATCTGGCTGGGCAGCATCGGCAGGAACGGCAACAGAGCGGATGCGGCCGCGGCGCTGAACATGTTCCCGAAATTGCTCGACGTGCCCATCAGCACGTACTTGATGGTGTTGGCGAAGATGCGCCGGCCCTCGGCCACCCCGGTGGCCAACACACCGAGGTCCTTTTCTAAAAGCACCACGTCGGCCGCGTCCTTGGCCACGTCGGTGGCGCTGTCGACCGAGATCCCCACATCGGCGGCGTGCAACGCCAGCGCGTCGTTGACCCCGTCACCCAGGAAGCCGACCGATCGCCCCTTGCGCCGCAGCGCGGTGATCAGCCGTGCCTTCTGCTCGGGGGAGATGCGCGCGAAAATGGTGTGGTTTTGCGCGATGTCGACGAACGCGTCGTCGTCCAACGCGTCCAGCTGCGCGCCGGTGATGGTGCCCTTCGAAACCAAACCCAGGTCGCCGCACACTTTTTCGGCGACCCGAGGATTGTCCCCGGTGGCGATCTTCAGCTCGATGCCCAGGTCGGCCAGCTCGGCCAGCGATTGGCGTGCAGCGATTTTGGGTTCGTCGGCGAAAACTAGGAACCCCGCGAGCGACAGCCCGTATTCGTCCGCCCGGGTGAGCGTCGTCATCCCCGGCGCCGATTTGGTGGCCACGGCCACCACCCGGCGCCCGGCGGCGAACAACGCCGCGAGGGTGTCCTCCGCCGCCGGCGGGATGGCTCGGCATTGGGCCAGCACCTGCTCGGGCGCCCCTTTGACCACCAGCACCCGGTTGCCGTCGTCATCGACCAACACCGACGTCGCCCGACGTTCATGGTCGAACGGCAGAATTGCCACCCGGTGCGCGGCACCGGCCACCAATTCCCGCGCCTGCGGGGACTCCCAGAGCGCGGCGTCGAGCGGATTGGCGCTGGCGCCAGCGGTTTCCGGGTCCACGTCCGAGGCCAGCAGTCCCAGTCGCCGGACCGAGTCGCTGTGCGCACCGGCGGGATCGCACGACTCCACCAAACGGATCCGGCCTTCGGTCAGGGTTCCGGTCTTGTCGGTGATCAGGATGTCGATATCGCCGAGGTCCTCGATGCACACCAACCGCTTGACGAGCACCTTCGCCTTGGCGAGCTGCCGTGACCCGGTCGCCAGGCCGGTGCTGACGACGGCGGGCAGCAGCTGCGGCGTGATCCCGACCGCGATCGCCAGCGAGAACAGCACGGAGTCGATGATCGGCTTGGACAACAGCAGATTGCTGACCAAGATGATCACCATCAGCGCGGCGGCGACTTGCAGCAGCAGGTAGGAGAACCGGCGCAGCCCCACCTGGAAGCTGGTCTCGGGCTGGCGTTCGTCCAAACCCGAAGCGATTCGCCCGAATTCGGCGTTTCTTCCGGTCGCGTACACGACTCCGGTGCCCTCGCCGGCGCTGACGATGGTGCCCATGAAGGCCAGGTCGGTCGCGTCGGCCAGGTCGGTCCCGGGCGGCACCGGATCCGGCGATTTCTCCGATCCGGTCGATTCCCCGGTCAGGATGCTTTCGTTGCATTCCAGACCGCTGACCTCTATCAGCCGCACATCGGCCGGCACGGCCTCCCCCAGCGACAGCCGAATCACGTCGCCCGGTACGAGCGCGGTGACCGCGAGCGCGACGAACTCGCCGTCGCGGCGCACCAGCGCGTTGTGATGCACGCTCGCATGCAGGTCGGCGGCGGCCCGCTCGGCGCGGTATTCGTTGATGAAACCGAGGCCGATGCTGGCCGCCAGGATGATGCCGATGATGACGGCCTGCATGCTGTCGCCCAGGAAGTACGAGACGATCGCGGTACCGGCCAACAGGATGAGCACCGCATTGCGCAGTTGACGACCCAGCACCGCAAGGACATTGACGTGATGGGTGCGCACGGCGTTGGGTCCGTGGCGCGTGAGCCGGGCGGCGGCCTCCGCGCTGGACAACCCGGCGGCCGAGCTGTCCAGCCGGCGCAGCACGTCGTCGACGGGGGCGGCGGCGACCAGCGCCGTGTTCGGGGCCGCGGTATCCGGTAGCAGGTCAGCGGTCATAGCCAGTCCCGTCGTTTGAACATCACGTAGATCACCACCATCAGGACGAATATCAGGCTGGTACTGGCAAGGAAGCCGGCGACGTGGCCGAAGCCCGGGTAGGGGACGTTCTGGCCGTAGAACCCGGTGATCGCGGTGGGGACGGCGATGATGGCCGCCCACCCGGTCAGCTTCTTCATGATGGTGTTCAGCCGGGCGTCCTGAAGGGACAGGTTGGTCTCGAAAATGGTTGTGACCATGTCGCGCAACGACTCTGTCCATTCCGACACGCGAAGCACGTGGTCATACAGGTCGGCGTACAACGGGTCCAGTTCTGGGACGGTGCCGACCTCGTGGCGGTGGTGCTGGATCGAGTTGACGACCTCGCGCATCGGCAGCGCCACCCGCCGCAGCGCCACCAGGTCCCGTCTCATCTGGAATGTCCGGCGCTGAAAGCTCGCCTGGCGCGGCGTGCCGTCGAACAGCTCGTCTTCGATGTCTTCGACGCAGTCGTCCAGGGCCTCCACCGCGGCGAAGTGGCTGTCCACCACGACGTCGAGCAACCCGTGCACCAGGGCGCCCACACCGTACTGCTGGGCGCCGATCTCCTCCCAGCGCCGCGTGACCGCGGCGACGTCGAAGTCCGGAGTCAGGCGCACCGTGATCAATCCGCGGGGAAGCACGAAGGCCGAAATCCGGGCATGGACAGCGTTCGCCGCGGCTCGTCGGCACCTTTGGCCGCAACCCGAACGGCGTAGACGGTGAAGAAGGTGTGCGTCTCGTACGCGGTGGCCTTCACCCGTTCTGCCGCCGCCAAGGCGTCTTCGACCGCCCACGTGTTGAGGCCGAGTTCGGCCGCCAGGTCGCACAACGCGTCGTGGTCCGGGGCGCACAGGTCCACCCAGACCAGGGTGTCGGGCTCGCGCAGGTATCCCGAGATGTCGTCGAACGTGAAGTCTTCCTGCGGCTTACCGTGGCGCCAGACGCGGCCTTGAATGTCCGGTGTGCCCTGCACGACGTTATCTTCCCAGCCCGGCCCGACCGGCGCCGCTCAGTAGGTCGAGATCTCGTCCGGCGTGGGCAGATTGCCGCTGACGATGAATACGACGCGGCGGCCGACCTCCACGGCATGGTCGGCGAAGCGCTCGTAGAAGCGGCCCAGCAACGCCGCGTCCACGGCGAGGGGAATGTTGTCCCGCCAGTCCTCGTCCAGCAGCGTGCTGAACAAGTTCCGGTACAGCTGGTCCATCGCGTCGTCCTGTTCGCGAAGTCGGGCGGCCTGCTGTGGGTCGCGGGAGATCAGCACCTGTTTTGCGCTGTCGCCCAAGGCGATTGCCACCCCAGCCATGTCGGCGAAGCACGCGCGGAGGTCGTCGGGAAGTATCCGGTTCGGGTGTTCGCGCCGGGCGATCTTGGCGATGTGCACCGCCAACGCGCCCATGCGTTCGATGTCGGTGATGATCTGGATGGCGCTGAAAATCGCCCGCAACTCACCGGCGACCGGTTGTTGCAGCGCCAGCAGGGCGAACGCTTCTCGTTCGGTTTCCGCCCGCAGCGCCACCATGCGGTCGTGCTCACGGATAACCTGTTCGGCTGCGTCGAGGTCGGCCTCCAACAGGGCGTCGGTGGCGCGCCGCATGGCTTCGTTGGCCAGGCCGCACATCTCGCCGAGCTGGACGGTCAACTCGGCCAGCTGGCGGTGATATACGCTTCGCATAGCGCAACGGTGGCCAACGCGAGAGCATTTGACAAGGGACGAAAGCCCCCCGAAAAGGGCCTGAATGACTTTTCCCGCGCGCGTTACCGCCCGTTAAGCTGCCGCTGTCACCCTTGCCGCACCGGGGCGACCTGTAGACACACACCACCCGAGCCCGGAGAACACGGTGAGCACACGACGCAGCCTGCCCGGCCTGGGCTTGCTGACGGCGCCGTTGCGCGTCGCCGCGGTCGGCACCGAGCTGGCGGCCGGCACCGCCCTGCTGGGCGGGCATGTCGCGGCGAGCGTGGGCCGGTCCCTGGTGCAGGCCACCCCGGACGTTCCCGCACTGACCCGTGCCGCGGCGGGCGCGGTGATCGAGGCGGTGGGTGGCCCGCCGGCCCGGCGCGTCAGCGGCAACGGGCCGAGGCGCTGGATCGAGGTGCGCGGCCTCGACGGCACACACGGACCGGCGATCGCCACCGACGTGTTGGCGGCCGTCCGGGCGATGCCCGGGGTGCGCCAGGCCTACCTCAACCGCGCGCTGGCGCGGGTGGTGGTGACCGTGGCCGACGATGGGCCCTCGGCGGCCGCGCTGTGCCGGAGCGTCGCCGACGCGGAACGACGCGGCGGAAGGCGCGCGGGCAGGGCCCTGCCGGCCAGCCTCCCGGGCGACGACGCGCTGCTGATGGGCCGGATGGTGGCGGCCACGGCCGCCTCGGTGGGCCTTGGCCTTTCGTTGACCGGCAGTCTGCTGCGGCTGCCCCGGCTCCCCGACCTGGTGGCCGTGCCGCCGACCGTGGCCGACCACCTGCCGCGGCTGCGCCGCGAGTTGGAGCGACGCCTCGGGCCCGACGGCACCGATGTGCTGTTCGGCATCGTCAACGCCACCTCCGCGGCGCTGACGCTGTCGCCCACGGCGGCGGCCGCCGAGGCCGCCACCCGCACCATGCTGGCGGCAGAGGCGTGGAACGGCAGGCTGGCCTGGGTCCGGCACGAGCCCGGGTTGGCCGACCGGCCGGTGTCCGACGACGCCACCCCGGCCCCCGTCGGCAACCCGGCTCCGCCGGACGGGCTCGCGGAACGCTACGCCAACCGCGCCGGCCTGGCCGGCGTCGGCGTCGCCGCCGCGGTCGGCCTGCTCACCCGCAACCCCGACGCGGCCGGCGCCGCCGCGCTGGCCGCCGTCCCCAAACCCTTGCGCACCGTGCGGGAAGCGTTCGGCTGCACGATGAACCGCGGCCTGTCCAGCCGCCACGACGCGTTGGTGCTGCGCCCCCGGGTGTTGCGGACGCTGGACCGGATTGACGCGATCATGGTCGACCCCCGAGCGCTGTACACCGACGAACTGACGGTCAGTCGCGTGCTCGGAGTGGAGAATTCCGCACGCGCCCGCGCCTGGGAAGCGGTTCGCGCCGCACTCGACAACGACGGTCTGCAGCCCGGATGGCACCGACTGGCCGACATCGCCGGGGCGGGCAACGTCGGCGAGGCGCTCATCAGCCCGGTCCGGGATCCGCTCGCGGCGGCGGTGCTCACCGAGGCGCGGCGGTCACAACCGCGCGTCTATTCCCTCGACGACGACGGATTGCGCTCCCTGGCACAGGGTTTCGACCAGCTTTATCCCGCAGCCGAGCCGGGCGGATCGATCGACCACGCGGTGGCGGCGGCCGTGGCGGAGCTGAAGGCCGCGGGGAACACCGTGGCGCTGCTGACGACGTCGGACATGCGGGCCGCCCACCGCTCCGACGTGACGATCGGCCTGCTGCGGCCGGGACATTCCCCGCCCTGGGCGGCCGACGTGATCGCGAACGACTTGACGGGGGCCTGGCGCCTGTTGCACGCGCTGCCCGCCGCGCGCGCGGCCACCGACGGTGCCGTCCGGTTGTCCGCCTCCGCGTCGGCGATCGGCGCGTTGATGCTAATTCCCGGTGTGCCCGGGCGCAGTTCGGCCTCCGTCAATGTCGGCATGGCGGCCAGCCTGTGGTTCGGGTACCGGGCGGCCGTCAAGACCCTCCGGGATCCGCTGCCGGAGCCCGAAACCAGCCACGACTGGCACGCGTTGCCGGTCGCCGAGGTGCAGCGGCTGTTGCCCCGCCCCACCGACGACGAGGCCCGCGAGGAGGCGGCCGCGTGGTGGCAGCAGGTGCCGCCGGTTCGCGCGCTGCACGACGCGGGCGCGGCGTCGTGGGGGACCATCCGCGATTTCTTCGACGAGATGCGCGGTGACCTGGCGGACCCGATCACCCCGCTGCTGGCCACCGGTGCGGCGGCCAGCGCGCTGCTCGGCTCCCCGCTGGACGCGGTGCTGGTCGGCAGCGTGCTGTTGGTCAACGCCGCCTTGTCGGCCGAGCAGCAGCTGCACGCCGAACGCACCCTGGATCGCCTGCTGGCCGTGCAGGATCCGCCGGCGAGGCGGCGGGTGGGCCCGCTGGACGCGCAGCGCCGCGAGAAGGTGCCGACCAAGCGGCTGCGGCTGGGCGACATCATCGAAGTCCACGCCGACGAGGTGGTCCCCGCGGACGCCCGACTGCTGCACGCCTCGAACGTGGAGGTCGACGAGTCGACGCTGACCGGCGAATCGCTGCCGGTGGCCAAGCAGACCGAACCCACGCCGGGAGCCCCGCTGGCCGAACGGACCTGCATGCTCTACGCCGGCACGACGGTGGTCGCGGGCACGGCGGTGGCCGTGGTGACCGCCGTGGGATCGCGGTCGGAGATGCGCCGGGCGCTGGCGATGGCGCCCAGGAAACTGCAGGAGATCGGGCTGCAGCGGCAGTTGCGGCACATCACCCGCCGGGCCTTGCCGTTCAGTGTGGCCAGCGGCGCCCTGGTGGGACTGCTCAGCATGGCGCGGGGCACCGGGTTGCGCGAGGCGGTATCCAGCGCGGTCACCCTCGTCGTCGCCGCGATCCCCGAGGGCCTGCCGCTGGTGGCGACGCTGGCCCAGCTGGCCGCCGCGCGCCGGCTCACCGGCGAATCGGTGCTGATCCGCAACCCCCACTCGGTGGAGGCGCTGGCCCGGCTGGACGTGGTGTGCTTCGACAAGACCGGGACGCTGAGCGAAAACCGGCTGAAGGTCAAGGCGGTGCGCCCGATGACGGGCCACCCCCCCGGTGTCGTGCTGGATGCGGCGTTGAGCACCAGCTATGCCCGGCACAGCCACCGTGTCGACCACGCCACCGACGATGCGATACAGCGGGCCGCCGACGATCCGGCGCTTCGCGGCGACGGCTCCGAGCCGCAGCGGCTGACCCGCGACGCGTTCCTGCCGTTCCAGTCCGGCCGACCGTTCGCGGCCGCACTGGTCGGCACCCGGCTGACCATCAAGGGCTCACCCGAGGTTCTCGCCTCGGCGTTGCTGCACGACGGCCACGCCCTGACGCGGCAGGTCGACGAGATGGCGGCCAACGGCTTACGGGTGCTGGCGGTGGCCGAGCGGGAACTCAGCTCCGACGACGCGGCGGCCGCGGCGGCCGATCCCGACCGCCTGGAGGCCTTGTGCGCCTCCGGGCTCACCCCGATCGGCCTGCTCGGGCTCGCCGACACCCCGCGGCCCGCCGCCCGCGCGGTGCTGAAGGAACTCGACGAGCGCGGCATCGGCGTCCGGTTGATCACGGGTGATCACCCGGCGACAGCGGCCGTGATCGCCCAGGAGATGGGCCTCGACGTCACGGCCGATCAGGTGATGACCGGCAGCGACTGGGAGGCGCTGTCCGCCGACGGGCGGGCCGCCGCGGCGGCGTCGCGGGTGGTCTTCGCGCGGATGACGCCGGAGCACAAGATCGGCGTCGTGCAGACCCTCGAGCGGGCCGGGCTGGTGACCGCGATGGTCGGCGACGGCGTCAACGACGCCGCCGCGATCCGGGCGGCCAGCGTGGGCATCGGCGTGGCGGCGCGTGGCAGCGACGCGGCCCGCACGGCGGCCGACGTGGTCTTGCTCGATGAGCGGATCGAGGGGCTGCTCGACGCCCTCGACGAGGGCGAGCAGCTGTGGCGGCGGGTGCAATCGGCGGTGTCGATGCTGTTGGGCGGCAACCTCGGGGAGGTGTGCTTCGCCCTGCTGACCACCATCCTGACCGGGCGTTCGGTGCTCAATGCCCGCCAGATGCTGTTGGTCAACATGCTGACCGACGCGCTACCGGCCGCCGCATTGGCCGTCAGCCCGCAGGTGGGCTCCGCCGACGTCGACCGCGACGAGGCGGCGATGTGGCGGGCGATCGGGATCCGCGGGGCCGCGACCACCATCGGCGCCACGGCGGGCTGGGCGATGGCCAGCGTGACCGGCCCGCCGCGCCGCGCGGCGACGGTCGCCCTGGTTTCGTTGGTGGGTGCGCAACTCACCCAGACCCTGGTCGACTCGCGCGCGCCACTGGTGGTGTTGACGTCGGTCGGCTCGTTGGGCGCACTCGCGGTGGTGATCAGCACCCCGGGCCTCAGCCAGCTGTTCGGTTGCACGCCGCTGGACCCGTTGGCCTGGGGGCAGGGCCTGCTGGCCGCGGCGGCGGCCAGCTCCTTGTCCGCCGTCGCGCCCGATCTGATGTTGCGCGCATCACACAGCGTGCAGCGGCGTTGGCTCGGCGTCGAGTCGGCGGCTGATCCCGAAAGGGCACAAAGTCACACCCCTTCGGTGCGGCGGACCCTGTCGGGTTCCGACCGCCCCGACGACGATTGAGCCGTGCAAATGGAAAATCGCTTAGAACTCAAGCCTTATCGGTCCGTATCGGAGCACATCGACGGTGCCTGGTGGCCGCGGACCGCGAACCTGGTCGACGAGTTACCGGACTTGCTGGCGTCGGTGTCCGAGCGGCTCGGCCCGGTCGTGATGGTGGGCTACCGCCGCAACGGCTGGCAAGAGACGCCTCCGCTGGCCGAGATCGGCGGCCACACGATCGAACTGCTAGCCTTCACCAGCGACGAACCGGCCAGCGTCATCCTGATCGGGGAGGATGGCCACCACCTCACACTGCACGTCATCCGCCCCGACGCCGGCGAAGACGTCGCCCGTGAAGCGCTGGAACAGGTGCGGGTCCCCGCCGAAGACGCGGTGCCGCAACAGCCCCGCTGGACGGTGGCGCGGTCGGTGGCCGACGTCGCCGAGAAGCTGGCCCGCCACGAAGGGCTCGACGACGAGGAACGGACCGCCCAGATCAAGCGGTGGTCCGAGGAGGCCGCCGCGCAGTTCGTCGACGCACCCGTCCAGACCTTCGTGCCTGTCCTCGTCGAACACATCGTCCGCAACCGCATGATCGAGTCCCGCAGGGAAGCCGCCTCGCCGCTCCCGGCGAGCCACGCCTGACCGGCTGAGCGCGCTCGGTGGACGCCGCACTGCTCGACCCCGACCCCGCGCTCCTCGACGCCGCAGCCGTCGTCGAAATGCTGCGCACCGACCCCCAAACGGGATTGACCGCGACGGAAGCCGCCCGGCGGCTCGTCGTCGTGGGCGCCAACGACATCGAGAGCGTCCCCCCGGCGCCGGCCTACCGGAGACTGCTGGTGCAGTTCCGCAGCCCGCTGATCTACCTGCTGCTGGCCGCGCTGGTCGCATCGCTTGCGGTCTGGGCGGTCGAGGGGGCCGGCGGCTGGCCCGTCGACGCGGTGGTGATCGCGGTCATCCTCGTCCTCAACGCGCTGTTGGGGTACGCACAGGAAGCCCGCGCCGAGCGGGCGGTCGGCGCGCTCGCGCGGATGGCCGCGACCTCCGCCACCGTCATCCGCGACGGCGCGCGTTGCATCGTGCCCGCGGCCGCGGTCGTCCCGGGCGACGTGCTGCTGCTCGCCGAGGGCGATGCCGTTGCGGCCGATGCCAGGCTGCTCTCGTCGCCGGGGCTGGAGGTGTCCGAGGCGGCGCTGACGGGGCTGAGCGAACCCGTGCTCAAAGATGCCCGGACGCTACCCGAGCCGGCGGCGCTCGGGGACAGGGCGGACATGGTGTTCAAAGGCACCGCGGTCACTAGGGGCGCCGGGCGGGCGGTGGTGACCGCCACCGGGATGGCGACCCAGACGGGTCAGATCGCCGGCCTGGTGCGCACCGTCGACCACGAGCCGACGCCGCTGCAGCGTGAGGTGGCCCGGGCCAGCCGGCTGCTGGGGATCGCCGTGCTGGTGATCGCGGTGCTGGTGATCGCGACGATCTTCGTGGTCTTCGGCATCCACAGCGCCCACGACCTGGTGACGGCCGTGCTCCTGGGCGTCTCGCTGGCCGTGGCGGCCGTGCCCGAAGGCCTGCCCGCCATCATGTCGGTTGTACTCGCCCTGGGCATGCGGCGGATGGCCGGTCAGAACGCCGTCGTCAAGGAGCTGGCCTCCGCCGAGACCCTGGGTTCGGCGTCGGTGGTGTGTTCGGGCAAGACGGGCACTCTCACGACCGGGGAGATGACCATCGTGCGGGTCGTCACCCCCCTTGGGGAGGAGGTGCGGGTCACCGGCGCCGGATATCGCCCCGAGGGTCGCCTCGAGCGTGACGGCGCGCCGCTGGGTGAGGGCGACGCCCTGTGGCGTCAGGCCGCCCTGGTGCTGGACGGGGGCGCCGCCACGGGCCGGGATGCCGCCCTCGAGGCGCACGACGGCCGGTGGACGATCCGGGGGGATCCCGTCGACGCGGCCTTCCTGGTGGCCCACGGGAAGCTCGGCGACGGGCCCCGCCCGACTCCGGCCGACGTGACGACGGGCGACCCCGACGAGGTGCTCGGCCGCTGCACGCACCTACAGGCCGGTGATCGGCTTGTTCCGCTCGACGACTCGGCACGGGCCACGATCCGGGGCGATGCCGAGCGGCTGGCGCTCGATGCCCTGCACACTGTGGCGGTCGCCTGCCGGTCCGGCGGGCACCTGGTGTACCTGGGCATGGTGGGGATCACCGACCCGCCCCGTCCGGAGGTGGCGGCGGCGATCGCCGAGGCGCGCCGCGCCGGTGTGCGGGTCGTGATGATCACCGGCGACCATCCGCGGGCGGCGGCGCGCATCGCCCGGAAGCTGGGTATCGAAGACAGCGAGTCTGCCGTGTCCGGCGCGCAACTGGCCACCCTGGACGACGAGCAGCTCCGGGAAGCGGTTCGTCTGCACTCGCAGTACACCCAGGTCGATCCGGCGGAGAAACAACGCATCATCTACGCCCTTCAGGCCGACCATGAAATCGTCGCCGTCACCGGCGAGGGGATCAACGACGCGCCCGCGCTGAAATCGGCCGACATCGGCATCGCCATGGGCCGCTCCGGCACCGAGGTCGCCAAGGAAGCGGCGAACATGATCCTCGCCGACGACAACTTCGCATCCATCGTCCAGGCGATCCGCGAGGGCCGGGGGATCTTCTCGAACATCAAGAAGTCGCTACGCTACCTGCTGTCCTCCAACATGGGCGAGATCTTCACCGTCTTCTTCGGCGTCGTGCTGGCCGGGGCGATCGGCCTGTCGCAGGGCGACACCTTCGCGCTGCCGCTGCTGGCCACGCAGATTCTGTGGATCAACCTGCTGACCGACGGCGCCCCGGCGCTGGCGCTGGGCGTGGACCCACACACCGAGGATGTCATGAGCCGGCCGCCGCGCTCGGTGTCGGACCGGGTGATCGACGGGCGGATGTGGAACAACATCATCGTGATCGGCGCCGCCGTGGCGGCCGCCACGCTCGTTACCATCCACCTCTACGCACCCGGCGGCACCCTCCCGTCGTCGCTGGACACGGCCCGCACGGCGGGCTTCACCGTGCTGGTGATCGCGCAGCTGATCAACGCCATCAACGCCCGCTCGGAGACCCGGTCCGCGTTCCACCGCTTCTTCGCCAACCGGTGGTTGTGGGCGGCGATCGGGCTGTCGGCCCTGCTGCAGGTCGCCGTCGTTCAGCTGCCCGTCCTCAACACGGCCTTCACCACCACCCCCCTGTCGCTGAGCCAGTGGCTGGTCTGCATCGCCGTGGCCAGCACGGTCCTGTGGGTCAGCGAAATCCGCAAACTCATCCTGCGCCGGTGGACATCACGGCGGTGATCGCCTCGCTGTCGGCCGGGCCGGGCAGGCCCCAGCCGGGCCGGTAGCCCAGCAACTCGTCGACCGGCACCGTCTTCATGTCGATGTCGAGAAGTTCGATGGCGTCCAGCGGGACCAGCGCCGGATGGACGTAGCCGCAGGTGCGGGCCAGTTGCAGCAGTTCGAACCGCAGGGTGGCCAGGTAGTTGGCGCAGCGCACCGCCTTCAGGTCCGGGTCGAGGCCGTGCTGCAGCCAGGGCGACTGGGTGGCCACGCCCGACGGGCAGCGGCCGGTGTGGCAGCGCTGCGCCTGGATGCAGCCGATGGAGAACATGGCGGTCCGGCCGACGTTGACCATGTCGCAGCCGGCGGCCAGGGCCAGCAGCGCGTTCTCCGGGATGCCCAGCTTGCCCGAGCCGACGAAGACCACGTCGTGGTGCAATCCCCGTTCGGCGAAGGCCCGGTAGACCCGGGGGAAGGCCCACTTGAAGGGCAGGGCGACGTGGTCGCTGAAGACGAGCGGGGCCGCGCCGGTGCCGCCCTCGCCACCGTCGACGGTCACGAAGTCGACGCCCGTGCCGGTGGCGGCCATCCGCGCGGCGAGGTCGAGCCAGAACCGCCCCTCCCCCACCGCCGACTTGATGCCGACCGGCAGGCCCGTCTCGGCGGCGATGGTCTCCACGAGTTCCAGCAGCCCGTCGACATCGCCGAACGCGGAGTGTCCCGAGGGGCTCCGGCAGTCCACCCCGGCCGGTACGCCGCGGATCGCGGCGATCTCGGAGGTGACCTTGACGCCCGGCAGCACCCCGCCCAGGCCGGGCTTGGCGCCCTGGCTGAGCTTGATCTCGATGGCGCGGATGGACGGCGTGGCCGCCACCCGGTCCGCCAGCCGGGGCAGGCTGAACCGGCCGTCGTCGTCGCGGCAGCCGAAGTAGCCGGTGCCGATCTGCCAGACCAGGTCGCCGCCGTTCAGGTGATACGGCGACACCCCGCCCTCGCCGGTGGTGTGCAGCGCGCCGGCCAGCGCCGCGCCCTTGTTCAGGGCGGTGACGGCCGCGCCGCCGAGCGCGCCGAAGCTCATCCCGGAGATGTTGACCAGCGACGACGGGCGGAAGGCCTTGGCTCGGCCCCGCGCGGCGCCGAGCACCTTGGCCGCCGGCAACGGCACCGCCGGGTCCGGATGCTCGGCCTCGCCGGCGGGCGCCGCGACGGGGAACGCGGCGTGCTTGACGATGGGGTAGTTGTGCACCCGCTCCAGGTCGTTGTCGGTGCCGAAGCCGAAGTACCGGTTGGCCAGCTTCGACGAGGTGTACACCCAGCGGCGCTGGTCGCGGCTGAACGGGCGCTCGGCGTCGTTGTCGGTGACGATGTACTGGCGCAACTCGGGGCCCACCGCTTCCAGCAGGAACCGCAGGTGTCCGACGATCGGGTAGTTGCGCAGGATGGCGTGGCGGCGCTGCAGCAGGTCCCACCCCGTCAGGCCGGCCAGGCTGCCGCCGATCAGCGCGGCCACCGCTCGCCGCGTCAAGAATCGAAGTCCGCGTAGACGCCCAGCAGGTCGCGGGCCGAGACGATGCCGACGAGCGCGCCGTCGCGCTCCACCAGCACGTGCCGGATGTAGCGGTCCATCATCCGGGCGGCGACCTGGTCCACCGAGGCTTCGGCGTCACACCACACCAGTTTGGTGCTGGCCACCTCGGAGACCGGAGCGGTCGCGGGGTTGCGTCCGGCCGCCACGGCCCGCACGATGTCGCGTTCGCTCACCAGCGCGGTCGGCCGCGGCTCGTCGCCGACCGCGATCGCTCCCACGTCGCAGGTCACCATGGCCCTGGCCACGTCGGCGATCGTGGCGTCGGCGGGGACCCGGGCGACCGGGTCGCCGGTGATGGTGTGAATGGGCAGGGAACCGGCGGAGAGACTCTCAGTCACGTCATCATGCTGACCGGGACGAGCCGCCCCCTGCTAGTGACCTGAGTCCCCAATCCGCGTCCATCCGGCCCTAGCCATCGCCGCGATCTCGGGGAAGGCTGACAGGCATGGATGCCAGGGCGCGGGAGCGGCGGATGTGGCCCGCCCAATGGGTCGAGCCCACCCTGGCCGCGGTGACCGCCCTGGCGCTGGCGGCCGGCGGGACCGCCTGGCTGGTCGGTGCGCGCCGGCTGGCCGACGGCTGCTGGATCGCAGGCACGGTGGTAGCGGTCATCCCCGCGGTGGTGTGGGTGCTCGCCGCGCTGCGGCGGGGCCGGTTCGGGGTCGATCTGATCGCGGTGCTGTCGCTGGTCGGCACCCTGCTGGTGGGCGAATATCTCGCCGGGGCGTTGATCGCGGTGATGCTGGCCGGCGGGCGTGCCCTGGAGTCCGCGGCCGAACGCCGCGCGTCCCACGACCTGCGGGCGCTGCTGGAGCATGCGCCCCGGTTCGCCCGCCGCCGCGTCGACTCGGCGGTGGACGTCATCGCGCTGGAGGACGTGACGATCCACGATCTGCTGGTGGTCGGCCCGGGGGAGGTGGTGCCCGTCGACGGGCGCATTTCCAGTCCGGTCGCGGTACTGGACGAGTCGGTCCTGACCGGCGAACCGCTGCAGGTCGAGCGCAGCGCCGGCGAATCCGTGCGCAGCGGGGTGGTCAACGCGGGCAGCGCGTTCGAGATGCAGGCCGCGGCCACCGCGGCCGACAGCACGTACGCCCAGATCGTGCGCCTGGCCGCGGAGGCCGGGGCGGAGAACGCGCCGGTGGTGCGGCTGGCCGACCGGTATGCGGCGTGGTTCCTGCCGTTGACGCTCCTGGTGGCCGGTGCGGCATGGCTGGCCACCGGCTCACCGGTGCGGGCGGTGGCCGTGCTGGTGGTGGCGACGCCGTGCCCGCTGTTGCTGGCCGCACCGGTCGCCATCGTGTCGGGGCTGTCGCGGGCGTCGCGGCGCGGGGTGGTGATCCGCGGCGGCGGCGCTCTGGAAAACCTCGGCCAAGCAACCACTTTGGTGATGGACAAGACCGGCACCCTGACCATGGGGCGCCCGGTGGTCATCGACGTCGCCGCCGCCCCCGGGCGCGACGCGATCGCGATCCTGCGGATGGCGGCCTCGGTGGACCAGATGTCCCCGCATGTGCTGGCCGAGGCGATCGTCACCGCCGCGCGGGACCGCGATCTGCAGCTGTCGCTTCCCACCGAGGTGGTCGAGGAACCCGGCCGCGGCGTCACCGCCACCCTGGACGGTCACCGGGTGCACGTCGGCAAACTCGCGCACGACATCGCGAACACCGAATGGGCCAGGGCGGTGGTCAATCGCGCCCTGCTCGACGGCGCCGCCATCGCCTGGGTCTGCGTCGACGGGCGGCCCACGGGCGCGGTGCTGCTGCGCGACCCGCTGCGTCGCCACGCCCCGCGCACCCTGCGCCGGTTACGCGAGGCGGGGCTGAACCGATTGGTCATGCTCACCGGGGACCGCACCGAGCCGGCCCGCGAGGTCGCGGCCGTCCTGGGATTGGACGACGTGTACGCCGAACAAAGCCCGGCCGACAAGGTGGCCGCCGTCCGCGTCGAGAAGGACCGCGCGGTGACCGTGATGGTGGGCGACGGGGTCAACGACGCCCCCGCGCTGGCGGCGGCCAGCGTCGGCGTGGCGATGGGCGCCCGCGGCGCCACCGCATCCTCGGAGGCGGCCGCCATCGTCTTGACCACCGACCGACTGGAGCGGCTCGCCGATGCGATGGACATCGCCCGGTGGTCACGGCGCATCGCCGTGCAGAGCGCGGTCGTCGGCATGGCCCTGTCGCTGGCCGCGATGGCCGTCGCCGCCGTGGGGTGGCTGCCACCGGCCGTCGGTGCGCTGGTGCAGGAGGGCATCGACGTCGCCGTGATCCTCAACGCGCTGCGCGCCCTGCGCGGCAATCCCGACATCGAGGTCGATCTGCCCGCGACCACCGAGCAGCTGTTGCGGCGCTTCGACGCCGAACACGACGAGCTGCGCGACGCCGTGGATCTGTTGCGCGGCGCCGCCGACCGGCTGGCCGACGGGGCCGATCAGCCGGCGATGGAAGCGGTCCGCCACGCCCACACGGTGCTCACCGAGCGGATCATCCCGCACGAACGCGCCGAGGAGTCGGAGCTCTATCCGGCGCTGGCATATCCGCTGGGCACCAGCGAAGCGACCGCGCCGATGAGCCGGACCCATGCCGAGATCCAGCGACTCTCCGACCGGATCGGCGCGCACCTGGCGTTGGCCCAA
Source organism: Mycobacterium europaeum (assembly GCF_002102155.1). Lineage (GTDB taxonomy): Bacteria > Actinomycetota > Actinomycetes > Mycobacteriales > Mycobacteriaceae > Mycobacterium > Mycobacterium europaeum. The sequence continues at coordinate 147,784 of NZ_LQOU01000032.1, forward strand.
AGCGGCGGAGGGATCGGCCCCGACCAGGTCGACGACCTGCTCGCGTGCCTCTACGGGCTGCACGCCCTGCTGCGCCTGCATTTCCTGCAGGAGGAGGAGAGCTACTTCACCCTGGCCGAGGACGAGCCCGCTCCGGCACGGTCGGAGAGCCGTCAGGCCTTGGGGCACAAGCTATCCCGCTGACGGCGGTCGCTTCATGACCGTGCCGGGAAGCTCCGCGCCGATCTCGATGTCGTCGTAATCCCGGCCTTCGCCGCGGCCATTTTTGGCACCCAGCGGCGGCCGCATCGGGGCCACCGGGATCGCGGGCGGCTGCGCTGCGCCCGGTGGAAGCGGGGACACCGCCGAGACCAGCTGCACCGGCGGCTGGACGCCGGACAGCATCCCCACCGTCGCGGGCGGCATGCTCAGCTTGCCCACCAAGACGGAGACCCCCAGCGTGCCGCGCGGTGCCAGCAACGAATTGGCGGAGCCGAGGGCGCTCACAAACCTGGCCTCCGCGGAGGCCAACGCGGCCGAGCCCTCCGCCAGGCCCTGCCCGATGTCGGTGCTGACCCCCTGAAGCGCCTGGGCGGCGGTGACCTGCGCGATGTAGCTGAGCAGGTTGACGGGGAGACCTCCCGCGATGATCTGGTTGCCCCACGTGCTGAAATACCCGAACCAGCCCTTGTTGGGGTCGAACGGGGTGACGCCGAGCGCGTCGAGCACCGACCCGGTGCCGGTGGTCGACGAGCTGGTCAGCGCGTTCGCGGTGGGTGCGATCGGGGCCTGCAGGGACACCGCCGAGGGGTTGGCCACCTGCGGCGGTGACGAGAGCTGGGACAGCTTGACGGCGTTCAGTGACGTCGCGCCGTACCGGTACATCGCGGTGGAGTTGTTCACCCACATGGCGTCGTACTCCGCCTCAGTCTCGGCGATCGCCGGAGCGTTGACGCCGAAGAAATTGGTGGCCAGCAGCAGCGCCAACCGCGCCCGGTTGGCCGCCACGACGGAGGGATGCACCACCGTCCAGTGGGTCAATTCGAATGCGGCGGTGACGATTTCCACCGACGTGGCGATTTCCTGGCACTGCACCGCGGTGGCGCGCAGCCAGGCGAGGTAGGGCTCGAACGCCTGGGCCATGGCCAGCGCGGACGGGCCGCGCCAGGTCGCCGTCGTCGACGCCAACTCCGAGGCATAGCTGCTTGCCGCCGCCTCCAGCGCGGCGCCGAGCTCATGCCACGCGCCGGCGGCGTCAATCATCGACCAGGCGCCGGGTCCGGCGTGGATCAGCGCCGAGGTGATCTCGGGCGGCAGCAGCCCGAAATCGATCACGGGTCACCCGACCGGACAGGGCGCGCGGGTGGCGTCGCGCGGGCGCGATACAGGGCTCGCGCCGCCATTGACCTATCCGGCGGCGAAATGCGGCTTCCGGAGTGGTGAGGAACCATCGTCGCTCCTCATCCGCCGCTGGGGGGTCGGTGAATCACCTTCTTCGGGAGTTCCGCCCCGTATTCCTGATCCTCGAACTTCTGCTGTTTGCGCTTGCGCCAGCCGCTGCCCGCCGAGTTCGTCGCCGGCGCCATCATCGGCATCAGCGGCATCCCGGTCAGCCCCGCGTCGGCCGGCAGGGGCGACACCGACGAGGCCAGCTGCACCGGCGTCTGCGTCGCCGGGAGCAGCCCCACCACCGCGGGCGGGGCGGTCAGCTTGCCCAGCGAAACCCCGACCCCCATCGCGGCCGCGGGTGCGCCGCCCGGAGCGGCCGAGATCGCGCCGGCCAGCCGGGTCATCGACGCCGCCAGCGCCCCCTCGCCCTCCGAGAGCCCGAGGCCGATGTCGCTGCCCACGCCCTGCAGAGCCTGGGCGGACGTGTTCTGCGCCAGGTAGCTCAGCATGTTGATCGGGAACCCCGACGAGATGAACTGGTTGCCCCAGGTGCTGAAGTAGCTGAACCAACCCGCGTTCGGGTCGAACGGGGTGGCGCCGAGCTGGTTGATGGCGTTCCCCGTGGTGCCCACCGTGGTGAGCAACGAATTGGACACCGCGGCGTTCTGGTTGACCGCGGCCGTCGGGCTGCTGATGGTCAGCGGCGAATTGAATTGAGACAGCTGGCCCGTCGCCTGTGAGGAGGTGGCCTGGTACCGGGTCATGGCCGCCGAGTTGTTCGCCCACATGGTCTGGTATTCGTCTTGGGTCGCGGCGATCGCCGCGGTGTTCTGCCCGAAGCGGTTGGTGGCCAGCAGCTGCGCGAGCCGCGTCCGGTTGACGGCCACCACCGCCGGATGGACCACCGCCGCGCGGACGGCGGTGAAGGCCACCGCGGCGGATTCCGCCGAGGCGGCCGTTTGCTGGGCCTGCTGGGCGGTCTCGCGCAGCCAGATGAGGTAGGGCTGGACGGCCTGGAGCATCGCCATCGAGGAGGGGCCGTTCCACGACTCGATCAACGACGAAAGAGCGGACGCATACACGGCAACCGAGTTCTCCAGCTCGACGGCCAAGTTCTGCCACGCGCCGGCGGCCTCGATCAGCGAACCCGCTCCCGGCCCGGAGTGGATTAGCGTCGAGGTGACCTCAGGCGGCGCGAATAAGTCCATCACATCTCACCTTGTCTATGCCGAGTACGCGGCCGGTAAATTACGCTTACCAGGTTGCAAACTGCCCGGAAATAATGGGCGTTCACCCCCCAGGGTGGCCCCCAGATCCTTCCGCGTCGAGTCCCGGACGGGACGAACGATATACCCCTGCCGTTAGGGTAACCAAAGCATTAACCCGGTGGGCCCGTTCCAGGCAGCCGATCAGCCCCCGCGACGGCTCTTTCAGACGGTCACCGCGGCGCCGCGGGCCGGCCGGCAGCCGGGTCCCGCCCAGGTGCGGCACGCCGACGTCGATGGGGTCGAACCGCGCCGGGATCTCGTTGAGTTCCTCGACGAGCAGGGTGTCGCCGGAGATGTAGAGCCGGCGCCCCGGCGATCCGTCGTCGGCGGCGACGTCAGGGTGAGGCTGGTGCCGCCCTGGGTGATCTTGTGCTGTCCCCACGTCGGCCGGCGATGACCTCCCGGCCATCGCTACCGATCCAAAAGCCGGCAGGAAAGCGGTAGCGTCACTGGTTGCTGGCTGGGTTGTCGACGGCACTGCCACCGCAAGCACTCGGCACCGCCCAGCCGTGGGGTGACGGGAGGCAAGCATGAAGCTCGGCATCGTTGGAGGGATCGTCGGAGGATTGGCCGCCCTGCTGATGGCCGCGGGGCTGATCGCCGCCGCGCCGCCGGCCGGCGCCGGCTGCCAGTACGGCGGACCCGTCCTCAGCAAGTGCGATGGACCCGTCCAGCCGGACGGCACGTGGCAGCGGTGCGTCGCGGTGGCCCGATTGATTCCCAACGGCGCCAGCTCCTACCTGGTGCCCGACGGGCACTGCGACACGATGGGTCCCGACCATCCCCCTTCGGATTTCACCTTCGCCGACCCGCCGACGCACATCGACGGCTGAGGCCGGCAACGACTCCACACCCGTGGCTCAGGCGGGGCCCGGCCGTCAAAACGGTGGTGGGTCATCGGGGTCGATGGGTGGGGCGGGTCTGAAGTAGTTGGGGTGGCTGCTTTTCGGGCGGCGCGGGTTTGGCGGTTGTGGTGGCGTTCGGTGGCTATGCGGGTGGCGCGGTCTTGGGCGCGGGTGCGGTTCCTCGCGCCAGCCCCACTAGGTTTTGAGTAAATGATGACTGTCGGCCTGGTTCGCGCATTTCGCTTGGTTGTTGGCCGGGCTCGCCGCGGCCGTGGTGCTCGGCCCCAACTTCCCTCGCCGATCACCGCGGTGTCTGGCTCGGTTGATCATCTAATAGCGTTCATCCGTTGTTCACCTGACAGAATCACTGGCCTTCTTCTGGGTTCGCAGCTGTAGCTCAGCGAAACTGCTTGCTCCTCAAGACGGTTCACTTTGGTGTTCGTCTACGTCCCACCGCTGCAGACCCTGCTGGGAACCGCCGCATTACCGGCTACCGACCTGTTGCTACTGCTGCCGTATCCCTTTGTTGCCTGGGGCGCCGACGAGCTATGGCGCTACCTGTTGCGGCGCTCCGAATCGAGGCGGCAGCAAAAAGCAGCGTGCATCTGATACCCAGCGCTGCAACACACTTCGAGGCTTCCCGGGACACGCCGATGCCCTCGGTCAGAGCCGCCGAAGGGCACAAGGTCCCACCCGTGTCGGTGCGATCGGCCCTGTTGTCGTCGGGTCGCGCCGCCAAGAATGCAAGGGTGTGCCCCACCGGGCCAGGTCACAGATCAATCGGAGCGGTCCTCATGAATAGATCCCGACCAGCATCAAGCACGGCCGCACCCCGGCCTGCCACGCAGATTCTGTTAACCAAACTGCTGGACCAGCCCTTGGTCGATCCTGACCGACACGCCGCCGGGGATGTGGCCGATGTGGTCGCGGAGCGTCGCAATGGCCGCGACTTGGTGATCACCGGATTGGTCGCCCGGATCGACGGTCGGCAAGTGTTCGTGCCGATGACGCGGCTGACGCTGCTTGAGGACGCCATTGTCGTCGACACCAACGCCGGATTCGATGAGCCCTACCAACGGCGCCCTTCGGAGCTGCTGCTGGTCACCGATGTGCTCGGACGCCGCCTGCTCGATGCGCGGATCGGTAAGTTGGTGCGCGCCCGCGACATCGACCTGATGCTGTTGCACGGTCGCTGGACGGTCGCCTGGGTTGACGTGCAGTGGGGCGGCTGGTGGCATCACCTGACTGGCCGACTCAATCACTACCGTGCGCACCGCAGGTGGGACGCACTCGAACCGCTCACCACCACCGAAGACGGCCCGACGGTAGGTCATTTCGGTGCCGGGATGGCCCGGCTGAAGGCCGCCGAAGTAGCCGATCTACTCGAAAACGCATCAACCGCAGAGACAAACGACATTCTCGGCGACTTGGCCAACAATCCCGAACTGGAAGCCGAAGTGTTCGAAGAACTTGACGACGATCACATCACGAAGCTGTTGGAACTGCGCGACGATGCCGACATCGCCGCGTTGCTGACACGCATGAGCGCCGACACCGCCGCTGACGCGATCGCCACGTTGTCCCGCGACCGACTGGTCCACGTACTGGATCTGCTGCAGGCCCACGATCGGGTCAAATTATCGATGCTGCTGGGCTACAACCCCACTACTGCCGGGGGCCTGATGGGAGTCGACTTCCTCACCGCGCCAGGAAGTGCCGACGCCAAACATGTCCTGGCAAGCGTCTCCGACGCTACCGGGATGGAACCGCAGGCACTGAGCAACGTGTACCTGGTCGACGGACAGGGCCGGTTGACCGGCGCGGTTACCCTGCCACAGCTGGTGCAGGCCACACCCGGCACCCCCGTCGACAAACTGGCCGACCATGACCCGATAAAGATCACCCCCGACGCCGACGCCGAGGACGCCGCCCTGCTGATGAGCGACCACAATCTCATCAGCTTGCCGGTCGTGGATCCGCAGGGCCGCATGATCGGGTTGATCACCGTCGATGACGTCCTGGAAACCACAATCCCCATCGATTGGCGGCGCCGCGGCAGCGGATGGTCACCGCAGGTACTGGAAACCGATGACGCCGCAGCGAGACCGGACGAGAAGCCGTGACATGGCGCATCCGCCAGCACGGTCGGCAAAGCAACCTGTACGCCCACCACGCCGACAGCACTCCCCGAAGTCAGTCTCCAAAACCACACAGGCTCAAGAGCCGATCCTGAACGGACAACCCGTCGATATCGACAGCACTGACATCGAAGGTGCGCTCGGGCGGGTCCGCGTTGCCCAATACAGCCAAGACGGCAGACACGGTCTTAAACGACGTCTGCTGACCTTTCTGGCGATTATGGGCCCCGGCCTGATCGTCATGATCGGTGACAACGACGCCGGCGGTGTGGCCACCTATGCGCAGGCCGGCCAGAACTATGGCTACAGCCTGCTGTGGACGATGACGCTGCTGCTCCCAGTGTTGATCGTCATCCAGGAGATGGTGGTGCGCTTGGCTGCGGTGACCCAGATCGGCCATGCCGTACTAGTCACCCAACGCTTCGGCCGCTTTTGGGGCTGGTTTTCTTCCGGCGATCTATTCGTGCTGAACTTCCTCACTCTGGTCACCGAATTCATCGGGGTCGCTTTAGCGTTGGAGTATTTCCACATCAGCCGCACGGTCTCGGTGCCGATTTCCGCCGCGGCTTTGATCGCGATCACCGTGACCGGAAGCTTCCGCCGCTGGGAGCGTGCCATGTTCGCGTTCCTGGTCATCAACGTGCTGTTGGTACCGCTGCTGTGGTTGTCGCACCCGGACTATCGACAGGTCGCACGCGGCATCCTGGTGCCCGGTGTGCAGGGCGGGGTGTCTTCGGATGCGGTGTTGCTGATCATCGCCATCATCGGCACCACCGTGGCACCCTGGCAGCTGTTCTTCCAGCACGGCAATGTCATCGACAAGCGCATCACCCCGCGATTCCTGAACTACGAACGCGCCGACAACATCGTCGGGTCTATCATCACCCAGCTCGGTACCGTCGTGTTCATGGTCGCCGGGGCCGTCGCGGTGGCCGGCACACCGCTGGCAGGAAAATTCACCGACGCGCTCGGTGTCGCCTGCGCGCTCTCGGCGCACAGCCATTTCCTCGCAACGTGTTTCGCGGTCCTATTACTGGACGCCGGTATCGTCGGCGCGGCCGCGGTCACGCTGTCTTCCAGCTATGCCTTCGGTGACATCTTCGGGGTGCACCACTCACTGCACCGCCGTTTCAGCGAAGCCAAGCCCTTCTACATCACCTACACGTTGCTGGTGATCCTCGCCGCGGCGCTGGTGCTGATACCGCACGCCGCGCTCGGACTGATCACCATGGCGGTACAGGCGCTCGCCGGAGTCTTGCTTCCCGCGGCGTGCGCCTTCCTGCTGCTGCTGTGCAACGACCGCCCGCTACTGGGGCCCTGGGTCAACCCGCGCTGGCTGAACATCCTGAGCAGCATCATCATTGGAGGCCTGCTGGTGCTGTCGTGCACGCTGATGATCACCACGATCTTCCCCGCCACCGACACAACCGCCGTGCTGGCGGGGATCAGCTTCGCACTAATCATCGGGTCGGCAGTCGGGTTCACCACGCTGCGCCTCACCAGCCGCTCATCGCCGGCGGGCGCGAAGCTCCCGCCCGTCGACCGATCCCAGCGGCCGGTGTGGCGCACCCCGCCGCTTGCCACCCTGCCGCCCTATCGCTGGTCACCGAGCCTCCGGCTCGCCATGGTCGTGCTTCGCGGCTATCTGATCGTGTGCGTGGCGCTACTGGTCATCAAGGTCGTGCAACTCAGCCACACCTGAGCAGCCGAAAAGCTTGGCCGGCAAGAGGCCGTACGTCAGGTACCGCAACGGTCCGGAACGCGCATCCGCCGACCGGGGCCGCCCTCGCGTTTAGTCAGTTTGCCTCGCACACGCCCGGCGGAATACCGGCGAAACTAAGGGCCCGGTCGTCGGCTGACGAAAACGCGCCGCTCGCCCGTCATCGGATCGTCGAACTCGATGCGCTGCGCCAATAGCCGTAGCGGCGTGCTGAAGTCGTCAGGCGGCACGTCAATGATGTTGGGATACAGGGGATCCCCGTCGATCGGCAGGCCGAGGGAGGCCATGTGCACGCGCAGCTGGTGGGTCCGCCCGGTGCGCGGGGTCAGCCGGTACAAACCGTCCGGGGAAACGAGCTCGACGAGGGTCTCCGCGTTGGCCGCGCCGGGTTCGCTGAAGGCTTGTAAAACCCCGCGCCGCTTGATGATCCGGCTGCGCACCACGCGCGGCAAGACCAGGGCGGGATCCACGGCCGCGCGCGCCAGATAGGTCTTGCGGACCAGGCCACGCGAGAACAGGGTCTGGTACGCGCCGCGCACCTCGCGGCGCGCCGTGAACAGCAGCACCCCGGCGGTCAGCCGGTCCAGCCGATGGGCCGGGCTCAGCTCCGGCAGACCCAGTTCCCGGCGCAGCCGCACCAGCGCCGTCTGGGCCACGTGCCGTCCGCGGGGCATGGTGGCCAGAAAGTGTGGCTTGTCGACCACCACGATGTCCGCGTCGCGATGCAGCACCGGGATGTCGAACGGCACCGGAACCTCATCGGGCAGCTCCCGGTACAGAAACACGTGTGATCCGGCGGGCAGCACCGTGGCTTCGTCGACCACCGCACCGGCCGCGTCGACCACCTCGCCGGCCAGCACCTTCGACCGCGCCGGCGCACCGAACCGGTCGGTCAGCTCGGCCATCACCGGGCCCCCGCGCAGGCGCACGCGCGCCGGGCCGAGCCCGTCCCGCACCGGAAGGGGTGCGGGCCTCACCACGCGCTCAATTCAAAGGCACCGGCTCGAGGATCTCCGCGCGGGCCTCCGGGGCGCTGGCGCGCAGCTCGTCGGCCGACACGTCGTCGGGCTGGGCCTGCGACAGGATCTCGGCCTCCACCCGCGCGGAGTAGTTCGACACCTCGCGCTCCACGTCCGCCACGCTCCAGCCGAGCACCGGGGCGACCACGTCGGCCACCTCGCGCGCGCAGTCGACGCCGCGGTGCGAGTATTCGATGGAGATGCGCATCCGGCGGGCCAGGATGTCCTCGAGATGCAGTGCGCCCTCGGCGGTGACGGCGTAGAGCGCCTCCACCTTGAGGTAGCCGGGCGCCTCCTTGATCGGGCTGAGCAGGTCGGCGTTTCCGGCCGCCAGCGCCAGCACATCGCCGATCATCGAGCCGTAGCGGTCCAGCAGGTGGCGCACCCGGTACGGGTGCAAACCCTGCAGCGCCGCAACGTGTTCGGCCTGATTGACCAGCGCGAAGTAGCCGTCGGCGCCCAGCAGGCTGACCTTCTCGGTGATCGAGGGCGCCACCCGGGCCGGCACGAACTGCGCCGCGGCGTCGATCGCGTCGGCGGCCATCACACGGTAGGTGGTGTACTTGCCGCCGGCGATGGCCACCAGGCCCGGCGCGGGCACGGCCACGGCGTGCTCGCGGGACAGCTTGGAGGTCTCCTCGCTCTCCCCGGCCAGCAGCGGGCGCAGCCCGGCGTACACGCCGTCGATGTCGGCATGGGTCAGCGGGATGGCCAGCACCGTGTTAACGGTCCGCAGGATGTAGTCGATGTCCGCCTTGGTGGCCGCGGGGTGGGCCAGGTCCAGGTTCCAGTCGGTGTCGGTGGTGCCGATGATCCAGTGGCTGCCCCAGGGGATGACGAACATCACCGATTTCTCGGTGCGCAGGATGATGGCGACGTCGCTGACGATGCGGTCGCGCGGCACCACCACGTGCACGCCCTTGGACGCGCGCACCTGAAATCGCCCGCGCTGCTTGGACAATGCCTGAATCTCGTCGGTCCAGACCCCGGTCGCATTGACGACGACGTGGCCGCGGACTTCGGTGACGGCGCCGTTCTCGGAGTCGCGGACCCGCACGCCGGTCACCCGGTCGCCCTCGCGCAGCATCGCGACCACCTGGGTGGAGGTCCGCACCACCGCGCCGTAGTGGGCGGCGGTGCGGGCGACGGTCATGGTGTGCCGGGCGTCGTCGACGACGGTGTCGTAGTAGCGGATTCCGCCGATCAAGGCGCTGCGCTTGAGTCCCGGGCTCAGCCGCAACGCACCGGCACGGGTCAAATGCTTTTGTGCCGGAACGGATTTCGCGCCGCCCATCCGGTCGTAGAGGAAGATGCCCGCGGCGATGTAAGGCCGCTCCCACACGCGGTTGGTCAGCGGGAACAAGAATGGCATCGGCTTGACCAGGTGCGGCGCCAGCGTGGTCAGCGACAGCTCCCGCTCGTAGAGCGCCTCGCGCACCAGCCCGAATTCCAGCTGCTCGAGGTAGCGCAGCCCGCCGTGGAACATCTTCGACGAGCGGCTCGAGGTGCCCGACGCGAAATCGCGCGCCTCGACCAGCGCCACCTTGAGCCCGCGGGTGGCGGCGTCCAGCGCGCAGCCGGAGCCCACCACGCCGCCGCCGATGACGACGACGTCGAACTGCTCGGCGCCGAGCCGCTCCCAGGCCAACGCGCGCTGCTGAGGTCCCAGCGTGGAAGCCGCCCAGGTCTGTGCGCTTTCGGGCGCCTGTATGGGGTTGCTCACGGCAGAGGACTCCTCACCGGGAAACTCCTGTCGGTTACTCGCCAGTAGGACGGTGTCGAACCAAGGCTAGTCCAGATCGTCGTGTGCCATCAGCCGACGAGCGGCCTCGGTGATCGACCCGGACAACGACGGGTAAACGGCGAGCGTCTGCGCCAGCTCGTTGACGGTGATGCGGTTCTGGACGGCCACGGCGATCGGCAGGATCAGTTCGGAGGCGATCGGGGCCACCACCACGCCGCCGATCACCACGCCGGTGGATTTGCGGCAGAACATCTTCACGAAGCCCTGCTGCAGCCCCGACATCTTGGCCCGCGCGTTGGTGCGCAACGGGAGCATGATCGTGCGGGCCGACACCGAACCGTCGTCGATCATCGTTTGCGGCACGCCGACGGCCGCGATCTCGGGCCTGGTGAACACCGTCGCCGCCACCGTGCGCAGCCGGATCGGGCTGACGCCCTCGCCCAGCGCGTGATACATCGCGATCCGGCCCTGCATGGCGGCGACCGACGCCAGCGGCAGCAGGCCGGTGCAGTCGCCGGCGGCGTAGATGCCGGCCACCGAGGTCCGCGACACCCGGTCCACGGTCAGGTAGCCGCCGCGGCCCAGCTCGATGCCGACCCGGTCCAGGCCCAGGCCGTCGGTGTTGGGGACCGACCCGATGGTCATCAGGGCGTGGCTGCCCTCGACGGTGCGCCCGTCGGCCAGGGTGACCAGCACGCCGTCGGCGGTGCGGGTGACCGACTGGGCGCGGGCGTTCTTGACCAACTGGACGCCGCGCTCGGAGAAGGCCTCCTCCAGGACCAGGGCGGCGTCGGCGTCCTCGTAGGGCAGCACCCGGTCCCGGCTGGCGACCACCGTCACCGGGACGCCCAACTCGGTGTAGGCGTGCACGAACTCGGCGCCGGTGACGCCGGACCCGACGACCACGAGGTGCTCGGGCAGCGCCTCGAGGTTGTAGAGCTGCCGCCAGGTCAGGATCCGCTCGCCGTCCGGCTGGGCCGACGGCAGGATCCGGGGGCTGGCGCCGGTCGCGATCAGCACGACGTCGGCCTCGAACTCGCTGGTCGTCCCGTCTGCGGCGGTGGCCTTGACGCGGTGGCAGGCCAGCCCGGGCGTGGGGTCGATCAGCTCGCCGTGCCCGGCGACCACGTGCACGCCCATGGTGAGCAGCTGATCGGTGATATCGGCCGACTGCTCGGTGGCCAGTTGCTTCACCCGGGCGTGGATCTGCGGCAGGGAGATCTTCGCGTCGTCGATGTCGATCTCCAACCCCAGCCGCGGCGCCCGGCGCAGCTCGGTGCGCAGCCAGGTGGAGGCGATGAAGGTCTTGGACGGCACGCAGTCGTCGAGCACGGCCGCGCCGCCGATGCCGTCGGAGTCAATGACGGTGACATGAGTGCTGTCGGGGTGGGAGGTGGCGGCCACCAGGGCGGCTTCATAACCGGCCGGGCCTCCACCGAGGATCACGATGCGGGTCGCCACAGCCCCAACCTAGTGGGGCGACCCGCCACCCCGCAGCGCGGTGACGATGCACGCCGCGGCGCGGCGTGAGGAGGAGCCGCGCCATCGGACAGCGCGGTGACGATGCACGCCGCGGCGCGGCGTGAGGAGGAGCCGCGCCATCGGACACCGCGGTGACGATGCACGCGGGAGGAGACCGCCCGGGCATGCGACGTCTAAGCTTTCCCCGTGCCGCTCTACGCCGCCTACGGGTCGAACATGGATCCTGAGCAGATGCTCAAGCGCGCACCCCATTCGCCGATGGCCGGGACGGGCTGGCTGCATGGCTGGCGCTTGACGTTCGGGGGCGAGGACATCGGCTGGGAGGGCGCGCTGGCCACCGTGGTCGAAGACCCGGATTCCAAGGTGTTCGTCGTGCTCTACGACATGACCCCGGCGGACGAGAAGAACCTCGATCGGTGGGAGGGCTCGGAGTTCGGCGTGCACAAGAAGATCCGGTGCCGGGTGGAGCGCATCTCGTCGGACACCAGCACCGACCCGGTGCTGGCCTGGCTGTACGTGCTCGACGCCTGGGAGGGCGGCCTGCCGTCGGCGCGGTATCTGGGCGTGATGGCCGACGCGGCCGAAATCGCCGGCGCCCCAGCCGATTACGTGCACAACCTGCGGACCCGCCCGGCCCACAACGTCGGCCCCGGGACCGGCCCCTAGGGCGAGGAGAACGCGGCCGACTGCTCGACGATGTTGACCATCACGCGCAGCCCGATCGCCAGGGCGCGCTCGTCGAGGTCGAACGTCGGCTGGTGCAGGTCCAGCTGCGGGCCCTGACCCGACCACACTCCCAGGCGCGCCATCGCGCCGGGGATCTCCTCGAGGTACCAGGAGAAGTCCTCGCCCCCGCCGGACTGGCGGGTGTCGGCCAGCGCGTCGGGGCCGATGGCCTCGATCGCGTGGGTGAGGATGCGCGTCGAGACGTCCTCGTTGACCACCGGCGGCACGCCGCGCCGGTACTGCAGCGTGTGTTCGATGCCCAGCGGCGCCAGCAGCGCCGACACCGTCTCCCGGATGATCTCCTCGAGCCCCACCCAGGTCTGCCGGCTCGCGGTGCGGACCGTCCCGCCCAGCACCCCGCTCTGCGGGATGGCGTTGGCGGTCACCCCCGCGTTGACCGCGCCCCACACCAACACGGTGCCGTTGCGCGGGTCGATGCGCCGCGAGAGCACCCCGGGCAGCCCGGTGATCAGCGTGCCGAGCCCGTAGACCAGGTCGGCGGTCAGGTGTGGGCGCGACGTGTGCCCGCCCGGGGAATGCAGCGTGATCTCGATCTGGTCGGCCGCCGAGGTGATGGGGCCGTGCCGGACCGCGACCTGCCCGACCTCGAGCCGCGGGTCGCAGTGCAGGGCGAAGATCCGCGACACCCCCGAGATCGCGCCCGCGGCGATGGCGTCGATCGCGCCGCCGGGCATCAGCTCCTCGGCGGCCTGGAAGATCAGCCGCACCCCCACCGGCAGCTGCGGCACCGAGGCGAGGGCGAGCGCGGTGCCGAGCAGGACCGCGGTGTGGGCGTCGTGGCCGCAGGCGTGCGCGACGTTGGGCATGGTGGAGGTGTAGGGCGCGCCGGTCCGTTCGGCCATGGGCAGCGCGTCCATGTCGGCCCGCAGCGCGATCCTGGGCTCGTGTTCGGGGCCCAGGTCGCAGACCAGCCCGGTCCCGCCGGGCAGCACCTTGGGGTTGAGCCCCGCGTCGGCCAACCGCTCGGCGACGAACTGGGTGGTGGCGTACTCCTGGCGGCCCAGTTCGGGATAGCGGTGGATGTGCCGGCGCCATTCGACCAGGTCGTCGTGGTGGGCGGCCAGCCAGGCGGTGGCGGCATCGGCGAGGCTCATGCGCGCGCCCGCCGTTCCAGCGCCGCCAGTACCCGGTCGCGTTCGGCGGGCGTCTGGGCCAGCTGAACGACCGTGCGGGCCAGCATGATCGCACCCTCGACGACGGCGCGGTCGGCGCTGGGGCTGGCGGCGGCGGTGGTGAACGCGCGCTGGTGAACCATGGCGCCGCCGGCGTCGACCCCGACCACCGGATGGATGCCCGGCAGCACCTGGGTCACGTTGCCCATGTCGGTGCTGCCCATGGGCAGCGCCGCCTCGAACTCGCGGGCCACCGGCTCGCGTCCCAGCCGGCGCATCTCCTCGCGGAAGGTGTCGGCCAGCCATTCGTCGGGGGTGAGCTCGTCGTAAGCGGGTGCCGGGTTGTCGATTTCGTATTCGCAGCCGGTGGCCAGCGCACCCGCGGCGAAGCACGCGTACATCCTGCCCTCCAGCTGTCTCAGCGACTCCGACTCGACGGCCCGCATCGCGTACTGCAGCGTCGCGTGCCCGGGGATGACGTTGACCGCCTGCCCGCCGTCGGTGACGATCCCGTGCACCAGTTGGCCCGGGGCCAGCTGCTGGCGCAGCAGCCCGATGGCCACCTGCGCGACGGTCACCGCGTCGGCGGCATTGATACCCTGATGCGGCGCGACGGCAGCGTGGGATTCCTTGCCACGGTAGTGCACGGTCGCCTCCGACAGTGCCAGCGAGCGGGCGGCCGCGATGTCGGCGGGCCCCGGATGCAGCATCACCGCCGCCGCGATGTCGTCGAACACCCCGGCCGCCAGCAGCAGCGCCTTGCCGCCGCCCGCCTCCTCGGCGGGGGTACCGATCAGCGCCACCCGCAGGCCCAGGTCGTCGGCCACCTCGGCCAGCGCCAGCGCGGTGCCCACCGCGGACGCCGCGATGATGTTGTGGCCGCAGGCGTGCCCGATCTCGGGCAGCGCGTCGTATTCGGCGCAGACCCCGACGGTCAGCGGGCCGCTGCCGAAGTCGGCGCGAAACGCGGTGTCCAGGCCACCGGCGGACGCGGTGACCTCGAAGCCGCGCTCGGCGACCAGCGCCTGGGCCTTGGCGCAGCTGCGATGCTCGGCGAACGCCAGCTCGGGCTCGGCGTGGATGGCGTGGGACAGCTCAACCAGGTCGGAGCCACGTCGCCGCACGACAGCCTCGACCCTGTCTGAGGGGTTGTCCAATGCGGAGGTGGGCATTCTCGCAGTATCCCACCGCGACGTCGGGGCCCGGGCTACACCAGTCCGGCGATGAATCCCGCCGCCTGCCCGGGGTAGGGCGCCACCCCGTAATCGTGGTGGGCCTCCCGGTCGCGGCCACCGACGACGCACACCGGATCACCGGGGCTGCAGATGTCGATGGCGCGGCCGGCGAACAGACCGGTCGTCGACAGGGGGGTGTTGAAGCGGTTGCCGGGATTGCCGAACACCGCAACCGCCCTGACCTTGTTCGCCAGGCCGGGATCCAGCTCGGGCGCCGATCCGAAGTTGCCGACGGTGTTGCCCAGCGGCGGCACCCCGGCCAGCATCGAGACCGCGGCGGCGCCCTGAGAGAAGCCGCCGAGCACCAGCTTCGTCGCCGGGCACTGGTCGACCATCTGCGCGATGTGGTCGCGCGCGTCGTTGGCTCCGTCGGCGGTCTGCAGGAAGTTGTAGCTGGCCGGGTAGTCCACCGCGTACGCGTCGACGTTGCGCGAGCCCAGGTCGTGCTGCAGCGCGGCCAGCAGCGCGTCCCCGGCGACGCCCAGGCCGGGCGGCTCGGCGGTGCCGCGGGCGAAGATCAGCTGCACGTTGGGGCACCCGTCGGCGCGCGCCGATGGCAGCGCGCCGCTTGTGATCGAAAACACTGACACCGCAACGGCGACGGCCAGGCCGACGATCGGCCACCTACGAAGACTCATGCGGCAGATTTTCACACATTCCGGCGGGCACCATCGCGGCGCTAACCCAAGGTGACCCGCACTATGCTCGCCGACTGTGAGCGACGTCGCATCCGACCCCGCCGAACTGGCCCGGCGGGCGGCGCACTTCATCGCCGAACGCACCGGCGTGCCCCGTCACGACGTCGCGGTCGTCCTCGGATCGGGGTGGCGCCCCGCGGCGGACGCCCTCGGCACCCCGACCGCCGTGCTGCCCCAGGCCGACGTGCCCGGCTTCGCGCCCCCCACCGCCGTGGGGCACACCGGTGAGCTGATGTCGGCGCGCGTCGGCGAGCGCCGCGTGCTGGTACTGGTCGGTCGCGTGCACGCCTACGAGGGCCACGACCTGTGCCACGTGGTGCACCCGGTGCGGGCGGCCTGCGCGGCCGGCGCGCGCATCGTCGTGCTCACCAACGCGGCCGGCGGCCTGCGGCCCGACATGGCGGTCGGCCAGCCGGTGCTGATCAGCGACCACCTCAACCTGACCGCGCGTTCGCCGCTGGTCGGCCCGCAGTTCGTGGACCTGACCGACGCCTACGCGCCGCGACTGCGCGAGCTCGCCCGCGTTGTCGACCCCGGGCTGACCGAGGGCGTCTACGCGGGGCTGGCGGGGCCGCACTACGAGACGCCCGCCGAGGTGCGGATGCTGCGGACGCTGGGCGCCGACCTGGTCGGCATGTCGACCGTGCACGAGACGATCGCGGCCCGGGCGGCCGGCGCCGAGGTGCTGGGGGTGTCGCTGGTGACCAACCTGGCCGCGGGGATCGGCGGCCAGCCGCTCAGCCACGCCGAGGTGCTCGCCGCCGGCGCCGCGTCGGCAAGCCGGATGGGCGCCCTGCTGGCCGACGTCGTGGCCCGGTTCTAGGCCATGACACCCGAGGAGTGGCGGCGACCCGCGGCCCCCGGCGACGCCGGGCTTGCGATCGCCGCGCAGGAGTGGATCGCGCACGATCCCGACCCGGCGACGGCCGCCGAGCTCGCCGCCTGCGGCCCCGACGAACTGGCCGCACGCTTCGCCCACCCGCTGAGGTTCGGCACCGCGGGGCTGCGCGGCCCGGTGCGCGGCGGACCCGACGCCATGAACGTGGCGGTGGTGTCGCGCGCCACGTGGGCGGTGGCCCGGGTGCTGGGCGGGCGCGGCCTGGCCGGCTCGAACGTGATCGTCGGGCGCGACTCCCGGCACGGCTCCGCCGTCTTCGCCACCGTCACCGCCGAAATCCTTGCTGCCCAGGGATTTTCGGTGACGCTGCTACCCGGTCCGGTTCCCACGCCGGTGGTGGCGTTCGCCGTGCGCCGCACCGGCGCCGCCGCCGGGATACAGATCACCGCGTCACACAACCCGCCGACCGACAACGGCTACAAGGTCTACACCGACGGCGGCATCCAGATCGTCTCCCCCACCGACCGCGAAATCGAGGCCGCGATGGCCGCGGCTCCCCCGGCCGACGAAATCGACCGGGCGCCCGTGCAACCCGCCGCCGGCGACCTGGTCGAGCAGTACATCGGGCGGGCGGCCGGCGTGCGGCGCGGCACCGCCTCGGTGCGGGTGGCCCTGACCCCGCTGCACGGGGTCGGCGGCGTGGTGGCCGTGGAGGCGTTGCAGCGCGCCGGCTTCGAGCAGGTGCACACCGTGGGAGCGCAGTTCGCGCCCGACCCCGACTTCCCCACCGTCGCCTTCCCCAATCCCGAGGAGCCCGGCGCCGCCGACGCGCTGCTCACCCTCGCGGCGGACGTCACCGCCGACGTCGCGATCGCGCTGGATCCCGACGCCGACCGCTGCGCGGTCGGCATCCCCACCGAATCGGGATGGCGAATGCTGTCCGGGGACGAAACCGGTTGGCTGCTGGGCGATTACATCTTGTCGCATATCCCCGATCCGCGGACGGCGGTGGTGGCCAGCACCGTGGTGTCGTCGCGGATGCTGGCGGCCATCGCGGGCCACCACGGGGCCACCCACGTCGAAACCCTCACCGGCTTCAAGTGGCTGGCCCGCGCCGACGCGAACGTGCCCGCCGGCACCCTGGTGTATGCCTACGAGGAGGCCATCGGCCACTGCGTCGACCCGGAGGCCGTGCGCGACAAGGACGGCATCAGCGCCGCGGTGCTGGTGTGCGACCTGGTGGCCGCGCTGAAGGACCACGGGCATGCGGTGACCGACGCGCTCGACGACCTCGCCCGGCGACACGGCGTGCACGACGTCGCCGCGGTGTCGCGCCGCGTCGCCGACCCCGCCGAGGCCGCCGGACTGATGCGGCGGCTGCGGGCGACACCACCGCAGACGCTGGCCGGCTTCGGCGCGACCCTCACCGATATCACCGACGCGCTGATCTTCACCGGCGCCGACGGGGACACGTCGGTCAGGCTGGTGGTGCGCCCTTCGGGGACCGAGCCGAAGCTGAAGTGCTACATCGAGGTTCGCTGCGCGGTGACCGGGGACCTGCGCGAGGCGCGAGGCCGCGCCCGCGCGTTGCGCGACGAGCTGGTGTCGGCGGCGCGGCAGCTCTAGGGGCTAGCGTGGCCCGTACTGGCGGTCGCCCGCGTCGCCGAGACCCGGCACGATATAGGCGTTCTCGTTCAGCCCGTCGTCGACCGCCACGGTGAACAGCCGCGCGTCGGGCGCCGCTTTCTCAAGCGCGGCAATGCCTTCCGGGGCGGCCAGCGCACACAACACCGTGATGTCGGTGGCGCCGCGGGCAAGCAGCAGCCCGACGGTGTGCTTCAGCGACCCGCCCGTGGCCAGCATCGGATCCAGCACCAGCACCGGCAGGCCGGAAAGCTGGTCGGGCAGCGACTCGAAATATCCACTCGCCTGATGGGTTTCCTCGTTGCGGGCGACGCCGACGAATCCGACCCGGGCGTGCGGCAGCAGCGCAAGCGCCTGATCGACCATGCCCAACCCGGCCCGCAACACCGCGACCAGCAGGGGTGGCTTGGCCAGCCGCTCACCGAGGGCTTCGGCCAGCGGCGTGTGCACCGGGAAGGTCTCTCGGGGCGCGTCGCGGGTGGCCTCGTAGAGCAACATCGCGGTCAGATCACGCAACGCAGCCCGGAATCCGTCGTTGTCGGTGCGCTTGTCGCGCATCGTCGTCAGCCGGGCGACCGCCAGCGGGTGATCGACAATGCGCACCTCCACGAGGTTCGACCCTATATAACGATCCGGCCGCGATTCGTTAACGCCCCGCCGAAACGGCCCGCGTCGGGGTCTCCGGCGCGCGGGGCCTACCCGTATGCTCCCGTGGTGCTGAGCGGAATCGCGGGGGCAACCCGCTTGGTCGGCAGGGTATTTCGGGCACTCGCGCTCCTCGGCGCGGCGGCCGTGCTGGGGCTGGCGGCCGGCCCGCCGGCCCCGCGGATGATCCTTGCGGCCGGGGCGCTTCCGCAGCCGGCGCACATCGTGATCGTGGTGGAGGAGAACCGCTCGGCGGCCAACATCATCGGCAACAGGTCGGCGCCCTTCATCACCGCGCTGGCCGCGGCCGGCGCGAACATGACCCAGTCGTACGCCGAAACACACCCGAGCGAACCGAACTACCTGGCGCTGTTCGCCGGCGACACCTTCGGGGTGACCAGCGACCGGTGCCCGGTCAACGCCGGCGCCGCGCCCAACCTGGGTTCGGAACTGCTGGCCGCGGGTTACACATTCGCCGGCTTCGCCGAAGGCCTGCCCGCGGTCGGCTCCCCGGCGTGCACCGCCGGCAAGTACGCGCGCAAGCACGTGCCGTGGGCCAACTTCACCAACGTCCCGGCGGGGAATTCCCTGCCGTTCTCGGCCTTCCCGATAGGCAACTACGCCGCCCTGCCCACCGTGTCGTTCGTCATCCCGAACAACGACGACAACATGCACGACGGCTCCATCGCGCAGGCCGACGCCTGGCTGAACCGCGAGCTGTCGGGCTACGCCAACTGGGCCGCGGCCAACAACAGCCTGCTGATCCTGACGTTCGACGAGGACGACGGCGGCAGCCGCAACCAGATCCCGACGATCTTCTACGGGGCCCACGTGCGCCCCGGCAGCTACAGCGAGCAGATCAACCACTACAGCGTGCTTTCCACGATCGAGCAGATGTACGGGCTGCCCAAGACCGGCCACGCGGCCGGCGCGCCGCCGATCACGGATATCTGGGGCTAGTTCGCGGCCACGTCCGAATCGCCCGGTTCCTTACTCGCGCCGTCCCGGCGCTCGCCGTCACCGGGCCAGCCGGGCCAGCCGCGCCGGGCGCCTTCCCCGGTCGTCGCTATTGTGTGCCGCATGGCTGCTGACCTCGTGCCCATCCGCCTGAGCCTGTCCGACGGTGACCGCTACACGGTGTGGGCACCCCGCTGGCGCGACGCCGGCGACGAGTGGGAGGCGTTCCTGGGCAAAGACGAGGACCTGTACGTGTTCTCCTCCGTCGCCGACCTGGTCGCCTTCGTGCGCTCCGACACCGACAACGACCTGTTCGACCACCCGGCGTGGAAGGACCTGACCGCCGCGCACGCGCACAAGTTCGCACCGGCTGAGGACCAACAGTTCGACCTGGTCGCGGTGGAGGAGCTGGTATCGGAGAAGCCGACCGAGGAGTCGGTGGCCGGGCTGGCCCGCACGCTGGCGGTGGTCTCGTCCATCGGATCGGTGTGCGAGCTGGCGGCGGTGCTGAAGTTCTTCAACGGCAACCCGACGCTGGGCACGGTGTCGGGGGGGATCGACCACTTCACCGGCAAGGCCGGCCTCAAGCGCTGGAACGCGATCGGCGAGATCATCGGGCGCGGCTGGGACGACGTGCTCAGCGCGATCGAGGGCATCGTCGCCACGCCCGAGGTCGACGAGAAGCTGTCGGCCAAGGCCGCCGACGAACTCGCCGAGGAGCCCGACGAGGAAGACGCCGAGGGCGTCGAGGGGACCGAAGCCGCCGCCGAGGACACCGAAGACGTCGAGGAGGCGGACGAGTCCGAAGAGGGCGCCGACGAGGAGGACGGCGACGAGCCGCGCGCGGCCGGTGACACCGTGATCCTGGGCAGCGACGAGGATTTCTGGCTGCAGGTGGGCATCGACCCGATTCGGATCATGACAAGCTCGGGCACCTTCTTCACGCTGCGCTGCTACCTGGACGACCGCCCGATCTTCCTGGGCCGCAACGGGCGCATCAGCGTGTTCGGCTCGGAGCGGGCGCTGGCCCGCTACCTCGCCGACGAGCACGACCACGACCTGGCCGACCTGAGCACCTACGACGACATCCGCACCGCCGCCACCGACGGTTCGCTGGAAGTCAGGGTCACCGAGGACAACATCTACGTGCTCAGCGGGCTCGCCGACGACATCGCCGACGGTCCCGACGCCGTGGACCGCGACCAGCTGGAGCTGGCCGTCGAGCTGCTCCGCGACATCGGCGACTACTCGGAGGAGAGCACGGTCGACAAGGCGCTCGAGCCGGGCCGCCCGCTGGGCAAGCTGGTGGCCTACGTGCTCGAGCCCGGCTCGGTCGGCAAGCCCGCCGCGCCGTACGCCCCGGCGGTACGGGAGTGGGAGAACCTGGAGCAGTTCGTCGACGGGCGGCTCCGCAGAGAATAGGCCCGCGTTTGACGGGCCGGTGAGTCTCCTCTTTACTGGCGGGTGTCGCTTCCCGGGATAGGCCCGTTACCGCTCTACGGCTTTCAACGCCCGGGCATGCTGTTGTTCGGTTTGCTCCCGCTGGCTCTGCTCGCGGTGTACGTCCTGGTGCAGTCCCGCCGCCGGCGCAGGCTGCGCCGGTTCACCGAGGCGGACGTGCCGCAATCGCCGACGCGGCACATCCCGATCGCCGTCTCGCTGCTCAGCCTGATCCTGCTGACGATCGCGCTGGCCACACCCACCCACGACATGCGCATCCCGCGCAACCGGGCGGTGGTCGTGCTGGTCATCGACATGTCGCAGTCCATGCGGGCAACCGACGTCCCGCCCAACCGGCTCAAGGCCGCCGAGGAGGCGGCCACCCAGTTCGCCACCCAGCTGACGCCGGGCATCAACCTCGGGCTGGTCGGCTTCGCGGGCACGCCGTACCTGCTGGTGCCGCCCACCCCGCAGCACCAGGCGACCATCGATGCGCTCAAGAAGCTCGACTTCGCCGACAGCACCGCCACCGGCGAGGCCATCTTCACCGCCCTGCACGCCGTCAGCGCCACCGCCATCACGGGCGGCGACACCCCGCCGCCGGCCCGCATCGTGCTGCTGTCCGACGGCAAGGAGAACAAGCCGACCAACCCCAGCGACCCGCATGACGGGGCCTACACGGCGGCGCGGCTGGCCCGCGACGAGGGGGTGCCGATCTCGACGATCTCGTTCGGCACCAAGACCGGGGAGATCGAGATGGACGGGCAGCGGGTCGCCGTCCCGGTCGCGACCGACCAGATGAAGATGATCGCCAAACTCTCCGGCGGGCAGTCCTACACCGCCGGCAACCTCGCCGAGCTCTCCAAGAGCTACAACGCCATCGAGAAGGACATCGGCTACCGCACCGTGCCCGGCCCGGGCAGCGCCGGCTGGTTGCGCCTGGGGGTCCTCACCGCCCTGATCGCGACGGCGCTGGCGCTGCTGATCAACCGGCGGCTGCCGGTCTGACCGCTCAGGAGGGCAGCCGGCGGTTCAGGACCAGGCCGGCCAGGATGGCGCCCGCCATGGCCGCGGCGCCCAGCAGCATCCAGGCCAGGCTGGCGTCGCCCTTGACGGTCTCGTAGCCGATCTGGCGCTGCAGGGTCGAGTAGACGTTCTTCAGCGACTCCAGGCTGTCCGCGTGGAACGACTCGCCGCCGGTGATCTCGCAGATCTTCTGCAGCGTCTGATCGTCGACGGGGACCGGAATGGTCGCGCCCTCGTACTCGACGGTGCCGTACGGCGTCCCGAACGAGATCGTCGAGATCTGCACGCCCTCGGCCTTGGCGGCGCGGGCGGCGGTGAAGGCGCCCTGCGGGGCGTTGGGGTCCAGCGGCACGTTCTCGGCGCCGTCGGACTCGAGCACGATACGCGCCGGCGGTGGGCCCTCGCCGCCACCCATCACCGAGCCCACCGTCGCGATCGCCTGCAGCGCCGTGAAGAGCCCTTCACCGGTCGCGGTCTTGGGGGCCGGTTTGAGGCTGTCGATCGCCGCCTTCACCGCCTGCCGGTTGGTCGTCGGCGAGACCAGCAGCGAGGCGTTGGCCGCGAACTCCACCAGCCCCAGGTTGATGGCGGGGGTGAGCTCGTCGGCGAATTGCTTGCCCGCCACCTTGGCCGCGGTCAGCCGGTCGGGCGCGACGTCGTTGGAGGCCATGGATTCCGACACGTCGATCACCAACACGACGACCGCCCGGTTCAGCGGGATCCGGACATCGGAGGTCGGCCCGGCCATCGCGGTGGTCAGCAGCACCAGCGAGGTGGCCAGCAGGATCGTCGGCAGGTGCCGCCACCGGCTGGGATGCGCCGGCGCGACCCGCTCCAGCACCTCCATGTTGGCGAAGCGCAGCACCCGCCGGCGGCGGGCGAACTGCAGCACGACGTAGATGCCCAGGACCAGCAGGACGGCCAGCAGGAACAGGAAGAACCACGCGTTCTGGAAGCCGGTGACCGACACGGGGCCCAGCAGGGGCAACTTCATGTCCAGCCACACTATGCGCCCGGTGTGGAAGGCGCACGGCCCGCCGGATCAGCCGGCGACGAGGTCGCGGCGCTGCGTGAACTTGATGTCGAGGCTGCGCAGGTGGGTCTGCAGCCCGGCGTCCTGGATGGGGATCAGGTGCGCGGGGTGGTCGGTCTCGTTGTAGTGGGCGTGCCACATGCCCGGCGGAGTGGTGAAGGCGCAGCCGGCCCGCCAGTCCACCCGGGTCGGATCGACGATGTCGCCGCGCTCGTCGAGCCGGGTGCCCAGCAGCGTGTAGCAGCCGTCGGCCGGCGCGTCGAGGATCAGGTCGAGGGCGACCGACTGGTGCCGGTGCGGGCGCTGCACCTGGTTGGGGGGCAGCACGCCGAACATGGCCCACAACACGTGGGTGATGGTCAGGGTCTGTTCCTGGTTGGCGTTGGCCAGCAGCACGCTGACCCGGCTTTTCTCGTTGGCGCCCGGCCGGGAGGCGATCTCCTCCAACTTGGCGACGGCATCCGTTCGGCGGAACTTGGTCGCACGGAACCGCGGCCGGGTGGCGTCGGCACCCAGGTAGCGCATGAGCGGCTCGTCGTGCACCCAGTACATGGCCGTGTCGGCGGCCGCGTAGAACACCGAGTGGGTGCCCGCGGGCAGGGTCAGGAAGTCGCCCTTCTCCCACTCGACGAGGTGGCCGTCGACCGCGGCGAAGCCCCGGCCGTAGAGCACGTAGTACAGCTGCGAGGTGGCGTTGGGGCTGGTGTCGATCTGTTCGCCCGGACGGATGCGCAGGAAGTTGGCCAGCAGCGCGGGGCTGGTCGCCGCACCGGTCTCGATGCGCAGCTCCTTGGACAGGTCGAGCGGGATCACGCCGGTCGGCTGGCCGGTGTAGACATCCGGATCGAAGCGGGTAATCGGCACCTGCGGGACATGTCCCGAGCCGATGGGGTTGGCGGCTTTGGAGTACTCGAAGTACTCCGCGTCCTCGGCCCAGTCCTGGAAGCGGCCTTCGAACCCGTACTCGGCCACGTTGATCATCGGGGCGGGAATCGTCGGATCGAGGTTCGGGGTCAGGGCTTGTTCCGTGCCGGGCATTTCGCGTCTCCTTCGCACTGCTCGAGCGCTTCCTGAGTGCATCTCATGTCTTTCTCGTATCTATCTTGTATCTCAGTTGCTCCGGTTGTCAATGCCACCACGGAAGATGTCCCGATATCCGCCGGCCGAGGCCGCGGCGCGGGTACCGTCACCACACTGCTGGGATACGACTGAGCTACAGGAAGGGCTGCGGTGGCAACGGGTGAGCCCCGGGCGGGCACAGCAAAGGACCGCGCGCTGGATTACGTCAAGACGCGGGTGCTCACCGGCGCGTTCCCCGGCGGGGAGTTGATCAGCGAGGGCGACGTCGCCACGGCGCTGGGGATGTCGCGCACGCCGGTGCGCGAGGCGTTCCTGCGACTGGAGGCCGAGGGACTGCTGCGGCTGTACCCCCAGCGCGGCGCCCTGGTCGTCCCCGTGTCGCCCGACGAGGTCCGGTCGGTGATGGAGGCGCGCCTGGTGCTGGAGCAGTTCGCCGCGACCAAGGTGGTGCGCCGCGGAGCTGCCGCATGCGCCGCCGTTTTCGAGCGGTTGTCGGGCGAGCTGGAGCGGCAGCGGACCGCCGTCGACCGCACCGATTGGCCCGAGTTCCTCGATGCCGACCGCGCCTTCCACGCCATCACGCTGGCCGAGTCGGGGAACGCCATCTTGTCGGGCTTCTATGCCTCGCTACGCGATCGGCAGATGCGGATGATCGGCGAGTCGTCGCTGCGCGACCCCGACCGCGTCACGACGATCCTGGCGGAACACCGCGCTATCGCCGAGGCGCTGCGTGACGGCGACGGCCCGCGGGCGCTGGAGGCGGTGCAAACCCACCTGCTCAGCACGGTGCGCGCCATCGGACTCGCCGCCGACGCGATCTGACGTCCGCGCGAATTGTGTTAGAAGTCGGTCTCTTAGGGGAAATCCCAGTCGAAGATGGCGCCCACCCCGGGAGCCGCTATGACAGGAGCTGAAATGGTCGGATCCATCATCCTCGCCATCATCGTGGGCGCGATAATCGGTGTCGTCGCCCGTCTGGTGATGCCGGGCAAGCAGAACGTCGGCATGATCATGACGGTGGTGATCGGCGCCGTAGGCGGCTTGATCGGCTCGGCGGTGGCCAGCCAGTTCGGATACCACAATGCCAACGGTGGCATCGCGTGGATTCCGTTCTTCATCGGAGTCGCCGCAGCTGTCGTCCTCATCGCCCTCTACGAGGCGCTGACGGGTCGCCGCACCGGCACGCGGCTCACCCGCTGAGCCGAAAGCTGCGCCGCTCGCCTGCTTTTCGGGTGAGCGGCGTCAGCCTGCGATCAGCACCGCGTAGCGCGGCTTGATGACGTCGTCGATAATGGCCAGCCGCTCGTCGAACGGCAGGAACGCCGACTTCATCGCGTTGATGGTGAACCGCTCCAGGTCGCTCCACCCGTAGCCGAAAGCCTGCACCAGCCGGTGCATTTCGCGGCTCATCGAGGTATCGCTCATCAGCCTGTTGTCCGTGTTGACGGTGACCCGGAACCGCGTTCGGGCCAGCAGGTCGAACGGATGGTCCGCGATGCTTTTCACCGCACCGGTTTGCACGTTGGAGCTGGGACACAGCTCCAACGGAATTCGCTTGTCCCGCAAGATGGACGCTAGCCTGCCCAGCCTGACCTCTCCGTCGGCGAGGACGTCGATGTCGTCGACGATGCGCACCCCGTGACCCAGGCGGTCGGCGCCGCAGAACGCGATCGCCTCGTGGATGGAGGGCAGCCCGAACGCCTCGCCCGCGTGAATGGTGAAGCGCGCGTTGTGGTCTCGCATGTACTCGAAGGCGTCCAGGTGCCGCGTCGGCGGGTTTCCCGCCTCCGCGCCGGCGATGTCAAAACCCACAACTCCTTTGTCCCGGAACCGAATCGCCAGCGCGGCGATCTCCCGGGACACCGCGGCGTGGCGCATGGCGGTGACCAGCAGCCGCACCACGATCGGCCGGCCCGCGGCGGCGCAGGCCTTCTCACCGTCGGCGAAACCGGCCAGCACGGCGTCGACGATCGCGTCGAAGGACAGCCCACGGTCGATGTGCAACTCGGGCGCGAACCGGACCTCGGCGTAGACGACGGAGTCGGCGGCCAGGTCCTCGACGCACTCGTAGGCGACCCGGTGCAGCGCGTCGGCCGTCTGCATCACCGCCACGGTGTGCGAGAACGGCTCCAGGTAGCGCTCCAGCGAGCCGCTGTGCGACTGGGTGC
This sequence comes from Mycobacterium europaeum, assembly GCF_002102155.1. Lineage (GTDB taxonomy): Bacteria > Actinomycetota > Actinomycetes > Mycobacteriales > Mycobacteriaceae > Mycobacterium > Mycobacterium europaeum. The sequence goes on from NZ_LQOU01000032.1 coordinate 173,991, forward strand.
GAAACCAGGTGGCCAGCTCGTCGACGTCGCTGGTGGGCAGCCCGTCGTAACCGGTCTGTTCGGCGATCTCCACCACGGTCGACGGGCGCAGCCCCCCGTCCAGGTGGTCGTGCAACAGCGCCTTGGGCGCCTTGGCGATCTGCTCGAGGCCCAGTGGCGTGGTCACGTGACGATCCGATCGATGATCAGCGGCCGCGAGGCCGGCGGTGTGTCGCCCACGCGGTAGCCGCCGTCCAGCTCGGCCAGTGCGGCGCCGAAGCGCTCCGGGGTGTCGGTGTACAGGGTGAACAGCGGCGCACCGGCCGAGACCGGCTCGCCGGGACGGCGGTGGATCCGGATGCCGGCGCCGGCCTGCACCCCTTCGCCCGGACGGGACCTGCCCGCGCCGAGCCGCCATGCCGCCAGCCCCACTGCCATCGCGTCGATATCGCCCATTGTGCCGCCCCGGGCCGCGGTCACGGTCTCGGAATGCGCACCGATCGGCAACGGAACCGACAAATCGCCGCCCTGGGCGGCGATCAGCCGGCGGAATCGGTCCATCGCGGTGCCGTCGCACAGCGTGTCGGCGGGATCGCGGGCGTCGACCCCGGCCAGCTCGAGCATCTCGGACGCCAGCCGCAGCGTCAGCGCCACCACGTCGGGCGGCCCGCCGCCGGCCAGCACCTCCAGCGACTCGGCGACCTCGAGGGCGTTGCCGACCGTCGCGCCGAGCGGGCCGTTCATGTCGGTCAGCAGCGCGTGGGTGGGCACCCCGTGCGCGGCGCCCAGCTCCACCATGGTGTGGGCCAGCTCGCGACACCGCTGCGGGGAGCTCAGCAGCGCCCCCGAGCCGACCTTCACGTCGAGCACCAGCGCGCCCGCCCCCTCGGCCAGCTTCTTGCTCATCACCGAGCTGGCGATCAGCGGTAACGACTCGACGGTAGCGGTGACGTCGCGCAGCGCGTACAGCTTGGCGTCGGCCGGCGCCAACTCCCCGGCGGCGAAGATGGCCGCGCCGACGTCGCGCAGTTGGTCGCGCACCCGCTCGTTGGACAGCATGGCGGAAAACCCGGCGATGGACTCCAGCTTGTCCAGCGTGCCGCCGGTGTGCCCGAGCCCGCGCCCCGACGCCTGCGGCACCGCGGCGCCACAGGCGGCGACCACGGCCACCAGCGGCAGGGTGATCTTGTCCCCCACTCCCCCCGTGGAATGCTTGTCCACGGTGGGCGTGCCCAGGTCGCTGAAGTCGAGCCGGTCCCCGGACGCCAGCATCGCCGCCGTCCAGCTGGCGGTCTCGCCGCGGTCCATGCCGCGCAGGAAGATCGCCATCAGCAGCGCCGACATCTGTTCCTCGGCGACCCGGCCGTGGGTGTAGGCGTCGACGACCCACTCGATGGCGGCGTCGGACAGCCGGCCGCCGTCGCGCTTGGTGCGGATCACCGTCGGCGCGTCGAAGCCCAAGTCGGTCAACGGGGTTCCCGCGGCAGGTCGGCGGTGAACGCGTCGGGCAGCAGGTCGCCGAGGCGGCGCGGGCCGTCCGGATGGTCGATCAGCAGCTCGGGGCCGCCGTGCTCGAGGAGCAACTGGCGGCAGCGCCCGCACGGCATCAGCGGCGATCCCCGCCCGTCGACACAGGCCAGCGCGATCAGCCGGCCACCGCCGGTCGTGTGTAGGGCGCACACCACACCGCATTCGGCACAGAGACCAAGGCCATATGAGACGTTCTCCACATTGCAGCCGGTGATCACCCGCCCGTCGTCGACCAGTGCGGCCGCTCCCACCGGGAACCGGGAGTAGGGCGCGTAGGCCCCCGCCGCAGCACCGATCGCCTTGTGGCGCAGCGCGTTCCAGTCGACATCAGGCATACCCAACCCCGTTCAAAACCCCGCTCACCGACGGGCTCGTGCGACTGCCACCCTAACTCTGGCACGACGCTTCGCCTCGCGGACTGTTCGGCACGGGCCGTCCTTCGGCCGGGTTAGGCTGAACTGCCCGAACGATGTCAGAAGGCGGTGAGGACTGGGTGACCACACAGGCGACAACCGCGGATCCGGCAAGAGAATCTGCGCCCGCGCGTAAGCGGCGACCGCCCCGGACGCTGTATCGGGGCGACCCGGGCATGTGGTCGTGGGTGTTGCATCGCATCAGCGGCGCGACGATCTTCTTCTTCCTGTTCGTCCACGTGCTGGACGCCGCGATGCTGCGGGTCAGCCCGCAGACCTACAACGCGGTGATCCACGACTACCAGACCCCGGTCGTCGGCCTGATGGAGTACGGGCTGGTGGCCGCGGTGGCATTCCACGGGCTGAACGGGGTCCGCGTCATCCTCATCGACTTCTGGTCCGAGGGCCCCCGCTACCAGCGGTTGATGTTCTGGATCGTCGGCGTCGTCTTTTTGCTGCTCATGGTTCCGGCCGGCGTGGTGACCGGGATCCACATCGCCGAGCACCTGCGATGAGCTCCCCCGACCTGCAGCTCGGCCGGGGCCAGGTGGCCCCGGTGCTTCAGCGCAGCCACGACCGGCCGCCCAGCCTGGACAACCCGCGCTCGCCGCGGCGCCGGGCCGGCATCCCCAACTTCGAGAAGTTCGCGTGGCTGTTCATGCGGTTCTCCGGCGTCGCGCTCATCGTCCTGGCCGTCGGCCACCTGTTCATCATGCTGATGTGGGACGACGGCGTGTACCGCATCGACTTCAACTACGTGGCGCAGCGCTGGGCTTCGCCGTTCTGGCAGTTCTGGGATCTGGCGTTGCTGTGGCTGGCGCAGCTGCACGGGGGCAACGGGCTGCGCACCATCATCGACGACTACAGCCGCAAGGACAGCACCCGGTTCTGGCTCAACAGCCTGCTGCTGTTGTCGATGGGGTTCACGTTGGTGCTCGGCACCTACGTGCTGGTGACATTCGACCCGAACATCGGAGGCTGACCAGGTGATCTCCCACCACCGATACGACGTCGTCATCGTCGGCGCCGGCGGTGCCGGCATGCGCGCGGCGGTGGAGGCCGGTCCGCGGGTCCGGACCGCGGTGTTGACCAAGCTGTACCCGACCCGCAGCCACACCGGCGCCGCCCAGGGCGGGATGTGCGCGGCGCTGGCCAACGTCGAGGACGACAACTGGGAATGGCACACGTTCGACACCGTCAAGGGCGGCGACTACCTCGCCGATCAGGACGCGGTGGAGATCATGTGCAAGGAAGCCATCGACGCGGTGCTCGACCTGGAGAAGATGGGGATGCCGTTCAACCGCACCCCCGAGGGCCGCATCGACCAGCGCCGGTTCGGCGGGCACACCCGCGAACACGGCAAGGCCCCGGTGCGCCGGGCGTGCTACGCCGCCGACCGCACCGGCCACATGATCCTGCAGACCCTCTACCAGAACTGCGTCAAGCACGACGTGCAGTTCTTCAACGAGTTCTACGCGCTGGACCTGGTGCTCACCGAGACGCCGAGCGGGCCGGTGGCCACCGGCGTGGTGGCCTACGAGCTGGCCACCGGCGAGATCCACGTCTTCCACGCCAAGGCCGTGGTGATCGCCACCGGCGGTTCGGGCCGGATGTACAAGACCACCTCCAACGCCCACACCCTCACCGGCGACGGCATCGGCATCGTGTTTCGCAAGGGACTTCCGTTGGAGGACATGGAGTTTCATCAGTTCCACCCGACCGGCCTGGCCGGCCTGGGCATCCTGATCTCCGAGGCCGTCCGCGGCGAGGGTGGCCGGCTGCTCAACGGCGAGGGCGAGCGTTTCATGGAGCGCTACGCCCCGACCATCGTCGACCTGGCACCGCGCGACATCGTCGCCCGCTCGATGGTGCTGGAAGTCCTCGAGGGCCGCGGCGCCGGCCCGCACAAGGACTACGTCTACATCGACGTGCGCCACCTCGGCGAGGACGTGCTGGAGGCCAAGCTGCCCGACATCACCGAGTTCGCCCGCACCTACCTGGGCGTCGACCCGGTGCACGAGCTGGTCCCGGTGTACCCGACGTGTCACTACGTGATGGGCGGCATCCCCACCACCGTCACCGGACAGGTGTTGCGGGACAACACCTCCACGGTGCCGGGCCTGTACGCGGCGGGCGAGTGCGCGTGTGTGTCGGTGCACGGCGCCAACCGGCTGGGCACCAACTCGCTGCTGGACATCAACGTCTTTGGCCGCCGGGCCGGCATCGCCGCCGCCAACTACGCGCGCGGGCACGACTTCGTCGCCATGCCACCGAATCCGGAGGCGATGGTCGTCGGCTGGGTGGGCGATATCTTGAGCGAGCACGGCAACGAGCGGGTGGCCGACATCCGCAGCGCGCTGCAGCAGTCGATGGACAACAACGCCGCGGTGTTCCGCACGGAGGAGACGCTCAAGCAGGCGCTGACCGACATCCACGCGCTCAAGGAGCGGTACTCCCGAATCACCGTGCACGACAAGGGGAAACGCTTCAACAGCGACCTGCTGGAGGCCATCGAGCTGGGCTTCCTGCTGGAGCTCGCCGAGGTCACGGTGGTGGGCGCGCTGAACCGCAAGGAGTCCCGCGGCGGGCACGCCCGGGAGGACTACCCCAACCGCGACGACGTCAACTACATGCGTCACACGATGGCCTACAAGGAAATTGGGGCCGACAAGCAGAGCACCGACCTGCTGAGCGACATCGCGCTGGACTTCAAGCCCGTCGTGCAGACCCGCTACGAGCCCAAGGAACGGAAGTACTGATGTCTGCAGGCGAAGCTGTCGAACCCCGCGTCGAGCCGCCGCTCCCGCCCGTCCCCGAGGGCGCGGTGCTGGTGACCCTCAAGATCGCCCGCTTCAACCCCGACCAGCCCGACGCCTTCGCGGAAACCGGCGGCTGGCAGAGCTTTCGGGTGCCCTGCCTGCCCAGCGACCGACTGCTCAACCTGCTGATCTACATCAAGAGCTACCTGGACGGGACGCTCACCTTCCGGCGCTCGTGCGCCCACGGAGTGTGCGGTTCGGACGCCATGCGCATCAACGGCGTCAACCGGCTGGCCTGCAAGGTGCTGATGCGCGACCTGCTGCCCCAGAAGAAGGGCAAGCAACTCACCATCACGGTGGAACCGATCCGTGGCCTGCCGGTCGAGAAGGACCTGGTGGTGAACATGGAGCCGTTCTTCGACGCCTACCGCGCGGTGAAGCCCTACCTGGTCACCAGCGGCAATCCGCCCACGCGGGAACGCATCCAGAGCCCCACCGACCGCGCCCGCTACGACGACACCACCAAGTGCATCCTGTGCGCGGCCTGCACCACCAGCTGCCCGGTGTTCTGGCACGAGGGCAGCTATTACGGCCCGGCGGCGATCGTCAACGCGCACCGGTTCATCTTCGACAGCCGCGACGAGGCCGCCGCCGAGCGCCTCGACATCCTCAACGAGGTGGACGGCGTGTGGCGGTGCCGCACCACGTTCAACTGCACCGAGTGCTGCCCGCGCGGCATCCAGATCACCAAGGCGATCCAGGAGGTCAAGCGCGCGCTGATGTTCACGCGCTGACCGGGCGCGGGGTCAACACAGCTCGTGATGACTACTTCGGTTGCCGCCCAACCGCTTAGCCTGGTACATCGCCGCGTCGGCGGCGGTGACCAACTCGCTCAGCAGCGTATGCGGTTCGACCGCGGTGTCGTCCAGGCGGGCGCACGCGGTGCCGATGCTGGCGGTGACCCCCGCGGGCGAGGCCGCGATGGCCCGGCACATCCGCCCGGCCAACGCCTCGGCGTTGCACCGGGAGGACGTGCCCGCCAACAGGAACTCCTCGCCGCCGCTGCGCGCCACCACCGCCTGGTCGTCGGCGGCGGCCAACAGGGCCTGGGCGACTTGGACCAGGGCGTGGTCCCCGGCGGCGTGGCCACACCTGTCGTTGAGGGATTTGAATCTGTCGAGGTCGATCAGCATGACCACCAGGTGGGAGTCGATGCCCCGGCGCGCCACGATCATCCCCAGCGCCTCGTGCTGGAATGCGCGCCGGTTGAGCAGGCCGGTCAACGGGTCGCGGTCCGCGGTCAGCAGATCGCCCGACAGGGCGCGCACCAGGATCCGGATCGCCAGCGGTAGGGCGATGTTGACCTCGATCACCAGCCACAGATCCACCCCGGCCAGGCTGGGGTGGCCGGTTCGGGCCAGCGACAAGGCCTCCCAGGACCCGACGGCCGCAGCGACGGCGAAGTTGTACAGCACGAATCCCGTGGTGTGGAAGAACGCCATGTAGGCGCCGAACGTCGCGAACGCGATGCAGCCGATCAGGGCGGCCAGCGGGTTCGGGTGCGCCAGGCACGCGAGGGCGGTGGCCGTGTTGCACGTCATGGCGAAGGCGACCGACTGCCGGCGCGTGGGCCAGCGCCATACCCACAGCAAAACGCCCGCCACCCCGCCGGCGACGGCAACCCACATCATCGCCACCGGGACCGATCCCCGCGGACCGTCGGAGCCGGCCAGCAGCGCGAACAGGCACAGCACCATCGACGCGGCGATGGACGCCATCACCGCCCGGGTGGCGCCGCTGAGGCGCCGCGAGGCGAGATAACCGGAGAGCCAGTCGTACTGATCGGCGCGCCACCATGGGCTGAACAGCGCGGTCATCGGCGGCTCCCCGTCGCGAACCACCGGTCGTCGATGTCAGGTGGTTAGGCGCATGCTACGACCCTCGGGCGGCCGACGAGGGCGGATTCCGCCCGTCACACTTGGCCGCCCCGTCTCGTCTTCAGGGGTATGACACAGAAAACCCGCATCGAGCCCCTGCCCCCCGAGCGCGCCGGGCTGCTGACCCGCGCCATGTACCGGATCGCCAAGCGGCGCTACGGCCAGGTTCCCGAACCCTTCACCGTGGCCGCCCACCACCGCAAGCTGATGGTGGCGAGCGCCGTGCACGAGACGATGATCGACCGCGCGTCCACGCGGCTGCCGGTCGGCGTGCGCGAGCTCGCGGTGCTGTGGACCGCGCGCAGCATCGGCTGCTCCTGGTGTGTGGACTTCGGGTCCATGCTGCAGCGCCTCGACGGCCTCGACGTCGAGCGACTGAAAGAGATCGACAACTACGACGCCTCAACGGCGTTCACCGACGACGAGCGCGCCGCCATCCGCTACGCCGACGCGATGACCACCGATCCGCACACCGTCACCGACGAGCAGGTCGCCGACCTGCGGGCGCGCTTCGGTGACGCCGGGGTGATCGAGCTGACCTACCAGATCGGCGTGGAGAACATGCGGGCCCGGATGAACACGGCGCTGGGCATCACCGAGCAGGGCTTCAGCTCCGGCGACGCCTGCCGCGTGCCGTGGGCCGGCGAGGCCGCAGCGGAGAGCCGGTGAACTTGTCCGGGTTGGCGATATCCCAAAGGGCGCAGACCTTTCCGGCGCGCACCGTCAGCGCCGTGATCCGCGGCAACATCTCGCGATAGCCGTCGGAGGCGGGACAGCCGGCCGTGTAGATGCCGAGTTCGCCGTTGACCAGCCCCAGCTGGTACGAGGTGAACATCGCCGGTCCGTAGCGCTGCGCCAGGCCCAGCATGAACCGCACCACTTTGTCCGGGCCGTGGATGACCTGAACGGCCGTGGGCGCCTTGCCATTCGAATCGCCGGTGAACGTGACGTCGGGATGCAGCAGCGAGACCACCGTGTCCAGGTCGCCGGCGGCCATGGCGGCCATCAGCCGGCCGACCACCTCGTCGTGCGACGGGTCGGGCTTGGGGGGCGGTTGGGCCGCAACCGCCTTGCGGGCCCGCGAGGCCAGCTGACGGGCGCCGGCTGCACTGGTGCCCAGCACGCCCGCCACTTCGGCGAAGGGCACCGCGAACCCGTCGTGCAGGACGAACGCGACCCGCTGATCCGGCGACAGGCGTTCCAGCACCACCATCGCCGCGAACCGGGCGTCCTCGCGGGAAACCACGGCCGACAACGGATCGGCGCCGTCGAGGCGGGTGACCACCGGCTCGGGCAGCCAGTTGCCGGTGTAGGTCTCGCGCCGGTGCGCGGCCGAGCGCAACTTGTCCAGCGCCAGCCGGCTCACCACGGTGGTCAGCCAGGCCCGCAGGTCGGTGATGTCGGCGTCCTGTCCGTCCCAGCGCAGCCAGGCGTCCTGCACGATGTCCTCGGCGTCGGCCACCGTGCCGGTGAGCCGGTAGGCGACCGCCATGAGGTGCGGCCGCAGGGCTTCGAATTGTGAGACCTGTTCGGTCCCGGTCATATCGCGAGCCTAGCTTGGCTAGTCTCGCAGACACCATGACAGATCACCTGTGGCTGCACTTCGCCCGGCACGGCGCCGGCATCACGCCGCCCGTCATCGTCCGCGGCGACGGCGTGCGGATCTTCGACGACCGCGGCAGGAGCTACCTCGACGCGCTGTCCGGGCTGTTCACGGTGCAGGTTGGCCATGGCCGCGCGGAACTCGCCGAGGTCGCCGCGCGGCAGGCCGGCACGCTCGCGTACTTCCCGCTGTGGGGGTACGCGCACCCGACGGCGGTCGAGCTCGCCGAGCGCCTCGCGCAGTACGCCCCGGGGGACCTGAACCGGGTGTTCTTCACCACCGGCGGCACCGAGGCGGTCGAGACGGCCTGGAAGCTGGCCAAGCAGTACTTCAAGCTGACCGGCAAACCCGGTAAGCACAAGGTGATTTCACGTTCGATCGCTTACCACGGCACCACGCAGGGCGCCCTGGCGATCACCGGCCTGCCGTCCTACAAGGCGCCCTTCGAACCGGTGACGCCGGGCGGCTTCCGGGTGCCCAACACGAACTTCTACCGCGCACCCGACCCGTTCGGCAACGACCCCAAGGCATTCGGGCAATGGGCCGCCGACCGGATCGCCGAGGCGATCGAGTTCGAGGGGCCGGCGACCGTCGCCGCGGTGTTCCTGGAACCGGTACAGAATGCGGGCGGCGCCATCCCGCCTCCCCCCGGCTATTTCGAACGGGTCCGCCAGATCTGCGACTCCTACGACGTGCTGCTGGTCTCCGACGAGGTGATCTGCGCGTTCGGCCGGATCGGGTCGATGTTCGCCTGTGACGACTTCGGCTACGTGCCCGACATCATCACCTGCGCCAAGGGCCTGACGTCGGGCTATTCGCCGCTGGGCGCGATGATCGCCAGCGAGCGATTGTTCGAGCCGTTCAACGACGGCGTCACCGTCTTCCCGCACGGCTATACCTTTGGCGGGCACCCGGTTTCGACGGCCGTGGGGCTGGCCAACCTCGACATCTTCGAGCGCGAGGGCCTCAACGACCGGGTCAGGCAACACGCGCCCGCCTTCCGCGCCACGCTGGAGAGGCTCTACGACCTGCCCATCGTCGGCGACGTCCGCGGCGAGGGCTACTTCTACGGCATAGAACTGGTCAAGGACAAGGCGACCAAGGAAACGTTCAGCGATGCCGAGTGCGAGCGGCTGTTGCACGGCTACGTCTCACCCGCACTCTTCGAGGCGGGCCTGTACTGCCGCGCCGACGACCGCGGCGATCCCGTCGTGCAGGTGGCGCCGCCGCTGATCAGCGGCCAGGACGAGTTCGACACCATCGAATCCGTCTTGCGGGACGTGCTCGGGGAAGCGTCCCGGCGGCTCTAGGCGCGCTTCACCGCGTCGGCCGCGACCAAAACCTCCCGGGAATGCGCGGCGGTGGGGCTGGCGGCCATCCGCGAAACCGAGTTGCACAGCCATGTGAGCGCTTCACGCAGGCCGGCGTCGGAGGCGGCGTCACGATGCTGCCGCAACTCGGCGAGCACGCCCTCGAGGCCGGAGCGACGCACCTGCGTCGCCTTCTCGACCTCCTTGAGCAGCTGTGGCAGCGATCGCGGAGCGTCGCGGGTCCGCCATAGGCGGGACAGGAACCGGTTGTCGGGAATGGCAGGCCCTCGCGGTTGGGCGGGAAGATTCGGCGCCGTCACGGCGACGGCATGCTCAGCGTAGTGGCCCGGCCGCATTCCCGCCGTCCCGTAGCTTAGCAACTTCCGTCTCACCAGTCACAGCGCGGCTCCCCCGAATCGGTCCCGCGATCGCCTAGTCTGCACAAGCAATGAACTTCCTACGCCCCGCATCGTGCCTGGCAGCGGCCGTTTTCCTGGTCGCCGCCCCGGTGACGCTGGCCGCCCCCGCGGCGCTGCCGGTCGGACGGGCCGAGCCCGGCGCCGCCGAGCCCAACGCCGCGCCCGCGAACTGCCCGTTCAGGGTGAACACGCCGCCCGCGGTGGATTCTTCGGAGGTTCCCCAGGCCGGCGACCCGCCGATCCCGCTGGCGGTGCCCGCCAAGCCGGTCGGCGGCGAGGCGCTGGGCGGCTGCGGCATCGTCACCGCCCCCGACACACCACCGCTGCCCACCGACGTCTCCGCCGACGCATGGCTGGTGGCCGACCTGGACAGCGGCGCGGTGATCGCCGCCAAGGACCCGCACGGCCGCCACCGCCCCGCCAGCATCATCAAGGTCTTGGTCGCGATGGCGTCCATCAACGCGCTCAACCTGAACAAGTCGGTGCCCGGCACCGCCGAGGACGCGGCCGCCGAGGGCACCAAGGTCGGCGTCGAAGAGGGCGGGGTGTTCACCGTCAACCAGCTGCTGCACGGCCTGCTGATGCACTCCGGCAACGACGCCGCGCACGCGCTGGCCATGCAACTCGGCGGGATGCAGCAGGCGGTGGAGAAGATCAACGTGCTGGCCGCCAAGCTCGGCGGCAAGGACACCCGGGTGGCGACGCCGTCCGGGCTGGACGGGCCGGGCATGAGCACGTCGGCCTACGACATCGGCCTGTTCTATCGGTACGCCTGGCAGAACCCGACCTTCGCCGACATCGTCGCCACGCGGACGTTCGACTTTCCCGGCCACGGCGACCACCCCGGCTACGAGCTGGAGAACGACAACCAGCTGCTCTACAAATATCCGGGCGCCCTGGGCGGCAAGACCGGTTACACCGACGACGCCGGCCAGACGTTCGTCGGCGCGGCCAACCACAACGGCCGGCGCCTGATGGCGGTGCTGCTGCACGGGACCCGGCAGCCGATCGCCCCCTGGGAGCAGGCGGCGCACCTGCTGGACTACGGATTCAGCACGCCGCAGGGCACCCAGGTCGGCAACCTGATCGAACCCGACCCGTCGCTGGCGCCCGCCAAACGCGACAGCGCCGCCGACCGGCAGGCCAACGGCGCCCAGGCCGCGGGCCTGCTCCCGGCGGCGGACGCGCTGCCGATCAGGGTGGGCGTCGCCGTCATCGGGGCCATCGTGGTGTTCAGTTTGATCATGGTCGCGCGCTCGATGAACCGCCGACCGCAGCACTGAACCACGGCGCGGTGCCGCGCCCGCATAACGATTGACTGAAACCCAGGATGCATTTGTCCGTCGGCGGTAGCGTCTACGTCGCCAACGCACGAGACATGAGACTGCTACGCACGCCGAAGATTGGGAGATCGAGCGACAACATTGCGACACGGGGGCAAAGCACGAGGGTAAAAGATGACTTCGGTTACCAGGGTCGCGAAGCGAATGTGGTTGCTGCTGGCCGTCATCATCATCGGCAGTGTCGCGGGGCTCGGTATTTATCGTCTCCACAGCATGTTCGGCGTTCACGGACACCCCGTTGTCAGGGTCAAGGCCGATCTCGATGATCCCTTGTTCGACCCGAAGCGGGTGACTTATGAGGTCTTCGGCCCCGCGGCGACCGCACGGATCGCCTATTTGGATCCCGACGCGCGCGTGCAACGCCTGGAAAACATTCCGCTGCCCTGGTCGGAGACGGTGACGACGACCCTGACGTCGGTCACCGTCAACCTGCTGGCACAAAGCAACGGCAGCGAGATCGGCTGCCGCATCAGGGTGAACGACGCAACCAAGGACGAGAGGTCCGAGACGGGACCGAAAGCCCTGACGTTCTGCCAAGTGAACGCCGGATGAGCGAAACCGCCGCCACACCGGCCTCTGGCCCACCGTTCTTGCCACAAATGATCCGCCGGTTTGCGGTGCCGATCGTCCTGTTATGGATCGGGATCACCGCCGTTCTCAACGTCGCGATCCCGCAGTTGGAAGTGGTCGGCAAAGCGCACTCGGTTTCGATGAGTCCCGCGGGCGGCGCCTCGATTCAAGCGCTGAGACGCATCGGCAAGGTGTTCGGGGAGACCGGCTCCGACAACGCGGCCACGATAGTGCTGGAAAACGACAAACCACTCGGCGATGACGCTCACCGGTTCTATAAGGAGCTGTTGCAACGACTTTCGGCTGATACCGACCACGTCGCGCACATTCAGGACTTCTGGAGCGATCCGCTCACCGCGGGGGGATCGCAAAGCCCCGACGACAGGGCCGCGTACGCCGTGGTCTACCTCGCCGGCAAAAGCGAAACGGCGGCGTACAACTCGGTGTACGCAGTGCGGCATATCGTGGACACCACGCCGAAACCGCACGGGCTCAAGGCATATGTGACCGGCTCGACGGCGCTGATCGCCGACCAATCCGAGGCCGGCGACAAAAGCATCGCAAGGGTCACGCTGATCACCGGGGCCGTGATCGCGGTGATGTTGCTCTTCATCTACCGCTCGGTCGTCACCGTGCTCCTTGTCCTCGTCACGGTCGGCATCGAGCTGGGGGCAATCCGGGGAGTCGTCAGTTTTCTGGCCGACCACAACGTCTTCGGCCTTTCGACCTTCGCGGTCAATTTGCTCACGCTGTTGGCCATCGCCGCCAGCACCGACTACGCGATCTTCATGCTGGGCCGTTACCACGAGGCCCGCTACGCGGGTAGGGACCGGGAAAGCGCGTTCTTCGCAATGTTTCACGGGACCGCCCACGTGATTCTGGGCTCCGGATTGACCATTGCCGCCGCCATGTATTGCCTCAGCTTTGCCCGACTGCCGTACTTCAAGTCGCTCGGCCCGCCCTGCGCGGTCGGCATGGTGGTCGCGGTCCTCGCCGCGCTCACCCTTGGACCGGCGGTGCTGACCGTTGGCAGCTTCTTCAAGTTCTTCGAGCCCAGGCGGAGGATGGCCACCCGGCGGTGGCGCCGGGTGGGGACCGCAATCGTCCGCTGGCCCGGCCCGGTGCTGGCGGCGACGTGCGCGGTGGCGTCCATCGGACTGCTGGCGTTGCCGAGTTATAGGACGACTTACGATCTACGCAAATTCGTGCCGGCCGGCATGCCGGCGGTCGTCGGTGATACGGCCGCGGGCCGTCACTTCTCGCAGGCGTTGCTGAACCCCGATGTGCTGTTGATCGAGACCGATCACGACATGCGCACGCCGGTTGACATGCTGGTCCTGGACAAGATCGCCAAAGCCATTTTTCACACGCCTGGAATCGCACAGGTAAAAGCGATCACCCGCCCGCTGGGAACGTCCATCAAGCACACTTCGATTCCATTTATCATCAGCATGCAAGGCGTCTCGAACGCCGAAAACATGGGATTCATGAAAGACCGCTTGGACGACATGCTCGTGCAGGTCCAGGCCATGGATGTGTCCATCGCAACGATGAAGCACATGTATGACCTGATGGGTCAAATCGTCGACAATACCGTCGACATGGACCACCTCACGCATGACATGTCGAACACCACGGACACCATAAGGGATCACCTTGCGGATTTATCGGATTTCCTTCGACCCATCGGCAGCTATTTCTATTGGGAAAAACATTGCTTCGACATTCCGGCCTGCTGGGCGATAAGGTCGGTATTCGACACCTTCGACAATGTCGATCAGCTGAGCGCGAAATTAGAGGGTCTGGTCAAGGATTTGGATGTCCTCACCCGGCTCCTGCCGGAGATGCGCGCACAAATGCTGCCGATGATCTCGACGATGACCATCATGCGCGACATGCTGGTCGTCTGGCACGGCACGCTCGTGTCCTTCTACAAAGAACAGGACATGAACAGCAAGGATCCCGGCGCGATGGGCCGGGTCTTTGACGCCGCTCAAGTCGACGATTCGTTCTATCTGCCGCAGTCGGCGTTCGACAACCCGGATTTCCAGCGCGGTCTGAAAATGTTCTTGTCCCCCGATGGCAAAGCGGCCCGCTTCATCATTGCCCTGGACGGTGACCCGTCGACGCCGCGGGGCATCTCGCGCGTCGAGCCGATCCAGCAGGCGGCGAGGGAGGCCATAAAGGGGACTCCACTGCAGGGCGCTGCGATCTCCATGGGCGGCATCGCTTCGACGTATCGGGATATCGAGGAGGGCGCCTTCTACGATCTGCTCATTGTCGGAGTGGCGGCCATCAGTCTCATTCTCATCATCATGATGATTGTCACCCGAAGCCTGATCGCCGCCGCGGTCATCGTCGGGACGGTGCTGCTTTCCCTGGGCTCCTCCTTCGGCCTGTCCGTGCTCCTGTGGCAAGACATTCTCGGCATCGATTTGTATTGGCTGGTGCTGGCGATGTCGGTGATCCTGCTCTTGGCGGTGGGATCGGATTACAACCTACTGCTGATCTCTCGACTCAAAGAGGAAATAGGCGCCGGTTTGAATACGGGAATCATCCGCGCGATGGCCGGCACGGGAGGCGTGGTGACGGCTGCCGGCATGGTGTTCGCCGTGACGATGTCTCTGTTCGTGTTCAGCGACTTGCGGATCATCGGCCAGATCGGCACCACCATCGCCCTGGGACTGCTTTTCGACACCATGATCGTGCGCTCGTTCATGACGCCGTCCATTGCCGCGTTGCTCGGACGCTGGTTCTGGTGGCCGCAGCGGGTGCGCCCGCGCCCGGCCAGTCAGATGCTCAGGCCCTCCGGGCCCCGCCGATTGGTGCGTGCCCTGCTGCTGACGCCCGCGGAGAAGTCGCCAGCGCTCGATCGACACCCTTGAGGCGTCACCGAGTACGCCCCCGCGCCGGCGACAACGACCGCTCGCGGTGTCCCCGGGGCGCGCCCAATGACACCAGGGCGGCGGCGACGGACAGAATCAACACGATGACAACCGGCCAGATCATGGTGTGCTTCTGGGCGATTCCGCCGAGCACGCCGCCCAGCACCGTGGACGCAACGGCAACGAGTGTCGAGGAGAATCCGATCAGTGTCCCGCGGTGTTCTTCGGCGGCGACGACGCTGATCCACGAGATCCCGGCGGCCACAACTGCCGCGGTGGCTATCGTCGCCAGCAAGAACACCGTGCCGTACGCCCATACGTGAGACCACAGGTCGCACGACTCGGCCGCGATGCACAGTGCGGCGGCGAAGGCGCTGAGCAGGGCGCTGCCCACCAGCATGCCGCGCACTCCGAACAAGCCGTACACCTTCCCCCACAGCGGCGAACCCAGAACGAATCCGATGCTGGACACAATCACCAGCACGTGCAGACCGCCACCCTGATGGGCGGTGCGCAACGCGTAAAACGTGGTACCCATGCTGACCGGGGCGAACAACAGCGACGTGATCACGTACCGGCGAAACCATGGCTCCGACCGGGCAACCGCGAAGCCCTGCCGGTAGGTGTCTCGCATAGACATTCGCGTGCGGACCGAAATGGAGCGCACCGGGCCGATGAACAGCGCCGCGACCCCGGAGGCCGCCAATCCGACCGCGCCGAGCCACAGCAGGTCACGGTGATACGCCAGCTTGCTGCCGTGGGCCAGCACAGGCACGAGAAGCAGCGCGACCACGGTGGCCATCACCGACCCGATGGCACCCTTGACCAGGAGCAACTCGCCCCGCCGTACCGCGGATAGCCGGCTGGAAATCAGGTCGAGGTAGGCGACGCGAGAGACCGCGACGACGACGCCGCCGCCCGCGGACACCAGCACGAACACCAACGCGGCGAAAACGCCGGTCCAGGGCACTACCGCATCACACACGATCAGTGCGGCCGAGATCGCCGCCGACAGCGCCAGCAGCAGGTGCTGCATTTCGCCGGCGCGCTGCAGGGCCGCCGGCGACATCGAGTGTCCCGCGATCGAGCCAATGCTGTACGCGGGGAACAGCATCGCGGCAGCCCAGGTGAGACCGTGGTGCGCGGCGATGAACGGCAACACCACCGCACCGTTGCTCAGCTGCATCGCGGCGGTGTGAATGGTGCCCTGCGAAAGAAGGCGCCAGAACGGGTTCGTCTGCGCCGAGACGCCGTGCGCCAACGATGTGCGCATGGCTGGTGACGGTACCGGCCGCTGAGCTGGAAGAACCGTGTTTCGATCGGATACGTTCGGCGAAGGTGTCAACCGCCGGATCCCGGGGGCCCGAAGCCCGGCCCTAGGCGGCCTGCAGGCAGGGCGACGGCGACATCGCCGAGACGGACCGGTCCGAACGTGCAAGACGACGACGGATTGCGCGCCGCGCCTCCGGCGCAGGTGCGCCGAGCGCCGCGACGGCGGCGGCGACGGTCAGCGTCAGCAGGATGACGTCGGGCCAGACCGTGCCGCGCATCTGCGCGAGTGCGCCGAGGGCGGCCCCCAACACCGCGGACGCAACATTGAACAGCGCCGAGGCGAAACCTATCAGCGTCCCGCGGTGCTGTTCGGCGGCGACCACGCTGATCCACGAAATCGCCGAGGCGAAGATGGCCTGGCCGGCCACTGTCGCCAGGAAGAACGCCGTGCCGTACGCCCACGTGTTTGACCACTGGCCGCTGGACTCGGCCAGGGTGCACAGCACGACGGCGGCGACGCTGAGCAGGCCGCTGCCCAGGAGCATGCCGCGCACCCCGAACACGCGGTACACCTTGCGCCACAGCGTCGAACCGAGAACCAGGCCGATGCTGGAAAGGATGATCAGCACGTGCAAGCTGCCGCGGTGGTGGGCGGCGCGCAGGGTGTAGAAGAAGGTGCCGAGGTTGACCGGAGCGAACAGCAGGTACGTGATCACATAGCGACGGAACCACGGCTGGGTCCGGGCGACCGCGAACCCCTGCCGGTAGGTGTCTCGCACCGACATGCGCGCGGTGATCGACGTGCCCTGCATCGGCCCGACGAACAGCGCCGCGATGCCGGACGCGGCCAGTCCCGCGGCGCCCAGCCAGAGCAGGTCGCGGCGGTACGCCATCTGGTCGCCGTGGGCCAGCATCGGCACCACCAGCAGCGTGACGACGGTGGCCAGCACTGACCCGATGGCCCCTTGGGCCAGCAGCAGTTCGCCGCGCCGCGCTGCCGATAGCTTGTTGGAGACCAGGTCGGGGTAGGCGACGCAGGAAACCCCGACGACGATTCCGGCGCCCACGCAGGTCAACAGGAACACGGCGGCGGTCAACGTGCCCGTCCAGGGAATCAGCGCGTCGAGCAAGACCAGGGCGGCCGCGGTTGCCCCGATCACCGCCATCAGCAGGTGGCGCATGCGGCCTGAGCGCTGCAGGACCGCCGGCGCCATCGAGTTCCCCGCGATCGCGCCCATGCCGTACGCCGGGAAGATCAACCCGGCCGCCCAGCTGATGCCCTGGTGCGCGCAGATGATCGGCAACACCACGGCGCAATTGCTCAGTTGCATCCCCGCCGTGTAGAGCGAGCCCTGGGAGAGCAGTCGCCCGAAGACGTTGGTCTGCGCCGAGGCGGTGGGCGCCAGCGTGAGGGTCATGAAGGGAATTTATGGGCGCTGAGCAGCCGGAAGTATCCCCCGATCGGGCGGAGTGGGGGGAATTGCGTGTCCTCCGATCGGGGGACACGGCGCCGGGGCGCGACACTAGACTCACCCAGATGACTGACGCCCGCCGGGGCCTGCTGGTCGGGCTGACCGCTGCGAGCATCGGCATCATCTACGGCTACGACCTGTCCATCATCGCCGGCGCGCAGCTCTATGCCACCGAGGACTTCGGCCTGTCCACGCGGCAACAGGAACTGCTGACGACGATGGTGGTGCTCGGCCAGATCGCCGGGGCGCTCGGTGCGGGCGTGCTGGCCAACGCGATCGGGCGCAAGAGGTCGGTGGTGCTGCTCCTGGTCGCCTACGCCGCGTTCGCCCTGCTGGGCGCGCTCTCGGTCTCGTTGCCGATGCTGTTGACGGCCCGGTTCCTGCTGGGCCTGACCCTCGGCGTGGCGGTGGTGGTGGTCCCGGTGTACGTGGCGGAGTCGGCCCCGACGGCGGTGCGCGGCTCGCTGTTGACCGCCTACCAGCTGGCCATCGTCAGCGGACTCATCGTGGGCTATCTGACCGGATACCTGCTGGCCGGCACCCACAGCTGGCGGTGGATGCTGGGGCTGGCCACCGTGCCGGCAATGCTGTTGCTGCCGTTGCTGATTCGGGCGCCGGATACGGCGCGGTGGTACGTGCTCAAGGGCCGGCTCGACGACGCCCGGCGGGCGCTGCTGCGGGTGGAGCCCACCGCCCGGGTCGACGAGGAGCTCGCCGAGATCGGCCGCGCGCTCGGCGAAGGCCGGGGCGGCTGGTCGGAGATGCTGCGCCCGCCGTATTCGCGGGCCACCGCCTTCGTGGTCACGCTCGGCTTTCTGATCCAGATCACCGGCATCAACGCGATCATCTATTACAGCCCAAGGATTTTCGCGGCCATGGGCTTCACCGGCAATTTCGCGTTGCTGGCGCTGCCCGCCCTGGTCCAGGTCGCCGGGCTCGCCGCCGTGGGCGCGGCGCTACTGCTCGTCGACCGGGTGGGCCGGCGCCCGATCCTGTTGTCCGGGATCGCCATGATGATCGCCGCCGACGTGGTACTGATGGCCGTGTTCGGGCGGGGTGTCGGCGGCGCGTTCCTGGGCTTCGCCGGCATCGTGCTGTTCATCTTCGGCTACACCATGGGATTCGGCTCGCTGGGCTGGGTGTACGCCAGCGAGAGCTTCCCGTCCCGACTGCGGTCCATCGGGTCGAGCACCATGCTCACCTCGAACCTGGTGGCCAACGCGATCATCGCCGCCGTGTTTCTCACCATGCTGCATTCCCTCGGCGGCGCGGGCACTTTCGCGGTGTTCGCGTTTCTCGCGGTGATCGCGTTCGTCGTCGTCTACCGGTATGCGCCCGAGACCAAGGGGCGCCAGCTGGAGGAAATCCGGCACTTCTGGGAGAACGGCGGCCGATGGTAGTCATCGCCGCCGGCGCCATGGTGCTCGACGGGCAGGTCGCCCGGCCGGGCTGGCTGGAGACCGACGGCGGGCGGATCCTGGCCTGCGGCGCGGGCGCCCCGCCGCGTCCGGCCGACGCGGACTTTCGCGACGGCACCGTGGTGCCCGGCTTCGTCGACATGCACGTGCACGGCGGCGGCGGGGCTTCCTACACCGACGGTCCCACCGACAGCGGGGGCATTGCCGGGGCGGCGGATTTCCACCTGCGGCACGGCACCACGACCACGCTCGCCAGCCTGGTGACCGCCTCGCCCGCGGAGTTGCTCGCCCGGGTGCGCGCGCTCGCCGAAGCCACCGATCACGGCACCGTCGTCGGCATCCACCTGGAGGGGCCGTGGCTGAGCCGGGCCCGCTGCGGGGCGCACGACCCCGCCCAGTTGCGCGACCCGGACCCGGCCGAGATCGACGCCGTGCTCGACGCCGGCGCCGGCGCGATCCGGATGGTCACACTGGCCCCCGAGCTGCCCGGAGCCGAGGCGGCGATCCAACGGCTCGTCGACGCCGGAGTCGTTGTGGCCGTGGGACATACGGACGCGGGCTACGAGCAGACCGAGCGGGCCATCGCGCTGGGCGCCACGGTCGGCACCCACCTGTTCAACGCGATGCCGCCGCTGCACCATCGCGACCCGGGGCCGGCGCTCGCCCTGCTGCGGCATCCGGGGGTCACCGTCGAGCTGATCGCCGACGGCGTGCACGTGCACCCGGCCGTCGTGCAGGCGGTGATCGAGGCCGCCGGGCCCCACCGGGTCGCGGTGATCACCGACGCCACCGCCGCGGCGGGCCGCGGCGACGGCACGTTTCGCCTCGGCGCGGTGACCGTCGACGTCGTGTCCGGTGTGGCACGGGTGCGCGGAACGTCGACGATCGCGGGCAGCACCGCCACCATGGACCAGATCTTTCGCACCGTGCACGCCGGTGCGGGGCTGGCCGTCGCGGCGCAGACCACCTCGGCGACACCGGCGCGGGCGCTCGGCCTCGAGCGGGTGGGCAGCCTGCGCGCCGGCTATCAGGCCAACCTCGTTGTGCTGGATGGGGATCTGCGGGTGGCCGCGGTGATGACGGCCGGCCGTTGGCGGCTGGGCGGCTAGCGCAGCCACCGGGTGACACGGGAAAGCACCAGCGCCCCAACGGCTCCCATCGCCATCGCGGTCAGCGTCTGGCGCGTGCTGATGCCCTCGTCCGCTTGCACGCGCGGGGCGATGATCACCGGCGCGGGCGGGGCGACGTGGCGGGCCCGCGGGTGACCGGATGCCGTCGCCGCCCACGCCGTGCAGAAGAGCACGAGATACGCGGTGATGTAAGCGAACACCATCAGGCCCAGTACCGGGCCGAAGGTGGCGCCCGCGGGGCTGCGCAGCACCACCCGCAGATAGATCGAGCCCACCTGTTTGAACGCTTCGAATCCGACCGCCGCCATCAGCGCGCCCCGGGCCGAGTCGGCCACGCTGACCTTCTCGCGTGGCAGCCGGGCGATCATCCAGGCGAACAGCAACCACGACACCGCCGTCGAGACGACGATCGACAGCACGGCGAAGAGCCAGTCGAGCACCAGAAGCTGCGGTATGCCAAGCCATTTCAGCAGTGCGGACATCGGCGCCTGATGGCTTAGGGTGGTCAGGCCGATGGTGGCCACGGTCACCGCGAACGTCCCCACCATGGCGAACAGATCGGAGATCTTGTTGTGCACGAAGCCCGGCGACTCGATGGAGTCGTCCCACCACATCTGGGTCAACGCCTGGCGCAGATGCGATATCCAGCCCAGGCCGGCCCACACGGCCGTGGCCAGGCCGATGACGCCCACCGACGCCCGCGCGTGGATCGCCGAGTTCATCAGGTCCAGCAGCTGATCCCCCAGGGCGCCGGTCACCTGGGACCGGATGTGGTCGTCGATCGTTCTCAGCAGCTCCGGCCGCTGGACCAGGATGAACCCGAAGGCCGCGAAACCGACCATCAGCAAGGGGAATAGCGCAAAGATCGTGTAATAGGTGAGCCCGGCCGCGAAGAAGACGCCGTTGCGATCGTCGAAACGCCGGTAGGCGCGGATGGCGTGGTCGAGCCAGCCGTACCGGGCCCGCAGCCGATCGAGGACGCCCGCCGCCGGCTCGCTCATGGTGAACTCATCCTCGCTGCGGAAGGAAGCCCAGGCGATCGTAGACCCGCCGAACGGTTTTGCCGGCGACATCCTCGGCCCGCTGCGCTCCGGCCGCGAGCACCGACTCCAATTCGGCCGGGTCGGCCAGCAATTCGTCGACGCGGGCCTTGATCGGGCCGACGAACGCGACGACCGCCTCGGCGGTTTCCTTCTTCAGGTCGCCGTACCCCCGTCCGGCGTAGCCTTCGACGAGCTTGTCGATGCCGAGGCCGGTGACCGCCGACTGGATGGTCAGCAGATTCGACACACCCGGCTTGGCGTCGGCGTCGAAACGGATTTCGCGCTCGCTGTCGGTGACCGCCGAGCGGATCTTCTTGGCCGACGCGGCGGGCTCGTCGAGCAGGTTGATCAACCCGGCGTCGGTGGCCGCGGATTTGCTCATCTTCGACGTGGGGTCCTGCAGGTCGTAGATCTTGGCGGTGGCCTTCGGGATGAGCAGGTCGGGAACCACGAACGTGTCGGGGAACCGGCTGTTGAACCGCTGCGCCACGTCGCGCGCGAGCTCGAGGTGCTGGCGCTGGTCCTCGCCCACCGGCACCAGCTCGGCGTCGTAGGCCAAGACGTCGGCGGCCTGCAGCACCGGATAGGTGAACAGGCCCACGGTGGTCGAGTCGCCGCCCTGGCGGGCGGACTTGTCCTTGAACTGCGTCATCCGCGAGGCCTGCCCGAAGCCGGTGAAGCAGCCCAGCACCCAGGCGAGCTGGGAGTGCGCGGGCACGTGGCTCTGCACGAAGATCGTGCTGCGGGCGGGGTCGACGCCCAGCGCCAGGTATTGGGCGGCCGTGACCAGGGTCCGGCGGCGCAGCGCCTCGGGGTCCTGCGGGATGGTGATGGCGTGCAGGTCGACCACGCAGAAGAAGGGGTCGTGATCGTCCTGCAGCGCGACCCACTGGGTGATGGCGCCCAACGCGTTCCCCAGGTGGAGCGAATCGGAGGTGGGCTGCACGCCGGAGAAAATCCGGCGGGATCCGGTAGCGGTGCTCATGATGCACCGATCTTTTCACGCGGTTCTTTCCGGTAACCCGCCGAGTGTGCGGCCGGCTGCAAGCGCCGAGTGCGCGGCCAGCTGCACACTCGCGAGCGGCCGGCCGGGCGCCCGCGCCGCACCTCGCTTGCGGTACCGGCGGTACCGCCTTTAATGTCGGCGGTATGAGACGTCTCGGCTCCTTACTCGTGAGCTCCGCTCACTCGATGTCGCCTCGAATGGGGAGCAAGAGGACCAACAGCAACACGGGGACGCGGCCACCGATCCACCTCGGCTCGGGAGAGCCGGTGCTGTTGCTGCACCCGTTCCTGCTGTCGCAGGCGGTATGGGAGGACGTCGCCCGGCGGTTGGCCGACACCGGGCGGTACGAGGTCTTCGCCCCGACGATGGCCGGCCACAACGGCGGGCCGCCCGCGGGCACCTGGTTCCTGTCCTCGGGGGTGCTGGCCGACCACGTGGAGCACCAACTCGACGAGCTGGGCTGGGACACCGCGCACATCGTGGGCAACTCGCTGGGCGGCTGGGTCGCGTTCGAACTCGAGCGGCGCGGACGGGCGCGCAGCGTGATGGGCATCGCCCCGGCCGGCGGATGGACGCGTTGGAGCCCGGCCAAGTTCGAGGTGATCGCCAAGTTCATCCTGGGCATCCCGCTGCTGATGCTGGCCTGGCTGTTCGGCCCGAAGGTGATGCGCCTGCCGTTCAGCCACCGGCTGGCCACCTACGCGATCAGCGCGACGCCGGACGGGGTCACCGACGAGCAACTGCTCGGCTGCATCGACGACGTCGCGCACTGCCCGGCCTACTTCCAGCTGCTGGTCAAGTCGCTGCTGCTGCACGGCCTGCGGGAGCTGGCCGACAACGCCGTCCCCGCACACCTGGTGATCTGCGAGAAGGACCGGATCGTGCCCGCACCCCGGTTCAGCCGGCATTTCACCACGCACCTGCCCGACGACCACCAGGTCACCAAGCTCGACGGCGTGGGGCACATCCCGATGTTCGAGGCGCCGGAGCGCGTCGCCGAACTCGTCACCGAGTTCCTCGACGAGTGCACCCACGCGCGCCGGGGCGCCAACCCCTCGGCTAGTTAGCCAGCTTCTTTTCCAGGTTCTCGGCGATCGAGTTGAGAAACTCCTCGCTCTGCTGCCATTCCTGGTCGGGGCCGATGAGGATGGCCAGGTCCTTCGTCATCTTGCCGCTCTCGACGGTCTCGACGACCACGTCCTCCAGCGTCTGCGCGAACTCGACCACGTCGGGGGTGTCGTCGAGCTTCCCCCGGTGCTGCAGGCCCCGCGTCCAGGCGAAGATCGAGGCGATCGGGTTGGTCGAGGTCGGCTTGCCGGCCTGGTACTGGCGGAAGTGCCGGGTGACGGTGCCGTGCGCGGCCTCGGCCTCGACGGTCTTGCCGTCGGCCGTCATCAGCACCGACGTCATCAGCCCCAGCGAGCCGTAGCCCTGCGCGACGAGGTCGGACTGGACGTCGCCGTCGTAGTTCTTGCAGGCCCACACGTAGCCGCCCTCCCACTTCAGGCAGGCCGCCACCATGTCGTCGATCAGCCGGTGCTCGTAGGTCAGCCCCTCGGCCTCGAACTTGTCCTTGAACTCCTCGTCGTAGATGCGCTGGAACTCGTCTTTGAACATGCCGTCGTAGGCCTTGAGGATGGTGTTCTTGGTGGACAGGTACACCGGCCACTTGGCGTTGAGGCCGTAGGCCAGCGAGGCGCGCGCGAAGTCGCGGACGGATTCCTTGAAGTTGTACATCCCCATCACGACGCCGCCGTCGTCGGGAATGGACACCACCTCGTGCACCATCGGCTCGCTGCCGTCCGCGGGCGTGAACGTAATCGAGACGGTGCCCGGCTTGTCGACCTTGAAGTTCGTCGCCCGGTACTGGTCGCCGAACGCGTGCCGGCCGATGACGATCGGCTTGGTCCAGCCCGGCACCAGGCGCGGCACGTTGGAGATCACGATCGGCTCGCGGAAGATGGTGCCGCCCAGGATGTTCCGGATCGTGCCGTTGGGCGACAGCCACATCTTCTTCAGGTTGAATTCGGAGACCCGCGCCTCGTCGGGGGTGATGGTGGCGCACTTGACGCCCACCCCGTGCTTCTTGATGGCGTACGCGGCGTCGATGGTCACCTGGTCGTTGGTGCGGTCGCGGTTCTCGATGCCGAGGTCGTAGTAGTCGAGGTTGATGTCCAGATGCGGCAGGATCAGCAGGTCCTTGATGAACTTCCAGATGACCCGGGTCATCTCGTCACCGTCGAGCTCGACGATGGGCCCTTTGACCTTGATCTTGCGTTCGGCTGCCATCTCGAGTTCGACTTTCTCTCCGCGACTCTTCGAGCCTACGAGCCCTGCGAAGCGGCCAGCGCTTCATTGAACGTCTTGCTCGGCCGCATCACCGCAGTCGTCTTCTCGTTGTCGGGGTAGTAGTAGCCGCCGATGTCGACCGGCTCGCCCTGCGCCTCGGCGAGCTCGGCCACGATGGTGTCCTCGTTCTGGCCCAGCGAGTCGGCGAGAGCGGCGAAGTGCTTGCGCAGCTCCTCGTCGTCGGACTGCGCAGCAAGCTCGGAAGCCCAGTACAGCGCCAGGTAGAACTGGCTGCCGCGGTTGTCGAGTTCACCGGCCTTGCGCGACGGGCTCTTGTTGTTCTCCAGCAGCTTGCCGATCGCCGCGTCCAGCGTCTTGCCCAGCAGTTTGGCGCGCTCGTTGCCGGTCTTGATGCCGATGTCCTCGAAACACGCTCCCAGGGCGAGGAACTCGCCGAGGGAATCCCAGCGCAGGTGATTCTCCTCGAGGAGTTGGTGCACGTGCTTGGGCGCCGAACCACCCGCCCCCGTTTCGTACATTCCCCCGCCGGACATCAGCGGCACGATGGACAGCATCTTGGCGCTGGTGCCGAGCTCGAGGATGGGGAACAGGTCGGTGAGGTAGTCGCGCAGGATGTTTCCGGTCGCGGCGATGGTGTCCTGCCCGCGCACCGCGCGCTCGATCGTGTACCTCATGGCCCACACCTGCGGCATGATCTGGATCTCCAGGCCCTCGGTGTCGTGCTCCTTCAGGTACTTCTTCACCTTGTTGCGCAGCTCGACCTCGTGCGGCCGCTCGGTATCCAGCCAGAACACCACCGTCATGCCCGAGTTGCGGGCCCGGGTGACGGCCAGCTTGACCCAGTCGCGGATCGCTTCGTCGGTGACGATGGGCATCCGCCAGATGTCGCCTTCTTCCACGTTCTGGGTCAGCAGGACTTCGCCGGTATCGATGTCGACGATGTCGGCGACGCCGTCCTCGGGGATCTCGAACGTCTTGTCGTGCGAGCCGTACTCCTCGGCCTGCTGCGCCATCAGCCCGACGTTGGGCACGGTGCCCATCGTGGTCGGGTCGAACTGCCCGTTGGTTTTGCAGAAGTTGATGATCTCCTGATAGATGCGGGAGAACGTCGACTCGGGGTTGACGGCCTTGGTGTCCTTCTGGCGCCCGTCCGCGCCGTACATCTTGCCGCCCGCGCGGATCATCGCCGGCATCGACGCGTCCACGATCACGTCGCTGGGCGAATGAAAGTTGGTGATGCCCTTGGCCGAATCGACCATCGCCAGCTCGGGCCGATGCTCGTGGCAGGCGTGCAGGTCGCGGATGATCTCCTCGTGCAGCGACGCGGGCAGCGACTCGATCTTGCTGTACAGGTCGACCAATCCGTTGTTGACGTCGACGCCGAGTTCGTCGAAGAGCTCCTGGTGCTTGGCGAAGGCGTCCTTGTAGAAGACCTTGACGGCGTGGCCGAAGACGATGGGGTGGGAGACCTTCATCATGGTCGCCTTGACGTGCAGCGAGAACATCACGCCGGTCTCGTAGGCGTCCTGCATCTGTTCCTCGTAGAACTCGACCAGGGCCTTCTTGCTCATGAACATGCTGTCGATGACGTCGCCTGCGCGCAGCTCGACCTCGGGCTTGAGCTCGAGGGTCTTGCCGCTGTGAGTCTTGAGCACCATCTTCACGTTGCGCGCGCGGTCCAGCGTCATCGACTTCTCGCCGTGGTAGAAGTCGCCGTGGCGCATGGTCGCGACGTGTGTGCGCGACGCCGGCGACCACTTGCCCATGCTGTGCGGGTGCTTGCGCGCGTATTCCTTGACGGCCTTGGGCGCGCGACGATCCGAATTGCCTTCCCGAAGTACCGGGTTGACCGCGCTCCCCAGGCATTTGCCGTAGCGGGCGCGGATTTCCTTCTCCTCGTCGGTCTTCGGGCTCTGCGGGAAGTCCGGGATCTTGAAGCCCTTGCCCTGCAGCTCCTTGACGGCGGCGACCAGCTGGGGCACCGAGGCGCTGATGTTGGGCAGCTTGATGATGTTGGTGTCCGCCAGCTTGGTCAGCCGGCCCAGCTCCCCCAGGTTGTCCGGGACCCGCTGTTCTTCGGTCAGGTAGTCGCCGAACTCGGCGAGGATCCGCGCCGCCACGGAGATGTCACTGGCCTGGATCTCGATGCCCGCCGGCTCGGCGAAGGCGCGCACGACCGGAAGGAACGCATAGGTCGCCAGCAACGGCGCCTCGTCGGTCAGTGTGTAGATGACGGTCGGCTGTTCGGCGCTCACGGTCCCTCTCCCGGCATGGAAAACCTCGAATATTCGGTCAGATCTGTGGGGGGCTCAGCGTTCTGCCTGCCACGTTATCAAGGGCGTTTAGGCAGGTGTCGACCTGCCATTGGCATCCAGTCGGCACAGTAAGATAGTCTCCGTATTGGTCATGAGCGCCAGCATCAAGCCCCGGCTTGCTGGCCGGCAACCCTCCAACCGCGGTGGGGTGCCCCGGGTGATGACCAGGTCTAGTAGCCACAGGCTGCGCGGCAAGCGCGGGTCCGCCATAACGGACCCCTGACTAGAGGGGAACACGTGATGTGCACATCGTCAGCTCCTTGCGATCGGCTCATGTGTCGAAGCGCGTGTCGCTGTTAACCCGAGGCCACCCGGCCACCGGCTAACCCGATACCCGATTCGTCAATCCCGAACCAGAAAGCAAACTCACGTGAGCCCCGACAACAGCACCACCAGCAGCGACGACGCCGACCCGACCGCGCGCTGGTCATTCGAGACCAAGCAGGTACACGCCGGCCAGCAACCGGACCCGGTGACCCACGCCCGCGCCCTGCCGATCTACCAGACCACCTCCTACACCTTCGACGACACCTCACACGCCGCGGCCCTGTTCGGGCTGGAGGTTCCCGGCAACATCTACACCCGGATCGGCAACCCGACCACCGATGTCGTCGAGCAGCGCGTGGCCGCGCTCGAGGGCGGGGTGGCCGCGCTGTTCTTGAGCTCGGGCCAGGCCGCTGCGACATTCGCCATATTGAACCTCGCGTGTGCCGGGGATCACATCGTGTCCAGCCCGCGGCTTTACGGCGGCACCTACAACCTGTTCCACTACTCGCTGGCCAAGCTCGGCATCGAGGTGAGCTTCGTCGACGATCCCGACGATTTGGACGCGTGGCGGGCCGCGGTGCGGCCGAACACCAAGGCGTTCTTCGGCGAGACCATCTCCAACCCGAAGATCGATGTGCTCGACATTCGCGGGGTCGCCGAGGTTGCCCACGCCAACGGCATCCCGCTGATCGTCGACAACACCGTCGCCACGCCGTACCTGATCCAGCCGTTCTCCCACGGGGCCGACGTCGTCGTGCATTCGGCCACCAAGTACCTGGGTGGGCACGGCTCCGCGATCGCCGGGGTGATCGTCGACGGCGGCACCTTCGACTGGACGCAGGGCCGCTTCCCCGGTTTCACCACGCCCGACCCGAGCTACCACGGCGTGGTGTTCGCGGAGCTCGGACCGCCGGCGTTCGCGCTCAAGGCGCGCGTGCAGCTGCTGCGCGACCTCGGTTCGGCCGCTTCGCCGTTCAACGCTTTCCTGGTGGCCCAGGGCATCGAAACGCTGAGCCTGCGGATGGAACGCCACGTCGCCAACGCGCAACGGGTCGCCGAATACCTCGAGCGACATGAGGGCGTGCTGTCGGTCAACTACGCCGGGCTGCCCGGCTCGCCCTGGCATGAGCGGGCAAAGGAGTTGGCGCCCAAGGGAACCGGCGCGGTGCTGTCGTTCGAGCTGGCCGGTGGCATCGAGGCCGGCAAGGCGTTCGTGAACGCGCTGAAGCTGCACAGTCACGTGGCCAACATCGGCGACGTGCGCTCGCTGGTGATCCACCCGGCGTCGACCACGCACGCCCAGCTGAGCCCCGCCGAGCAGCTGAGCACCGGCGTCAGCCCGGGCCTGGTGCGGCTGGCCGTCGGCATCGAGGGCATCGACGACATCCTGGCCGACCTGGAGCTCGGGTTCTCCGCGGCGCGCAAGCACGCCGCGGGTGCGCAGGCTTCCAGCTCGGACCCGCAAGCAGTGGCGGCGTTCTAAGGGCCGGCGATGACGATCTCCGACGTCCCCACCCAGACGCTGCCGGCCGAGGGCGAGATCGGCCTGGTGCACATCGGCTCGCTGACCACCGAGAGCGGCGCCGTGATCGACGACGTCTGCATCGCCGTTCAGCGCTGGGGTGAGCTGTCGCCGACCCGCGACAACGTCGTGGTGGTGCTGCACGCCCTGACCGGTGATTCGCACATCACCGGGCCCGCCGGCCCCGGCCATCCCACCGGCGGCTGGTGGGACGGGGTCGCCGGACCCGGCGCGCCGATCGACACCGACCGCTGGTGCGCGGTGGCCACCAACGTGCTGGGCGGTTGCCGCGGCTCCACCGGGCCCAGCTCGCTGGCCCGCGACGGAAAGCCTTGGGGCTCAAGGTTCCCGAAGATCTCGATCCGCGACCAGGTGGAAGCCGATATCGCCGCGCTTGCCGCGCTCGGCATCGACGAGGTGGCCGCCGTGGTCGGCGGATCCATGGGCGGCGCAAGGGCTTTGGAGTGGATGGTGGGCCATCCCGGCCGGGTCCGGGCCGGGCTGCTGCTGGCGGTCGGCGCGCGGGCGACCGCGGATCAGATCGGAACGCAGACCACGCAGATCGCGGCCATCCAGGCCGACCCGAACTGGCAGGGCGGCGACTACCACGACACCGGCCGCACACCGGACACCGGGCTGACGATCGCCCGCCGGTTCGCCCACCTGACCTACCGCGGGGAGGCGGAGCTCGACACCCGGTTCGGCAACGACGCACAGGGCGGCGAGGACCCGACCAATGGCGGCCGCTACGCGGTGCAAAGCTACCTGGAACACCAGGGCGACAAACTGTTGGCCCGCTTCGACGCGGGCAGCTACGTGACCCTGACCGAGGCGCTGAACAGCCACGACGTCGGCCGCGGCCGCGGCGGCGTGCGCAAGGCCCTCAGCGGTTGCCCCGTGCCGGCCGTGGTCGGCGGCATCACCTCCGACCGGCTCTACCCGTTGCGGCTACAGGCGGAGCTCGCCGAACTGCTACCGGGCTGCGGCGGCCTGCAGGTCGTCGACTCCATCTGCGGGCACGACGGCTTCCTGGTGGAGTCGGAGGCGGTCGGCGACCTGATCCGCATGACGTTGGACTTGGCCACTACCGAAGGCACGTGCCGGCGGTGACCCGCTCTCACCACGATCGCTCGCTGTCGTTCGGGTCGGCGGCGGCGGCCTACGAGCGGGGGCGTCCGTCCTACCCGCCGGAGGCCATCGACTGGCTGTTGCCGCGCGGCGCACGCCAGGTGCTGGACCTGGGTGCGGGCACGGGCAAGCTGACCACCCGGCTGGTGGAACGCGGCCTGGACGTGGTGGCCGTCGACCCGATTCCCGACATGCTCGAGGTGTTGCGCGCCTCCCTGCCGGAGACCCGGGCGCTGCTGGGCACGGCGGAAGGCATTCCGTTGCCCGACAACAGCGTCGACGTCGTGCTGGTTGCGCAGGCGTGGCATTGGGTGGATCCCGAGCGCGCGATTCCCGAGGTGGCCCGGGTGCTGCGGCCGGGCGGGCGGCTGGGCCTGGTGTGGAACACCCGCGACGAACGGCTGGGCTGGGTGCGGGAGCTGGGCGACATCATCGGCTCCGACGGCGACCGGGGCCGCTTCGACGTCACGCTGTCCGAGGCGTTCACCCAGCCGGAGCGCCACCAGGTCGAGTGGACGAACTACCTGACGCCGCAAGCCCTGATCGACCTGGTCGCGTCGCGCAGCTACTGCATCACCTCGCCCACCGAGGTCCGCACCAGAACCCTGGACCAGGTGCGTGAGTTGCTGGCCACCCACCCGGCGCTGGCGAATTCGGCCGGGCTGGCGTTGCCCTACGTCACCGTGTGCATCAGGGCGACCCTCGCCGGGTAGACCGGGTCGTTTTACGACGCGACCCGGATGGCAACCCGGTGACCATGGGTGAAATGGTTCAGATGAGCGAAGAAGGCCTGTTAACCGATGTCGAGCGGCGACTGGTCGACGAATTTCCCCGCTTCTCGGCCGACGAGGTGGGCAACCTGGTGCGGCAAGAGCACGCCCGGTTCCGCGGCAGCCGGATCCGCGACTTCGTCACGCTCCTGGCGGAGAAACGCGCCCGCGATCAACTCAAGCGCAGACTCAACTGAGGTCTTCGACGAGGATGTCGTTGACCGTCTTGAGGTCATCGATCGCCCGCTGGGTGAACGCGTCCGCCTGGTCCAGATCGGCCGGGGTGCTGTTCGGCCCCAGTGACATGCAGATGTGCGTCGCCGTGTTGAAGTCGTTGATCTCCGCCTGCAGGGCCCTGGTCAGCGCGGGGTCCGGCGTGGGCAGGTGGGCCTGGAGGCCGACGGTTTGTTCGTCGTGGACGTTCGAACAGGCCGCGTGCAGAGCGACGAGGTCGTTGGCTTTGATCGCGTCCACGACCGCCTGCATGTAGTTCGCCGTGTTGGCCAAATGCTCTTGGGCCTGCGCGTACCACTCCGGGACGCCGACGTAGTCGGCGCCGGCCATTCCCGCTGTGCCTACGGTGAAAAGACTCGCCGCGGCGACGGCGGCACCCCCCCAGCGCTTGATTACCTGCATGAACATGCCTGACCTGCCTTAGGTGCGGAGCCGTGATATGCACAGTCTGAGCACCGGGCACCATGGCCGATAGGGCCTTCGGGCCCGTCGTGTGGGCCAAAGGACCCGCGCTGGGGACGCGGACCGTCAGAAGTTCAACCCGGAGAACATGATCCGGTTCGGGTCGTACTTTTGCCGCACGGTCGTCAGCCTCGACAGATTCGGGCCGAAGTAGCGCGCGGGCGCGGCGTTGGCCTCCAGATAGTTGACGTATCCGCCGACCGAAATCTGTTGCACCGCTTGGTGGGCGGAGCTCAGCCAGCTGTTCGCGGCGGAGACCTGGTTGCCGGCCGGTTCGACGTACCACTGCAGGACGGCGGACTGGGTGCGCCAGGGGAACGCGGTGTCGCCCACCGCCACGTCCGCGACCGCGCCACCGAGTGGGTCGACGAGGACCGACGCCTGCCCGGCGCCCGAGGGCCACTGCCCGATCGCGGTGGCGATGGCGCGGGCCGCGGTGGCGTCGACGGGGCCGATGACGTCCGACCCGGCGACGAACGAACGCGCCGGTGGCGTGGAAGTGCCACCGGCCAGGAACATCAGCAGATCCGTGCGGCTCATCGTCTTGTTGGAGACCGACGTGGGCGCCACCCCGACGGCGGACTTGATCGCGTCGACCACTCCGGACCCCGCCCCCGCCGGGCAGGTCGCCAGCACGTGGCAATTCGGCGCCGAGCCGACCATGAGATCGACGATGCCCCAAGTGTTTCGGTCCGCGGCGCTGAGCCAGGACTGCCAGCCGACGAGCACCTGCGTGGCCGACGCGGGCGGGAAGTCCAGGCGCACGACGTCGCTGTCGGCCGTCGCGAACGTGGCGAACGTCATCGACGTCGTCACCCCGAAGTTGCCGCCGCCACCGCCGCGAAGCGCCCAGAACAGATCCGGATTGTCATTGGCGGACGCGGTGACCACGTCGCCGCTGGGCAACACCACCGTGGCCGACCGCAGCGCGTCGCACGTCAGGCCGGCGTGGCGGCTGTCGGGGCCTATCCCACCGCCGAGCGCGAGCCCGGCGACGCCGACGGTCGGACAGGTGCCGCCGGGTATCGCCCGACCGGCGCCGGTCAACGCCTGATGGATCGCGTACAGGGTGGTCGCCGGGGTCACCGTGACGCTGTTGCCGTCGAAGTTGGCACCGCCCGGGAGCCCGCGCAGGTCCAGCACCAACGTGCCGTTCGCGCTGGACGCACCGACGTAGGAATGCCCGCCCCCGCGCGGGGCGACCTTGAGGTTGTTGGCCGTCGCGAAAGCGACCGCCTTCTGCACGTCGGCCTGGGAGGAAGCCGTCACCACCGCGGCCGGACTGGAGCTGTCGTAAAACGAGTTGAAAACCTTTTTGCTGGTGGAGAATTGAGCGCTGTTGGCCGGCAGCACAACGGTGCCGCCGATGGCGGACGCCAGCCCGCCCCAGCCGACGGCGGGGTCGGCGGCGGCCCGCGCGGTACCCAAAACCGCGCCGGTGGCCAACATCCCGACGGCGCCGCGAAGGAATGCCTGGCGCGAGATGCCGCCCTCCACGGAGGGGCCCGGCGGACGGCTGCGATTCGTCGTCATGTGCGGAGATTCTCGAACATTTCTCACGCAAAAGCCCGGCCCGGGCGCTCGTGTCAGATCACAGTGTGGCTTCGATCGCCAAGCGCGACGCCACCTCACGAGGGCGCCCAATAACCGAGGCCCGCGCCGCGGCGAACCCACAAAACGGTTATTGTGCGAACCTTTACCCCACCGTGTCGTGAACGTGACGGTGATAGATCAGAGTTCCTAACGTGATTCGAGTGCCCCGCGCGCACTCCACGACCAAGGCGGAGGCTGCATGAAGGCGCTGGCACGAACGCATCACTGGGTCTGGGTGTTTCGCAATCAGCCCCTGACTGTTCGGCTGCTGGCCGTGGCCGCCGGCCTGCTCACCGCCGCGTCGGCGTTCGCCGCGCCGGTGCGGGCGGACAACCCCGACGACAACTTCATCGACGCGCTCAACCACGCCGGCATCGACTTCGGTGAACCCGGCAACGCGATGTCGGTGGGCCAGTCCATCTGCCCGATGCTCGCCGAGCCGGGCGGCAATTTCGCCGCGGCCGCCTCCAGCGTGTCCGGCCGGGGCATGTCGCCGATGATGGCGCGCATGTTCACCACCATCGCGATCCAGACGTACTGCCCCGAGCAGATGGCAAACCTGGCCAGCGGCAATCTCTCCGGCGCGGTGCCGCAACTGCCCGGAATGCCGGGCCAGATACCGGGCATGGCGGGCCAGATGCCGGGCATGGCGGGCCAGATCCCCGGAGTGACGGGCCAGATCCCCGGCATCGCGGGCCAGATCCCCGGAGTGACGGGCCAGATCCCCGGCATGGCGGGCCAGATCCCCGGCATGGCGAGGCAGATACCGGCAGTGCCCGCTACCTAACCGGTGCCCAGCGGATCGATGGTCCACGCGATGTAGACCATCGCGGTCGCGACCGGGGCGGTGGTGACGAAGTCAATTCCCTTGCTGCGCACCATCAAAAGGCCGGACCGCTCGTCGGGCAGCACCAGCCGCAGCACCGCGGCCAGCCCGACGCCGATGCCGATCAGCAGCGAACCGCGCCGCCAGAAGTTCGCGCCCACCAGCGCGAGCGCCGTGGCGAAGGTCAACCCGACCAGCAGGATTGGCCACTGGGCCCGGACGACGGACCGCGCGCTCATTCCCGCTCGGCCAGCTCGACGACGTTGCTCAGCAGGAACGCGCGGGTCAACGGGCCGACGCCACCGGGATTCGGCGACACGTGGCCGGCCACCTCCCACACGTCGGGATGCACGTCGCCGACCAGCCCGTTCTCGGTCCGGCTGACGCCCACGTCGACGACGGCCGCGCCGGGACGCACCATGTCGGCGGTCAGCATGTGCGGCACCCCGACCGCGGCCACGACGATGTCGGCCTGCCTGGTGTAGGCCGCCAGATCGCGAGTTCCGGTGTGGCACAACGTCACCGTGGCGTTCTCGGAACGGCGGGTCAGCAGTAGGCCCAGCGGCCGACCGACCGTCACTCCCCGGCCGATGATGACCACGTGTGCCCCCGCGATCTCGACGCCGTAGCGCCGCAGCAGGTGCACGATCCCGCGCGCGGTGCACGGCAGCGGCGCGGGAACGCTGAGCACCAGCCGGCCCAAGTTCGTCGGGTGCAGCCCGTCGGCGTCCTTGTTCGGGTCGACGCGCTCGAGCGCCGCGTTCTCATCCAGGTGCCGGGGCAGCGGCAGTTGCACGATGTAACCGGTGCAGTCGGGGTTGGCGTTCAGCTCGTCGATGGTGTCCAGCAGCGTGGCGGCGCCGATGTCGGCGGGCAGGTCGCGGCGGATCGACGTGATGCCGACCTTGGCGCAGTCCGCGTGCTTGCCCCGGACGTAGGCCTGCGACCCGGGATCGTCGCCGACCAGGATGGTGCCCAGCCCGGGGGTGCGACCCGACGCGGTCAGGGCGGCGACGCGTTGTTTGAGGTCGACGAAGATCTCGTCACGGGTGGCCTTGCCGTCCAGTGTGATTGCGCCCACGCCTGACAGTCTGGCAGATATCGATGGTGGCGACCCGCCACGCCCGGCTTCGCCGCGCTTGCGATCGCCATTAGGCTCCCGGTATGTCTACCCCTCCGGACGTGTTCAGCCCGGCCAAGCTCGGCCCGATCACGCTGCGCAACCGCACCATCAAGTCGGCCACCTTCGAGGCCCGCACGCCCGACACCCTGGTGACCGACGACCTCATCGAATACCACCGGCAACCCGCCGCGGGCGGCGTCGGCATGACGACCGTCGCCTACTGCGCGGTCTCCCCCGGCGGCCGCACCGAGGGCAACGGGATCTGGATGCGCCCGGAGGCGGTGCCCGGTTTCCGCCGGCTCACCGACGCGATCCACGCCGAGGGCGCCGCGGTCAGCGCGCAGATCGGCCACGCCGGTCCGGTCGCCAACGCCAAGTCCAACGGGGCCAAAGCGCTGGCGCCGGTGCGGTTCTTCAACCCGATCGGGATGCGCTTCGCCAAGAAGGCGACCCGCGACGACATCAACGACGTCATCGAGGGGCACGCCAACGCCGCCCGCCTGGCCGTCGAAGCCGGCTTCGACGCGGTCGAAATTCATTTGGGCCACAACTACTTTGCGAGCTCGTTTCTGTCCCCGCTGATCAACCGCCGCGACGACGAGTTCGGCGGCTCACTGGAGAACCGGGCCAAGGTGGCCCGCGGCATGGTGATGGCCGTCCGCCGTGCGGTGGAGAAGGAGGGCACCCCCATCGCGGTCACCGCGAAGCTCAACATGGCCGACGGCGTGCGCGGTGGCATCAGCACCGAGGAGTCGCTGATCACCGCCAAGTGGCTGCAGGACGACGGCGGCCTGGACGCGATCGAACTCACGGCGGGCAGCTCGCTGGTCAACCCGATGTATCTGTTCCGCGGGGACGCGCCCCTCAAGGAATTCGCCGGTGCGTTCAAGCCGCCGCTGAGCTGGGGCATGCGCATGACGGGCAAGAAGTTCCTGCGCGAGTACCCCTACCGCGAGGCCTATCTCCTGCGCGACGCCAAGCTGTTCCGCGCCGAGCTGACGATGCCCCTGATCCTGCTGGGCGGTATCACCAACCGGGAAACGATGGACCTGGCGATGGCAGAGGGATTCGAATTCGTCGCGATGGCCCGGGCGCTGCTGGCCGAGCCGGACCTGATCAATCGGATCGCCGCCGACGGCGCCCAGCACAGCGTGCGTTCGGCGTGCACGCACTGCAATCAGTGCATGCCCACGATCTACACCCGGACGCGCTGCGTGGTCACCGGGGCCCCGGACGTGTTGGCGGGCAATCGGGCCTAGCCGCCGGGCGATCGGGCGTCGCCGAACGCACATTTGGGCCTCAGGGTTGCCTTGGCTTCACGAGATACAGTTGGTCCGATGAGTGCAGCAGCCCCACCCGTCTTGACGGTTCGTTATGACGGGTCAGAACGCACGTTTGCCGCCGGTCACGACGTGGTGGTGGGGCGCGATCTGCGCGCCGACATGCGCATCACGCACCCGCTGATCTCGCGCGCACATCTGTTGCTGCGCTTCGACCAGGGCCGGTGGCTGGCGATCGACAACGGTTCGCTCAACGGCACATTCGTGAACGGCCGGCGGGTGCCGGTGGTCGAGATCCACGACGGCCAGTGCCTCAACATCGGGAATCCGGACGGGCCGCAGCTGATGTTCGAGGTCGGGCGCCACCTGGGAATGGCGGGGCGTCCACCGCAAACCGAATCGATGGGTATCCCGGTCGCGGCTCACCAGGCCGGGCCGGCGTGGTCCGCCGCACCGGCGGGGCCCCCTCCGGTCGCGGCCCCACCCGGCAA
>NZ_LQOU01000033.1 GCF_002102155.1 Mycobacterium europaeum
GGCCGGCACGGCGGTCGGGGGCGGCGGCGCGACGGTGCGCGGGACCAGGGGGCTGGCCGGCGGCGCCGGCCGGGGCGCCACGCTGGGCGCCGGGGGGACCTGGCGGTGTTCGATGCCGGTCAGCGTGTAGGCCACCCCGCCGATCGCCGTCATGGCCACCAGCGCGGACATGCCGATGATCAACTGCGACAACCGCAGGCGGCGCCACGACCGGTCCCGGGGCGGGTCGATCACGTTCAGCCGCATCGACCAGCCGGCCGGGCCGTCCTCGTCGTAGATCTCGCCGCCGAACCGCACCCGCAGGTCCCCAGGATCCTCCGTCTGCGACCACGCCAGCTCGCGGTCGGTCAACGCCTCGTCGTCGATCACCAGCACGTCACCGGCCCCGAGGTCGATGACGTCGCCGGCGGCGTTGGCGGCCGCGAGCAGGCCTATCGACGTGCGCGTGCGCAGGCTCAGCCCTTCGCCGCGGGACGCCAGCAGCAACGCGCCGCCGGCCGCCGAAAGCGCGGGCTGCGACGGTGCCAGGACCGGGGTGCGCCCGTGGATCGAAAGCCGTTCAGCGACAAGCGGAATGTGTGCACCCCCACCGACGGTCACCACCGCCGCGAGGTCGGCCCAGCTCTTGCGGTAGCGCACCAGCATGTCGTCGAAGGCGTAGATGAAACCGGTCAGCCGGTCCGCCATCAGGTCTTCGAGATCGTCGCGCCGGAGCGTGAAATTGCAGCTGCGACCGCCGAGTTCGGCGGCGATCTCGGTGACCACGTCGACGGACAGCCGTTCCTTGGCCAGGCGGCACTGTTCCCGGAGTTCGCCGAGCTGCCCCACGGCGGCCGTGCTCCCCGGGTCCATGCCACTGCCGCGGCCGAGCTCCTCGAAAACCCGCAGCAGCAGCTCCTGGTCGATCTCGTCACCGGATAGGCCCGCGTAACGCATTGTTGCGCTGATGATTTCGAAGTCACCCGCGACATCGACCAGCGTCGCCGAGGTGCCGCCACCGCCGAAGTCGAGCAGCCCCACCACACCGTCCTCGGGCAAGCCGAGCTCGGACTTCACGGCGGCCAACGACGCGATCGCATCCGAGATCAGCCGGGGCGCCGTGCCGCTGCGCACGAATCCCAGGTGGGTCCGCAACCCGTCGCGCAATGCCTGCACCGTCGCGGGTTTCCAGTACGCGGGCACGGCAATGGAGATGTCCGAGGAGGATGCGTCCGCGCCGGCGGCGCACACCATCGCGTCGAGGGCCTCCACCGTCAGCAGTTCCGGGTCGTGCGCGGACCCGTCGGCCGACACCAGCGCCACCGAGTCACCGATGCGCTCGACGAAGCCTCTCATCATCACGCCGGGCTCGGCGAGGTACGAATCTCCTTCGAGCAGGCCGACTCTCGGCGCACAGTGCGGATACAGCGTCAGCACCGAACGCCGGGTAACCGGCGGGCTTTCGTTGCGCGCAGCGACCAGGTTCGTGGTCCCGATCGACAACCCGAGTGGGTCGTACATAGAGCGAAAACCTTCGTCTATAGGGGTCGGTGGCCAGCGTTAACCATAGCCGCGGACACGCCGAAATCCGATGGCTTGCAACGTCATCGGTATCCGGTCGATGTCACCTCGTCACCGAAGTGGTACCGGCGGCCCCTTGACAAATTCGCGCAGGTGCCTACACCACGGTCAGCGGGAGCGACCGCCTGGGCTCGAACTGGAATGTCGCTCCGCCACTGACCTTCGTTACCGACACCTCGGGCAGTTCCGCCGCGGCGGTGTCGGTTTCGACCAGTTCGGCGGTCCAGTCGGTGTCGGTGCCGCTGACCCGAACCTCGATGCGCGGGTCGACGGCGGTGGCGATCGCCTGCAGCGGTTGGGTGGCTTCGGGTGAGCACAGCGCGATCCAGGCGGCGTCGTCATGGGCCGGCGAGCGGTGCACGACGAGCCGGTCGGCCGTTTCCGCGCGGACATAGCCCGCGGGGTTCAGCAGGGGGTGCAGTTCGAGCACCTGCAGCACCCCCTCGACACCGCCCGGCAGCCCCAGCGCGCGGTGAATGCGCTCGGCGGCCACGCCCGCGATGCCGGTCAGGCCCTGGGTGCACACCGACACGGCCTGCGCCTCGTCGGCGGCGCGCGCCCGCACCGCGATGGCGAACGACAGGTAGAGCAGGTGCATCTGCAGGCAGACCTCGTCGGCCATCCGGACCAGCGCCGAATGCGAGAAGCCGGCGAAGTCGAAGTCGGACAGCAACGGGCCGGAGTAGTCCGCCTTGCCCTCGTCCGAGCGGTCGATCGGATCGAGTTCCCAAGTCGCGGCCCGGGTTTGGCGAACGATATCCAGCGCGGGAATGCTCTGGGCCTCGGGATAGGACTCGTCGATGATGACCGTCCACGCGCAGTGCGGATGCCGGTCCTTCGGCGTCCGCGGCGGCCGGTGGATGGGGCGGACCTGGGCGCGCGGGTTGGTCGCTACCGCGGTGGCGTCGAAGGTGGGGTCCTCGATGGTGTGGCACATCCCGAAGACGTACTTGTCCCCCATCGGTTCCACGTCGAGCAGCGCGCCGCAGTGGTCGAGCTGGAATTCGCCGTGCCAGCGGTCGTGGACGGTGTAGCGAAAGTCCATGAATTGCGGTGGGGCGCCGATGTCGAGTTGCAACCCCTTGAAGATGGTCGGCACGTCGTCGCCGGTGAAGTTGAGCGCTTCCTGCATGCGCCGGGTGTAGATCGGGCTGGCGCCCGCCCACTCCTCGATGGCGATCTGCACCATCTCGTCGCGGCCGAAGGCGCTGATGCACCACGCCATGCCGGAGCGGTCGATCAGCTGCCCGATCAGGAGGAGTTCGGGAACCAGCACGGCCAGCTGCTCGCGCGTCAACCGCGCATATCGGGATCGGCTCACGCCCAAAAATAGACATGACTATGTTATAAAGTCAACAATGTCCATTGCCGCAGGTCAGGTGCCCGGGAGCTCCATTGGCCCCACTCGGCGCACCAGTGCGCCGCGCAAGCGCGGCGACGACACCCGCGCGAAAATCATCGACGAGACGGTCCGCTGCATCACCGAGGAAGGTTTCGCCGCGGCCACCGCCAAACACGTGGCCGAACGCGCGGGCGTGACATGGGGGGTCATCCAGTACCACTTCGGGGACCGCAGCGGCCTGCTGACGGCCGTCGTGGACGACGGGGTGGACCGGCTGATCGGGAGCCTGTCGTCGGCCGACGTCAGCGAGCTGCCGCTGCGCGAGCGCATCGAGGTGGTGGTCGACACGGCGTGGAGCTGCTACAGCAGCCCGACGTCGACGGCGGCGTTCGAGATCCTGCGCGCCACCCGCGGCGGGCCGGGCGAGTCGCCGCGCCGTCACCTGCTGGAGATGAACGCCGCGGTCGGCCAGCTGGGCCGGCTCATCACCGATGATCCGGCGAATGCCGGTGTGGCCGAAGTCATCTGGGCCACACTGCGGGGTGTGGTGCTGGCGCAGATGGTCACCGGGGCGGAGGTCGACTGGAGCCTCGAGCGACGCGCTCTGATCGACATGGTCACCCGTGTGCTGCAATGACCTGATGACCCCTCACGATCTCGCCGACATCGAAGCCATCAAGCAGGTCAAGTACCGGTACCTGCGCGCGCTGGACACCAAGCACTGGGACGACTTCGCCGACACCCTGGCCGAGGACATCAAGGCCGACTACGGGCCGTCGATCGGCAACGAGCTGCACTTCACCAACCGCGACGACCTGGTGGAGTACATGCGTACGTCGCTGCCCGCCAACGTCATCACCGAGCATCGGGTCACCCATCCGGACATCACCGTGACCGGCGACACCGCCACGGGCAGTTGGTATCTGCAGGACCGGGTGATCGTCGCCGACCTCAACTTCATGCTGATCGGCGCCGCGTTCTACCGCGACACCTACCGGCGCACCGACGCCGGCTGGAAGATCGCCGGGACGGGCTACGACAGGACCTACGACGCCACAATGTCGTTGGAAGGCATGAACTTTCAGGTCAAACCCGGCCGCGCGCTGGCCACCGACGCCGGCTGACCCGCTACTTGGTGATGGCGATCACCGCGCCGGGCCGCAGCCACTTCATGATCGACACCAGCTGAGCGTCGTCGACCGCCACGCATCCCTCGGTGGGCTTCCCGTCGGTGGTGTGGAAGAAGAAGGCAGCGCCGCCGCCCGGGGTCTTGTTCTTGTTGACACCCATCACCACCGCGTGCTTGTACTGCGGGATCTGCAGGTTCTCGCTCTCGGCGGTGTTGAACGGGCACTGCGCCTTCTGGCACACCTGCATGGAGTTGAAGGTGGGGCTGTGGTCGTCCCCGCTCCACCAGTGGTTGGGCCCCACCTGCGTATAGGGCAGCCCGGTACCGGGATTGGGCGCGGTGCCGAACGCGGAGTCCAGGGTGTAGACCCCCATCGGGGTGGCCGGCACCCCGCTCTTGGCCTGCGGCGCCATGCCCGCCGAACCGACGTGGGTGGGAATGCCGGTCCGCAGCGCCTGCCAGCCGGCGGCCGTGCGCTGATAGATGTCCATCGTCGCGTTCGATCCACCGGTGCTCATCACCGAGACCACCTGCGTCGCATTGCCGACGGAGTTGGCGAACCAGGGGGCGCCGGCCGCGGCGGCGAGCGGCGCGAGGGCCAGCGACGCGAACAGTGCGCACGCCGAAGCGGCCAGCGAAGCGAGCAGTCGGCGCATGACCTCAATCGTCAGACTCCCGCAGCGCAAGGTCAAGTAAAGGTTCGGCCCCGGTTGGGTCACCGGGCCGTGATCAAATCGCCGGGCTCGCAGGCATTTCGGGAGCGCGTCGCGCCCGGAGGCCGAATCACGGTGAAGCACACCATGAAATACAGGTAGCCCAGCGACCAGCCGGCCAGCACGTCGGACGGGTAGTGCACGTTCAGCGCCACCCGGGAGATCCCCACCGCCAGCACGCTCAGCCCGACCAGCGCCACCGCGACGCCGCGCACCGCCCGGCTCATCGCCGGCAACGCCAGGGACAGCGCGGCGCAGAGCGCGGCCGTCACCTCCAGCGCGTGCCCGGACGGGAAGGAGGTCTCGGCCGCGACCGCCAGCATGGTCGGCGGGCGCGGCCGGTCCGCCAGCTTCTTCGCCGCCACCGTCACCAGCCCGCTCAGCGGCGCGCAGGCCAACAGCAACAGCCCCGCCCGCACCCGGCGCACGATCAGGGCGGCCGCCGCCACCACCGTGCCCAGCACGCGCAACGGAACCGGCCCCAGCGCGAAGGAGACGTCCGCCCAGAACCGCACCCAGAACGGGTGTTTGACGGCGCGGTCATGCGCGGCGTTCAGCAGCGACCAGTCCATGCGCTGCTGCCAGTGCCAGTCCTGCGCGTAACCCACCCACATCAGGGCGTAGATCAGCGCGGCGGTCAGCGCGATGCACAGGGCCGCAAGGGTCCGCGATCGGGTCATGACCCCACCGATACCAGCCGCGCCGCGCCGGGGATCGGGCGGCCCGACCAGCGGGTCAGCCGACCGGGTCCATACTGGCGTCATGGCCGTCTTCGTCCGGAGGTTGTTCGGCATCGGCAAGCTGCCCGACGATGTGTACGCGCAGGTCAAGGCCGAGGGACTGATCTTTTTGGCCGACTATGTCGCGGTGACCCGGCGGTTCCGCGGCACCATTCCCGGGGTGCGAGTGCCGCACAGCGTCGCCAGCTACACGGGTTCGCTGGTGTTCACCTCCGAGCGGGTGCTGGCCACCCTGTCCATGTTGCCCCGGCTGGCGGGCCCGACCGTCGACGTCCGCTGGGACGCGCCGCAGACCGGCTCGGCGCGGGTCGAGATATCGCCGACCGGTGTGCGGGTGGACGTCGACGTCTCGCGGGTGGACCCGAGGTTCAGCGGCGAGCTGTCGCTGCGCTACAAGGCCGCCATTCCGGCCGACGTGCTCGGCGGGCTGCCGCGGCGGTCGCTGGCCTTCGACATGCCGCCCGACTACGTCTTCCGCGCGGTCGGCGTCACCTATAGTCCGTGATCGTCATCCGCGGCCAGGGCGGCTGCCGCAGCACCGCCAGGCTGCCGATCACCGCGGCCAGCAGGCCGGTGATCACTCCGATCAGCGCGATTCGATTCGCGTCGATGGCGGGCTCCCAGGACGCCCGGCCGTTGCGGATGACGAAGACACCGCGCGGCCTGACGACGGGAATCACGGTGGTGCCGTCCGGTGTCTGATAGGGCTCGCCGTACACGCGGCCGGCGGCGCGGTCGGTGGGCAGCTGGTCGAGCAGGTCGAAGGGCTTCACGGAACACTCCTTTCTCGGGTGTTCGGCGGGTCCGTGCCGCGGACACCGTTCACGCTAACGCGGATTTCCTACGATGAGCCCCGTGAGCGACGAGGCCTTCAGCCCGCAGGAGCGCCGTGCCGTCTACCGGGCGATGTTCCAGCGGCGGGACATGCGCCGGTTCGTGCCCGGCGGCGTGGTGGGCGAGGACGTGCTGGCGCGCCTGCTGCAGGCAGCCCACGCGGCGCCCAGCGTCGGTCTGATGCAACCGTGGCGGTTCATCCGGATCACCGACGACTCACTGCGCCGGAGCATCCACGCCCTCGTCGACGAAGAGCGCCCGCTCACCGCGGCCGCGCTGGGCGAGCGGGGCGAGGAGTTTCTCGCGCTGAAAGTCGAGGGCATCCTCGAGTGCGCCGAGCTGCTGGTGGTGGCGCTGGGCGACGACCGGGAAAAGCACGTGTTCGGCCGGCGGACGCTGCCGCGGATGGATCTGGCGTCGGTGTCGTGCGCGATCCAGAACCTGTGGTTGGCGGCGCGTGCGGAAGGCCTTGGCATGGGCTGGGTTTCGTTGTTCGAGCCGCAGCGGTTGGCGGCCCTGCTCGAGATACCCGCCGGAGCGGAGCCGGTGGCCATCCTGTGTCTGGG
Organism: Mycobacterium europaeum; assembly: GCF_002102155.1. Taxonomy (GTDB): domain Bacteria; phylum Actinomycetota; class Actinomycetes; order Mycobacteriales; family Mycobacteriaceae; genus Mycobacterium; species Mycobacterium europaeum. Next base: position 6,885 of record NZ_LQOU01000033.1, read on the forward strand.
CCCGGTGCCCGAGTTCCCCGACCGGCCGGCGCTGGAGCTGGACGGCTGGGCCGTCGCCCGCCCGTTGTCGGAGTTCGTCTGCGAGAACCGCTGGAACCGGCACCCCCAGGATCCGCCCAAGTAGCTGCGGTATCGTCGCCCGTCGCGGGGCGAGTTGGAGAGGGTGACGCAATTGGGGCCGGGCGAAGCGGCGGGCCGCCAGGACAACGTGCTGATCGTGCACTGGCACGACCTGGGGCGCTATCTCGGTGTCTACGGCCACCCGGACGTGTCCAGCCCCCGGCTGGACCGCCTTGCCGCCGAGGGCATTCTGTTCACCCGGGCGCACGCCACCGCGCCGCTGTGCTCCCCGTCGCGCGGATCGCTGTTCACCGGGCGCTACCCGCAGACCAACGGCCTGGTCGGGCTGGCGCACCACGGCTGGGAATACCGCAGCGGCGTTCGCACCCTCCCCCAGATCTTGACCGACGCGGGTTGGTATTCGGCGCTTTTCGGTATGCAGCACGAGACGTCGTATCCGCAGCGGCTGGGCTTCGACGAGTTCGACGTGTCCAACTCGTACTGCGATTACGTGGTCGACAGGGCCTCCCAATGGCTGCGTGAAGGCACCGAAGACCGCGGGGGCCAGCCGTTCCTGCTCACCGCCGGGTTCTTCGAGACGCACCGGCCATATCCCCGGGACCGCTATGAGCCGGCGGACACGGCGGTGGTCAACCCCCCCGGCTACCTGCCCGACACCCCCGAGGTCCGCGGCGACCTCGCCAGTTTCTACGGGTCGATCGCCACTGCCGATGCCGCCGTCGGCCGGCTCCTGGACACGCTGGCCGAAACGGGACTGGACGCCACCACGTGGGTCGTCTTCTTCACCGACCACGGCCCGGCTCTCCCCCGGGCCAAGTCCACGCTCTATGACGCGGGAACCGGCATCGGCATGATCATCCGGCCCCCCACCGGCCGGGCCCTGACCCCGCGCGTCTACGACGAGCTGTTCAGCGGCGTGGACCTGCTTCCGACGCTGCTGGACCTGCTCGGTCTCGGCGTTCCCCCGGATGTCGACGGGGTCTCGCACGGCCCCGCCCTGCTGGCGCCGGACCCCGACGCGGCGCCGGTCAGAGACCACGTGTACACGACGAAGACCTATCACGACTCGTTCGATCCGATCCGCGCGATTCGCACCAAGGAATTCAGCTACATCGAGAACTACGCGGCCCGGCCGCTGCTCGACCTCCCGCTGGACATCGAGGAAAGCCCCTCCGGTCACGCCGTGGCACCGCTGATCACCGGCCCGCGCCCGAAGCGCGAGCTCTACGACTTGCGCGCCGACCCCGCCGAGACCACCAACCTGCTGACCGGAGACGACGCGGATGCCCGGGAGATCGCGGCAGATCTGGCCGTGCGGCTTCATGATTGGCGGCAGCGGACGGGCGACGTCATCCCGTCAGAATTCGCCGGAACCCGCATCGTGGAGCGTTACACCGAGACGTATCTGCAGATTCATCGGGTGCAGCCGACCGCCCGGTCGGCGATCGCCGCGGACCGCGGCATCGAGGAGCAGGCGAGCGGTTAGCCCGCCGAGCGCTGGGAGCCGCCCACCTCGGCGACGATGAACACCCGGCGGAACGGGAAGATCGTCGTCCCGTCGGCCCGGGGCGGGTAGGCGTCGTCGAGCAGCGGGATGAGTTCCCCGCGGAACCGCTCCCAGTCTTCTGCGCTCAGCCGCTCGCGCACCGGGACCAGCGCCGTCCCGGTGATCCATTCCAGCACCGGGTTGTCGCCGGTCAGCTGGTGCAGGTAGGTGGTCTCCCAGACGTCGACCTTGCATCCGGCATCCAGCAGCATGTTGGCGTACTGGATCGGCGGCTGTACGACTGCGCCGACCCGAAACGGGATGTCCCGCATGACTTTTGCGTACGGCTCCCGGCGGGCCAGGGTGCGCACGGTGGCGTGTGACGGCGTCTCGAAGTTGCCCGGGATCTGCACGGCGATCCACGACCCGGCCGGCAGCTCGTCCGCCCACCGGAGCAGCAGGTCGGCGTGTTCGGGCACCCAGTGCAGGGCGGCGTTGCTCACCACGACGTCGGTGTCGGGCTTGGGCTTCCAGTCCCGCAGGTCGCCGACGACGGCGTCGATGCCGCGTTCCTTTGCGGCGGCGACCATTTCCGGCGAGGTGTCCACGGCCTCGATCACCGCCTCCGGCCAACGCCGGGACAGGTACTTGGTCAGGTGGCCGGGCCCGCAGCCGAGGTCGACGACCCGCCGGGCCCGCTCCGCCCCCACCCGGGACAGCAGGTCGTAGAAGGGCCGGCTGCGATGGTCCGCAAAGGCCAGGTAGACATCGGGATCCCACATGTCGGTCCTCCTGATCGATGCACGTCGCCAATCGGCGGAACAGCCCAACCGTATTACCGCATCCCGGTTAGCATCGGCGTTCGTGGCGCCCGAAACTTCGATTGATCCGCCCATTCCCGTTCCGGACATCCCCGGAACCTTCAAGGATGCCTTCCAGGGCGCAGACGTACCGATCGACGTCGGCGGGTTACCCCCGGCCGCCGCGTTGTCCCCCCGCCAGCGCATGGTAGTCGAGGGCTCGGCCGTGGGCGACCTCGCGCTGCGCACCTGGGTGTCGTCGCTACTCACCGCGACGGTGGCGCCGGCCGTGGTCGCCTCCACCCTGCGGCACTCGAACGCCCGCGCCGAGCGCGCCAACCTGAACTTCTACGCCGAGCTGGGCGCGCAGCGTGATCCGGTCAAGTCGTTTCCCGCGCCCACCGCGCCGCCGCGGGTGTCGTCGCGGCGCGCCAGCCCGCTGACCGAGTGGGCCGCCGGCGGCACGGTGGAAAACATCGCGTTTCAAAGCGGCTTCACCGCCGTCAACCCCGCAATGCGCGAACAGTGGAGCGCGTGGAAGTCCAACAACGTCGTGCGCGCGCAGCACTGGCGCCACGACGACGGGCCCCGCCCCACGCTGTGTGTCATCCACGGCTTCATGGGGTCGTCGTATCTGGCCAACGGACGGTTGTTCACCCTGCCCTGGTACTACCGGTCCGGCTACGACGTGTTGATGTACACCTTGCCGTTTCACGGCAAGCGTGCCGAAAGATGCTCGCCGTTCAGCGGTTTCGGCTATTTCGCCGGCGGGCTGAGTGGCTTCGCCGAGGCGATGGCCCAGGCCGTGCACGACTTCCGGTCCATCATCGACTACCTGCGCGGCACCGGGGTCGCCCGGATCGCGCTGACCGGTATCTCGCTGGGCGGCTACACCTCGGCGCTGGTGGCCTCGGTCGACGACCGGCTCGAGGCCGTGATCCCGAACTGTCCCGTCGTCACACCGGCGACGTTGTTCGACGCATGGTTCCCGGCCAACAAACTCGTGCGGCTGGGGCTGCGGCTGTCCCGCATCAGCCGCGCGGAGTTGTCGGACGGGCTGTCCTACCACTGCCCGCTGAGCTATCGGCCGCTGCTGGACAAGGACCGCCGGATGATCATCACCGGACTCGGTGATCGCATGGCCCCGCCGGACCATGCCGTCGAGCTGTGGGAGCACTGGGATCGTTGTGCGCTGCACTGGTTTCCGGGCAGCCACGTGCTGCACGTCAGCCAGCTGGACTATCTGCGCCGAATGACCGCTTTCCTGCAGACCGTCATGTTCTAGCGGTCTCGGTGACCGGCGCCCCCACCGTCGGCCAGTCCAGCTCCGCCAGCAAGCCCGCCGGCGCATCGGTGTGCCCGTCGAGCCGCTGCGTGGACAGCAGGTCCAACGCGGCAAGCGCCGGCCGGTGGTTGCCGCGCTGCGGGATCAGGCCGGCCGGCGGCGCGGTCCGCCCGGGCGGGGTGTCGGTGAGGAATGCGCACGCGGCCGCCACGGTGTTGCGGGTTGCGTCGCCGGCGATCTCGAGCGCCGTGCAGGTCTCGCGCGCCGGATGCGCGCGGATCGCCCGCAGGGTTTCGGCCAACTGCCCGTCTAACGGAACCTGGTATGCGGCAAGGTAATCCGACGCTCCGCGGTGCACCCCGGACCAGCTCTCGCGGGCGTTGGCGGTGAGCAGCCGCGGGACGTCGTCGGCAGCGACGCCGGTGACCTCCCAGCCGAGCTCCCGCAGGTGGTCGGCCAGCCGGCGCGCGACCACCTGCGCGGTCTCGTGCAGGGGGACGCGCGCGGAGCGGGCTCGCAGCGCGGCCAGGTTGTCGGCGGCCGAGATGGTGAGCCCGATCCACGTCTCGCGCCGGGACGCATCGGATGCGTTGTCGCGGCTGGTGATCCGGATCTTGTCCGCGCGGATGCCGTAGCGGTCCAGGTAGCCGGCGAGCAGCGGCAGCGGCAGCGCGTCGGCGTCGCCGCCCGGCGCGCCGACCCGCAGTAGCGCGGTTGTCGCGGTGGGGGATTCCGGCGCGGCCGCGCCGCGGCGCGACACGATGGCCAGCCGGCGTCGCAGCAGCGTGGTGAAATACAAGCCGCGCCAGCAGCCGAACAGCACGAGCACGACGGCCGCGGCGATGCCGAGCAGCCAGTAGTCCCGCGACGACCGCCAGGGGTAGGCCATCACCGCGGGGATGACCGCCAGCAGCGCCAGCGTGACGCGCCCGGGTCCGGGGGTGGGTATCCAGCGCTGCAGGCTCACGGGGTGGGGTCCTTTCGACGGCGGGTGGCGGTGGCGGCGATCGCGCCCGCGACCGCGACGAGCACGGCCAGCGCGGCGGTTCCGATCAGCGCGACGGTCCGCGGGGTGGTGTCCTTGGGCGCCGGTGCCGGCGGAACGGCGACCGGCTTGACCGCCGCGGCGGCGGGCGGGTCGCCGGCGGGCAGTTGCCAGGTCAGGGCGGCCACCGGGTCCACGCTGCCGGCGCCGACGACGTTGGACGGTGCCCGCGCGCCGTTGTGCGCGGTCGCGGTGATGCGGTGCACCACCTGGGTGGCGGTGAGGTCGGGGTACTTGCTGCGGACCAGCGCCGCGACGCCGGCGACGTAACCCGCCGCATAGCTGGTGCCGCTCAGCGCAACCTGTTGCTGGTGGTCGTCGGGCAGCCCGTTGACCAGGCCGCCGCCATCGCCGTTGCCGATCGACGTGATGCGTTCGCCGGGGGCCGCGATGCCCACCCACGGCCCGGCCATGGTGAATTTCGACGGCCGGCCGTCCGGGGTCAGGGAGCCCACGGACAGCACGTACGGCTGCCACACCGACGGGATGGAGACCGAGGTGACGCCGGCCCAGTTGCGCGGATCGTCCGGGCGGCTCAGGTCGGTGAGTGGGTTGGACTCACACGACGTCCCGCCGGCGACCGATCCGGTGAGGCCGGTGTTGCCGGCGGCGGCCACGATCACCGCGTCCTTCTCCACCGCCGCGTAGCGGATCGCCGCCCCCAGCGCCGCCTGGTCGACGGGCCGGTCGGCGGGCAGGCAGGTGAGCGTGGAGATGTCGATCACCCGGGCGCCGAGGTCGGCGGCGTGCACGATGGCGCGGCCCAGCGTCGTGACGTCCAGGGACGCCCGCGCCATCAGCGGGTCGCCGCCGGGCGTGCGCGGCGAGAACTTCGCCGACGTCGTCCTGATCGACACCACCCGGGCCGCGGGCGCCACCCCGGCGAAGCCGTCGTCCCCGGACTGGCCGGCGATGAGGCCCGCCACCAGGGTGCCGTGGCCGTCGCAATCGGTCAGGCCGTCGGTCGCCTCGACGAAGTCGCCGCCCGGGTCGACGTTGGGCAGCCGCGGACCGGGCCGCACCCCGGTGTCCAGCACCGCCACCAGTTGACCCTCACCGCGCGAGAATTGCCACGCGCCAGGCAGATTCAGCGTGGCCTGGCTGGGCGTGACGGCCGCGGGGTCGCTGCCGGGGATGACCCCGGAGACGCTGCAGGGGCCACGCTGCTCCATCGGTTGCACGGGTCCAGGGGCCCCGCTGGGCGGCGGCACGCCCGGATCGACCTTCGGCGCCTCGATGGCCAGCGCCGACGGGCACGTCCACAGCATGGCCGCCAATGCCGCTGTGAGACAAGCTGATCCGGACCGAATCATCGATTGAGTATCCAGGTGAAGATGCCGACGAGGTAGGCCATGACGGGGATGAGCGACGCGTCGAGTCCGGCCGCGACGAAGCCCGTCAGCCGGCGCACGGGCAGCGAATAGCTCTCCGGCTCGGCGATGTGCGGGTTGAGCGCCACCACGACCCACGCCAGGGCCAGCGCGGTCAGGACCAGCGTGGCGCCCAGGGCCGCGGCGTAGCGTCCGGTCGCGGTGTAGAGCACCAGCAGGACGCCGCCGGCCAGGTAGGGCTGCGCGAGCAGCCACGCCTTGCACGCGGCCGAATCCCACACCCGGGCGCGCAGCACCGACGTCGCGGCCGTGGCGCCCACCACGTACCAGCCCACCCCGCTCAGGGCCTCGGGGCGCAGCGCGATCGCCACCGACCCCAGGACGCTGAGCAGCACTGCGGCGGCGATGAATCCGTTCTGATGGGCGTCGCTGATCCGCACCCGTCGCGGCAGATCCTCGAGCACCCGCAGCGAGGGGGCCGACGGCGTGGGGTCGCCGGGCGCCGGGATGACCGGCAACGGGAAGCGCGCCCACAACGCCGAGAGCGGGGCCGCCTCGACGGTGACGAGCAGGGCGGCGACGATCAGGCCGCAGCCGATCGCAAGCGGCGGCAGGTGCCAGAGCACCTCGGCGCCCGCGGCCACCAGCACCCCCGCGCCCAGCACCGCGGTCGCGGTGAAGAAGCCGACGACGCGCTCGCGTTCTGCGCCGGGGACCATCAAGGCGATCAGCGACCACGCGGTGACGCCGGCCGCGGCGAGCATGATCTGCGCCGGCCCGAACCGTCCGGGCACCGCCAACGCCAGCGCGGCGCCGATGGGCACCAGCGCGGCGATGGAGCACGCCATACCGGTGCGCGGCGAGCGGGCCGCGACCAGCAGGCCGACGATGGCGGTCACCGCCGCGACCGCGCTGACCGCGACCAGCCCGGCCAGCGCGCCGGTGGCGACGCGGTAGGCGACCGAGAGGCCGGTGGCCAGCAGCGCCACGGCGATCACCGCGGCCAGCGCCCCCCGCCGGATGTGCGTTGCGCCCCAGGGCTTCAGCCGGGAGGTCGAGAAGATCATGGCGGCGTCGGCGATGTCCTCGACGATGCCGGGCGCCGCCTGTCCCACGGGCACCGGCTGCAGCGCCAGCAGGTCGCCGTCCACGACGCCCACGGTGTCCAGGCTGGCGTCCAGGCTGAAGGGCGCCCCGCCGATCGGCGCCAGGCTCAACTGGATCGCCGCGCCGACGTCGGCGGTTCCCCGGCCGGTGTCGTCGGACTCGCCGTTCGACGCCGCCGGAATCACCAGCCGCTGGACGGCGGGCAAGATCTCGCGCAGCGGCAACTCGGCGGGCAACGCCATCTCCGTCAGCCTGCTGTCCGCGAGGATTGCCACGCGGACGATCGGCATGACGGCGCCGGACGTCACCGGTCCCTCGATTCCTGGAACATCGTTGCTCTCTTCTCTCTTGCTGGGTTAGGCGTGTTGGGCGGTGAAGTCTCGGGCCAGCCGGTGGCCGGGGAACCAGTCGGACTCCGGCAGTAGCGCGGTCAGCTGTTCGATCGCGACGGCGATCGCGAAGGGCGTGCCGGGCGCGAAGGTCGACACCCACTCGCCGTCGAAGGCGCGCGACGGGCTCACCAATACCCGTCCGGCCGCGGCGTCGACGATGCTCATCCCCACCTCGGTGGTGGCCTGGCTGCCGTCGCGGCGGCAGCCGGCGACGATTTCGACGTAGCTGCGCGGACCGGTGAACACCGATTCCACCACCGGCCGCGCCGATTGCGGGATGCCCAGGTAGTCAACGACTTCGGTGAGCGAGGCGCCCGAACGCAGCCGTTCGTCGGCCCGGGCGCCGACCCGCGCCGGCATGCTGAACTCGTCGAATCGGGCCGGTGGTTGCTGCGCCAGACCGACGCCGAGGACCGGGACCAGCGCACGCGGATCGTCGATGTCCATGGCGGTGAACGTGATCAGCTGTGCGCTGCGCAACGCCACGATCGTCTTGGCGGTGGTGGCGGAGCGCTGCGCCACGATGCCGCGCAGCAACTCTCCGGCGCCGCCGTCCTTGGCGGGGCCCACGTATCGCAGGTCGAGCCATCGGTCCGGAAAGCACACCACCCTGATCCAGTCGGCCACCGCCGGGTTGACGACCCCGCCCTCGGACACCAGACCCATCCGGGTCAGCTCGTCGCGCTGACGCTCTCCGAACGCGTGGCGCTGGGCGGCGTCGGTGTAGGGCGAGGTGATCGCCAGAACCCACGGGAAGCTGCCCGCCCCAATGGTTTCCGCGATGAACCACGCGTGATTGACCGTCAGCTCGACGGCGTTGGGCTCAGCGCTCATCGCACCGGGACTAGCCGCCCCATTTGGCGGCTTCGGCCTGGTCGCGGGCGAGCATGGACATGGTGTTGGCTTCGTGGGTGCTGGCCATCGCCTGGTAGGCACGCACCAGGCTCTCCATCGCCTGGTTCCACTGGGCCTGCCACGCCTGGTAGGTCATACCGGTGTCACCCTGCCAGGCGTTGGACAGCGTGGCCTGCTCGCTGGCGATGTCGGAACCGAGGCCCTGCAGCGTGCCGGCGTAGCCCGACATGTCGGCGGCGTGGCTCAACATCGCCGGGTAGTTGTACATGATCTGGGACATGACAAGTCCTTTCGCGGTTGATGGCGGCTAGCGGGGTGGGATCAGATGGCGGTGTAACCGGATGCGGCGGCGGCGTCGGCGGCCACGTAGGTGCCGGCGGCGTCACCGAGGTTGGCCTGTGCGATGTCGAGCAGGGTGTTGACCCGCGCGGCCGCCTCGACGAAGCGCGCGTGCGCGGCCTGGAACGCGGCCGAGGCCTCGCCCTGGTGGAACGCCTGCGCCGACATCGCTTCCTGCTCGGCCTGACTGATGGTGCTGCGCATCAACGCCGCCTTGGCGCCGAACGCCGACTGCGCGGCCACCAACTGGGGAATGTGAGCGTCCAACATGCTCATGCTGCTTCCTTTCTGTTCGGTCTCATGGGGTTTCGCTGACTGCCAGGCATCGCGCTGATGCCTTACCCCCCTTCTCTCGGCTCGGTCGGGCCCGCCGGGTCGTGCTCGGTGTCGTGGTCCCAGGTGCCCGGCATCATCGGCCTCCTGGGGCCGCCGCCGAACTCGCCGTCGGTGAGCTTGGTCAGTCCGGCCGCCCGGAAGGCGTGCTCTTTGCGCGCCGTGCCGGCGAAGCCCAGGGCGCCGGCCCCGGCCCCGGACGCGACGGCGTCGGCGTGGTCGGGGGGAACGCCGAAGTCGGCATCCATGTCCGCGAACTCGTCGGCGTGGTCGCGCATCGCGGCGCGCTTGCGCCGCCGCGCCCGCGCCTCGGCCCGGCTGGCGGACGCCGCGCCGGCCGCCGGGATGGTCGCCGCCGGTGCCTTGGCGCCACCGCGGCCCCCCAGCGTCGGGCCGACACCGGTCTCCGGGTCACCGCCGTAGGCGACCAGGTAGGCAAGAGTGCCCGGCGCGGGGGCCGGGGCCGGCGCGGGAGCCGCAGCCGAGCCCGCGGAGACCGACGTGGCCGGGGCCCCGGCGGGGGTCGCGACCGTGGGTGCCAGCGCGACCGCCGGCAGCAGCGACGCCGGCCTGGTCGACGTGACGAGCGGCGTCGCCGCGGCCCCGGCCGCGACCGGCGCGATCTCGGCCGGCGCGGTGAGCAAGGAACTCAGGCCGATGCCGAGCAGCAGCGGAATGAGGAAGGGTGCAGTCAGGATCGCGCCCCAGGTCGGCCAGCCGACGGCGTTGAAGAACACCTGGTAGGCGACGAAGAACAGCAGCGGGCCGTTGGCGGCCAGCAGTGCCGGCAGGTTCGACCAGGACTCCTGCAGCATCCTCGACAGGTTCTGGAAGAAGTCCTGCAGGAACTGGGACAGCTGCCTGAAGAAGTCCGAGATCGCGTTTGCGGGGTCGGACGAGCTCTGCACGGCGTTGTTCGCCTCACCGCCCGGCCGCACGATGGACGGTGCCGGCGCGCTGCGCGGCGCGGAGGCGAGCGCCGCACCCGAGGTGGCCTGATAGGCGCCCATCACGGTGGCGGCCTGCGCCCACATCCGCGCGTAGTCGGCTTCGTTGAGCGCGATCGGAATCGTGTTGATGCCGAAGAAGTTGGTCGCCACCAGCACCCCGTGGACGGCGTGATTGGCGGCCAGCTCGCCGAGCGTCGGCATGGCCGCCAGGGCGGCGGTGTACGCCGCCGCCGCGACCTCGTGCTGCGCGGCCAGGCCCGCGCTGTCGGCGCTGGCCTGCTGCAGCCACGCCAGATAGGGCCCATGCGCGGCCGCGTACTGCTCGGCGGCCGGCCCCTCCCAGGCAACCGCCTGCGTCTCCCCCAGCATCCCGGTGAGTTCGGCCGCCGCCGTTGCGTATTCGGCACTCAGCGAGCTCCACGCGCCGGCGGCCGCCAGCAGCGGTCCCGGTCCGGGACCGGCGCTCAGCAGCGTCGAATGCACCTCGGGCGGCGAGGCCATCCAGACGGGCGCAACGGGGGACGTCATGGTCAGGCGCCCGCGAACCCGTACGTCGCGGCGGCCGAGGCGTCTCCGGCGAGATAGCTGGCGCCGGCTTCGCCGACACCCACCCCGGCGCGGCCGAGCTCTTCGACGCCCTGGGCGGCGACGGCGGCGTGTTCCTGGCCCTGGGCACTGAACCCGAGGGCCGTCTGCAGCGACACCGGATCCGCCGCCGGCGGGACCACCGCCGTGATGGCCGGGGCGGCCGCCGCGTGCGCGGCCGCCAGCCGCGCCGTCAGCGCCTCGACCGCGGCGCTGGTCGCGGCCAGGCCCTCGGGAACCACTCGCAACGTCATGACTCTCCCCTTACTGTTGCGTTTCACCGGACATCGCGGCCTCACCCACCAACGGGTTGACCAACTGCACATAGGTCGGACTGTCGCTGTCGCCCAACAAGATCGCCCGCCCGGCCGGCAACCGGCCGAACCGCTGGCCCCGGATCTTGCCGCTGTCCTGCGGGTTGCCCGCCAGCATCAGCGTGGTCGCCTGCAAGTCGTTCAAGCGGCGCAGCAACGGATTGGTCATCAGGGCGTGGCCGGATCCGGTGGCGCGCGCCGTCACGATCACCCGCAGCCCCAAATCGGCCGCCTGCGAGAGGATTCCGATCAGCGGGGTCCACGGCCGCTGCCCGATGTACGGCCCGCTCATCGCCGGCGAGTCCGGTATCTGGTCCACGTCGTCGATGATCAGGTAGTGGGTGTGACCCGTATGCGCCCAGCGGGCCAGCTCGGCGGGCGTCAGCCCGGCCGGCGGACGCCGCGATTCGATGATGCTGGCCAGGCCCATCATCGCCGGGATGACGCGATCGACGTTGGCGGTGTATTCGTTGTCGGCGAACAACGGCTCGTCGACCAGGTGCAGCCGCCGATCCAGCACGGTGAAGGCCACCCGGTCGGCGGTGGAGTTCTCGCGGATGGTGCGAATGATGTGGCGCAGCAAGGTGGTTTTGCCGGACTTGCTGTCGCCGAACACCATGAGCAGCGGCTCGTCGGCGAAGTTGACGACGACGGGCGCGAGGTCCTCCTCCCGCTGCCCGATGACCACCTGTTCCGGGCCGCGATACAGGGCGCCGACCGCGTCGGGGGCGAGGTTGGTCGGCAGCAGCCGCACCGGCGGCGCGGCCATGCCGGGGTAGCGGGCGTTGAGCGCGCCGATCTGGTCCAACTCCGGGGCGGCGAACAGGAAGTGCTCGGCGGCCATGGTCAACCCGCGGCCCGGCTGGTCGTGGGGCACCGCCTCGGCGGGGCGCCGCAGCGCGCCGACGACGCGCACATTGCTGTCCCGCGGATCGTGCAGCTTGAGCTCGAGGCGCAGGCCGAGGCCGTCGCGCATGGCCAGCGGCACCTCGAGCCAGCTCGGGGTGGTGATGACGACGTGGATGCCGTAGGCGAGCCCGACGTTGACCAGCTCAGTCACCTTGGCCAGCAACGGGTTCCGGGTGTTGAACTGGTCGGTGTTGTCCCGGCCGAACGCGTAGAGGTTGTCGATGACCAGGAACACCTCGCCGTACCCGTCGTCGGGGGCGGTGCCGCGGGAGTCGCGGAACATCTCGCGCCGCTGCCGCGACAGCATCAGCTGCTCCAGCTCGCCGAAGGTGCGCCGGATGCGCTCGGGCTCCAGCGCGGAGGCGACGCTGCCGACGTGCGCCAGGTCTTCCAGCTCGCGCAGCTTGCCCCCGCCGTAGTCCAGGCAGTAGAACGTGACGTCGCGGGGCGAGTGCAGGCTGGCCGCCGACAGGATGAACGTCTGCAGGGCGGTCGATTTCCCGGACTTGGGGCCGCCGTGGATCACCACGTTGCCGGCCGACGACGTGGCGTCGAACACCAGTGGGTCGCGGCGCATCTCGAAGGGTTTGTCGATCTCGCCGAGCGGCCACTGCCACTGGCGCTGCGGCACCCCGGCCCGCGCCAGCACCGCGGTCAGCGGGATCGGCTCGTCCAGCGGCGGCAGCCACAACTGCGGCGCCCTCGGGCCGTACCGGGCCAGCTGGTCGCCGATGGTGGCGATCAGCTTGCGCGGGGGCCCGGTGAGGTCCTCATCGTCGGTGACCGGGATGACGATGTCCTGGTCCGGCTCCACCCGCCCGGCGGTGAACAGCTTGGGCTCCGGCGCGGCCTGCACCACAAAGGATCTCGCGCGTTGCGGCGGCTCGTAGATGCCGTCGACATAGGTGCTGCGGAATTTGATCGGGGTCGCGCCCGGGGCGGGCACCAGGAAGCCCACGCCCTTGTGTTCCTTGCCCGATTCGATGTGGTAGGCGTCCTCCACGCCGATGATCTGGCGGGACACGCTGGGACTGGCCACCTTCAACCCGATGCGGTAGGAGGTGTTCTTGTCGATGTCCTTGATCTTGCCCACGTCCAGCGTCTGCGACGCGAACAAGATGTGGATGCGGAACGAGCGGCCCTTGCGCGCAACGTAATCGAACAGCTCCGCGTATTCCGGGTGGTCGGCCAGCATCAGGGTGAACTCGTCGGCGACCACGAACAGCGTGGGGATGGGCGGCAGGTCGTGGCCCGCGGCGATCGCGTCCTCGTACTCGACCACCGAGTTGAACGCGCTGCCCTGCACGCGGCGCCCGGCCTCGCGGAGCAGCGTTTCCCGGCGGGCCACCTCGCCGCGCAGCGTGTCGGCGAACCGGTCGGCCAGCGACTTCTTCTCGGCCATGTTGGAGATCACCGCGACGACCTGCGGGAAATGGCGGAAGCTGTCGGCCCCGGCCTCCCCCTTGAAGTCGGCGTAGATCACGATCAGCCGGTCGGCCGAATGGGTTGTCAACAGCGACAACAGGATCGACATCAAGGTCTGGGACTTGCCGGAGCCCGTCATGCCGATCATCAGGCCGTGCGGCCCCATTCCGCCCTCGGCTTCGTCCTTGAGGTCGAAGTACAGCGGCTCGCCGGTCGCGGTGACGCCGATGGGCACGCGGAGCTCGTCCTCGCGCCGGCGCGGCGCCCACAGGGTGGGCACGTCCAGCCGGGAGGCGTCCGGGATGCCCAGCAGCGTCGTGAAGCTGGCGCCGCGGGTGGCCGCCGAGCGCAACCCGGTGTGGGTCGGGTTGGAGTCCCAGCGCGACAGTTGGCGCGCCAGGTGCGCGGCCTCGTCGACGCCGAGCCGGTCGGCGTCGTCGACGTAGGGCTGCCAGCCGCCGGTCTGCCACCGCACCAGGGCCCCCGTTCGGCTGCCCTCGCCGATGACGCGCAGGATCGGCTTCTCCGGATCCGAGTACTGCTCGCGGTGCGGCGGCGTGGTGCCGCGGTGCACGACGGTGACGCCCGCGCGGCCCAGCCCCAGCGTCGAGGTGTTCAGGTCGAAGTCGGGGTCGTCGATCACGATCAGCAGGTGCCGCAGCGCGTCGGCGGGCTCGGCGGTGAACGCTGGGCGGTCGACGAACGCGGGCCCGAGCAGCAGGACCAGCTCGTCGGGGTTGGTCGTCAGCAGGCGGGCCGGCCCGACGCCGTCGAGCTCCCCCGGAACGTCAACGTGCGGAAGCCATTTCAGCCAGGACCAGTCCGGGGCCTCCAGGTCGCGCGCGATTAGCGCCACGCCCAGCACCGTGGGGTCGTGCCACGTCACCGCCTGGGCGATCCAGGCGCGCATCGCCGCCTTGGCGTGGTCCTCCTCACCCAGCACGGTGATCCGCGAGACCTTGGTCAGGTCGATGCCGGTCGGCACGTCGCGCACGATGCGGTGGGTGTCGAGCAGGCTGCGTAATGCGCTGTGTGACACCGGTTCCAGGTCGATCTCGTCGGCGGTGTCGTTGACCCGCAGCGCGGTGGTCAAGGGGACCTGGTGGCGGCCGGCGCGCAGCACCAGGAAGTCCGGGTCGTGCGGGTCGCGCTCCCACTGGCGGCGCGATCCCGCCACGCTGGCCAGCGCCGTCGGCTCCGGGTGCGACCACTCGGCCGCCGCCCGCTGCTGGGCGGCGGCGGTGCGGATGTTGTCGCGGACCACCGACAGGTAGCGCAGGTAGTCGGCGCGTTCGGCGTCGACCTCCTCGGTGCGGGTCTTGCTGTCGTTGCCGCGGTACATCGCGGTGGCGGCCAGCAGCAGCACGAACGGGAAGAAGAGCGTTTGTGGGGAGATCAGCCGCATGCCCGTGGCGAACAGCGCGACGACCATACCGACGATCAGGATCACCAGCACATAGGGCATCGCCCGGCGCAGGAACGACGGCGGGATGACCCGCGGCAGTTCGGGCGGCGCCTCGATGTTGATGGTGCCCTTGCGGGTGACCGGGGGCGCCAGTCGGCGGCGGGCTTCGAAGATGAGTCGGCTCATCGGGGCGCTCCCTCTGCTGATGCCACGCGGCCGGGCCTGCTGTCGGGCGGCAGTCCGTCGTGCGCCAGCAGCGCGTCGGCGCGCGACAGCGCCGGGCCGCTCGCGAACAGTGCCAGCACCGACCACGGGACCGGCACCGCCGGCTCACTCAGGCCAAGGGCCTCAACGGTTTTGCCGCGCCCGGCGGCCGAGCTCTCGGCCTCGTTGTCGATGCCGTAGCGGACGCCGGTGTCGGAGACCCAGAACAACGACCCGGCGCCGGGCGCGCCGGCGCCGCCGGCGACGGTCTGGGCGAAGTAACCGGTGCCCGGCGCCAACGCGACGCGGGCGGCGATCGAACCGTTCCGCGCGGAGGCGCCGACCAGGTCGACGGTGTGGATCGATTCGGGCACCGGCAGCGCCGAGCCGGCCAACAGGCTCAGCGAGCTGGTGGCGGCGCCGGCCGGCTTGCTCCAGTACGCGCACGTGACGGGGTCCGTGGCCGCGTCGACGAGGGTGACCTGCTGGTCGGGGTAGCGGGAGGTGTCCAGCATCCGCGACACCGGCAGCTTGGCCACGGCGTCGGCGCCCAGCCGCGGCGGTTGGTCCAGCCCGTAGGAGTTGGTGTTGCGCAGGATCGCGGCGAGCACCGGGGAGATGGGCTGCAGCCCGTCCGGCAGCACCGCGTAGTAGCGGGCGCCGCCCGCCGAGTTCTGGTCCAGCGCATAGGAAACCACGACCGCCCCGATCGGGGCCGGCACGGCGAAACCGGCCGGCGCACCGGCGTTCGGGATGCCCGGCGCCGTCAGCGCCGGCGCCTCGGGGACCGCGTTGAACAGGCCCGGCGCGATGGGGCGCGGCGCGGGGATGTCGGAGTTGTTCAGCCCCAGGCCGAGCGCGTTCGTGACGGCGTGGTCGGCCAGGTTGATCTGGCTGCGCCTGCCGTCCCAGAGCAGCCAGGTGGTGTCGCCCCTGTCGGTCGGCGAATCGACCAGGATCGCCCGGTTGGCGTCGAGCCTGGCCGCCCGCGCACCGCTGCTGTCGGGCCGGCCGGCGATGACCGTGACACCGGTGCTGTGCACGGCGCGCGCGGTCCCGGCGATCCCGTCGCACACCGTCCAGTTGGCGTCGCGGGTGGTGTTCTGCACCATGCGCTCCGGCGCACCCGGGATGCCGATCAGGTTTCCGCGCGGAAAGCGGTCCAGCTCAGCACTTTTCACCGTGACGGGGTTGACCGGCTTCCCGACGATCAGCCGGGCCGAGGTCAGGTTGAGCACCGGGTGGAGCTGGTCGCCCACCCGCACGTAGAGGGCGGCGGTCGACCGGTCGGCGAGCACGGCGTTGGTGCCCACCGTCCCGTTGGGCCGGATCAGCGAGAACACGAAGCAGCCCGCCAACGCGGTGGCCAGCAGCACCACGCCCATCAGCACCGCGCGCGACTGGGTGCGCAGCGGGTCGACGAGCATCCGGGTGTCGTGCAGGGCGATGCCGGAGGCGATGCGCCGCATCACGAACCGCCAGCCGCTGACCTGGTGGCGGGTGACGAAGCCGCGGCGATACTCGACCTGGTCGGGATTGTCGTTGACCGGGGTTCGGGAGGCGAACGAACGGCGGTCGTCCGATTCAGGAGTCGTCATGCCGGCACCGACAGTCCGAGCCCGCGCAACAACGGCTCCACCGAGTTCTCGACATCTTGGTCGGTGATCGTCATCAGCTCCTCGTCACTGAATTCCCCGGTCCCGGCGTGATCCGAATGGTCGAGCCGGAATTCGCGTTCTTCCTCGGAGCGTTCGACGATGTTGCGGACGAATCGACCGTTGCCGGCGATGTCGAGGTTGCGCCGGGAGATTCCGTTGGCGTCCGGCGTCGACTCGGTGGCCAGCCTGGTGAACAACGCTTCCATGTGGTCGAGCGCGGCCTGTTCGAAGACGCTGTCGCGCTGCTCGGCCATCTTGGTCGCGATCTCGACGAGCTCCGACGGCGCGTAGGACGGGAAGTCGATGTTGCGGGTGAAGCGGGAACGCAGGCCCTCGTTGGTGTCCAGGAACTTGTCGAGATCGGCCCGGTACCCGGCGATGATGACCACCAGCCGGTCGCGGTCGTTCTCCATCCGCGCCAGCAGGGTGTCGATCGCCACCAGCCCGAAGTCGTTCTTGGCGCCCGTGGCCACCAGGGCGTAGGCCTCGTCGAGGAACAGCACCCCGTCGAGCGCGCTGTCGATGATGGCGTTGGTCTTGGCCTCGGTCTCGCCGATGTGCTGGCCGATCAGGTCGGCGCGGTGCACCTCCCGGATGTTCTCCCGCTTCAAAAGCCCGAGCCCGCAATAAATCTTGGCGACCACGCGGGCGATGGTGGTCTTACCGGTGCCGGGCGGCCCGGCGAAGACGAGGTGATGGGCGCGCTGGGCGACGGCCAGCCCGCGCTGCTTGCGCACGAGTTCCATGGCGACCGAGCTCTTCAGCCGCGACACCTGGTTCTTGACCTCGTCCAGGCCGATGAACTCGGCGAGCTGGAGTTCGGCCTCGTGCAGCAGCACGGACTTGCGTTCGTGCGCCGCGGGGTCGACGAAGTCCTCCGCGCTGGGCTCGGTGCCCGGGTCCCAGGGGTCGGTGCGCGCCTCGATGCGGGCCGCGGTGGTGGTCACGATCCCGAAGCTGGTGTCGGACAGGGCCTCTTCGATCTGTTCGTTTTCCGGATGGGCCGCGTAGAGGTCCTGCAGCACTTCACTCGCGGATTCCTCGTCGACGTGCGCGCGCAACACCAGCGCCTTGGCCAGCGCCCCGTCGACCGCGGCCACCGCGACGGGACCGTCGGGTTCCTCGAGATAGGACAGCGCCGGGGCGAACATGCCCAGCCGCGCCAGGGCGGTGCCCAACGCGATCCTGGCCGCGTGCGCGTAGGCCTCGTCGAGACCGGCGTCGTTGACGACCGGCGTGAGCAACTTGACGACGTCCGACCACCGCTCGGCGCGGTAGTTGACGACGACGGCGATCCAGCGCGCCTCGTGCCAGTTCGGGCGGCGCGCGGTCAGGCCGGCGACGATCCGGTCGGCGTCGGCGAACCGTCCTGCCGTCCCCAGGGCCGCGGCGTGGGCGAGGTGGAAGTCGTCGGGGGTGGCGGCGCGGAACTGCAGATACAGGCCGGTGTCGTAGCGAAAGCCCAGCGCGCCGGGCGCCAGGTCCACCCTGCGCTGCAACGCGCCGGCCGTCGCCGCGGTCCGCGACACCGCCTCCAGCACCCGCAGGGACACGTCGCCGGCGGCCGCCAGCCCCGTCCAGGCGTCGCACTGGTCGTGCGCGATGCGGGTCAGCGCGGTGAACCCGGAGCGGGCGGCGGCCAGGTCGGCCGGTCGCTGCCGCTGGTACACCGAGATGCCGAGTGCACGGCAGCACGTGGCGAACCGGCTGACGACGTCGCCGTCGACCCGCGCCTCGGCTCGAGCATTGACGGGCTGAGCGGCCAGCACGCCGGTGTCACCGAACTCCACGGCCACGTCTTTCCATTTGTGTAGCCTCCCCTAACCTAACCCGCCTGAAGTTAGCATTGCATAAGCTAAGTGTCGAGGCGCCGAGGGTCTTCCGGGTCACCACGCCACACCCTGCCCATTTCCGCTGATAAGGATCTTAACCGGGGAAGTCGTCCGCATTTTCGGTCCCCGTCCCCGTCTCAGTAGGTTGGCATGCCCCTGACAGCAGCTTCTCAAGCGGCCCGATCTTATCGAAAATCATTTTCATTAGCAATCCGCGCGCTGCCGTCACGCGGTCGCCGGACAAGCCAGTAGTCGTCCGTCGCACCGGGAAAGTTCCGCTCCCGGCGATGCGGATGGGGCTCGGTCAGTCCGGCGCCCAGTTGCCCGGGACCATGGGCAGCGACGGGCCACCGCCGAAACCGTCGCCGGCCAGCGTCGCCAGTCCGGACGCGTCGGCGGCGGCCCTGCTCGCCGTCCCGGCGAAACCCAGCTGCCCCGCCCCCCGGTCCGAAGCCACCGACGACACCGCCGCTTCGGGCGGATCCGGCTCGAGGTCGACGAATTCGTAACCCCGGTAGTGGTCTTCGATCGCCGCCCGGCGACGCCGCCGGGCCCGCCGCTGCTCCCGCGCCGACGCCGCCGCCACCGCCGCGGCTGTTGCGCAATCGGGCTCCGGCGCCCTGCGTTGCGCGCGGGCGCCCAGGCCCGTGCCGGACCCGACGGTCGGACCGCCCACCAGGTACGGGAAGGGGGCGCCCCCGACGCCGACGGGCGGCGGGCCCCCGGTCGCCGCCACCGAGGCGGGCGCGGGCGCCGGGGCCGGGGCCCGCGCCCGCCTCCAC
>NZ_LQOU01000034.1 GCF_002102155.1 Mycobacterium europaeum
CAACCGGGCGCGCCATAGCAGCCATCATGGCCACCCTCGCCGAACTCGAACTCGAATTAGGTCGCGAGCGGCGCGCCGCGTCACGCCAATCCCGACAGGCCCGCGGTCTGCCCACCACGAAGCCGACCAAGCTCACTGCCGAACGCCAACAGCAGCTGCGTCGGCTTGCTGCTACCGGTGAACCCGTGCCCGAACTAGCCAAAGCATTCGGGATCGGCAGGGCCACCGCCTATCGGTATCTAGCTGGACTTCAACCGCCCGCAGCTGCGCACGGCGGTAACCTGGCGAAGTGACTCCCCACGACGACGACTCCCCCGCCGCCGAGGACGCCAGCGACAAGCTCGCACGCTTGTGCGCGGCGATAAGTGCGATCGACATCGACGTTCTGCTCTCCGAGGAAGCCTGGCGATAACTCCCCCCTCAGGTGATCTGATCATCCCGGCGAGAAACCAATCGGACTGACCGCCCGGGCCTCGAAACAGCTCCCCACCACCGGCTTGATCTGGCCCTCCCCACAACGTGAATCCGAGTTACTTACAAGCAAACATGTATACAGACATGTAAGTCTGCATGTAGACATGCTTGTTTGTAAGGAGGTATGCTCTTGGCTATGGATGTTTCCGCAGATCATCGGTGTGAAATCGTGGCGGTGGCGCTGCAAAAAGGGGGCGTGGGGAAGACGACCACCACGATTAACCTTGCCGCGAATCTCGCTGCGATGGGTTTTCGCATTCTGGTGATAGATATGGACCAACAGGCGCACAGCACGAAGGGCCTCGGCATCGAGCTCGCCGCAGACGATGCCTCGATGTACGAAGTGCTGCACCCTGATAGGGCGATGCGCGTGCCGCTGGCCAAAGTCATCATGCCCAGCCGCTTCCGTATTGATGTCGCGCCCGGCCACCTTGCGCTCAAGGAGCTCGAGCGCACCGGTCTCGGATCGGGTGGCCAACTACGACTCGCGCGCCAACTCGACGACATCGAAGGCTACGACTTCGTACTTATGGATTGCCCGCCGGCGTTGGGGGAGTTGACGACGGCGGCGCTGGCGGCCGCCGATTACGTCTTGGCGGTCCTCAAGGCCGGCCCCGATGAAGTCGACGGCCTAGTCGAACTGGGCAACTCAATCCTCGATGTCCAGGAGACTCTCAATCCGGACGTGGAAATCCGATATGTGCTGCTGGCCGATTTCGACGGTAATCCCAAGGCCAGCAAGGACGTGCGCAAGCAACTGCGCGCCGACTGGGGCGAATGGGACGCCGGTGGCGCCTACCTGGGCGAAATTCCGCACACCGTGCGAGTCGTGGAAGCCAAGGGCAAGCGCGTGCCCGTTCACGTGCACGCCCCGACGTGTACGGCCGCAGTGGCATACCGAGAGGTGGCCGAACGCATCGCGGCCAGGCGGCAAGCAGCATGAACGCAGCAAAGCCCAGCGGTCTACAGATCGGCTCGACCAGGCCCTTGTCTCGCGCGGAACGCCGCGCCGAGGCCGCACGAGTCAAAGCCGACGACGCCCCTCCGGAACCGGCGCCGGCCAGCCGGCCGCCTCAGGACGACGACGTTCCGCCGGCGCCGATGGCAGCCCCCGATCAGGCAAACAAAGCACCCGAGCCGCCGGTACGGTTGAAAGCCCGCCAGCGCAAACCGAAAAACCCGTTCGCTACGCAGCTGCACTCAGGAACCCTGGCCCGCTTGGAATGGATCAAGGCCCACGGATACGCCATCACCGACACCGTCGACGAAGCCATCAACACCTACCTCGACAAAGCCGGAATCCCCAGACCAGACCACAACGACCGCATGCCCAGCTGAGCCCAGCTGGGCATGGTGGGGCCAGGCCGGAGTCACACTTCGAGCCATAAGCCCTGATCAGCCACCGAAAACGGCCGCTGAGCCCCGATATCTGCACGCCACCTCGTTAACCTCTCCCGCATGCGCATCGACACGTTCAATTGGCCGTGACAGTCTGAATTGGCCCCAGTGGGACGGGGCGGATTCCAGCGGTCGTTGCAACACGGGTGGTCAATGGGCTTGTGCGAGTAGTTTATCGAGGCGTTCGGCCGGTGTTTGCCAGTCCAGTGTTTTGCGGGGTCGGGTGTTAAGTTCGGCCGCGACGGCGCAGAGATCGTCGGCGGTGTGCACTGACAAGTCGGTGCCCTTCGGAAAGTACTGGCGCAGCAATCCATTGGTGTTCTCATTCGATCCGCGCTGCCAGGGTGAGTGCGGATCGCAGAAGTAGACCGCGACATCGGTGGCGAGGCTGAATTCGCGGTGGCGGGCCATCTCCTTACCTTGGTCCCAAGTCAAGGAACGACGGAGCTGGGTCGGCAGTGTGCCCAAGGTGGTGATCAGCGCATCGCGGACGGCGGCGGCGTTGCCGCCGTCGGGCAGGTGCAGCAGCATCACGTAACGGGTGGAGCGTTCCACCAAGGTGCCGATCACCGAATTATGGCTGGCGCCAACGATAAGGTCGCCCTCCCAGTGCCCGGGTACGGCTCGGTCGGTGGCCTCGGCGGGGCGCTGGCTGATCATCACCATCCCGGGAATCTTGCCGGTCGGCAACGCCGTCGCGCCGCGGCGCGGCCGGCGCATGGTGCGCCCGGTGCGCAGGGCCCGGTGCAGTTCACGGCGCAACCCGCCGCGTCCTTGCACGTAGATCGCCTGATAGATGGTCTCGGGCACCAGATGCCTTTCCGGCTGGTCCGGGAAGCGGCAGCGCAGCTCGTGGCTGATCTGCTCGGGACTCCAGCGCCGGTCCAGCAGCTGTTGCACCATTGTGCGCAGCTCAACGTCGCCAGCCAACTTCCCCGGTCGTGGCCGCGGACGCCGGCCCAGGGCGCGCCGGTGCGCGGCGAAGGGCCGATAGGAGCCAGTGACCGGATCGGCGTTGCGACGTAGTTCCCGGCTGATGGTGGCCGGATCTCGGCCGAGCTTGCGGGCGATCGCGCGTTTTGACCAGCCCAGCCGGTTCAGGTCGGCGATGCGGATGCGTTCGTCCTCGGACAAGAACCTCGCCGACACCGTCGGCGGTGCCACGGTGATCGGCCGGTAGTAATACTCCCGGCCCCGGGCCCGGTGGCGCCGTCCGTGTCGCCATCGCTGACCGGTCTTGCGGTGAATCCCGACTCGTCGACACGCCTCAGAATTGTTCAGCCCCTGTTTCATCAGCCGAAGGTAGAGTTCACGCTGGGCGGTCAAGGGTTTGCCAGGCCCGGGTTTGTGGCGTTGAGACGAATCCGTCACCTACAACTCCTGAGAGATCAGGTGTTGCAACCACCGTTAGAACCCAGGCGGCTTGAAGTGGCCCCATCTGTGAGGCGGCGGGGTGTCGGTGTGACGGTCTGATTTGGCCCCACGTTTGCGACACGCCGCGACGGTTATGACGGCTTGATTTGGCCCCACCGCAGCGTGGTCGGCATCCGGATGGCCCGGAGCGCTGATCACGAAGGCGAGGCTGGAAAGTTGAGTGCGCGGGTGGAGCAGTTTGCGGCGATTCGCCGCGATCATCGGGTGGACGGGATGTCGATTCGGGCGCTGGCCGATAAGCACCACGTGCACCGGCGCACGGTGCGTCAGGCGCTGGAGTCAGCGCTGCCGCCGCAGCGCAAGGTGCCCGAGCGGGCGGCGCCGCGGCTGAAGGCGTTCAAGTCGGCGATCGACCAGATGTTGCGCGGTGACCTGGATGCGCCCAAAAAGCAGCGCCATACCGCTCGGCGGATCTTGGCGCGGCTCGTCGATGAGCATGGCGCGGTGGACTTGTCGTATTCGACGGTGCGCGACTACGTCGCCAAGCGCCGCCCGCAGATCCTGGCCGAGGCGGGCAAACCCTTGGAGCTGGGCTATGTGCCCCAGACCCATCCGCCGGCGGCCGAGGCTGAGGTGGACTTTCATGACCTGTGGGTGATTCTGGCCGGGGTCAAGACCAAGACCGCACTGTTCACCATGCGGTTGTCGTACTCGGCACGCGCGGCGCATCGGGCGTTTTTAACCCAGGGGCAAGAGGCGTTCCTAGAAGGCCACGTCTACGGGTTTGACCGCCTCGGCGGGGTGCCTGTGGACAAGGTGCGCTACGACAACCTCAACAGCGCGGTCAAACAGGTGCTGTTCGGGCGCTCCCGCCAGGAGAATGAGCGCTGGATCGCGTTTCGCAGCCACTACGGTTTCGAAGCCTGGTATTGCCAGCCCGGCCATGAGGGCAGCCACGAAAAAGGCGGCGTAGAAGGCGAGGGCGGGCGGTTTCGCCGCAACCACTGCGTACCCATGCCGGTGGTGGAGTCCATCGACGAACTCAACGCGCTGCTGGCGGCAGCCGATGATGCCGATGACGCCCGCCGGGTGGGCAACCGGTCCACCCGCGTAGGCCAGGACTGGGAATTCGAAAAGACGCTGCTGCGCCCGCTGCCGGCTGAATCCTTCGATACCGCATTGACGTTGACGCCCCGAGTAGACCGCTACGCCCAGGTGATGGTGCGCTGCAATCAATACAGTGTGCCGGCCCGATTCATCGGGCATCGGCTGCGGATCAAACTGTCGGCCTCCGCGATCACGGTGTATGACCGCAACACGGTGGTGGCCCGCCACCAACGCGCCGTCGGCAAGGGCGCCAAAGTCCTTGACCTGGACCACTATCTGGAGATCCTGCTGCGCAAGCCCGGCGCCCTGCCCGGAGCCACCGCACTAGCGCAAGCGCGCGCTTCCAAGGCGTTCACCGCCGAGCATGAGGCGTTTTGGGCCACCGCCCGCAAAGCCCACGGCGATGCTGCAGGTACCCGAGCGCTCGTCGAGGTGCTGTTACTGCATCGCCACCTGGACCGCGTCGACGTGCTGGCCGGCATCGCCGCGGCACTCACCGTGGGGTCCACCAGCCCTGATGTGGTGGCGCTGGAAGCCCGCAAGGCCGCCGAACAGCGCAGCGCGCTAAGCGGTCCAGACGGCACCCACCGCGACAGTCAGGTGGTGATCCTGGCCGAGCATCGCCCGATGGCCGTGCCCGCCGATACCCGACCGTTGCCCTCGGTGGACCACTACGACACCCTGCTTGGGCGAGAGAGCTCATGACGCGGCGCCACAACGTTACCGAGCAGGCGGCGACCGCGGCGATCGAGCAGGGCTGTCGGATGCTGCGCCTGCCCACGATTCGCGACCGGTTTGCCGAAATCGCCGCTGCTGCCGAGCGCGAGCAGCTGTCCTATCTAGGATTTCTCTCCGAGCTGGTGATCGCCGAATGCGACGACCGCACCCGCCGCCGCGCCGAACGCCGCGTCCGCGACGCCGGGTTTCCCCGCCCAAAACGGTTAGAAGAGTTCTCCTTTGACGACAACCCAGCCATCAACCCCGCCGTCATCGGCCAGCTGGCCACCTGCGCCTGGGTCAAGGCAGGAAACCCGCTGTGCTTGATCGGTGACTCCGGCACCGGCAAAACCCACCTACTCATAGCACTGGGCACCCTGGCAGCCGAAGCCGGCCACCGAGTCCGCTACACCCTGGCCAGCAAGCTCGTCAACGAACTCGTCGAAGCCGCCGACGACAAACAACTGAACAAACTGGTCAACCACTACGGGAGGGTCGACCTGATCCTGGTCGACGAGCTGGGCTACCTACAGCTCGATCGCCGGGGCGCAGAACTGTTGTTTCAAGTCCTCACCGAGCGCGAAGAGCGCTCGGCTATCGCTATCGCCTCCAACGAACCCTTCTCATCCTGGACAAAGACGTTCACCGACCCGCGCCTATGCGCCGCCATCGTCGACAGATTGACATTCGCCGGACAGATCATCGAAACCGGTACCACCTCCTACCGGCTCGCCCACGCCCGCAAGAACCGCCCAGGCGGGGCCAATTCAAACCGTCACCCCGGGGCCAGTTCAAGTTGACATTGCGAGTTCAATCGCTCGCGGGGACGCCGGTTATCTCGCGCAGCCTGTGAACTGGCCGACTTCACGGCAAGAATCGGTGTGAAGCCAGAAACGCACCATCGCCAGACAAACCACGCGGCGACGCTCCTGAGCGCTCGGAGCATGTCGTGACCGTTCGCCACATCTACGTCGACGAAACCAAGCAGCGCGACTATCTGCTCGTTGCCAGCGTCCATGTCACGACCGACCTCGCCGCCCTGCGCCGGGTGGTGCGCGGTCTGCTACTACCCGGACAGCGCTACCTGCACATGAAGAACGAGAAAGACGGCCGCAAGCGCACCATCGCTCAAGCCTTCGTCGATGCCGGCGTACAAGCCACCGTCTACCGCGCGGGAGCCCAGCATCGCAACGAGCGCCAGCGGCGCTCAGCGTGTCTACGTGCCCTCATCGACGACCACGCCACCATCATCGGCGCACGCATAGTTCTCGACGAGGACGAAACCATGGTCAAGTTCGACAACCAGAAACTGATCGAATACACCAGGGCCGCCGGCTGCCGCGACACCCTGCGCTACGAGCACAAACGATCACACACTGACGCGCTGCTGGCTATCCCCGATGCGATCGCCTGGTGCTGGGCAAAAGGCGGCGACTGGCGCAAGCTTATCAACCCCGCTGTCACGGCTATCCGCGACGTCTAACCAGGCCCCTAAAAATCGCGAAGCCCGAGCGCCGCGGTCGTCCGGCCGGGTCTCGGGCTCACTTCCTGAAGCTCAACGCAACAGGCACCACCCAATATACGAGATAAGCACCTAGAAATCTATCTCTTGGCCAGCCAGGCGGGGTTTACCGCTGCTTGCGCTCCTTGTACCGCAAAAACCCATCCACGGCCTGCTTGGTCACGCCCAACTGGGCAGCAATCCACGTCGTACCACGGCCGGACTCCACTAGACGCCGCGCCGCCTGCCGGCGCCGCTCGCGCGCATCGGCGCTTTCCTCGTCAAGGCGCGCCAAATCGGCATGCGCGCGCACCAGCTCGGCCAGCGCCTCGTCTTCGTCCATACCGGTTATTCCATCACACAAGTCAAGACAGCCTTGACTACTCCATCGGACACACCTAGGGTCAAGGCCTGTCTTGACTAACGTTTGCATTCGTCCCGGAGGGCCGCCGCTATGAGTCTTGCCGTATTCGAAGACGCTGCGCGAGCGCACTTTTCGAACCCACCCGCAGCCTGGCAGGTGCTACCGCACCGCGAGTACGGCGGCTGGCAGCTGGTCGATAACCACGGCGCGATCATCCACCACTGCCTCACCAAAGCCCAGGCCGAACGCCGACGCCACAGCGGGCCCGCCGCACAGCGCTGGTGCCAGCGCACCGATTGGTACCTCGGCTACGACCCCAACGGCCGCACCCTCACCGGACCCGAACAACTGATCATCGCTGACATCATCGAGCAGATCGGCGCCGCCACCAGCCCATTTCAGCGCGCCACTGATATCCGACCGGCCCGCTTCCTCGACCAGGCGGTCGACGACGACCGCATCTGGGACGCAGCACCACTGCCCAACGGCCGCTACCAAATCCGCGGCGACTACTTCCACACCTACACCGCCGGCGACCTCGACTTCCTCGACGACCACGCCGTGACCGCGACCACCGACCTGACCGCCTTCCTCCGTGACCTCCTCGACACAGCAGACGCACGCTGCACGGCCTGATCGATCACGAAAAGATCACGCGCTGACGGCGTGTCAGCGCCGAATTCAGATTTCAGCGGTGCAGGATCAGGCCATGGCTGGACCAAATCGACCGGGCCGAGTTCATCTCGGCCCACGTCATGTCATCACCATGCGCATCCCGGTGGCGGTGCGTGAAGCCGTAGACGCGGCCGCAGCGGCCCGAGGGATTGATCGCTCAAGCTATTTGGCCGATGTCATCGCAGCGCACGTCGGAAGATCCGACCTCGTAAGGCATCTCGACAAGGAGGTCCTACCGCTGGCCATGTGAGACGACCGCTCCGCGTCAAAACGCGTGTGTCTTGGGTCGACATGACGCAGGGGCACATGTGACAGCTCAATAAACGGCGAAACCCCCGGCTGGCACCGAGGGTTTCCGCTTCCCCGAAGGGACTGCTTTGCCTAGCAGCTCTCACGGTAGCGCATACCCGAATCTGATTCCAGAGGACGCGCACCGTGACATTTCACATTCACAAATTGGCCGCGTATATCGCGGGTGCACCGCCGCTTCCCCGCGTCGTGGTGTGGTGCGGACGCGGCCGTGGGCGGCGCGGTTGGCGGCCGCCGATCATGCGCGGCGCCGGCGATCCGCCGCCGCGGCTGTGGCGGCGGTCGTCCTCGAGCTCGGTGATGCCCCGTATGCGGGTGTGCCGTGCTGGACTGGACGCCGCGATCGCTGGGCCACGTGGACGGTTCCGGTGGCCTACGACTGCCGCTACGACACGCATGTGCGGCCGCTGATGCCGGGTAACCCCATTAGCCGCAAAGCGCTGCTCGCGGTCGCTGAGGCCCGCGCTCGCTACGCCGATCACGCCACCGGCCGCAACAGCCGGCCCACCAACGAGCGCCTGGCCGCCGACACCGGCTACAGCGTGCGCACCATCCAGCGCGCCGACACCGCCCTGCGCCTGCTCGGGGTGGCCACCGAGGTACTGCGCGGCCGCCAACGCTCCCGCATCGAGCGGCTGGCCTCCTGGCGGGTCGGCGACCGCGGCCGCGGCTGGGCCAGCGTGTGGGCGCTGCACGACCACCCGCAGCTCAACCGGCTGATACGTCGGCTGTCACCCCACCCGCGTAGCGGTCCCGTTAAAGATACAAACTCCCGTCAGGGAGTGGTTACTACCCCGCCCGGCAGCCCTACGGGCCGCCGGCAGCGCGGCGCGACGCGCCGCCGAGCACCGGACACCGGGGGCTCGGCCCTGGCGCGGACATGGCGAGCAGCTTCGCAGTCCCCGCCGTGGGCTCAGCGGCACACAGCCGACGCATGGGCAACCATCCTGGCGGGCCCGGCCCGGCACGGCTGGACACCACGCGACCTCAACGCGCTCATCACGGACTGGGCCGGCGTTCACCGCTGCATCGTCCCCGACAGCCCGTACAAGCCGATCGGCCTGCTCGGTGCGATCCTGGCCTGGCACGGCCGCGACAACCTGGCCGAGCGCCCGGCCGCCCTCGACGAAGCCCGCGAGGCCGCCCAGCTCGCCGCCGACCGCGCACGCATCGCCGCCCAGCTCGCCGCACGCGACACCACCGCCGCAGCGCGCGCCGCCGGGCGCGCCGCCCTGTCCGGGCCCGGGCACGCCGCCGCCCGCGCGGTGCTGGCCGACATCGGACGCCAGCGACGCACACCGCGCCCCGACACCGTGAGCCGCGACACGAACGCCCAACCGTGAGCTATACCGCCGCACGGCAGTCGGGCACGCCAACCATCCGGTTGGGCACCACAACCACCCGCCCCGCTCGGACACCAGCTTCAGACACGCCGCCGCGCCAACACCACAAACCAAAACGCGATACATAGGACACCTATAGAGGTGCATTCAAGGAGGGTCGCCGCCGCACTAGTTAGATCGGCTATCTTCGTCGTGCTGGCGCTGCGAATGCACATCCGCCAGCACCCGCGCCCGGTACTGCTCGATGGTGATCGCACCAGACGCGAACTCGACGAGCAGATCGATCGATGCCGGTGTGGGCTGACAGCCCTCCAGCACACTGCTGGCGATCGCGTTGCGCACCGCGCGCCGGTCCGCTGGTGACAGCCGACGACTCCGCGCATCCACGTAGGCCCACATCGCCGCAAGCTCGGATTCCACCGGCCCGTTCCCACCCTCCTATCGGCTACCACTCGCAATCGTCGCCTGTTCCTGTGTCTGACCTTCCTGTATCCCGTGGTCCTGTTACCCCTATCAGCAGCTTCGCTGCTGTCTATAGCAGCCCTTCGGCTGCTTACTCCCCGCTTACCTTGCCATCCTCTACCAGCTACTTAGCCTACCAGCTTTAAAATACGTTGGCACATTTGCACATTTTGTGCAAGCATTGGTTCAGCACACCTGCGGTGTGCTGAACCTTGGCCCCGCCTGGGGTCGGGACCAGGCGATTTTGGGCGGTGGCGATGCTGACGGTTTCCCCGCTGAAGCGCTGGTCGATCGACTACTACAACGACACCGCCCGCCAGGCCGGGGAGGCGGCCAAGGACCGTGCGGCAGCAAACGGGGGTCTGGGCGAGTACTACGGGGAACATGACACCCGGACTCCGGTGTGGCTGGTGGCCGGTGATGCCCGTAAGGCGGCCGAGGCGGTCGGGTTATCGGATGCCGACCGGGTCGGCGGGCCGGCGGATTTGGACACTGTGGCCCGTTGGCTCGACGATGGGATCGCGCCGAATGGGGCGCGTGGGCGGCGGTTCGCCGAGGGTGATAACCACGGGTTCGATCTGACGTTCTGCGCGCCGAAAAGTGTCAGTTTGTTGCGGGCGTACGGCGATGACGTGATGCAAAAAGCGGTCCTGGAGGCGCACAACGCGGGCGTGCGCGAGGCCCTCGAATACGTTCATCAGCACGCTGGTTACACCCGCGTGCACAACAACGAGACCGGGAAAAAAGACCTCCAGAGGCTGCCGGGTTTGGTGGCCGCGGCCTATCAGCATGAGACGTCGCGGGCGGGTGATCCGCACCTGCACACTCATGTGATCGTGCCCAACAAACAGCCCCGCGCAGACGGAAAACTCGCCGCCCTCGACAGTGACCAGCTGTGGCATGAAGCCAAGGCCGGCGGGGTGATTTATCAGGCCACGACGCGGCGGGTACTGACGCAATCGATCGGCGCGGAGTGGGGGCCGATCGATCCGCACACCGGCATGGCCGAGCTGATCGGGTTCGACCCCGAGGTGATCAAGGCGCACTCGTCCCGCAGCACGCAGTTGCGGGAATGGGCCGACGACAACCTGACCCTGGTTGACGGCAAACCCACCCCAGCGCAGCTGGCGGCCGCGCAGAAAGCAACCCGGCCGCGCAAACCCGAATCGCTGCCGTGGGCCGAGCTAGAGGACCAGTGGCACGCCGACCCAAAAGGCGTTCGGATCGACCAGCTGCCCGAGCTGTGGCACCAGGCCCGCCAGAAGCGCCGCGCCACACCTGAGGTATTTGATCGGCGTCGTATCGTCGAGATTGCCGCCAGCATCGACAAGGCGGCGTTCACCCGGGCCGATCTGGTGGAAATCATCGGCGCGCAACTCCCCGTCGAGGTCGACGACCGCAGCCCGCGTGAACAGATCGAAGCCGCGGTCGAGGAGATCGCGATCCGGGTCAGCGAAGAGCGCCAGGCCCATCACCGTGAGGGCCACGTCCGCTACACCATCGACCTGGTGCTCTTCGAGGAATGGGACATCCTCAAGATGGTCGACGCGCGCGATGACCGCGCGAGTGTGCGGGTCAGTGCGGCCGACACCGAAGGTCTGTCCGCGGACCAGAGGCGGGCTGTGACGGCGCTGGCCGAATCCCCGTGGCTGGTGCAGCCACTGGCCGCGCCCGCCGGCGCCGGCAAGACTCATTCGCTGAAAGCCTTGCGCGCCGCGGCCAACCGCGCCGGGCGCACGGTCGTGGTGCTCGCGCCCCAAGGCCGCGCTGTGGACATCGCGAAAAACGAGTGCGCCGGCGACGAGGCTTACACCGTCGATAAGGCGCTCATCGAGCTGCGCAACGGGCGGTTGACGCTCGATCACCGCGCCGTCGTGGTCGTCGACGAAGCCGGTTTGATCGGCAACAACCAGCTTCGCGAACTGCTCACCTACACCACCGCCGCGGGGACGAAAACGCTGCTCGTCGGGGACGCGCATCAGCTGTCTCCGGTGCGTAAACGCGGCGGCATGTTCGAGCAACTCTGCGACGATCTGCCGTGGTCCCAACGGCTTTCCGAGGTCTGGCGGATGCGTGACCCGCAAGAACGCACCGCCTCGCTGGCGCTGCGCAACGGCGGCCCCAACCCGCTACGCCGCGCCATCGCCTGGTACCGCGACCACGACCGGCTGCGCTGCGGCGACGAAGTGACCATGGCCGCCGACGCGCTCCAGGCCTACCGCGCTGACGTCGCCGCCGGCAAAGACCCCCTACTCATGCCCGACAAGTGGGAACTGTGCGACGCGCTCAACAAACAAATCCACAACGATCGCGTCGCGCCGGATGCGCCGACCGTGACCGGCGCCCGCGGGCACCAGATCGGGGTCGGAGACCTCGTCGTCACCCGTCACAACACCACCGACATCCCCGTCTGGGCCGCCCCCGACGAACGCGGCCGCCTCGACACCAAACTCGCCTCCCAGGTTCGCAACGGGCAACGCTGGATCGTCGAGCGCGTCGACACCCGCGAGGAGCGGCCCCGCGTCAGGGCCCGGCGCACCACCGACAACGCGGTCGCCGTGATAGCCGGCGACTATCTACGCCAGCACGTCCACCACGGCTACGCCGTCACCCTGCAATCCGAACAAGGCGACACCGGCCAAACCGCCTACCCCATCGTCAGCGCGCGCACCGACCGCAAAACGCTGTACACCGGCCTGACCCGCGGCATCGAAATGAACCGCGTATTCATCTACGACAAGATCGCCGGCGAAGGCGACCACGAACACGCCCAACCAACTGCTGGGCTGCACCAGGCTCGCCGCGGCGATGCCCACCAGGCCGCCGACCTCGTCCGCGCCATCACCGGCCGCGATGAGCGACCCCAAACCGTCCACCAAGTCGCCGCCCAAACCGGCCGCGACCAACTACCCGACCGGGTAGCCCGCTTCACCGCCAAACGTGACCATGACCTCGCCCGCCGCCGCGGCACCTACCGAGCCTGGACCGACCACCACGCCCGCGAACAAGCCGAACAAAACCGCTGGCTCCACGACTACCTCGACCGCGCCCGCGACCAAACACACACCCGCGAACACAGCACCGACACCGGCTACGACATCGGGCTCTAAGTGCTCGTTTTAAACTTGGGCATGGGGTTCATTAACGCCCTCATAGATCTCTTGAGCGCTGGCAAAGCGCCGACGCGCAACCACTCCCGCCGCTCGGCGGGGGATCGGTGCCCGTGCGGCCGAGGACATATCCGGCGCACGACAAGCCGAAAATACGGCGACTTCCTCGGCTGTACGGCATGGCGCGACGACGGGCGTGGGTGCAACAACGCCTGGAAGCTCGACGGCCGCCGGTTGCCGGGGTAGCCGGATGTCTCCAACCGTTCGGACTCACGACCACACCCAGGTCTGAGAGCCGACATGCCGGACGGTCGGGGCGTGTCGATCCCCTCCCCCAGCCTGACATTGTGCGGGACCGTCCTACGGCCTCAAGGGCGGACCTACGGCCCGTCGCCTACGGCGATCACGACCCTTGACCCCTATGGCCGGCCCCTGAAATCGGGCCTCTATGGGGGAGGGGATGAACCCCCCAATTTTCAATGCCAGCACAAATATTCCACGTCACGAAAACTGTTGACTCGGAAGTGAATTAAGCGACCGAGGCTCCAAGTCTCTAACCAGCGGCGGTCCACGGCAACGGATCGTCAGCGCTGCCAGCGCACTGGCCCGGCCCATAGCGGAGGGCGGTTGGCTTGGGGGTCGCTGTGGTGGGTGACGGTGATTTGCACTGTGGCCGTGTCGATGTGGGTGGGATGTTTCTGGTGGTAGATGGCCCGGCGGTGCGGGTCACGCAGTAGCGCGTAGGCGGCTAGGAGCCTGCTGAATTATTCCGCGTGTCCGGGTGGGTTGTCGTGGGGTTTTCGGGATGATCGATGGGTGCAGGGTCGCTCTGATGATCAGCGTGAGTTGTTGGATGCGGAGTCGGTTGCCGGGCATCTTTTGAAGTCCGACAGCGTGTTTGCGTTTCTGGCGGCGCATCGGCTCGAGTTGTTTCCCGAGGAGATGTTCGCCGATCTGTTCCCGTCGCGGCGGGGACGCCCGAGCGTGCCGGCCGACGTGATGGCGTCGGTGATCACGTTGCAGGCGTTGTATGGCCTGTCCGACAACGAGACCGTCGATGCGGTCACCTTCGATCTGCGTTGGAAAGCCGCGTGCGGTCTGCCGGTCACGGCCGTGGCGTTTCATTCGACGACGCTGACTTACTGGCGGCGTCGGTTGGCGGCGTCGGATCGGCCGAATCGGATTTTCGAGGCAGTGCGGGCGGTGGTCGCCGCCACCGGGGTGCTGGCAGGCAAGACGCGGCGGGCGTTGGATTCCACGGTCCTCGACGACGCGGTGGCCACCCAAGACACCGTCACGCAGTTGATTGGCGCTATCCGCCGGGTTCGCCGTGAGGTTCCCGGCGCAGCCGAGGTGATCGCGGCGCATTGTGATGCTCATGATTACGACGACCCGGGAAAACCGGCGATCGCCTGGAACGACAAGGCGGCCCGCGATCAGCTCGTCGATGCGCTGGTCACCGATGCTCATCGGCTGCTGGGATATTTGCCTGACCAGCAACGTGGTCCTCGTGAGGCCGAGGCGCTGGCGTTGTTGGCGTTGATCGCCGGTCAAGACGTCGAGCCGGTCGAGGGTTCTGATGGCACCGATGGGCACTGGCGTATCGCTCACCACGTTGCTAGTGACCGGGTGATCTCGACCGTCGATCCTGAGGCGCGTCATGCGCATAAGACGGTGCACCGTCGCCAGGACGGGTTCAAGGCCCACATCGCCGTCGAGCCCGGTACCGGGATCATCACCGCGTGTGCGTTGACCAAGGCCAGCGGCAGCGATAACCACGACGCCGTCGTGGGGTTGGGCTTGCTCGACGGTGAAGACACCCCGGTGCGGGTGCTCGGCGATAGCGCCTACGGCACCGGCGCCGCCCGGGCCGCTCTGGGTAAGGCCGGTCACGTCGCGGTGATCAAACCCGTGCCGTTGCGCACTCCGGTGCCCGGCGGGTTTACCACCGACGACTTCGTCGTTGACCTCGAGGCCCGTACGGTGACCTGCCCGGCAAACCACACCCTACCGATCCCACGTGGCGGCGGTGTTGGCTTCGAAAAATGGTGCGGCTCATGCCTATTAGCGTCACGCTGTACCACCGCAAAGCGGGGACGCAAACTCACTTTGAGCGAGCATGACCCACTTTTGCGGGCCGCCCGTACCCAAGCCCATGACCCCGAATGGCAGGCCGAGTACCGCCGGCATCGTCCCATGGTGGAACGTTCGATCGCCTGGCTGACCCGAGATAACCGCAAGGTGCGCTACCGAGGAGTCGCCACGAACAACCGCTGGTTGCATCACCGCGTCGCAGCGTTGAACCTGCGCCGGCTTATCACCTTGGGCCTGACCCACAACGGCACCAGCTGGGCCATCGCCTAACACGCTCAACCAAGGCCTTGCCTCAACCGACGATCGCTGCCACGCTCAACCACGGCGGGGTGACCTCTTTTGTCGACCTCAGGGTCTGACTTCAAATCAGCGCCAACGAGCGCCGCGAGGCACCCCGCCCCACACCCCACTAATTCAGCAGGCTCCTAGAACCTGGCGCAGCTGGGTTTCTGCGTCAGCGGGTGAGCCCGCATAGTGGGTGTCGGGGTGGAGGGCGCGAAGTTTGACCCGGAAGGCGTGAGTGATTTCTGCTGGGGTGGCGGTGGGTGTTACGCCGAGCACGGCATAAGGATCGGCGGGGTCGGTGCACTGGTTCATCACTGGCCTTGTGGTCGCAGATGAGAGCGGGGGTCCATGGCCGGGGGTGCATCGGAGAGTCCAGCTAAAGGACAGCTAAAGGGGATTGATCTTGGTTTTGGTGCCCGTCAAAACCCGGAAACTTCGGCGGGCTGCTGGCGTGATTTGGCGTGGGTAAGGCGCGGGGCCCGCCGCCCGGAAGGGAGGGGGCGGCGGGCCACATCAATTATGGCGGTTTTTCACGTATCACCCGGTGCTGTTTGGTGTGCCACGTCGGTGGCGGTGCGCGCGGAGGTCAGTTCCTGCGTCGGGCGCGTGGTGAGGTCGCTGTGGGTGGCACGCGAATCAGTGCCCGCTTGTGTGTTATCGGTCAGGGCATCACCTCCGTTCGGCAAACGCCCGGTAATCCCGGGATTTGGTTGGGTGTCGGGGGAGACCGCTGGGTGGGCCACACTGGATCCTGCCGCCGGCGGGTGGACCGCTGGCTGCTGTCACTAGGTGGCCGGCCAGGGCCGGTCGAGGGTGGTGGTGACAGTGGCGACTTGGGTGGGGTGTGGCCGGGCGGCGGGCGCTTGGGCGCAAGAGCCCCGACGTACGGGGACTCGGCCAATGCCGTCTCGCGCTGCAGGCGCAGCCATTCGGCGCGCACGATCGCCTCGGCCTGTTCGAGCAATGCCTTCGTGAGCGTGTCGGTGGTCACCTTTGTCACCCCCTTTCGCTGGCGCGCCGCTGCCAGGGTGGTTAGGCGTTGATCGCTGCCTGTTGGCCGTCGTGGCTGATCTCGATGCGCCGCGGCTTGGCCTTCTCAGCTACCGGGATCGTCAGCCTTAGTACACCGTCGTGATAGTTGGCTTGGATCTTGTCGGTGTCGAGGTTTTCGCCGAGGAACAGTTGGCGGCTGAACACGCCGCGTGGGCGTTCAGCGGACAGCATTTCCCGGTTTTGGTCTAGGCCTGGGCGCTCGGCACGCACGGTGAGCATGTTGCGTTCGACGTCGAGATCTAGTGAATGCATATAATCGTTGTCGTCGAGCACATATTCCGGAGGGTTGCCGCTAAAACAAGTTCTGCTGACAGCGCCACGCCTGACAGGGATCGCCCTGGCCGTGTCGGCTACGGGCTGCTCTTCGCGGGTGCCCCCTCGACCGGGGTCACCGGTTAGCAGCTGGTGACAACAGCTTCAATAATGTGCATCGCCGCTTGGCCAGTGCGCCGTGTTGGTGGGCCGACCAATCTTGCACGGACGGCAGCGTTAGCTGCAGATCCAGGGCGGTATGGCGCAGTGCGGGATCGGAGGTGCTGTGGGCGATATCGGCGAGGATCTTGTGGATCTTGCGGTCGATAGGGTGCACCTCATCCTGATCATCACCCACCGTCGCAATCTACCCCCGAGGAGAGGGTTTCAAGTGTTTGGTGGCAGGCCACCGGCTGCTCGGGTGTGGTTTAGCCCTGCGTGTCTGTCTGTGGACCTCATGGTGGGCCGGGGGCGGCCGAACAGAGCATCAAGTAGCAGTCCGTAGCCGTTTTGCCGCAGACTGATCCGCAGCACAGGATGGGGGGTGTTGGAGGAAAGCCATCGCTTGAGTGCCTCGTGTTGGTGTCGAGCTGATGCGATACTGATCCCCAGCATCCGCATCAATGCCGGCATGGTGGATGGACCAGGCTGCGATGTCACCGGGTTGGTCGCGGTGTCCGGGCACGCTGGGCACTGCGGTGGGTGTGGCACGCCCTGCGGGCCGTGCGGGTCCCGGGTATGACGCCGCTTGAGGTCATGTGGTCGCTTCATCGCGTCACCTCACCTGAGAGCCTGTAGCAAACGGTCTGCCGAATTACGCTCAGCTGCTGTCCACGCTTATTTAGATGTTCTAGGCGTTATGGGAATCAACGCGTGAGCACATCGTGGTAATCCCACTCGGGATCATCGCGGGCGCGCTGCGATCGCCCGCGGACCCCACCCACCGGCCTCCCCCAATCCACCTGCACCCGAGCGATACTCGTCTTAGTCGGCCTCGCTGAAGACCAGCTCTGTACAGATGTCGATGATGCTGCGGCCGCGGTGGCGCTCGCCAGGTTGTGTCCGGATTCCGGTGTAAATAGGGAGCACGGGCGTAGGTTCCGCTTGACGACCTGCAAGTCTGCGAAGAAGGAGCAGCGCCCGTGCCAGTTCGAGTATCAGCTACCGACCGTATCCGCATCAAGATCGACGCGTTGTTCGCCGAGGATCGGGAGCTGCCGGAGATCCTTGAGGAAGTCGCCCGTCTGGGCGCCCAGCTGTTGATGCAGGCGGCGCTGGAGGCCGAGGTCACCGAGTTCCTTGGTCGCGAACGCTACCAACGCAGCGCCGCCTGTCCCGACGCTAACGAGGGCTCACGTAACGGGTATCGGCCGGTGACGGTCAAAGCCACCACCGGGCCGGTCACGTTGGAGCGGCCAAAGTTGCGCGGCACCACCGCTGCGTTCGCGTCGCGGTTGTTCGGTAAGCACGTGACGAAAACCAACGCCCTGGAGACGCTGGTGATCGCGGCGTTCGTGCGCGGCCTGTCCGTGCGGGATGTCGAGGCCACCCTTGCCGAAGCGCTCGGCGATCAGGCCGCGATCTCCAAGTCGACGGTCTCGGAAGTCTGCAAGGCGATCCGAGCCGAGTATCAGGCGTGGGCGCGCCGCCGACTCGATGAGCGCGCTGGATTATCTGTTTTTGGACGCCTCGTTCTTTCGGATGCATCCCGGGTCGCCGGCCGAGCCGGTGTTGGCCGCCTGGGGCATCACCACCGAAGGCAAACCCGTGTTCGTCGGATTGTCACCGGGGACCGGCGAGTCCACTGATGCGTGGGCCGACTTTTTGACCGATCTGCGCGAACGCGGCCTTGGCACTCCGCTGCTGGTCGTCTCCGACGGCGCCAAGGGCCTGATCGCGGCCATCGAACACATCTACCCAGAAGCGTTGCGCCAGAGCCTCAGGGGCCAGCTGCGGGGTGGTGTCACTGCCGCCCGATTTCCCCCGCCCGTATGCTGACGACGAAGCCCGAACCGGCCCGTGCTTTTACACCAAGTTTCGGACGCGACCCTCATGGTGTTCTGACCGGGTTGGTTTGATCGTGGGGAACGGTCTTATCAGTAGGCCTGTGTCTTGTGGTGTTGGCCGGTGATGGTTCGAGGTTGTGGTCGCCTCGACCCGTGTGTGCTCAGGGTGGTGTTAGGCGTCGGTCGTGCTGTCGAACCCGGCGTGCTGATGGCGTGCGTTTCTGGACAAGACATGCAGTTGCGGGTGGGTGCTTGTGTTGAAGCGGAGCGTCGCCGGGTTTGGTCGCGGCGTCAGCTCGTGACTGGTGCTGGCTAACGCTGATTCCTCTCGCGATCGGTGGTGATCGCGCTCAGCAACGGGCCTCGTTGCGGGAGTCGTCGTGTGTGGCGGGCGGGGTGTCGGTGACGGTTGGGGTGTGTGGCGGGCGCGTGCACAGCGGGCCATAATTAGCACTCAAGGAATCGGAGTGCTAATGCGTGTAGTGGTTGGGGAAGGAGGAAATCCGAGTGCGCAGCATCGATTTCGTGCAGGGTGTGTCGGCGCATTCTCGGCCTGATGGGCGGGCTCGGCGGTTGCGGATTGTGCAGGTGGCGCCGCCGTATTTCGACGTTCCGCCGAAGGGCTATGGGGGTGTGGAGGCGGTGCTTGCTGATCTTGTGGATGCGTTGGTTGCTCGTGGGCATGAGGTGACGGTGTTGGGGGCTGGTGAGTCGGGTACGGCGGCGCGGTTTGTGTCGTTGTGGGATCGCCCGATTGCGGATCGGCTTGGTGAGCCCTATCCGGAGGTCATGCATGCATTGAAGGTTCGTAACGCCGTTGTGGACCTCGTGGCGGATCAGGGTGTCGATATCGTGCACGATCACACCTTTGCCGGTGTGCTCAACGTGCCCGTCTACCGGGGGCTGGGGTTGTCGACGGTGGTGACGGTGCACGGCCCCATTGATGCCGATCTGTATCCGTACTATCGCGGGCTGGGTGCAGATGTGGCGTTGGTGGCGATCAGCGATCGCCAGCGCGAATTGGCCCCGGACCTGAATTGGGTTGGGCGCGTGCATAACGCGCTGGCGGTCGAGCAGTGGCCGTTTGAAACCGACAAGGGCGATTATGCGTTGTTCTTGGGCCGTTTCGCTCCGTATAAGGGTGCGCACCTGGCGGTGCAGGCCGCCCATGATGCGGGCGTGCCGCTGGTGTTGGCGGGTAAGTGCTCGGAGGCAGCGGAGAAGGCCTACTTCGATCAGCGGGTGCGTCCACTGCTGACCGGCAGCGATCACGTGTTCGGTGAGGCTGACGCGGTCAGCAAGCGCAAGCTGCTCGCCGGTGCGCGGTGTTTGCTGTTTCCGGTTCAGTGGGAGGAACCGTTTGGGATCGTGATGATTGAGGCGATGGCCTGCGGCACGCCAGTGGTGGCGTTGCGCGGCGGAGCGGTAGCTGAGGTCGTCGTCGATGGAGTCACCGGTGTGATTTGTGAGCAGCCAGCCGAGCTGCCGGCCGCGATCGAGCGGGCGGGCAGTATTGACCCGCACGCGTGTCGTCGGCACGTGGCGGCGAACTTCGGTGTGGCGCAGTTGGGTTCGGGCTACGAACGGATCTATCACCGGCTGCTGTACGGCGAAGAGATTACTCGGGCGGCGAGCAACCCGATGCCCCGGCGGCGTGAGTCGCCGGATGAGAAGGTCACCGCATGAGTGACGCGCCCGCGGCGTTCAACACCAGCGCGCCGGCGCGTCTGGGGGCCGGCGCGGACACAGTCACCCTGGTGGAGGGATCGACGTTTTGCCTGTCCGATTGTCTCGGCGACGTGGTCGCGGGCCGCGCGCATGGGTTGTTCTTCCGCGACGCGCGGGTGTTGTCCCGGTGGGAGCTTCGGGTCGACGGCCAGCCGCCCGAACCGCTGTCGGTGCAGCCGTCGGCGGGGTTTGCCGCGCAATTCGTGTTGCGCCGCGCCCCGCGCGGCGGCCAGGCCGACAGCACCCTTCTGCTGGTTCGGGAGCGGCTGGTGGCCGACGGGTTGCGCGAGACCATCTCGGTGGAAAACCTCGACCACGAACCCACCGTGGTGGTGCTGCAGTTGCACGTCGACGCCGACTTCGCGGACCTGTTCGCCGTCAAGGAGGGCCGCGCGGCGCGCGGTGGCGCCGAGGTGGCCGCCATCGACGGTGAACTGGTGCTGTTGGAGTGGGGCGATCGGGTGCGCGGCCTGCGGGTGACCGCCTCGGGGGAGCCGGTGGTGGCACCGGGGTGGCTGACCTGGCGGGTGGTGGTGGCTGCCGGCCAGCGCTGGCACACCGAGATCCTCGCCGAGCCGACGTGGGCCAACAACACCGTCCGAACCCGATTCCGTCGCGGCGAGAACCTGCAGTCCAGTGCCCCGGCGCGCAAACTGGAGGCCTGGCGGGACACCGCGACCACCGTTGAGGCGGGTCATCGCGTGCTCACCGAGGTGTTGCGGCAAACCGAAAGCGACCTGGGCGCGCTGCTGATGCATGACGAGAGCGGTCAGGGTCGTTCGTTCGTGGCCGCCGGAGCGCCCTGGTTCATGACGTTGTTCGGCCGCGACAGCCTGCTGACCGCGTGGATGGCGTTGCCGCTGGACGTCGGATTGTCGGTGGGCACCTTGCAGCAGCTTGCCGCGGTGCAGGGCCGCCGTGTTGATCCGATCACCGAGGAAGAGCCGGGGCGGATCATGCATGAGATCCGCCGCGGCCCGGCCAGCACCGACGTGCTGGGTGGCGCCGTCTACTACGGGTCGGTCGACGCCACCGTGCTGTTTGTGATGCTGTTGGCCGAAGCGTGGCGGTGGGGCGCCGACCCGTCAGTGGTGCGCTCGCTGCTGCCGGCCGCTGATGCGGCGCTGTCGTGGGCCCAGCGTTACGGCGATCGTGATGGTGACGGGTTTATCGAGTACCAGCGCGCCACCGACCGTGGCCTGATCAACCAGGGCTGGAAAGACAGCTTCGATGGCATCAACGACGCCACCGGCCGCACCGCCGAGCCGCCGATCGCGCTGTGCGAGGTGCAGGGCTATCACTACGCGGCCCTGCTGGCGCGCGCCGAGCTGGCCGAGGCATTCGACGACCCCACGGGAGCCGAGCAGCTGCGCGAGCGCGCCCAGGCGTTGCGCACGCGGTTCCTCGAGGCGTTCTGGTTGCCGCAGCGCGGCTGGTACGCGGTAGCCCTGGACCGGCGCAAACAGCCCGTCGATGCGTTGACCAGCAACGTCGCGCACTGCCTATGGACCGGTATCGCCACCGATGAGCACGCCGCAACGCTGGTCAAACACCTGGCATCCGGTGAGATGGATAGCGGGTTCGGGCTGCGCACCCTGGCCACCACGATGGGCGCTTACAACCCGATGAGCTACCACAACGGCGCCATCTGGCCGCACGACACCGCGATCGCGGTGGCCGGGCTGCTGCGCTACCCGCATGTGCCCGAAGCCCACGTCCTAGCCCACCGGTTGGCTAACGGCCTGCTGGATGCCGCCGACGCGTTCGGCACCCGGCTGCCCGAGCTGTACTGCGGATTTCCCCGGTCGCAGTTCGGTTCACCGATCCCGTACCCCACCTCGTGCTCACCGCAAGCCTGGTCCAGCGCCGCGCCGGTCCTGCTGCTCAGATCGTTGCTGGGACTCGAACCGCACGTGCCGGCGCGCCAGATAGCGGTCACACCGCATCTGCCCGAGGCGTGGGGCCGCGTCGTGCTGACCGACCTGCGCCTGGGAGACGCCAGCATCGATCTGGAAGCCGAGGGTGACACGGTCAAAATACATCGGATGCCCGAGGACTGGCAGCTGCTCAGCTCCTCAGCATGACCCAGGTATCGCCGCGCTCGCTCCGCGCGCGGCACCGCCTGATCCGTAATCATCTGGTGGTGTGGATTCGCTGCTGCCACAACGCCGCCCCCGACATGCGCACACAGACCCGCAGCGGGTATTGCCCGCCGCGGGTACCGCAACCAGCGTCCTAGGCGGTTTCTGTGGGTGATTGCACGACTTGGCCTTCGATAACGTGTGGTGCCGCGCCGTGGGCGACCTCGATGCGGCGCGGCTTGGCCCCTTCGGCCAGCGGGATGCTGACGGTGAGCACCCCGTTTTCGTACGTCGCGCTGATCGCTGAGGCGTCGATGCCCTCTCCCAGCCACAGATGCCGACGGTATTCGCCGAAGAACCGTTCGGCGGTCAGCCACTGCACCGATTCCTCAGAGCGGGCGGTGCGCCGCGCCGACACCGTCAGGGTGCCGTTGTCCACGCTGACGTCGATCGACCCCGGATCAACCCCGGGCAAATCGGCGGTCAGCACATAGTGGTCGTCGATCTTGCACAAGTCCATCGGCATGAACCGAGGACCGCGGCTCGACCCGATCGGCCCGGCCAGCACGTCACGGACCAGAGCGTCGAAATCAGTGAACGGATCGAAACGCAACACAGCAATCCACCTCCTGTCACACTCGGTGCCCGCCACCCTGGCGGGCAGCAAAATTACTGTGCACCAACAACTTTAGCGCTCTCACCGGCCCGCTGCCAGACGCCGCCAGGCCCGCCGGCGCGCGGCCCTGCACCGGATACGGCAACGACCGGTATGCCAGAACGGAACTCCATCGCAGCGCCCCGCAGCCCAGCTTTCACCGCCCCGACACGGGACCGGATGGGATGGTGGATGAAAACTTGTCAGAATTAGGGATGTGACCCGGCGGGAAACGGTATTGTCCCGGAACGGTTTCTCGGCTTCCCCTCCACCGCACACTGGGTGTCACCTCCATGGCAGTGCCCGCGAGCCCCGTAGGGCCGGCCCCCTGACCATATCGCCGGGCACGTACCTTCCCCGTGACGGGTTGAATCCCTCGCTCACGTCGCCTCGACGGGGGCAGAGGCCACTCAGATGTGGTTGCCGGTGCGACGCAGCATGGGCGCGAACCCGAGCCAGATGGCCAGCGATCCCAACGACAATCCGCCAAGCATCACGAAAGCCGCTGAAAAACCAAATATTTGGGCGGTGAACCCGCCGAGCACCGGGCTGAGAGCTCCCCCAAGTCCTTGGGCGGCCATGATCGCGCCTTGGCCGACGTTGATGTGGCCGGTGCCGTCGAGGATGCGGGCCACCAGCCCGGGCACCGCTACGGACAACATGCCCGCCCCGACGCCGTCGAGGATTTGCACCGGTATCACTCCCCAGGTCGTGATGACACCGGCGGCGACGAACGCGCGGACGGGTAAGGCGTTGAACGCGATCAGAATG
The DNA here is from genome assembly GCF_002102155.1 of Mycobacterium europaeum. Taxonomy (GTDB): domain Bacteria; phylum Actinomycetota; class Actinomycetes; order Mycobacteriales; family Mycobacteriaceae; genus Mycobacterium; species Mycobacterium europaeum. The sequence continues at coordinate 23,760 of NZ_LQOU01000034.1, forward strand.
GCTAGCCAGTAGCCACGAGTTTGCACAATCCTCATGGCCGCCAGGGATGCCGGGATCATCACGGCCTGTGCCACCACGACGGTGCTGGCCACAGTGGTGAACGCGTTGGCGTGGGTGGCGACCACGGCTAGCCCGTAGAGCGGCAGCATCGCCGCATTACCCAGCCAAAACAGCATCACGGCGGCGGCCAGCGCCAACAGCGGCCGGGACTTTACCAACACCCGTAGTCGTTTGACCGGGGGCTGCTCGCCGGCCAAGATCTCGCCGCGCGCGACATGATGGTTGATGCGACCGGCGGGGATTCTCAACACCGCGAGGACGGTGACCACCGCAAAGGCTGCGGCAAGCCAGAACACTCCGGCGTATCCGAACACCCAGCCCAGCAGACCTCCAATCGCGGCGCCGGCCATGTTGCCGGCGTGGTTGTACGCCTGATTGCGACCGTTTTGGCTGATAAACCCGGCCTGGCCCACCAGGCCCAGCGTGATGCCAATCACCGCCGGGGCGATCATCGCCCCGGAAACGCACATAACAGACTGCGCGGCGGCGACCACCCAAAACTGCCGCGACGTCAAAATCACCGCCGAAGCCGCCACGGCCGCTAGACCGACTACGATCACACAGGCGCGTTTGCGGGTGGTGGCATCAACCAGCGCCCCCGCGGGCGCCACCGCGCACATGCCGACAATCGCACCCAAGGTGATAACGGTGCCAATCGCCCCGGTGGTCCAGCCGCGGCTCGCGAGCAAGACACCCAGGAACGGGCCCATGCCGGCTTCCATGTCCGCCATGAAAAAATTGACCGCCTGCAGCGCGGCGCGATCCCGGATCGGCACCGTGAGCATCGACGTGGCTTGGCTGGCCATCCCCTGAATACTCAGGCATCGAGTCGGATCTTCGCAATGCGACCGCACCGGTTCACGGCCGGGTGGGAAACGGAAACTTGACCGACCACGGGCGCTTCGCTTTGGCACATCGGGCACCAGGGGGACCAGAGCCACAGCATCGCCGGGCGGCTTACCCACCAGGCTTTGCCGGTGGAAGTCCTGCCTGTCCAGCGGTAATCCGCAAGCTCGCCAGCGTCCACGCTAACCTGTTCGGCAACGTCGCTCATCCCATCGGCGCCCCGACTAGCGGAGACAGAGATTTCATCCAGTCCCCCGACACGGGGCTAGCCGCAGGCTAGCCAGTGGTGCCAGCGTCGCGGTCGTCGTCGGGCCAGGGAACGATGATGGCTTGATCGATGACGTCGATGGGGTTGGCATCACGCTGCAGCGGGTCGCAAGGTGGTCACGATCGAGGCCGTCCTCGGTATCGGCGTCGACGGGCTGCTGCTGTTCGACGGCGTCGCCGATGGGCACATCGTCGGGCAGTTGACAGGTTTCGACGTCGATCCTCATCGCTGACGGGTTCTCCTTCCTTGAGTCGTCACCAGGTGTTCATTGCCCGGGCCGGTGCGGCGCAGGCGGGCGTTTTCGGACCTGAGGTGGCTGAGGTCGGACTCGAGTTCACCGTTGAGGTCTTGCAACGCCAGGATCTGGGCGATTCCGGCGATGTTGACGCCACCGGCGACCAGGGCACTGATGCGCTGCAGGCGCACCACGTCGTCGGCGCTGTAGCGGCGGGTGCCCCCGCCGGTCCGTGCCGGGGTGAGCAACCCGCGCCGCTCGTAGAGACGCAGGGTCTGCGGATCCAGGCCGGTGAGCTCGGCGGCGACCGAGATCGCGTACACCCCGCGCCCTGGACGTGGCCGCTGGTCGTTGGGCAACGCGCGCTCCCTTTCGGTCGATACTCCGCTCTTGCCTCAACCTAACACCAGTGCTATACGAAAGCTATGTTGGCTCGCATAGATCACCCACGGTAATGATCGGGAACGATGGGGCCGCGGTGCATCCTCCCGGCCTGCGTAGCGCTACAGCTGAGCTGGCGGTAATGGTGGGGCAGTTAGGGGTCGGGGGCGGTCGGGCATCGCTTCACGTCGCCATCGGTGCACGCTGGGACGCGCGTCCTATCGCTGCACAACGCGTCGCAGCGCGCAATTTTGGCCATTCACCTGCGGCGGCTCCCGGTTGCCGTCATGGCCCGGGAGCCACCGCATTCACCGTCGGGCAGGTGCCGGGGCGGGCACCCGGCAATGCTGATCCGCAGCATGGCGTGGTTATCTGCGGAGCGCCCCGGCGCGGATTCGCAGGGTTGATGCTCCTCGCTGCCTGGGCGGGCTGGCCCGCGCCGGCTGCTATCGATGCTGTGCCATCGAGCACCACCTCCGCAGGGGCCTTGGAGAACCGGTGAGCAGCACGGCGCACACGGTGCGCGCGGCCATCGGGCACTGCCTGCCCGCAGGCACGCTGCCACGCTCGGGCAAGCGCAGCACCCGATGACCACGGATCTTGTGGGTGACCCGCCAGCCCACACCTTGCGTGCCGACGCCGGCGCTGCGGGCAACACCTCGCGCTCAGGGGCGGCGGTGGACTCACCCGACGACCTGAGCGAGACGCCGGGCACACAACCCCATCGCGTCGATCGTGGTGTCGATGAGGGCCGCGGGGCTGACCCGGCCAGCGCGGGTGTTGACGCCGCCCGCCGCGCACTGATCAGCGCGATCACCAGCCGCATCAGCGAAAAACGCTTGAGTGCAGCACAAGCCGCCCTCATCTTGGGGCTCACCGGGCCCCGAGTGACCGCTCTGTTCAACGGGTATGTCGACACTTTCAGCCTCGACGAGCTGATCAATCTGCTGCCCGCACTTGAACTGACCATTGAGGTGGTGCCCCAACCGCAGCAATGACTCGTCGCGACCACCTGCCGGCCCGGTGCCGGCGTTGCTCACCCGCGCGAGGTGATCACACTCCGAATCATCGGGCGCGGCGCAGGCATCGGCGGGCTTGCTCGTCGGCCCGGCCGGCGACGAGCGTCACAGCGTCCAAGCCACCCCGCAGGGCAACACAGCCCCGACCTGCCGAACACCCTGAGAGGCACCACGATTCGATGGCTAGTACATGCGATTGCAGCAGCCAAAGCGCACCGGCAGCCGGTGTGGCTGTACGGGCGGCTACCCGCAAGCGTTACGTGCGACACCCAGCAGGGCATCGTCGCTTGACCCGCGAAACACCGATTGGAGGAATGTGAGCACCGATCACAGCACGCCAGATCCGCGCCGCAGGGCCGACCGGATCCTCGACACCGCCGAGGGCGTACTGATCACGCTGCGCCGATACCACCTCAACCAGGCCTTCATCGAGTTAGCGCGAACATCCAGACGCCACGCGATCCCCCTAACCAGCTTGGCTGATGCGCTGGTCGCCCTGGCCCAAGGCCAATCCACGGCTGACTGCGAAAAGCGCGCGGTGCACATCGCCCGGGCGACGTGGGGCGCACTGCTCGACGGCAACGAGCGCTATCACCCTGCAGAACGCGACGCAGCGCCGTGCGACCCCCAACCAACCCGCTCTGGGCAGCCATCCACCTCGACACAGCGCGACCGGATCGTCGGTGATGTGCGCTGAGCCGCTGCTGACTGAGCTGGGCCAACGGTTCCAGAGCTTGTTGAACGCCGCGCTCACCAAGGGTATCGCTCCCCCTGGTCGATCTGGTCCTGGTCCCCGCACGATGGACGCGGTGGCCATGGTGGCCTGTGAGCATCCCGAAGCCACCGCCGAACACATTGCCCACGCCTACGACATGTTCTTGACCGAACATGGCACAGGCCACCGTTGAGCGCGGGATTCGCTTGCGCCGCAGGCGTGCTGGGGTTTAGCTTTAGCCGCGCCCGTCGCGGTGTAATCTATCGAGTTCACCGTGCAGGGCGGCGATAGTCTGGTCGCGTTCACGCAGTGCGGCCCCGAGTTCGGCTATCTGGGTGTCCTTGGCAGTCAGCCGGGCCCGCAGCGCAGCCACGGTGCTGGTTTCGGTCCCCGGCGGTGGTGGGTCGTCGGGAACGGCCACGACCGGGCGGTGGGCGTAGATGAGGGCACGACACGTTTCGTTCACCCCTGCTGTCATGACGGGACCACCACCCGTGTTGGTGCCCGTATGCATTGATCTAAAAGCGCGCGTCGTTACGCTCGCTAGCGATGAGAAGCGGCCCTGAGCCCGCGCCAGCTAAGTCGCGCTCGTCTCGTTACTAAAGAAACGAGACCGCAGTCCGCGCGGCACCCCCCCGTCCCAAACCCCCAGCTCGCGGTGTCTCATTTCTTGTCTCACATCGCGTGTCTCGAATCCCCGATGTCACCGGCTGATGAGACAGTCATGGGCATGACCGCGATCCTCGGTTATGCCCGCGTCAGCACTATCGGCCAGGACCTCGATGCGCAACTGTCTGTGCTCACCGCCGCCGGCGTCGACGCTGATCGGGTATTCACCGACAAACTCTCAGGCGCCGGCATCCACCGGCCCGGCCTGGCCGCCATGCTCGACTATGCCCGCGACGGCGATACCGTCGTCGTCACCGCGATCGACCGCCTTGGTCGCTCTGTCGCCGAAGTCACCCGCACCATCGCAGGCCTCGGCGAGCGACGGATTCTCTTGCGTGCCATACGCGAAGGCATCGACACAGCGACACCAACCGGGCGCGCCATAGCAGCCATCATGGCCACCCTCGCCGAACTCGAACTCGAATTAGGTCGCGAGCGGCGCGCC
>NZ_LQOU01000035.1 GCF_002102155.1 Mycobacterium europaeum
CGTCGATGAAGTCGACTATTTCTTGTGTTGGCGGTCGAGCTCCGCCCCGAAGAAACTGGCCGCTCGTTTCAGTATTTCGTTGGCGCGCTTGAGTTCTCGGTTCTCCTGCTCAAGTTCTTTGATCCGGGCCGACTCCGCGGTGGACACTCCCGGTGCATACCCGTCGTCGATGTCGGCTTGACGCACCCAGGAGCGCACGGACTCGACCCCGTAGCCGAGCTGACGAGCCACCCGCGAGACGGTGCCCTGCTCGGTGCCCAGCTCCGCGCGCAATGCCCGCACCATCCGCACTGCGGCGGCCTTCTCCTCCGGGCTGTATCTGCGACTGGTCGGCTTCTTCCCCGACGACGATTCCGTGGGCATACCTGCATCCTCGTTTCCAAGGTCAGGAGCCTCCGGGATTTCCAGGGCGTTTCAGACCGGCCCACAGCGGGCCCTGGAAAACCGTCGAGGACGTCGAGCTGGCCACCCTGGGGTGGGTGTACTGGCACAACACCAGCCGCCTCCACAGCTACCTCGCTGACGTTCCTCCGACCGAGTTCGAAGCCGCGTTCTACGATGCACAACGGACCGACCAACCCCTGGTCGGAATCCAATAACCCGAGCCTCCGACAGAGTCAGGGCGTTTCACTGATCGTGCAGCAGACCCCATCGAACGCTGCCCGCTCAAACTCCAGCTATTCAATTGGACTTGGTCGTTGCACCGACGTGTTTCGGTTGGTCTAGGAAGTGCAGACAGAGCGGTTTGCCCCTTCTTGACCACCTGATCCGCCGGTTTGGCCACCTATTGGCCCGCATCCGAGCTCGTCGCGGTGGCTCACACAGCGTCGACGGTGGCTTCGGTGGTGTCTTCCACTTCTACGCTGAATTTCAAAACCGTATCCTGTCCCACCGCGGAGTGCGGTAAGTACAGGGCGAACGCCAGGATGAGACCTCGCTCGGCGGAAGCTCCCGCTGGCGACTTGGTCGATGCCTGCGGGTCAAGTTGAGGCTTCTGCTCTCTAACGAGGTAGACAAGGGCGACGCCGCGTGTGGGCTTCCACCATTGTGCAAGCGGCCTTCCTTTGGGGGCATGGGGATTGACCAAGGGCAGCACGAGATCTCGATGCTTTGGATCCGTGATCTCACCGAATTTCTGGACGAACTCTCCGCCACGAGCTCTCCGATCGCGGTTGACGATCCTCCGTGTTCCGACGCCGGAGAGCTTCACGTTCTTTTCGCCTGGCTGGGGAAGAATGACAAGGAAGTCCTTCAGCGGCGAGGGTTTCTTCTTGAGTAGCTGTCGATAGTGGGCGAGTTTCGGGTCGACCGAAGTGATCTTGTAGTCATACATCCATTGCATGTCGTCGATCACGTCGATCAGCCGCTGAGCGTCGACAAGTCCGGCAAAAGCGCGCAAGTTGTTTTGGTCGCCCGCGGGGAATGCGATGTCCTCATCGCAGGCGCTGAGAAGCGGGCGCCAAAGATCCAGGTTTTTCCTTTGAGCGTCGAGGTGGTGTGGATAACCTGCGGGGCTGAACACTCGGTCGCTCTGTTCTTTGAGCTTTGCGTTGAACATTTTGTTCCCCGCAGTGGGCTTGAGCCATGGAAGATGCTGCCACACGAGAGGCGGTATCTGCGAAGGACGGACTCGGGGCTTGTCGCCATCCCATTCGGCGTAGATAGCGAGTTGGTCGCGGAACGCCGCTTCATCGAGAGCGATCGCCTCGAAGGCTTTGTAGAGGTCGACCCGTTTTGTGGCATTGAACCTGGCGTCCCGGTCGATGAAGAGCCGCACCAGGTCTCGGTATCCATGACGAAATCCAAACCAGCGGCCCATCTGAGTGAGGGAGTCAGCCATCTTGGCGGTTCGCCGGAAGTAGGTGACCGTCAGTCCCTCCACTGTGAAGCCCCGACTCAGCTTCGCGCCCCCGACGAGAACCCGCCATGTGCTGTTGCGGTCGAAGTCCAACTGCTGCTGCAATTGTTGAACCTCTTTGTCACTGTTCACCACCAGAACCGGGTTGTTGTTATGTTCAGTGATGCGGCCGACAGCTTTTGCGATGTAGGGTTTTAACGCGTCGAACTCGGGGAGAGCCGGCACGTTTTTCTCGCGCCGCGCCTTGGACACCCGCAAGACGTCGTCGGTGTAGAGGCTCCGCAACCGCTTCATTCCGGCAGGAGTGGTGAAACCGGCGTCGCCCCACAATTCTCGAATGTCGTCGGCGAGTCTCTTCTGGTCGGCGGTGCGCACCGATTCGTGGATGAGCATGGTGTGATGCCGAAATTCCGAACCCCCCTTCCGCGTTGCACGGTAGAGCTTGCACGCTCCCGTGAGAACGAACATGTCGAGCGCCCTCGACAGCTCCTCCATTCGCTCATGTTCGTCGTCTGGACTGTCCGAGGCTATGAGATCTCTGACGTAAGCGTCGTAGTTGCTGTTGGCGGCTGTAGTAGGCGGCTGGATCTCCTCGAGGTCGTGGAAGTCCTCCACGCCCATGTAGCCATCCGGCCTCGGGAGGCTGAGCACGAAGTCCTTGGGATAGATGTCCTCGGGGTCAGACGGGTCGATGAAGACGTTGGCGAATGGAGTCGCGGTGTAACCGACGTATTGGGCGCGCGGCATTAGCGCCAACATTTCGGCGATGCGTGCGTTGATCGCGCGTCGCTCTTTGGCTTCAGACGATTCCTTCTGCGACTTCTGCGGGTTGACAGTGTTCACGGAAGCCTGGTCGGACTCATCGTCGATGATGAGGACGGGAATCTCGGCGAATGCCTTTTTATTAGCCTTCACGTCGGAAACGATTTTCTTGAGAACCGTCGAGTTCTTCTTCGTCACCACGAGGCGGGCGGCTGTCGAGAACAGGTTCACCGGGTCGTACAGAGGCTTGCTGGCTTGGAACCGCTCGAGCTTCAGATTCACGAATTGCTTCTGATAATCGTGCTTATGGCTGGTGAGGCGAATGATCTCCGTGGGCCTCGCCTCCTGCTCGAAGTCGAGGAAGCGCCCTGCCTGCCAGTCGCCATCATCCTGGTAGTCGACGTGTTCGGAAGCAGCTTCGTCGGGAGTGAGGTCCCCGAGGATGTTTTGTTTCCCCAACATCTCCATGTCGATCCGACGCTGCGTCTGCGCTCGGAGCATCTCGATAGTCCCGGTCATAACGATCACCAACCGGTAGCCGGCATCGATGGCCTTCGCGATCACGCCGGTGAAGTTGGCCGTCTTCCCGCTCTGGACGTAGCCGACGACGAGACCCTTGGCCTGGTGACGTTCCATTCTCGTCGGGTCCGCCAGTCGTTCCACGACACGGGTTGTGGCGAGATCGAGTGCGGTGACGTTGTCCTGGGGCCATTTTCGGACTTGAAGCAAGTAGTCCATGTAGTGCGACCAGTAGAAGCTGTGCGAGTTCGCCCGTTCAGGGGTGTACCAGTGATTCCATTCTGCTGTGACGATCACGCTCGTGTCGACGAAAATTGGTCTTTTGGCTAGCAGCTCGGCTGCGGCCGACTTATTGAGCCCGAGATTGGAACAGATCAAGTCTCTTCTCGCGGGTGTCGACGGAGCTGTCCCGCCCGTCCACTCAACCTTGTCCGACTCTGCGTCCCATTTGTGAACCTGCATTCCCAACGCTGTCAGCAACGGGTCGGCAGGCGACGCATCTTTGATCAAGGTCGTTAGATCGCCCGCACTAACACGTACCCCGTGGTCGTCGGCGTCGGGCTTGACACGGGCGATGAGGTCCTTCGGCGGCCCGTTGCCGATAGCTTTGAGCACACCGAGAAGCGACGAAGAGAGCCAGTCATGAGTCATGGGGATTGCCCTGGTAGTGCGATGGGGAACAGCTCGTCCTGCGCGGTGAGGCCTTCAAGATGAATGCGGTAGCGTACATCGGTGATGCGTTCGGCTTGAGGAACATTGGCGAACAGCAGCTTGCTTGTCAGCGCAGGGAATTGGTCGTCGACGAGATAGAAATTCGGTATTGACCGGAGCCTCCAACGCGATCGATAGAGGTCGGCGTGCCGGTCGTAATAGCCAGCCGATTCCAGTGTGCAATTCAGCTCCGCCATCGGCATTCCGGGACGTGTGCGAGCGGTCTGCACGATCTCGGCCAAGCTCATGCCAGGCTCGGCCCCAGCCGTTGTTAACTGTATCGACAGCAGTCGAAGAGCGCGTCCGGGAGATGGGTACAGCTGGGCCAGGCTGTTAATCCAGTGCGATCGCTCCTCGAAGGTGGTGGTCTTCACTTCCAAGTCGCTATCCGGCAATCCGAAGTCGTGTTCTTCTCGATCCGGACCACGCCAAGCTTTGACCGCCTCTTCTGGGCCGAGCTGGGCAGCAAGGGAGAGTAGCACCAGGAGTTCGCCGAAGAGACCGACTTGTTGCTCGCGGGACAGTCCGCCACGTCCTGCGAGAATCTCGCCTAACCCGCTCAAGACTGACAGAACGGCCTCGGTGAAGGATTCGCCTTTGAGCTGAACGCGATCAAGAACGGTGCAGAAGACCGGATACACCTCGCTGAGGTTGTCCTCATAGGCTACGTCGAGACGGTGCCAGACGATGCCCGCCTGGTCTTCAAGCGCATAATCGAGGTTCGCCAGGCTTTGAACATCGGGGCCCGGCACGTTATCGGTTGCTTGTACCAGAAGCGTGATGATGTGCTGGCCCGGCGATATTTGGATGCGACCGGGCGGAGTTCCCTCCGCTGGAAAAACGCCCGACACCCCTTCGGCCGCGTAGGTTTCCAGGACGGTGGGCGGCACATGCCTGTCGGCGGGCTGCTCGGACATGGTCATTCGTACTGGCTCCCTTGCTCGGCTTCGGCCGCCGCAGTGAGGACCTCGCCCCAAAAGTCGCGGTTCTCTTTGTCTTTGGGGCCCATGGCCTGCCCTCGAAATAGGTCTTCGTAGAGCAGAAAAAGGAGTGCCTTGACTATTGGGGCGTCGTTTATGCCAGCTGGATCACCGTGCAGGACGGCGCTGCGATAGATGTTGTTGAGCCACAACGTCCGGTTCGGTCGATCCACCTCGACGAAGTCGTCGCCGCTTATGCGCTTCCACCGGATGCGAATCGGATCTTCGCCCTCGAGCAGTGGTGACTCGCGTTCGATCGCTCGCTTCACCCGCGGATGTAGGCCCGGTCCGGGTGGAAGGATCTTCGTGCGTTTGCGTTTTCGAACATTGCCCTTCTTGAAGGCTTGTTCGGCGTCGTTCAGGTAGTCCCGAAATGAGACGCGGCGCCCGTCGCTTGCCTGCTCGATGGCATGTACCAGGTCTTCGGACAGTTGCACGCCTGCCTTTTCGACGCTCATCTTGAACACGTCGAGATGCTCGTCGATGTCGATCGCGACCCGCGCGAGTCGGTACGACTTCTTTTCGTGTATCACGCCCCCCCAGCCGCCTGCCATGAGTAGACGGTTCTTGCGGTACAGATAAAGACCCTGGAAGTTCTCGACAGGCTTTCCGTACAAGCGGTATTGGTGCGAGTCGGATCGGGCTGGCCAGATGCAACAACGCAACACGACCTTGCTGTCGGCGAGTTCCGCCACGAGATCCTTCGGGTATCCCTGGCATCCGGTCCTGCGAGCTGGATATGGGAAGGGATTCACGGGCTCGATCATCACGGGAGGTCCTGATTCATCGTCGTCCGCCTCGTAGGCATCGACGGTTATCTGCACGTCCCCCCGCTCAAGTAGTCGGTGGTACACCATCCCGAGGTGCCATCGCAGCGCCGCGACCTGCTTGTCGACGAACGCTGTCGTCACCGCTGGATCCCGCGATTGCGGGAAGCTGCGGCAGTCGTCCCATTGCACGACGGTCCCTGTCTTACCGGTGATCCCCGGTCCGACGAGGCGGAGATACTGTCCTAGTCGGTGGGACACAGTCTCCGGGTTCAACACGTCCACGTCGAAGTCGCGTCCCGGTCTCTCCCGATACATCCGACGACCCTGTGCCTGGCTGCGAGTCCGCTTCGACATGACCGTCAGGGTCGAGGCCTGGCCGAATGAGGCGGCTTTCAGACCCATCCCGTAACGACCATGACTTGCCTTCGCCACACTCTTAGGCCGACCGAGCTGCATAGCAGCGTCAATCCGCGGCTCATCCATCCCTTTCCCATTGTCGACGATGAGAAGCTGCATCACCCGGCCGGAGTGTAGGACGAAGCGGACGAGGACCTCGTTCGCTTCCGCGTCCAAACTGTTGTCGATGAGGTCCGCGACAGCCGCCTCGAAGCTTTGGTTCAGCCCAAGCGCGCGGAAGATACCCGGATTCGGCGGCACGCGAATACGGCGAACAGTTTCAATCGGTGTCGCCCTTAGATCGGTCATCCCACTGGCGTCTTCCCCCCTTCAGCATTTCCAGCAAGTTCTAACACACCGCGTTGACTACGACGGGCGGATTGAATTCAGCGAGATCTGCACCGTCGCCCGGGACGATCTCGACCGGCGGCGTTGTCGAACGGTCGTGCGGGGCATTCTGCGGTTTCGCTGAAGTCACGCCGCGAACCGATGTGCCTCGGCTTGGATGACGAAAGCTGACCGGAGACGTCCATAGAGGCTGCTGCTCACCACCGCAATCCGCCTACTACCCCCGCCGAAACATCTAAGAGAGTGAAAAGCATGTGGTCGACCATCATTGCCGCGACTAACCGTCGCGCTCTCTTGCCTTGCGATGGGCAGCTCTTGCATGACTTCCGAGGTTGGAGATGGTTCGAAGCACGAAATCAATCGGACGCTGGCGGCTCTGCTCCGCAGCGGCGAGTTATCCGAATCGTCGAGGCATCTAGCGACGCCCTGGTGTAGAGCATGGACCATCACGGCTAACAGCGACGCAGGGCACATGCTGGCTGGGCGGCCAAACTCAGGCCTTCCGTCGACACAGACTCACCTATTGCGGGCTTTGGTTCCGGCGCTCGTGCCCGGCATCGTGGCGAGGCGTCGCTGCTTGGGCTTCTCTTCTAGGCGTCGCGGCGTCGATCCGTCGGTGCGTAGGCAGACCCACTCCGTGTGGTTTGCGATCACTACGCCGCCGAGATCCAGTGCACGGGTTCGGTCGGCTCTCCAGTGACCGTTGAGCACCTCGAAGCCCAGGTTCCGCATATTCTGACGCGTCTCACCTCGGAATCGACGAGCTTCATCGATCTGCTGGCCGATCGATTCGATGGTGTGTCGCCTGATGACGACACCTTCGCAGCGCAGGAATAGCTCACGCGCACGGGCATCACCTCCCTTATGGCCCAGGATCGCTTGTCTGTCCTCGTCGGGGAGCTGAAGCAAGAAGTTGGGCGGAAGTGCATTCGTCCGGGGAACGAGCCATCGTATCTCGCCGCGCCCCTCGGGCGACTGGATCTTGCGCTTCTTGTCTTGGTTTCCGCCCACGAGGATGTCCTCCCGGATCCGAAGGACTCCTACGGCAAACTCGCAATCGTCATCGCAGGCCCAGACGAGCAGGCATACGTGCCCCACGGCCTCGCGCGGTATCTCCCATCCGCCCCAGTTCTTCGACCACTTGCAGTCGACGTCGACACCGTCGATGCAGTAGTCCATACGGTTCGGCCCGCATGCCAGATCGAAGCGCGCGCGAATAACATGCTCGACTTTCACCCCCACATAGGCCTGCTCCTGCTTTCCGCAGTCGTCGAGGTTCCAACGACCCGTGCGTGGAGTGTCGATCACCTCATCGATCGCCGTCCGTACGCACATGCCAAAGGTCTGCTCGAGATCGCCCTGCGACTCAAACCATTCAGAGACCCGGTCTAGTTCCGGATCAGCTCCTCGTGGCGGCGGCGGCACCCAAGTGAGCATGCCAGCGAGCCTCGAGGGCATCAAGGCCAGAGCCAGCGGATAGAGCACGACCAACGCTTGCGGCACACTGCAACCATGTCGCCGGACCCCGGCGCCGCCGACCGCCCGCGTCGACTATCCCGCTAACTCGTCGCCGTGGCCGACCTCTGTGTAAATGCGTCCCGGGCGGGCCTGACAACATTGCCGCCGGCCTAGGAGTTGTGCTCGTGCGGCGGTTCGGTTGAAGACCTCGTGCGGCTCGGGGCGAAGAAGCCCGTCGCCAATCCTCGCGCGCCTACGGCCAACCTCGATCAACGGCTCGACGGAGGGGAGCTGGTCGCGGTGAACGGCATCCGGGTATGAGCACGACGCGTCCGGCAACCGTGAGTCAGGCAGGGTGGCATTGTCGAGCGCGACGACCATTACCGGTTACGGTGCGCCGAACTTAACTGCACGACAGCGATGGCTGGGATGTGGCGGAAACCGCCGATTTCCAAAAGAGCGGCGCCACGAGCACCGGAACACTGATCAGCCGAGCGCTGCGCGAATCACGCGTGCGACGGCTGCGGCCAACCCAACAGGCACCGCATTGCCGATTTGTTTGGCAATCTCGATTTTGGAACCGCACCATGCGAATGATTCCGGGAAGTCCTGCAGCAGTGCGGCTTCCAGATGTGTGATTACCCGATTTACGCGCTTGCGCGGATTCTTCCGGTCCCACTGCGGGTGAAGATACTGCCCCTTTTCGGGCTTGAAGAATTCCGTACGGATCGTAAGCGAAGGGGCATCCCACCGCATACGTCCCATTACGTCGGTTGTGCCGGTGGGCTTGTTCCGCCAGCAATCCGGCAACAATTCGTCAGGAAGGTCGAACCTGCCGCCGCCAGGTGGGATGCAGTCGTAGCGAAGTAACGACGATTCACGCGGGTTCCGGCCGAAGTGTAAGTCGAGCCATTTGAATTCACCCGGGACGACCTCTCCGAAGAAGCTCGTCCGAGTGTCCGGCAGCGAGGTCGTCGAAGGCCGTTCCGGCAACTTCCGTATTCGATCCCTAACAGTACTCCACGGCTCGAGTCCGGGATTCGGGTGTCTTGCGTGCGTCGGCGCTGGCAGGTCAATTAGCCCCATCCGTGACCCGATGACAATTGTCCGGGGTCTCCGCTGTGCAACACCGTAGTCCGCAGCAAGCAAGACGCCATGGGATAGCTTGTAGTCGCTGATCATCCCATTCTTGGCTTCATCGATCAGCAGCTGGAATTCAGCGCTACTTCTAAATCGATCGACGTTCTCGATGACAAACACCTGGGGATGGGCCTGTTCGACCACCTGCAGGTAGCTCTTCCAAAGCTTGTTTCGCGGGTCGTCGACGTCCTTGGAGCCAAGGTTTGAGAAACCTTGGCATGGTGGCCCCCCGATGACTATGTCGGCCTCTGGCACTCCGTCCGCGAGCGCGTCGTTGATATCGCCCCAATAGGTGTGGTCTTCACCAAAGTTCGCCGCATATGTTGCGGCTGCGCAGAGGTTCGACTCAACGGCTAACACCGGCCTGAAGCCGTGACGAACGAAACCGGACGTCATCCCCCCACAACCTGCGAAAAGATCGATCATCGTCCGGGGCTTGGGCACGCCGACATCGTATTGGCCCCCACCGACAAGTGACGTGTCGGCGCGCCGTTCCTACGCTAGACGGATGACTGAGTCGTGGGCCTCCTCTCCTGCGACCAGGGCTAGCATGCGGTCGAACAAGAGCAGAGACACCAAGCCTGAGGTAGCGCTACGCTCAGCTGTGCACCGACTTGGCCTCCGGTACAGGGTGTCGGTGCGACCACTAACGAACCTGAGACGCACAGCCGACCTCGTCTTCCCGAAGCAGAAAGTCGCGGTCTTCCTCGATGGATGTTTCTGGCACGGGTGCCCTCAACACCACACCGTAGCGGTAACCAACGCTCGGTTTTGGGCTGACAAAGTCAGCGGCAACATGGCACGTGACCGCGACACCGACCGGCGGCTGTCAGACGCCGGATGGGCAAGCATTCGGATCTGGGAACATGAAGAACCCCAGGCCGCTGCCCTTCGCGTCCGCGATGTCGTATTCGCGCGGAGGGATCAGGGCCAGACCGGCCAGTAGGTAGCCCGGAACACAGGACGTCGTCCTCGCCCTTGAAGCTGATCGCACATCGCGACACGCTCTTCAACATCTAGGCTGCGGCTTGTCAGTAGTGCGTCTTGGACCTACCGGCCGACAGGGAGCCAGCATGACGCGCGCTCAGCTTCACCCCGGACGTCTGCGGTGTTTGTTACGTTCCACGAGAAGTTACATGGCGTCAGGAGCGGCCTTGAGCAACATCCACGACGAGTTGTCTGAGATGTGGATTAAAGGCGTGTTTGAGCCAACGATTCACTACATTCGGTTTCCAGTCTTCAAGAACTTGGCTCCGAATATGACGATAGACTTCAGCCATCCAGTTACCGCCCTAGTCGGGACGAATGGATCAAATAAGACGGCGATTTTGCGCGCGCTGCAAGGATGTCCAACCGGAAATGATCTCGGCAATTACTGGTTCGGTACCGCAATGGATGCAATTCCAGCGGAGGCACGTCATCGGTTCATCTATGGTCGGAATTCTAATTCAGTCGACGGAGTCGTCGAAGTTGTTAAGACACGCATTGGCCGCCGGCGAAGCAGCAGGTCCAGGAAAGAAATAGATCCCGATTTATTTGAACCAAGTCGGCCTTTGACCAACCCGCCCGATAGTATGGAGAGATACCCCTTCAAGGAGACACCTCCAAGTGATGGATCGAAAACCCGGTGGAATACTATTGATAAAGAGGTTCTATATCTTGACTTCCGTTCGCAATTATCCGCATTCGACTGGGCGTTCTACCATGCGGAAGCGTACCATACCGGATCGCTCACTTTTCTCCAGGCTCTGCGATTACGTAAAGCGGCAATACGAAAGCGATCTAGACGACTGGCCGCCGCAATTAGCGACAGCAGACAGTCCGATGTTTGGTATGGTATCGAACGAATTATTCAACCGATCCACGACGTAACCGCGGAAGAACTTGGCGTTATCAAGGCTATTTTGGGAAGGGACTATGAGTCGATTCGCATCATTCATCATCGCTATTTCGGCAGGCAGGGTGGTTGGACAGTACTGATGAAGACTTCTGGTATCCAGTACTCGGAAGCCTTTGCCGGAAGCGGTGAATATGCAGCTGTAATGCTAGTTTGTTCCGTGGTTCAGGCAGCACCCAAATCTCTGATTTTGCTAGACGAGCCTGAAGTCTCCCTCCACCCTTCGGCCCAGCGGGCAGTAGTGAATTTTCTGTCGAACACAGCCCGTCAACGCCACCATCAAATAATATTTGCGACGCATTCTCCCGAAATGGTTCGCACGCTTCCCGTGAACGCGATCAAGGTGTTATCGATCCGAGCAGACGACGGGAGGGTGGATATTCCATCCCAACAGGTTGCGCCTCATGCCGCGTTCGAGGCCGTCGGCGCTTCGTACGACCACCCCACGGTGGTTGTTGAAGATCGCCTCGCCGCGGCGCTCGTCGCGCGCGCGATCAAGGACCTCACAATTGCACCATCCGTCGACGTAAAGTTCATCCCCGGAGGCGCCGCTACTCTGTGGAGCCATTACCTTCCGATGTGGGCCCACGATGAACGCGAAAGCCTGCTGTTGCTTCTAGACGGCGATCAATCTACCGCGCAGCCACCAGCCTCGGGTCAAGTTGCGCCAGATGATTTGGAGTCGACGGTCGTTGATGCATTGAAAGGCAACCAACCAAAATTACCGTACGGAGCTAATGAGAAAGACAGCTCCACGCACCGCGCTGAGTCACTTCGTAAAGTGCTCGACTGGCGGGGTTCCTTCGTGAGCTTCTTCCCTTTTGATACCCCAGAAGAGTTTCTGCTCCGTGCACGTGCCAGTCGCCTTGGCGAGGGTCCCCGAGAGGAACAAGCGGCCGATAGCAAGGCGGCATGGAGTGACATCGCCGCCAACGAGTTAGGCCGGCAAGCGTCAGGTGACGAAATATTTGTGTTTCAGCAGGCCGAGATAAACAAGTTGCCGTCTACTAATGAGTCAGTGTTGGCTATCGCGGCGATTGTCCAGACGTTTGTAGAAGGAGTCAGGCCATGAGACCGGACGAAGTTTCGGTCGTTGACTTTTTTGCTGGTTGCGGCGGCACTAGCATGGGGTTCCGTGACGCCGGGCTCAACGTTGTTGGGGCTATAGATCATGATCAGGACAGTGCCAATACATTCAAGGCAAATTTTTCTAATATTCCCGTTCTGACGCGTGATATTCGAGATCTAGAGGTCGATGAAGTCGAGGCTCTCCTCTCGGGCGGAGGAGTTCGGATGTTTTCTGGCTGCGCCCCATGTCAGCCATTTTCACGACATAACAAACACAAATTTAGAGGAGATCCTAGAAGGACGCTGTTGCAGCAATTTCAGCGTTTTGTTTCTGCTTTGCACCCAGAGCTCGTAGTAGTAGAGAACGTTCCCGGCCTCCAGTCGACCAACAATAGCGAGCCGCTGCGCGCGTTTCTACGTGAGCTTGTCAGGCTGGGCTACGACACCGAGTTAGCAGTACTCCGTGCACTCGAATTCGGAGTGCCCCAAGAGCGACGACGCCTGGTGATCGTCGCTTCACGCATCGGCATCGCTGCATTGCCCCGACCGACCCATGTCGTCACAAAGCGGCCAGCCCGAACAGTGCGAAGGGCGATCGGCCATCTGAGGCCACTCACCGACGGCGGCGTGGACAGGTTCGATCCTGACCATGCTGCAATGCGTCTGTCCGAAGCCAATAAGGTCCGTATTCGAGCTACGCCGGAGGGTGGCGATCGCCGCAACTGGGATCGAGCGCTTCTATCCGATTGCCATTTGGCCCATGGCGGTCACACAGACGCCTACGGTCGCATGTGGTGGGACAAGCCCGCGTCAGGCCTGACCACCCGCTGCCTTTCTTATTCGAATGGGCGATTTGGTCACCCGGAACAAGACCGTGCGATCAGCCTCCGTGAGGCGGCCTTGATCCAGACTTTTCCGCAATCATTCCGATTTAAGGGCTCGCTTACCTCTCGGGGGCGGCAGGTCGGAAACGCAGTACCACCCGTGATGGCAAAGCGCATTGCCCAAGCGCTACTCAAGTCTCATTGAGAGGACCATGACGCTATCTGGGCCGTCGCCAGCAAAAGTACTGTGTCCGATCCAACGCCAGCCGAAACATTGAGTCACAGTGGCTCAAGCTGCATTTTACGACGGCTTGTCGTACCCATGGCTGACAGTTGGTTGATCGAGGGCCAGGGTTGCGGGGCGTGTATGACTCTCGATGGATGACCTTCAAGACCTTTATGGGTCGGCATTCGGCGGCCCTGGTACTGAGCTGAGTGAGCATCTGCTCCGACGCCACCACCAGCGTGCCGCGGCGTTGCGACGAACCCAGTCGGGCCACTGAGCCAAGTCGCTATAACCAGCGATGACCAAATCGATTCAGGCGGGCCGGGTGAGCTCGAATTCGCCACCAAAGGATTATGAGCCCGAAGCCTCCGCGAGACGCGATCTGGACCGGTCGAACCAACGAATTCAAAAGGAGTTCACGTCCACGGCCGCGATGGCAACGCCGACAGCCACCCATCGGAAAGCAACTTGAGCAGCTGCCCATCCGGGTCACGGATCAGCGCCATCGCCTAGGTCACCGTGCCGTCGACCACCGCTCCCCCGAACTCGACGACCTTCTCCAACGCGCCACGAAGAGCGGACACCGAAAACGACATATGGTTCAGGCCAAGCTGATCCCTCACGCGTTCCTAGGCGGTATGGACCTGACGTTTCGAGTAGTCCATGAGTTCGAGCATGAAGCCGTCGCGCACCAAGTAGGTCGCGTGCATCCCAAGTGGCTCGGGAAGCCCCACAAGCTCGGTTGTGGGCCCGTCG
The DNA here is from genome assembly GCF_002102155.1 of Mycobacterium europaeum. Taxonomy (GTDB): domain Bacteria; phylum Actinomycetota; class Actinomycetes; order Mycobacteriales; family Mycobacteriaceae; genus Mycobacterium; species Mycobacterium europaeum. Next base: position 13,714 of record NZ_LQOU01000035.1, read on the forward strand.
GGCGGATCAAGTTCCCACCATAACTGAAATCCCAACACGTTCTCGTAGAACCTCCGCGACCGCTCGTGATCGGAGAGACACAATCCGACGTGGTTAAAGGTCGTCCGGTGACCAGTCATCGCGGCCATTCTCGACAGAACCGACGAGCGTAACAACGTCATCGAAGACGCCATCGTCGACCGACCGCCACCCCGACACCTTCAACCTTAACGAGCTAGCCATCAACGCCGAGCTCCGTCAAAGTGCCCGGCGGCGTAGAACGCGAATTACGGTTACCTCTGGTGGGCTACATCGCTGACGGGCGAAAAGGCGGCCCCACTCGAGGAGCACGACGCAAGGAGCGACATGAACAGCGGTCACAACCCGAGCGAACCGACCTCTGCCGACTGGCACCTCGCCACCCTCGCTCACGTATGGAGCTACCAAAACAGGGCGATCATCGCGGGAGCTGACCGGCTCGAGGCCCATTCCCCGGCCGACCGGGCGCGCTCGCTGGAGGCGCTCGGAGACCGGGTGCGCGCCCTCGTCGCGACACTCGACGACAGCTGGCTCGTCGCAACGGCCGTCTTCATGGTCGACGATCTCTACAAGTCCTGCTTCCGCGAGTTTCGCTGGTCACCGGGCGTCGCCGACTACATCGCCGGCAGCGCGGGCGTGTTCATGCACGCGTTCACCGAGCGCGGGTTCGTGCTGAACTATGTCATCGACAACACCGAGTCAGAAGCCGACCTCGCCGAGCTGCTCACCTATGTGCCAGAAGTCTTCCGAGCGGCGGGCCTGCGTGTCGTCGGACCGCAACTCATGGCGCTCGAGATCATGGAGCGCATCGAAGGTCGACCCCGAGATGTCGCCACGATCCCGTCCACGATTGATGAGGGCCAGCACCTTGCCGAAGAGTTCGTCACCCAGTGCCACACGGATCGTCGGTCCTACGTGTACCTCAATCTGCAACTCGCCGAGGACAATTCGCGGCAATCGCTCGACGTTGCCCTGTCGAACACCGACGCACCCGGGGCGCTAGTGGTTTTCCGCAATCAGCCTCCGGCCGCCGGCACAACGGTGGAAGTCTCCGCGCCACCCGGAGTGACGATGCCAACCGTCTGACCCGGACTGCGCCCGGCGCTTCGGGTCAGCCAGCCGGATCCAGTTGAGCGACAACCTTTCCGACCTGCGCTGACCGCTCACTGCGTGCGATCCCACCTCGGTCGCATCGCCCGTTGGCCGTTCAGGTCGCGGCGTTGGCTTTCAGCGAGTCCAGGGCGCCGGCGCTGAGCCGGGCGAGTTCACCGGCCTCGTCCGGGGTGAGGGTGGCCGCGAAAATCTCGGCCATCCGGCGGTTGGTCGCCTGCTCGACCTCGGCGTAGCGGTCCTTCTTATCCGCGCCGTCGGCGAACGGCTCGGGCCAGCCGAACATCGCGGCGTACTGATGCCCCTTGTTCAGCATGTGCGCTTCGATGGGGGTGATACCGGAAATCGTGAGGGCATTGAAATGCACACCGCCGCGCAGCTCACGCAGGATCTGCATGACCTGCAGCGCCCGCGCGGGCGCGTCGTCGGCCAACGGCATGGTGCGCCAGCCCGCATACAGCGGCAGCCCCCCGTCCGGTGTCACCGCGATGATCTTTTCCCCCAGCGCCGCGATGCGGTCCAGCCCTTCGGCGCCGGCCAGGTGCCTACGGCCGAAGCCGGCGAACTGCTCCCAGTACACCTCGGCCGCGCCGCTCGCGCCGCGGACCGCGACGCCTTCCTCCCACATGCCCCGCAGGAACGCGGGCTCGAACGCCACGAACACCGAACTGACCGCGACGCCGGTGGCCTCGCCCAGCACTCCGCCGCGGCCGGCAACGTATCCGGCGAGCGGGTTCTGGTAACCGGCCGCGATGCTTTCGGCGAACGTCTCGGGGTGCAGCATGAACACCGCAACCGCTTGTTCGATCGGCGAACCCGCGGCGACGGCGGCGTCGAGCACCTCGTTGTGACTCATGGCTTTTCTCCTAATCAAGCTGTCGGTTCATGCCGGTGTTCCCTGCTGCGTGGGTCGACGCTACTCCTGGCGATCGCGGCGACGACTTCGAGGACGTCGGCGGCCTCTTTGACGAGGGCGTCGGTGGCCGTCGGCGATGAGTTCGTCGACCTGGCCTTGACCGAGACGGTAATGGCGTGGGTGCGAACAGAAGCTTCCAACCAGTACTCCCGCGCGTCTCGCCGCCCGATTTACGGCCTTGGTGGCAAAGCCGACAGCCACCCATCGGAAAGCAACTCCAACAGCTGCCCGTCGGGATCCCGGATCATCGCTATCGCCTCGGTCACCGTCTCCTCGACCACCGCTCCCCCGAACTCCACGACCTTCTCCAGCGCGCCGCCGAGATCGGACACCGAAAACGAGATGTGCGTCAGCCCAATCTGATCCATGACCCGTTCCGAGCCGGCATGGACCTGACGTTTCGAGTAGTCCATCAGTTCGAGCACGAACCCGTCGCGCACCAAGTAAGTCGCATGCACCCCGAGCGGCTCGGGAAGCTGCACCAGCTTGGCGGTGGGGCCGTCGGGCGGATCCAGCTCCCACCAGAACTGGAACCCGAGCACATTCTCGTAGAACCGCCGCGACCGCTCCCGATCGGAGACGCACAGGCCGACGTGGTTGAAGGTCGTCCGGTGACTACTCATCGCGGCCTTTCTCGACAGAACCCACGAGCGTAATAATGCAAAGATAGTGCAGATAGCCGAGCGCCCGGAATGGTGGAGGCCCGACCAGATGACAACCCGTCCCGACGTCACCGACGACGCCATCGTCGACTTCGACCACCACTCCGACGCCTTCAACCTGAACGAAAACGCCGTCAACGCCGAGCTGCGCCAGAGATGCCCCGTCGCTTGGAACACCAACTACGACGGATTCTGGTACCTCAGCAGCTACGACGCCGTCAGCCGCACGGCCAGGGACGGCGACACCTTCGCCCACAAGTACGAGCCCCACGCCGCAGACGGCGTCGACTACCAGGGCGAGATGGGCGTCCCGCGCCCCGAAGGCCAGCCGGCCCTGGGCATCGGCGAGGTCGACGGCCCCTACCACCAAGCCCTACGGCACGCGTTGGCCCCGTTCTTCTCCCCCGGCGCCGTCCAGAAACTCAAGCCCTTCATGGAACAAAAGGCGCATGAGTTCCTCGACCAGAAAATCGAGGACGGCCGGATGGACCTCGTCCTGGACTACGCCAGCCCGGTCCCCGCCATCCTCACGATGAAGCTGATGGGCCTGCCCCTCGACAACTGGCACCTCTACGCCAACCTCTTCCACTCCGTCATGGCCGTGCCGCAGGACAGCCCGGCGTACCTCGACGCCATCGCCAAGGTCCCGAAGATGATGGAAGAGGTCCTCGAGTACTCGGCCGGCAGACGAGCCAAACCGACCGACGACCTGACCAGCTTCCTGCTTCAGTTCGAGGTCGACGGCCGGCGCCTCACCGACGAGCAGCTGCTCAACATCCTGTGGAACCTGATCGGCGGCGGTGTCGACACCACCACGTCGCAAACCGCGCTGACGCTGCACCACCTGGGCACCCACTCTGCGCTCAGACAACAACTCATCGACCGCCCCGAGCTCTACCGCACCGCCACCGACGAATTCCTGCGCTACTTCTCGGTCAACCAAACCCTCAGCCGCACAGTCACTCACGACGTCGAGCTCAACGGCCAACGCCTGAGCAAGAACGACAGAGTCGTCATCAGCTGGCTCTCGGCCAACCACGACGAAGAGGAATTCCCAACGCCCGACGAGATCATCCTGGACCGGACCCCCAACCGGCACGTCGCCTTCGGGCTCGGGCCGCACCGCTGCATCGGATCCCACCTCGCGCGGCTGATGGCCGAAGTGATGCTCAAAGCCGTCCTCGACCGCATCCCCGACTACCAAGTCGACGTCGACAACGTCCACCAGTACCTGGGCAACCCGAGCATGACCGGGCTGGGCACGCTGCCGGTCACCTTCACCCCCGGAGCCAAGCGAGGGTAGATGCCAGACAACGCCCGCGGACCCGGCAACCCGATCACGCACGAGAGATGACCGCCTCCTACCTGCGCTGGATAGCGGCGAACGCGGCCAAGCCACTCGTCCATGCCTACCGGCGCACCGGTGCCGACGTGCCGTTCGGCGATCCGGTTCCGTCGCACAGAACGGAAATGGAGGGCTGGTTCTGGCGCCTCACCGACGCCGCATCGGGCCGCGTCGTCGTCGCGCTGTGCAGCGTGAACCGGCACCGCGACGGCGACTGGGCCACCCTGGCGGTCGCGCTGCATCCCGGCGACGTGGTGCGCTCCGTGGCCCTAGACCGTGCCCACGCCGAATCGTCCACGTTCTCCGTGCACGCGGGAACCGCTCCCGACTGTCGCCTGGCGGCGAGCACCGATCGGCTCGAGATCGACCTCGACGGCATCCGCCTCGATCTGCATTTCACCGATCCGTTCAACTGGCCCAAGGCCTTTGGTGGAGGCGGCGTCTTCTCGTCGGTCCCGTTTCTCAACCAATACTGGCATCCCTACCGGCTCGGCGGAAAAGCCAGCGGCACAGTCGAATTCCGCGACCGCACGTGGTCGTTCAGTGATGCCCGGCTGTACACGGAACGCAACTGGGGCGCGGGCTTCCCCGAGCGCTGGTGGTGGGGGCAGGCGCACGATTTCGCCGACGCGGACGTCTCGGTCGCGTTCTCGGGGGGCCTTCTTCAGCTCGGCCCGATCCGCAGGGACGTCACCGGAGTCGTCGTGCGACTCGGCGACCGCGTCATCCGGGTGACCCCGCCGGCGCCCGTGCGGTCGGAGGTCGGCGACGGGCGCTGGACTGTGTCCGCGCGCACACCCCGCTACCACATCGAGCTGGACGGAGACGGCGCCCGCGCGGATCCGCACGTCCTACCGGTGCCGCTGCCCGCGCAGCGGCGCAACATCGACACCGACTTCGAGCACCTCGCCGGCCGATTGCATTGCAGCGTGCGGGAGTACGGCCGGGTGGTGTTCGACGGCACCTGCGAGCTGGCCGGCCTGGAGGTCGGCAGCCGGCCGGCATAGCTCGACTCACGGTCCGTACCGCCTGCCACCGCCCGGTAGAGTCACGAACTCGTGCAGATCGCAGTGACAGGTGGCACCGGATATCTGGGTGCGCACGTCGTCCGTGGCCTACTGAATGCCGGCCATCAGGTGCGGCTCTTGGCCGAACCCGGCTGGGACAATCCCGAACTGCTGCGCAGGTTTTCCGAAGTCGGCTCGATAACCGTGCTCACCGGCGATGTTCGCGAGTCCGACACCGTGGCCACGCTCCTGGACGACTGTGACGCCGTGCTGCACGCGGCCAGCGTGGTCGGGACCGACAACCGGCGCGAGAAGCTGATGTGGGAGATCAACGCGTTCGCGACCGAGTCGGTCCTGCGTCAGGCCCACGACCGCGGCCTGGACCCGATCGTCACGATCAACAGCTACAGCTCCCTGTTCTCGCCGGCGGTCCCGGTGATCGGGCCCGACACTCCCACCGCGGCGGGTAGGTCGTCCTACGCCAAGACGAAGGGCTACGCCGATCGCACGGCCCGGCGGCTGCAAGACGAGGGGGCGCCCGTTGTCATCACCTATCCGTCCAGCGTGGTCGGTCCGGCCTTGATGACGGCCCCCGGCATCACCGAACAGGGCTGGGCGCCGATCATCCGCGCGGGTGTGGCGCCGCGATTGCAGCACGCCGGAATGATGATGGTTGACGTGCGTGACGTCGCCGATGTGCATGTCGCGTCGATGCGGCCGGGCCACGGCCCCAAGCGGTACGTGTGCGGCGGCGTGATGCTGAGCTTCGACGAGATGATCGGCGCGCTCGAGGCCGGCTCCGGACGTCGCATCAGGCGAATTCCGGTGACCGGCGGGATGTTTCGGGCCCTGGGCAGGATCGCCGACGCCGTCGGGGACCTACTGCCACTGGGGGCCGGATTCAGTTTCGAAGCGGCACAACTGCTCACCGCGGCGACACCGACCGACGACTCCCGCACCCTGGCCGAGCTCGGGGTGACCTGGCGCTCGCCGCGCGAGGCGATCATCGCGACGTTCGCGCCCCCCAGCGGAGAAGAAGCCTCGTTCAGGCCGTAACGCCGGGAGTCGCCGCCAGCAACCGGTCGAACGTGTCGGCGAAGCCGTCGACGATCGCCTCATGTTCGGGCACAAGGGTTTTGTCGCAGGCGATGCCCACGGTCACGTCACCGTTGTAGGTGAAGATGCCGAAGCTCATGGGCTGGTTGCCCGACACGGGTGCCCACCCGACGATGCCCTCCACCTTGCTGCCGGCCAGGTACACCGGCATCGGCGGGCCGGGCACATTGGTGAGCGTGCCGATCGTGCGGTTGGTGAACAGGTCCACCGACGCTTCATAGATCTGCCTGTTGAACCCGGCGATGGTCTCCTGCAGGCGAAACGCCACGGCCGCCTCGTGGCCGTGCTTGATCCGGTTCATCCGCCGTTTGGCCACGGCCAGCACCCGCAGGGGATCGGGCTGATCGGTCGGCAGTTCGAGTTGCACGAGGGCGAACTCGTTTCCGAGATTGTCGGGCAGCGTCACGTCGACCGGCTTGAGGTTGACCGGGACCATGAAGGTCACCGCGGAGCACCGGGCGTGTTGGGCCTCGAGGTAATGGTGCAACGCCCCGGCCACACACGTCACCAGCACATCGTTGACCGTGCACCGGTTCGCCCTGGCGACGGCCTTCACCTTGGCCAGCGGGATCGGCTCCGACCATGCCACCGCTTTGTCGAGGCCCGCGGTACCGGTCCACAGGGTCGCGTCGTTGCGGGTGCCGACCAGCAGTTTGCGGACCGTGTCCAGGTCACCGGGCGCCGACGAGAACACGTCGACCAGCGCGCCGCTGCCGGGCACCGCCGCCCGCAGGGTCGCGCGGACGGATTCGACGATGCCGGACACCGCCGCCCGCGCCGACATCGTGATCGTGTGGCCGGCGCCCACCGGGTTCTCCGCCGCCAAGCGACCGAAGTCGTTGGCACGAGCGAGCATTCGAGGCAGTCCGGCCGCGGTCGTCACGGCGCCTGCCGCCATGCCCGTCGCCCGTCCGACCGGGTCGCCCAGCATCTCATCGACGATCGACCTCGCGCGCCGCGCCGTGCCCGCCGCCCGCACCGCCGCGGTCCGCAACCGGTCCTTCATCGGCCGCCCCGGCGGGTGGGGCCGCACCGCGTGCTGCACCACGTCGGGACCACGGATGGGCCCGCCCTCGGGCGACGCGTCGAACAGGCTCATCGCCAGCTCGACCATGCGCATGCCGTCGGCGACGGCGTGGTGGGTCCGCATGATCATGGCGCTACCCTCCCGGTAGCGGTTCACCCAAATGCTTTTCCAGAGCGGCTTTTTGCGGTCGAGCATTTCGGTGTGGTGGCTTGCCACCAGTGCCTGCAACTCGCTGCGGTCGTCGGGGTCGGTGAGGTCCACGACCGTGACGTGCTCCCCGAAATCGAAGTCGTCGTCGATTTCCCACCACCACGAGCCGTCGGAGTCCTTGACCGCCAGGCTGCGGAACACGGGGTAGCGGTTGGTGAGGCGCTCCTCGATGACCCGGCGCACCCGGTTCCAGTCGAGCGGATCGGCCGTCCAGACCACCGTGTCGACGACCATGAGGTTGTTGGGGCGGTCCATCTCCAGCCACAGGTCGTCCTGGATGCCGAGCCGGCGTCGCTCTGCCACCTTGCACCTCCACGACCTGCAGGTACCCGAGTCTTCATCCACGGCCGGGGTACGGCCAGAGGACAAGGTCCCCTTGTCGGGTGGAGGATTTCAAAGGGCGACTCGTCCCTGGTGTTTACGACGCCGTCGCGTACTGCAACACCGGTTCCGACGAATCGACGTGGCCGAAGCTGATGATCCGCAGCCGGTTCCGGCGCACCTCGTAGCGCACGCCGTTCACCGGGTTGGTGACGTCGAACCCGTCCCCGGCGCGCTCGGCGTTGGACAGCTCGATGTGCGCCCCGTCGCGGATCCGTTCGCCGCGATAATAGTAACTGCCACTGAGGTTTTCGCACACCACGGCCAGCGACTGGGCGGTCCGCACCACGGCCGCCGGCGGATTCCCCGGGTCGCAGCGGGCCGGCTCGCCGACGAACCCCAGCCCGTCGGCGCCCCGCACCGGGGCCGACAGCGTCGGCGTCTTCGGCGGCGGCGAACTCGACGGCGCGGGCGAGACGTTCGAAGCCTGCGGCGGCGGCGCGCCGTGGTCGACAAACGCCGACACCAGCGCCACGACCAGGCCCGCGATCACCAGCAGCACCGCGGCCCCGGCCACCACCAGCGGCAACCGCCCGCCAAGAGGCCGATGCGCGGTCGGCGGAGGCGCTTCCGGGGGTGGATACGGGCTGGAGCCGGTGTCGTCGGGATTTGGATAGACCGTCGCGAAGGGCCGGGTCCCCAGGGGCCCCGCAGCGGCGCCGACCGCCGCCGGCTGGTACACCTCGGACACGGCCTCGCCGGCCGCCCGGGCCAGTTCACCCGCGGACCCGAACCGCGCCGTCCGCTGTTTGGCCATGCCGCGGGCGATCACGTCGTCGAAGGCCCGGCCGATACCGCGGCGCATGATGCTGGGCCGCGGCGCCGGCGACAACAGGTGCGCGCTCTTCAGCTCGGCCGGGCCCGCGCCCTCGAACGGCGGCTGGCCGGTGAGGCATTCGTAGAGCAGGCAGGCCAGCGAGTACACGTCGGTCTGCGGTCCCACCCGGCCGGTGGTGAACCGCTCGGGCGCCATATACACGCGCGACGCGTCGGCGTGCCCGACCCCGAAGTCGGCCAGATACGCGAAGTGGTCCGGGGTGAGCAGCACGTGCTCCGGCCGCACACCCAGGTGCACCAGCCCGGCGGCGTGCGCGGCGTCCAGCGCCCGCGCCACCTGCCCGACGATCGACGCCGCCCGCGGCGGCTCCAGCGGCCCCCGCTCGCGCAGCAGGTCCCTGAGGCTGCCACCCTCGACCGGGTGCATGTCGACGAAGAAAACCCCGTCGATCTCGCCATGGTCGTGCACCGGAACGACGTGGGGCTCCTGCAGCCGCGACGCGACCGCCAACTCGCGCCGAAAGCGTTGCTGGAAGCCGGTTTCTGCGGACATCGAGGCAGGCAGCAGCTTCAGGGCGACCGTGCGATCCTTAGCGGTGTCGTACGCCCGGTAGACCTCGCCCGTCGCGCCCGTCCCGATCAGCGATCGCAGCTCGTAGGGCCCGAACCGGGTGCCAAGCCGCGAGGTCAACGGGCAGTCCTTTCGATGCGTCGAACAAGTCCAGCCCGCGGGGTTCCCCAATCCGCCGCCGGCCTAACGTGGGCCGGCTCACGCGTGCGCGGGCACCGGCACCAGAGGCCGCAGATGCCGGCCGGTCAGCAGCGCGGCCGCGCGCGGCTCATGCCAGCCAGATCGGGTTGGTGAACGCGACCATCGCGCCGAGCGGACGCCGTTGTGCGTCGCGCAGCTCCAGCCGCGCGAAGCGCGCGGACTCGGCGTCGAGTTCCCACCGCAGCATGGTCCGAGCCGGGCCGCCGACCCTCGCGCGCCCCACACAACCGGCCGCGGTGATCAGGGTGGCAGTTGCGCCGGCGGCTCCCGTGACCATTGCCGTGACGGTGACCGGGGTCTCGCGCGAAACCTCCAGTGTCTGGCCGGGACCGGCGACGTCGGCGGCGTCCGGGCTGGACGCGGTGAACTCCACAGTGAAGGCGCGTGATCGGGCGATGTACGAGCGGCCGCGGCGCAGCCCCTCGATGATCGCGGGCACCGACAACTCACGCGCATGCACGACGGTCTGCGGTGAACCCACCGGCTGCTCGTGGGTGTGGGAGTCACTGCCGGCGACCGCCGCGACGCGCCGGCCCGCGGACAGCAGCCGCTGCCAAATGCGAAGCGAAGCTTCATCGTCGAGGTTCCACCGGCCGTTCCATACCTCGAGTGCGTCCACCTCGCCAAAACCGAACTCCCACAACGACCCGGGCACCGGCGCGGCAGGATGGGCGGCGACCACCAGGCCGCCGGCGTCGCGCACGTCGGCGGCGAAACGCCCGAACACCCGGTCACGCGGCGCGTATCGCCAGTCGACCCAGGCGTGCGGCGGCAGGCCGACCGCGAGCCAGTGCCCATGCCTGGTGGTGACCTCCTCGCCGGGAATCACCAACAGACCACCGGTGCGGCATGCGGGCCACACCCGGTTCGCGGAGTTCGTGTTGTGGTCGGTGGACACGATGAAGTCCAGCCCGCCCGAGTGCGCGGCCTCGACCAGCTCACCGGGATGGCGCTGGCCGTCGGAGTGAACGGTGTGCAGATGCAGATCCCCCCGGTACCACCCGGCACCGCGGGCCGACGGCGCCGGACCGGCAAGGACGGTGTCACCTGCCGGGGCGGGCCGCCCACGCTCGAGGACGACGCGCGCGTCCCATGCCATCCCCCACGGGCTCAGGACCACCGGCCCGAGCGCCACCGCCCATCGACCCGGCTCGATCGGGCCGGCAAGATAGCCCGGCGTCGCGTGCGTGCCGGAGATCACGAAGCCGTCGCGGGCTCCCCCTGACCACCCCCGGAACCCGGCCGCATTGCCCACGTCGTGGCCGGCTGGTCCAAAGACCCCTAGATCCAACACGTTTCGGATCGGCCCGCCCACCGCGAAGCCGTCATGCGCGGTGTTGACGCGGATTCGGTGGACTCCCGCCGGCACCTCGAATGGCAGGTACGCCCACTGGTCGATTCCAAACCCGAATCGCCCTGAAAACGCTATGTGGATCGTTGCGCCCTCGCGCTGCTGGGTGATGGCACCGGGGGCGACCATCGCGACACTCATGGCAGTCCTTCCTATCGGTACACCACCAGCATTCGGCACCAAGGAGTGACGACCCGTTACATCGACACGAACACCGTGCGTCGGGCCACTGTCATGTTCGTGTGGTGCCGCGGCGGCATACAGTGAATCACTGTGAGCGAGATGAAAGCGCGGTTCGCCGAGATCGTCGGCCAGCACAACCTGCTGACCGGCGACGCCATCCCCGAGGACTACTGGCACGACGAGGTGTTGACCAAGCCGCCGCAACGGCCGGCCTACGTCGCCAAACCGGCCACCGCCGAGGCGGTTTCGCAGTTGCTGAAAGCCGCCTCGGACAACAAGATCCCGGTGACGGCCCGCGGATCGGGAACCGGCCTGTCCGGCGCGGCGATCCCCCGGGCCGACGGGCTGCTGATCTCCTTCGAGCGCATGAACGCCGTCCTGGAGGTCGACACCACCAACCAGGTCGCCGTCGTGCAGCCCGGGGTGACGCTCACCGAGCTGGACGCCGCCACCGCCGACACCGGCCTGCGCTACATGGTCCACCCGGGCGAGCTGTCGTCCAGCGTCGGCGGCAACGTCGGCACCAACGCCGGCGGCATGAACGCGGTCAAGTACGGCATCGCCCGCCAGAACGTGCTCGGGCTGCAGGCGGCGCTGCCGACCGGCGAACTCATCCGCACCGGCGGCAAGATCGCCAAGATCTCCACCGGCTACGACCTGACCCAGCTGATCGTCGGCTCCGAGGGCACCCTGGCCCTGGCCACCGAGGTGATCGTCAAGCTGCACCCGCGGCTGGACCACACCGCCTCCGTGCTCGCCCCGTTCGCCGACTTCGACCAGGTCATGGCCGCGGTGCCCAAGGTCGTGGGCAGCGGCCTGGCGCCCTACATCCTGGAGTACATCGACAACGTGACGATGGCCGCGCTGGTCCACACCCAGAACCTGGAGTTGGGCATTCCGGACAGCGTCCGCGACAGCTGCGACGCCTATCTGGTTGTGGCACTGGAAAACCGGACCGCGGACCGGCTGGACGAGGACGTCGAGAAGGCCGGCGAACTGCTGGCCGAGCTGGGCGCCGTGGACGCCTATGTGCTGGAAGGGGGTTCGGCGCGCAAGCTGATCGAGGCGCGCGAGAAGGCGTTCTGGACGGCGAAGGCGATCGGCGCCGACGACATCATCGACACCGTGGTGCCCCGCTCCGCGATGCCGAAGTTCCTGTCCGCCGCGCGCGGTCTGGCCGCGGCCGCCGGTGGCGCCTCGGCGGGCTGCGGACACGCCGGCGACGGCAACGTGCACCTGGCCATCTTCTGCAAGGACCCCGACACCCGCAAGCAGCTGATGACCGACATCTTCGCGCTGGCAATGGAATTGGGCGGCGCGATCTCCGGCGAGCACGGGCTGGGCCGCGCGAAGACCCCGTACTTTCTCGAGCTGGAAGACCCGGTCAAGGTCGACCTCATGCGCCGCATCAAGCAGAGCTTCGACCCGGCGGGCATCCTCAATCCCGACGTGGTCTTTGCGGCGACTTAACCGATAATCGGGTAACGGCGTTGGGCGGCAAGAGCTTTCAGTGCCTTCTGCATCTTCAAGCGCACATGCGCGTCAAGCCTTTTGATATCAGGACTTTCGCCGAATTCGGCGAGATTGATCGGCGGCAACACCTCGGTGACGATCTTGGTGGGCAGCGGCACGTTCACGGGGGCGAGGATACTGAACCCGAAGGGAAACCCGAACGTCATCGGCACCAGGTCCGTTCGCAGTAGCTTGCGCTCCAGCTTGTCGAGCCGAAGCATCCGCGACAGCCACCGGCCGCGCGTCAAGAAGAACTGGCTTTCCTGCCCGCCCACGGAGACCGCGGGAACGATCGGCACATTCGCCTCCAGGGCCGTGGTGATGTAACCGGTTCGGCCGTCGAAGTCGATGGTGTTCTCCTGCAGGGTTGAGCGGTAGACGTCGAAATCGCCGCCCGGAAAGACCAGAACGACGGCCCCGGCGGCCAGCGCCTTGGCGGCGTTCTCGCGTGTCGCCCGGATCACGCCGGTGCGCCGGAAGAAGTCACCGGCGGGCCCGGCGAAGATGGTGTCGAACCCCAGCGCGTAGAGCGGGCGGTCGTAGCCGAACCTGTCGTAGTAGCCGACGGCGAACACCGAGAGATCGAACGTCATCAGGCCGCCGGAATGGTTCCCCACCACCAGCGACGGCCCGTCCGGGATGTTGTCCAGGCCCCGCACCTCGGAGCGGAAATAGTGCTTGACGATCGGGCGGGTCAGCGCGATGACGTGCTCGGTAAGACCGCGGTCCCATCTGTCGACGTCGGTCGAGTTGGTGTGGGTGTGGGTCATGTCGTCCTCGCTCACCGTTGAGCGTGAGCTGATGCTACGCCCGCCGCTGTGGAGCGAACACAGTTTCGCCGCCCGGGTTTCTCCCGGCGATTTGGAAGGATTAGCCGATGTGGCCCCTGTGACCCAAGAGGCCGGCGGACTCACATCCCGAAGTGTGCGCGACGCACCGCCGCGACGGCGTCGGGCGGTCCGCTCACGGCGACGTCCGCGACGCCGACGCGGCCGAACAGGTACAGCAGCAGCTCACCCGGTGGCCCGCTGAGCACCGCCACCGGCGAACCCGGCCGCACCGGCGCGCACTCGCCGGCGCCGGCCCACTCGACCGCGAGACCGCAACCCCTGAGCCGCCGACTCAGATAGCGCCCGCCGCGCCGCACGTTGCGCCACAACGCGGCGTCTAACTCGGGCGTCAGAGCGCGTGGACCCAGCCCATTCGCCCGGCGCAGGTCCTCGTGATGAACGAAGAACTCGTTGAGGTTCGCCAGCGCGCGCACCCAGCCGATGCGGAAGAACCCGATGGGCGGGCCGGAGCGGATCGTCGTGACGAGCGACGCGAAGTCCGTGCGCTCCGCCAGCGCGGCCCGGCGCCGCTCGGCGAACCGTTGAAAGCGGCCCGGCAGCACCAGGCACGGGCCGGCCACGAGATCGTGTTCGCGCAGCACGAGATGGGCGGCGAGATCATGCGCCGCCCAGTCACCGAGCAGGGTGGGCGCGGCGGGCCCCAGCTCGTCGAACAGGGAGCACAAGCCAAGGCGCTCCCGGGTGTCCAGCACCGCGCGGGACATCGCTCAAGGGTAAGCCCAAAGCCTAAGCGGCGGAATCGGTATCGCTTCCGGGAATCTCGGTGGCGTCGCCTTGTGCGGCGGCGCTGGAGGCTTCGTGTTCGGCCAGCCAGCGTTCGGCGTCGATGGCCGCCGAGCACCCGCTGCCCGCAGCCGTGATGGCCTGGCGGTAGGTGCGGTCCACCAGATCGCCCGCGGCGAACACGCCCTCGATCGAGGTGGCCGTGGTGCGGCCCTGCACCAGGACGTAGCCGTCGGGGTCGGTGTCCACGACACCGCGCACCAACTCCGAGCGCGGGTCGTGCCCGATCGCCACGAACACCCCCGTGACCGGCAGCGTGGATTCCTCCCCGGTGACCGTGTCGCGCACCCGCAACCCGGTGACGGTGTCGGCACCCTCCACGGCCACCACGGCCGTGTTCGTCAGGATCGTGATCTTCTCGTCGGCCCGCGCCCGTTCGAGCATGATCCGCGAGGCGCGGAATTCGTCGCGGCGGTGCACCAGGGTGACGCTGCGGGCGAACCGGGTCAGGAAGGTGGCTTCCTCCATCGCCGAATCCCCACCGCCGATGACCGCGATGTCCTGGTCCCGGAAGAAGAACCCGTCACAGGTCGCACACGAGCTGACCCCGCGGCCCAGCAGCTCCTGCTCACCCGGCACCCCCAGGTAGCGGGCCGCCGCGCCCATGGCCAAGATCACCGACCGGCCGCGCACCGTCTCGCCCTCGGCCGTCGTCACCGACTTCACCGGCCCGTCCAGCGACACCGACTCGACGTCTTCCATCCGCAGGTCGGCCCCGAACCGCAACGCCTGCTCGCGCATCTGATCCATCAACTCCGGGCCCGTGATGCCCTCGCGGAAACCGGGGAAGTTCTCCACCTCGGTCGTGGTCATCAACGCTCCACCAAAGGACGTCCCCTCGAACACCACCGGCGCCAACTGCGCCCGCGCGGCATACAACGCCGCGGTGTACCCCGCGGGACCCGAACCAATGACGATGACGTCGCGGACATCGGAGGTAGTCATGAGGAACCTTTCAGCCAGTGTCGACAGGGGCCCACCCTACTGGTGATCGCCGGCCGTTTTATGTGACCGTCGACACGATCGGCCTTATGACGCATGGATTCTAGGACGCTGGCCCATGAGATCCCTTGCAGCACACTGTCGTTCAGACCGCCCAGTCGGACTATGTTTGCCAGACAACCCAGGATTACCAATCTTGCAAAAGCGGGAATCACGATGGCGGGTAAGGCATTTAAAGTGAAGCGGAGCACACAACCAGAGGTTGTGTGCTCACAACCTCTGCACCTCTACTACTGTCGCCGGGGGAAATGCACCATGAAGTAGTGGCCCGTGGGTCCGACGGCGTACCCACGGGAACCATAAACGTCACCGTCGACGCCAGGGCCCGGCAACCAGCCCGGAACCGCCCGGCCCCCGACGTCGAGCCTCAGCCGCCACAGCCCCGGCCGGCACAGCAGGCCAGCATTGTTCGCGAAGGAGAACATCACATGACCACAGCACCTCCCGCCAAGACTCGCAACGAGGGCCAGTGGGCGCTGGGCAATCGCGAACCGCTCAACGACACCGAGCAGGTCAAGCACGATGACGGGCCGCTGAACGTGCGCGACCGAATCATCAACAAATACGCCAAAGAAGGCTTCGAGAGCATCGAAAAGTCCGATCTGCGTATGCGGTTCAAGTGGATGGGCCTGTACACCCAGCGCGAGGAGGGCTACGACGGCAGCTGGACCGGCGACGAGAACATCGACAAGCTCGAAGCGAAGTACTTCATGATGCGCGTGCGCTCCGACGGCAAGCCGATGTCGGCGCAGACGATGCGCGTCCTGGGCCAGGTCTCCTCGGAGTTCGCCCGCGACACCGCCGACATCGGCGACCGGGAGAACGTCCAGTTCCACTGGCTCAAGATCGAGGACATCCCCGAGGTGTGGCGCCGGCTGGACACCGTCGGCCTGACCAGCATCGAGGCCTGCGGCGACTGCCCCCGCGGCATCCACGGCAGCCCGCTGGCCGGCGACTCGGTCGACGAGGTGCTCGACCCCTCCCCCGCGATCGACGAGATCATCCGGCGGTTCATGAACAACCCCGACTACGCCAACCTCCCGCGCAAGTACAAGACCGCGATCTCGGGCCTGCAGGACGTCTCCCACGAGACCCACGACGTCGCGTTCGTCGGCGTCAACCACCCCGAGCACGGGCCGGGCATGGACCTGTGGGTGGGTGGCGGCCTGTCGACCAACCCGATGATGGCCCAGCGGGTCGGCGTGTGGGTGCCGCTCGACGAGGTGCCCGACGTGTGGGAAGCGGTCACCAAGGTGTTCCGCGACTACGGCTACCGGCGGCTGCGCGCCAAGGCCCGGATCAAGTTCCTGGTCAAGGACTGGGGCGTGGAGAAGTTCCGCGAGGTCATGGAGACCGAGTACCTCGGCCGCAAGATGATCGACGGCCCGGCCCCCGACCCGGCCAAGCACCCGATCGACCACGTCGGCGTGCAGAAGATCAAGAACGGCAAGAACGCCGTCGGCGTCGCCGCGATCGCCGGCCGCGTCTCGGGCACCACCCTGCAGGCGGTGGCCGACCTGATGGAGAAGGTCGGCTCCGACCGGGCCCGGTTCAGCCCCTTCCAGAAGCTGATCATCCTCGACGTGCCCGACGACCAGGTCGACTTCCTGGTCGCCGAATTGGACAAGCTGGGCCTGCCGTCGAACCCGTCGAATTGGCGCAAGAGCACGATGGGCTGCACCGGCATCGAGTTCTGCAAGCTGTCGTTCGCCGAAACCCGCGTCCGCGCACAGACTTTGGTGCCCGAACTGGAAGAACGACTGGCCGACGTCAACGACAAGCTCGACGTGCCGATCAGCGTGCACCTCAACGGCTGCCCGAACTCCTGCGCCCGAATTCAGGTGGCCGACATCGGGTTCAAGGGCCAGTGGATCGACAACGGCGACGGCACGTCGGTGGAGGGCTTCCAGGTCCACCTCGGCGGCGGCC
The DNA here is from genome assembly GCF_002102155.1 of Mycobacterium europaeum. Taxonomy (GTDB): domain Bacteria; phylum Actinomycetota; class Actinomycetes; order Mycobacteriales; family Mycobacteriaceae; genus Mycobacterium; species Mycobacterium europaeum. Next base: position 30,666 of record NZ_LQOU01000035.1, read on the forward strand.
TCGGCGAGGAGAGCGGCTTCGGACGAAAGCTGCGTCAGCACAAGGTCACCAGCGCCGAGCTCGGCGACTACATCGACCGGGTGACACGCAAGTTCCTGGAACAACGGGAGAGCGGAGAGCGTTTCGCCAACTGGGCGCTGCGCGCCGACGAGGCCGACTTGCGCTAGCCCCCACCAACACCGCCACACCGAGCGCTGACGTTACGAACCGAGGACGAACGAGATGAGCGAAGTGGTGACCAACTTCACCGAGGAAGAGCTGCGTGAGTTGGCCGAGCGCGGGGCGGCCGAGCTGGAAGGCGCGGACGCCAAAGACATCCTGCGCTGGGCCGACAAGCACTTCGGCGGCCCCGACGGCCCGCGTGACTGGGCGACCTGCAAGTGGGTCGTGGCGTGCAACATGCAGGAAGCGCTGACGGTGTCCCTGGCCGCGGATGTGCGGCCGGGGGTGCCCGTCATCTTCCTGGACACCGGCTACCACTTCGCCGAAACGCTGGGCACGCGCGACGCCGTCGAGTCGGTCTACGACATCCACCTGCTGAACGTCACCCCGGACCACACCGTGGCCGAGCAGGACGAGTTGATGGGCAAGGACCTGTTCGCCCGTGACCCCAACGAATGCTGCCGGCTGCGCAAGGTCGTCCCGCTGCGCCGGGCGCTGAGCGGCTACGCGGCGTGGGTCACCGGGCTGCGCCGGGTGGAATCGCCCACCCGCGCCAACGCGCCGGTGGTCGGCTACGACGAGTCGTTCGGGCTGGTGAAGGTCAACCCCATCGTGGCCTGGACCGACGAGGACGTCGAAGAGTACATCCAGCAGAACGGCGTGCTGGTCAACCCGCTCGTGGAGGAGGGCTATCCGTCCATCGGCTGCGCCCCCTGCACCCGGAAGCCGGCCCCCGGCGAGGACCCGCGCAGCGGCCGCTGGGCGGGCCGCAACAAGACCGAATGCGGGTTGCACAGCTCATGAGCACACTCGTCCTGACCGCGCACGGCAGCCGCGATCCGCGCTCGGGCGCCAACGCCCGGGCGGTGGCCGAGCGGCTGCGCGGCATGCGACCCGACCTCGACGTGCGGCTGGCGTTCCTGGAGCTCAGCGCACCGAACTTCGTCGACGTCCTCTCCGGACTGCCCGACAAACGTGCCGCCGTGGTCACCCCGCTGCTGCTGGCCAGCGCCTACCACGCGCGCCGCGATCTTCCCGAGCAGATCGCGCGGGCCGGCGCCTACGGCGTCCGGCAGGCCGACGTTCTGGGCGAAGACGACCGGCTCCTGACGGTCCTGCGTGAACGCCTCGCTGAGGTCGGGGTGTCCCCGCACGACGAGGAAGTCGGGGTGATGGTGGTCGCGATCGGGTCATCGAACACCGCCGCCAACGCGCGCACCGCCAAGGTCGCCGCCCGGCTGTCCACCGGGACCCGTTGGGCCGCAACCGCGATGGCCTTCGCCACCCGGCCCGAGGCGTCGGTGGCCGACGCCGCGCGCCGGTTGCGCCGCCGTGGCGCAAGCCGGTTGGTCATCGCGCCGTGGTTCCTGGCCCCCGGGCTCATCACCGACGGCGTGTCAACCTACGCGCGGGACAACGGGATTCCGATGGCGGCGCCGCTGGGCGCGCATCCCCTGGTGGCCGAGACCGTGCTGGACCGCTTCGACCAGGCGCGGGCCGACCACGTCGCCGCTTAGGGCTTCGATACGCGACTGCTGATGTGGCTCAGCATGTCCCGGATCGCTCCCGCGGGCGGCGTGCGGCCGCCGACCCAGATGGCATGAAACTTGCGCCTCAGGTCCAAGTCCCGGATGCTGACCGCCTGCAGCCGGCCGACCGCCAGGTCGTCGGCGACCGCCAGCCGGCTCATCGCCGCCGGTCCCGCACCGGCGAGCACGGCGGCGCGCATCGCCGCCGCCGACGTCAGCTCCATCACGGGCGGCGCCTGCTGCATGTCCTCGCCCAGCACCTGACGCAGCGCCACGGTCAGCGAATCGCGGATGCCCGAATGGGGTTCGCGCGCCACCAACCGTGTTTCGGCCAGTTCGCGGGCGGTCACCACCCGCGAGCGCCGAGCCCACTTGTGCCCCGGCGGCACCACGATCACCAACTCGTCCTGCCCCACCACGCAGCTGCCCAATCCCTTCGGCTGGCCGGGGTTTTCGACAAACCCCAGATCGACGGTGCCGTCGCGAACGAAGGCGATGGCCTGCTCGCTGTTGGTGGCGGTCAGGATGACGTGCGGCGCTGCCGTCCCGCGCCGGGCCGCCTCGGTCTGCAGAGACAGCAGCCAAGGCGGCATCAGCTGTTCGGAAATCGTCTGGCTGGCAGCCACCCTGATGCGTTCGCGGCCCTCCTTGCGCAGCCCGCCCAACCCCGCGTCGATCTCGTTGGCGACCTCGAGCAAGCGCGCGGCCCACTCCGCCACGATCAGCCCCGCGGGCGTCAATTCCGAACCCCGCGTTGTCCGCACGGCCAGCGTGACGCCGACCTGCGCCTCCATCGACGCGAGCCGCCGGGACACGGCCTGCTGGGTGATTCCGAGCTCGCGGGCGGCGCGCCCGAGGCTGCCCGTCTCGGCGATCGCCAAAAACACCTCGAACGAGGCAAGTTCGGGCATGCGGGGGCTGAGCGGCATGGGGGTCGGTCACAATCTGTCGGCTTGACACAACCATAGCTTGTGACTCCACAACACCGGAACCTCTACTCGCGCTTCAGCCGGGCGAGCACCATGGGAACCATGACCCGCACAGCCCCTTACCACGTCGCGATCGTGGGTTCCGGCCCTTCGGGGTTCTTCGCGGCCGCGTCACTGCTCAAGGCCGCCGACGCCTCCGAGTTCGGCATCGCCGTCGACATGCTCGAAATGCTGCCCACCCCTTGGGGGCTGGTGCGGTCGGGCGTGGCGCCTGATCACCCGAAGATCAAGTCGGTCAGCCAACAGTTCGAGAAAACCGCCGAAGACCCCCGCTTCCGCTTCTTCGGCAACATCAAGGTGGGCGAGCACGTGTCGGCCGGTGAACTCGCCGAGCGCTACGACGCGGTGATCTACGCCGTCGGCGCCCAGTCCGACCGCGCCCTCAACATCCCCGGCGAAGACCTGCCCGGCAGCGTGGCCGCGGTCGACTTCGTCGGCTGGTACAACGCGCACCCGCACTTCGAGCAGATGGCGCCCGACCTGTCGGGTGCCCGCGCCGTCGTGGTCGGCAACGGCAACGTGGCCGTCGACGTGGCCCGCATGCTGGTCACCGACCCCGAGGTGCTGGCGCTCACCGACATCGCCGACCACGCGCTGGAGTCGTTGCGGCCCCGCGGGGTTGAGGAAGTGGTGCTGCTCGGGCGGCGCGGTCCACTGCAAAGCGCCTTCACCACGCTGGAATTGCGTGAGCTCGGCGAGCTCGACGGTGTCGACGTGGTGGTCGAACCCGCCGATCTGGAGGGCGTCACCGACGAGGCCGCGGCCGCCGCCGGCAAGGTCACCAAGAACAACATCAAGGTGCTGCGCGAGTACGCCACCCGCGCGCCCCGGCCCGGGCACCGCCGAATCGTGTTGCGGTTCTTCACCTCCCCCATCGAGATCAAAGGTGCCGAGCGGGTGGAGAGCATCGTCCTCGGGCGCAACGAGCTGGTGACCGACGCCGGCGGGCGGCTGGTCGCCAAAGACACCGGCGAGCGCGAGGAACTGCCCGCGCAGCTGGTGGTGCGCGCGGTCGGCTACCGCGGCGTGGCCATACCGGGTGTGGCGTTCGACGAGAAGACCGGGACGATCCCCCACACCGACGGCAGGATCGAAGGCAGCCGCAACGAATACGTGGCCGGCTGGATCAAACGCGGCCCGTCCGGCGTCATCGGCACCAACAAGAAGTGCTCACAGGACACCGTCGACACGGTGCTGGGCGACCTGGCCGCCGGATCGGCGGACCGCCCGGGCGACTACGGCGACGAGCTCGCCGAGTGGCTCACCTCGCGCCAGCCGCAGCTGGTCACCGCGGCCCACTGGCGGGCCATCGACCGCTTCGAGCGTGAGGCCGGCGAGCCGCATGGGCGCCCGCGCGCCAAAGTGGCCAGCCTCGCCGAGCTGCTGCGAATCGGGCACGGTTAATCTCCGATAGCTGATAGGGAAGGACAACATCCATGGCGTACGTGATCGGCGAACCCTGCGTCGACATCAAGGACAAGGCGTGCATCGAGGAATGCCCCGTCGACTGCATCTACGAGGGCGCGCGGATGCTCTACATCCACCCCGACGAGTGCGTCGACTGCGGCGCCTGCGAGCCGGTGTGCCCCGTCGAGTCCATCTACTACGAAGACGATCTGCCGGCTGAATACAGCCAGTACACGCAGATCAACGCCGACTTCTTCGCCGAGCTCGGCTCGCCCGGTGGCGCGTCGAAGGTCGGGATGACCGAAAACGACCCCGCCGCCGTCAAGGAGCTCCCCAGCCGGGCCGAGGCGACGTAGGACTACGTCATCACAGCAGCGAGTTCGGTACGGGGTACCGAAACTTGCTGCGGCCCGTCGACCGCCGGCAGCACCTGCCCCTGGCCGAAGAAGAAAATGACGGCGTCATTGGTGATCGCGAAATTCTGATACGCGTCGACGCCGGGATCGCCGAACGGCAGCGGGCCTAATTGGCGCGTCACGATCGGGTTGAGGACGTCCAGCGGTTTGCTGCCCGGCTTGAACAACGTGTCGAAGGTGATCGGGGCGCCCTTGCCGAGGTCGTAGTTGAACGCCTTGAAAGACGTCACGGGGTGCGCACCCATGTCCTGGTTCATGTCCAGCACCACGCTTTGGGTATTCGAGCCGGGCGTGGTCGATCGATACGCCGTTCCGGTGATGGCCAGCAGGTAGGGCGGCCGATCGTGCGGGGGGTACGTCCGGGCGTCGTCGGCCCAGGTGTCCCGGGTGTGGATGAGGTAGTCGGTCATGGCCTGCTGGTCGGGATAGCTGACCGGGAAGCTCAGGTCGAGCGTGTAGTGGGCCGTGGCGATGTGGCCGTGGCAGACCTGGTTTTCGTCGACGGTTCCACCGAGGGCGGCGCACGCCGATTGCGCGCCGGCGATCGGGGCGATCGAACAATTCACCCAAGCGCAGACGGCCGCGGCCGTTCGCCACAGTAAGCGCATCTTGGTAGCCATCTTCTCGCTGCCTTCTGGCGAGCCTGATTGACTCGCGCCGCTTTAGCCCAAATCGTAGGACTCGGTCGAATTCGCAGGTTTTTACCTGCCAAAAGTGGGGGCACTCAACTATCCCCGCAACAAATTATGAGGAGACACCGATGTCCTTTGTGATTACCAATCCGGACGCCTTGACCTACGCGGCCGCCAAGCTGGAAACGCTCGGCGCCGAGATGGCGGCGGAAAACGCCGCCGCCGCGGGCCCGACCACCGGCCTGGCGCCCGCGGCCGCCGATGAGATATCAGCCCTGCAAGCGGCGATCTTCGACGCATACGGCACCCTCTACCAGTCGGTCAGCGATCAAGCCGCAGGCATCCACCAGCAGTTCGTCAAAACCCTGGACACCAGCGCCGGCTCGTATCGAACCACCGAGGCCACCAACTCCGCGGCGACCGCGTCGCCGTTCGCGGCCGCCCCGGCGATCGGGAGTACGGCAAGCCCGGCGGCCGCGGCCGACCCGCCGCCCGGCAGCGGCCTGCTCAACATCGGCGACATCGGGGCCGGCAACTTCGGCTCGGCGACGTCCGACCTGCTGGGCGTGGCGGGCGGCGGCCTGCTCGTCCGACCCGACGCGGCGGGCCCGGTCGCGGCGGCCCCGTCGGCAGCGACCGCCTTGGCGTCGTCCACCTCGCCCGGGACGACACTGGCGGGCGCGGCGGCACCCGTCGGGGTCCCGATGGTGTCGGGTCCCGGGCAGGCGGCCTTGGTCGGCCGCCTATCGGTGCCCCCCAGCTGGGCGGCGGGGGCCGGTGCGCCGGCCGCGCCTCCCCCGGCCCCAACGTTGACCGGCTGGACGACTCCCGCGCCCCAGGGCCCGACCGTGACCGGCGTGCCGGCCGGTATGCCCGCGGTGGCCACCGCCGGGAAGTCCGGTGGCCTGGGCGCGCCCCGCTACGGCGTCAAGCCCACGGTGATGCGGCGCCCGGCCGGCCTCTAGAAACTTTCGAGCGAAAAGGAGAGCAGGACAATGGATTTCGGAGCACTTCCCCCAGAAGTCAACTCGGCACGCATGTACGCCGGAGCCGGCGCCGGCCCGATGATGGCCGCAGCGGCCGCGTGGAACACGTTGTCCGCCGAGCTGAGCACCATCGCGGCGGGATACGAGTCGGTGATCTCGGAGCTGACGGGCGAGCAGTGGGTGGGTCCGGCGGCGGCATCGGCGGAAACCGCCGTCCAGCCCTTCGTGACGTGGCTGAATACCACCGCGGCGGCCGTTCAGCACGCCGGCGCCCAGGCCATGGCGTCCGCGGCCGCCTATGAGGCAGCCTTCGCCATGACGGTTCCGCCTCCGGTGATCGAGGCCAACAGAGCCCAGTTGGCGGCGCTGGTCGCCGGCAACGTGCTGGGCCAGAACACGCCGGCGATCATGGCCACCGAGGCGCAGTACTCGGCGATGTGGGCCCAGGACGCCGCGGCCATGTACGGCTATGCGGCCTCGTCGGCGGCCGCCGGAAAGCTGAACCCGCTGACCTCGCCGACACCGACGACCAGCCCCGGGGGAATCGCCCGTCAGGCCGCGGTGGTGTCCGGCGCCGGCGCCGCCACCAATACGCAGGCCGGGCTCATGCAGACGGTCAGCACGTTCCAGAACACGGTGGCGGGATTCGCCGCCCCGAGCCTCGGGGCCGACCCTCCCGCCGCCACACCCCTCTTCCAGATCCCGATCGTGCAGAACACCATCAACGGTGCGATCAATACCGCGGCATGGTGGACCATGAACACCATCCCCAACGCGACGTTGTTGTCACACACCATGAACGGCGCCCCGTCGGTCATGCTCGAATCCGCCGGGCCCTACGTCGGGCCCACGCTGGCGGGGTCGGTGGCCCCGGGCGGATCGACCGGAATGGCCCAGGCGCCCGTACTGGCCGGCGTGGGCCAGGCATCCACGGTGGGTCGCCTGTCGGTGCCGGCGGGCTGGTCGGCGGCCACCCCGGCGCTGGATCCGGCCGCTTCGGCGTCAGCCGGCTCCGGTTGGGCGGTGACGCCGGAGGAGACGCCGCCGGTGACGGCGGTGCCGGCCGGGATGCCGGCACTGGCCACGGCCGGACGGGGTCTCGGCTTCAATACGCCGCGGTACGGGGTCAAGCCCACGGTGATGCCCAAGACGGTGTTCGCCTGAGACAACTGCTCGTGCTCGACCCCGCGGGGCCTTTTAATAAGGTGAGCCCATGCGGACAGCTCGAGTCATCCACGTCAGCCGGCAGATCGGGTCGCTCGCGGTCACCGCGGTGACCGCCCTCTCCACGCTCAACGCGTACCGGCCGTTGGCGCGCAGTGGATACCTTTCGCTCTTCTCCTGGATGTTCGGGCTGGTCGTCACCGAGTTGCCGCTGCAGACCCTGGTCAGCCAGCTCGGCGGTCTGGCCTTGACGGCCCGCCGCCTGACGCGGCCGGTGCGGATCGCGGCCTGGGCGGTGGCGGGCGTCTCGGCGCTGGGGCTGCTGAACTTCAGCCGCGCCGGTCACCGGGCCAACGTGCCGCTGACCGAGGCCCTGGACAACGGGTTGGGCGCCTCCCGGCTCACCGAATCGCGGGATCTGTGGCGCCGGCCGGCCGGCAGCGGCACCGCGAAGGCGCCGGGGCTGCTGCGGATGATGCGCATCTACCGCGACTATGCCCACGACTCCAACATCAGCTACGGCGAATTCGGCAGCGCCAACCACCTGGACATCTGGCGCCGCCCGGATCTGGACCCGACCGGCAAGGCGCCGGTACTCTTCCAGATCCCGGGCGGGGCCTGGACGACGGGAAACAAACGCGGACAAGCGCATCCGCTGATGAGCCACCTCGCCGAGCTGGGCTGGGTCTGCGTCGCGATCAACTACCGGCACAGCCCCCGCAACACCTGGCCCGCGCACATCGTCGACGTCAAGCGCGCGCTGGCCTGGGTCAAGGCGCACATCGCCGAATACGGCGGCGATCCCGAATTCATCGCCATCACGGGCGGTTCGGCCGGCGGCCACCTCTCGTCGCTGGCCGCACTCACACCCAACGATCCGGAGTTCCAGCCCGGCTTCGAGGACGCCGACACCCGGGTGCAGGCGGCCGTGCCGTTCTACGGCGTCTACGACTTCACCCGGTTCAGCGACGCGATGCACCCGATGATGCCGGCGCTGCTCGTCAAATCCGTTGTCAAGGAACGCCCGTCGACCAACATGCAGCCGTTTATCAGCGCGTCGCCGGTCAACCACGTCTCGCCCGACGCTCCCCCGTTCTTCGTCCTGCACGGCCGCAATGACTCGTTGGTGCCCGTGGAGCAGGCGCGCGGTTTCGTCGAGCGGCTGCGACAGGTCAGCACCCAGCCCGTCGTGTACGCCGAATTGCCCTACACCCAGCACGCGTTCGACATCTTCGGTTCGGCGCGCGCGGCCCACACCGCGGTCGCCGTCGAGCAGTTCCTGGCCGAGGTCTACGCGGCCCGCCGGCAGGCCAATGTGGCCTAGCCGCTGAGCATTTGGGCCACCACGCCGGCGACGATGGCGTCCGGGTCCTGCTCGATGCCGACCGCACGCAGGTCGCCGTCGATCGCCAGCGACGCGACACCGTGCACCAGCGACCACAGCGGCGCGGCGAGTTCGCGCGGGTCTTCACCGCCGACGATGCCCGTCTGCTGGCACGCCGCGATCGCGCCGAGCAGGTCACCGAACGCCTGCTCTCCGGCGGTCGCGAGGTCGGGATGGTCGGCCTTGGAGAGCTCGGCACCGAACATCACCCGGTAGTGATCCGGGTGGGCGACGGCCCAGCGCACATACGCGCGGCCGAGTTCGGCCACCCGGTCCCGTGGGCCGGGCGCCGCTTCGGCGGCCGCGTTCAGCGCGGCGTGCAGCTCGCGGAAGCCCTGTTCGGCCACCGTCGCCAGTAGCGCGGCCTTGTCGGCGAAGTGCCGGTACGGGGCGGCGGCGCTGACCCCCGCCCGCCGCGCCGCCTCGGTGAGGGTGAAACCTTTCGGCCCCTTTTCGGCCACCAGCGACAGGGCGGCGCTGGTCAGGGCGCGTTTCAGGTCGCCGTGGTGGTAGCTGTCCCGACGCTTCGCTCCCCCCGGGGCTTTCCGTGCGGCCGCCATGTTGACGATATTAACATTACCGAGGTATGTTAAAGCCATTCACATCTTCGGAAGGGGACGAAATGGACCAGCAACTCATGGCCCCCCGCGCCGGCGACCGCGACCGGGAGGTGGCGGCCGACCGCCTGGGCCAGGCATTCGCGCAGGGTTACCTGCCACTGGACGAGTACGAGCAACGGTTGCAGGTGGTGTTCGGCGCGCACACCACCGGTGAGCTCGACCGGCTCCTCGCCGACCTGCCGCTCGAGCGGATCCGGCGCGCGGACCCGCGCCGGCGCGCCGCCCGCGTCGAGGCCGCCCGGCGCGGCGTGCGCCTTCACCTGGCCGCCTACCTGGCGATGACCGTCATCGTGCTCGCCGTGTGGGCGGCCGTCGCCGCCACCACCGGTGCCGCGTACTTCTGGCCGGTCTGGCCCATCCTGGGAGCCGGAATCGGCCTGCTCAGCCACGCGCTGGGCGTCCGCCCCGCCGCGAAAGGCGTTGCGGGATGGGCAAACCCGTGCCGTCCCGTGGGGCGCACCCGTTTGCCGGAGGGGCTTACTGCACCGTGACGGTGGCCGTATAGGTGCACGCCGGTTTGGGATCCTTGGCGACGAAACTGGTGTAGGACGTGCCGATCGTGGTCGTCCCCGGCTTCAACGCCGTGAACGTCCACACCTCGGTGCCGGGCGCCCCCAATGCGTCGGAGCTCGGTGGCACGAACTGATGGCTGGTTTGCTGGATGATCGTCGGGTCGCCGATCTTCGTCTCCGGCGCCCACCGGTACGGGGTGGTGTAGTTCGACCCCAGCTTCACGACCAGCGTGTTGCCGACGGCCAGGGTGATGCTCTGCGTGATCACGTCTTGGGTGAGGACGTCGGTCATGGGCACCTGCAGCGTCTTGGTCGACGGCGGGTTCCTGGACGCGAAGTGGCAGCCCGCCAACAGCGGCCAAACGAGCATCGCGACGGTCACCAAGAGCCTGATCTTCCCGACAGTCATCGAGCCCATTATGTCCTGACGCCCGAGGGGCGTGCCGCGGCGGGAAGCGACGGGTGCCAGCCACCTCGCCCGCGGCGTCGCGTGGGCGCGGATCCTTCAACCATGACGTGACTCGCAAACTTGATATCGCGGGCGCTATCACTTTCGAGAGGCACACACCACCCCGCCGACGGGGCTGAAGTGACTCGAGTGACGGCGCTCCGCGGACGCCCTGCTCGGCGCGACCCGCGCCGGTCCGGCAGGATGGGCTGGTGTTTGGCCTCGTCCTGATCGTCGCGCTCGTCTCCACCGTCATCGTCGGGACGGTCGTCGGCCGGCGCTACCGGGTGGGCCCGCCGGTGCTGCTCATCGTGCTCGGCACCCTGCTGGGTCTGATCCCCCACTTCGGTCACGTCCACATCAACGGCGAGATCGTGCTGCTGCTGTTCCTGCCGGGCATTCTCTACTGGGAGGGCCTGAACACCAGCTTCCGCGAGATCCGGGCGAACGCGCGCATCATCGTCTTCCTCAGTGTCGGGCTGGTGATCGCCACGGCCGTGGCGGTGTCGTGGACGGCGCGGGCGCTGGGCATGGACTCACACACGGCGGCCGTGCTGGGCGCCGTGCTCTCCCCCACCGACGCCGCCGCCGTGGCCGGCTTGGCGAAGAAGTTGCCGCGCCGGTCGGTCACCGTGCTCAAGGCCGAGAGTTTGATCAACGACGGCACCGCGCTGGTGCTGTTCGCCGTCACGGTCCACGTCGCGATCGGCGGATCGGCGATCACCCCGGCCGACCTGGTGGGCCGTTTCGTCGGCTCGTATTTGGGCGGCATCGCCGCCGGACTCCTGGTCGGCGGAGCGGTCACGCTGGTGCGCAAGAGGATCGACGCCCCGCAAGAGGAAATGGCGTTGAGCCTGCTGACGCCGTTCGCGGCGTTCCTACTGGCCCAGAGCATGGACTGCAGCGGGGTGGTGGCGGTGATGGTCGCGGCGTTGGTGCTCGCCTACGCCGGGCCGGTGGTGATCCGCGCGCGATCCCGCCTGCAGTCCTACTCGTTCTGGGACAGCATCACCTTCCTGCTCAACGGCTCGTTGTGGGTGTTCGTCGGTGTGCAGATCCCCGGGGCCCTGCACGGCATCGCCGGGGTGGACGGCGGCATTCGCCGCGCGCTGTTCATCGCGCTCGCCGTCACCGGCGTGGTGATCGTCTCGCGCATCTTCTGGGGCGAGCTCACCGTGGTCTTGATCCGGCTGATCGACCGCCGAGACGCGCAACGCGAACGTCGGGTCAGCTGGCGGCAACGCTTCGTCACCGCCTGGGCCGGATTCCGCGGGGCGGTGTCGCTGGCCGCGGCGCTGGCCGTCCCGGCCACCACGCTCAGCGGCGCGCCGTTCCCCGACCGCAGCCTGCTCATCTTCATCGTGGTCGTCGTGATCCTGACCACCGTCCTGGTCCAGGGCAGCACGTTGCCCGCCGTGGTGCGCTGGGCGAAGATGCCCGAGGACGTCGCCCACGCCGAGGAACTGCAGTTGGCCCGCACGCGGGGCATGCGGGCCGCCCTCGACGCGTTGCCGGCCGTCGCCGACGAGGTCGGCATCGGCGACGACCTGCGGCGCCGGCTGCAGAAGGAGTACGAGGAGAAGGCCGCGGTGGCCGTCGCCACCGAGAACGGGTCGACGGACAACCACCTCGTCAAGAAGAAGGAGCTGGTGCGCCGGGTGCGGCTGGGCGTCCTGGACAGCAAGCGACGCGAGATCACCGCGCTGCGCAACCAGAACCTCATCGACGACATCGTCCTGCGCGAGCTGCAGAACGAGATGGACCTCGAGGAAGTGCAACTGCTCAACGCCGCCGACAACGAATAGCCGTCGGCCCTCGACCGTACAGTCGGCTCCATGTTGCAGACGGTGGCGATCCGCGGATATCGCTCGCTGCGCGAGGTGATCCTGCCGCTGGGCCGGCTCTCGGTGGTCACCGGCGCCAACGGTGCCGGGAAGTCGTCGCTGTACCGCGCGTTGCGGCTGCTGGCCGACTGCGGCCGCGGCGAGGTGATCGCGTCGCTGGCGCGCGAGGGCGGTCTGCAGTCCGCGCTGTGGGCCGGACCCGAGGAGCTGACGGGCGCCCGCCGGACCGGCAAGGCCCAGGGCACGGTGCGCACTCGGCCGGTGTCCCTCGAATTAGGTTTTGCCGCAGACGATTTCGGTTACCTCGTCGACCTGGGCATCCCGGTGTCAGCGGGCCGAGCGGTCTCGGCCTTCGCCCGCGACCCCGAGATCAAACGCGAGGCGTTGTTCGCCGGGCCGGTGTTGCGCACCGGCACGACGTTGGTGCGCCGCGCCGCGAGCCTGGTCGAGGTCAGCGCCGACACCGGCCGCGGATTCGACGAGCTGTCGCGGTCGCTGCCGTTGTATCGCAGCGTGCTGGCCGAGTACGCGCACCCGCACGCGCTTCCCGAGCTCGCCGCCGTGCGGGAGCGGCTGCGCGGGTGGCGGTTTTACGACGGCTTCCGGGTGGATGCGGGGGCGCCCGCGCGTTACCCGCAGGTGGGCACGCGCACACCGGTGCTCTCCGACGACGGCAGCGACGTGGCCGCCGCGATCCAGACGAGCATCGAGGCGGGCTTCGACGATGTGAGCCGCGCGGTCGCGGACGCCTTCGACGGCGCCACGGTGTCGGTCGCCGTGAACGACGGGTTGTTCGACCTGCAGCTGCGGCAGCCCGGCATGCTGCGGCCGCTGCGCTCGGCCGAATTGTCCGACGGCACACTGCGATTCCTGCTGTGGGCCGCCGCGTTGTCGAGTCCGCAGGCGCCGTCGCTGATGGTGCTCAACGAACCGGAGACGTCGCTGCATCCGGAGTTGGTGCGTCCACTCGCCGGGCTGATCCGCACCGCCGCCGCGCGGACACAGGTCGTGGTGGTCACCCACTCCCGTGCACTGCTCGAATTCCTCGACACCATGCCGGTGGCCGAGGGCGAAACCTGCGACCGGGCCGTCGAGATCGAGCTGCACAAGGAGTGGGGCGAAACGCGCGTCGCCGGCCAGGGCCTGCTGACCACGCCGCCGTGGGACTGGGGCAAACGGTAACGCGGACGCCGTTGTGCGCACGGACCGCACACTAAAATATTGCCCAGTAGGTAATATTGCCCACCGGGCATGTTTTCCGTAGGGTGGTCGTCATGACCGAACCACCGCGCGGGTTGCGCGAGCGCAAGAAGGCCGACACCCGACGTGCGCTCAGTGACGCCGCGCTCCACCTGGCCTTCGAACGCGGACTGGACAACGTGACGCGCGAGGACATCGCCGGCCTGGCCGGAGTTTCGGTGCGCACCTTCAACAATTACTTCGGCGGCAAGTACGAGGCACTGGCCTACCGGCAGACCGAGCGCCTGCGCCTCAGCATTTCCGCGTTGCGGGAACGCCCCGCCGACGAGCCACTGTGGACGGCGGTCTTACACGCCGTGCTCGAACCCCTGGAAGCCGACTTCGGCGAGGTCTACGGGCAGGAGAACCAGATGCGCAGCCGCCAGGAACTCGTCGAGGTACGCAAGATCTTGATGAACCCACAGGTGCGTAACGCGTTCCCGCAGGACCTATTCGACGAATGGCTCGCGGTGATCGCCGAGCGCACCGGCACCGATCCCGAACACGACCTGTACCCGCGGCTGGTCGTGGCCATCGTGCGCGCCGTCGGCGACGCCGCGGCGGAGGCCTATGTACGGGCCGACCCGCCGGTCCCGATCACCGACCTGATCCGTTCCGGCTTCGCCGCGGTCAGCGCGGGCCTGCCCGAACCCGCCAAGCACATGGAGACATCCCATGGCTGACGAACAGGCCGGCATCGTCATCTCCGGCGCCGGCCCCAACGGGCTCATGCTGGCCTGCGAGCTCGCGCTCGCCGGCATCCGACCCGTCGTGCTGGACGGCCTGCCCGGCCCGAGCGACGAGCCGAAGGCGAACGGCCTTGTGGGACAGGTGGTCCGGGCTCTCGACATGCGCGGCATGTACCGGGAGTTGACCGGGGACGCCGAGCCGCCGCGGCCCAGCTACGGCTGGATGTTCGCCGCGATGACGCTGAACTTCCTGGGCCTGGAAGACAATCCGATGTACGCGATGGTCATGCCCCAGCCCCGGCTGGTGCGATCGCTGGAAAAGCGGGCCCGCGATCTCGGAGTCGACCTGCGCTGGGGACACGAACTGACGGGGCTGCAGCAGGAGGAGCACGCGGTGGTGCTGCAGGTGTCCTCCCCCGAACGCGACTATCGCATCGACGCCGGACATCTGGTGGGCGCCGATGGCGGACGCAGCCTGGTCCGCAAGACGGTGGGAATCGACTTCCCCGGTACCACGCTGGAAGGCGTGGTGGGCCGGCTCGCCCACGTGCACGTTCCTGACCACCTCCGCCGCTCCGACGGCAGCGTGGACATTCCCGGGTTCGGCCGACTCCCCCTGGGCCACACGCGGTTGGACCGCGGCGGGGTGATCTACGCCGAGTTCGAACCCGGTCGATCCCTGTTCGGCACATTGGAGTTCGGGCAGCCGGTCGAGGACACGCCGATGAGCGTGGCCGAAGTGCTCGCAAGTGCCCGTCGTGTCCTGGGTGTCGAGGTTCCCTTCGACGAGCCGAAAGGCGCTGGGCCGCATGCGCTTCGCCGGATAGACGGGCAGAACACCCGCCACGCCGAGCGCTACCGCGAAGGCCGGGTCCTGTTGCTGGGCGACGCCGCCCACGTCCACAGCGCCATGGGCGGCCCCGGCCTGAACCTGGGCCTGCAAGACGCCATGAACCTGGGCTGGAAGCTCGCCGCCCACCTCGACGGGCGGGCGCCGGCCGGCCTGCTCGACACCTATGAATCCGAACGGCATCCCGTCGGCGAACGCGTGATGATGCACTCGCAGGCGCAGACCGCGCTGATGTACCCGGGCCCCGGAGTCGGCGCGCTCCGCACGCTGCTGGGCGAACTGTTCACCCTCCCCGACGTCGCCAGGCACATGGCGGCGTTGCTGGCCGGCACCGACGTGCGATACGAGGTGGGCGACGACCACCCGTTGTCGGGTTGGCCCGTACCCGAGCTGACACTCGCGGATGGCCGGCGGGTCACCGAACTGCTGCACAGCGCGCGCCCGGTGCTGCTCGATTTCGACGGCGGCGCCGCGGCCACGGCGTCAGGGTGGGGCGATCGGGTGAACATCGTGACCGCGACGCTCGACGAACCGCCCGCGGCCGCACTGCTGATTCGGCCCGACGGGTACGTCGCCTGGGCCGCGAGCGAATTCGGGGCGGCCGACGAAGCCCGCCTGCACGCGGCGCTGCGGCGCTGGTTCGGGCCGCGGTCCAGCGGTTAGGTGGAAAAATTCGCCGAGTGTGCGCCTATGGCGGCGTCGCTCGGCGTGTCGCCGCCCTGAGCGCACACTCGAGGCCCCGAGCGCACACTCGAATCTCCGTCGACGGGCTGGAAGTGGGCGATCGCCGGAGCGACCCACTGGCGCAGGTACTCCCGCAGCTCGGCGCCCGACCGAGGCGGTCGTCCGGGGTCGACGATGAAGGACTGCAGAATCCGGAGCATGAATTCGACCAGGCCGTCGCGCCTGTCGCCGGTGATGCCGACGCTGTCCCAGTCGACGTTGAAGCGGTCGATGATGGAGCGGCCGAGCGCCAGTGCGACATCGGAGGTCACGCTCGCCGAGTAGAACACTGCCTTCTCGGAGGTCAGAAGCAGCCCGAGGTACTTGTCCTGGGGAAGCAGTTCCAGAGTGTGCGCAATCCCCTCGACCACCGCCTCGGCGGGGTCGCGGATGTCCGCCACGTGGGCGGCCAACCGGTCGAGGGCGGGGCCCGCCTCCGACAACGCGGTCGCCACCAGCAACGCATCGGTACTCGGGAAATAGCGGTACACGGTTTGCCGGGTGACCCCCAGCTCGCGTGCGATGTCGCTGATGGTGATGTCCGGGCCCGACTGCTCGATCGCGCGGCTCGCCGCCGCGACGATGCGGGCGATGGCTTCGTCGTCGCTCGACGGCAGCGCGCCGGCCCAGCCATGTCTGCGCATCTACGGTGCCCTCACGTCGAAGATGTTCGCATGAGAGCTTAAATCAACGCGATCCCGGTTTCGCCCGCGAACACGTTGATCATGTGCTGAACGCCGATCTCGTTGCGGCCGATGACCATATGGTCATGTTGGCCCCGGCGCACACCCTCGCCGCACTGCGGCAGCATCGCGAAATCCTCGTCGCGCACCGCCGCGTGTACCGCGTCGTAGATCATGTCGTAGCCGTGCCGCTGGTCGTCGGTGGTCGCCGGGACCCGCGCCAACCAGCTGTGCCGCACGGTGCAGCGGGTCGGGGTGCCGGCGGGCAGGATGTCGATGACCTCCACCCCGACGTTGCTGTTGGCCAGGATCAGGTTCGGGTAGATCCAGTAGATCAGTCCCATGTTGTCCCGGACGTCCCATGACCCGCCGGGGTCGGCGTCCAGGTTGGCGATCCAGTTGAACGGAAATCCGAGCCGATGTTGCTTGCCGTATTCGTCGTAGATCGCCACGTTCGGCAGCGCGTTCTGCCCAATCAGGCTCTCCCCGTGGACAAACGGAAAATGGTAGCCCTCCGCGAACGCCTCCAGAGCGCCCTTCCACGACACCTCGGAGGTGAATTCGCGGTGGTCGTGATACCCCCTTCTCGACCTGGCCGTTCTGCAACACGCCCCGACCCGTGCTTGGCTGGGTGCATGGCCCCCACGAACCCCGGTGAGCCCGTGCGCAGCGCGCAGAAGATCGTGGACGTCTTGTCGGCGCAGGGAGTGCAGTACGTCTTCGGCGTGCCGGGCGCGAAGATCGACGCCGTCTACGACGCCCTGCTGGACTCCGGCCCGCCGCTGGTGGTGTGCCGCCACGAACAGAACGCCGCCTTCATGGCCGGGGCGATCGGCCGCCTGACCGGGATCCCCGGCGTGGTGCTGGTGACGTCGGGCCCCGGTACCACAAACCTGGCCACCGGCCTGCTGACCGCCAACACCGAACAGGATCCGGTGGTCGCGCTGTGCGGCGCGGTGCGCCGGGAGGACCGGCTCAAACGCACGCACCAGTCCATGGACGCCGCCGCGATGCTCAGGACGGTCACCAAATTCACCGGCGAGGTCAACGACCCCGGCAACGCCGCCGAGGCCACCATCGGTGCGTTTCGCGCCGCACTCAGCGAACCGCGCGGAGCCGCCGCCGTGGTGCTGCCCGCCGACGTCCTGGCCGCCCCTACCGCGGCAAACATCCCTGGGCCGCAACCGATCCCGCCGTTAGCGGCCGCCCCGACAGCGGCCGTCGCGAAGGCGGCCGAGCTGATCCGCGCCGCGCGCCGGCCGGCGTTGTTGGTCGGTATGCGCGGCGCCGACCCCGACAGCTGCCTGGCATTGCGTGCCCTGGTCGCCACCACGGGGTTGCCCGTCGTCGAAACCTTCCAGGCCGCGGGGGTGATCTCCCGCGCGCTCGAGGACAACTTCCTGGGCCGGGTGGGGCTGTTCCGCAATCAGCCCGGCGACGTCGTCCTCGCCCACGCCGACGTCCTGGTCACCATCGGATACGACTCCGTCGAATACGACCCCGTGCTGTGGAACACCGACGTGCACCGCACCGTCGTGCACGTCGACTCGGTTCCGGCCGACATCGACAACCACTATCAACCCACCCTCGAACTGCGGGGCAACATCGCCGCCACCCTCACCTCGTTGACCGGCCAGCTCGCCGGCCTGACCCTGACCGGCGACTACCGCAACGAGATCGCCGCGCAGCGAAAAGCGTTGAACGACATCGACCTAGCGGCCGCGCAGGCGGCGCCCGAAGGCCCAGCCCTCAACCCCGTCGCCGTCCTCTTGCGGCTGCGCGAAGAACTCGACGACACCGCCACCATCACCTGCGACATCGGCTCGGTCTACATCTACATGGCCCGCCATTTTCGCGTGTATGAGCCGCGGCGGCTGCTGTTCTCCAACGGGCAACAGACCCTGGGCGTGGCGCTGCCGTGGGCCATGGCGGCCTGTCTGGTGCGTCCCGGCACGCAGGTGGTGTCCGTCTCCGGCGACGGCGGATTCCTGTTCTCCGCCCAGGAACTCGCGACCGCCACGCATCTGGGGCTGACCTTCACCCACATCGTGTTTCGCGACAACAGTTATGACATGGTCGGCTTCCAGGAGGTGCTCAAGTACGACCGCAAGTCCGGTGTGGAGCTCAGCGACTACGACCTGGTCTCCTACGCGACGGCCTTCGGTGCGCGCGGCTATCGGGTGACGACGCTGGACGAATTCACCACCACCCTGCGCCAGGCGCTGGCCGAGGACGGCCCTTCCCTGATCGACGTCCCGGTGGACTACAGCCGCAACACCGATCTCGCCGCACACCTGCACGACGACCCCTTCGAATGAGGACCATGGACACCCCTACCGGCGCCTACGAACGCTTCCGCCATTGGGCGGCAACGTTGCTCACCCATCAACGCGCGAACGACGCCGAGGTGTACCAGTTCTCGACCATCGGCGCCCTACTGGAGGGCGTCTACGACGGCGACGTCACCGTGGCCGAGATCCTGAGCCACGGCGACTTCGGGCTGGGCACCTTCAATCACCTCGACGGCGAAATGGTCATTCTCGACGGCGTCTGCTACCGGTTGCGCGCCGACGGCTCCGCCAGCCGGGCAGCGCCGACCGACCGCAGCCCGTTCGCGGCGGTCACCCGATTCCACAACGACCTCGAGATCGCGATCCACGGCCGCACCACCCGGACCGAGCTGACGGCCGCCATCGACCGCCAAATCACCAGCCCCAACCTCATTTACGCCGTCCGGATCACCGGGCGCTTCGCCGAGCTGCACACCCGCACCGTGATGGCGCAGAAGCCGCCCTACCCCCCGCTGACCCAAGCCACCGAGGAACAGGCCGAGACCGTCTTCACCGACGTCACGGGCACGGTGGTCGGGTTCCGCACCCCCGACTTCGAGCAAGGCATCTCCGTCGCCGGTTATCACCTGCACTTCCTCAACGCCGACCGCACCGGCGGGGGACACATCCTCGACTTCACCCTCGAGCGGGGAGAGGTCGCGATCAGTGGGGCGTCACAACTGCATCTGAGCCTGCCCACCTCCGGCGACTTCCTCGACGCGCGGCTGTCCGGCGCCGACATCGCCGACCGAATCGACAAAGCCGAAGGCCCGAGGGGTGAGCGAACGTAGCCCGATCGGCGGAATTCATGGACTGTTCAGGCCAGCGTCAAGTCCACATTGTTGAACGCACACGCGCACCGCGTGTCCTCACGGTATGCGCGTAGTACAGGTCGCCAACTTCTATGGCCCTCGCTCCGGCGGCCTTCGCACCGCGGTGGACCGGCTGGGCGCCGAATACTGCGCCAACGGGCACGAGGTGTTCCTGATCGTCCCCGGCCAGCGCGCCGAGCGCAGTCAGCTGCGCACCGGCGTCGTGCGAATCACCCTGCCGGCGCGGCTGATTCCGCTCACCGGTGGCTACCGCGCGGTCTTGCCCCGCCCGGTCAAGTCGCTGCTGGAGGCGTTGCGGCCCGACGCGTTGGAGGTGTCCGACCGGCTCACGCTGCGGTCGCTGGGCCGGTGGGGCCGCAACCACGGCGCCACGACGGTCATGATCTCCCACGAACGGCTGGATCGCCTTGTGGGGCAGGTACTTCCGCGTCGCACCGCGATCAAGTTCGCCGACCTGGCCAACGCGCGCACGGCGGCCGATTACGACACGGTGGTGTGCACGACCGGTTTCGCGCGTGAGGAATTCGACCGCATCGGCGCGACGAACACCGTGACCGTCCCGCTGGGCGTGGATCTGCAGACGTTCCACCCGCGCCGACACTCGTACCTGGTACGGCGCCGCTGGGCCGCGCCGGGCCAGTTGCTGCTGGTTCACTGTGGCCGGCTGTCGGTGGAAAAGCGCGTCGACCGCAGCATCGACGCGCTCGGCGAGTTGTGCCATGCCGGCGTCGACGCCCGGCTCGTCGTCGTGGGCGAGGGCCCGTTGCGGGCCAGGCTGGAACGGCAGGCCGCCCGGCTGCCGGTGGACTTCACCGGATTCGTCTCCGATCGTCACACGGTGGCCGGGCTGCTGGCCTCCGCCGACGTGTCGCTGGCCCCGGGGCCGCACGAGACGTTCGGGCTGGCCGCGCTGGAGTCACTGGCCTGCGGCACACCGGCGGTGGTATCCCGGACCTCGGCGTTGACCGAGATCATCACCCCGGACAGCGGCGCTTCGGCGGACAACCACCCGGCCGCGATCGCGCGGGCGGTCGGCGCGGTCACCAGCCGTCCCGAGCACTACCGCCGCGTCTCGGCCCGCCGCCGCGCCGAGGACTTCACCTGGCACCGGGCGGCGACGGGCATGCTGGCCTCGTTGGGGGCGCCGGCGCTGCAGGATCCGCGCCCCGAATCCGAGAACACCGCATAACCTCACCCGCGCGCGGTCTCGCCGCGGGGCCGAGGGCTTACGGCCCCCAAATGAGCAGGTCTTCCATCCCGTTGTTCATCGTCACCATGGTCGGCGCTGGACCCGTAACGTCGAAGTGGATTTTGCCGGTCGCCTGCGCACCGTCAGGAATGGTTGCCCCGCTGATGTTCGTCGGGCTCGCGACGTACCACAGAACCCGATAGGCGGCCTCATTCGGGGCGACGGCGTTGAACTGGGAAATCGCTGGAGTGACGGTGCCCCGAATTGACCTGACGGTAGCCGTGGCTTCCCACAGCTTGCCGGCCGGGGTGTAGCCGGGGGTGGGGTCGGTGCTGGGCTGGAGGTTGCTGACCGTCCATGCAAAGACAACCTGTCCGACGGTGTCGGTCATCGTCAGTTCGCTGCCCAGTTTGCCGACCACCGGATAGGTGGTGGCCGATGCGCTCGGTGCGCTGCTCAGACCAATGGCGGTCATTACGACGGCTGCTACCGCCATGATCGTCCTGCTGATCTTCACCGGTATTCCTCCTCGTTCGAGCGGCAAAACCATTTGCCGCTAATCGACTCCGAAGAATTCACCGTGTCTCGCACATTTTCTTTTCGCTAGGGCCATTTGACCCATTAGTTCAGGGACCTCCGCCCAACCGAATGGCCCGACATTCGCCGCCCACGGTGGAAATGGGAAATGGTCGCGAACTCAGAATCGGTAGACAACCACTACGGTGCCGACCAGCCGGGAAATGCGCGCGCTGGGAGCCGCCAGCCGTGCCGTCGCGCGCAGCAAGGGTGGAAGCTGCGCAACCCCGGGGCCCGGGTGAGGAGAATTTCGTCGACCAGTTTGATGCTGCCGACCCATCGCTGCGGCTGAAGGGGGGCGGGTCAAGGAACTTGGTTGTCAGCGCGGGAAACCGGGCCAGGTCGTAGCCCGCTTCCGTCAGAACCTCGTCGGCCATGGTGTCGCCCAGACAGGGCCGCGGCAAGCGGCAGTCGAGGGCGCTGCCCCCCGAGGGTGAGAACCAGGCTCTCTTGCGCGGGCGTGAGGGCCGGAAGCTGCAAGGTCATGCTTTGGCCTGCGACCAGTTGCCTGGCAGCGCGGACACCAGCGCTTCGACCTGCGCTCGCGTGAGTGTGGTGACGCTGCCGTCCGGCAGTCCGAGGATGCGATCGGTCGCGAGCCCGTGCAGCTTGAAACGTTTTGCCATGCTGTCGATCTCGCGTTCACGGGCGGCCTCGTCAGGTGCCTGCAACACCTTGAGGATCGCGGAGTTGGTGCGCGCGGCGAGCCCGTAGATCATGTCGGCGACGCCTTCGGGGTCGAAGGTGCCGAAGACACCGTCGGCGACCCCATCGTTGATCAGGCGGGTCAGCAACGGCAGGACTAGCGCTTCTTCGACGGCCAGTATTCGTCCGTAGAGGTGGGCGTTGTCCGGGCGCAGCAACGACGCCATTGCGGCCAGATGCTCCGGCACACCCATCTCCATCTTGACGTCGAACCCGGCCCGTAGCGCCGCGTTCAGCCGGGCCAGCGCGTCACCGCCACAGGCGGCGACGGCGGCCTCGACACCGGCAAACGCATCGCGCGCGCTGCGCTCGGCCAATGCGGCGATCAACGCGTCCTTCGACGGAAACCAATGGTAGAAGGCACCTTTGGAGACCCCAGCGTCGGCGATCAGATCGTTGAGGCTGACGTTGTCATAACCATCACGCAGAAAAAGCGCTGTCGCCCGGTCAAGCAGCTCCACGCGCCGGACGTCGGGATGCTTAACTACCCGCGGCACGCTCTGGCTTCCATCCGACGTACGTCAGGTAGAGCCCGGTGGAGGCGAGGCAGATGAACAGCACCCATATCGCCACCGTCGCACCCGAGCTGTAAATGGCGTTGCCGGCCGCGTCGTACGCCCTTGGCACGGTCAATAGCAGCACTCCACGTATCGAGAAAAACCAGCCCACGGCGGACACCATGATCGCCGCAGGGCCGCGCCAATACTGGTGAAAGGCGATGATGAAGATGCCGCCCATCAACAGAATGGCCCCATAGAGCCAGGGCCACATCGGATTTGCCTTGAACTCCGTGAACAGTTCCTGCATGTATGAGCCCCGGACCGCGACCGTGGTGGGCACGATCGTGAGGTACGGGCCCAACACACGGGCGAACATGCGGGTACGGGTCTGCGGTTGCCCGGATGTGCTCATTGCGCCTCCTCCATAGTCTCGAGGGAGCATAACCGACCGCTGGTCGGTATAACAGACCGCTGGTCGGTAAATTAGCCAGTCGGACGCTTTTGCGGAGCGAGGCCGCATTTCGCGCGGCCGCTAGGCTCGGTGCAGACGATCGGGAGGCGAAGCGGTGACAGCCCGGGACCAGGTGTTGATCAGCGTCGCGCGGCTCGCCGCGCTCATCGAGGCCGGCGAACCGGTGGCCATCCTCGACGTGCGGTGGCGGCTCGACGAACCGGACGGGCGGCCCGCCTACCTGCAGGGCCACCTACCGGGCGCGGTGTACGCGTCCCTCGAGGAGGAACTCAGCGATCACACGATCCCGGACCGCGGCCGCCATCCGCTGCCGTCGGGAGGCAGGCTGCAGGCCGCCGCGCGCCGATGGGGAGTCCGACAGGATTCACCGGTGGTGGTCTACGACGACTGGAATCGCGCCGGTTCGGCGCGCGCCTGGTGGGTGCTGAGGACGGCCGGGCTGCCCGACGTCCGCATCCTGGACGGCGGCCTGGCCGCCTGGCGAAAGGCCGGGCGGAACCTGGAAACCGGCGAGGTGACCCCGCACCCCGGGAATGTGACTGTGCCGCACGGTGATCTGTATGCCGGTGCCCTGCCGACCCTCACCGCCGAACAGGCCGGCGCCGGCACCATGACGCTCCTCGATGCGCGCGCACCCGAACGCTTCCGCGGAGAGGTCGAACCACTCGACCCCGCCGCCGGCCACATCCCCGGCGCCCACAACCTGCCCAGCACCGCCGTCCTGGCCGACGACGGCACGTTCGCCGGCGGCCCCGCGCTCACCCGGCTGCTGGCCGACCGCGGGATCGACCATGACGGCGCGGTGGGTGCCTATTGCGGGTCGGGCATCACCGCCAGCGTCACGGTCGCCGCGCTCGCGGCCGTGGGCCGGGAGGCGGCGCTGTTTCCCGGGTCGTGGTCCGAGTGGTGCTCGGACCCGGGCCGCGCGGTCGCCCGCGGCCCACGGTAACGATCAGACACCGGGCCAGCTCTCCAGGAAGGCCGCGGTGACCCGGGCCGCGTTGGTCGCCGCGATTCCCTTGTAGCAGAAGAACTGAACCGGAAAGCCCGGCAGGTGCAGCGGATCGCCCGGCCCGTCGGTGATGCCCCGGATGCCGAGGAAGGGGACCCCGTGCGCGTCGGCCACGGCCTGCGCGGCCGCGGTCTCCATGTCCGTCGCCTCGAAGGCCGGGTCCGACGTCGAGACGAGGTGCAGGTTGCTGATCAGGGCGCTCCTCAGCCAGCGGCCCGCCGCCTGCCGGAAATTGCCGGTGTACCGCAGGGACCGGTCGGGCACAGTGCGGGGCTGGCAGCCGAAAACGTCGCCGCCGTTCGGGATACAGGGAAACGCCACCCCGTTGTTGTTGTCCCAACTGCAACCGTCACCGCCGACGACGACGCGCGGCCTGCGCCGCAGATCGATCCGGCCGATCGCGCCGTCCAGTGCCACGGAGAGCCTTTCGGCCGTGGCCAGCATGCCGGGGTCGACCGGGCGAAACGTTTCGCCATGGTCCAGGCTCCAGCGGGCCGGCACGGCGACGTCGGCGATCCTGGTGCGGCCCGCCCCGCCGGCGACACCCGAAAACACCACCGCGCCAATCGCATCGGAGCCCCCGCGCGGGAAGCGGGCGAAGGCGGCCGCGGTGGCCTCCCCCGCGTTCACCAGGCCGATGCCGGTCATCGCCACGATCACCCTCGTGCCGGCGATCGAGCCGCGATAGAAGTGCCGGCGGTCGGCGACCACCACCGGGTCGGGATCGAGCGCGGTGTGGCACAACACCGCGTCGGCCTCGGCCGGTAAGGCCGACAACACCAGCACGCGCGTCGTGCCGCGATCCGCGTCAGCAGCCACCGGCCCAGTAAACGCCCGTCCGGGCGTCCTTCGGCGCACCTTTGCTGATTCCCGCCCTGCATGGGTGGGCCAGCGGCTAGTCTCAGCGGCGGTGCAGCCGACCCGGGGCGCGGCCCACGGAGGAGTCACGCTCATGCTCGAAGTGATCGAACGACCGCCGCGCGGCGAATCCCGCAAGCCGCCGGTGTTATTCGTGCACGGCGCCTGGCACGGCGCCTGGTGCTGGGACGAGCATTTCCTGGACTTCTTCGCGGACAAGGGCCACCGAGCGCTCGCGGTGAGCCTGCGGGGTCACGGAAACAGCCCGGCGCCGCGGTCGATGCGGTTCTGCTCGATCACGGACTTCGTCGCGGACGTCGCCGCGGTCGCCGACGGGCTGCCCGGGCGGCCGGTGGTGGTGGGCCACTCCATGGGCGGCTTCGTGGTGCAGAAATACCTGGAAACACACGAGGCGGCCGCGGCCGTGCTGCTCGCCTCGGTTCCCCCCAGCGGGATCCTGGGCTTCCTGGCGCGCAGGCTCAAGCGCCACCCGTGGTACACCACGAGCGGCCTGGCCAGGACCAGGTCGTTGCGCGGCGTCGGCGGCACACCGGAATTGGCTCGCGAAACCTTCTTCTCGCAGTGGGCCGCCGATGCCGATGTGGCGCGCTACGCCGCGGCACTCGACGAAGAGTTCGCGCTGAGGATCGCGATCGACATGTTGTGGCGCAAGCTTCCCCAGCCAGATCTCGTGAAAACACCGCTGCTGGTGCTGGGAGCCGAGGATGACATCTGTTTCACCGTGCGGGAAGTTCGGGCCACCGCGGCCGCCTACGGCACCCAAGCCGAGTTCTTCCCTAAGATGAGCCACGACATGATGCTCGACCCCGGGTGGCGTGCCGTCGCCGAACGAATCCACGCGTGGCTCGAGACATGTGTGCCCGCAAGGTGACTGCGCCATGACGGGCCGCCTCGACGGCAAGGTGGCGATCATCACCGGGGCGAGCACCGGTCTGGGACCCGTGCTGGGCTCGCGGTTCGTCGGTGAAGGCGCCAAGGTGTTGCTGGCGGCGCGCCGCGAAGAGCTCGTCCGCGCCGCCGCCGACGCGGCCGGCCCCGGTGCGATCGCGATGCGCACCGACGTGACCGACGAGCACGACGTCGCGGCCATGGTGGCCCGCGCCGTCGACGAATTCGGCCACGTCGACATCTTGTGCAACAACGCCGCCACGCCCGGAGAGGACCGCTGGATCTGGGAGCAGACCCTGGACAACTGGAACGCCACCATCGCCGTCGATGTCACCGCGGCGATGCTGTGCACCCGGGAAGTGCTCAACCAGTCGATGTTGGCGCGCCGTCGCGGCGTCATCCTGAACTTCTCCTCCACGGCGGGCTATTCCGGCATCGTCCGCAAGAGCCACTACGTCACCGCGAAGGCGTCACTGCGGGCGTTCACCAAGACCGTGGCGCTGGAGGTCGGCCCATACGGGATCCGGTGCAACTGCATCGTGCCCGGCTCGATCGACACCGAGCTGTGGCGCCGATGGGTGCAGCGCACCGCCGACGAACGCGGCGTCGACTTTGCGACCCAACGCGATAGGTCCGTCAAAGGCGTTGCCCTGCAGGATATCTCCACGCCCGACGACGTCGCCAACCTGGCGCTGTTTTTGGCCAGCGACGAAAGCCGGACCATTACCGGGCAATCGATCCCCGTCGACGCCGGAGGATACATGCAGGGATGAGCGCCCCACGACTCTCGGTGGCCACCCCCGTGGTGACGATGTTTCCGAACGCCAGCGGCGACTGGGAGAAAACCGCATCCATCGAGGACCTGACGCGGGTCGCCGAAGCCGCCGATCGGCTCGGCTACCACCACCTGACCTGCAGCGAACACATCGCCCTGCCCGCCGCCGAGACGCACCGCCGCGGCACCCGCTACTGGGATCCACTGGCGACCTTCGGCTACCTGGCCGCCCGCACCCGGCGAATCCGGTTGGCCACCAACGTGCTGGTGCTCGGATACCACCATCCGCTCGAGATCGCCAAGCGCTACGGCACGCTGGACAAGGTCAGCGGCGGCAGGCTCGTCCTGGGGGTCGGCGTCGGCAGCCTCAAAGAGGAGTTCGACCTCATCGGCGCACCGTTCGACGACCGCGGACCGCGAGGCGACGACGCGCTGAGGGCGCTGCGCGCCTCGCTGTCGGTGCCCGAACCCGCTTACCGCGGCGAGTTCTATTCGTTCGGCGGCATGGTCGTCGACCCGTGCGCCGTGCAGGACCGAGTCCCCATCTGGGTCGGCGGCCGGACCCTGCGGTCGCTGCGCCGCGCCGCGAGCCTGGCCGACGGTTGGGCGCCCTTCAGCGTGAGCCTGCGCGAAGCGCGAGACTGGTTGAGCCGCTTCGACCTTCGGCCCGGGTTCGAGGTCGTCCTGCCACCGCCGGCACCGCTGGACCCCATCGACGAGCCGGAGCGCACCCGCGATGCCATCGGTGAGGCCGCCGCGCACGGCGCCACCATCGTGCCCGCCGTCTTCCGGCATACGTCGCTGCAGCATTACCTGGACCATCTGCACGCGCTCGCCGAGCTGCACTCCCCCGGCGGCGGACCGTGATACGCATCAGGGCAGGCATCTTCAGCCTCACCGCCGCCGCGCCGGCCGATGACGACGGCAGCTACCTGCGCTGGCACCTGCTCGATCACATGCCGGAGCAATACCAACTGCCCGGCATCGTGTACGGGCTGCGCTGGATCGCCGACGGCGACTACCCCGCGCACCGCCTGGCGGCCAACGGTGCCCTGGGCGAGATCGGCAACGCGGTGCACTACCTCGTCGGTGACCCCGTGGAAGAGACCTTCGACGACTTCGTCACGCTCGGCCGCGCGCTGCGCGAGAACGGTCGGTTTCCCGTCGTCCGGCCCTCCTTACAGGTGGCCGGTCTGCGCCTGCTGCAGTGGCAATCCGCGCCGCGGGCGTTGGTTTCCGCCGAGGTGGTGCCGTTTCGGCCGCACCGCGGCGTCGTGCTGATCGTCGAGGAACCCGTCGACGGGCGCCGCCCCGACGATTGGCTGCAATGGCTGCACACCGAGCACCACCCCGCGCTGCTCGCCGTGCGCGGCACGGCCGGCGCGTGGACCTTCGGTTCCAGCGCGGGCTGGAGCCACCTGCCCCGGGGATGGCGCACCGACCACCAGTACATCACCGTCATCTACCTCGATGAGGACCCGCTGACCACGACCGACGCGCTGGCCCCCGTCATCGAACAGCGGTGGCGGTCATCGGCCGTACGGCCGCTGTTCGCCGGGCCGCTACGCAGCATGGTCAGCTGGGAAGCCTGGCGGTAAACCCTGCGGTTGACTGGTCGCCAGAGAAATGAGACCTTCCCGAAACGAAGGGGATCTATAGTCGCCGCTGGCAAGGAGGTGAGATGAAGAATCCGTACATCCTCGTGGCGGCCGGGCTGGTGCTGGCCGCCGGTCTGTCCGGCTGCTCCGGCAAAGGAAGCCAGCAGGCGTCGGCCCCGAGTTCGAGTCCGACTCCCCCGAGCACCACGGTCATGATCGACGGCAACAAGCACACGATGACCGCGGAGGTCACCTGCACCAGTTCGGCGGCCCAACCGGACGCGTCGCCGCCGGAATCCGGGGACCTCACCACCCACATCAGCGTGCACGACGACACGGCGTCCGTTTCGCTGGCCCTGTCGGACGAGAAACCGCCCATGGTGGACGGATTCGCCGTCTCGCTCGCGCTGAGCACCGGTCAGTATCAGCTGCCCTACCAGGCAACCAGGTCCGCAACCCAGGTGCAGGCAACCAAGCAGGGCAAGAGCTACACCGTGACGGGGACGGGCCAGGCGACCACCCCCGGCCAAAGTGGCACGCGCGCGGTGACTTTCGGGATCCACGTCACCTGCCCGTAACCGCGGCGCCCCGCCGCGGGCTTGCGTTAGCGGCATGGTTGTCTATCGCCCTGAGCTCTGCGATGCTGGCAGCTTGGACATCTTCGAGGAGTGGCAAACCGGCGGTACGGAACTGCGGTGGCGGTCGACGACCGCCGCCAACGATGCGCACGAGGTCGCGGTGTTCAGTCGCCGCTGCGGCACCCCGGGCGCCCCCGCCCTGGTGCTCGTGCACGGCTTTCCCACGTCGAGCATCGACTATTTCGCCCTCGCCGGCGAATTGGGCTCGGAGTTCGACATCCACCTGCTGGACTTTCCCGGCTACGGCCTGTCCGACAAACCCACTGAGCCGTATGTGTATTCGCTCTACGACGACGCGCGGCTGCTCGTCTACGCGATCACCCAGCTATGGAAACTGACCGAATTCCGCATGCTCACCCACGATCGCGGCAGCAGCGTCGGCATGATCGCGCTGGAGATGCTGGCGGCGCTGGATCCGCCCGTCGTGCCCGTCGACCTCATTGTGACCAACGCCAACATCTACCTGCCGCTGTCCAACCTCACCGCCTTCCAGACCGCGCTGCTCGACCCCGACACCGGGCGGCCCACCGCCGCGGCGACGACGCCGGAGATGCTGGCGGCCGGCCTGGGCGCCAGCACGTTCATGCCGCGGCGCACGCTCGATGACCCCGAGATCGCCGCGTTGGCGAAGTGCTTCGCCCACAACGACGGGATCCGCGTGTTGCCCGACACCATCCAATACCTGCACGAGCGCGCCGCCGACGAAACGGGTTGGCTGGAGGCGCTTTCCACCAGCCCGGTCAACACCACGGTGGTGTGGGGGCTACACGACAACGTCGCGCCGCTGCGCGTCCCCAACCACGTCTGGCACACGTATCTGAAGACCAAGCCCGGCCGCAACCGCTACTGGGTGGTGCCGGGCGCGGACCACTACCTGCAATGCGACGCGCCGGGGCAGCTGGCCCAGATCGTCCGGCTGACGGCCCAGGGTGGGGACATTGCGCTGCAGACGCTCGGCAACCAACCCGACGGCGCGGTGCTGGTGGACCAAAGCGCTTCCTAGCTCGGCTGGCCTATCGCAGTCGTTATTCACCTGCCCGAACGTGAAACTAACTTCACGCTCGAGGGCCAGCGTGAAACTAACTTCACACTCGGCGGGGCGAGCCCTGTTTACCCGGTCACGACCGGCAGGCGGGCCCACCCGCGCACGCTGGCGGTGTGTGCCCGTTGCGCGTTGGCATAGTCGACTTCCCAGTCGGGCCAGCGTTTGAGGACCTCCTCGAGTGCCACCCGGCCTTCCATCCGGGCCAGCGCCGAGCCGAGGCAGAAGTGCAGCCCCTGGCCGAAACTCAGGTGGCCGCCCTCGCGGTGGATGTCATAGCGGTCCGGGTCGGCGAACCGGCGGTCGTCCCGGTTGGCGGAACCGTTGAGCAACAACATGTATGAGCCCTCCGGCACGACGCGGCCGTAGAGTTCGGCGTCCTCGGCCACGTACCGGGCCTGCACCGGCGAGGGCGCCTCGTAGCGCAGCGTCTCCTCGACCGCGCCGGGGATCAACGACGGGTCGGCGACCAGTTCGCGGCGTTGATCCGGGTGATCGGACAGCAGCTGACCCATGAAGCCGATCAGCCGGGCCGTGGTCTCGTTCCCCGCGCCGGCGATCATGGCGGTGTAGGCCAGCACCTCGGTCCGGGACAAGGGCCGCCGCGTGCCGTCGGGTTCTTCGATCTCGGCTTGCAGCAGGTCCGTCATCAGGTCATCGGACGGGTGATCGGCCCGCCATTCGATGTACTCGGCGAACACGACGATGCTTTCCTCGAACAGCTTGGCGTTGACCGCGGCGGGGTCGCGCTCGTCGGACAACTCGATGTAGGCCCCGCCGCGATCGCGAATCGTGGCCTGGTCCTGTTCGGGAATGCCCAGTAGGTAACCGATGGTCCGCATCGGCATCATGGCACCGAGATCGGCGATGAAGTCGAATCCGCCCGCGCCGATCAGCGGATCCAACTCGCGGACGCAGAACCCGCGGACGAGGTCCTCGACGGCCAGCATGCGCCGCGGCGTGAAGACCCGCGACAGCAGGCGCCGGTGCAGGTCGTGCAGCGGCGGGTCCTCGAACAGCAGAATGCCCGGTGGCACTTCGATATTGGCGAACAAGATGTCGGCGGTGGTCCCGCGACCCGATCGGTAGGTCTGCCAGTTGTGCAGTTCGCGCGCCACGTCCTCGTAGCGGCTCAGCGCGTAGAAGTTGTATTTCTCGTTGTAGTACAGCGGCGCCTCTTCGCGCATGCGCTTCCACACCGGGTACGGGTTGTCGTCGATGCCGGAGTCGAACGGGTCGTAGTACAGGTCGATCGTGCTGGTGCCCGTCATGCTCAGTCCCCTTCGCTCAGTCGTTTCGGTGCAGGAAGCCGTGCAGAACGGCCTGGGTGAGTTCCTCGACGATCACCTGTCTCGACGGCGGCCTGGCACCGAAATAGGTGGAGCGCAACGCGGCCATCCCGGCGATCATCGCCACCGTCGAGTGGGCCGGCAGGTCCGGATGGTCCGCCCGCAATCCCCGCAGGTTCATGCCCTCCGCGCTGATCCGGCCGAGCGCCCCGACCGCCCGCCGGACCTCCGGGATGCCGGCGTCGGCCGCTTCCTCGTCGCTGAGCGCTTCGGACGCCATCAGCGTCAACAGCAGACCCTGGTGTTCGACGAACACGTCGTAGAGTTGCCCGACGAAATGCCGCGCGAGTTCGTCCTCGTCGGTTTCCTCGGGGACGACGGCCTGCCAGGTCCGGCCGAACTCGTCGACGAAGCTCGTGAAGGGCAAGACCAGCGCCTCGCGGAACAGCGCCGCCTTCGAACCGAAGTGACGGAACAGCAGGTGTTCGGTGACCCCTGCGGCCTGGGCGATTTCGCGGGTGGTCGTGCTGCGGTAGTCGCGGCGCGCGAAGAGCGTCCGCGCGGCATCGAGCAGCAGCCCGCGTGGGGCGCCACGGGGCCGGCGGGTGGCCGCAACCGTGGTGCTCGTCTTCGGGGAAGGCCGTTGCGCCACTGACGTTCGCTCCTTGCCGATGGTTGACTTGCCTTTAGAGTAGTGTGCACTATCTCAAGAGTCGAGCTCGGATGGGAATGGGGTGCGGCCGTGGGCGCTGTCATCATGCTGGGCACATTGTTCGGCCTGATCGTCCTGATCTTCGGGCTGGTGCTGCGTTTCGACCCGCAGGCCCGTCGGACTCCAGGACACGACCAGTGAGCTCCCAGATGACGCCCGTAATGCAGGCGGCCAGCGACTTCGCGCTCGTCGGGGGCATCGGGTTCACCGCCCTCGGCGTGTACCTGAGCGTTCGCCGGCGACGCCTGCACCCACTCCTGCTGCTGTGCATCTCGGCGATCTCGTTCTCGTGGATCGAGGCGCCCTACGACTGGGCGATGTACGCGCAGTTCCCGCCTGCCATCCCACGCATGCCGTCGTGGTGGCCGCTGAACGTGACCTGGGGCGGCCTGCCCCTCTTCGTTCCCGTCGGCTACATCTCCTACTTCGTGCTGCCGGCCGTGACGGGCACGGCGCTCGGACGGTGGCTGAGCGACCGATTCGGATGGCGCAGGCCGCCAACGTTATTGGTGGTCGGTCTCGTGGTCGGCTTCTGCTGGGCGCTCTTCTTCAACGGGTACCTGGGCGCCAAGCTCGGCGTGTTCTATTACGGCCGGGTGATTCCGGGGCTGGCGATCCGCGAGGGGACGGTGCATCAGTACCCGCTCTATGACTCCCTTGCGATGGCCATCCAGATGATGGTGTTCACCTATCTGCTGGGCCGCACCGACGCGCAGGGCCGCAACGTCATCGAGATGTGGGCCGAGCACAGGTCGAAGAGTCACCTCGGCGCATCACTGCTGTCGGTCGCCGCCGTGGTCGTGATCGGAAACGTCCTCTACGGCGCGGTTTTCGCGCCCCACCTGGTCACCAAGCTCGGCGGCTGGGTGACCGCCGGGCCGACGGAACAACTGTTCCCGGGCGTACCGAACCAACCCGAGTAGTCAAGTGCGCCAGCGCAGTCACCCGAGCGCCTCGGGCAGCACGACTTCGCCCACGCGCCGCAGGTACGGCCACGCGACGTCCGGTGGCAGCCCGCCGCACAACGGGGACAGGTTGAGCACCTGGCCATTGCGCACCCGCGAAACCGCTTCCGGCACCGAGATGATGATGTGCGAGCCGGGCGTGGCGCGCAGCTCGTCGACGGTGTTCACGTGCGAGAAGCCGGCCGTCGTCTCGTCCCCGGGATTCCACGCGGCATAGGTTCGCACGTCGTGCAGCAGATGCTCGCCGATCTCCTTCCAGGCCTGGTCCACGTCGTCGGCGACGAACACGACCGAGGGCGTATCGCGGCTGGGAAACATCGTCGGCCCGGGCTGGTGGCCGTGCTCGCGGCAGGCCTCTTCGTAGGCCTCCTGGATGCCCGGCGCAGTGGCGTTGCCCAGCATGCCCAGGCCGTACCTGCCGGCCCGACGGGCGGCCGCCAAAGTTCCGCCGCCCCACATCAGCCCGGGCCCGCCGGGCGTCAGCGGGCGCGGCGTCACGGTGATCCGCCGCCCCTCGTCGACGACGGTTTCACCGGCAAGCAGTCGCCGGAGCAGCGCGAGTTTCTCGTCGCAGAGGCGGCCGCGGGTCTTCATCGGGACGCCGAAGTGCTCGAACTCCTCGGGCCGGTAACCCAAAGCCAGGATGTAGGACGCCCGCCCGTTGCTGATGATGTCGAGGACGGCCATGTCCTCGGCCAGACGCACGGTTTCGTAGAACGGCAGGATCAGGATCAGGCTCAGCGCCAGACGCTGCGTTCGCGCGGCCACCGCCGAGGCCAGCAGAAGCGGTGACGGCAGGTAGCCGTCCTCGGACCCGTGGTGCTCACAGAGCACGGCGGCCAGGCCGCCGTGCTCCTCGGCCCAGGCGCACATTTCCGGTGCCGCCGCGTACAGATCACTTGCCGGCGCGGCCCATTCAGGATCGCGCATGTCGAAGCGCAGTGTGTACACGGCAGACTCCTCGCTGGCCCCGTCTTTGTGGTGCACGTTACATGATCAGCCGAAGGCGTAACGCGGCAGAGTCGTCGGGATGTCCAGCGAGCTCAGCAGGCCGGACGGCGCCGCGACGACGTATGGGATCGCGTTGACCACCCGCATCGCCGTGGATGTCATCGCGGCCCGCCCGGCCGCATGGCCTTCGGCCCTGCCCAGCGTCATCACGCAGTGGATGTCGGGATCGCCGTTGATGTCGACGCGATAGGTCGCGTCGGAGTCCGAGGTCGGCCAGTCGGGCGCGACGTCGCGGGCCATTCGAATCACGTGTTCGATCACGATGGCCTCGCGACCGTCGACCACCCCCGCCGCGCGGGTCCGCACGGCGCCGCAGGTGCCCGCCTTGATGGTGCCGAACGCCACCTCGATGTCGCGATCGGTCAACTCGCGGTCGAGCGACCCGCGCACCTCCGCGACTTCCACCCCGAGGCCGTCGGCCATCAGGAATATCGGTGCCTTCCAGGCCATCTCGATGAATCCGGGCGTCTTGAGCATCGGCTCGAAATCCAGCGGCCGGCCGAAGCCCATCCCGTTCATCATCACGTCGGCCACCGGGTAGTGGTCGTTGAGCGCGACCTCGCTCGCGGTGATTCGCCGGATGCTCTTGGACTGTGTGGTCATCAGCAGGGCGAGTTGGTCGGAGGCGAACCCGGGGAAGATGCCCGAGGCGTAGAACGACACACCGCCGGCCTCGGCCGCCGCCTCGAGCTGGTCGCGCCATTGCGGGGCGAAATACGACGGCGGGTACACCAGGCTGGTCGACGACGTCGACACGACGTTGATGCCGGCAGCCAGCAGGCGCACATAGTCGGGAACCGCGGCCCCGTCGCGCTCGGGACCGCTGGCCGCGTACACCACGCAGTCGGGCGACAGGGCGATCAGCGCGTCGGCGTCGTCGGTGGCCACCACGCCCAGCGGCTCGCCGCCGGCCAACTCGCCGGCATCCTTGCCGACCTTGTCCGGCGAATGCACCCAGACACCAACCAGTTCCAGGTCGGGTCGGCGGGCGGCGGCGTCGATCGCGATCGCCCCGACTCCCCCGGTGGACCACACCACGGTACGAATAGCCACCGGCATTCCCCTCACTCGATGTGCGGACGCGCGGCGGCGGCCGCCGCGCGTTCCAGGTACGGCCACGCAACGTCCGGCGCGAGGCCGCCACACAGCGGGTGCAGCGGCAGCGGCCGTCCACCGCGCACGTAGTCAATCGCCTCGTCCGGGGTCAAAATGCGGTACGGGCCGCCCTCTTCGCGCAGCGCTGCCACGCTGCCGGCGCGAGTGATGCTGGCGACGGAATCGTCATGGGGTCGGTACGAGGCCGCCGCCACCGCGTCGTGCAACAGGTGGGGCCCCAGTTCGTCCCACGCCGCATCGATATCGTCGGCGACGAAAACCGCTGTGGGGACGCCCGGGGCGGGAAACTGGACCATTCCCGGTTCATGCCCGTGAGCGCGGCACTGCGCTTCGTAGAATTCCTTCAACCCGGGCCACTCCGTTTGGGAAACGAACCCGAGGCCGTAGCGGCCCACCCGCCCCGCGGCCGCCTTGCTGCCGCCGGCGATCAGCATCGTCGGCCCACCGGGTGAAGCGCACGCCGGCGTGACACGGATTGTGCGGCCGCGATATCCGACGGACTCACCCCGCACGAGCGGCCCGAGCAGGGCGAGGATTTCGTCCGCCGTGCGGCCGCGGGCGGCCATGTCGACGCCGAAGTGGTCGTACTCCTCGCGTCGATGTCCGATACCGAACGCATACGACACCCGCCCCGCGCTGATGAGGTCGAGCACGCTCATCTCTTCGGCGAGCCGGACGGGATCCCACAACGGAATGGGCACGGCGGCTAGCAGGATCGCCAGACCGCGCGTCCTTGCCGCGATCGCGGACGCCAACGTCAGCGGGGCGGGTAGGTGGCCGTCGTCGGTGCCGTGATGCTCGGAGAGCACCACCAAGACCGCGCCCCGAGCCTCCGACCAGGCGCACATCTCGATTGCCGCCGGGTACAGCTCGGCGGCCGGCCCGGCCCACCCCGGGCTCCGCATGTCGAACCTAAGGGTGAACATCGGCGGCCGGCGTCATCCTCACCGCTGCAGACTAACCTAAAATTTGTTCACTAGGATAGTACTTGCTCTCTTAAACCCTTGACCCGGCCTGCCCGCGGCTGTTAGCTTCCGAATCGGAACGTGGGTGCCTGCCGCGTAAGGGCAACGGCCGCCCCAGCTTTCATCACGCACCCGAGGAGGAACCAGATGACGACTCATCGCGTGGTGGTGTGGGCGACGGGCGGAATCGGGTCGATCGCCATCCGCACAATTCAGCGTCGTCCCGACCTGGAATTGGTCGGGGTGTGGGTGCACTCGCCGGAAAAGGACGGCAAGGACGCCGGCGAACTCGCCAACGGCGAGCCGATCGGTTTGGCCGCCACCAACGACGCCGATGCACTGATCGCGCTCAAGCCCGACTGCGTGATCTACGCCGCCAGCGGCCCGGAACGCGACGCGCTGGCCATCCCGGATTACGTCAGGCTGCTCGAGGCCGGCATCAACGTCGTCACGACCAGCACCACCCGACTGGTCAACCCGCACGCCTACGAACCCGCCGAGTGGCGCGACCAACTCCTCGCCGCGGCCAAGCGGGGGCAGGTGTCGCTGTACGCGTCGGGGATCGAGCCGGGCTTCGCCGCGGACTATCTGCCGCTCGTGTTGTCCACCCAGTCGTCGTCGATCGACAAGATCCACGCGTTCGAGATCGGCCTGTACGACGACTACGGCGTCCCCGACATCATGGGCGACGCGTTGGGCTTCGGCCGGCCGCTCGACTACCAACCCTGGATCGGCTTCCCGGGCGCGATCGCCGGTGAGTGGCAGGGGCAGATCCGGTTGGTTGCCGGCGCGCTCGGCGTCGACGTCCAGGAAGTCCGCGAATATTTCGACCGCGCGGTCACCCACCGGACACTGGAGGTGGCCATGGGCACCGTCGAGGCCGGGACGTGTGGCGCGCTGCGGATGCGGGCGATCGGCGTGGTCGACGGCCGCGAGGCCATCGTCATCGAGCACGTCACCCGACTCGCCCACGACGTCGCGCCGGACTGGCCCACCGGGATCGGCGATCTGTCCTATCGCGTGATGATCAGCGGCGACCCGGACATCGACTGCACCCTGGCGGCGACGCTGAAGGATCCGCGCAAGGCTGGAGTCGGCGGCATGACGTCCGGGGCGGGCGCGATGGTCGCCACCGCGATGCGCGTCGTCAACGCCGTGCCGTATGTCGTTGCCGCAGAACCGGGGCTGCTGAGTTCGGTCGACCTCCCGCTGACGATTCCAAAGCACGCGTTCGCCACCTAGTCTGCCGGGGTGACGTTTAACCCGCTCGAGGAACTCACCCTGCCCCAACTGCGGCTGCGCACCAGCATGAAGTGGCGCGCGCACGCGGACGACGTGTTGCCGCTCTGGGTTGCTGAGATGGACGTCAGCCTGGCGCCGACGGTGGCCGCCGCACTGCGCCGGGCGATCGACATCGGCGACACCGGATACCCTTGCGGCACTGCGTTTGCCGAAGCGGTCAGTGAATTCGCCTCGCGGCGTTGGCAATGGCACGACCTGGAGGTCGACCGCACCGCGATCGTTCCCGACGTCATGCTCGGCGTCGTCGAGTTGTTACGTCTGGTCACCGACCGTGGTGACGCCGTGGTCGTCAACCCGCCCGTGTATGCCCCGTTCTACGCGTTCGTCACGCACGACGGCCGCCGGATCGTCGAAGCACCGCTTGACGCAGGCGGCCGAATCGACTTGGAGGTCTTGGCGGACGCGTTCGCGCGTGCCGGCGCTTCGGGCGGCAAGGTCGCGTACTTGCTGTGCAACCCGCACAACCCCACCGGGTCGGTGCACACGGTCGACGAACTGCGCGCCGTCGCCGAACTCGCCCGCCGGTTCGGCGTCCGGGTCGTCTCGGATGAGATCCACGCGCCCGTCGTCCTGCCGGGGTCGCGTTTCACCCCGTACCTGACGGTCCCCGGCGCCGAGAACGCCTTTGCCCTGACGTCCGCGTCCAAGGCGTGGAACCTGTCCGGCCTGAAGGCGGCGGTGGCCATCGCCGGCCCGGATGCGGTCGCGGATCTGCACCGGATGCCGGAGGAGGTCAGCCACGGGCCGAGTCATCTGGGCGTCATCGCCCACGCCGAAGCCTTCCGGACCGGTGGCGACTGGCTCGACGCCCTGCTGCGCGGCCTCGACCGAAACCGGACGCTGCTGAGCGAGCTGGTCGCCGAACACCTG
This sequence comes from Mycobacterium europaeum, assembly GCF_002102155.1. Taxonomy (GTDB): domain Bacteria; phylum Actinomycetota; class Actinomycetes; order Mycobacteriales; family Mycobacteriaceae; genus Mycobacterium; species Mycobacterium europaeum. Next base: position 68,610 of record NZ_LQOU01000035.1, read on the forward strand.
CCCACGGTGAAATATCAATCGCCGCAAGGGACTTACCTCGCGTGGCTCGATTGCCGGGAGCTCGGTTTCGTCGAGGACCCCGCCGGCGGCCTCGCGGTGGTTGCCGACCTGTCCGGGCCCGCCCGCTGGTTCCTCGACCACGCCCGGGTGGCGCTGAGCTCCGGCCACGTTTTCGGAACCGGCGGGGCGGGGCACGTCCGACTGAACTTCGCCACCTCCGCGGCCATTCTCACCGAGGCCGTGTCCCGGATGGGCCGGGCGCTCGCCGATGCGGGTTAGGCCGGGATCTCCCCGGGCCCGCGACCCAGGTTGCGGAATCCCGCCGCGGGCTCCTTGAACCCGAGCACGAACGGCAGCGAGGTCAATTCCAGCTTCATCGTCGCCCCGAACCGGCGGAGAAAGGTGGACTGGACCGGCGCGAGGGCAACCTGCGCCGTCGCAAGGTCGAGGTAGTGCGTCGACGTCTCCCCGATGTCGTCGAACACGTGAGTCAGCGGTGTGCACTGCGAGCGCACGGATTCATCGAGGCACGCTGCGACGGGATCGGTCATCAACACGTATTCGACCACTGGCACCAGGTTTTTCAGCATGCGATGCACCAGGATCACGTCGAAGCCCGCGAGCTCCACGTGGCGCTTCACCCGCTGTTCGGCCACCTCGCCCTGGTGGACGACGAACTTCAACGACAGCTTGTCCAGTTGCGCGCAACTCTCGCACTCGCAGGCCACATCCTTCTTGAAGCGCTCGCGCCGCGCGATGAACGCCTCCCGCATCCGGGACAGCCGGTCACACACCAGCACTTTGGCGTCGCCGTCGGGCGCCCAGAAGAAGGCGGCGTCACCCTCCAGCTTCGCCAGCTTGAGGCCTCTACCGGCGTCGATCACCGACTCCAGCAACCCCGCCACCGTCAACTGGGCGTGGGCCAGGTGGGTGCGGTTCCACCGCATGTAGTGGGTATAGCCGCTGATGTCGGCAATGAGCAGGACCGCACGCCGAATCGCCATGAACAAACCAGTTTAATGTCCAGTCGACGGATAGCCCAACGAAATCTCCCACTAGACGAACTCCCGTTGCCGCGAGAGGCTAACTCAAGGCGCCCGCCCACCGGAGGAGCTGGATATGCATGTGCTACGAACCCCGGATGCCCGATTCGAAAACTTGGAAGGCTATCCGTTCGTAGCGAACTACCTCGACGTGGCGGCAAGCGATACGCAGCCGCTGCGCATGCACTTCCTCGACGAGGGCCCGGCGGACGGGCCGCCGATCGTGCTGCTGCACGGCGAACCCACCTGGAGCTACCTCTACCGGGCGATGATCCAGCCGCTCGCCGACGCCGGGAACCGCGTGCTCGCGCCCGACCTGATCGGCTTTGGCCGCTCCGACAAGCCCACCCGAATCGGTGATTACACCTATCAGCGGCACGTCGAATGGGTGACCTCGTGGTTCGAGCGGCTGAACCTGAAAGATGTGACCCTGTTCGTGCAGGACTGGGGGTCGCTGATCGGGCTGCGCATCGCCGCCGAGCAAGGTGACCGCGTCGCGCGACTGGTGGTCGCGAATGGCTTTCTGCCCACCGCGCAGCGGCCCACCCCGCCCGCCTTCTACGCCTGGCGGGCTTTCGCCCGCTACTCCCCCGTGCTGCCCGCCGGCCGCATCGTCTCGGTCGGGACCGTCCGGCGGGTGCCGGCCCGAGTGCGGGCCGGATACGACGCTCCGTTCCCCGACAAGTCGTATCAGGCCGGAGCCCGCGCCTTCCCCCAGTTGGTGCCCACCTCACCGAACGATCCCGCGATCCCGGCCAATCGCGCCGCATGGAAAGCCCTGGGCCAATGGGAGAAGCCCTTCCTCGCCATCTTCGGAGCCCGCGACCCCATCCTCGGGCGGGCCGACCGTCCCCTGATCCAGCACATCCCCGGCGCCGCGGGCCAACCGCACGCCCGCATCAACGCCAGTCACTTCATCCAGGAAGACTCCGGACCCGAACTGGCCGAACGCATTCTGTCCTGGCAGCAGGCCCTGCGCTGACCGCCGTCGGGCGCCGAAATCGACGCCAGCGCGTAGCTCACCCGCACTTCTTCGAGCCAGCGTCGATCCCGACAACCTGTCGCACGCAAATCCCTTGCGGCGTAAGGTCCGTCGACGGCGAAGCCGACGGGAACACCTAGCGGGTGACCGCCAGCACGGCCTCGGCCAGCTCGGGCCGGCAGACCACCAGATCGGGCAGCTTGGGATCCGGCTGGTTGTAGGCCAGGGGGGACCCGTCGATGCGCGAGGTGTGCAGACCGGCGGCGCGGGCCACGGCCACCGGGGCGGCCGAATCCCACTCGAACTGGCCGCCGGCGTGCACGTAGACGTCGGACAGCCCCTGGACGAGCGACGCGACCTTGGCCCCGGCGGAGCCCATTTCCACCAGCACCCCGTCCAGCGCGTCGCGGACGGCCAGCGCGATGGCGGGCGGGCGGGTGCGGGACACCACGATGCGCGGCTTGCCCGGCGCCGCGGGGGGCGAATCGACCTCCGGGGTGGCCAGCGTGACGCCCTGCGCAGGCAGTGCCACGGCACCGGCCACCAGCTCGCCCGCCTCCCAGAGCGCGACGTGGACCGCCCAGTCTGTGCGCCCGAGCTCGGAGAATTCCCGCGTCCCGTCCAGCGGATCGACGATCCACACTCGCTCTGAGCGCAGCCGGACCGGGTCGTCGGCACCCTCCTCGGAGAGCACCGCGTCCCCGGGCCGCTCCTGGGCCAGGGCCGCCATCAGGAAATCGTGGGATTGCTTGTCCCCCGCGGCTTTCCGCTCGCTTGCGTCCGCGTCGGCGAACTCTTCCCTTACCCTGAGCAACAGCTGCCCGGCCTCCGTCGCCAACCTGGCCGCCAGTTCGTGGTCATCCGTCAGTTGCAAAGCCCTCACCATCCCTAAGTTGGTAGTGTTGACCAACTTTACCCCGGCCCATGTGGCGGCGGTGGGCACCACCCCCGGAGGCACGATTCGGCCGTAATGTGTTGAGCGTGAGCGGGGGCAACGTTCCTTTGTTGAGCCGGTTGGGACGCATTCCACGGGGGCGTCTGATCGTGATCGGCATCGTCTCGGCGGTCGCGGTGGGCGGCGTGCTCGCCTTCGTGGGGGTGAAGCTGGCCCAGGGCAATCACACCGCCGGGTCCCCCACCACGCAGCCGCCGCCTCCGCAGAGCTTCGCCATCCCGGGCTGCTACAACCTGTCCGTTCCGCCGGTCGAGCGTCCGAAGCGGCTCAACGTGCTGGGCTGCGCGAGCGTCGCCGTTGCGCTGCAAGACATGTCGTGGAGCTCGTGGGGACCCCAGGGCGCGGACGGGACCGGCACCGCCGTGTTCAAGGTCTGCGACCCGAATTGCGCGGCGGGGTATCAACTCCGCGAACCGGTAGTCGTACACGCGTGGAATCCGCAGCCGCCGCGGCGCGAGGCCATCTGCCAGGTGGGCCTGGAGATCTTCGCCGACATGATCCTGGCCTTCCCCAAAGGCGTCCCCCCGCCGAGCGTGCAGAAGATGAACGCCCAGTACAACGGGCAGCCGGCGGTGCACTTCGCCAACTACTCGAGCGGCGACACGCGCGGTACCCAGTTCATCGGCTACACGTTCTGTAACTAGCTAGCCCCGATGGCGGCGACCCGCTTCGCCCGGCTTCGCCGCGCTCGCGATCGCCGCTAGACCTCGATCACCACGGCGCCGCCCTGGCCGCCGCCCGCGCACATGGCCGCGACGCCGATGCCACCGCCCCGGCGGGCCAGCTCATAGGCCAGCGTGGTCACCATGCGCGCGCCCGACGCCGCGATGGGGTGCCCGAGGCTGCACCCGCTGCCCGAGAAGTTCACCTTCTCCTCGTCGATGCCATACTCCCGGCACGCGGCGATCGGCACCGAGGCGAACGCTTCGTTGATCTCCCACAGCGCCACGTCGCCGACCGACAGACCGGCCCGCTGCAGCACCTTGCCGATGACCTTGACGGCACCCAGCCCGGTGTCCCTGGGGGGGACGCCGGCGGCGGCCCACGCCCGCACCGTGCCCATCACGTTGAGGTTCTCGGCGGCGGCATAGTCGCGACCGACGAGGGCGACCGCCGCGGCGGCGTCGTTGGTGCCGCTGCTGTTGCCCGCGGTGATGGAGAATCCCTCGATCTCGGGGTGCAGCACTTTGAGCCCGGCGAGTTTCTCGACGGTGGTGTCCCGGCGAGGATGTTCGTCGACGGAGAAATCGATCACCGAACCGTCGAGCTGCGTGACCTTCAAGGGGACGATCTCGTCGACGAACTTGCCCGCATCGATGGCGGCGATGGCGCGCTGATGCGACCGGGCGGCCCAGGCGTCCATCTCCTCGCGGGTGATGCCGACCGCTTGCGCCGTGTTCCAGCCCACGGTGATCGACATGTCCCGGCTGGGCGCGTCGGGCGTCTCCACGTGTGTCGGCGGCATCCACTGCTCCTGGAACTTCAGCTCGGGACCGGGGATTCGCCAGTTGGTCAGCGGCGTCATCGACAACGACTGCACGCCGCCGGCGATGAGGACGCGTTCCATCCCGGAGCCGATCTGCGCCGCGGCGTTGCCGATGGCGGTCAGGCTGCCCGCGCAGTGCCGGTTCACCGACTGGCCGGGGATGTCCTCCATGCCGGTCGCGGTCGCCGCGTAACGCGCCAAATCCCCACCGCCGTAATGGGATTCGGCGAAGATGATGTCGTCGATGACGGACGGGTCGACGCCGGACCTGCGCACCACCTCCGGAAGCACCGTGGTGATCAGCGTCTCGGGCGGCGTGTTGACGAGCGTGCCCTTGAAGGAGCGGCCGATCGCCGTCCTCACCGCTCCGACAATGACGGGTGTAGCCATGTTCTCAACCTCGAACGGTCTGGCTGCGGTCGGCAGCGTGGGTGTCAGCAGATGACGCGAATCGTAACAAATACCGTATGGGCAATAGTAAATGGCCTAAGTTCACCTGGAGCGGGGTGTACGAGGAACAGGAGACCGGCCGTGAAGACCAAAGGCGCTCTGGTCTGGGAGCTCAACCAACCATGGTCGGTGGAGGAGATCGAGATCGGCGAACCCCGCCGCGGGGAGGTAGCGGTGCAACTCGAGACCGCGGGCCTATGCCATTCCGACCATCACCTGATGACGGGCGACTTTCCGATTCCCAGTTATCCGGTTCTGGGCGGCCACGAGGGCGCCGGAATCGTCACCGCGGTCGGCGAGGGCGCCGAGAACCTGGCCGTGGGCGATCACGTGGTCATGTCGTTCATCCCGTCCTGCGGCACATGCACGCCATGCCAGGTCGGGATGCGCAATCTGTGCGACCTGGGGATGGGGCTGCTCTCGGGCGCATCAGTCAGCGATGGTTCGTTCCGGGTGAGCGCCAGGGGACGGGATGTCATCCCGATGTCGCTGCTGGGGACGTTCGCCCCCTATGTGGTGGTGCACCAGACCTCGGTGGTCAAGGTCGACCCGGCGATCCCCTTCGACGTGGCCTGTTTGGTCGGCTGCGGAGTGACCACCGGCTACGGCTCAGCGGTGCGCAGCGCCGCGGTCGGGCCCGGCGACGACGTCGCGGTCATCGGTGTCGGCGGGGTCGGTGTCGCCGCGATCCAAGGCGCTCGGCTGGCCGGAGCGCGCCGCATCTTCGCGATCGATCCGTTCGAGTCGCAACGCGAACGGGCGCTGAAGTTCGGCGCCACCCAGGCTTTCGCGAATGTGGCCAGTGCGGCCGGTGCCATCGCCGAGGCGACGTGGGGAGCGATGTGCGGCAAGGTCATCGTCACGGTCGGCCACTGCGACGGCAACGAGGTGGAGGCGTGGCTAGGGCTGACCGCCAAGGGCGGCGTGTGCGTCCTGACGGCCATGGGCAACGTGCTGGCCACCGAGGTCACCCTCAACCTGGCCGGGTTGACCTTGCTGCAAAAGAGCCTGCGGGGCAGCCTGTTTGGCGGCGGCAACCCCCAGCACGACATCCCCGCCATTCTCGAGTTGTACAAGCTCGGCCAGCTCAACCTCGACGACATGGTCACGCGCGAGTACACGCTCGAGCAGATCAACGATGGCTACCGGGACATGCTCGAGGGGCGCAACGTTCGCGGAATCATCCGCTATACCGACGCCGACCGCGTCTGAGCGGTCGCAGGGCAGAAGACACAATGGATCCATGACACCCGGACCAGCCCCCGTGCGCGACACCACCGAGCTCGCCGCATACCGACTCGCCGCGCTGCTCCTCGGCGTGGGGACGCTCCACTTCCTGGCACCCAAACCGTTCGACACGATCGTTCCCGCGGAGTTGCCGGGAGACGCGCGGTTCTACACCTACGCCTCCGGGGTGGCCGAGGTGAGCGTCGGCGCGGCGCTGCTGCCGCGACCAACCCGACGATTGGCCGCGCTCGCGGCCGCCGTCCTATTCGTCGCGGTATTTCCGGCGAACGTCAACATGTGCCGCTTGTGGTGGGGCAAGCCCTGGCCGATGCGGATCGTCGCCCTGGCCCGGCTACCGCTGCAGATTCCGATGATCACCACCGCACTCCGGATCAGCCGCAACAGCTGACGTGCCCCAGCCGACACGTGCGCCACAGGCGTCCCTGGCGGCCAGGGACGCGCGAGTGCCCGCCTCGCAGCGACAACTGAGTAGACGTGCCTCGAAGGGGCGCCGCCGGCCGGCGCGGAGACTGGCGATGCACGTGTGACCGGTGGGTCGGGACTGTATGCAAACCGGTTGTGCAGCAGGCCAAGTCAACAGCGGAGATCGACCGAGCGTCCCAGGTAGGCCATCAGGCGAGCGGTCGGTGTCGAATCATCCGGCGCGGCTTGCGCCGGTCCGAAACCGCCCGGTCGGCGCAACATGTCCTCGGGCACCGACTCCACCAGCCCACGACACAGCGCGAGCAGGTCGTCGGGCAGCTCGATCAGCCGTCCCTGGGAGCGGTAGAGGTCCCAGCTGTGCAGGGCCAGGTCCGAGACGGGGAACGTCAGCGCCCGGCCTAGCGGAACATTGCCCGCCGGTGACACCCGCATGGCGTCGAGATCGGCGCCGGGCAGGGCGTCCCGCAATCGTCCGGCCAACTCGCGAAGCCGCGCCGCCGGGTCGTCGCATATCCAGTCGGCCGGCTCGGAGGGGGCGTTCCAGACTTCGCCGTCCTCCACCAGCGTCACGACTTTGGCGGCGCTGCCGGTGACGTGACCCACCAGGTCGCGCACGCTCCAACCCTCGAGGTTGGACGGTTGGTCCCAGCTCTCCGTCGCGACGTGGTCGACGGCGTCGATGAGCAGACCGAACGCCTCGGTAGCCAGCACGCCGATGCGGGAAGTCGTTTCGTCCATTGCCATGTATCTGATTATGACTTTCGACCCGGTCTCACCGGACCGTTGCGGGCACTTTCGTCACGGTTGAATCACCTTGCCCCGGTGGGCTTTCTGTCCTGCCGGCGCGATGGGGCCACACAAACTTGTTCTGCCCGGCGGCACCGGCCAGCAATGGCCTGACCAGCATCGGATACGGCACCGCCAGGACGACGGCAACCGGCATCGCCAGCGCGCGCAGCTCCTGCCGCCCGACGGCCTAGGGTCGCAAGTCCTCGGATCTGTCGCCCCGCCGGTCGCCGGGTTGAACCCGCGCCGTTTGAAAGGTGAGACTCTACGTCGGCGGACTCGACAGGAGGTCTTGGTGGGCAAAGCAGATATCGCCGCGGCTCTTGCGGTCGCGGCCGCCCTGATGGTCGGCATCGGAGACGTCATCCAGCAGCGCTCCGCCCAACAGGTCACCGACCAACCGGTGGGCACCCTCGCCCTGTTTCGCCGGCTGCTGCGCGACCGGCAGTGGTGGACGGGCAGCCTGGTGGCCGGCGCCGGGTTCGGGTTCCAGGCCGCGGCGCTGGGCTTCGGCTCGGTGGTGCTCGTGCAAGCGCTGTTGGTGACCTCGTTGCTGTTCGCGTTGCTCATCAGCGCCCGGGTGAATCACCGCAGAATTACTGCCTGGCAAGCGCTTTGGGCGGTATTGCTGGCCGCCGCGGTGGCGGTGGTGGTGACGGTCGGCGACCCTCAGGAGGGAACCCCGCGCGGGTCGCTGCACACCTGGACAATCGTGGCGTTGGTGATGGGCCCGGCGCTCATCCTGTGCGTGATCGGCGCGCGCATGTTCCCGGGCGCGGTCGCGGCGTTGTCGCTGGGCCTGATGTCCGGCGCGCTGTGGGGATTGTTCTCGGTCTTGACCAAGGGCGTGGTCGACCAGCTCGACCATGGCATCCCGGCCCTGCTCCGCATACCCGAGGTGTACGTGTGGGTGGTGGTGGCGATCGCGGCCACCGCCTGGGAGCAGTCGGCGTTTCGAGCGGGCCCGCTCACCGCATCGCTCCCCGCGGTGACCGTCGCCGAGCCCGTCGTGGGATCGGTACTGGGTGTCACCGTGCTGGGCGAGACGCTACGGACCAACGATGTCGGCCTGGTGGCACTGGGCGTGTCGGTCGCGGTCATGGCCGCGGCGACGGTGGCGCTGGCCCACAGCCAGGCCACCGCTGCTCCGCCCGCCGGCGAAAAGATCACGCAATCAACCTGATTCGGCCGCGCGAGCCGACCCGGTGCGCGATGGGTCGGCGACGGCTCGTGCTCGGCGCCACCGAGGTGACACCGGCGAACACATCGCTTGGCTCGGATTGTCCCCGCGGGAAAGGCCACTGTCGTAGGCTTCATTGGCGAGCAACTTGTGAATACGCGACGCGCTGGGGGCGCACGAAATGCTTGAGAGGGGACTCGAGCAGGAAGGGCCTCGACATGCGCCAGCTCAAAACTGCAGTCGCCGTTGCCGCCTCGGTCGGAATACTGGTCTCCGGTTGCGGCCACAACGACGGGGGCGGCACCGCCTCGCCATCCACCACCTCCACCGCGGCGTCGCCGAAGGGCCCGCTGGCAAAGGACCAGTTGGCCGATCTCATGCTCAGCCCGACCGAGTTGGACACCGCGCTCGGCGTCACGGGCACTTACAGCGACCCGCCGAAAACCGCTCTGGGAGAAGACCCGGTCAAGCGCAGTGACTACACCGTTCCGGCCGAATGCAGTTATGCCATGCGGGCGGCCCTGGAAACCGTTTATGCCGACAGCGGGAGCAGCGCGGTTTACGGCTACCACGACGTCGCGCCCGCTCCCCCGGGTGCGAGCGAAGTGGAAAGGCCCGACGTAGATCAGTTCGTGGTGCTGTTTCCTTCGCCGGATCAGGCGAGCGCGTTTTTCACTGCCTCGGCCCAGCGGTGGCCGGCCTGCGCCAACCGTCAGGACACCGTTCCCGCCGAGGGCGGTCAACCGGAACTGCAGTGGAAGGTGGGGGCGGTTGCCAACGCCGACGGAGTGCTGCGCGCCCCCGTGACCGTGACCGTCGTCAAAGACGGCGGGAACGTCACCATGCCGTGTCAGCGGGCACTGACCGTCCGCAACAACGTCGTCATCGACGTCGACGCTTGCCGCAGGGACGTCGGAGACCTCGGCGTCAACATTGCCAACCAGATCGCGGCAAAGGTCGCCAAGCAATAGGGTGCGGTCCTGGGCGCCCCCGAACCCCGATGTCCGCCCCGCGTTCACCCACCTGCAGTAGCTACCGGCGGCGTCCGCGGCGTACGATCTTGCGGCCGAACCGATCACACGATGACACTTGCGCCGCTACCGATCCTCGCGGTAAGCCGTAGCCGCATACGTTGTCGCGAAATCGTTTCGGGCGGTCTGCTCGAAGGGTTGGTCGCGGGTGTCGAAAGGAAACGAATGAACGCAACGGAGACGTCGGCCGAAAGTGGCGGGGAGCGGCCGGTGATTCACCTCTCGCAGTTGCTGCGCGCCCCGGTGCTGGCCCGCGCCGGCGAGACCGTCGGCCGGGTCGAGGACGTGATCGTGCGGCTGCGCGGCACCGACGAGTATCCCCTGGTGACCGGGATCGTTGCCGGGGTCGGCGGGCGGCGGGTGTTCATCGGCGACAAATCCATCGACGAATACAACGCCGACCGAGTCTTGTTGACCAAGAACAAGGTTGACCTCCGCGGCTTCGAGCGCCGCGACGGCGAGGTGCTGTTGCGCGCCGACGTGCTGGGCCACCGGCTGATCGACGTGGCCAACGTGGAGCTGATCCGGGCCTACGACGTGGAGCTCGAAGATACCGGCCACGGCTGGATGCTGACCCGCGTGGACACCCGACGGCCGCCACGGTTGTTCGGGCTGATCAAGCAGTCCGGCGGGCACGCCGCCCGCGACTGGAAGGCGTTCGAACCGCTGATCGGTGACGCTCGCTCAGACGCCGTGCGGCGCTTGTCGGATCGGTTCGGCGAGTTCAAAGCCGCCGAGATCGCCGACCTCCTCGAGGAGGCGGACAAGGCCGAGGGCGGCGAGATCCTCGACCGGGTGCGCAGCGACCCCGAACTGGAAGCCGACGTGTTCGAAGAACTCGAGCCCGAAAAGGCGAGCCGCCTTCTCGACGACATGCCCGACCGCGAGGTGGCCGCGCTGCTCGGCCGGATGCGGGCCGACGACGCCGCCGACGCGATCGCCGATCTGCGCCAGTCGCGGCGGCGGCGGGTGCTGGAATTGATGCCCGCCCCTGAGCGCACCAAGGTCATCACCTTGATGGGCTTCAACCCCGAGAGCGCCGGCGGGCTGATGAACGTCGACTTCGTCGCCTGCGCCGCCACCAGCACAGCCGCCGAAGCGTTGCGGTTGCTCGCCACCGCCCACACCATCCAGCCGGAGGCGCTCATCAAAGTGCACGTTCTCGACGAGGACGGGCGGCTCGACGGTGTGGTCTCGGTGATCACGCTGCTGCAGGCGCACGCCGGTGAAACCCTTGAGGGGCTGATGGATTCAGATCCCGTGCGGGTCACCGCCGACGCCGATCTGACGGACATCGCGCTGTTGATGGCCGACTTCAATCTCTATTCCATCCCGGTCGTCGACGACCAGGACCGCGTGCTCGGGGTGGTCACCGTCGACGACGTGCTGGAGGCCACCATCCCCGAGGACTGGCGGCGGCGTGAACCCGCGCCGCGTCCCGTCCGCGAGCCCACCCAGCCCGGCGACCACCACACGCGCGTGCCGGGAGGTAACGCGCTGTGACCACGGGGCGCGAGGAGACGGCCCCCAGCGCGGTGCTCGACACCGCGCACCTGGGTGACATCGAGGGCGCGTTCGGACGGATCAGCGTCGGCGAAACCGAGCACCCCCGCACCTGGAAGACGCGGCTGCTCACCCTGCTCGCGATCGTCGGCCCGGGAATCATCGTCATGGTCGGCGACAACGACGCCGGTGGCGTGGCCACCTACGCCCAGGCGGGTCAGAACTACGGCTACTCCCTGTTGTGGGTGCTGCTGCTGCTGGTCCCGGTGCTGATCGTCAATCAGGAAATGGTGGTCCGGCTCGGGGCGGTCACCGGCGTCGGGCACGCCCGGTTGATCAACGAGCGGTTCGGCCGGGGCTGGGGCTGGTTCTCGGTCGGCGACCTGTTCCTGCTCAACTTCTTGACGATCGTCACCGAGTTCATCGGCATCTCGCTGGCCGCCGAATACATCGGCGTCTCCAAGTACGTTGCGGTGCCGATCTCGGCGGTGGCGCTGGTGACGATCATGGCGACCGGCAGCTTCCGGCGCTGGGAGCGCGCCATGTTCATCTTCATCGCCGTCACACTGCTGCAGGTCCCGATGCTGCTGATGTCCCATCCACAGTGGAGCCAGGCGGCAAAATCCTTTGTGATGCCCAGCATTTCGGGCGGGGTGAGTTCGGACGCGGTGCTGCTCATCATCGCCATCGTCGGTACCACGGTGGCCCCGTGGCAGCTGTTCTTCCAGCAGTCCAACGTCGTCGACAAACGCATCACCCCACGATTCATCGGCTACGAGCGCGCCGACACCGTGCTGGGCGCCTTCGTCGTCGTCATCGGTGCCGCGGCCTTGGTCATGACCGGCGAGTGGGCGGCCCGCTCCACCAACACCATCGGCGCTTTCACCGATGCCGGCGCAACCGCGCACCTCCTCGGCCAACAGCGCGGCACCCTTGGCTCGATCTTCGCGATCGTCTTGATGGACGCCTCGATCATCGGCGCCGCGGCCGTGACGCTGGCCACCAGCTACGCCTTCGGCGACGTCTTCGGCCTGAAGCACTCGCTGCACCGCGGATTCGCCGACGCCAAACAGTTCTACCTGTCCTACACCGCGATGGTGGTGTTGGCCGCGGCCATCGTGCTCATCCCCGGGGCCCCGCTCGGGCTGATCACCACCGCCGTGCAGGCCCTGGCCGGCCTGCTGCTGCCGAGCGCCAGCGTCTTCTTGCTGCTGTTGTGCAACGATCGGGAAGTGCTGGGCCCATGGGTCAATCGGCCCTGGCTCAACTGGATTGCCGGGCTGATCGTCGGCACGCTGTTGCTGCTGTCGGGAATCCTGATGGCCACCACGCTGTTTCCCAAACTCGACGTCGTCGCGGTGGCCGGCTACCTGGCTTTGGCCCTAGTGATCCTCGCCGTTGCGGCCGTGCCGGTGCTGCGCTTCATGGCCCGCCGCCAACCGCCGCCTCCCACGCCCCGACTACCGGCTCGCGGCGTGGACCGCAACACCTGGCGCATGCCGCCGTTGACCCTGCTGGAGCCGGTCGTCTGGTCGCCGAGCACCCGGCTCGGCATGATCGCGCTGCGCGGCTACCTGGTCATCGGCGCACTGCTCTTGGTGGTCAAGGCAATACAGCTCAGCCACTGACCGCTTCGCGAATCCGGCGGGCCACCTCGCCGTACCGCTCGAAACGCTCCGGATCGCCCACGGCGTTGTAAAGGACCAGGCGCGTAGCCTTTCCGGCATATTTCTTCCCCAGCGCGTCAGCCAGCCCGTCCCACGTCGACTCGGTGGCGAAGACGGCGATGTGCTCGTCGCTGACCTGGGCAGCCATCCCGGCCATGTCGCCGGCCTTCTGCTTCTCCCGGATCCGGGCGGTCGTGCCCTCGAACCCCGCCTGGTCCCAGATGAACGCGTAGTTGGGTGTGCTGCCGTAGAAAGCCATGCTGGCGCGCACCGCTTCTCGTTGTTTGTCGCGCTCTTCGTCGCTGTCGCCGACGATGGTCATCACCGGCACGATCACTGCGAGGTCCGACGGCGAGCGGCCGGCTTTCGCCGCCCCTTCGGCAATGCTGGGCAGGACGTGCCGCGCGATGTAGCCGGGCTCCCCGATCGGATGCACGTGCACCCCGTCGGCCACTTCGCCGGCCATCCGCAGCATCCACGGGTTGACCGCTGCGATATCGACTTTCGGATCGGGCGCCGCGATCGGGCCCGGGCTCCATTGCGGGGTGATGAAGTCGAGGTCGTAGAAGTCGCCGTGGTGATCGAGCGTCCCGCTGCGAAAGGCCGCGAAGCACGCCTTGACGGCGAACAGGTAGTCCCGCAGCCGCGGGCCCGGCCGCTCGAACGCCACCCCGTAGCGCCGGACGACGTGCGTGCGAACCTGGGTGCCCAGGCCCAGCCGGAAGTTCCCGCCGGTCGCCTCCTGAAGCTCCCAGGCGGTGGCGGCCGTGACGAACGGACTGCGCGGAAAGGCCACGGCCACCCCGGTGGACAGCTCGAGGCCCGGCGCGGCCTGCGACGCGACGGCGGCGTTGAGGTAGGCCGTGCGGCCCGTCTCGGTGAACAACAGGCCGGAGAACCCCGCGGATTGCGTTCGCCGGGCCAGGTCGCCGATCTCGTGGAGCGGCTGCGGGACCGTCATCGCGTCGACGTGCATTCCTGGGAGCCTACGTGGGGCCTCGGCCCTTGCTGCGCGGGCACTCCACGGTGTTAGCTCTGTAGTCAGCAGCAACCGCCGCCGTTTCGCTAACAGGAGGCTCACGAACATGCTTCGTGGATTGTTGACGGCGGGAGCAATCGCCGGGGGAATTGCCCTCGCTCCCCCCGTTCGGGCCGTCCCGTCGACCACGACGACCCAGTGACGTCGGCGCACTCGATGTCCACGCCCACCGTGCGATTGGTCGCCGTCGTCTCGGTGGGGTGTGCCGGGCTCCTGGCCTGCGGGTCGCAGCACGCCGCTCCGCCCACTCCCGCCAGCTCGAGCGTGACGAAGCCGGTGGCGTCTACCAGCTCAAGCGCCTCGGCGACCGCGCCCGGTAGCCCGGGGGAATCCCCGACAACCACGACCACGCCGACGTGCGTCGGGTTGTCGATATGCCCGCCACCGCCACCCGATGCCGAGGGGAATCCGGCCTGCTACTACGCCGACGGCTGGCGCGCCGACGACACCGGGGCCGGCATCGAGGCCTGGTATTTCCGCGATCCCAAGAACCCGTCCGGTCCGGAAAAGGTCACGGCGATCGTGCGCAAAAAGGACGGCACCACCGAGTCGCAGGACGCCGACATCGAGCCCGGGCAACAGGTGCATCGCTTCGGGTTCCCCAACGCCGCGCCGTCCACGGTTCAAGAGGTCCTGTTCAGCAGCCCGGCTGGCCGCTGCTTCGTGATCGGGCCGGGCTGAAGCGCGGGCCCCGGTAACGATCAGCGCTCTTGGGGACGGTGGCTCACCGGTGCGGTGAAACCCTGGGTGTCGTCGAAGTGCGCCCATTGGCCGTCATCGTTGACTTCCATGCGCCAACCCAGCTCGGTGTTGCCGCCGATCGAATGGATGAACCAAGCGTGCGCGGACTCTGCGCTGGCAAAATCCTTCGTCGCGACGACCCGGCCACGTGGGTCGATAACGCGAAACTCAACCATGGGATGTGATTATCCCTGCCAGCGACTTTTCAATCGAGCTAATCGCCGATTTGCGGGAGAAGCCGGGCGCGAATGCCCGTACGGCAACGCTGGCAAATCCCGGGCTAGACGGTGCGGGCCAACCGGTCGGCGAGCAGCTCGGCGAACCTGGCCGGGTCGTCGAGCGCACCGCCTTCGGCGAGAAGCGCTGTGCCGTAGAGCAATTCGGCCGTCTCGGCAACTTGAGCGAGTTCCGCGTCACCCTTCGCCTTCTGTTGCGCCGCACGCAGCCCGGTCACCAGCGGATGGTTGGGATTGAGCTCGAGTATCCGCTTGCCGACCGGGATGTCCTGCCCGGAGGCACGGTAGAGCCGCGCGAGGGCGGGGGTGATGCCGAAGGCGTCGGTGATCAGGCAGGCCGGCGAGTCGGTCAAGCGGCTGGAAAGCCGTACCTCCTTGACGTGTTCGCTCAGCGTCTCCTTCATCCAGTTCAGGAGGTCGGCGAATTCCTTCTGCTGCTCCTCCCGCTCGGCTTCGCTCTCGTCGCCCTCGGAACTGAGGTCCACCTCGCCCTTGGCGACCGACTGCAGCGGTTTGCCCTCGAACTCGGTCACCGTCCCCACCCAGACCTCGTCGACCGGGTCGGTGAGCAACAAGACCTCGTAGCCCTTGGCTTTGAAGGCCTCCAGGTGCGGCGATTTCAGGATCTGTTGGCGCGTCTCCCCTGTCGCGAAGAAGATCTGCTCCTGGCCCTCCTTCATGCGCTCCACGTACTCGGCGAGAGTGGTCGGTTCCTCCTCGCTGTGCGTGGAGGCGAAGGACGCGATCTGCAGCAGGGTTTCCCGGTTGTCGAAGTCCGACAGCAGCCCCTCTTTGACGACTCGGCCGAATTGGGTCCAGAACGTGCGGTAGTCGTCGGGCCGCTCGGACTGCAGCTCCTTGATGGTGGAGAGGACCTTCTTGGTGAGCCGCCGGCGGATGGCCTTGATCTGCCGGTCCTGCTGCAGGATTTCGCGCGACACGTTGAGCGACATGTCCGCCGCGTCGACGACGCCCTTGACGAATCGCAGGTATTCGGGCATGAGCTGGTCGCAATCGCCCATGATGAACACCCGCTTGACGTACAGCTGGATCCCGGTCTGGGCGTCGCGGTTGAAAAGGTCGAACGGGGCGTGCGACGGGATGAACAGCAGCGCCTGGTATTCGAAGGTGCCCTCGGCCTTCATCGCGATGACCTCGAGCGGGTCGTCCCAGGCGTGCGCGATGTGCTTGTAGAACTCCTTGTACTCCTCCTCGGAGACCTCTTCCTTGGGCCGGGCCCACAGCGCCTTCATCGAGTTGAGGGTCTCGACCTCTTTGGTGACGGTCTCCTCGCCGCCCTCCTCGGTCGCCGGCGTCCGTCGTTCCACCTCCATCCGGATGGGCCAGGCGATGAAGTCGGAGTACTTCTTGACCAGGCCCCGGATCTTCCACTCCGAGGTGTAGTCGTGCAGCTCGTCCTCGGTGTCCTCGGGCTTGAGGTGCAAGGTGACCGACGTTCCCTGCGGGGCGCCCTCGACGGCTTCGATGGTGTAGGTGCCCTCGCCGCTGGATTCCCACCGGGTGGCCTCGCTCTCGCCGGCCTTGCGGGTGAGCAGCTCGACCTTGTCGGCGACCATGAAGCTCGAGTAGAAGCCGATGCCGAACTGGCCGATCAGTTCCTCCGAGGCGGCCTCGTTCTTGGCCTCCCTCAGTTGCTGACGCAGCTCGGCGGTACCCGACTTGGCCAGCGTGCCGATCAGGCTCACCACCTCGTCACGCGTCATCCCGATGCCGTTGTCGCGGATGGTGAGCGTCCTCGCGTCTTTGTCGACCTCGATGTCGATGTGCAGGTCGGAGGTGTCGGCGTTGAGGTCTTTGTTGCGGAAGGCTTCCAGCCGCAGCTTGTCCAGTGCGTCGGAAGCGTTCGAGATCAGCTCCCGCAGAAACGAATCCTTGTTGGAGTAGACGGAGTGGACCATCAGGTCCAGCAGTTGCCGTGCTTCCGCCTGAAACTCCAGCTGCTCGACACTCGCGTTCATGAGTTTCCCTACGTCTCTTCCCAGGTCCTTGTGACGGACATTGACGTGTCAAATTTACCGAGTTGCGGAGCGCTCGCGCTGGGGGGTTCGCCTTCGTCGTGCCGGGCTCTAGGCTGGGGACATGTCTGTTGCTCAACGCGAACGAGCCGCCCTCGTGGAGACCATGCGCGCCGTGGGCCCGGAGGCGCCCACGCTGTGCGAAGGGTGGAAGACGCGCGACCTGGCCGCCCACCTCGTGATCCGGGAGTATCGGCCCGACGCCGCTCCGGGCATCCTGATCCCGTTCTTCGCGTCGCACACCGAGAAGGTGCAGAACCAGGTGGCCGAGCAGGGATGGGACGAGCTGGTCGACAAGGTGGCGTCCGGTCCGCCGGTCTATTCGCCGTTCAAGCTGCTCGATCCGGTGGCCAACGTTGCCGAGATGTTCATCCACCACGAGGACGTGCGGCGGGCGCAGCCGGGCTGGCAGCCGCGCGCCCTGGAACCGGAGCTGAGCGCCCGGCTGCGCCGCACCCTGCCGCTGATGGCGCGGCTTACGCTCGCCAAGGTGCCGGGGCGGGTGGCGCTGCGTACCCCGGAGGGCAAGACGCTGCTGACCGCGGGACGCGGCCCCGCGGTCACGGTCACCGGCGCCCCGGAGGAACTGCTGCTGTTCGCGGTCGGCCGGTCCGCGCAAGTGGAATTCGACGGCGACGCCGCGGCGGTCCAGGCCGTCCGCGAGGCGCCCAAGGGGCTGTAAGCCCCGGCGTCACCCGAAGGCTTGGCGGAGGTCTTTCTTGATGACCTTGCCGAACTGGTTGCGCGGCAGCGCATCGACGATCACCAGGCGCTCCGGATGCTTGTAGCGGCTCAACCCGCTCGAACGACAGTGCCGCACGAGCGATTCCAGTGACACGTCACCGGCGGAGGCCAGTACCACCACCGCGCATACGCGTTCGCCGGTCCGCGGGTCGGGGACGCCGATGACCGCGACGTCGGCGACCGAGGGGTGGGTGGCCAGCACATTCTCGACTTCGAGGGCCGAGACGTTCTCCGCGTTGCGAATGATCGCGTCCTTGATGCGCCCGGTGACACGGACGTTGCCGTCCTGGTCGACCAGGCCGAGATCGCCTGTGCGAAGCCAGCCCTCCCGGTCGAACGCGTCGACGTCGAGCGCGGGGTCGGCGTAGCCGAGAAAGCATTGGGGTCCCTTGAGCCGCAACTCGCCCTCCTGCCCGGCGGCCAGTTCGGTTTCGTCGGTGCCGACCACCCGGACGCTGACCCCTGGAGTCGGCGTGCCGACGGTGTGGTCGAGGGACTCGGGTGAGGCGGTGAGCGAGGGTGAAGCCGCCACGGGGAACTCGGTGAGGCCCCAGGCGTTGGCGATGCCGGGCAGCCCGAAGGCTTCCCGGATCTGGCGGCCCAGTTCGGCGGTGATCGGCGCACCGCCGGCCAGGCAACCGCGGAGGAAGGGGAACAGGGGCCGCTCGCCGTGGGCTCGCTGGGCTTCGAGGAATCCGACGAAAAACGGGGTAGCCGTGCCCAGAAACGTCGGGTTGTGCGCCGCGATGGAAAACGGGGTGGTCGCCGGGTCGAATACCTCGAACAACGCCAACCGCATGCCGGTCTGCAGCGCGGCGGCCAGCATCACCGCCCCGCCGATGTGCGCGACCGGAAAGGCGATGGGATCGACGTCGCTGTCGGTGATGCCGACCGCGCCGACCAGACCCGTTGCGCCGGCGATCACCGATGCGTCGGTATGGCGGATCCCCTTGGGCGCCGCGGTGGTTCCCGACGAGTAGTAGATCCATCGCGGGTCGCCGGCCGACGCGGGCGGGGGAGCGAGCACATCGGTTCCTGCGCGGGGCAACCGAAGCCCGCCGTCGGCCGGCGGGGTCGCCAAGTCGACGGTGATCACCTGGAAGCCTCGGGTCGCGGCCAGCGAACGCGCCAGCGCACCGTGCTCAAAGCCGCGCCAAATCTCCGGCACGACAAGGTATTCCGACGAAAGCTGCTCGGTGATGAAGCCGACCTCGCGTTCCCGCAGTAGCGGGATGATCGGGTTTTGCACCGCGCCGAGCCGGGCCAGCGCCGCCATGACGACCATGGTTTCCAGCGTGGTCGGCAGCTGCCAGGACACGACGCTGCCCGCCCCTATGCCGCGTTCGGCGAACGCGGCGGCCGTCGCACAGGCGGCGTCGTGGAACTGGCGTGCGGTCAGGCGGCGCCCCTGGTCGTCGGCGAGCAACGGCCGGGCCGGCGCCGCCCGCGCCGCGTCGGCGATCAACGTCCAGTAGGTGACGTCGCTTCCGATGCTCATTCGTCCGTCGGATGGCCCAGGGTCGGTCGGAATCCGGAGTGCGCGATCGCGACCGACGCGCCACTGCCGATGGGACCTGTGCGGTCGACGAGCACGGCCGATCCGGTGGCCACCCCGTCGTGGCTGTAATGGGTCAGGGAGGCCATGCCGATGTGCGGCCCTTCCGGCAGCCGGCTCAGCGTGAGGGTGTAGTCGGCGTTGATGAACTGCAAGCCGTTCGTTCCCCAATTGGCAAGGGAAGCCGTGATATCGGCCGCCATCGCCGCACGGGTGAAGGGGCTGAGCGGTTCGCCGTCGATGAGCGAGCGTGTCTCATGCAGCCAGGTGTATTTCGGGCCGGAGCTACCGGCCCAGTCGGGGTCGCGGTTCTGCAGTTCGGTGCCCCAACCATAGGTGCGCATGAAGAGCGTGGGTTGGGCGCCATCCTCGATGGGCAGCGGCGGCATCTGCGGGTGCTGGGACCAGACGTCCCCCTCCGGTTGGGGGCCGCGCCGCAGGAACAGCGCACTCCCCCGCGCGACCGGTGTGTCGCGCTGGGTGAGGATGGCCTCGACGAGCCGCAGCCGCCGCCGGTCGTGGTGCACGGTGGTGTGCACCTCCATGGGTTCCATCGCGACCGGCGCCGGAAGGTCGACGGTCAGCCGAGCGGGTAGCAGTTGCGGGTCGTCGACCGCGCGTTCGAGCGCCCAGCCCAGCAGTCCACCGACCACATGCCCACTGAGCGACGGGCCCCACCCACCGCGGGCGATCTGATGCGGCACGAAACGGTGTCCGTCGCGCGAGAAGTACGGCGCCTGTGCCGCCGCGGCAACGTCATCCGGCACGACATTCGTCTCGGTCAATGCGCGACGCTCCGCCCAGAGATGGGATTCCCTCGTGTGAGGATGGCAACAGTAGATATTACAGTTTGATCGCCAGTCTCAACGGGCCGACCGGTGACCCGTCAATTCGGTAGCCGAGCAAGGGCGTTCGCGCGTGTCAGGCGACCGCGGCGCCCACCAGGTGGCCGATCGCGTAGGTGATCGCCAGCGCGAGGCCACCCCCGATGACGTTGCGCAGCACGGCCGGGACCTTGGGCGCCCCGCCCAAACCGGCCGACACCGCACCGGTGATCACCAGGGCGACGAGTACGGCTGCGACGGTGACCGGGATCCGCCACGCCGTCGGCGGCGCCAAGATCGCGATCAGCGGCAACAGGGCGCCGACCGCGAACGACAGCGCCGACGACGACGCCGCCTGCCACGGGTTGGTCAGCTCCTCGGGATTGATGCCCAGTTCGACCTCGGCATGGGCGAGCAGCGGGTTGTGGTCGGTGAGCTCCTCGGCGACGGTGCGGGCGGTCGCCGCACTCAGGCCCTTCGCTTCGTACAGGGCGGCAAGCTCGTCCAACTCGGCGGCCGGATCGTCGCGCAGCTCTTGGCGCTCCTTGTGCAACAGCGCCTTCTCGGTATCACGCTGGGTGCTCACCGACACGTATTCGCCCAGCGCCATGGACACCGCTCCGGCAACCAGTCCGGCGCTGCCGGCGGTCAATATCGGGGCGCGTTCCATGGTCGCCGCGGCAACGCCGACCACGATGCCCGCCGTGGAGACGATCCCATCGTTGGCGCCCAGCACTCCGGCGCGCAGCCAGTTCAACTTCGATGAGACCGAGCCCTGATGCGGTTCGGCAGGATGCGGATGCGACGGGCTCGACACGGCCGCAACGATATACGGCGGCAACCCGCCGGGCCAGCATACATAGCCTTGCCAAAGTGGTGGGGCCTCTCGGCCTCGGCATTTTGCCTGAAGGTCACTCGCGTCGAGCCGGCGCGTCGAGCCGGCGCGGGTCGCCGTGGTTTATGTCTCGCGGTCCCCGGGCCGGTCGTCCGCCGTCCGCTGCGTCGACACGCCGGTCGGCGCCCCAGAAGTTCTGCATGGGCCGCGCACAGCCGTTGCATAGGGAAGCTATCTAGGGTCGGTCGGGTAAGGGGGATTCCGAGGAGTTCACCAGCCGATAGACAGGTGAAGGACTATGAACTTTAAGCAATTACTTGGGGGGATCACCGTCGCCGGCGCGCTGAGCGCCGCGGCATTGGGTATGGGCGCCGGAGCGGCCAACGCCGCTCCGGGCGGGCCTCCGCCCGGCCCGGCCGGCAGTCACGGCGGGCCCGCGCCCGCGGGTATCCATCCACCGAACGCACCCGGTGATCCGGGCGGACCTGGTGGGCCGGGCGGCCCGGGTGGACCTGGCGGACCCGGCGGCCCGGGTGGGCCCCCCGGCGGCCCCGGCGGTCCGGGCGGACCCGACCATCCCGGTGGGCCCGGCGGCCCGGGTGGTCCCGGCGGACCCGATCACCCGGGCGGGCCCGGTGGGCCCGGCGGTCCGTGGCACGGAGACCCGCAGCGGGGCTACTTCCGCGGGGCGCCGTGGGGCGACGGGCCGGCGCCTTGGGGACCCGGCGAACCGCCGCGACCCAACTGGGACAGGCCACTCCCCCCGCCTGGCGGGCAATGGGGATACGGCCCGATCAACTACTGGGGCTACCAGGAGACGCCCGTGTGGGATCCCGGATTCCACCAATGGGGGTTCTGGTTCTTCGGAGTCTGGATTCCGCTGTAAACCAGCAATGAGCACGGCGCCCGCTTCGCCACTCGGCGAGGCGGGCGTCGTGCTGTCACCCCCCGGCGACAAGTCGAAGCCGTCTGGACGAACCTGCGGGCGTTGCGTCGTTGGGACCTTTGACCTTCGGGCGTGGGCCCTACGCCATGCCACAGATGTCGTATGGCCCTCGTTTGATGTGTCTCGATAGCGAAACATCGAGGTCACGGTTTGGGGTGTCGCACCCGCCGGAGTTGAGCGATTGACCGAACAGGAGGCGCGATGACCACGCAAGAACTTCGCGTGAGCCCGCTCTACGCGGGGATAGTGGTCACCACCGCGGTGTCGGGAATCTGCGCGTTGGCCGCGCTTGCCGCCGGCTCGCCACTTCAGTTCGGCGTCGCGCTGGCGCTATTCGGCGCCGGGTGGATTGCCGCCGACTTCATCCAACGCACACTTGACCCCGGGCAGCAGCGTTTCACCCGTCGATGCGAAGTCACCGTCGCGCGCCCGGTCCCCGCCTATCAACCCTCTCGCGTCGTGTACGCCGGTCACTGTGAGCACTTCTCGCGACCGGCCCCGCGGGTCGTGAGCAAGTTCGCCGCCTGACGATCGATCAGCTCTTGGTGCCGACCGTAATGAGGTCGGAGATGACCTGTGTCCACACCGGTCGACGAATGCGATGCTGATCGCTGATCGCAAAACCCGCGCCCTCGAACAACGCGCGCATCTCCCCCGGCGACGCGTTGTGCTGCGGCTTCCACCTGTTGACCGAGGGCGCCTGCAGCAACGGTTGCCGGGCGCTCAGGGCCGCGACCGCCACCAACCCGCCCGGCGCCAGCACGCGGTGGAATTCGCGCAGTGCCGCCGGCTGGTCGAAGAAGTGGAACGCCGAGGTGGTCACCACCGCGTCGAGCGCGCCGTCGTCGAACGGCAGTTGTTCGGCGGGGGCGCGCAGCCACTGCACCCGGTCGGTTCTGGCACGGGCGCGGGCGAGCATGCCGTCGGACATGTCGACACCGTAGATCGCGTCGGGCTGCAGCTCGCGGGCAATCCGATCACTGAGAATGCCTGTGCCGCAGGCGATATCAGCGACCTTGCGGGCCGCATGAGCGCGTAGCTGCGCGATCACCTCGTCGTGCGGCGGGCGGTATACCCAGCGCTGGAGGAACGGCAGGTCGTACGCCGGGGCCACCAAGCCCCACAGCCGCGTGACCGCGTCATTGAGCCCTCGCCGGCTCGGTGCCGTCATTTGCCCAGTACGGAGCTGTAGTAGATGGTGTCGGCGACCGACACCGAGTCGTTGGTTTGCGGAATCGCGGCAAGCCCGCTGTCGGCCAACAACTCGCTCATCTTGGTGCCGGCCGTCTGCCACCCCAGGTTCTTCAGGTACTCGGCAACGTCGTTACGCTCACCCTCGAAACCCAGTTCCTCCCAATCCAACTCGAAGCCGTGGTCGCGCCACTTGGCGGTGGCCCTGCGCATCATCTCCCGCGCCTTGTCGACATCTTGCTGCGGCCGGTCCGGGATCGCTTCGACGGCCAGCCTGCTGCCCTCGGCGCTCAGCGCGGAGATGTTGTCCAGCAAGCGGTCCTGCGCGTCGGGCGGCAGGTACCCGAAGAGACCTTCCGCGATCCACGCGGTCGGGCGGCTCTTGTCAAAGCCCGCGTCCGCCAACGCTTTCGGCCAGTCGCGCCGCAAGTCAATGGCGACCGTGCGCAGGTCGGCCCGAGGGGCGGCGCCCAGCCCTGCCAGGGTGGTGGTCTTGAACTCGATCACCTCCGGCTGGTCGATTTCGAACACGGTCATGTCGGCAGGCCATGGCAGCCGGTAGGCGCGCGCGTCGAGGCCGGACGCCAGGATGACGGCCTGACGGATCCCCGCCTGCGCCGCGTCGTGAAAGAAGGTGTCGAAGAACCGGGTGCGGGCGGCCATGGCCGCGGGCATGTGTTCGAGTTTCCAGCCGGATTCGTGGTCGTCGACGTCGGCGGCGTCGAGGTCGCCGTCGACCCATCGCGTGAAGAAGTCCACGCCGACGGCGCGAACCAGCGGTTCGGCGAACCGGTCCTCGATCAGCGGATCGTCGGCCTTGGTCGCGATCGCCCGGGCCGCGGCGACCATGGTGGCCGTCGCGCCCACACTGGTGGCCAAATCCCAGGTGTCGTTGTCTGTGCGTGGCATGCGCCGGTTCCCCCTCGGAGTGAAAGCGATACTTAGCCAGTATAACGACCGTCCGGGCTGGATGGTTCCCGGCGATTTGTCGTGGGCCGCCGCGCGGGGAGAGGGGTTGGGTCGCGCGCGGTCCTACGGGCCAGGACCGCCGGGACCGCCGGGTCCACCCGGCCCGCCCAGCCCACCGGGTCCGCCCAGTCCCCCCGGTTCGCTCGGCCCACCGGGTCCGCCCGGCCCGTTCACGGCGGGGACCGCGGGCACGCATTGATGCAAGTCCACGCTCCACACAAAGCCCTCGCCGCAATTGGGGTCGGCCCGGCCGATCGCCGGCGCCGAGATCGCGATTGCCGGCAATGCTGTCAAAGCGAGCGCGAAGGCGCCGAATGCCCAGCCTCGTCGCAGATGCGTCATCGCTGCGATTCTCATGTCGGTCCCCTCCAGGCCGGCGGTACTCGGCGCGGACCAGTGGCCGACCGCGTGTACATCAATTTTGCGCCACGTCACCCGGCGGCGGTGCTGTTATTCGGTAACCAGTTCGAAGACCGGGATGACCCGATCCGTGCGCTCCGGTACTCACCGAACCCGGGTGCTCGCTCGACGACGATACGGTAGACGGAATCGCGCTCGTCGCGCGGCAATTCACGCATGGCGGCCGGCCTGGGGGCTTGTGCATCATCGGTCATCGACCCATCCCGGCATGGGTATCCCGCCGGCGAGCGGCTCCACGGTTGACCGTCGCCGGATTCGGGTATCACCTGGCAATCCCATCGGGGGGGATCCGCTTCCGCTGCGACGAAGTGAGCACGAGATGGTCGGCTGGCTGGACAGGCTGCAGCGACGAAACCGCACTGCCGGTGTGGTGATCGGCGTCATTTACAAATACCTCGACGATCAAGGCGGGTACCTGTCCGCGCTGATCACCTATTACGGCTTCGTGTCGCTGTTCCCGCTCCTGCTGCTGTTGACCACGGGACTCGGCCTGGTCCTGGCCGGACGCCCCGATCTGCAGGAGCAGGTGCTGCACAGCACCTTGAGGCAATTCCCGGTCATCGGCAGCCAGCTGCATCAGCCCGCGGGGCTCAGCGGAGGCACCGTCGCCGTGGTGGTCGGCATTGCGGGAGCGCTCTACGGCGGTCTGGGCGTCGGTCAGGCGGTGCAGAATGCGATGGACTCGGTGTGGGCCGTCCCGCGGAACAAGCGACCCGACCCGATCCGCTCGCGCCTGCGCAGCTTGATGTTGTTGTTGGTCCTCGGCTCGGCGGCCCTGGCCGCCACCGCCCTGTCCGCGGCGGGCCAGGCCACCGGGGCGCTGGGCATCTTCGGAAAGATCGGCGTCGCACTGGTTGCCGTGGGGATCAATGCGTTGATTTGCCTGGTGGCGTTTCGGGTGACCACCGCGCGGGACCTCACCTATCGCCAGGTGCTGCCGGGAGCGCTTGCGGCAGCAGTGATTTGGCAGATACTGCAGTGGGGCGGTGCCGGATACATTCGGCACACGGTCAAATCGGCCAGCGCCACCAACAGCGTCTTCGCCTTGGTGCTGGGGCTGCTGGCCTTCCTGTTCCTGGTGTCGTCCACGCTGGTTCTGTGCGCCGAGATCAACGTCGTTCTCGTGGAACGGCTTTACCCCCGCGCCTTGCTCACTCCATTCACCGATGACGCCGAACTCACACCGGCCGACCGCAAGACCTACACCAAGAAGGCAAAAGCCGAGCGGGTCAAGGGCTTTCAGCGTGTCAGCGTCCGGTTCGGCGACCTGGCCCGCAAGGCGAGCCGGCCCCGGACGCAGACGCCGCCGACCATCCCCAGCCAACCCGCAGGCTAGTCAGTTGCCGCGGCCCGTCTGCTGCTGCAGCTCGTCGATGAGCTCCGACGCTTGGGCCTTCGTCATGTCGTCGGGAACGTCGCGCCCGGCCTCCTGGGCCAGGGTGTGCACGTAGCTACGCTGCGGACCGGTCATCGGCTCGTCGCCGGTCACCCACCGGGACGGGTCCTTCTCGGGATTTTCGCTGGGCGCCGGCCGGGTGTCGTCAGTCATGTCTTCCACCTCCGCGCAGGGGGATAGCCATCGCACATAGGTTCGAAACATGACTCGGCGTGTGGCGGACGTCGCAGCCGGCACGCCCCGCGGTTTGGAACAATCGATGCCATGGCGCGTTCCTTCGACATCCTGATCGAATCGCCCGCCAGCGTGGGGCAGATCCACACGACGTTCGGCCGCGAGGACTACTGGCTGGCCCGCCTTCGAGCCGGCAACGTCCCCACAACCCTGGATTCGCTGGTCGTCGGCGATGACGGCACGGTGTCCGTCCGCGCCACCCAGCACGTGTCCCGCCAGGTCCTGCCGACGCTCATCGCCAAGGCGGTCCCCGGCGAGCTGAAGATCGTGCACAGCGAGACGTGGCGGCCGTCCGGCGACGGCGAGGTGCGCGGGCAGATCAGCGTCGTCAGTTCCGGCGGGGTGGGATCCGGGCGGGCGGAAGCCTGGCTGGCACCCGCGGGCGACGGCGCCCGCCTGCGCTTCGCCGTGGAGGTGGCGGTCAAAATCCCGCTGGTGGGCCGCAAGCTCGAGAAATCGATGCAAGCCGACCTATCCAAGAGCATCCCGGAGCTGCAGCGCTTCACCACCAGCTGGATCGCCGAAAACACCTGACCTCGCGGCGACAGCTCGTCAGTGTTCCGGTGCCGGCTCGACGGCGACGAGCTCGGTGAGCCCGCTGATGGTGAGGATGGGCATCAGGATCGGGTGGGCGATGAGGTGGATGCGGTTGGCGTGGGTGAACAAGGCGTTGATGGCGGCGCTATCCAGGTACTCGACACCGCTGAGGTCGACCGTGAGCGGGCCGCCCGGGGCGGCCTCGCCGGTGGCGGCGGTGAGGGCTTGAACGAAGGCGTCGATATTGCTCAGATCGATCTCCCCCGCCGCGACCAGCATCAGTTCCCCGTCGCTGCGGCGCGCGGTGTCGAGGGTGAGCGACGTGGGCATCATGTGATCCTCGCGGATAGACGGACTGTGGTTCCGGCGGCGTCGGGGTTGATGGTGACGTCGTGCATGAGCCCCCGCATGAGGGCGATACCCCGGCCCCGACGCGGATAGCTGGCCGGCTGCGGGGGCTTCCACGAGCCGGTGTCGGTGATCGTCAACTGCACCTGGTCCACCAGTGCGGTCGCGCCCAGGCTGATCGTGCCCTCGGGTTTGTCGCGATGGCCGTGCTCGATGGCGTTGGCGACGGCTTCGCCCGCGGCGACGAGCACGTTCATTGCTTGTTCCGGATCCAGACGAGTGCGAGTCAGCCAGTGGCGCAACGCCTTTCGCGCTGGGGCTAGGTGGCTGACATCGGCGGGGAAGGTCAGCTCCAGCGGCGCGGGATGGCGATAGAGCAGCAGGACGACGTCGTCCTGGTAACCGCCCTCGGGGGCCAGAGCGGACATGATGTGGTTCGCCAAGTCGTCGAGGGTGGACCCCCGCCCGGCCTGCACCAGCGCGGCGGCGCGGGTGATGCCCTGCCCCAGTGCGGTGCGTCGGCGTTCGACCAACCCGTCGGTGTAGAGCAGCAGGGTCGCCCGCGCCGGCAGGGTCACGCGCCCCTCCGGGCGGGACCAGTCCGCTCGCACGCCCAACGCGATGGTGTGGCCGTCGTCGAGCATCTGCGTGGTGCCGTCCGCGTGGACCAGGATGGGCGGCGGGTGCCCGGCGCTGGAGTACACCAGCTCACCCGTCTCGGGGTCGAGCACCGCGCAGACCGCGGTGGTGCACTGGGCGCCCGGCAACCGCGCCGCGAAGCGATCCATCCCCGCCAGAGCGGCGCCGGGACTGGGGTTTTCGAATAGCAGCGCGCGGCACGCGCTGCGCACCTGGCCCATCACGGTGGCCGCGGCGAGGCCATGCCCAACGCAGTCGCCTACGACCATCGCGATGCGCCCGTCGTCCAGGTCCACGATGTCGTACCAGTCGCCGCCCACCTGCAGGGGCCGGCTGGCGGCCTGATAACGCACCGCGAAGCCGTGCGGCAGATCGGCGGGGCCGAGGATCGCGTGCTGCAGCGCCAGGGCGGTTTCGCGCTGCTGGTCAACCTGATGGACCCGCTGCAAACCCTGCCCCAGCCGGCCCGCGAGGACCGTCAGCAGGGTCTGGTCCTCGAGGGTGAACGCCCGCCGCTCGGCCAGATCGATCCAGACGACGAGCACGCCCTCGGGATGCTGCAGCGCGATGCCCGCCGTCCCGGCTTCCCCGACGCTCGGGGTGAGCAGGTCGCCGTCGCGCAACGAGTTGAGGGTCTGTTGGGTGCGGGGCGGCAGGTCGCTCCATTGCGCGGGCTCGCCGACCGACACCACTTGCGGTGCGCCATAAGCGTTTCCGTTCGAGGAACTGTGGGCCGGGAAGGTGACGGCCACGACGCGGCGGGCCCGCCACAGTCGGCGCAGTTCCTCGGCCGCGGCGTTGACCGCCGCCTCGACCGTGTCCGCCTCGGCGAGTTCCTGGTTGAGCGCGTGTTCGCGGCCCGCCGCCAGCGCCAGCGCGATGGCCGCGTGCCGGGCGAAGTCGCTGACCAGCTCGAGGTAGTCGTTGCCGAACGGAGACTGCTGCGGGTCGCGGGCGACGGCGATGACGCCGAGCACCGCGCCGTCGGCGATCAGCGGCATGACGATCGCGGAACGTTCACCGACGTCGGTGAACCCCTCGATCGGGTATTGGAAGGACTCGGTGATCAGCGGCAGGCCGCGCCGCGCGACACCGCCCGTGGTGGAGCCGTCCATCGGCACCTGGCGACCAATCACCTCCGAGGAGTACCGCCCCGCCGTCGCGGCGACGACGAGGGTGTTGACCTGATCGGCAGGCAGGTCCGGCTCCTTGGGAACCAGCAGGATCGCCTGCTCGGCGCCGGCCAACTCCAGCGCCCGGTTCACGATCAGCTGCAACGGACCGGTCTGCGGGTCGCCGGACAGCAGCGCGGTGGTGATCTCGCGGCTGGCCTTCGTCCACTTCGCCGACTCACGTTCGCGTTCGAACAGCCGCGCGTTGTCGATGGCCGCGGCCGCCGCGATCGCCAGCGCCCGCACGGCGGCCGCCTGGGAGTCGGTGAACACCCGGCCGGGGCGATCGTCGACCAGGTAGAGGCTGCCGAAGTCGGCCGCACGCACTGTGATCGGCAACCCGAGGAGCGCCCGCAGCGGCGGATCGTGGGCCTGCAGCTCACCGGCCTGCGGATGGGCGCTCACGTCGTCGAGGCGCAGACCCTCGCCCACCGGCAGATCGCCGAGCTGCCGCGCCGTTTGCTCATCGATGCCGGCGCGGACGAAAGCGGCCAGCGCGCCGTCGGCGGCGCGGATCCCCAGGGCTGCGTAGCGGCAGCCGGTCAGCTCCATCGCACCCTTGACGATGCGGTGCAGCGTCACGTCCAGGTCGAGATCGGAACCGACTTCGCTGATGACCCGCACCAGCTGTTCCATCTGGTCGCGAGCCGCCACCAGCTCGTCGAGTTGCTCGTGAATCTGGCTCACCAGCTCGCGCCGGCCCTGCCAAGTGAACGCCGATCCACCCCCTTCGTTGCCCATGGATACAAACGTAACCGCTCACCCGAGCGACCCCCACAGGCGGCGGTGATGTCCGGCCCGGAGATTGCGGGTTTACTCGACCTTGACCATGCTTTGAGTCGCCCCACCGACGATGGCCGTTATGAGGATTGCCCCGGAGCTCCAACCGCTGTATCTACTGGCGGACAGTCAGCTGCTGTTCTGGAGACGGCAGGGCCGCCTGCTCCTCGAAGAAGCCATCGATAGGTTGGCCGGTGCCACCCCGATCAGTGCGGCCTACATCGGCGCCTCCAACGGAGATCGTCCGGAGTTCTACGACATCTTCGAGGCGGCGGTGGACGCCGTCGGGATCGCCGACCGTCGCATGATCGACTCGTCGTTCGGCCGCGCCGACCGCGCCTTCCTGGAGGGCGCCCAGGTGGTGGTCCTCGCGGGCGGCGACGTGCGCCGCGGCTGGGACACGTTCGAGCAAACCGGCATGAAGGACGTCATCCTGGGCCGGTACGCCCAGGGCGCTGTCCTGGTGGGCATCTCGGCCGGCGCGGTCCAGCTCGGGCGTTACGGGGTCGTCGAGGCGCCGGACTCCCCCGAGTCGGGGTTGTTCGACGTGTTCGATCTGGTCCCCCTGGTCATCGACGCGCACGACGAGCGAGCCGGGTGGGCACGGCTGGCGCGGGCCATCGAATCGCTGCGCGGCGCGGCCATCGGGCTCGGGATTCCTTCGGGCGGCGGAGTCGTCGCGCACACGGATGGCATGATCGAACCCCTGCGCCGGCCCGCCCACAAACTCGTTTTCGACGGCATCCGCGTCGTGCACTCACTGGTGCGCGCGGAATAGGCAATCTACTTGCACTGCAAGTAAGGTCCGTCGCATCCGGTGGTGACGGTTGGCCGTCGGAGTGGTGACTTTCGGCCCGAGTAATGCCCCTTGTTCGGTGTCCAGAGTTAACCATGCCAACTGCCGCTCGACTTTGCTGGAACCCGGCGGCAACCGACATCGGTCCCGGCCAGGTTCATCGCCGGATAAAGGAGCCAGTCATGTCCCTCGCAGGTCTGTTCACGCGCCGGCTACTGGTCGGGGCGATCGGCGCCGGCACGCTTCTGGGTGCTACCGCGGGGACGGCCGTGGCCGATCCGCCGCCCCGGCCCGCCAACTGCACGGCCGCCGACATGGCCGGCGTAGCGTCCGGGGTGGCGGCGGCACTCTCGGCCTATCTGTTCACCCATCCGGACCTGAACGGCTTCTACACCGACCTGCAGGATCGGCCCAAAGATCAGATTCGCGAGGACGTGCAGCAATATTTCACCGCCAACCCGCAGGAGCAGGCCGACCTTGAGAACATCCGACAACCGCTGGTTGACATCAGGCAACGTTGCCAGTGGGCACCGCTACTGGGTCAGGGCGGCGCGACGCCCTGACCCCCGGGTCAGGCGACCATGTCCCGCACGCGCCCTGGATGCGCCTCGGGCCCGCACAAGCGCAGCCGCGATGGGAAGGAAATCACGATGAAGGTGCGGTCTTGGACTGCAGGGGCGCTGGCAGCGTTGTCCCTTGCCGCGATTCCTGAGGTCTATGCCGTCGTGCAGCCCACCGGGGTGGCCAAGGCGGACGTCTGCGCGAGCGTCGGCAGGCGCGTTTCCGTGAGCGGGTGCACGAACATCGCCGATACGGTCAACGCCAATGTCCCCCCGCCGGACGCGTATGCGCCGCTGCCGCAGGACTTCCCGCCGCCACCGCCACCGCCGCCGGTCAATGTCTGCGTGGGCGGAGGCCGGCGCGTTCATGTGAGCGGCTGCTTCTGAGATCGCGTTCTCTATCGGGGAGACCCGGTACCTCGGCCTCGCGTTGGGCGGTGCACCGCCAGCACGTCGGTGTTGGCCAGCGTTTGCGCCTGAGCGGCCAGCGCCGACGCCCGGTTGGCGTGGGCGATTGCTTCGGCGGGGTTGCTTGCTTCCTTGCCGCGCGCCGCCGCCAAATGCCTTTTCGCCTCGTCGAATCGGGCCAGCGCCGCGGCGCCCACGCTGTCGTGATGCCGGGTGACGTAGTCGGAGATCTGGCGCAATCTGGTGTCCGCGGTGGACAACGCCTGCCCCGACGAATCGTCCACGCTTGCCTGGCCGTCGGCGGGGGCGACCCGCCGCGCGGCACGCCGGCGGTGGCGCACACGAATGAGCACGAGAAACAGCACGACCATCAACACCAAGACGCCGACGCCGATCGCGATCGGCAGCCACATCGGCTTTGAGGTGCTCGCCGACTTGTTCAACCCATCTGCCGCGGCGACGGCCGCACCGCTCCAGTCCTTGACGGCGACCGCGGGCCCAATCTGGTTGTTGCGCAGACCGTCCAGCTCGGCCGCCGTGACGCCCTGCGTGTTGGGCGGCACCGAAAACGCGTACAGCTTCGTGTTCGTGGCCACCGCCAGCAGCGCGTCGTGGTCGCCCATTGCGCTGGCGCCGCGGGTCCGCTCGGCCCAGTTGTCGGGCTTGAACCTGGAGAAGTTGTCGACGTAGACCACCCACAGTTGAATGTGCCGATTGCGGTAGAGCCGGTCGATGGCCGCGACGACCGCCGCCCGGCCCGGATCCGTCAACGCCGCGACGCTGTCGGTGACGTGGTCCGTGAGCTTGGCCGGCGGTTGCGCGCCGGCGGAGGCGGGCACCAGCAGTCCCGTGGTGAGAATCGCCAGGACTGCACCGATCAGGCGAGCAACGCGCATACGGGTAACTTAGCCGTCATTCCGCCTGATCCGTCCGTGGTCACCGCTTCGGTCGCCACCTGAGCGGCACGGGCCCCGGAAACCAACCCTCGAAAATGTCGCTCGGCAACGGGTTGTAGGGCTTGGGATACCACGCTTTGGGGACATCGCCGGCGTCCCAGTCAAACCAGAAGAACGGAACCTCGGCGAGCCACACGTCGAAGAACGCGAGCAGCAGATCCCGGGCCAGGTGCGATGCCGGACACCGGTGCGGGCCTCCACCAAAGCTCCAATGTCGCTGCGGGCCGTCCAATTCGATGCTGTGGCCGGACATGTCGTCGGCCTCGTCACGGTGAACCAGTCCGACACACAACTGGACGGGCGCCCCGGCTGGGATCGTCGTTTCTCCGATCGTCACGCTGCGACTCGTGCGTCGTGAAACAGTCTTCGCCCCGCCATCCAACCGCAGCAGCTCCTCGATGAACCTGCGTTGCCGGTCTGGATTTTCGCGCAGCTCCCGCTGAAGCATCGGCTTCCGCGCCAGGACCGCCAGTCCGGCCTTCATCGGGAAGGACGCGAAAATGAGACCGCGGAGCACCGACCCGATCATTCCGAGCACTTCTTCGTCGGACAGCGGTTCGGTGGCGAGGCGGCTGATCACATCGGGGCCACCCCGCGGCGCGCGCCGGATCTGGCCCACCAGTTTCGGCTCGAGCGCTTCGAGGGGGGTATCCGTGGGCAGCCCGCATGCCGCAACGAATGCGGCACGCCAAACCACCTCGGCGACGTCCGCACCATCGCAGCAGTCGAGTTCTCTCGCCACAGAACGGACGCAGTTTTCGACGATCCCGCGCACGGGCTTCAGCATTTCCCGCGAATTGGCCGGATTGAACAACAGGTCGACCATGATTTTCCGGTACGGCCCGAATGGCGGATTGCCGAGCATCAGCTCGCCTTGGCGGCTGGCGAAAACCTCGCCATCACGCACGGCGGCGAGGACGTCGTCGCGCCGCCACAACACGTACGTGCCGTCGGGCTCCCGCAGCACTCGTTGGCCGGCCCGCTGTGCGGCGGCCAGCCACTCCCGATAGCCCGCGGCCGCTTCCTCGTCGGACCGCATGACTTCTCGCGCGGCAGCGGCCTCGCCGCCAGACCCGATCACCACGCACTACCGACTTTCGCGTTCGGCGGTCGCTGCGAACTACGCATTAACGGCGCCACCTCGAATTCCGACGCCGCCAGTTTATTCTCAAGATCGACCACCCGGCGCGGCGAGACGGCCGATCAGCGGGCTTATCCAGGGTTTATCGCGCTACCACGCTGATCGTCGTCCCTGACCAAACACTGTCGAATTTCAGGAGCTTTTCCAGGGGGTCAACTCGAATTGGCCACCCGGCGAGACGAGAGCGCACATCGGGTTCGTCGCGCGGGGGCGGCCCTCAGTCACATCGGCCACACCAGTACCTGTCTCGGTACCACCATGCGACCACCGAACTCGATATCGCCGGCGATATCAGATGTGAGAGTCGCCTCTTGGTCGGAGACCGCAGCAGCCGCTGTCATACCCGATTCTGGCGGGGCGGGCGGGGCTCGAACCCGCGACCAACGGATTATGTGGACACGGCTGCCGCCCGGAGGTGGGTGGTTCGTAGCTGCCACCCGGCTCGCGCAGCACCCGTCGGCCGGCGCGGCGCGCGGCGGCCAGCCACTCCCGCAACTTCGCGGCCGCAACCTCGTCCGATTGCATCACGTCCGCGGCGGCCGCGGTGCCGGTCGCGGTGGCGGCGGGTAGGACGCCTAGGTGTGAACCTTCCAGCCCGCCAGCGGGGTGGGTGCCGCCGCCGCGTTGGGGTCGTTGAACTCGATGTAGACGTCGCCCTGCTTCACGCTGCCGTCGTAGGCGACGTAGCCGTGGGCGGTTTGACCGTTGGTGACCGAGCCCGAGCGCAGCGGGGGCATCTTGTTGATCTGTTGATAGTGCACCAGTGACGAACCGCCCTCGGTATCCCGGTAGGGGTCTTGCCGCCACGGCGAGGACGCGGCGGTCAACGTTCTTTCGCTGTAGGTGAAGGGCGTGTCGGACTTGCCGACGATGGTCACCTCGATGACGTTGCATCCCCCGCTGCCGGAGCACCCCGACGAAATCCAGGTCGCGTTGTTCACCGTGACGTCGGCGGTCGCCGCGCTGTACTCGGTGACATGGATGGTGGTGCCGGATTTGCCGGTCGGGAACGGCGCCTGTTGCGGTGTCGGGTCGGCGGCCGCGTGGGGCGCCATCGCGCACGCCGCAGTCGCCAGCAAGGGCGCAAGACCTGCGCGCACCGGGGAAGGAATGGCCACTCGTGAACGATATCGCCCTTCTAGGAGGCGGGGCCGTCAGAGTTGCGCGTGACACCGACGCGACCGATCGGTGCGGACCGGCACGACCACCCACGAGAACGCCGGCGATGCCGCGTCGACGACGTGGAAATCTCGCAGATGCGCGCGTTCGTCGCCGTGGTGGAATACGGCGGGTTCTCTGCGGCTGCACGTCGGTTGCACATCAGCCAGCCAGCGCTGTCCGGAAAAATCCAAGCGCTGGAAAAGCACCCGGGTGTCCCGGTCGTCCCCGACTTGGTGGAACAGTTCGACAAACTGCTCGTGGGTTGCCGCGTTAGTTGATCAGCAAGGCGACACCAGTGTCGGTGACCTCGACGTCCACGCAGGATAGATCGGCCACGACGACGTTGGCGTCTGCCAATTCGGACGCGCGGTGGGTGGTCGTGACGGCGAGCACTTGCGCCCCCGCGGCCCGCCCAGCGCCGACCCCCGCGGGCGCATCCTCGACGACTACGCACTCCTGGGCGTCGAGGCCCATCGCGGCGGCCGCTTTGAGGTAACTCTCGGGATTTGGCTTGCCGTCCGACACGTCCTCTGCACCGATCAGCAATTTCGGGGCGGGCAGCTGCGCCGCCGCCAGTCGGGCAGCCATCAACGACCGCGGCCCCGAAGTCACTGCAGCCCAGTGACTATGCGGCAGAGCGTCAAGCAGTCGGCGTGCTCCCGGTAGCGCCACGACACCATCGACGTCAGCGAGCTCTTGCAGAGCCAGTAGCCGGGCCGTCGCAGCGACGCGGTCGTGTGGTGCGACGAATTGCGCGACGGTGTCCTCGGTCCGCCTGCCATGACACACCTTGAGCACCTCTTGGTAGTCGACGCCGTACTCGTCGGCCCAGGTGCCCCAGGACCGTTCGACGGTGGCGGTCGAGTCGACCAGGGTGCCATCGATGTCGAACAAGATCCTCTTACCGTGCAGCACCGCCATAGGCTGCACCCTAACGGGGTGGGCCCGCGCACCGGCGGGATGTGTCTCTGCCCACATTCGCCCCGTGGAATGCGCTGGCTCACAGGACACTTCATTGAGCTGCCGCGTCGGCGCCGCGGGCACGCTGACGACGGAGCGCTACGCGTCCGCGATCGTTTGCCCTCAACGACCCTTTTCGACAGTGTTCGAGGCGCCCCGGTCGAAGCTGGTGGGGTCGTCACCGGTGAGAACCGCATGTCACACGGGCTTTCGGTCGACGGCCGAAGTGACGAGACGCGGCCGCGCCATTCAGCTGGCCGTCTTTGCTTTACGCGCGTTGAGCAACGATGTAAAGGCGAACCAGGGAAATTTAACGGCTCTTTCGCCAAATATCTCTATTCGCAATGCACTGATACCATGCGTTCAGTCAATTGCTTTGGCCTCCGCCTGCCGCTACCCAACGATGCCGCGCCAGGCGTTTGAAGCGTGCGTGACGGAAGGATTGTTGGTGCGGACAGCCACCACACGAGCTCAATACGAGTTTATTCACGGGATTTTGCAGCACGAAACCACCGCCCTGAACTTTACTTTGTCGGTGTTGGAACACAGTTACAAATCCCATTTTCCCGATTATTCCGGCGACGTGCGAGCGACCCTGGAAGACGTATCCAAGTACTTGCTGGCGGCCGATAATGGGCGTGAACTTTACCAAGCGGCCGAAGAGGTGCACACACGATTCTTCACATCCGAGGGAGACGGGTCGTGGTTCAGCGAGGGCTACTCGGCGTATAAGTCACAGCGCAAGCCGGTGCAGGACTTCAAGAATTTCGCCGATGCCATCAGCGGAAGCACGGTGCTCGATTTCGGCAGCGGCCGCGGTCATTTAGCTGCGCTGATCGCACGTGCCGGCTACGACTGCTACACCACCGACGTCATGGACTACCGCGGCGCCGACGCCGCACATCTGCCGTTTCGGCAGATGGCTTCGCCCGTCGACGTGCCCTATGCGGACGACATGTTCGACAGTGCGATCGTCAAGACCGTCCTGCATCACGTGGACGAACCCGACTTGATTCCGTTGCTTAAGAATTTGCGCCGTGTCGCACGGCGGTTGATCATCGAGGAAGACACCTACGCCGTCCCCGCCGCGGCCCAAGGGATTGCGGCGGAGCAAATCGAGCTAAGGGAATTCGCTAAGCTGGACGAAAGCGATCAATTTCGGACGCTCGTGCTTATCGATTTTTTTGGCAACGCCGTCGCTCAGGGTCTGGTCGATATGAATTTTGGTTGCCAATTCAAGCGCGTCGACGAATGGCACTCGATATTCAAGAGCCTGGGTCTGCGAGTCGTCGATACCGACGTCGTGGGCTTCCGGCCGGGCAATATTCACAAAGCCTGCCAGGTTCGCTTCGTTGTCGATCGCGAGGAGTTGTAGGGAACAGGCTATTTAGCTCGGTCATTCAAGCCCACGGTGATCCCGCGATGCGGACTCGGTATCGACACCCGCGCCGCAGGATGGGCGCGACCTGATCTACGAAGTCACCACGACGCGCTTCCCGGCGACGGCCAGGGCCGTCGACCGCGCTCAACTCCCCCATTCGGGGAGTGTCAAGGATCAACCGAAACACTGTCAGGCGCACCGGCAATCTCGGCACCTTCGCTTCTCACGTCGGCCACTGCAATGGCATGGTGATCGGGCCGAGTCGGGTGCTATCGTCGCCGACGTTCAACTCGACACGGCCTGGCGGTGCCACCGTGAATCTGGGGATACAACGCACGAACTCGGCGACAAGGACGCTCAGCTGTACTCGGGCAACGTGCATTCCGAGACATCGGCGCGACCCGGCTCCGAATGAGTAGTACGGGCGGCCGTGGACTTTGTCGTCGCTGTACGTGATGAGATAACCGCCGTCCAAATTCAACGTGCGCAATGAGAGTTCCAGTTCGGTTAGCGGCGGCACCCTTACCCCACCGATGGTGATCTCCTCCAGGGTGACGCGCGGGCAATAGCCGAGCGGAGAGTAAAGGCGCACCACCTCGTTGATAAATGTTCCGATTTGGTCGGGGTGTCGGATGAGGAGTGACCGTAACTGCGGGTCGGTGGCCAGCTCGAACAGGGCAAAACCGATTCCCGCCGTCGTCGTCTCGATTGCCGCACCGAACAGCAGCAAGACGAAGCTCAGTATTTCCACTTCCTCGAATTCGTCGCGGAGGGCGGCAATGATCCCCGGCGGCCTGGCTGTGGAAATTGCTTGGCTGACGTATTCGATCAGGTCGGCATGGAAGGGCGCGCTCCTGGGGAATTCCGCTTGCTGCGCCAGTAACCGCAGCAGCGCCTCAAGACTTCCCGCCGGCAATCCGAGCAGCGTCAGCAATGTCTGGGTCGCCAGTCGGCGGCCGATCTCGCCGACGGCCTCGCACTGGCCCTTCGCAGCCACCGCGTCGACGAGCGCCGCGGCGTGCTCCTGGATGGATGGCATGAGCCAGGCCAACGCTCGTGGCCTGAACAGCGGGTTGAGAACCGCCCGGTACCTGGCGTGTTGGGCGGGTGCCGCGCCGGTGGGTACCCAGGGGTGAGCGTCGTCGTGGCCCCGCATCGGATGGGTGAGTCTGGTCGTGTCGCGCAGAAGCGCCACGATGTCCTCGGGTCGCGTCGGGCAGATCGCGCCGCGGCGGGAAACGACCAGCGGGCCAGTCCGCCGCGCCTCGATCTGCTCGACGCGCTCCTGAGCCCGGCCCAACTGCCAAATGAGCCGTGTCGTCACGTTTCGTCTCCATTGCGCCGCAACGTAGTTCGGTTTCGGGTCCACACCGATCGCGTCGCCTGCTGCGCGATGTTAGCCTTCGCGTGCGCCCCAGCGCGGGCCTGACGAGACGATAGAAATCCTCCGGACATGTCGCCGTCGACCTCTCGGCGGTTGTCGGACCTTCGGGTAGAGGTCCGGAACATTCAAGCTTAACGGCTGGTGAACCGCCCGGTGGGTCCGGAGACTCCGGACATGCCGGAGCGGTCAGCCACGATCAACTCCCTCGTCTGCGGAGTGTCAAGGATCAGCCGACGTCATACGGAACTTTGAGTGGGGCATGCGCCGGTGTTCAGATTGCGCCAGTCGAACGGAGGCGCTCCATTGCGGCCGCGTCGTAGCTCGCCAGGGTGCGGAGCAACTCTTCCGTATGCTGCCCGACGTGCGGCGCCGCCGGCGGTGCAAATCCGTCGTCGGGTTTGGTCTTGATGCACGTCCCAATCAATCGCTGCGACGTCCCGTCTGGTTGAGCCTGCTCGTAGACCAGTCGGCGAGCCTTCGCGTGTTCGTCGTCGAACAGGTCTGCGTCCAAGAATGCTGGTGCTCCCGCAATATCGGTCGCAATGAAGAAGTCGGTCCATTCCTTGCGGGTGCGCTCCTTGAAAATTGCCGTCAGCTCCCCGCGCAGCCGGGCCTCTGCCTCGACATCCTCCCCCGGCTTCAGGCGCCCCGGTTCGAAGAGATCCATCCTGTCGAGTGACTCGCAGAATCTCAGCCAGAACTTGTCCTCCAGAGCGTTGAACACCACGTAGTTGCCGTCGCTCGTTCGGTAGTACTGGTAGCGAAGCGAAGCGCGGATTCCCTCGCCGTAGGCCGGTTGACCGTTCGCCAGCGCCGTGAGGTGCTGAAAGTTCCAGTTGATCGCCGCATCGACCTGCGCTACTTCGATGTACTGCGGCTTGCCGTCGCGCCCGGCCGCGTGCAGCGCGGCGAGTACACCCATCGCTGCGTACAGCGGTCCCGCCAGAACACCTGTCGTGCCTGTGGCCGCCCCCGAGAGGCGTGGCGTTCCATCCGCATCGATGATCGGCGGGCTCAAGCCGGCGAAACAGTCGAAGGACAGCCCGTGTGTGGGTAATCGGGTGTAGGGCCCATAGCTGCCCATACCATTGAGCACGCAGTAGACGACTGTCGGGTTGACGGCGACGATGTCGTCGTAGCTGAAGCCGAGCCGGTGGGCGGTTCCGTAACGTAGACCGTCGATCACGACCTCCGACTTCGCGGCCAGGCGGCGGAAAGCCTCTTGACCCTCAGTCGTTTTCAGGTTTATTGCCACGCTCTTCTTGCCGCGGTTCCAGTGAGAGTCCTGTAGCTCGCCGCCGGAGACCGCCGAACCGCGGAAACCACCGCCGCCCGGCGGCTCCACTTTGATCACCTCCGCGCCTAGGTCGGCCAGATGCCCGCCCAGTGCGTCCGCGGAGAACAGTGACACTTCCAGGACCCGGACGTCCCTGAGAAGCTCCATGACGCGACCTTTCTCCGCTACATCATCGTGATTGATTTCAGTTCGGTGTATTCCTCGAAGCCCCAGCGCCCCTGCTCGCGGCCGAGTCCACTCTGCTTGAAGCCGCCGAACGGCCCCCCGCCGTTGAACATGCCGCGCGCCGGTAGAGACCAGCCGGGGCCCTGCCCGCCACCCGGATTGGTTCCCAGATCGACACCGGGCGCGACAGTGTGCACCATGATGTTCCCGGTTCGGATCTGCCTGGCGACATTGAATCCCCTTGCGGCATTGCGGGTCATCACCAGACCCGCCAGACCGTAGATGGAGTCGTTCGCAATGCGGATGGCTTCGTCTTCGGAGCTATAGGTCATCACCGCCAGTACAGGCCCAAAAACCTCTTCCTGACATAAGCGCATTTCGTTGCGGCAGTCGACAAACGCCGTCGGCTCATAGTAGAAGCCGCGTTGCAGATGTTCGGGACGTTTGCCGCCGGCCACCAACCGCGCACCTTCCTCCAGGCCCGACCGAACGAAAGATTCGACTCGCTGACGCTGCTGATCCCTGATAAGCGGCCCGACGACACTGGCGGGATCACGCGGATCGCCGACGGTGATCATGGGAGCCATGGCTTTGACGCCCTCGACATACGCTTCGAGCAAGTGCTCGGGCAACAGAAGTCGCGATGTGACGGTGCATGCCTGTCCGGCATGCATCAACACCTGTCCGAAACCGATTCCCGCGACATCGCTTTCGGTGACATCGTCCAGAACGATGTGCGCGCTCTTGCCGCCTAGCTCCAGCTGTGCGCGTTTCATCGTGGCCGCCGATAGTTCGCGAATGCGTCGACCGGTCGCCGTCGAACCGGTAAACCCGACCATGTCGACGCCTCGGTGAGTACACAGCTCCTCCCCCACGTCCGCACCGCCCACGACCACGTTGAACACACCGGGCGGAAGGCCGGCTTCCTCGCTGACTTTGGCCAGCTCCAGGGCGTTCATCGGGGTCCATGGATGTGGCTTGAGCACCACAGTGCAGCCGACGGCCAAGGCGGCCAGGCACTTCTGGATGTTGATCGAGAAAGGAAAATTAAACGGCGTGATCACTCCGACCACCCCGACCGGTTCGCGGACCACCGTCACGCCGCCCAGGCCAGTCGGCGAAACCACGGGCCCGCCCGGTGCCTCCACCCACGTCACATCGTGTTCAACGAACTCGCCGTAGTAGTGGGCCGCCTCGATGGCGCCACCAACCTGAATCAGGTCGGTGATGAAGCCGGTCGAACCGATCTCCGCGACGACCAGCTCTCGAAGTTCCGCTTTGCGCTGGTCGAGGATCTCAGCGAACCGCTTGATGATCCTTGCCCGTTCCCGGACCGACATCCAGGGCCACGGGCCTTCGTCGAAAGCCCGCCGGGCAGCCTCGACCGCCATGGCCGCTTGCTTCGGTCCACCGTCGACGACTCGGCCGATCAAATCCTCGGTCGCCGGATCGATGACGTCGATGGTGCCGAGGGCGTTGTCGCTCAACCACTTACCGTCGATAAAGCTCTGGTACTCCCGCATCAAACGAGTCCGTCGGCCGTTGACTACGTCAACGTTGGATACGGGGCGGGCTCGAAGTCGAAGACCCGGCGAGCGTTACCCTGCAGGATCTTGTACTTGTCGAGGTCGGACCGGCCGTCGAGTGCCTTATGGGCGGCCTGGAGGGAGTTGGGCCACAGGCTGTCGGTGTGCGGGTAATCCGTTTCGATCATGACGTTGTCGACGCCGATGAAGTCGAGATTGGCCGCACCGAAGTCGTCCTCGATGAAGCAGCCGTACATGTGATCGCGGAAGAGCTGGCGCGGAGATTCCGGGAAGATGTCGGGATCGGTGGGCACAGGGGTCAGGCGCATCGTGCCCGGGTCAACCGCCCAGTTGTTGGCGCGCAGGTATTGGTAGTCGGCGGCGACATGTTCGGCGCGCTCGATGAGGTAGGGGATCCAGCCGATGCCACCCTCGGCCAGCACGATCTTCAGATCGGGGTACTTTTGCAGCTTGCCCGAGAACAGCCAGTCGGTGGTGGAATTCGCCAGGTTGAGGTTGATGTTGACCGCCTGAACCCCGAAAGGCGCGTCAGGCGACGTCGTCGGGCTGACCGAGGACGATCCGATGTGTGTGCACAGCGGCATCTTCGTCTCGTTCACCACCGCGAAGAAATCGTCCCATGCCCCCGAGTGGATGGACGGAAATCCCAGCGGGTGCATGTTCTCCGAGAAGGCAATGGCTTTGGCGCCCTTGCCGGCGCACCGTAGCGTCTCCTCGGCGGCCAGTCGGGCATCCCAGAGCGGGACAATGACCATCGGGATGTAGCGACCGGGCGCCGCCGCGCACCACTCATCGATGACGAAGTCGTTGTACGCCCGCACGCACTTGAGACCCAGGTCGCGGTCACCGAGGTGGGCGAACATCTGACCACAGAACCGGGGGAAGAAGGGAAAGTTCACTCCCGCGATCACATGATCCTCGTCCATGTCGGGGATGCGTGCCACCGGGTCGAAGTATGCACGAGGCATCTCGTCGTAATTCACTGGCAGCGGGGAGTACTCGGGGGGCCTTTGGTGAGCCGCGACCAAGATGCCCATCACCGACGCGCGCGCTTGCTCGTAGACCCACGTATCGACGCCGTCGATACGCTCGACGTGTGGCACTCGATCGCGGTCGGCGGCCGACGCGCGGTCGACCCATAGGTTCGGCGGCTCGATGATGTGGTCATCGACAGAGATCATCCATTGAAGATCTTGCTTGTCCACGGGTTCCTCCCTGATTTTGCTATTACGTTGGCCGCGAGGCGATATCGGCGGTCAC
The DNA here is from genome assembly GCF_002102155.1 of Mycobacterium europaeum. Lineage (GTDB taxonomy): Bacteria > Actinomycetota > Actinomycetes > Mycobacteriales > Mycobacteriaceae > Mycobacterium > Mycobacterium europaeum. Next base: position 111,022 of record NZ_LQOU01000035.1, read on the forward strand.
CGGCCGCCTCTCACTGGGCGACGCGGTTGCCCGGGCTGAAGACGACCGGCAGGGCGCGGTAACCCCGAGTGACCGAGTTCCCGTGGAAGTCAACTTTCGCCCCAGGGGGAATCACGTAGTCGGGTATCCGATTCAAGGTCTGCTCGACGCCCACCCGGAACTCGAGCCGGGCGAGATTGGACCCCAGACAGCGATGGACGCCGGCCCCAAACCCGAGGTGGCGGTTTGTCTGGCGGTCGAGAATGCACTTGTTGGGCTCGTCGAACTCGCGCGCGTCGCGGTTGGCAGCCGCATAGTTCACGACGACCGTTTCACCGGGACAGAACTTCTGGCCGCTTAGTTCAACCTCTTCCGCGACTGAGCGATGCAGTCCGTGGACCGAACCGGCGAACCGGATGAATTCCTCTATCGCCGTGGGCATCAACTCGGCTTCGCGTACAAGCCGATCGCGCTCCGAAGCATGGGAGCCCAGATGGAAGAAGGCGAACGACATTGCACTAGATGTTGTTTCGAGCCCCGCCTGCACCAGTAGCATCACATTCGCGACAACGTCGTCAAAGCTCAGTTTTTCGCCGTCGATTTCGGCGGCGAGCAAGACATCGATCAAGTCGTCACGCGGCGGTTCACCACGACGTTTGTCGATCTCCTCGCGTACGCGGAGGTAAAGATTCGTCATCGAACCGTTCCGGACCTCTTCGCTCTCACCATTGATCGCAAGGTCGGCTGTCTCGATGTAGAGCGGCACGTCCTCAACGGGCATGCCGAGTAGATACCGGAAGAACACGATCCCAGGCTGCTGCCATGCGACGTCGGCGAGATCGCCGCGGCCCAATTCGATGAAGTTGTCGATCAGCCCGTCGGTGACCGCCCGCACCCGGGGCTCCAAGTCCTTCATGCGACCAGGAGAGAAATACGGGTTGAGAACTTTGCGAAGCTGCTGCTGCCGCGGCGGATCCAAGGTGATCACGATGTCACCGAACGACATCGGGGAGCCTTCCATCCCGACGGGCTTGCTGGAAAAAGTGCGCCAATCACGCAAGATCTCGTAGCACTCGTCGTAGCGGGTGGCGACCCACGCACCCCCCGGCGTAGGGCCCAGGAATGGGACGTCCTGGTGACTGAACGGTCCGTTCTCCCGCATCACCGAGTAGACCTCGTAGAGGAAGTCTTGGTCGTTGAAATCCTCGTGACGAAGATCGAGGTTCCGGGCGTGTTCCTCCGGTGATTTGCTCACCATAAGCCGTCCTTTTCGACACCGGAAGTGCGCATGCCGACACCGTGGTCACGCCACTGTCCATGTGCCATCTTCGCCGGCCCTCGGATTTCTCGCACACGCCGAAATTTGCTTTGGCAGCACAGTAAATCGTCGGCTGAGCGGAGTCAAGTCGCACTCGATAACTATCTGGGGCCACTTGCGTGCGAGCTTCCCCTCAGGCGACGGGTGCTCGCTAAGGTATGTGTGATGACGGCAGACGCGAGGCGGCGAGTTCGCGACAAGGACGGCAAACAGCGAGCCCTCCTTGAAGCGGCTGCCGAGGTCTTTGCCGAAGCGGGATACGCGGCCGCGGCAACGAAGGAGATCGCCCGTCGCGCCGACTGCTCGGAGGCGATGCTCTTCCACTACTTCGGGGACAAGCGAGGCATCTTCGAGCAAGTTGTTTCTCGACAGATCGCCGACCTCGTCAGCGAGGCAGAAGAGCAAGTCGTGGCGAATCTGCCTGCGCGCTTCGAGGACTACATCGAGCAGCTCTTCTTTGCCAGACTACGAATCGACGACCGGGACAGCGGTGTTCCCGGCTGGGACATATCCGGTCGGGCGTTGTCGGACCCGGACTTCTCGCTGCGGGTACTGCAACCCAATCACGCGCGCCGTACGGCCGTGATTGCCGAAGGCGTTCGCAACTACCAGGCTGCGGGGCAGATCCGGGCCGACGTCGACGCCGACCTGTTCGCCGAGCTGCTGGCCAATTTCATCATCTTCACAACGAGCCTCGGACCACGCTGGTTCGGTACGGGCGAGTCAGACATCCGCGCGCAGATCGAACTGGGTTCGCAAATCCTCGCCAAAGGGGTAAGCACGTCGACTAAGAAGCCGCCCGCCAAACGCAGCGGGCGGGTCCAACGGTCCCCGAAGGTGCGTGCGGCCGACTAAAAACCTCAACGACTCACCTGCGGCCAGGGTTATCGAGTCGCACTTGACACGTCAGCTTTCCCGTCGCTAGCGTCGTTGCCAGCCAAGCCGCAGCCATGCGGATGCAGAACACCCTGCTCGATCGGCACGAGCGCGAGGACAGGAAGTGGCGTGTGTGCACTCATCGATGCGGGTAACTCACTTCCGAAGACATTGACGCGGAAAGCCGCAGGACGATGAACGCTCTGCGTGGGGTTCGTGTTGTCGAGTGGGCGACGGAAATTTCCGGCCCCTACTGCACCAAGTTGTTCGCCGACCTCGGAGCGGAGGTCATCAAGATAGAGGCTCCGGATGGGGATCCGTTCCGCCGCAGGATGTTTGGTGATCGAAGCGACACCGGCGCGCTGTTCAAATTCTTGAACGCCGGCAAGCGTTCAGTCGTCGGCACTTCGCTGGCCGACCTGGAGCCTCTGATCGTTTCCGCCGATGTGTTCGTCGATTCTCTCGGCCCCGGGGCACTCGACCGCGAGGCCCTCCTACGACGTGCGCCTCACCTGGTGATCGTGGCGTTGTCTCCGTACGGGTTGACCGGACCGTACCGGGACCGACCCTCCACGGAGTTCACGATCCAGGCCGAGAGCGGAACCCTGTCGTTGCGAGGTCGTCCAGACCAACCGCCCATTCAAGCCGGTGGCCGAGTCTTCGAATGGGTGATGGCCAGCTACGCCGCCGTCGCGGCGCTTGGCGCATTGCGGCGAGTTCAACTCGGCGGCGCAGGCGAAATCGTTGACTGCTCATTGCTGGAGACGTGTCACCTCAGCGCCAGCGGATTCGCCGACCTCTACCACGAGTTGGCCGGTCGGCCCCCTTTGACCGTGCCGGCGCGACAGGTTGAAATCCCTTCCATCGAACCGACCGCGGACGGATGGGTGGGCTTCAACACCAATACCCGCCAACAATTCGAGTCATTCCTCGCGATGATCGGCCGGTTGGACCTCGTCGACGAAGACCCGGCGTGGGCCCTCGCGACGACGCGCTGGGAACGCCGGGAGGAGTGGAATCGGATTGTGCGGGAATGGACGACAAGACATTCCACAGACGAGATCGTCACGTTGGCCTCCGATCTGCGGATCCCCGTCTCTCCCGTCAACAATGGGCAGACCGTGTTGGACCACCCCCAGTTCGCGGCGCGGGGCGTGTGGGGCACCTATGCCGGCGGCGGCTTTACCCACCCTTTGGCGCCCTACCAAATCAATGGCCGACGGCCCGCCCCAACCGCCGGCGCTCCCCCGCTCGGCGAAATGACAAAAGTGCCTGCCCACAGCAGGATTGCTGCCGTCGCCGACCGTGCATCGGGACTTCCGCTGGAAGGCATACGAATTCTCGACGCGACAGCGTGGTGGGCGGGCCCCTCCTCCACCCACATTCTCGCCGCACTCGGCGCCGAGGTCATTCACCTGGAATCGATTCGTCACCCCGACGGCGCACGGATGGCGGCCGCAGCGTTCGCCAGTCAGCCGCAGTGGTGGGAGCGGTCGGGGATGTACCTGGCGACCAACACCAATAAGCGGGGGCTCACCCTCGACCTGTCCTCGCCCGAAGGGCGGGAGCTGCTCTTCGGACTCGTCAAATGCTCGGACATCTTGGTCGAGAACTTCTCGCCCCGTGTCTTCGACAATTTCGGCATCCCGTGGGAGACCATCAGTGCGGTCAGCCCTCGAATACTTATGGTTCGAATGCCCGCATTCGGGCTGGACGGACCATGGCGCAACAACGTGGGCTTCGCGCAGACGATGGAACAGATGACCGGGATGGCGTGGGTGACCGGCCATGAGTACGACCAGCCCCGAATCCCCCGCGGCCCGTGTGACCCGCTGGCGGGAATGCACTCCGCATTCGCCATGCTCGCCGGCCTCCGGCAACGGGATCAGACCGACCGCGGGTCGTTCATTGAAGTCTCGATGGTGGAGGCCGCACTCAACGCAGCCGCCGAGCAGGTCGTCGAGTTCACCGCCTACGGAAACCTGATATCGCGACGGGGAAATCGCAGCCGTGATGCAGCCCCGCAAGGGCTCTATCAATGTGCGGGGACAGAGCGATGGCTGGCGATTTCGGTCGCCACGGATGAGCAGTGGCGCCAACTCAAGTCGGCGCTGGGCAACCCCGATTGGGCAGACGACCCCGCGTTGGACACCCACGAAGGGCGGGTCGAGGCACATGATCTGATCGACAAGCATCTCGAGCAATGGGCTGGCCGGCGAGATTCCTCGGCCGCTGCCGAATTGCTTATCGAATGCGGCGTCCCCGCAGCGGATTTGGTGGACGCCAGGGTCGGTTCGATGCACCCACAACTGGCTGCCCGCGGCTTCTTCGAAGGTCTCGACCACCCCGTCGTGGGACGGCACCACGTGGCGGCACTTCCCTTCAAGTACCGCAGCGTTGGCAAGTGGTATCGGTCACCGGCACCGACGTTGGGACAGCACAACGCGAGCATCCTGGGTGAGCTGCTCGGCCTCGACGGCTCCTCGATAGCGGCGCTGATCGAGCAGGGCGTCATCGGGACCCGACCGGGCGGATTGGACTGAACGGTGAAGCTTCGTGTCGACGCGGACATGTGCCACGGCCACAGCCGTTGTTACGCAACATATCCGGAGATGTTCGATATTGACGACGATGGCATCGCCTTCGTCACCGTCAGAGATATACCGCCGGAGTGGGAGGATCGGGCGCACCATGCGATCGCGAACTGCCCCGAGCGCGCCATAAATATCGTGAAGGAGTCGCCATGAAGGCCAACGGAGCAGTTCTGTGGGGGCTGAACGAGAAGTGGTCGGTGGAAGAGATCGAACTCGATCCGCCGCAGGAAGGCGAGCTGCTGGTCGAATTCGAAGCCACCGGATTGTGCCACTCCGATCACCACATCCGCACCGGTGACATGTTCGGAGTGAGCTTTCCCTTGATCGGTGGACATGAAGGGGCTGGCATCGTTCGAGAGGTCGGCCCGGGGGTTCGCGATGTGGCGGTGGGAGACCATATAGTGACGTCATTCCTGCCGGCTTGCGGACGCTGCCGCTGGTGCGCTACGGGGCGTCAGAACCTCTGCGATTACGGGGCGACCATCCTCGCGGGAGTCCAGGCCGACGGCACCTTCCGGCGCCGCGCCAGAGGACGGGGCATCGGAGCCCTCTCCGGCGTAGGCAGTTTCGCGCAATGGGGCGTGTTGTCGGACGCCTCCGTCGTCAAGATCGACGACGATGTTCCGCTATCGCGTGCATGCCTTCTCGGCTGCGGCGTAACCACCGGCTGGGGTTCGGCCGTCAACACCGCGAACGTCAGTCCCGGCGACGTCGTCGTGGTGGTTGGCTGCGGCGGGATCGGCAGCGGCGCCATTCAGGGTGCGCGGCTGGCGGGAGCGGAGCAGATCATCGTGGTCGATATTGAGCCGAGCAAGCGCGACAAGGCGTTTGAGTTCGGAGCCACTCACTTTGCGATCTCGATGGAGGAAGCAACCCAGTTAGTTGGCGAGATTACGCGTGGAGTCATGGCCGACTCGGCCATCCTCACGCCAGGCGTGCTCGAAGGGGCGATGATCAACGACGCGCTCAACGCGGTACGGAAGGGCGGTGCCGTGGTGGCCACCGCCCTGGCATCGATGTCCGACGTGACACCGACGCTGCCGCTGACGTTGTTCACGCTGTTCCAAAAGCGTCTCCTGGGCAGCCTGTACGGCGAAGCCAACCCGCGCGCCGATATCCCTCGACTCATCAGCCTCTATCGGAGCGGCAAGCTGTTGCTCGACGAGACCGTCACCACCGAGTACAAGCTGAACGACATCAATGAGGCCTACGACGACATGCTCGCCGGCCGCAACATTCGCGGGGTGATCATCCACGAGCACTGAGTCTTTGGGGGGAAGGCGGTCCGCGTCGTTTCTGGCCCGCGCAGTCGGAAGAACAACTTACAGCGAATGCTCAAGTCGATTCACCAACCGTCGTGAAGGGATTCCACTCATGTCATCGCCAGCCGATATCGTCCGCCAGTTCTGCGCCTTGATGGAGCAGCGGGACGCCGAAGCGTTGCGTCCCCTGCTCGCCGAAGGGGCCGTTTATCAGAACGTGGGAATGCCCGCCTTCGTCGGGCCTGACGCCATCACGGAGAACATGGCCGCCCAGTTCGCGATGTTCCCCGACGCGTACGCCTTCGACATCATCAACCTCGCCAGCGATGGTTCCGTGGTGCTCACCGAACGCCTGGACTACATCCAGGCTCCGGACGGAAGCAAGCCGGCCATCCCGGTGATGGGGACCTTCGTCGTCGACGACGACGGGAAAATCACTCGCTGGACCGACTATTTCGACCTGAACCTGACGATAAAGCTCCTTCAAGGCGAGGACATCAGCGCCCTGGTGCCCGCGACCACATGAGTTGGGACATCACCACCGATCTGGGATCAACGGCACTTGCTGTCGCCGCGCAACGGGCGGCAGAAACAGCACAAGACGACCCGTTGATCCACGACGAGTTTGCGGCGGTGTTGGTGGCGGCGGCCAATGAACCGGGTTGGCAACGGCTGGCGGGTGGCGACCTGTCGTGGATGGGCGCCGAGGACGATGTCGGGCGGCGGGTTGCGCGAACGGGCCGAGAGTACGTCGCCACGCGGACGGTTTTCTTCGACGAGTTCTGTGCTGACGCAGCGAGTTCAGGAATCAGCCAATTCGTCATCCTCGCAGCCGGCCTCGACGCCCGCGCCTATCGCTTAGCCCCTCTCACCGGCAAGCGGGTGTACGAAATCGACCAACCGGCAGTCCAGGCGTTCAAAGCCACGGCCCTCACAGCGCATGGCGCTACTCCGCTGGCCGACCTGTGCGCGATTCCTGTCGATCTGCGCGATGAGCGGTGGGCGCTCATGCTGATGGAGGCGGGATGGGACAAGTCGCTGCCGACCGCCTGGCTCGTCGAGGGACTACTGCCCTACCTATCGTCAACCGAGCACAACGCACTCTTCGACACGCTCACTGCGCTAAGCGCACCGGATAGCCGCTTGGCCGCCGAGGTCTATCACCACTCGACCATGCATTTCGGCGACAAACGCCTGAGCGCTTGGCACGACGGAGCAGCCGAGATAGACGACGCACTGGGCGTAGACACGGATGTAACCGCCTTCATCAAAAACCACGACGTCAGCGACACGGCATCATGGCTGTCCCAGCACGGATGGAGCGTGGATTCCCTCGATAGCCGCGAAAAGATGTCGCGCCTCGGCAGGCCGATCCCACCGGACCTCCGCGATATTGCGCCGGCCAGCTCCCTGGTAACAGCGATCCGCAACGGGCCGTAGCGTTCCGACGGATACTGGTCATCTCGAGCTTGGTTCTCAACGAGGGGGTTTCATGCGGGTGCCGAGAGCCGTCGCAAAATTCAATCGTCGAGTCACCAATCCGGCGGCTCGGTCGATCACGCCGTGGCTTCCAGGCCAAGGGACACTCGAACATGTCGGACGCAAATCAGGCAAGCGATATCGAACACCGCTGTTAGTTTTTCCCATCCGCGACGGCTTCGTCGTTCTCATCGGGTACGGGCTGCAATCGGACTGGTTGAAGAATGTCTTCGCCGGTGGACAGGCGGTGCTGCACAGGCGCGGCAAGAGTATCGCGCTAGCCAATCCCCGCCTCCTGAGCAAGGCTGAGGCTGCAACGCTCGTTAGCGGGCCATCTGGTGTGTTCTACCGCCTGTTTCCGTACAACGAAGCGGCGCTGGTGTTGACCAAAATCAATTCCAAGCAATGACTTTGGGCTGCAGACGTGTCGGCACCCCTCACTTAAGGTGCCGGGTGAAAAATCGGGCCGCGTCCTCCCCCGCAAACTGAGGGACCCCGGTGTGCCCGCCCATGTTGGCGTAAAGCGTCTTCTCCCGTGAGCCGAAGGCGTCGAACAGCTCCAGTGCCCGCTGCCGGTCGTTTCCTTCGTCGTCCCACTGCAGCAGGACATGCAGCGCAGTGCGGACTGTCTGCGGACTGGCTGGCGCCATGTGTGGGCGCTGAGCGCGCTATTCGCCGGAGAGAGAGAAGGCGCTGACTGTACGAGGCGGGCGGATACCGCTAGAGGGGGCACCCCCCACCCCCGCCCTACCTGCGAGTCATTTGGGCCTAGAGCCGTTAGAACTTCACGGCAAGGTCTTGGCGACCTATGCGGCGAACGCCCCAGAAGTAAGTGACGAAGGGCATGGTGCACCAGAGGAGGTTCAGGACCACGAACTTGATCCACATCTCGACCGGGCTGCTCATGCTTTGCAGATTGTTCGCAATCTCCACCCCGAAGTAGACCGCTGGGAGTGTGACCTCGACGATCATCCCGCCCATGATGAATGAGAGTTGAGTGCTGGTGAACTGCTTGCCATTCCGGAAGAACTGCACCATAGCGTAAGCCTCGAAGAGGCCGACAAAGAAGGCAATCCACTCAAGGACGACGATGAGCGGGTCACCGTTTAAGTAGCGTGCGTCGCCTCCGAGCAGAATGGGTGCCCACATGTAGCTCCACAGAGCGCCGTGCTGGACTCCGGCCCTGATCTGGTCGATCAGCAACAGCCACGGCAACTCCCAGATAAAGCGTGGGATTAGAGCGATGAAGACCCACACGATCACCATCGCGCTCAGTCGCTCCGACTTCGTCCAGTCACGACGGCCCCCCACCGGTAGCCACGGCAACGCAAGCGCCGTCAAGAAACACCCGACGACGACAACCACCAATCCGGTGGAAGCGACGACGTGGGAAACCCCGCCGTGAAATTCGAGGTACCAAAACACGACATGAATGGCGAAGAAGAAAGCCAGGACTGCGAACAGCGACTTTTGCAGTGACGAGAGTCCGCGCCTCTGCTGCGACTCCTGGTGTTCGTCAGCGTTGATCGTGTCTGTCACAGCCCTACCATTCGCTGGGCGGGTAGCTGCATGCGCGAAGCATGGCACATGCAATGTTTTAGTAGCAAGAGGTTGACCTAAGATTCTTTGAATGAGAGGGAACGCGCTGCACTTGGCGTATTGCGGAGATGGCTGAACGAGCACGAACCGCCCCGCGTCGTCCAAGCAGCGGGCGACAGGAGCGCGGGGATCGGACCCGCGAATTGCTCATCGACGAGACGGTTCGGTGCATTCGCGAGGAAGGCTTCTCTGCGGCTAGCGCGCGGCACATCATTGAACGAGCCGGCCTGAGTTGGGGTGTCATCCAACATCACTTCGGCGACCGCGATGGCCTACTCACTGCGGTAATCGAAGACGCAGTGGACCGCCTCAGCACGTCACTTGATCTGCTAGCCGATTCAGTGCAAGCCACAGACACAGAAGAATTAGTGCGGGCGACATGGGAAGCGTTCGCGAATCCAAAGGCTATGGCGGGCTTGGAGATTCTCATCTCCACCAAGCAGTTGCGCGGCGTGATTGAGGGCAAGCCCATGCAACGCCTGGGCGCGGCGCTGGCGAACATGATGAACCGGTTAAACGAAACGACCAACGGCGATCATGCCGTCGCATTGGGCATGCTGCTGTGGACCACGCCGGTAGCGATGATGATCGCGGAGATGTTCGCCACACGCCCGCTCGCCGCCAAGGATGCGCAGAAGGCGGTTGCTGCCCTCATTGACGCGCATCGCTGACTAATGTCAGCCTCACCCCCGCGTCTTCGGTGTAGCTCTAAGACTGTTGGGATTCCGGCGATTCTGCCAGTACCCGATACACGGTGGCGCGACTGACGCCCAGTGTCGACGCGATGATGCCCGCCGACTCGCCGCTCGCGTGCATTCGTTGCGCCAGAGCAATCTTCGACTGATCCAATGCCTTTGGACGTCCAATGGACTGCCCGCGCGCCCGACGCGCCTCCCGCGAAGCTGCCCGCCGTTCCCGGCCCAATTCCAATTCCAGTTCCGCGAGGCTAGCCAGAACACCTGCCACCATCCGGCCCGCCGCGTTCGAGGTGTCGATCCCTTCCCGCAAAGACCGCAGCACGATGCCGCGCTCGCCCAGTTCCCGAATGGTCGTCATAACCTCTGCGGCATTGCGGCCCAAGCGGTCGATGCCGACGACGACGATGGCGTCGCCTTCGCGGGCGTAGTCCAGCAGCGCCGCAAGGCCGGGGCGCTCTTCCCTCGTAGAGGTACCTGACAGCTTGTCGCTGTAGACGCGCCCTCCTGACGCTGCTATCCGATCGATGCGGACTGCACACGGCGCGACAATGGCACGACAAGCCAAGACCATCCTCAGGGGCGCTCTGCAACTCGCGGTGATGGCCAGCGTGCTCAGCGCCAACCCGGTACGCGATGTCCAGCCAATCCGGTCGAAGGCGCAGCCGAAGGGAGCGACCGCCCTAACCGGCGACCAATTAAGGAGGCTGTTGAGCGAGCTACGAGCCTCCGAGTATTGCCGGGAACGTGACCTTGTCGACCCGATCACGGTGTTCATCACAACGGGCTTACGACCCAGCGAGTTGTTCGGGCTGCGGTGGGCTGATTTCGACCCCGAGGATGGGACGGTCACGGTCGCCGGAGTTGTGATCCGAGTACCGGGCGAGGGGATGCAATGGAAAGACGCGCCCAAGACAACCGCCGGTGCGCGGACCATCAAGCTGCCCGCGTTCGCCATCGACACGCTGACCGCCCGTCGATCGCGACCGTACCTGGGCGAGCAGACGATGATCTTCCCGTCGACCGCCGGGACCTGGCGCGACCCGAACAACTTCCGCAAGCAATGGCGTCAGGTCCGAGATGATCTCGGCGTCCCAGACGCCAAGCCGTACAGCTTCCGCAAGGCGGTAGCGACCCTGATCGACGACGAAGGACTCTCGCCTCGGATTGGAGCCGACCAGCTTGGCCATGCCAAGGTGTCGATGACCCAGGACCGGTATATGAGCCGTGGCCGGATGCACACCGAGGTCGCAGAGCTGCTCGACCGCACCATAAGCGATGAATAAACGATGGACCTTGGCGAGACTGGCCGAAAAATAGCCTCTGACGTGGGGCGGGCGGGGCTCGAACCCGCGACCAACGGATTATGAGTCCGCGGCTCTAACCAACTGAGCTACCGCCCCTTTTACCAACCAGCTGCGGATGCGCTCTCCACCGTAACGGAACCCGCGGATGCGTACCGCAGCGCTTCCGATGGCCACACCGAGCGGGCGCCAGTCGCGGGTCCCACACGGCTCTGCACAACTGTGACATTAGTGCCCGCACTGTTCACGAGCGATGCGGTGGCGCGCGGGCTAAGTTGTCGACGGGTAACGAGGACGAGCAACTCCCAACCACCTTGCTGCTGATAGGAGTCGTTGTGAGCTGGCAGCAAATCCAACCGTTCCTCGTGGCGCTGGCCATCGGCTTGCTGCTCGGGTTGGAGCGCGAACGCGGTCACAGCCGCAAGCTCCCCGCCGGGTCGCGTTCGTTCGCGCTCCTGTCACTGGTGGGGGCTATCGCCGCGAGCTTCAATCAGTGGACCGTGCTGGGCGGTCTCGTCGGGATCGGGGCGCTACTGGGCCTGGCCTACTTTCGCACCAGCACCAAAGACCCGGGAACCACGACACTGTTCGCTGCGGTCGTCGCCTACCTGCTCGGTGCGGTCGCTTACACCCGCCCGACGGTTGCCGTGGCCCTCGCCGTGGTGGTGGCCGGACTGCTGGTGTCGAAGAGCCGCCTCCATCGCTTCGCCCGCGAAATCGTCAGCGATGTCGAACTAGAGGACGCCATCAAGTTCTTCGTCGTGGCATTCGTGATTCTGCCGCTGCTGCCCAACCGCCCGCTCGGACCCTTCGGCGTGCTGAATCCGGAGAAGGTGTGGCTGCTGGTGGTGCTGCTCACCGGTATCGGCTGGGTCGGCTATATCGGCGTTCGAGCGCTCGGGCCCGAACGCGGCCTGCTCGTCACCGGTTTGGCCGGCGGGTTCGTCTCGGCCACCGCGACAACCGCGTCGATGGGCCGGCTCGGCCGGACCGCCCCGTGCTTGCGTGCGCCGTTGGCCAGCGCCCTGTTGGCCAGTCTCGCCACCTTCGTGCAACTGCTCGTCGTGATCGGGCTCGTCGACGTCGAGGTGCTGCGCCGCCTGTGGCCTCCGGTGGTCGCCTCGGCGCTCGTCCTCATCGGTGTCGCCGCGTTCGTCTACCGGGGCGGCACCCGGGTCCAGCAGCCGAACGCCGCGCAGGACGACCCCGCAGAAACCAGGGAAACCCGGCCGTTCACCCTGCGGCCCGCCCTCGTCCTGGCCGCGGTGCTGACCTTCGCGCTGCTCGTCGGCCGGTGGGGCGCCGAGGCGCTCGGCCCGCAGGGGCTGGTGCTGGCCACCTTCGCCGCGGGTCTCGCCGACGCTCACGCCGGCGCGGTCGCCGCCGCCAGCCTGGCGGCCAAGGGTGACGTCACCGTCGACACGGCTCTGGTCGCCATCGCCGCCGCACTCGGCTCCAACCTGCTCGTCAAGATGGTGCTGGCCTTCACCGCGGGCGGGCGCCGCTTCGGGCTTGGGTTCCTCGCCGCCACGGCCGCGGCGGCCCTGGTGTTCGGTGTCGCGCTGACCGTGACCGTGACCGCGGTATGAGCCCGACCGGCTACCCCCTAGGCGGAGCCGAGCCCTACATGGGTGCGGGCTGCCCGGGAACCTGCCCCGCGGCCTGATCCTTGAGCCGGGGGATCAAGTCCGGCGCGTAGACGTAGATCGCCGACTCGACCTCCCACTCGGCCTGGGCCTGGTTCATCGGCGTGGTCCTGGTGATCATGTTCACCAGCTCCTGCGCCTCGCCAAACGGGTTCGGGTTCGCCCGAACCTGACCGGCGAACCACCGCCCCTCAGCGGCCTCGCTGCAATCGCTGGAATCGGCGTTGTGGACCAACTTGTTCTGTGCCAGCAGCTTGATGTACTGGTCGTCGGCCGGGCTCAGGTCGCACGACGCCGATGCGTGCGGCGCCGACAGCACGGCACCACCGAACATCGCGGCCCCCAGCACCACACCGGCCGCACCGACAGCCAGCACTTGCGCGCGCGATCGTGAAATCGCCATTCTCCCCAGACCCCCCGGTGCCATCGCCTTACTTATCGGCTAGCTGACGCCGCCAGCCGAAACGACCCGACTGCCTATTCGGCCGGCCAGTTGAAATGCGCGGCCTGATCCTTGATCTTGGGGATCACTTCCGGCGCATAGACGTAGATCGCCGACTCGACCTCCCACTCGGCCTGGGACTGGTTCATCGACGTGGTGTTGGTGATCATGTTGACCAGCTCTTGGGCTTCCCCAAAGGGATTGGGGTGATTCCGTACCTGGTCGGCGAACCAACGCCCCTCGGCGGCCTCGGTGCAATCGCTGGTATCGGCGTTGTGCACCATCTTGTTCTGCGCCAGCAGGTTGATGTACTGGTCGTCTTTCGGGCTCAGAGTGCAATTCGCCGAAGCCTGCGGTGCCGACAGCACGGCGCCGCCGAGCATCGAGGCCCCCAGCGCGATACCGGCAGCCCAGACCGACGACACTCGCGTGCGCGAGCGCGAACGGGTGGTTGTCATCTCCGGACCTCCCTCTGCGCGGGAGCGCATTGCTCTCCGACGCAAGCCAAGCTTTGGTGTGGCGACAATTAGCCGAGACTGCGATTACGGCCGCGGCCAACAGTCGCGGTCGACTGTCTCACTCAGGCAGCGCTGCCAGCTGAGATCACCGTCACGCATCGGTTTCGGTGCCGAGAGATAAATTTAGCCAGTACCAGCGGCCGGAGGGACGAACTTCTGTTTGCGCGATCGTGTACGGATGGTTAACACTTCGTGCTTCGGGCCGGCTGAACGACCACGCGACCGTCAGCCGAATACGGTCTGACCATCCGCACCGAGCAGATATCGCTCCGTGCCCTGCTCGACCCGGGGCGCGTCGGCGCCCAATGCGACGGCGACTTTGTTGCTCGCATTCCGCATGATGTCGAAGGTGAGCTCCACGGCCTCGGCGTCGGAGAACCGGGAGCGCACCTCGGCGGCATCGTCGGCGGCGAGGTGCGCAGGGGTCCAAATTATCCCATCGACGTAGCGCAGCGCTGTTTTCACGCGGTCGTCGAGCAAACGCGACGACTCGAAGCGCTCGATCTCGTCGTATAGCGCCTCGGAGCCGCCGGCATCCAGCGCGGTGCTCTCCCGCAGCGACTTGCACAGCCGGCAGTTGTGCTGAGCCGCTCCGCGCAGCCGGACCAGCTCGGAGGTGATCGGGTCGAGCGCGCGCATCCGGGCCACCGCGGGCAGGAAGTCGTTGAAGACCGGGCCCGACGGCTCGGTGGCGTGATCCCACGCGACGGTGCCGTCGACCCAGCCCAAGTACTCCGTGCCGACCCCGAGCGCTTCCAGGCCGGCCCGCACCCGTGGGACGAAATCGGCGATGTACATCTGGACCACCACGCCAAAGGCGCTGTCGCCCAGGTGCTTGATCAGCCGGGACCGCTGCTCGCCGGTGATCGCGGAGACGTCGGCGCTGAACTGTTCGGCGAACTCGACGGCGACGACTTCGGCCTCCGACTCGGGCGCACCGGCCTCGACGGGACTGGGCAGCGGTGGCAACGACAGGGTCTGGGCGCACGTCCGCCGAACCAGCGCCGCGATGCGCGCGTCGGGCGGGGCCCCCGGAGCCAGGGCCACCAACCGCGTCAGCTGGTCCTGTCGAACCGAAACCGGAGCCGCCATTCGTCACACGCTAGAGCGCGGCGGGCCCGGCGGCAATCGCCTATTGGGCCTGGCTGACCGACGACATGTAGAAGTCCGGTATCCGCAGCGACGGCATGGCCGCGCGGGTGGCCCAGTCGGCCCATTCCCGGGGCAGCGTCTTCTCGCTCGCCCCGGCCTCGGTGGCCCTCCGCAGCAGGTCCAGCGGGCTCTCGTTGAAGCGGAAGTTGTTGACCGCGGCCGTGACCTCGCCGTCCTCGATGAGGTAGACGCCGTCGCGGGTCAGCCCGGTGAGCAGCAGCGTGGTCGGGTCGACCTCGCGGATGTACCACAGCGTGGTCAGCAGCAGGCCGCGTTCGGTGGCTGCGATCATGTCCGCAAGCTCGGCCGACCCTCCGGTCATCACCAGATTGTCGGCGGCGACGGCGACCTCCGCATCGAATTTGGCGGCCGTCGCTCGCGGGTAGGCCAGCGCGTTGATCACCCCGTTGCGGATCCAGTCCACCTGGCCGATCTCCATGCCGTTGTCGAACACCGACATCGTCTCCGACGAGCTGCTCACCGCGACGAACGGCGTGCACGTCAGGCCCGGGGCCATCGGGTCGGAGAACAGCGTCAGCGGCAACTCGGTGAGCCGCTCCCCCACGCGCGTCCCGCCGCCGGGGGCCGAGAAGGCGGTGCGGCCCTCCCGCGCCCCTCGGCCGGCCATCGACCAGGCCAGGTAAAGCATCATGTCGGCGACCGTGGAGGGCGGCATGATCGTCTCGTAGCGTCCCGCGGGCAGCTCGACGCGGCGCTCGGCCCACCCGAGACGCATCGCCAGCTCCTCGAGCAACGAATCCATGGGCACGTCGACGAAGTCGGGCGTGCCGATTCCGGCCCACGCGCTCGCGTCGCCGCGCTTGCCGTTGATCTCCACCGCCCCGGCCGGCTGGGTGTAGCGTCGGCGCACTCCCGTCGACGACGCCAGGAACGTCGTCGAAACGCTGTGGTGCGCAAAGCCGTACAGGCGATCGGTGCCGCGGAAGCCGCGGCTCAAGGAGTCGGCGACGTCGGCGAAGACCAACGGCCCGGTGCCGGGCACCGGCGCACCCCAGTCGACGGGCACCCCGGTGTCGGCCAGCAGCGGTGCGGCGTCGCCGGCTTCGGGCGCCGTGCGGGCCGCCTGCTGGGACGCCGCCACCAGCTCGGGGATCACGCGCGGATCCACCTCGGCCGAGACCATCGTTCCGATGCGCGCGCCGGAACCGTCGCGAACGATGGAGATCACCGTGATGCTGCGGTTGACCGAGACCCCGTTGGTGGTCATCGAATTGCCGGCCCACCGCAGCGTCGCCTCGACCTTGTCGGTGACGAGCACCATGGTCTCGCTGGCGCCGCCGAGCTTGGCGGCCTCGTCCAGGACGAGGTTGACGACGTGCTGCGGGGTGATCATCGGCCGCCCTCGGTGCGGGTGTTGAGCACGTTCACCCCGCGGAACAGCGCCGACGGACAGCCGTGGCTGACGGGCGCGACCTGACCGGGCTGGGCCTTGCCGCAGTTGAACGCGCCGCCCAGCCGCCACGTCGACGGGCCGCCCACCGCTTCCATCGAGTTCCAGAAATCGGTGGTGGTGGCCTGGTAGGCGACGTCCCGCAATTGGCCGTCCAGCCGGCCGTCGCGGATGCGGAAGAACCGCTGACCGGTGAACTGAAAGTTGTAGCGCTGCATGTCGATCGACCACGATTTGTCGCCGACGATGTAGATGCCGTCCTCGACGCGCCCGATCAGGTCGGCGGTGCTGACATCCTCACGGGCGGGCTGCAGCGACACGTTGGCCATCCGCTGAATCGGCACGTGATGCGGGGAGTCGGCGTACGAGCACCCGTTGGACCGCGGCTGGGACGGGCCCTGCCCGAGCCTCAGTGCGAACACGCGGTCGAGCTGGTAGCCGACGAAGATGCCGTCGCGCACCAGATCCCAGCACTGCGCCGCCACCCCCTCGTCGTCGTAGCCGACGGTGGCCAACCCGTGGTCGACGGTGCGGTCGGCGGTCACGTGCATCACCGGCGAGCCGTAGCGCATGGTGCCGAGTTTGTCCGGCGTGGCGAACGACGTTCCGGCGTAGGCGGCCTCGTAGCCGATGGCGCGGTCGTATTCGGTTGCGTGGCCGATGGATTCGTGAATGGTGAGCCACAGGTTGGTGGGGTCGATCACCAGGTCCGTGCGACCCGCGGTGACGCTGGGCGCCTTGACCTTTTCGGAAAGCAGCGACGGCAGCTGCGCCAGCTCGTCGGTCCAGTTCCACACGTCGTCGCCGGCCAGCACTTCCCAGCCGCGTCCCATCGGCGGCGCCAGCGTGCGCATCGAGTCGAAACTGCCCGCGGCGGGGTCGACGGTCACCGCCTCCAGCGACGGCTGCAATCGGACCCGCTGCTGGGTGATCGACGATCCGAAGGTGTCGGCGTAGAACGTCTGCTCCTTGACGGCGGTCAGGACGGCCGACACGTGGTCGACGCCGTCGGCGCTGAGCAGCCGTCCGGAGTACTCCTCGAGCACGCCGATCTTGTCGGTCGCCGGGACGCTGAACGGGTCGATGCGGTAATCAGAAACCCAGGTGGCGTCGGCGTACACCGGCTCGGGCGCCAACTCCACGCGCTCACTGTTCAGGGTCGCCAGGGTGGTGGCCACCTGCACGGCGCGCCGCGCCGTCTCGGCGGCCACCGAGGGCGCCAGCTCCGCGTGGGAGGCGAATCCCCACGTGCCATCGACGATCACCCGCACTGCCAGCCCGACCTCGCGATGGACCACCGCCGTCTCCAGCTCGCCGTCGCGCAGCTGGATGATCTCGGTCAGGACGCGGTGAACCCGCAGGTCGGCGTAGCTGGCGCCGGCCGCGGTGGCCGACGACAACGCGGCGTCGGCCAACTCGTGCCGCGGGAGGTTGAGGAAGTCGGCATCGATCCCCCGATTCGGTGTCACGGGTCCCACCGTAACGGCCGCTCACGCCAAACCCCGGCGCCGCCCGCTTTAATTACCTCCATGGCCAGCGGCGCCCTGAGGACACAGCCCCGCTCCACCGCGCTGGGCTACGCCCTGCTGGCGCCGAGCCTGTTCGGCGTCGTCGCCTTCTTGCTGCTGCCCATCCTGGTGGTGATCTGGCTGAGCCTGTACCGCTGGGACCTGCTGGGTCCGCTGCGCTATGTGGGCCTGGCCAACTGGCGGTCGGTGCTGGCGGATCACGGCTTCGCCAACTCGTTGATCGTGACGGCGCTGTTCGTGGCGATCGTGGTTCCGGCGCAGACGGTGCTGGGGCTGCTCGCCGCGTCCATGCTGGCCCGCCGGCTGCCCGGGACCGGCCTGTTCCGCACCCTGTATGTGCTGCCGTGGGTCTGCGCGCCGCTGGCCATCGCGGTGCTGTGGCGCTGGATTCTGGCCCCGACGGACGGTGCGGTGAGCACCCTGTTGGGGCACAGCATCGAATGGCTGTCGGACCCCACCTTCGCGTTGCCGCTCGTCTCGGCGGTGGTCGTGTGGACCAACGTCGGGTACG
The DNA here is from genome assembly GCF_002102155.1 of Mycobacterium europaeum. Lineage (GTDB taxonomy): Bacteria > Actinomycetota > Actinomycetes > Mycobacteriales > Mycobacteriaceae > Mycobacterium > Mycobacterium europaeum. The sequence goes on from NZ_LQOU01000035.1 coordinate 129,337, forward strand.
TGTCGCTGTCGTTTCTGGCGGGCTTGCTGGCGATCCCCGAGGACGTCCAGGCCGCCGCCCGCACCGATGGGGCCAACGCCTGGCAGCGGTTCTGGCGCATCACCCTGCCGATGCTGCGGCCGACGACATTCTTCGTCGTGGTCACCGGGATCGTCAGCACCGCACAGGTTTTCGACATGGTCTACGCATTGACCGGCGGCGGGCCCGGCGGCAGCACCGACCTGGTGGCCCACCGCATCTACGCGGAGGCCTTCGGCTCGGCGGCCATCGGGCGCGCGTCGGTGATGGCGGTGGTGTTGTTCGTGATCCTCATCGGCGTCACCGCGGTCCAGCACCTCTACTTCCGCCGGCGGATCAGCTATGACCTCACCTAGCCGGCTCGTCATCTACGCGGGACTCGTTCTCGGTGCGCTGATCACGTTGGTGCCCTTCGCGCTTGGCCTAGTGACCTCGTTCACCTCGGCACACCAGTTCGCCACGGGGACGCCCCTGCAGCTGCCCCGCCCGTTCACCCTGGCCAACTACGCCGACCTCGGCGGGGCCGGCTTCGGCCGGGCGGCGGCCGTGACGGCCTTGATGACGGCCGTGATTCTGGTGGGCCAGTTGACCTTTTCGGTGCTGGCCGCATACGCGTTCGCGCGGTTGGACTTTCCCGGACGCGACGCGCTGTTCTGGGTCTACATCGCGACGTTGATGGTGCCCGGCACGGTCACGGTGGTGCCGATGTATCTGATGATGGCCCAGCTCGGTCTGCGTAACACGTTCTGGGCGCTGGTGTTGCCGTTCATGTTCGGCTCGCCGTATGCGATCTTCTTGCTGCGGGAGCACTTTCGCATCATCCCGAACGACTTGGTCAACGCCGCCCACCTGGACGGGGCCAACACCCTGGACGTGATCGTGCACGTGGTGATCCCGTCGAGCCGGCCGGTGCTGGCGGCCTTGACGCTGATCACGGTGGTCTCGCAGTGGAACAACTTCATGTGGCCGTTGGTGATCACCAGTGGGCACAAGTGGCGGGTGCTCACGGTCGCGACGGCCGATCTGCAGTCGCGGTTCAACTCGCAGTGGACGCTGGTCATGGCGGCGACGACCGTGGCGATCGTCCCGCTGATCGCGCTTTTCGTGATCTTCCAGCGGCACATCGTCGCCTCGATCGTCGTCTCGGGGCTCAAGTGAGCCGGCCCCGCGTTTCGACGCTGATGGCGTTGGCGCTCGCGCTGGTCGCGGCGCTGCTGGCCGCGACCGCGGTGCTGCTCGACTACTCCGGTCGGCCCGCCGGCGACAAGGTCGTCGTCACGGTGCGGGTCTGGGGCGAGCAGATCGCGGCCGCCTACCGGCGGTCGTTCGAGGCGTTCAACCGCACGCATCCCGATATCGCGGTGCACACCAGTGTGGTCGCCTATCCCACGTACTTCGACACGCTGCGCACCGATGTCGCCGGCGGCAGCGCCGATGACATCTTCTGGCTCTCCAACGCATACCTGGCCGCCTACGCCGACAGCGGCCGGCTGATGGACATCGGCGCGGCGCTCGGGCCGGGCACCGCCTCGGCGTGGGACTCGGCGGTGGTGGACCAGTTCACCCGCCGGGGCGCGCTGTGGGGGGTGCCGCAGCTGACCGACGCCGGGATCGCGCTGTATTACAACGCCGACCTGCTCGGCGCGGCCGGCGTCGAGCCCGCCCGGCTGAACAGCGTGCGGTGGAGCACCGACGGCAGCGACACGCTACGCCCAGTGCTGGCCCGGCTCACCGTGGACGCCGACGGACGTCGCGGCGACGCCGCGGGTTTCGACGCTGGACGGGTTCGGCAGTGGGGCTACAACGCCGCCAACGACCCGCAAGGGATCTACCTCAACTACGTCGGCTCGGCCGGTGGCGTCTTCCAGCGCGGCGACGAATTCGCCTTCGACAATCCGGGGGCGGTGCAGGCGTTCCGCTATCTGGTGGGCCTGATCAACGACGACCACGTCGCGCCGCCCGCCTCGGACACCAACGACAACGGCGACTTCTCCCGCAACCAGTTTCTGGCCGGCCGGATGGCGCTCTTCCAGTCCGGCACCTACAGCCTGGCGCCGGTGGCCCGCGACGCGCGCTTCCACTGGGGTGTGACGATGATGCCGGCCGGCCCGGTCGGTCGGGTCAGCGTCACCAACGGCATTGCGGCGGCGGGTAATTCGGCGACAAGGCATCCCGGCGCGGTGCGCCAGGTCCTGGCGTGGATGGGCAGCAGGGAAGGCAACGAGTTCTTGGGCCGCGAGGGCGCGGCGATCCCGGCGGTCCGGTCGGCTCAACCGGTCTACTTCGACTACTGGTCGGCCCGGGGCGTGGACGTCACCCCCTTTTTCAGCGTGCTCGACGGCCCGCGCATCGCCGCACCCGGAGGCGCCGGCTTTCCGGCCGGCAACGACGCCCTGCGGCCCTACTTCGACGAAATGTTCCTGGGCCGTGGCGATGTCGCTGGAACCCTGAAACGGGCCCAAGCGGCCGCCAACGCAGCCGCGCAACACTAGCCGGGCAGCACCAGCACCGGCACCGGGCTCTCGCGGATGATCTTGGTGCTGCGCGAACCGAGGAAGACGCGCCGGATGTCGCCGCGCGGCCGGGTGCCCAACGCCAGGATCTCGCCCTCCTGCCAATCCGCCTTCGCCAGTGCTTCTTTCCAGCTGCGACCGGTGACCACCTGCAGCGCAACGTCGTCGCTGACCACCCCGTCGGTCTTGAGCTCCTGGAGGATGTCCCGCACTTGCGACGCCCAGGCCTGCAGCACCTGGTCCTCGACCTCGAGCCCGACCTCCGGCGGATACATCGTCTTGCCGCGGACCGCGAACGTGATGACGCGCACCGGCACACCGAATCGCCGCCCGAAGTCGAAGCAGCGTTTCACCACGTCGATCGCGTCAGGGGTGGCCGAGTAGGCGCAGGTGAGCCGGGTCAACTTGCCTTCGTGCGAACGGTATTCACGCGGGCTGATGGCCACCGGCACGGTCGAGGCGTGCAGCAGCCAGTCTGCGGTGGAACCGATCAGCACTTGACCGCGGCCGCCGCTGGGCAACGAGCCCAGCACCAGCACGTCGGCGTTGACCTCCTGAATGACCTCGAGGAGTCCCCCCGACACCGATCCGTGCGCCCGGTGCACGTAGGTGACCTCGATCCCGTCGGCCATCGCAGCCAGAATTCCGGCGGCCTCGTGCGCCGACTCCGCGGCCAGGGCGTGGGCCCACAGCTCGAACTCGGCGTCGACCCGGGCGCGTGACGGCGTGAGCCACGGCCTGGGCACGACGGTCGCCACCGTCAGCGAGGTGCCGCGGGTGCGCGCGATGCGCACACCCAGGTGCAATCCCGAGAGCCCGACCTTCCCGGCCCGGTACCCGACGACGACGGTCACAGCGCGTCCCGCTGAAGCGATTGGCTGTTGAGCGCGCTGTGATGGCGGCCCCACACGAAGTAGAAGATTAACGCGAGCGCGACCCAGCCGCTGAACGCGATCCAGGTGTACCAATGCAGGCTGGCCAGGATGTATCCGCACGCCAACACCGAGAGGGCCGGCGTCACGGGATACCCGGGGACCTTGAAAGCCCGTGGCAGGCCGGGCTCCCGCACCCGCAGGATGATCACCCCGACGGAGACGACGACGAACGCGGTGAGCGTGCCGATGGACACCATGTCCGCCAACTTTTCCAGCGGTATGAAGGCGGCCAACGCCGAGGCCGCGATCGCCACGATCACCGTGTTGCTCACCGGCGTCATGGTGCGCGTGTTCACCCGCGCGAATCGCGACGGCAGCAGCCCGTCGCGGCCCATTGCGAACAGGATGCGCGTCTGCCCGTACATGGTGACCAGCGTGACCGAGAAGATCGAGATCACCGCCCCCGCAGCCAGAATGGTGCTGGCCCAGCTGCCGCGGGTGACGTTGTCGAGGATGGTGGCCAGCCCGGCCTCCTGCTGCGCGGCGAACTCCTGCCACGGCTGGGTCCCGAGCGCGGCCAGCGCGACCAACAGGTACACGCTGGTCACGGTGAGCAGCGCCGCGATCAGCGCGCGCGGCATGGTGTGCTGCGGGTTCTTCACCTCGTCACCCGCGGTCGACACGGCGTCGAGGCCGATGTACGAGAAGAAGATGGTGCCCGCGGCCGAGCCGATGCCCGCGGCGCCGAACGGCGCGAAGTCGCGCAGGTGGCTCTCGTCGAAGGCGGTGAACGCGACGACGACGAAGATCAGCAGCACGCCGAGCTTGATCAGCACCATGATCGTGTTGACTTTCGCCGATTCGCTGGCGCCGCGGATGAGCAGCACGGCGCACAGCGCGAGCAAGATGATCGACGGCAGATTCACGAAGCCGGGTTGCGCGTCCCAGGGCGCGGCGGACAGCGCGTGCGGGAATTGAATTCCGAGGACATTGCTGAGCAGCTTGTTGAGGTAGCCGCTCCAGCTGACCGCGACCGCGGCGGTCGACACCCCGTATTCCAGCAGCAGGCAGGCGGCCACCCCCATCGCGACGGCCTCGCCCAAAGTGGTGTACGCGTACGAGTAGGACGACCCGGAAACCGGTACCGCCGAGGCCAATTCGGCATAGCAGATGGCCGCGAGCCCGGCCGCCAGCCCGGCGATGAGGAACGACAGGATCACCCCGGGGCCGGCATCGGGGACGGCCTGAGACATGACGAAGAAGATGCCCGTCCCGACCGTGGAGCCGACCCCGAACATGGTCAGCTGGAAAGTTCCGATGCTCCGCTTGAGGTGGTTCGCGGCCCCGGAGGCGACCACGTTGCCGACGACTGGGCGGCGCCGGAGCATCTGCTCTTTCAGGCTGATCGACGTGGGTGGCATGCCCCTCCTTGTTCGATCAGCTGATTATGGGCCAGCCTCCCGCAACGCCGTAGCGAACTGCTCAACCGCCCAGTCGATTTCTTGCGCGGTGATCACCAGCGGGGGCGCGAACCGCAGCGTCGAGGAGTGGGTGTCCTTGACCAGCACACCGCGGTCGGCGAGCCGAAGGCTCATCTGCTTGCCCGTCCCGAGCGCCGGGTCGATGTCGACGCCCGCCCACAGGCCCAGGCCGCGCACGGCCTGCACACCGTGCCCCACCAGTTCGCGCAGCCGCGCGTGCAAGCGCCCGCCCAGCTCCGCCGAGCGAACCTGGAACTCTCCGCGGCCCAGCATGGCGACCACGGTGGTGCCGATGGCGGCGGCCAACGGGTTGCCGCCGAAGGTGGAGCCGTGTTCGCCGGGGTGCAGGACGCCCAGGACCTCGCGGTCGGCGACGACCGCCGACAGCGGAACCACGCCGCCGCCCAGCGCTTTGCCGAGCAGGTAGACGTCGGGCACCACGCCCCAGTGGTCGCAGGCGAAGGTGTGCCCCGCACGCGCCAGCCCGGACTGGATCTCGTCGGCGATCATCAGCACGTTGTGCCTGCTGCACAGCGCGCGGACGGCCGGCAGGTAGTCGTCGGGCGGGACGACGATGCCCGCCTCGCCCTGGATCGGTTCGAGCAGCACCGCGACGGTGTGGTCGTCGATCGCGCGGGCCAGCGCGGCGGCGTCGCCGAAGGGCACCGAGCGGAAGCCGGGGGTGAACGGTCCGAATCCCGCCCGCGCGGTGGGATCCGAGGAGAAGCTGACGATGCTGATCGTGCGGCCGTGAAAGTTGTTGTCCGCCACGATGATGTTCGCCCGGCCGTCGGGCACGCCCTTGACGTCGGCGCCCCACTTGCGGGCGATCTTGAGGCCGCTCTCCACGGCTTCGGCGCCCGAGTTCATCGGCAGCACCAGGTCCTTGCCGCACAGCCGCGCGAGCGCGGCGCAGAACGGGCCGAGCGTGTCCGAATGGAACGCGCGGCTGACCAGCGTGACGGTGTCGAGCTGGGCGTGGGCCGCCGCGGTGATCTCGGGGTTGCGGTGGCCGAAGTTGACCGCCGAGTAGGCGGCCAGGCAGTCCAGGTAGCGCCGGCCCTCCACATCGGTGATCCAGGCGCCCTCGGCGCTGGCCGCCACCACGGGCAACGGCGAATAGTTATGCGCGGCATGGCGTTCGACCAGGCCGATCGCGGCCTCGGTCCGGGTCGACGTCCGGGCGTCAAGGATCGTCATGGAAACATCTCCAGGGTGCAGCACTTGACCGAACCGCCGCCCTTGAGGAGTTCGGACAGGTCCACGCCGACGGGCTCGAATCCCGCGTCGCGCAGTTGTGCGGCGAAACCCGTTGCGGCCGACGGAAGGACGACGTTCAGGCCGTCCGAGACGACGTTCAGGCCGAGCACGAACGCGTCGGCGCTGCCGACGACGATCGCATCGGGAAACAGCTCGCGCAGTTGGTCCTGAGCGGCCGCGCTGAACGCCGGCGGGTAAAACGCGATGGTGTGGTCGTCGAGGACGGCCAGCGCGGTGTCGAGGTGATAGAAGCGCGGATCGACCAACTCCAGCGAGACGACGAGCGTCCGCAGCGCCGCGGAGATCTCGGCGTGCGCCCGCAGGTCGGTGCGAAAGCCGTAGCCCGCCAACACCGTTTCGCCGACCATCAATAAGTCGCCCTGCCCCTCGTTGACGTGACGGGTGGACACGGGCCGGTACCCGAGCGAGGACATCCACTGGGCGTAGGCGCGCGACTCGCCGGCCCGCTCGGCGAATCGGAACCTGGCGACGATCGCGACGTCGCCCGCGATGAATCCGCCGTTGGCGGCGTACACCATGTCCGGCAGTCCGGGCGCGGGCGCGATCGCCTCAACCTGGTGGCCCAGCCGAAGATAGGTGGTGCGCAGGTCGTCCCACTGGGCCTGCGCGAGAGCGACGTCGACGGGCGTCGCGACGTCCATCCAGGGGTTGATCGCATACTCGACCGCGAAGAACGCGGGCGGCGTCATCGCGTACCGGCGGGCGCGGGGCGTGCGGACCCGGCCGGCGGGTGACGAGCCCGATCCGGCCGCCACGACGTAGTGTTCCGTCATAGATCAACGGTATTTGCGCGCTCTGACACAATCAAACGCTATGCATTGCGTGTCTATACGCGATTTATTGCGTTAGACTGGCCTCGCCATCGATTTATTGCGGCTGATCGAAGGGAACGGTGATGGAGCGCCTCGACGACACCGACGCCCGCATCCTGGCCGAGCTGACCGAGCACGCGCGGGCCACGTTCGCCGAGATCGGCGAGAAGGTCAATCTGTCCGCCCCTGCGGTCAAGCGGCGCGTGGACCGGATGCTGGACGCCGGCGTCATCAAGGGCTTCACCACGGTCGTCGACCGAAATGCGCTGGGCTGGAACACCGAAGCCTACGTGCAGGTGTTCTGCCACGGCACCATCGCGCCGGATCGGCTGCGGGCGGCCTGGGTGGACATGCCCGAGGTAGTCAGCGCCGCGACGGTGACCGGAACGTCGGACGCCATCCTGCACGTCCTGGCGCGCGACATGCGCCACCTGGAAGCCGTCCTCGAGCGTATCCGGTCGAGCGCGGACATCGAGCGCAGCGAGAGCATCGTGGTGTTGTCGAACCTCATCGACCGGATGCGGACTTAGCGGTGCGCGCCACGAGCCTAACCGCACCGCGAAATGCCGGTCGCTTTTTCGCAGTGGGGTTAGGCTCGCGGCGTCAGGGCGTTGCCGACCAACCGCTTCAGCACCGATGGCCGCCGCACCGCGGGTGGTCGACGAGAAGCGTAGGGCCATGGCACATTTCGCTCGGGCACGGAATCGGCCCGGGCGTGTTTGAGCTGCATCCGCAGGTGCGCACGGAGGGCATGCAGGTCCGGGTCGGTCCAACGGTTGATCGCTTCGATCGGATCGGCGGTGAGGTCGTACAGCTCCCACTGGTCGTCGAGCGGCGTCGTGCGGTACGCGTCTCCCCCGAACCCGTTGGCCGCCAGGTGCCGCACGCCCGGCTCCGTCCAGGTGCCCGGGTCGTCGAAGGTACGCACCAGCTTCCAAAGATGGCCTGCGCCACCGGTGGCCGTCGTCTCGTCGACGCGGACCACCAAGCCCTCGAAGTTGGAGGCGGTGTGGGCCGGGACCCGGATGCGCAGCGGCGCGGGCGGATCGACGGTCCGCTTCAGCCGGCGCGCCAATCCCGATGCGCCGCTGTCCCCTTCGAGCATGTTGTCGCGGGTCATCACATAGACGGCGCGGCTCTCGTCGGCCGCGGCGCCGTCCACGATCGGCATGAGGTTCCGCCCGGGCAGCGGATGCACCTCGGAGAACGACTCGACCAGCGTGGCGGCCACCGCCGCGACGTCGACGCCGGCCGCCGCCAGCAGGGTGGGGACCAGGTCGACGTGTGAGGTCGGCGCGGTGACCCGCCGTGGCCGCGTCGCCCGCTCGCCGATGCGCGCGACGACGAAGGGAACTCGGGTGGCCTCGTCGTACAGGTTGAACCACTTTTGGTGCAGGCCGCCGTGGGCGCCCAGCAGGTCGCCGTGGTCGGCGGTGCGCACCAATACCGCGTTGCCCGAACCGCCTTCGGTGACCGCCCGCCGGACGCGGTCGATGGGGCCGTCCACCTCGGCGTGCAGCCGGTAGTAGAGGTCGCGGTAGCGCTGCGCGTTGCGCTCGTAGGTTCGGTCGACCGCGGGCGCGGGGCCGTAGCCGGAGTAGTAGGCCTCGCGAAAGGCGATCTGCGCCGCCGGCTTGGTGGACAGGTCCTCCTCCGCGGTGGGCGGCGCGGGCACCGCGGGCGGGTCGAGCGGTGACGGCTTGACCGGGCTCCGGCGCGACCAGGCCGGGAAGAGCACGACGTCGTGGGGATTGACGAAGCTGGCGACCAGAAGGAACGGACGCAACGCGGCGGGGTCGCCCTCGCGGCGGCGCGCGTAGCGATCGGCGAGCCATGCGACCACCCGGTCGGCGATCAGCGGGTCGCGTCGGACGCCGGCGTCGGCCAACGCCGCCCCGTGCGGCTCAGGACCGACCCACCCGGAGAAACCGAACGGCCCCAGCGGGTCTGCCGCCAGGTAGCGCCGCACCGCCGCGGCGTCGACGACACCGTTGTTGTCGTTGGTGGCCAGCGGCCGGCCGGTGGCCGGGTCGGTGATATCGGCGTGCGAGATGTGCCACTTGCCGTCGTAATGGGTGTCGTATCCGGCCGCGCGGAACCAGTTGCCCAGCGTGGGCACCTCGCCCTGGCGTAGCCAGCGCATGCGCGAATCGTGGGCGGTCTTTCCGATGCCATCGGTCTGGGTGACGCCGTGCAGATCGGGGTAGTGTCCGGTGAAAATGGTTGGGCGGCTGGGCACGCAGGCCAGCGAGCCGGTGTAGTGCCGGGTGAAGCTGACGCCGTGGTCGTCGAACCATCTGCGGCCGGTAAGCGTCCGGTCGCGCCACGCCAGCACGTCGGGAGCCTCGTACGGCGGCACCGCGCGTTCCTCGTCGGTCATGATGACGACGACGTCGGGGCGATCAGACACGGGCGCGCTCCAATCGATTCGCAAGGCCGGCGAGCATCGCCTCGGACTGTCGCGCGAGGAAACGGCACAAGAGATGTTCGGCCGCCTTTTGCGTTGCGTGCGGCCCGACTTCGACGGTGCTGGTGAGGGTCACCAGGGTCATCGCGGCCGACGGCGCCAGCGTCCAGCGGTTGGACACCCTGCGCAGGCGGCGCGGGAAGCCTTCGATGTCGTAGCCGAGGGCGCGGGGCGGGTCGAACTCGGTGATGCGCTCGACGAGGGTGTCGCGCTTGACCTGCACGCGGCGGGCGGTGCCGACATCGGCGCCGTCGGGCCCGGAGTACAAGATGCACGAGTGGTCGACGTTGCCGGCCCACGAACTGATCGACCCGAAGTCGGCGAGTGTCTCCCAGACGTCGCCGATACGTGCCGCGATCGTGCGAGTCCCGTGAATGTCGGCCACCCGCTCACGCTACGCGAGGGTCTAGGCGGTCAGGTGGAATATCGTCTCGATGGCCACCGCGACACCGCTGACCGCCAGGGTGACGACGAGCGTGACCCAGTCGCCCAGTTTCGGCCGTGCCGGATCGGCGGAGAGCTGACCGGTGCCGCCGCGAGCAGTGATCGCGTCGCCCATCTCATCGGCGCGGCGCAGGGTCACGACGATGGCGGCGGCGACCAAGTCGATGGAGTTGCCCGCCGTCTGCCGGACCCGGGCCTTGCGGCTCGTCGGCATGTGGTTGGGCCGCAGTCGGCGAGCGGCGTAGAGCACCTGAAATTCCTCGATCAGCAGTGGGAAGGCGCGCAGCGCCAGGGCCAGGGCCACCGCCCACTCGTCCACCGGAATCCGCAGCAACTTGAACGGGCGGCCCAAAACCGCCAGGGACGGCGCGATTTCGGCGACGTTGGTGGTCCAGGACACCATCGCCCCCAGCCCGAGCAGAACCACCGATAGCGCGGTGATACGCAGGAAGTTCAGCGCCCCGCCCAGCCAGATGTGGGCCCCGTTGATCGATAGCATCGGACTGCCACCGGCCAGCGCGGCGGTCACGAAACCCAATCCCATCAGGATCCACAGCCACCGCGGAATCGTCGGAAGCGCACCCCGGGGAATGTGAGCGATCCGGACCGCCGCCAGCACCAGCGCCGCCACCGACCCGATCGTCACCCAACCCGGGTACAAGGTCAGCAACACCGAAACACCGAAGACCACCAGCAGTTTGGTTCCGGCCCACAGGTTGTGGATGGGCGACCCGCCCGGCACCGGAACCAACAGCACCACCGGCCGAGAGGTGCGCCGGCCCCTCCCGGGCGTGGCGGCCGAGCTTGCGGTCACGCCACACCCCCGGCCGCGGCGGTCGCCGACACCGCTTGCAGCGCGCCCTTCTGCAGATGCACGGTCCGCGTGCACACGGCCTCCAAACCGACGAAGTCGTGGGAGATGACGACGACGGTCAATCCCCGGTGCCGGCGCAGATCCGCGAGCAGCCGCAGCAGGCCCCGCTGGCTGGCGATGTCCAACCCGGCCAGCGGCTCGTCGAGGATCAGCACCCGTGGCGAACACGCCAGCAGGCCGGCCAGGACCACCCGCCGCATCTGACCACCGCTGAGCTGATCGATGCGCCGCTTGCCCATCGCGGGTTCCAGTCCCACCGCGCCCAGAGCGGCGGCCACCCGGGCCTCGTCATGCTCCGAAAAGCCCGCCACGGAAGCGAGTTCCAGGCCGACGTGGCTGCGCATCAATTGCAGTCGGGCCGTCTGGAACGACAGCGCCACCGCGCCGACGTGCTCGCGGATCGGCTCACCGTCGATCAGGCAGGCACCCGTCGTGGGAACGGTCAGCCCGGCCATGATCCATGCCAGCGTCGACTTGCCCGAGCCGTTGCCGCCGTGGATCAGGATCCCGTCACCCTGTTCCACGACCAGGTTGATGTCGCGCAGTGCGGTCTTGGCCCACGGGGTCCCGCTGTTGTATTCGTGGCCGACACCGACGATTTCGAGGACCGGCTTGGTCGAGCCCCACTTGACCGCGGGGACCGGGGCCGGGGCCGGGGCCGTTTCGGCCATGCCGGTGTTGTCCGGGGAATCGCTGAGGTTGATCGTCCGGTCCGCGGACGCGGCCTCGTTGTCGAAGTGCGTGATGTGCACCAGGGCGGTCCGATGCCGTTGCGGGAGGCCGGACAGCACGTTCAGCAAGACGTTACGGCCCTCCTGGTCGATCATGCTGGTGAATTCGTCGGCGATCAGCAGCGCCGGTTCCCGGGCCAGCGCCGCGGCGAGGGCGAGGCGCTGCAATTCCCCGCCGGACAGGCTCCCGGTATCCCGTTCGGCGAACCCCTCGAGCCCGACTTCGCGCAACAAATGCTCGACGTCGACCGCGGTGCCCGGCGGCAGCCCCCACACCACGTCATCGGCGACCCGGGTGCCCAACACCTGGCTCTTCGGGTGCTGCAGAACCAGCGCCGTGCCGCCCACCATGCCCAGCCCCACCGCGCCGGGGCGCTGCACGGTGCCCGCCGTCGGCGGCCGGCCCGCCAGGATCAGCGTCAGCGTGGTCTTGCCGGAACCATTGGCGCCGATGACCGCAACGTGTTCTCCGACTTGCAATTCCATGCTGAGTTCACGCAGCGCGTCTTGTTGCGCGTGCGGGTAGCGGAACCGCACGTTGTCGAGGCGCACCGGCACGGGCCCGATCGGGGCGTCGGGCGGCTCGTCGAGAGGGTCGAGCTTGTGCACATCCGGGACGTTGCCCATCCGATCCAGTAAGCGCGAGAGCGCCCACCAACCGATCAGCGACGAGACCACGACCCCGTAGGTGACGTAGCCCAGCATCAGCCACGGCCAGTAGTGCAGCCCGAATTCGAACACCCGCTTGACGTCGACCCCGAGCCACCGCAGATTCACCCGGCTGAGGAACGCCACCACGCCGTCGACGTTGGCGGTCATCACCTCGAATATCAGATGCCGCAGCCGATTCAGCACCGCCAGCAAACCGACCGTCGCCGCGGCGACGACGAAGCCGACGATCACCGACGCGAGCGTGACGGTGGGTGTGCCCCTGCCCTTGCGCTTCACGACTCCGGTCAACCCGCCGATGTAGGCGCAGTTGACGACGGTCAAGAAGCTGCCCAGCCCGGAGATGAGGAAGGCGAGAGTTCCGGCGGCAAACGTCGCGGCGATCAGCACCCGGAGCCGGTAACGGTAGGTCAGCAGCCCCATGGGCACGGTGCCCAACAGCGCCAGCCCCTGCGCGAACGGGATGACCCCGGCCACGATCGAGATCACCGCGCAGAGCGCCCCCATCACGGAGGCCTGTGCCAATTCGGTCGGTCGTAACGGCCCACCCCGATGGCGCGAACGGACGGGGCGACGGGCATTCACTTCACTGATTGTGCCAGCCCGCAGCGCCAAGTCGCCTCATACGCTTCGTGACTTCCGGCCCGATTCGGGCGGTCGCCTCTCGCCTCAGTTAGCAAAGCTATGGAACGATGGGTAGGTGGACAGAGTTGTCGATACCGCGCACGTCGAGGCCCAGCAGCTGGGGGCGGATCTGCTCGCCGTGGTGGCGCGGCTCAACCGGCTGGCCACCCAGCGCATCCAGATGCCCCTGCCCGCGGCGCAGGCCAGGCTGCTCGCCACGATCGAGGCCCACGGGGAAGCGCGGATCGGCGACCTCGCGGCGGTCGACCACTGCTCCCAACCGACGATGACGACGCAGGTGCGCCGGCTCGAGGACGCCGGGCTGGTCGCCCGGACCATCGACCCCGGGGATGCGCGCGCCGTCCGGATCCGCATCACCCCGCAGGGCAAACGCATGCTCAACGCCGTCCGCGCCGACCGCGCCGCCGCGATCGAACCCCAGCTCGCGCTGCTCGAGCCGGGAGACCGCCGGGTGCTGACGGACGCGGTCGAGGTGTTGCGCCGGCTCCTCGACAACGCGTCGCAAGGGGGGCGGCGCAACACACTGTGAGGGCCTGACCCCGGTGAAGAGACCGCGGCCAGCGGGTAGACACTAAGTCGAGCTGACGGTGACGAAAGGGGGCGGGCGATGCGGACCGAGGCTTCCGCGTTCAGGGCCTCCCCGTTGACCGTGTGGGTCGGGTCGGCGAGGTTCGATTTCGCCCCGGGCCGCGACGTGATCGTCGGCTACGGCCCGGCCTGCGATATCGCCCTCGAGCGCCTCGGGAATCCGGGCGCGCCACCACCGCCGCCCCGCCCGGAGGTGGTGCTGCGGTTCGCCGGCACCCAGTGGGTGGCCATCGACCTGAGCCACCGCGGGATCTTCGTCGACGGCGCACGGGCCGCGACGGTGAACATCCGCGACGGCCAGGCGATCAGCATCGGCGATCCGCAGCGGGGCCCGCGGCTGGTCTTCCACGTCACCGCCGGTCCGCCGGCCCCGGCTCCTCGCCCGATGCCCCGCCCCCCGGC
>NZ_LQOU01000036.1 GCF_002102155.1 Mycobacterium europaeum
GGGGCGGGGCGGTCGGCGGGACCCACGTCTGCGCGGTCTCGGACACTGCCTCATAGATCGCCATCGTGGTGGCCGCCTGCAGCCACATCCGCAGGTAGTCCATTTCATTGAGCGCGATCGGAATCGTGTTCACGCCAAAGAAATTCGTCGCCACCAGTTGCGCGAAAGCGGCGTGGTTGGCTTCGATCTCCTCCAGGGTCGGCATGGCGGACAGTGCAGCGGTATAGGCCGCGGCAACCGTCGCGGCCTCGAGGGACGCCGCCGTGCTGTTGGCGCTGTTCTGCAGAAGCCAGGCCAGGTAAGGCACATGGGCGGCCACGTACGCCTCCGCGCTGGGGCCCTGCCACGTTCCTGCCTGCACCGCGGCCAACAGGTCGCCGAGTTCCTGGGCCGCCGAGTCGTATTCGGCACTCAACGCCTGCCACGCCTGCTCGGCTGCCAGCAGGGACGCCGGCCCGGGGCCGCTGGACAGCGCCGCCGAATGCACCTCGGGCGGGAAGGCGGCCCAGATCGGCATGGTCATCGGCGGCCCCCCGCGTGCGTCCGTGCCGCCATGTTGCGCTCCTCCCGACAAACCGGCCAGCGGTCCCGCGTGGCCGGCCGGCGCTGGCCCGGTCAGTCACGCGAGTAACCGCCTGTCCCGGCCTCCTAGTGGTGTTCGGCGTTTCGGCAATGCGACCTTGCGCGGTCTCGGCGGAGGCTGGGCGCCGATATCGCGTCGTGGGTCAACCGGCGCGTCCACGTGGTGCGACGGGCCAGCTGATCGGAAAAGCCAGCGGCTGACCGGGCAGAAAGCCGCATGTACCGAAGATTACGCCGAAAACCACCGCAAACGAGGATAGGCGTTCCTCTTTCACCGGAGACGTGAAGGTAACTGTCAGCCGTTGGACAGCCGGATCAAGAATCCGTTCAGGATCAATGTCTGCGCCAGCCCGATCTGCTGCGCGTTGTTCAGCCCGGGTAGCTCGCCGACCCGAAACGGCTCCGTGCTGCCGGCGAGGAACAACATCGCCGCCTCATGGTCGGCGCCCGCGCCCACCGACAGCTGCGCGAATCGCAGCACGACGCGGTCGTCGACGTGCGCCACCCGCGCGTAGAGCGGTTCATACTTCGCAACCAGCGTTCGCCCGTCGATCCCGACGGTGTCGCTGACCCGCCCGACCGGAGGGCATCGGCCCCGCCGGACCAAGACGTCGGCCAACGCGTCGAGGCTTTCGGTGAGGATCTCGGGATCCTCGAGGGCCCGCACGCTGTCGCGCACGAGCTCGCCCAGGCCGGCACGGGCGGATGCGTCATCCAGGTGCCGTGGCGATAGGCGCGCGTGCATCCGGGGGTCGCGCAGGCTCAGCGTGTGCAGCTCGTGCGTGAGGAGCGTGAGCACGGTGGGCGCGTGCAGCCCGATCGTGAGATGGACCGAGGGCTCGGAGCCGGTTTCGGCCGAATGCACTTGGCCGCGCGGCAGATACAGCACGTCGCCGGGTTGCAGGGTCACGTCGGTCGACGACGTGAGCCCGGCCGTCCCGACCCCCTTGCGTCGCTGGATCTCGTGCGGCGGCACCGCGGCCGCGTCGGACAGATGCCAGGTCTTGGACCCCTCGATCTGCAGGACCAGCACGTCGTGCGGGTCGTAGTGCGGGACGAAGCCGGTCGACTTCGGAGGCGTGGCGTAGGCATTGACCCGGGTCGGGAAGTTCAGCTCGACCTCGATGGAATGCGACAGGGAAGCGATCGTGCGCAGATAGCGCTCGACCCCATTCACGACGATCGTGTAGCCGCCGGCGAGGCCCTCGCGTACCCGCACCGGGTCAAGGCCGCCGTCGGCGCGGCGGTAGCTCGCCGGATCCTTGTCTTCCCCGCCCTTGACGAGTCGCATGGCCGACGGTTCCGGCTGCACATGCTCCAGGAGTACGTCGACGGCCGATGGCCCGGGAAGCAGCTTGTCGAAGTAGCCGGGACGGCAGCGCTGGATGTGGTGGTGGCTGGTCGCCCAAATCTCGTCGAGGAAGGTATCAACGCCGACGGGGTGCAGCAACCAGGCTAGCGAAGACTCGACGGTGACCCCCGAACGTAGTGCCGACCGGTGTGCACCACACTAGACCGGCACCCGCACTCGCCCGGCCTTCTCTGCCACCCCGGCGACGGCTACTAGCCTGAATGGGTGCCAGATCCCGCCACCTATCGCCCCCCGCCCGGGTCCATCCCGGTCGAGCCGGGCGTCTACCGATTCCGGGATACGCACGGGCGGGTCATCTACGTCGGCAAGGCCAAAAGCCTGCGCAGCCGGCTGACGTCCTACTTCGCCGACGTCGCCGGCCTGCACCCGCGGACCCGGCAGATGGTGACCACCGCCGCCAAGGTCGAGTGGACGGTGGTCAACACCGAAGTCGAGGCGCTGCAGCTCGAATACAACTGGATCAAGGAGTTCGATCCCCGCTTCAACGTCCGCTACCGCGACGACAAGACCTACCCGGTGCTGGCCGTGACCCTGGGCGAGGAGTTTCCCCGGTTGATGGTGTATCGCGGCCCGCGCCGCAAAGGCGTCCGCTATTTCGGGCCCTACTCCCACGCGTGGGCGATCCGGGAGACGCTGGACCTGCTCACCCGCGTCTTTCCGGCCCGCACCTGTTCGGCCGGTGTGTTCAAGCGGCACAAGCAGATCGATCGCCCCTGCCTGCTCGGCTACATCGACAAGTGCTCGGCGCCCTGCATCGGGCGGGTCAGCGCCGAGCAGCACCGCCAGATCGTCGACGACTTCTGCGACTTCCTGTCCGGCAAGACCGACCGCTACGCCCGCGAGCTGCAACAGCGGATGCAGGCCGCCTCCGACGAACTCGACTTCGAGCGGGCCGCGCGCCTCCGCGACGACCTCGGCGCTCTCAAGCGCGCCATGGAAAAGCAGGCCGTGGTGCTCGGCGACGGGACCGACGCCGACGTGGTCGCTTTCGCCGACGACGAGCTGGAGGCGGCGGTCCAGGTGTTCCACGTTCGCGGCGGCCGGGTCCGCGGCCAGCGTGGCTGGATCGTCGAAAAGTCCGCGGAGGCCGGTGATTCCGGCGAGGAGCAATTGGTCGAGCAATTCCTGACGCAGTTCTACGGCGAGCAGGCCGAACTGGGTGGCGCCTTGGGACAAACCACAGATGAAGCCGCCAACCCGGTGCCGCGCGAGGTGCTGGTGCCCTGCCTGCCGTCGAACTCCGACGAGTTGACCAGCTGGCTGTCGGGTCTGCGCGGTTCGCGGGTCGCGCTGCGGGTGCCGCGCCGCGGCGACAAGCGGGCGCTGGCCGAAACCGTGCAACGCAACGCCAAAGATGCGCTGCAGCAGCACAAGCTGAAACGGGCCGGCGATTTCAACGCCAGATCGGCTGCGCTGCAGAACATTCAGGAGGCCCTCGGCCTGGCCGACGCGCCGCTGCGCATCGAATGTGTGGACATCAGCCACGTGCAGGGCACCGACGTGGTGGGCTCGCTGGTGGTGTTCGAGGACGGGCTGCCGCGCAAGTCGGACTACCGCCACTTCGCGATCCGTGAAGCCGCGGGGCACGGCCGCTCCGACGACGTCGCCTCGATCGCCGAGGTGACCCGGCGCCGGTTCGCGCGGCACCTGAGCGAGCAGAACGACCCCAATATGCTTTCGCCGGAGGGGAAATCGCGCCGGTTCGCCTATCCGCCCAACCTCTACGTTGTCGACGGTGGCGCACCGCAGGTCAACGCGGCCAGCGCCGTGCTCGAAGACCTCGGCATCACCGACGTCGCGGTGATCGGTCTGGCCAAGCGGCTGGAGGAGATATGGGTGCCGTCGGAGCCCGATCCCGTCATCATGCCCCGCAACAGCGAGGGCCTTTATCTGCTGCAACGAATTCGTGACGAGGCGCACCGGTTCGCCATCACCTACCATCGCAGCAAGCGATCCAAGCGAATGACCGCCTCGGCGCTGGATTCGGTGCCAGGATTGGGGGAACATCGCCGCAAGGCGCTGGTAACCCATTTCGGATCGATAGCCCGCCTCAAGGAGGCCACCGTCGACCAGATCACGGCCGTTCCCGGTATCGGTGTGGCCACCGCCACCGCCGTCCTCGAGGCGCTGCGGCCCGAGCGGCCCGGAGAAGCCGAATGACGGGTGAGTTGGCGGAGGGCCGCCCGGATGGTGGGGCCGGCATCGACGTCGTACTGGTCACCGGGTTGTCGGGCGCCGGGCGGGGTACCGCCGCCAAGGTGCTCGAGGACCTCGGCTGGTATGTGGCCGACAACCTGCCGCCCCAGCTGATCACCCGGATGGTCGATTTCGGGCTGGCGGCCGGTTCGCGGATCACCCAGCTGGCGGTGGTGATGGACGTGCGGTCGCGCGGCTTCACCGGCGACCTCGACGAGGTGCGCAACGAGTTGGCCACCCGCAACATCAGGCCGCGGGTGGTGTTCATGGAGGCATCCGACGACATGCTGGTGCGCCGCTACGAACAGAACCGCCGCAGCCATCCGCTGCAGGGGGATCAGACCCTGGCCGAGGGCATCGCCGCCGAGCGCCGGATGCTGGCGCCGGTGCGCGCCACCGCCGACCTGATCATCGACACGTCGACGCTGTCGGTGCGGGGCTTGCGGGAGAGCATCGAGCGCGCGTTCGGCGGCGACGTCAGCACGTCGATCAGCGTCACCGTCGAATCGTTCGGCTTCAAGTACGGCCTGCCGATGGACGCAGACATGGTGATGGACGTGCGGTTCCTGCCCAACCCGCACTGGGTCGACGAGCTGCGTCCGCTGACCGGACAGGACCCGGCCGTCAGCCAATACGTGCTGAGTCAGCCCGGCGCCGCGGACTTTCTCGACGCCTACCATCGGTTGCTGTCTTTGGTCGTCGACGGTTACCGCCGGGAGGGCAAGCGCTACATGACGGTCGCCATCGGCTGCACCGGCGGTAAGCATCGCAGCGTCGCGATCGCCGAGGCGCTGATGGGGCTGCTCAAGGGCAATCCTCAACTGTCGGTGCGGGTGCTGCACCGGGATCTGGGGCGCGAATGAGCGCCCCGACGAATCAGGGCATCGTGGCGCTGGGCGGGGGACACGGCCTGTACGCGACGTTGTCCGCGGCGCGCCGGCTGACTCCCCATGTCACCGCGGTGGTGACCGTCGCCGACGACGGCGGTTCGTCCGGGCGGCTGCGCAGCGAACTGGATGTGGTGCCGCCGGGCGATCTGCGAATGGCATTGGCGGCCTTGGCGTCTGACAGCCCGCACGGGCGGCTCTGGGCGACCATCCTGCAGCACCGGTTCGGCGGCAACGGTGCGTTGGCCGGACACCCGATCGGCAACCTGATGCTCGCCGGGCTGTCCGAGGTGCTGGCCGATCCAGTGGCCGCCCTCGACGAGCTCGGCCGGATCCTCGGTGTCAAGGGCCGGGTGCTGCCGATGTGCCCGATTGCGCTGCAGATCGAGGCCGACGTGTCCGGCCTGGAGACCGATCCGCGGATGTTCCGGCTGATCCGCGGCCAGGTGGCGGTCGCCACCACACCGGGCAAGGTGCGGCGGGTACGGCTGCTGCCGTCCGACCCCCCGGCGACCCGGCAGGCCGTCGACGCCATCATGGCCGCCGATCTGGTGGTGTTGGGTCCCGGCTCGTGGTTCACCAGCGTGATCCCGCACGTGCTGGTGCCCGGGCTGGCGGCCGCGCTGCGCGCCACCACCGCCCGTCGTGCGCTGGTGCTCAACCTGGTGGCCGAGCCGGGGGAGACGGCCGGCTTCTCGGTCGAGCGTCATCTGCACGTGTTGGCCCAGCACGCACCGGGTTTCACCGTGCACGACATCATCATCGATGCCGAGCGGGTCCCCGGCGAGCGGGAGCGGGAACACCTGCGCCGCACGGCGACGCTGCTTTCGGCCGAGGTCCACTTCGTCGACGTGGCCCGACCTGGTACACCTTTACATGACCCGGGCAAGCTCGCGGCGGCCCTGGACGGGGTCCGGGCGGCCCACAAGGGTCCGGGAGCGCCCCCGGTCACGGCCACCGCGGATATTCGGGTCGACGGTGCAAGCCCACAGACCGGTGGCAACGGACCGGCCGGCAGCGGACCAAGGGGTGACGACGCGTGGCGATGACGACCGAAGTCAAGGACGAGCTCAGCCGCCTGGTCGTGAAGTCGGTCAGCGCGCGCCGCGCGGAAGTGACGTCCCTGCTGAGGTTCGCCGGCGGGTTGCACATCGTCGGCGGCCGCGTGGTGGTGGAGGCCGAGGTGGACCTGGGCAACGTCGCCCGGCGGCTGCGCAAGGACATCTTCGAGCTCTACGGCTATAGCGCCGTCGTGCATGTGTTGTCCGCCAGCGGGATTCGCAAGACCACCCGCTACGTGCTGCGGGTGGCCAACGACGGTGAGGCGCTGGCACGCCAGACCGGCCTGCTCGACAACCGTGGCCGCCCGGTGCGGGGTCTGCCCGCCCAGGTGGTGGGTGGCAGCATCACCGACGCCGAAGCCGCCTGGCGCGGAGCCTTCCTGGCACACGGCTCGCTGACCGAGCCGGGGCGGTCGTCGGCTCTGGAGGTCAGCTGCCCCGGACCGGAGGCCGCGCTGGCGTTGGTGGGCGCGGCGCGCCGGCTCGGGGTCAGCGCGAAGGCCCGCGAGGTGCGTGGCGCCGACCGGGTGGTGGTGCGCGACGGCGAGGCCATCGGCGCGCTGCTGACCCGGATGGGCGCGCAGGACACCCGGCTCGTCTGGGAGGAGCGCCGGATGCGCCGCGAGGTGCGGGCGACGGCCAACCGGCTCGCCAACTTCGACGACGCCAACCTGCGCCGGTCGGCCCGGGCCGCCGTCGCGGCGGCCGCCCGGGTGGAACGCGCGCTGGAGATCCTCGGCGACACCGTCCCCGACCATTTGGCCTCGGCCGGCAAGCTGCGCGTCGAGCACCGGCAGGCCTCGCTGGAGGAGCTGGGCCGGCTCGCCGACCCCCCGATGACGAAAGACGCTGTCGCCGGCCGCATTCGGCGGCTGCTGTCGATGGCCGATCGTAAGGCCAAGATCGAGGGCATCCCCGATACTGAATCGGCGGTGACCCCGGATCTGCTGGAAGACGCGTAACCGGTCGCGTCAATCGCTGTTCGCAACGGGTGGGTGGGGGCTACGGTCGGGTGATGAAGCGGCTTTCGAGCGTTGATGCGGCGTTTTGGTCGGCCGAGACTTCAGGCTGGCACATGCATGTGGGCGCACTGGCGATTTGCGACCCGAAGGATTCGCCGGAGTACAGCTTCCAGCGGCTCCGCGAGCTGATCATCGAGCGGCTGCCCGAGCTGCCGCAGCTGCGGTGGCGGGTGACCGGTGCGCCGCTCGGCCTGGACCGGCCGTGGTTCGTCGAAGACGAGGAGTTGGACATCGACTTCCACATCCGGCACATCGCCGTGCCGGCGCCCGGCGGCCGCCGCGAGCTGGAGGAGCTGGTGGGCCGGCTGATGTCCTACAAGCTGGACCGTGCCCGGCCGTTGTGGGAGATGTGGGTGATCGAGGGCGTCGAGGGCGGCCGGGTCGCGTCGCTGACCAAGATGCACCACGCCATCGTCGACGGCGTCTCCGGTGCCGGCCTGGGGGAGATCCTGTTGGACGTCACACCGGAACCGCGCCCGCCGCAACGGGAAACGGTCGGATCGCTGGTGGGCTCGCGGATCCCGGGCATCGAACGGCGGGCGGTGGGCGCGCTCATCAACGTCGGCGTCAAGACGCCCTTCCGCATTGCCAGGCTCGTGGAACAGACCGTGCGCCAGCAGATCGCCGCGCTGGGCGTGAGCGGCCGTCCCCCACGGTATTTCGAAGCGCCCAAGACGCGGTTCAACGCGCCCGTGTCCCCGCACCGGAGGATCACCGGCTGCCGCGTCGAGCTGGCGCGGGCCAAGGCCGTCAAGGACGCCTACGGTGTCAAGCTCAACGACGTCGTGCTGGCTCTGGTGGCCGGCGCCGCCCGGGAGTACTTGCAGAAGCGTGGTGAGCTGCCCGCCAAACCGCTCATCGCCCAGATCCCGGTCTCCACCCGCACCGACGACGATAAGGACGACGTCGGCAACAAGGTGAGCTCGATGACCGTGTCGCTGGCCACCGACGTCGACGACCCCGCCGAGCGGCTGCGGGCCATCCACGAAAGCACCCAGAACGCCAAGCTGATGGCCAAGGCGTTGTCGGCGCACCAGATCATGGGCCTGACCGAGACCACGCCCCCGGGGTTGCTGCAGCTGGCCGCGCGGGCCTACACCGCCAGCGGGCTGTCGCGAAACCTGGCTCCCATCAACCTGGTTGTGTCCAATGTGCCGGGCCCGCCATTCCCGTTGTACATGGCCGGCGCCAAACTGGATTCGCTGGTGCCGCTTGGCCCGCCGGTCATGGATGTCGCCCTGAACATCACTTGCTTCTCCTACACCGACTACCTGGACTTCGGTTTCGTGACGACGCCCGAGGTGGCCAACGACATCGACGACATGGCCGACCGGATCGAGGCGGCGCTCACCGAACTCGAGAAGGCGGCCGCCCGGGAGTAAGCGGCGATCGCAAGCGCGACGTAGTCGGGCGCAGCGGGCGGGCTCATCAGCGACGCCAATTCCCATCGCGGGCAGCACCCGCGTCACGGCTGTGGGACTTTATGCCCTAGCTGCGACTCGGCGCGCGGCCATAATTAGAACAAGTTACAGGGGAGGTTTTATTGCCCCTGTACAGGGAAAACAATGAAATACTCGATCAATACCGCAATGTGCTCTAGTCCTATGACCGGGTGCGTGCGCGTGGAGGTGAGCAGTGACGACCATTCAAGAAGTCGACGCCCAGTCCGTGCTGGCCGCCATCGACGATCTCTTGCCCAAGCTGCGGCAGCGGGCGCTGGAGACCGAGGGGCTGCGGCGGCTACCGGACGCCACTGTCAGCGAGTTGCAGGAAATCGGTTTCTTCCGGCTGCTGCAGCCAGCGCAGTGGGGCGGGATGCAGTGTGATCCCACGGTGTTCTTCGAGGCCGTCCGGCGCCTGGCCAGTGCGTGCGGGTCCACCGGATGGGTGGCATCGATTCTCGGCGTGCACAACTGGCACGCGGCGCAGTTCGACCAACAGGCCCAGCAAGACCTCTGGGGCGAGGACACAGACGTGCGCATCTCCTCGTCATACGCCCCGATGGGTGCCGGCCGGGTGGTCGACGGTGGCTACCTGGTCAATGGCTCGTGGAGCTGGTCGTCGGGCTGCGACCACGCCACGTGGACGTTCGTCGGCGGCCCGGTGATCAAGGACGGCCAGCCGGTCGACTTCGGCAGCTTCTTGATCCCGAAAAGCGATTACCGCATCGACGACGTCTGGCATGTCGTCGGCCTGAAGGGCACCGGCAGCAACACCCTGGTGATCAAGGACGTGTTCGTGCCCCGGCACCGATTCCTGTCCTACAAGTCGATGAACGACCACACCGCCGGTGGGCTGCTGACCAACACCGACCCGGTCTACAAGATGCCATGGGGCACAATGCATCCCACCACGATCACCGCCCCCATCGTCGGCATGGCCTACGGCGCCTACGACTCACACGTCGAGCATCAGGGCAAGCGGGTGCGTGCCGCGTTCGCGGGGGAGAAGTCCAAGGACGACCCGTTCGCCAAGGTGCGTATCGCCGAGGCGGCCAGCGACATCGACGCCGCGTGGCGACAGCTGATCGGCAACGTCGGCGACGAGTACTCGTGTCTGGTGACGGGTCGGGAGGTCCCGTTCGAGCTGCGGACCCGGGCCCGTCGTGACCAGGTGCGCGCCACCGCCCGCGCGGTCGCCTCGATCGACCGGTTGTTCGACGCCTCGGGTGCCACCGCGTTGGCCAATAGCGCTCCGGTGCAACGGTTCTGGCGCGACGCGCACGCCGGCCGGGTGCACGCCGCCAACGATCCCGAGCGGGCCTACCTGATCTTCGGCAACCACGAATTCGGGCTGCCGCCCGCCGACACCATGGTCTGACTAAACGCTGGTCTGACTCGCAGAGGAGCCAACGATGACCTGTCCGCACCTTCCCCCCGGATTCGACCCGACCGACCCGGACATCTACGCCGATCGTCTGCCCGTCGAGGAGCTCGCCGAACTCCGCCACAACGCACCGATCTGGTGGTGTGATCAGCCCATCGGCAAGGGCGGCTTCAACGACGGCGGCTTCTGGGTGGTGACTAAGCACAAGGACGTCAAGGAGGTGTCGCTGCGCAACGACGTCTTCTCCAGCTGGCTCAACGGTGCCATCCCGCGCTTCGCCGACGACATGAAGCGGGAAGACATCGACGTGCAGCGGTTGGTCCTGCTCAATATGGATCCGCCGCAGCACACCCGGCTGCGCAGCATCATCTCCCGCGCGTTCACGCCGCGCGCGATCGGCCGGCTGCGCGACGAGCTCAACGACCGGGCGCAGGCGATCGCCAAGGCGGCCGTCGCCGAGGCGTCCGGTGATTTCGTCGAGCAGGTCGCGTGCGAACTGCCGCTGCAGGCCATCGCCGGGCTGCTCGGCGTGCCGCAGGAGGACCGCGGCAAGCTGTTCCGGTGGTCCAACGAGATGACCGGCGCCGAGGATCCGGAATACGCGCATATCGATCCCAAGGCGTCGTCGGCGGAGGTGCTGGCCTACGCGATGAAAATGGCGGAGCTCAGGGCCGAAAACCCCGGCGACGACATCGTTTCCACGCTGCTGCAGGCCGATATCGACGGCGAGAAGCTCTCCGACGACGAGTTCGGGTTCTTCGTGATGATGCTGGCGGTCGCAGGCAACGAGACCACCCGCAATTCGATCACCCAGGGCATGATGGCGTTCGCCGACTTCCCCGACCAGTGGGAGCTGTACAAGAAGGAGCGCCCGGAGACTGCGGCGGACGAGATCGTCCGGTGGGCCACCCCGGTCACCGCATTCCAGCGCACCGCCAAGGAGGACACCGAACTGTCGGGGGTGACGATCAAGAAGGGCCAGCGGGTGTTGATGTTCTACCGCTCGGCCAACTTCGACGAGGACGTCTTCACCGATCCGTTCACGTTCGACATCTTGCGTAACCCCAACCCGCACGTGGGATTTGGCGGCACCGGCGAGCACTACTGCATCGGCGCCAACCTGGCCAAGTTGACGATCAACCTCATGTTCAACGCCATCGCCGACCACATGCCCGACCTCACGCCCCTCGCCAAGCCGGAGCGGATCCGATCAGGTTGGCTCAACGGCATCAAGCACTGGCAGGTCGACTACACCGGCAAGTGCCCCGTGCAGCACTGACGGGCGCTGCTACCCCGGCTGCGCCACCTTGGGCCGTAGGTTCTCTTCCACCTCGGTGTGCCAATGCTTGTTCGCGGCGGTGGTGTCGACCTCGTACTCGAAACGGTCGGTCATCTCCTGCGTGACGTCGGCGGCGTCCACATAGAACTGCTGATACCAGCGGCGCAGCTGATAGACGGGGCCGTCCTCTTCGACCAGTAACGGGTTTTCGATGCGGGTCTTGTGCTTCCAGATCTCGACGTCCTGCAGGAAGCCCATGCTGACGCCGTCGGTGAACGCTTCGGAGAGCTTCTCGGTGGCGGCCTCGTCCATGCCCTCGGGCTTCCGCACGATGATGCCCCACTGCAGCATGAAGGAGTTCTGTGTGACGGGGTAGTGGCAGTTGACGAGGATCGATTCCACCTTGTAGCCGCCGTAACTGTTGTGCAGCCAGTTGATCATGAACGACGGGCCGAAGTAGGAGGCCTCGGAGTCCAGCGTCTGTTCGCCGGTGTAGTGGGAACCGCCGAGCAGCACGTCGGGCCGGCCGACGGTACGCAGATACTGCGAAGCGATGTGGCCCTCGAAGACGTTCTTGAAGTACGTCGGGAAGCCGTAGTGGATGTAGAAGAAGTGCGCCATGTCCACGATGTTGTCGACGATCTCGCGGCAGTTCGAACCCTCGATGAGCTCATTGCGCCACCGCCAGTTGGTCCATTCGCCGCTGGCGGCCTCGGGGATATCGGGAATCTGCAGTTCCGGTGACGGCGGGTTGCCCTCGTGGTCGTGCCAGACGAACAGCAGACCGTTGTGCACCTCGGTAGGCCACGAGCGGGTGCGCGCCATCCGCGGTGTGCGCTTGGCGTACGGCACCTCCTTGCACTTGCCGTCGCCGCCCCACCGCCAGTCGTGAAACGGGCACGCGACGGTATCGCCCTTGATCTGGCCCTGCGACAGGTCTCCGCCCATGTGCCGGCAATAGGCGTCGAGGACCCGCAGGTTGTGTTCGGTGTCGGCGAAGACGACGAGCTTGGTGCCGAAGATGTTGACCGGGTGGGGCTTGCCGTCGAGGAAGTCCTTGGCCACGCCCAGGCAGTGCCAGCCGCGAGCAAACCGGGTCGGCAGCGTTCCGACGTCGATCTCCCGGACGCCGATCCCAGCGGTATCGATACTCACTTCGCGCCTCCAGTAGCTCACCGGCCGAACTAGAACACGTTATAGTTTTACGCCCGGGCGGCAGATATACACGCAGGCTAAAGCCACTACTTTTGTGACTTATGGCCCTAGTTGGCACACGTTGCGTCAATCGGGTTCGTCGTCGTCTTCGTGGTGGAGGAGTCGTTCGGGGTGGTGGTAGTTGTTGGTGCGGGGT
>NZ_LQOU01000037.1 GCF_002102155.1 Mycobacterium europaeum
GGGGTGTGGCGGGAACGGGAGGTGGCGGCGCGAACGCCGGCTCCCTCGGGGGCTCGTTCCGGGGCTCGCCGGTCGGGGCGAAGTTGCGCACGCCGTAGTCGCGGTACTCCGCGGAGTGCCGTGACCGCGCCCGGCGACCGGACTCGCCGTACGGCGGCGGGTTCACCGGCTCGACGGGCGGGCCGGCCCAGGCCCGATCCGGTTCGGAATGGCGGGCCCGCCGCCGCCGGCCCGACGTCTCGTCGGCGGCCGCGACGGCGGCGTCGGAGCCGGACCAGTGGCTACCCGGGGTGCCGGGGGGCAACCACAGCCCGGACGCGCCGGCGGGCTGCCAACCCGGCGCCTGCGGCTGGGGTTCCGGCTCGGACGCCGGCCGGGGCGGTGGGGGCGGTGGCTGGCGAGGTTCGAACCTCGGTTCCGGTTCCGGCGGCGCGGCGCGGTACGCCGGCTCGGGCTGGACCGGCGGGGCCGGTTCCGGCGGCACCTCGTACTGGTAAGGCACCCGCTCGCGGCGGGGCTGCGGCTGCCGGGGCGGCAACAGTGGTTCCTCGGGGACGTCGATGATCGCCGTTTCGTCGGCGCGGCCGGTGGCGTTGTCCTGGGGGACGGAGGTGACCCGATCGCTGGCCACCCAGTCGTAGGGCGCGTCACGCGGGGTCTCGCCGTTGCGGTCCCACTCGCTGTACGCGCGCTCGGGTGGCGCCTCGGTCTCCGGCTTCTCCAGGGCCGGCCGCTGGGCGAGATCGGTGTCGAACAGGATCTCCAGGCTGGTGCGCAACGCGCTCAGCTCCGCGCGCAGCTCGGCCAGGTCGTCGGCGGCCTGGGCGCGCAGCTCGGAGGCCAGCTCGCGGCGCAGCTGGGACTCCACGGTCAGCTCGTATTCACGGCGGGCCGAGATCTCGCGATCCAGCTGCAGGTCGTACACCAGCTTCAGGTCTCGGACGCGCGACTGATCCGCGTCACTCTGGCGGCGGTACAGCACCGACACGAAGGCACCGGCGACTGCGGCCCACAGCGCCAGGATTACAGCCAGCTTGAGGAGTTCCACCCGATTGGTGAAAACCAGCGCGGAGCTGGCCCCTATCGCAAGGACCAGCAACGCGGTCAAGAGCACCCAACCCGGCCTGCGGCCGCCGCGCCGAACCCGGGCGCCGCGGGACAGAACGGTCATGGCCTGACTGTACCTGCGCGAGGTCATTCCGCGTGTCGCCCTACTCCGGCGATTCTCACGCGGCTTGCCGGCCCGTCAGGAGGCGGGTTAGTTCTCCGCCCCTTCGCCGTGCTCGGGTTGATCCGGGGGCGACTTGCAGCAATGCTGCAGCCACAGCGCGGCGCCGACCAGCGCCAGCGCGCTGATGGCCGCGACCACCGTGCCGGTGGTGTCCTCGGCGGCCGCCCGCAGCCAGGATCGCCGCGGCAGGAAGTACACCAGCACCCCGACCCACCACCCCAGCGTCAGCGCGCCCACCCAGGCCGAGGCCTTGGCAACCATCAGCCCGCGCGCCACGGCCAGCGGGTGCAGCCAACCGGAGCCGACGCCGATTTCGCCGTCGTTGATCTTGGCCCGCACGTAGCGCGCCCACAGCGCTTCGGCGACGGCCACCGCCAGCAGCGACAGGCCCGTCCACACCGTGATGGGCGGAAACCACCGGTACAGGGCGTTCACCACCAGATAGCCCACCACCGCAGCGCCGACCACCGCGGCCGTCAGGTCACGTTTGCGCGTCGGTCCCATCAGGCTTCCGGTTCCCCACCGGCCGGCGGCGTGGCCGCCCGCTCGAGCGTGAGGCTCGTCAACCGAACGCCTGCCCGGTCGGCCGCGTCCAGCTCGGCGAGCAGGCCCGCGACGGGCCGCGGGCCCTCGGCGACGGTCAGCTGGGCATCGGGGTCGATGGCCAGCCACGGGATCATGACGAAAGCCCGCAGATGGGCCAGGGGGTGCGGCAGCGTCAGGTTGTTCTCGCGGGAGGTCACCTCCGCCTCGCCGTAGCAGGCGATCAGGTCGACATCGAGGGTGCGCGGCCCCCAGCGCTCGCCGCGGACCCGGCCGGCCGCGCGTTCGAAGTCCTGGGCCCGGCGCAGCCAGCCCTGCGCGTCGCACGCCGGGTCGTTGGCGATCAGCACCGCGTTGAGAAACGGCGCCTGATCGACCCGGCCCCACGGATCGGTCTCGTACACCGGGGACACCGCCAGCACCTTGTCGCCCAGCCCGTCGACCACCGACTGCAACCGCGCCAGGCGGTCGCCCAGGTTGGATCCGATGGACAGCACCACCCACGTCATCCGCGCCGCCCCCGGGCCCCGGTGCCGTGGTCGTCGCGCATCACAGCGCCCGGCCCGCCGGGACCACCGAACCGCGGCCGCCGCGGCGCGACCGCCGCACCACCACCGCGACGTCGGCGAACTGCTGCGGGATCGGGGCCCGCGGCTTGTGCACCACCACCTCGACCGCGTGCACCCGCTCGTCGTGCATCACCCGGTCGGCGATCTCGCCGCCCACCGCTTCGATCAGGTTGCGCGGCGGCCCGGCCACGACGTCGGCGGCGAGCTGGGCCAGTGCGGCGTAGTCGTAAGTGTCGGTCAGCTCGTCGCTTTCGGCGGCGCCGGCAAGGTCGATCCACACCGTCATGTCCACGACAAAGTCCTGCCCATCGGCGCGCTCGTGTTCGAAAACTCCGTGTCGCCCACGAACCGTCAAGCCCCGCAATTCGATTCGATCAGCCATCGTCTCCAGCCAGCTCGGTCTGCCGCTCTTCGGTCTGCGCCCACGCCCCCACCACTTTGAGCGCGTCGGCCGTGGCCCGCACGTCGTGCACCCGCACACCCCATGCCCCGTGCAGCGCCGCCAGCGCGGAGATCACCGCGGTCGCCGTCTCGCGGCCGTCGGGCGGACGCGGCGAGCCGTCGGGCCCGGCCAACAACGTACCGAGGAACCGTTTGCGCGACGCGCCCAGGAGGACCGGGATTCCGGTGGCGACGAACTGCGGCAAGGCGCGCAGCAGCGCCCAATTGTGTTGCCCCGTCTTGGCGAACCCAAGGCCCGGGTCGATCACCAGGTTGTTCGGGTCGACGCCCGCCGCGACGGCCGCGTCCACGCTGGCGAGCAGCTCGGTGCGCACTTCGGCCACCACGTCGTCGTAGTGCGGGGCCGCATGGGGGCGGTCGGCGGACACCGACCGCCAGTGCATCAGCACCCAGGGCACGCCGGCGTCGGCGAGCAGCGGCGCCATCGCGGGGTCGGCCCGTCCGCCCGACACGTCGTTGACGATCCGCGCGCCGTTCTGCAGGGCCGCCTGCGCGACCTCCGCGTGCATGGTGTCGATGCTTACCGTGATCCCTTCCGCCACAAGCTCTTTGACGACGGGGATCACCCGCGACGTCTCGACCCGTGCATCGATGCGCGTGGCACCGGGCCGGGTCGACTCCCCGCCGACGTCGACCATGTCCGCGCCGTCCGCGGCGAGCGCCAACCCATGCGCCACCGCGTTACCGGTATCGAGATAGCGGCCGCCATCGGAGAACGAGTCGTCAGTGACGTTCAGGACTCCCATAACCCGCACAGGCGCGACTCACTTACGCAGGATCAGGTCGAGCGCTTCGGCTCGGGAAGCGGCGTTGGTCTTGAACAGTCCGCGTACCGCCGAGGTGGTGGTGACCGCGCCGGGCTTACGGACGCCGCGCATGGCCATGCAGAGGTGCTCGGCCTCGATCACGACGATCACGCCCCGCGGATTGAGTTTGTTCATCAGGGCATCGGCGATCTGGCTGGTGAGCCGTTCCTGCACCTGTGGCCGCTTGGCGTAGAGGTCGACCAGCCGCGCGATCTTGGACAGGCCGGTGACCCGTCCGTCGGCACCGGGGATGTAGCCGACATGCGCCACACCGTGAAACGACACCAGGTGGTGTTCGCACGTGGAGTAGAGCGGGATCTCCTTGACCAGCACCAGCTCGTCGTGTTCCTCGTCGAACATGGTGTTGAGCACGCTGTCGGGGTCGGTGTAGAGCCCGGCGAACATCTCCTGGTAGGCGCGCGCGACCCGGGCAGGCGTGTCCCGCAGCCCGTGCCGGTCCGGGTCCTCGCCGATGGCGAGCAGCAACTCCCGCACCGCGGCCTCGGCACGCGCCTGATCGAACATCCGCGTCGGCGAAGTCGCGGTGTCCGGCCCCAAACCCGTCAAGGCCATCGAATCCTCCGTTCGTCAGCCGTGAGCCGGTGGGTTGGACCGGCTTACGTCGTCCCGCTCGGGAGACTTGCCGCCGTCCGGGTCGGGCAGGCTCGGCGGCGGGTAGGGCGGATACGGCGGGTACGGGGGCTGCGCCTGACCCTGCTGGCCGGGATGGCCCGGGTAGTGCCCGGCGGGTTGCGGCCAGTACGGCTGCTGCGGGCCCTGTGGCGGCGGATACCAGTAGTTGGGCTGCTGGTCCTGCGGTGGCCATCCCGGCGCGTGCCAGCCCGCCGGCGCGCCGTAGTCCGGCTGGGTGGGCCCGTGCGGCACGCCGGGGTGGTTACCGGCGCCTTGAGAGCCGTTCCCGCCGTTGTTCTTTCGGTCGGCGTCCACTCCCGCGGCCGCCGCGGCCTGGCTGGCCCTCGCGATAGCCGCCTTGAACGCGGGTTCGGGGACCGGCGGTGGCCACGGCTCGCCGCGCTCAATCGCCAGCTCGCCGGGGGTCTTGATCGGCGGCTTGTCCGACGGGATGCGGCCGCCGAAATCGTCGAACATGGTGAGCCTGGGCCGCTTTTCGACGCCGGCGAAAATCTTTTCCAACTCCGCCCGGTGCAGGGTCTCCTTTTCCAACAGCTGACCGGCCAACGTGTCGAGGATGTCGCGGTATTCGGTGAGAATCTCCCAGGCCTCGGTGTGGGCCGCCTCGATCAGCTTGCGGATTTCGTCGTCGATGTCGCGGGCCACCTCGTGGGAGTAGTCGGCCTGCGTCCCCATGGTGCGGCCCAGGAACGGGTCGCCGTGCTCGGTGCCGTACTTGACCGCGCCCAGCTTGGAGCTCATCCCGAATTCGGTCACCATCGCGCGCGCCACCTTGGTGGCCTGCTCGATGTCGGACACCGCGCCGGTGGTCGGCTCCCGGAACACCAGTTCTTCGGCGGCGCGTCCGCCCATCGCGAACACCAGCTGCGCGATCATCTCCGAGCGGGTCCGCAAGCCCTTGTCTTCCTCGGGCACCGCCACCGCGTGTCCGCCGGTACGTCCCCGCGCCAGGATCGTGACCTTGTAGATCGGCTCGATGTCCGGCATCGCCCAGGCGGCCAGGGTGTGGCCGCCCTCGTGGTAGGCGGTGATCTTCTTTTCCTGCTCGCTGATGATGCGGCCCTTGCGCCGCGGGCCGCCGATCACGCGGTCCACCGCCTCCTCGAGGGCGGCGCCGGTGATGACGGTGCCGTTCTCGCGGGCGGTCAGCAGCGCCGCCTCGTTGATGACGTTGGCCAGGTCGGCACCGGTCATGCCGACGGTGCGCTTGGCCAGGCCGTCGAGGTCGGCGTCGGGGCCGATCGGCTTGCCCTTGGAGTGCACCTGCAGCACCGCACGGCGCCCCGCCATGTCGGGGTTGGAAACGGGAATCTGCCGGTCGAAGCGCCCCGGGCGCAGCAGCGCCGGGTCCAGGATGTCGGGGCGGTTGGTGGCGGCGATCAGGATGACGCCGGCCCGCGGGTCGAACCCGTCCATTTCGACCAGCAACTGGTTCAGCGTTTGCTCGCGCTCGTCGTGGCCCCCGCCGAGGCCGGCGCCGCGCTGGCGGCCCACCGCGTCGATCTCGTCGACGAAGATGATGCACGGGTTGTTCTGCTTGGCCTGCTCGAACAGGTCGCGCACCCGCGACGCCCCCACGCCGACGAACATCTCGACGAAGTCGGAACCGGAGATGGTGAAGAACGGCACCCCGGCCTCGCCGGCCACCGCGCGGGCCAGCAGGGTCTTACCGGTCCCGGGCGGGCCGTAGAGCAGCACGCCCTTGGGGATCTTGGCGCCCAGCGCCTGGTAGCGGCCGGGATTCTGCAGGAAGTCCTTGATCTCGTAGAGCTCTTCGACGGCCTCGTCGACGCCGGCGACGTCGGCGAACGTGGTCTTGGGCATGTCCTTGTTGAGCAGCTTGGCGCGCGACTTGCCGAACCCGAAGCCCATGCGCGCCCCGCCCTGCATGCGGGAGAACATGACGAACAGGCCCACCAGCAACAGCAGCGGCAACACGTAGACCAGCAGCTCGCCCAGGATGCTGCCCTGGTTGACGACCGTGCTGACCTTGGCATTCTTGGCGCTCAGCGCGTTGAACAGGTCGACGGCGTACCCGCTCGGGTACTTGGTGATCACCTTGTCGGAATTGTCGGTGTCGTTGTTGCCCTTTTTCAGGGTCAACCGCAGCTGCTGCTCGCGATCGTCGATCTGCGCGCTCTTGACGTTGTCAGCATTGATCTGCGCCACCGCCACCGAGGTGTCGACGGGCTTGTAGCCGCGGGTGTCGTCGCTGAAGTAGAAGAACGACCAACCGAGCAGCACCACGACTGCAATCGCCGTGACGGTGCGAATAACGTTTTTCCGGTTCATCAATCATCGGCCTTCGTGGCCAGGTCCTTCCCCGATATACACGCAGCTCGAAAAGTCCAGGTTACCGCTCGTGGCGATCGCCAGCTCCGGCAGAGCCGGAGCGAAGCGGGTCGCCACCATCTGTCGCGTGGCGATCACCAGCTCCGGCAGAGCCGGGCACAACGGGGTCGCCACCATCTGTGCATACAACGACCAGGGGTTCCCGCCGGGATCCCCGACTCGGGCACGCGCGCCGGACGTCGCCGTCATTCGTAGTAGCGGGCCTCGACGACGTTGCCGTCCGGATCGGCGAAGTAGTAACCCTCCGGCGCCCACCCGCGAGCCCCGAAGGTAGGACTCAATCTCGCGCCGGTGTCCACTCCTTCCGCCTGCAGGCGTTGGTCGAGCGCGTCGTACTCCGGTTTCGGCAATGCGAGGCAGACGTGATTGACCGGGTGCCCGGCGCTGCCTGCCGTCTTGGTCAGAGACTCGGTGGCGGCGGCGTTGGCCACCGGCAGCAAGTCGATGATCGAGTCCTCACACACCCGCACGCTCGGGAACGGCGCATCGCCGGCCTCGAACTCGGCAAACCGGACCGGCTCCAAGCCGACCACCCGCGTGTAGAAATCCATCGAGGCGCGCGGATCCCTCGTCCAGAGGACGACGTGGTCGAGCCGCTTCATTCCGATTCCACCTGCTTTCGCGTAATTGCGATGGCTGCACGGCGATATCTACCAGGCGACGAAAGCCGTTGGAATGCTATTCGCAATCAGCGCGAATACTTCTCAGCCTCGTAGGGGTTGTGCTTTGGTGGCAGGGTGCCCAGATCAACCGAACGGTTAGTAGAGACCAATGGTGTCCAGCTGCGGGTGACCGAGGCGGGAGAGCGCGGCGCGCCCGTCGTGATTTTGGCCCACGGGTTTCCCGAACTCGCCTATTCGTGGCGCCACCAGATACCTGCCCTGGCCGACGCGGGTTACCACGTGTTGGCACCCGACCAGCGCGGCTACGGCGGCTCCTCGCGCCCCGAAGCGATCGAGGCCTACGACATCCATCAGCTGACCGCCGACCTGGTCGGTCTGCTCGACGACGTCGGCGCCGAGCGTGCCGTCTGGATCGGACACGACTGGGGTGCCGCCGTGGTGTGGAACGCTCCCTTGCTGCACCCGGACCGGGTCGCGGCGGTTGCCGCCCTCAGCGTGCCGGCGGTGCCCCGCTCGAAGGTGGCGCCGACCAGGGCGTGGCGCAAGGCATTCGGCGAGAACTTCTTCTACATCCTGTACTTCCAGCAGCCCGGCGTCGCCGACGCAGAACTCAACGCCGACCCCGCCCGCACGATGCGGCGGATGATGGGTGGGCTGCGCACGACCGCCGACAAGGCCGCGGGCCTGCGGATGGTCGCGCCCGGGCCCGAGGGGTTCATCGATCGCCTTCCGGAACCCGACGGGCTGCCCGACTGGCTGAGCCGGGAGGAGCTCGACCACTACATCGCCGAGTTCTCCCGCACCGGCTTCACCGGCGGCCTGAACTGGTATCGCAACTTCGACCGCAACTGGGAGACCACCCCCGAGCTGGCCGACGCGAAAATCACTGTGCCGGCGGTCTTTATCGGGGGGACCGCCGATCCGGTGTTGACGTTCACCCGCGCCGACCGTGCGGCGCAGTTGATCACCGGGCCCTACCGGCAGGTGATGATCGAGGACGCGGGGCACTGGTTGCAGCAGGAGCGGCCCGACGAGGTGAACGCGGCCCTATTGGACTTCCTCAACGGATTGGAGCTGCGATGAGCGCGCCACTTCGCTTCGGTGTCTTCATCACACCGTTTCACCCGATCGGCCAATCGCCAACCATGGCTTTGGAATACGACATGGAACGGGTAGTCGCGCTCGATCGGCTCGGGTTCGACGAAGCCTGGTTCGGCGAACACCACTCCGGCGGCTACGAGCTGATCGCCTGCCCGGAGGTCTTCATCGCCGCCGCGGCCGAGCGGACAAAACACATCCGGCTGGGCACCGGCGTGGTTTCGCTGCCGTACCACCACCCGCTGATGGTGGCCGACCGCTGGGTGCTGCTCGACCATCTCACCCGCGGCCGGGTGATGTTCGGCACCGGTCCCGGCGCGTTGCCGTCGGACGCCTACATGATGGGCATCGACCCGGTCGACCAACGGCACATGATGCAGGAGTCGCTGGAAGCGATCCTCGCGTTGTTCCGCGCCGGGCCGACCGAGCGAATCGACCGCCACACCGACTGGTTCACGCTGCGCGAGGCGCAGCTGCATATCCGCCCGTATACCTGGCCCTATCCCGAGATATCCACGGCCGCAATGATTTCCCCGTCTGGACCGCGGCTTGCGGGCGCGCTGGGCACGTCGCTGCTGTCGCTGTCGATGTCGGTACCCGGCGGCTACGCCGCGCTGGAAACCACCTGGGACGTGGTGCGCGAGCAAGCCGCCAAAGCCGGCAGGGACGAGCCGGATCGGGCCGACTGGCGCGTTTTGAGCATCATGCACATCGCGGACAGTCGAGAGCGGGCCATCGACGACTGCACCTACGGGCTGCAGGATTTCGCCAACTATTTCGGCGCTGCCGGGTTCGTCCCGTTGGCCAACACCGTCGAGGGCGCCCAGACGCCCCACGAGTTCGTCGAAGACTACGCGGCCAAGGGGAATTGCTGCATAGGAACCCCCGACGATGCGATCGCCCACATCGAAGACCTGCTCGACCGCTCGGGCGGTTTCGGCACACTGCTGATGCTCGGCCACGACTGGGCGTCCCCGGAGGCGACATATCACTGCTATGACCTGATGGCGCGCAAGGTGATCCCCCATTTCAAGGGGCAACTCGAGGCGTCGCGTTCGTCGCACGACTGGGCCAAGGGCAGACGCGACCAGTTGATCGGCCGAGCCGGTGAGGCCGTGGTGAAAGCCATCACCGAGCACGTCGACGAACAGAAGGGCGTGAGCAGCTGATGCGCGCCGCGGTATTGCGAGATGGCCGGATGGTCTATCGAGACGATGTGCCAGATCCCGTACCCGAGGCGGGGCAAGTACTGGTCGGCGTGCGGGCGTGCGGGATATGTGGTTCGGACCTGCATTTCGCCGCTCACGGCGCACACGTGCTCGAGATGACCGAACGGGTGGCCCGCGGTGCGGGGGGCATGCATGTCGACTTGAATCACGACGTTTTCATGGGCCACGAGTTCAGCGCCGAGGTGCTGGAGGCCGGGCCCGGCACCGAGACCCACCCGACGGGAACGCTGGTCACCTCGCTTCCGGTGCTGTTGTCCGCCAAGGGCGTCGAACCGATCGTCTACAGCAACAGCACGATCGGCGGCTACGCCGAACGCATGCTCCTCTCGGCCGCGCTGCTGCTGCCCGTCCCGAACGGGCTTGACTTCAAACACGCGGCCCTGACCGAACCCATGGCGGTGGGGCTGCACGCGGTCAACAAGTCCAACGTCGCCCCCGGCGAGACGGCCCTGGTGATCGGCTGCGGTCCGATCGGCATCGCGATCATCGCGGCGCTGCGATCCCGAGGGGTGGAAAACATCGTGGCATCGGACTTTTCGCCGAAGCGGCGGGAACTGGCCACCGCCATGGGCGCCCATCAGACCCTGGATGCAGGGCAGGGTTCACCGTTCGACTCCGTCAAACCGGCCGTGGTATTCGAAGCGGTCGGAGTGCCCGGGATCATCGATGACGTGCTGCTCCGGGCCCGCCCGGGCACCCGTCTGGTGGTCGCCGGCGTCTGCATGCAGCCCGACACCGTACATCCGTTCTTCGCTATCGCCAAGGAGATCAACGTCCAGTTCTGCCTTGCCTACACTCCCGAGGAGTTCACCGATTCGCTGCGCGCGCTGGCGGAGGGTGACATCGACGTGAGCCCGCTGATCACCGGAGAGGTGGGCCTGGACGGGGTCGGCGACGCCTTCGACGAACTCGCCGACCCCGAGCGGCACTGCAAGGTTCTCGTCACCCCTTAAGGCACAGAGTCAATGGTGGCGACCCGCCACTAGACCCACGGTGGCGACCCGCCGCGCCCGGCCAGGCCGCGCTTGCGATCGCCACTAGGCCCAGCTGGATCCGACGGCGCTGTCGGTGCTGGCCATGTTGCTGCCGGCGCTTTGCACCTTCTGCCCGTGGGCGTTGGCCTGCTCGTAGAT
>NZ_LQOU01000038.1 GCF_002102155.1 Mycobacterium europaeum
CCCGACGACGATTCCGTGGGCATACCTGCATCCTCGTTTCCAAGGTCAGGAGCCTCCGGGATTTCCAGGGCGTTTCAATGACCCATTCACCCGAGAGCTGCCTGCCCAGTTGGTGGTTCAAGCGTGTCGGCACGCCTACGTCCACTGGGTCCAGCACGGCGACTTCGCCGCCCTGCAATCCGCGTTGCGCTGCGGCATGCAGATGATCGTAGGAACGCTGGCGTACCCGGCTGTCTGAGCCGCAGTTCACTGTCCGTCGATCACCATAGATCCCACGCAGTCGGGGCTGAACGGCGCCGCATATCCCGGACCCGTCCAAGTCGGCATGCCCCGGGATTCCCCGAAATGATCCTTGATGCTGCGCCTTTCGGTGCTTAAGCCAATTGGAACGCGCTCAGTGGCGCTTCTTCTGGATAGGTTGTCGGTCCGCCGAGGTCGTACGCGGCGTTGAGGGCGGCGATGAATGCCGGGTCGTGCAGGGGATCGCTGGGAGTGTCGAGCTGGATGCCCTTGCCTTTGAGGTCGTCGACCATCATGCCGATGGCCCGTTCGATCGTGATGTCGTCGGAGCCGTCCATGTTCTTTTTCAGTTCCTCGAAGTCCGAGAACACTTCGGCGGACCAGTGCACCAGGAAACGCAATTCGTCGGTGTGGTGGCGGGCGATGACGTCGTCACCGTTCTTCAGAAGCCAGTGGTTGGGGTCGGCCGGGTCGCCGGCGAAGACTGTGTCGAAGGCCAGCCCCGCCGGAACCTGTTGATCCAGCGGCCCGTTGGCTTCTCCGCGGTGCACCATCATCTCGTTCTGAACGACCACTCCGCGGTTGTTGATGGGCGGCAAGACCCGGGCGGGGGCCTTCAGTGGGCCGTCGGGCCAATAGGTAAAACCGGACCCCTCGTCGAGGGAGAACCAGGTGATGACCTGAGCCATTTTGATGAGGTAGTCGGTGAACAGGCCCGACTTGCCCATCACGCTGCACAGCCAGGTGGGGGCGTTCTCGTGGCGTACACCGCGGAAGCTCGGCGAGTCCAGATGGCCCGGATCGCGGTTGGCGCACGGGCCGTTGATGTTGAACAACATCATCTCAGGCTTGGCGTACTCGGCTTTCCAGTAGCTCTTCGCGTGCTCGAGGAACGTGGCGTTGTAGAAGCAGTCGTGCAGCTCCGGGTAGAGAACGGCCCCGTAGTTGGCCAGGTAGCCGCGGAATGTCGGCGTCAGAAAAAGGTCCAGCGACGGAGTGAATCCCTCGGGGAAGGCGCCGCTCATGGTGGCCATCAACTCGTCGGCCGATGCGAAGTGCTGGGCGATGATCAGCTTCCAAGGGCCGTGCGCGTGTACGACATTGAGCAGCCGCCCGCGTTGCTCGGCCGTGTAGACGTTGTCGATTTCGCGCGGCGGCGCGGCGGGCCGCAATACGTTGGAAAGCTCCATCCGGCGCTCATCGGTGAGCATCAGCGGTCTCCTTCTGCATGTTTCGATTGGTGTGATTGTCGTTGCCGCCGTCGACGCGCGGTCGATTCGTGTCCGGTGATCGGGACGTCAAAATGGGAGCGGATTGGCGAACTTGGCGCCCAATACCGCGCCGATCTCGGCAATGGCCAGCCGGCCGCGGGCGGTCGCGGCGGGGTACATGAGAAAGCCGTGGTAGGTACCCGGATAGCGGGTGAGGGTGGTCTGAACTCCGGCGTCCCGGAGCCGGACCGCGTATCGCTCACCCCAGTCCCGGATCGGGTCGCAGCCGGCGGTGACCACGATCGCGGGCGGCAGCCCAGAAAGGTCGGAAGCGTAGGCGGGCACCAGGTACGGGTCCTCGGGCGGCCCGGCATCTCCGTCGGCAAGTGCGTGCATGTAGTCGATGTCGTCGCGGGTGAGTAGCGGCGCGTCGGCCGTCGAGGCGACCGACGGGGCCGTCATGTCGCGATCCAGGCCCGGGTACAGCAGCACCTGAGCGCAGATCGCCGGACCGCGGCGGTCACGCGCGGCCAGGGCAACCGAGGCCGCCAACGAACCTCCGGCGCTATCGCCGACCACTGCGAGCCGGCTGGCGTCGACACGCAGATCCGCGGCTCGGCGCGACACCCATTCAGTGGCGGCGTAGGCATCGTCGAACTGCGCCGGCGGTGCCGCTTCGGGGGCCAGGCGGTAGTCGACGGCGACGACGGTGGCCATGGACGCCGATGCGAGCGCGCGGGCCAGCGGTTCGAACGAGTGGTTGGATCCCATGACCAGGCCGCCGCCGTGGAAATACACCAGCACGGGTGGGCAGGAATCTGAGGTGGGACGATAGATTCGCGTGGGTATCGGCCCGGCGGGCCCCGGGATGGTGGTCTCGGTGATGTTGTCCATCTGTGGCATTGCCTCGGGCAGCGGCGCGGATTCGATCGCGGCCCGCACCGCGGCGAGGCCGCGTTGGCGCATCGGCGGGATCGTACCGAGCGACGTGACTCGGGCGGCGGCGTCGGGATCCAGCGGGGGAGTGGGCACGCTAATGCCGGGCGGGGTCGAACCGGCGCTCGGTCCGCAAAACCGGAGCCTGTTGGGACGCAAGGACGTTGGCGCGCTCTTGCATCGCCGACCGAACATAGTCGGGATGGGTGAGCAGATAGAAGCTGCCTTGAGCGGCTTGCTCGAACACGACCGCGGCAGCTGTCAGCGGGTCCATCGCGTCGGCCTTCAGGTCGAGCATGGCCGTACGGTGCGCCTCGGCAGCCGCGACGTCGGTGGCCTCAGTGGAGTCGACGCCGCCGGCTGATTCGAAAATGTTGGACAGCACCGGGCCGGGCAGCACGGCCTGGACGTGAATGTGGTGGTCGTGCCCGCTGGACTGTACTTCGAGGTTGAGACACTCGGTCATCGCCAGTACGGCGTGCTTGCTCACGATGTAGGGCGTTTGCAAGGGCATCGCGACGACCCCACCGACCGACGACACATTCCACACCCACGCCTGCTCGGGGGTGGCCATCATTGGCGGCAGGAATGCGCGGATGCCGTAGAAGACCCCGCTGATGTTGATGTCTACGATCCGTTGCCAATTGGCCACCGGGGTGTCCCACAGGTAGCCGAACTGTTCAATTCCGGCGTTGTTCACCAGCAATCGCACCGGCCCGACGTCACGGATGGTCGTGTCGGCAAGCTCTTGCATGGCGACGGGATCCCGTACGTCGCACACCATGTCGACCGCGGTGCTGCCCGGGGCGGTGAGCTCCTCGCGCAGGGCGGCGATGCTGTGCGCATCGACATCGGCGAGCACCACGGTCATGCCCAATTTGCTGGCGTAGCGGGCCATGCCGGCGCCGATCCCGGAGCCGGCTCCGGTGATGACGGCGACGCCGCCAGAGAAGAGCTCTTGAACCGTCATGGTTGCGACGCGGTGGCGGTGCCGCTGTGCAGTTCGGAGAGCAGCACGGAGTTGGTGGCATCCAGCACGACGTCCATATCGGTGAACTCCAGTCCATCGGGGCCTCGGCGCACGCCGACGTTGACCACCCCGCTGGACACCGCGAACGGTACGAAGTTGGCGATCTGGTTGACGAAGATGTAAAAGCGGGCGCGCGTTACGCCGCTATCGGTGCCGGTGCGGTGCACGTTCGTGGCGTGGTGACGCAGCGGGTAGGGGCTTTGCTTGCGATGCTCGGACAGCCACTCGATGACCGCGTCACGACCGTCGAGTTCGGGCGACATCAGCTCCTCGAAAGGACTGGCGCCACTGTCGCTTCGGGTCAGGTAGTGCACATCGCGGGCGTAGCTTGCGGCCAGCTCGTCATAGTTGGCTTCGTCGTAGTGGTACCAGAAGGCGGCGATGAACTCCTGCAGTTCCGACAGCGTGATGTCGTTGCTCATGCCCACAGTCAATCCCGGCTGTGGCCCCGCTAACACCCCGACGCCCGTTGAGTGGAACACCGTCCTTGCTCAGCCGCTGATCAGGCTCCATAGCCCGGCGGCTCCCGCCTCAAGCGCGGCCGACGTGACCTGTTCGTCCCAATACTGCACGGAGCCGAACTCCCCGCGCCACACCAGGGCAGGCCGGGTGAACTCGTGTAGCCGGTGCTCGCGCGTGGTGCCGATCGCGCCATGAACCTGGTGAGCGTTACGCACCACCACCGAGGCGGCGTGGCCCACACACGAACGTGCCACTGCGACAAGGAAGGCGAGGTTGGACGCTGACCACGCGCTGGTGACCGCCGCCGTCAGCGCCGCCTCGGTGGCCGATCGTGCCAGGGCGGCCTGTGCGGCGATGTCGGCGATCATG
This sequence comes from Mycobacterium europaeum, assembly GCF_002102155.1. Classification (GTDB taxonomy): domain Bacteria; phylum Actinomycetota; class Actinomycetes; order Mycobacteriales; family Mycobacteriaceae; genus Mycobacterium; species Mycobacterium europaeum. The sequence continues at coordinate 4,249 of NZ_LQOU01000038.1, forward strand.
CTCTGCACGGCCTGAAAGCGCGAAAGGGGCCGACCGAACTGGACGCGTGAGCTCGCGTGCTCGATCGAAAGCTCGAGAATCTGGTCCAGCGCGGCACACACTTGCACTGCGCGCACCAAGGCCGATTTCAGCCGCAGCTGGTCGACCAACGTCGCCTCGAGGGGAACACCGCGCAAGGCGGCGGGGTCGGCGACGACGATATCCCGCGGCTCGCCGATCGTATTGGCGCCGGGCGTGATATCCAGCGACTCGACATTGACATCGGCGGCGTGATACTCGCCGCCCCGCTGCCAGATGACCACGATCTGTTGGGCGCGAGACGCCCAGGGCACCCCCCTCGCGGCGCCCCGGGCATCGAGCCGGCACACGGTCCGCACAGCGTCGTCGCACGGTAATCCAATGGCCTCCAGCAGCCAGCACGCCAATAAATCGTGCTCGGCCAATGGGATTCGCGCGCTGTGCTGAACAGCGACGGTGAGCAGCTCGGCCGCTTCATGCCAGCCGGCGCCGCTGCCGCCGGAGTGTTCAGGGCCGGTGAGGCGCACCAGTCCGAGCTCGTCAAGCTGGTGCCATAGCTGGGCGTCACGATCGACAGTGGCGACGGATGACTGCGTTGTGCGGTACGCGCCGAACACCGCGCGCATCATGTCGATCAGGGCCGGGTCCACCGGGGACGCGTCGATCGGTGAGGTTGTCAACGGATCCCCAATCCGCGGGCAATCACACCGCGCAACACCTCGTTGGTTCCGCCGCGCAGGGTAAAGCCGGGGCGCTGGTCGACCGCGGCGGTTATCAGCTCCGAGGATGCCGCATCGACGCCGCCATGCCGGTCGGCAAGGTCGGCGATGTCACCTTCGACAGTGGTGCCCAGCACCTTGACCACCGCCGCGGCCACGTCAGCGGAGTCGCGGCGCTCCAGGGCGCCGGCGACCGCGGTCGACATCTGGTGCAGGCCGGCGACGCGGGCCACCAGGCGCCCGAGGCTCTCGTCTCGCGAGATGCGCTGGGTTGCCATGTTGGCGGTGGTCGCTGCGAGCAGAACGAAAGTAGAGAGGAAGCGTTCGGGTCCGCTGCGCTCAAAACTCAACTCGGACGTCACCTGCGCCCAGCCGGCGCCGATGTCACCGAACACCATGGCGTCGGGCACGAATGTCTGGTCGAGGATCACCTCGTTGAAGTGGTGCGCTCCGTTCATCGAAATGATCGGACGGACCCGCACCCCCGAACCGCGCAGGTCGACGATGAATTGGCTGAGCCCAGCATGGCGCTGGTCTGGATTCACCGGTGCAGTGCGGGCAAGGACGATGAAGGCGTGGGCGCGGTGTGCGCCCGACGTCCAAACCTTGGTGCCCGACAGCGACCAACCTCCCTCCACACGCACGGCGCGGGTACGCACACTGGCCAGATCAGAGCCGGAATCGGGCTCGCTCATACCGATGGCGAAGAAGCAGTCGCCGCGTACGATCCGAGGCAAGAATTGCGACTTCTGCAGTTCGGTGCCGTATTTCAGCAGTGAGGGCACGATCTGGCGGTCGGCGATCCAGTGCGCGGCGACCGGCGCGCCGGCGGCCAGCAGCTCCTCGGTAACCGCGAACCGTTCCAGAAATGAGCGCCCATGTCCGCCGTACTCGACGGGCACCGTCATACCGATCCAGCCGCGCGCCGCCAGGGCGGCAGTGAAAGTCTCGTCCCACCCCGTGAGCCAGGCGTCAACGGACGGGGCGAACGCGCCCGCTGCGCGTTGGTCGGCGAGAAACCGACGGACCTCCGCGCGTAGCGCCTGCGTCGATGGGTCGACGGCGGCCGGTGGCACCATCCGGGGCAGCGCCATCAGGTCGTCTTCCACTTGGCGATACGCCGTTCATGTTCGGGATCGCGGTGTGCCAGCGGCTGCATGGCCGCGGCCATCCCCAGCGTGGTTTCCAGTGACGCCGTCTGCGATTCCCGCAGCAACCGTTTGGCCATCCGCAGCGCGTGCGCAGGGTTGGCAGCGATGCGCTCGGCCAACGCGTGCGCGTGGGCGAGCAGGTCGTCGTGGGGCACCACTCGGCTGACCATGCCCCACTGCAGGGCGGTCGCAGCATCGATGCGGTCACCGGTGAAGGTCATCTCGGCGGCGCGCTCGTAGCCCACCGCCCGCGGCAGAAACCAGGTTCCCCCGTCGCCGGGGATCAGGCCGAGCTGTACGAAGCTCTCGGCGAAGGACGCTCGCTCAGAGGCCACTCGGATGTCGCACATCATCGCCAGATCGCAACCGGCGCCGATGGCCGGCCCATTGACTGCTGCGATCAGCGGAACCTCGAGTCGGGCCAGTGCCCGCGGAATCCGTTGGATGCCGTCGATGTAGGCGTGCCGTTGGGCCCGAGCGTCCAGGCCGAACATGCCGTCTCGGTCGGCCATCTCTTTGACGTTGCCGCCGGCGGAGAAGATTTTGCCGCGCCCGGTGAGGATCAACGCACGTATGTCGGTGTCGGCGTTGGCATTATCGACTGCGGCCTCGAACGCGGAGATGAACGCTTTGTCGGTGATCGCGTTGCCGAGGTGCGGAAGGTCGATCGTCCATACCTGCGTGGGTCCGCTCGTCGCGATCTCGAGAGGCCCGCTCATGCCGGCAGCTGCAGGGACTTGGTCTGCAAGTACTCTTCGAATCCGGCGCGGCCGAGTTCACGTCCTATGCCGGACTTCTTGTAGCCGCCGAACGGTGCCACCGGGTTGTACTTGCCGCCGTTGATGTCGAGCTGGCCGGTCTGCACCCCGCGCGCAAAGGCGATGGCCCGGTCGGTGTCGGCCGCCCACACCGCGCCCGAGAGGCCGTATGGGGTGCCGTTGGCGATGCGCAGGGCGTCGGTCTCGTCAGTAAATGGGATGACCGCCAGGACGGGACCGAAGACCTCTTCTTGGCCGAGTTCGGAATCCGGGTCGACGTCGCCGAACACCGTGGGTGCGATGTAGTAGCCGACCTCGCGGATCGGCTCGGCGCCCCCGGTGATCAGGCGCGCACCGTCGCGTTGGGCGCGTTCGATGAATCCCCGCACGGCTTCGAACTGGCCCGCCGAAGCCGAGGGTCCGATTCGGGTCGCCGGGTCGAGCGGATCGCCCACGGTGTATTTCGACACGGCGGCCTCGATCAGTTCCAGGGCCTCCCCGTAGCGGGACTGGGGCACCAGCATCCGTGTCCAGGCCATGCAGGTCTGGCCGCCGTTGAGGAAGGCGTTGCCGACTCCGACCTTGACCGCGGTCGCCAGGTCGGCGTCGTCGAGGATGACGTTGGCTGACTTGCCGCCAAGTTCAAGTGCGACCTTCTTCACCGACCGCCCGGCCAACTCCCCGACGCGGGCTCCGACGCCCGTGGAACCGGTGAACGAGACGAAGTCGATCTCGGGATGGGCGGCGATGCGCTCACCGATCAGCGCGCCGCGCCCCGAAACCAGGTTCACCACGCCGGCGGGCAGACCGGCTTCCTCGAGGGCCTCGACGAACTCGAACACCGACAGCGGTGCTTCATTGCTGGGTTTGAGAACCACCGTGCAACCGGCCGCGATCGCCGGGACCACCTTGGCGACCACCTGATAAAGCGGATAGTTCCAGGGGGTGATTGCGCCGACCACGCCGTAGGGTTCGCGCAGGATCAGCGAGTTTCCCACTTGTTCTTCGAAGTCGAAACCATCCAGAACGTCAGCGAAGCCGCGGGCCACCGCCAGCGGGACCTGGGTCTGCACGGTCTGCGCGATGCGCACCGGCGCACCCATTTCCCGGGTGATCGTCTCGGCGATGTCCGGCAGACGCTTCTCCAGGGCGGCGATCACCGCCGCGACGCGCTGGCGGCGCTCGGCGACGCTGATCAGCGGGTCAAAGGCGCGCCGTGCTGCGGACACTGCCGCATCGACGTCTGCTTCGGTACCTCCGGGAACCGTGCCGATGACCTGTTCTGTCGAGGGGTCGATCACCTCGATGAGGTCCGTGCCGGCCGGCGTGATCCACTCGCCGCCGATGAACAATGTCTTCCTGGCGTAGTCATGCATTGGTCGTGGTCTGCTTTCTGTCGTTAGGGCACGATGCTCGCGCGAACGTCGCGCTTGCTCTCGGCCGCCGCGAAGGCGTCGTTGATGTTGTCGAGTGGGTAACAGGCCGCGGCCAGTCGGTGCAACGGCAGCCTGGCCTGATGCTGTTCGAGAAATGTCAGCGCCCGCGACAACACGATGGGGTCGTACAACGAGACGCCGACCATCATCTTGTTGCCGAAGACAAAGCGGGACGGGTCGAATTCGAAGGTCTTGCCAATGTTGATGTTTCCGATCTCCACGTAGCGGCCGAATTGGCCGAGCATCTTGAGGCCTTCGTCGATGGCCGAGGGATGGCCGACCACCTCGACCACGACATCGGCGCCCTGGCCGTCAGTCAGTTGTCGCACGAGCTTGGTCCGGTCTTTGACCGTCGCGACGTCGTTGATGTCGATGACCGTGTCGGCGCCGAAGGCGGTCGCCAGCTCTAGGCGCTCGGCCACACCGTCGATGGCGATCACGCGGGCAGCGCCGCGCGCTTTTGCCACCGCCACTGCGTACAGACCCAGCGCACCCGCCCCCTGCACCACCACCGATTCACCAAGCTGCAGGTCGACACGCTCCAGACCGTACATGACCTGTGACAGTGCGCAATTCGCGCCTGCAGCGATGTCATCGGATACCGAATCGGGGACCGTGTAGACCACCGCCCCGGCGGGCAGCAGGAAGTAGTCGGCGTAGCCGCCGACGAAATAGGGTGGCTCGTCGGCGCGGCCGAGCATGGCCATCGTCAGCTTCAGACAGGCGTTTCGCCTGCCCGCCAGGCAATTTCGGCAGGTGTGACACGAGAAGAAGTAGGGAAAGACCACCCGGGTGCCCACGGTCAGCGGCGCGCCGTCCGAATCGGTGGTGACACCCGCGCCCAGCGCCTCGATCGCGCCGACCATTTCATGGCCCAACACGGTGGGTAGTTGACCTCCCAGGCCGCCGGTGGCGAATGTGCCGTGCCAGGCGTGTAGGTCAGAGCCGCAGATGTTGGCGCGACTCACTTTGATCAGGATTTGACCAGGACCCACCTCCGGAAGGCTGACCGTTTCGATGTCGAACGGCTTACCGGGTTGGTCGAATCGCGCGATGCGGCCTTTAAACACAGAGAGCGGTCCCTTCATTGGCTGGCGAATTCGAGGGTGAAAGCGTCCCGCAGGGCGCGTTTGAGAAGTTTGCCGCTGGGGTTTTTCGGCAGTGAATCGACGAAGAAGACCCGTTTGGGCGCCTTGAAGCCGGCGAGATGCTGCCGGCAGTGCACGAGGACGTCGTCTTCGGTGAGGGTGACGCCGCTGCGGGTTACTACTGCGGCGACCACGGCCTCCACCCAGACGGGATGCGCCAGACCGAATACGGCGGCCTCCTGGATCCCGTTGTGGCGGTACAGAATTTCTTCTACTTCGCGGCTGGCGACGTTCTCGCCGCCTGTTTTTATCATGTCTTTTTTGCGGTCCACGACGTGCAACAGTCCGTGCTCGTCGTAGTAACCCAGGTCGCCGGAATGAAACCAGCCGCCGCGGAAGGCCTCCGCCGTTTTAGCAGGGTCGTCCAGGTAGCCGACCATCAGATGCGGGCTGCGGTGGGCGATTTCACCCACCATGCCGGGTGCCACGGGGCAATCCTCGTCATCGAGGATGGTGGTTTCGACGTTGACCACCGGGCGTCCGGCCGCGCCGGCGTGGGTGTCCTGCTCGTCGGGTCCCAGCGCCGAGGCCAGCGGCGCCATCTCGGTTTGACCGTAGAAGTTCCACAGCCTCAGATTCGGCAGCCGTCGGCGTATTTCGTGCAGGACCTCGGCGGGCATCGGTGAGGCGCCGTAGTAGCCCTTGCGCAGGCTGGACAGGTCGACATCGTCGAAGATCGGGCAACGCAGCAGTGAAATCCATACCGTGGGTGGCGCAAAGTAATTCGTCACTCCGTACCGCGCGATGGTACGCAGGACCAATTCGGGGTCCGGCCGCGACAGGATGATGCTGGTCGCTCCCAGATAGAGGTCGGTGGCCAAGAAGTTGTCCAACTGCGCGCAGTGATAGAGCGGCAGTGAGTGGATTTCGACGTCGTCCGGTGACATCGCCCCGGCCACGATGGTGCTGACGTACTGCCACATCAGGCTGCGGCTGGTGTGCATGACGGCCTTGGGCCGTGATTCGGTGCCACTGGTGTACATCAGCCGCACGAGTTGCTCATCATCGATGGGCGGGTTCGGTGCGGCTGTGGTCGTGGTGAGCCACTGACCAAAGTCGTGCCAGCCGACAGGAGGGATGGCGCCGTCGGCCATCAGCGCAACTTTTGTCGTGACAGCCCCGCCCAAGCGCATCGCCTTTTCGGCCATCGCGGTCAGAGCGGATTCGACGACGAATCCACGGACCCGGCTGTGCCCGAGGATATAGGCGATCTCCTCGGCCGTGAGCATGAAATTGATGGGCACCAGGACCACCCCCGCGCGCGCGGTCGCGAATGCCAAGACCGCGAACTGCCAGCAGTTGTGGGACAGTAGCGCAACGCGATCGCCAGGGGCAAAGCCGTTGTCGCGCAGGGCGGCTGCGGCTCTGTCCACCAGCTGGTCGAACTCGGCGAACGTCAGCACCACATCACCGTCGATGATCGCGGTTTTCTCCGGCTGACGGCGGGCTGACCGGCGGGGGATGTCGCCGAGCGATTGACTGCGCGCCTGAGCGACCGCGGCGTCCAGTTCCCGTGTCACTCGGTCGTCGTGGTGCGCGGGTTGCATGGGACGAACACTAGGTCCAAATGTCGTTTTCCGTGATCCTGACCTCCCGCTGAGTAGACAACAGCGGTGCCCGGGGTGGCGGCGGGCTTCAGACTCAATGGCATGACCGCCGCTACCGAATCGACGTCGCCCACCGGACCGGCCGCTCCTGATCCCGACGAACTGCGCGCCAACCTGCGTCAGGCGGACCCGGGTGTGCTGGTGGCCGTGCTGGCGCAGCTCACCGGCGACTTGTCGGTGATCGACACCTACGCGCCCAAGATCTCCTATGTTGCCGACCCGCCCGAGCAGGCCGGCGTCACAGACGCCGACACGGCCGATTCGCTGGTGAACGCCCTCGTCGAGGCGCTGGGACGGCCACGATGCACCGATGCGAGATCCCCTGTGGACCGGGACTTCTTCGCAAAGCTGCTACCTGTAGCGCTGGGTTCGCAGGTCGATGACGAGCAGGTGGACCTGTTGCTCGAACAGGGCGGCTTCCAGCGGTCGCAGCCAACTTTGCCGCGGACTGTGCCGATCCCCGAGACAATCACCATCGCCATCATCGGTGCCGGTCTGGCCGGGATCAGCGTCGCACTGGCCGCCGCCGCTGAGGGAGTCGCGTTTGAGATCTTCGACCGCAATGACGAGGTCGGCGGCACCTGGCTGACCACCACCTACCCGGGCATCGGTGTGGATACGCCGTCGGCGTATTACTCGCTGTCGTGGGAGGTGAACCCGGACTGGAGCAGCTACTACCCGCAGGGTGGGGAATATCAGAACTATTTGGTGACGCTGGCCGATAAACACAAGCTGCGCGACCACATTCGGTTCGGCACCGAGATCGAGGCGTTGTGGTGGGACGACGAACGCAACCAATGGCAACTCCATGCGGTCGATGCCCAGGGCCGTCGCACGATCAGCTACGCCAGCGTCGTGGTCGCCGCGGCGGGCTACCTCAACCGTCCGCGCTGGCCGGATATCAAGGGTCGAGACACCTTCGCGGGCACCAGCATTCATTCGGCGCTGTGGGATTCTTCCCTCGATCTCACCGGCAAGAAGGTGGCCGTGATCGGGGCGGGCTGCACCGCCGTACAGATCGTCGACGCGTGTGTCGACCAGGTCGAGCACCTGACGGTGTTCCAGCGGCAGCCACACTGGGTGGCGCCGCGTAAGCGGCTGACCGATGAGGTGCCCGCGTTCCGGCGTTACCTGGGACGGCATCTGCCCTACTACGCGAAGTGGCACCGGCTCAAGTCCTATTGGGGCACCGCGGACAACAACTACCCGATCATCCTGCAAGACCCGGACTGGAACAAAGATCACCTGTCGATCTCGCCGGCCAATGACGTGCTTTTGCAAATGTGCTTGCGCTACATCGAGGACACGTTCGGAAAAGACACCGAGCTGGCCAAAAAGGTCACCCCGGACTTCGCGCCCTACGGCAAGCGGATCATCCGTGACCCGGGCGGCTACTACGCGGCGTTGACCCGCGACCATGTCGACGTGGAGGCCAGCGAGCCGGCCGAGGTCAACCCGAAAGGCATTGTCACCCAGGATGGCCGGCAGATTGACCTCGATGTCATCGTCTACGCGACCGGCTACTACTTGGACTTCTTATCCACCGTGGACATACGTGGACGCGGCGGCAAGAAGCTGGCTGACGAATGGGGTGACAACCCCCGTGCGTACCGTGGTGGCACGGTGCCCGGCTTTCCCAACCTGTTCATCATGTCGGCACCCAACTACAGCCCGGGACACGGTGCGGGGGCGAACTTCTCTATGGAGGTGCTCGCGCACTACATCATCGAATGCTTGCAGTTGATGGCGCTGCGCCGCGCCACCACGATCGAGGTCACCCAGCAGGCGTACGAGGATTACGTTGCCGCGATCGATGAGGCGATGCTCGGCACGGTATGGTGCCACACACCCAACGCCCACACTTACTACCGGTCCGGCTCGGGCCGGGTAGTGGTGGCCACCCCGTACCGACTGGTCGACGTCTGGCATCAGCACCGAGCGCCGAGCGAGCAGGACTTTACGCTGCGGTGAACGAGTTGCTGACTGGCAGGACGGCTTTGGTAACCGGAAGCAGCCGCGGCATCGGTCGCGCGGTGGCCCAGCGGCTGGCGGCCGAGGGTGCCACCGTCGCGGTGACGGCGCGCGCTCACGCGCCCTCACGCTCGCAGCGCGCCGGGTCCGATCGCACGCTACCCGGCACGATCGAGGAGACCATCGCCCTGATCGAAGATGCCGGCGGGTCGGCGTTCGGGGTGGTGGCCGACCTCGAAGACGCCCAGGCGCGCGAGACCCTGGTCGACCAGGTGCTCGACCGCACAGGCCGCATCGACATCTTGGTCAACAACGCCGGCTTCGCCGACTACTCGGTCATCGAGGACATGCCGCTGCAGACCTTCGACCGCACCGTCGACCACTATCTGCGCACGCCCTTCGTGTTGACCAAGGCCGCGGTTCCGCACATGCGCAAGCTGGGCGGCGGGTGGATCGTCAACATCGGCTCGGTCACCGGTGTGGCACCGGTGCGGCCGTACCGCGATTACAACAAGACCTCCGGCGATGTGATTTACGCGTCGTGCAAGGCCGCACTGCACCGGTTCACCCAGGGGGTGGCCGCCGAACTGCTCGACGCGAACATCGCGGTGAATTGTGTTGGCCCGTCGACCGCTGTGCGCACTCCCGGCGCATCCTCGCTCATCCCTGAGGGCTTTCCGACCGAGCCGGTGGAGTATCTGGCCGAAACCGTGCTGGCAATGTGCCATCTACCGGCGGCTGAACGCACCGGCCTGGTGGCGTTTAGCTTGCACTACCCGTGGTCACAACGGCTGCGGGTGCACAGCCTGGACGGAAAAACCGAACTGCCGCCACTCGAACCGCCGGCGAACGCTAATACGAACATCCTGCCCGCCGGGATGTGAGTCCCTCGGCGGACAACGGAGATCCGCTCGACACCGACGAGGCCCGAGACCGACTAGGTGGGCGATGCGGTCAAGACGGGGTGATCGCATCGACAGAAGCTGTGGCACACTCGGTCTCGGATGATGACGTCGGGGCATTCGGGATCAAACCAGCGGTCCACGACTGCCCAGTGGATCGGATGCATCAGGTAGGGGCCCATCAGCGCATCGAAGTCGCTGAACTCTTGCTCGAACACGTGGGTCCATCGTGATGCCCCGACCGCATCGTCGACCCGGCTGAGCTGCCATGCCCTGATCGTCGGTATGTAGCGCGGCATCGAGGCCAACTCGTCCTCGAAACGCGCAACGGTGTCGACGTCCGTGTCGGGCAGCACGCGTAAAAACAGGGCCCGGTAGACTGTGCCCGGGCGGCCGCCGTTGGGAGTTGGAGCACCCCTGTAGCTGACCCCGTTGACATGGGTGATCGCGGGATCGCCCAAAATCGCGGTGAAATCGTCTGCGGCGGTAAGCCATTGACTCGGGGAATCAAACCTCAAGTGGACGAGAACGTCACCGCCGTTGCGCGCCCCGGGCAGCGTCGGTTCGACGAGCCGGTGACGGGCGCCGGTCGCCTCAGCGCTCGCGCGCACCAGCGTGAGCATCCGGTCGCGGTGTTCGTCTGCGACGTCGAGGAGGCGGGTGACGTTATACATCGCAGAGCCCGTCGACGTCGTCGGCGGCCGCAGCGACCGAGCGGGAGCGCTCGGTGATGAGTTCCTCGATCTGGTCCCACCACCGGGCCAGCGTCGGGTCGGGGCGGCCCTTCCAGGTCATCTCCCACCAGGCCTGGGCGGTCGGCAGGGCCCAGGTGATGGTGACGGTGTTGGATTGGTCCGTGAACCAGATCGGGGGACTAACCAGGACATCGCGCAGCGTCATTCCGCGGGAGCGGGCACCGGGCGCGTACTCGGCGAGGTAGGTTTCCACGAACTTCCGTGCGCAGCCAGGCCGCGTCACCACCCTGTCGATCACGAAAATTCGACCGTCGGCCATGGGCGTGACCGTACCGACCGTGTGTAACCCCGGACAGGTTCAGTCCCGGCCATCGGGAGGACCTCATTGCCCCCCGTCCGGCTGGGCACCACGGTGGGAGGATGAGCGCTTCCTTCAGTCCCGTGCAGCTCGGCCCGGCCACCTTACGCAACCCGATCATCAAGGCCGCGACCTCCGAAGGCCGATCGCCCCACGGGCTGGTCACCGATGATCTAATCGCGTTTCACCGGGCGTTCGCCGACGGGGGAGTGGGCATGACGACGGTGGCCTACTGCTGTGTCGCGCCCGAGGGCGCCAGCGCCCCGGGTCAGATCGTCATGAGCTCACAAGCGCTGCCCGGCCTGCGCAGACTTACCGATGCCGTGCACGGGGCGGGTGCGGCCATCTCGGCCCAGCTCGGCCACGCCGGGGTGGTAGCCCCCAGGGCGCTGACCGGGGTGACCGCCCTGTCGCCGAGCCGGTTCGTCAATCCGACGTCGTTGGCCTACTGCCGGGCGATCACCCGCGACGAGATAGCAGCCGTCGTCGAGCAGTTCGGCGCGGCGACCCAGGTAGCGATCGATGCCGGATTCGACGCGGTTGAACTGCATTTCGGACACCTGTATCTGCCGAGCTCGTTTTTGAGCCCACTCATCAACCGCCGCACCGACGAGTACGGCGGCTCCATCGACAACCGTTCCCGCCTGGCACGGGAGATCGCCGAACGCGTCCGCGAGGTGGCCGCCGGACGGATCGCCGTTATCGCCAAATTGAATATGGACGACGGACTGCCCGGCAGTATCTGGATCGATGAGGCGTTGCGCACCGCGCAGCTCCTCGACACCGACGGCACGCTCGACGCGCTCGAACTGACCCAAGGGTCCTCGGTCTTCAAGCCGATGTACCTGTTCCGGGGCGACGTCCCGGTGCGCGAATTCGCCCGCGTCATGCCGGCCGCGCTGCGGCCCGCCATCAGGCTGGCCGGCAAGCGCGTGATGGGCAGCTACCCGTATCGCGACCTCTACATGCTCGAAGCCGCACGCCAATTCGTGCCGGTGATGCGCAACACCAAACTGATCCTGCTGGGCGGCATCACCCGCCGCGACCACGTCGAGACCGCACGAGAGGAGGGATTTGACTTCGTGGCGATGGGTCGGGCGCTGCTGCGGGAACCCGACCTGGTCAACAAGATGATCGCCGACCCGGGCAGTCGCAGCCGGTGCAATCACAACAACAAGTGCATGGTCACCGTTTTCGGCCGCACCCACTGCGTGCTCGATCCCGACCAACGCTATGGGCCACCTACCAAGATCGAGGAGCGGCCCGCCCAGCCCGCGGAACGGTAATCACCCCAGCAGCGTGGCCAACTCGCGGCACGCCTGCCGCCGGGCTTGGTGAGCGATGTCGAGCATCGGCATCGTCATGAACCCATGGATGCCTCCCTCGTAGCCGCACCGCACGGTGACTACCCCGGCGGATTGCAGCGCGTCGGCGTAGGCGATGGCTTCGTCCCGAAGCGGATCATGCCCGGCGGTGACCATCACTGCGGGCGGCAGTCCGTGTAGGTCCGCTCGCAGCGGTGAGGCGTAGGGATGGTCGCGGTCGGCGGGTGCGGGCACATACTGGTCCCAATACCATTGCAGCGCAGCCGCCGGATTGTAGAAACCCTTGCCGAACAGTCGATATGACTCAGTGTCGAAGCCGGCCGCGAGCATCGGGTAGAGCAGCAGCTGCGCGGCAATCGCCGGGCCACTGCGATCGCGCGCCATCAACGCCACGACGGCGGCCAGGTTGCCGCCCGCGCTGTCACCGCCCACCACGACCGCGCGCGAATCTCCGCCGGCGATGTCGGCGGCCCATCGGGTGGCGGCGTACACGTCCTCGGCCGCGGCGGGCCACGGATTTTCTGGAGCCAGCCGGTATCCCACGGAGACCACCACGGCGGGAACGAGGTTGGCCAGACTGCGGCACAGGCCGTCGTGGCTGTCGAGGTCGCAAAACACGAATCCGCCGCCGTGCGCGTATACCAGGATCGGCAGGCCCGCGTCGTCGGCGTGGCCGCGGGGCCGGTAGATCCGTATCGGGATGTCAGCACCGGCGCCCGAAATGGTCTGATCTCGGATTGTGGCGACCGGCTCGGGTTGGGCGGGCGGTACCAACCGCTCGCGGATGGCCGCCCTGGCCTGGGCGCCCGTCATGGTGTGCACCGGCGGAAAGCCCGCGTCCAGCCCCTCAATCAGCGCGGCGACCTGGGGGTCGAGGTTCACGCGTACTGCAAGGTGGGCTGCGGCGCCGGCATCGGGCGTTGGGGCAGCAGCGGTCGCATTGTTTGCAGCGTGGGCGCCACGCGGTGGGCGCCGTCTTCGATGTTGCGCCAGATGTTCACCGCGGTCATGCGGACCGGGGTGGTCAGTCGCTGATCGAACATCATGCGATTCATCGGCGCGCACACCGACACCGCGGCAATCGCCTCACCGGGGTTGCCGATGGGGGCCGCCACGCAGCCAAAACCAAGCAGCGACTCCTCGCGCTCGAAGGCGACGCCGTGGGCGCGCACCTTGGCTAACTCAGCGGCAAGTTGCGAGCCGGTGCAAATGGAAAACTTGGTCTTGCGGGCCTGCAGATGAACGTCGGCATGCTGGTCGCCATAGGCCAGGATCGCCTTGCCGACCGCGGTACAGTGCGCGGGTTGCCGACCCCCGACCCTGGTGGGGATCGCGTTGATCAGTCGGTCACCGATCTTGTCGAGGTAGACAACGTCCGGCCCGTCCAGAACCGCCAGATGAACGACAAGCCCGGTGGCGCGGTGCAATTCGCCCAGCAAGGGGGCGGCTGCGCGCACCAGGCGGTCTTGGTGCACGGCCAGTGAGCCCAACTCCACCAGCCGCATGCCGAGCTCGTAGTCGCGGCCGTTGCGGCGTAGCCAGCGCAGCTGGACCAATCGCTCGAGCATCCGGTGCGCCGACGAGCGCGGCAGGCCCGTGCGACGCACGATCTGGGCGAGCGTTAGTCGTCCCGGTCCTTCGAAGGCGTCCAGCACCAAGGAGACGCGGTCGATGACGGCGGTGGGAGTTGCTGGTTCCAGGGGCGCTGACATCGGTCCTCCAAAGCTCCATTGCATCTGGCTGTGATATCTCTATTAGAGATACCTCAGTTTGTACCATAGCCCTGTGCTCGCTGTCACATGGCATGCCAAAAGCGCCACCGGCCACAGCTGTGTCGGGTGGGAGACGTATGAATCAGTGCAGGTCGGCTAGCCCTTGGCCGCCGACCGGCCCGCGCGCCGGCCGTAGAAGCTACCGTCGCCCAGCGAGATACCGCTGGCGTAACCCCAGGCGGCGAGCCCGGCGGTGACGCCGCCGAGGTAGATGAACCCGCCGGCCATCGTCGCCGCCCCGCCCCGCGACCCGGTGCGTTCGGTCACCAGCACATCGGCGCGGGAGCGCGCCGCCTCGAACGCCGCGGCGGCCCCGGCCACCCCGTAGCCGGCGATGACCACGTCGGCCTCGTCATCCCACGAGGTGACCGAGGAGGCCGGGAGCGCGGTGACGTCGGAATCGGGCGTCATAACCGCATGGCCGCGGGCATTTCGCCGATCCACTGGTGTCCCCAGTAGCTATCGGCGGTGATTTCCTCGGCGGTGTAATAGGTTTCGTCGACACGCATGCCGTCGGTGCCGAATTCGATGTCCCAGTCACCGGGCGCGCGGACGTAGAACGACACCATCTTGTCGTTGGTGTGCCGGCCCAGGGTGGAGGACAGCTGAAAGCCCTCGGCGTTCACCCGGTCCAGCGCCTGCCCGACGGCGTCCAGGCTGTCGACCTCGACCATGATGTGCACCAGGCGCGGGTCGCGCTGGTGTGCGGCCGGCACGATCGCCAGGCTGTGGTGGCGCTCGTTGATGCCCAGGAACCGAACCCGCACGGGCCCAAACTCTTTGGGCAGCGGCACCCGGAACGCGCCGCGAGAGCGGAACCCCAGCACCTCGGTGTAGAAGTCGAACAGCCCGTTAGGGTCCATCGCCGGCACCACCACGTGGCCCAAGCCCTGGTCGCCGGTGACGAACCTCGCGCCGAACGGGGTGACGACGGGGCTGTGGTCGAGCACCGCACCGTGGAACACCTCGAGCGTGGTGCCGGCCGGGTCCTCGAAGGTGATCACCTCTTCCACCCGCCGGGACTCCGCCTGGTCGGTGGACAGTTGCTTGAACGGGGTCCCGGCGGCGTCCAGGGTCGCTTTGACCCGTTGCAGCGCCGGGCGGTCACGCACCTCCCAGCCGACGGTCAGCACCCGGTCAATCTCGCCGGGCACCACGATGAGCCGGGCCGCGCGCTCGTCCATCCGCAGGTACAGCGCCTCCGGGTCCGGTCCCTTGCCCTCGGCGAAACCCAGGACACCGAAGGCGAAGTGCCGCCAGCGGTCGATGTCGTTCGTCGAAATGGTGATGTAGCCAAGGCTTTTCAGGTCACCCACGTCAGCGCTTCCTCTTGTCGCCTCGAACGTGCTAAATCATCGCGCGGAGCGGACCCTGCGGGTCGACGCCCAGCGAACTGAGCGCCGACGCGTGATACACGGTGCCAGGGACATGAATGGCATGCGCCTGCCCGACATGTGCATCACGCCAATAGCGCTGGAGCGGCTTGTCCATGCGGGCCGCGTTCCCGCCCGAGCGGGCGAAGATCTCGTCGACCGCCGACACCGCGCGCCACACCGCGCGCACCTGGGTGCGCCGCCCGGCCGCGCGGTCGGCGAACGACACCTCCTTGCCGGCGGCGACCATGTCGTAGATGCGGTCGGCGTTGGCCAGCAGCTCCTGCCGCGCGGCGTTGATGTCAGCCGCGGCCTCCCCGACGGCGTACATCACGTACGGGTCGTCCTTGATCGCGGTTCCGCTGGCGCCCACGCGGTCCCGCTGGTAATCCAGGTGCGCGGCCAGGGCACCCTCGGCGATGCCGATGGTGGCCGCCGAGATGCCCAGCGGGAACATCGTCGACCACGGCATCAGATACAGCGGCTCGGTCATCCCGGCCTCGCGCTGGGCGGTGCCGTCCATCACCTTCGTGGCGTCCATCGTCCGGTAGGACGGGACGAACGCATCCTTGACGATGACGTCCTTGGACCCGGTGCCGCGCAGCCCCACCACATCCCACGAGTCCTCGACGATCTCGTAGTCCTTGCGCGGCAGGATCATGTGCAGCATCTGCGGCGGCATCAGCGGCTTTCCCTGCTCGTCGCCGAGCATCGCGCCCAAGATGATCCAGTCGCAGTGGTCGGTACCCGAGCTGAACTGCCAGCGCCCGTTGAACAGGTAGCCACCGTCGACCGGCCTGGCCACGCCCTGCGGCGCGTACGGGGACGCCATCCACGTGTCGACGTCATCGGCCCATACCTCGTTGGGCACTTTCGGGTCCGCGTAGGCCAGCTGGTAGGGGTGCACACCCACCACGCCGACGATCCAGCCAGCCGCCGGATCGTGTGCGGCGGTGGCCATCACGGTCTCGGCGAACTCGCGGGGGTGGACCTCAAGGCCGCCGTGGTTCTTGGGCTGCAGCAGCCGGATCAACCCGGCCGACTTCATCAGCTTGACCGTGTCATCGGTCAGCCGGCCGATCCGCTCGGCCTCGGGGGCCTGCTCGCGCAACTGGTCGGCCATGGCCACTACCCGGTCGATTACCCGCTCGCTCATATCCCTGTCCTTTACTTTGTGGGCGTAGTAATGATCTATCGATCTCTGCACCGAACCGGACGTCGTTCCCGGTGAGCGGACGCCGATACCAGAACGTGAGGTGCCGCTACGCGCCCAACCGAGGCTGCCAGCGGTCCGATACCATCGACAGCCTTCTGGCATCGTCCGGTAGCCGGGAGGCAGGGCAGCTAGTACCTGTCGATAGGCCTAGTCTCAGTGCCTATGGACCAGGCCCAGGGACCAGCCTCTGGATGCGGCCGCGGCCAGCAGGCGCCGATGCCGGAAAAGCAAATCCTGCCGTCGGCCGCCCAGATAGCCCAATTGCCCTGTGCCGTCACGCGAGCCGTGTCCCGTGACTTGATCGATGGGAACGGGCACATGAACGTGTTGCACTATCTGGATCTCGGTTCGGCCGCCGCAGATGCGTTGGTGCGTGAAATCGGGATCGATGACGCCTACCGGACTGATCGACAGCTCAGCCTCTTCACCGTCGAACACCACCTGCGCTACTACAGCGAGCTGATCGAAGATGACACTGCCGATCTCTACGCCCGCGTCCTCGACCGCTCACCCAAGGTGGTGCACATGATCTCATTCGCCGTGGATCGGTACCGGCAACGTCTATCGGCAACACTTGAGATGGTCCTTGTCCACGTCGATCTGACCCGCCGACTGCCCGTGGCGATGCCGGTCGACATCGCCGCTGCTTTCGACGAGCACGTCAGGTACTCGTCGGCCCTGGAGTGGGCCGCGCCCGTCTGCGGCGCAATGGGCGTGCGACGCCAACCATGAAACGGCCAGCGGCCCGGTGATTACCGCCGTCAAACCTATCGCCGACGGCCAAACCTCAGCAACCGCCACATATACCGCGGCAGTCGCGGAGTGGGGACGCGGGCTGGCCAGTCGTCGGCGCGGAAGTAGGCATCAGACCCGCCGTCGACGAAAAGCACGCTGCCGCAGAGAAACGCGGCGGCATCCGACAACATGAACACCATCCAGTCCGCGAGGTGCGTGGGGTCACCGAACCCACCGACCGGGACCGGAAACGCGCGGATGGCCTTGGCTTCACGCGGTGTGGCGAGCTGTCGCTCGAGCAGCGGGGTCATGACCGCGCCCGGGGCGATCGCATTGAGCCGGATACCCGCACCCGCCCACGCCGACGTGACCGCGGTCCGCCGCACCCAGCGAGCCACTGCGATCTTCGATGCGCCGTAGGCCATCGATGGGGCAGCCGATCGGAACACTCGTAGTGCACGCTCGGCCTTGTCGAGATCGCGGCCCAGTAACGCCCGCACGGCACGTCGGGGCACCAACGGCATTGTCGTTGTCGAATTGCTGCTCACTACAACAACCTTGGCGCTGCCAGCTGCCGCCAATGCCGGATGCCATGCCTCTAGGAGCTCGACCACACCGAAGAAGTTCACCGCCAGGATCCGGCCGGTGCTACCGGCGCCCGGGGTGGGTCCCACACCAGCGGCCAGTACGACACCGTCGAGTCGACCGTCGCTGGCAGCGGACACGGCAGCGGCGGCCGACCTGCGTCCGTCGGGAGTCGACAGATCGGCGAGGACGTCGGCGTCTTTGATGTCGACGCCGATCACGCGGTGACCCGCGGCCCGCAGTTTATGCACGACGGCCTGACCCATGCCCGATGCCGATCCGGTGACGGCGTAGACACCCATCTGCGTTGCCCGTTAGGTCTTGGCCAAGAGGCCCGCGTCAACGACGAGCTCGGTGCCGGTGATGTAGCGGGCATGGTCGGAGGCCAGGAACACCACGGCATTGGCCACGTCGCCGGGTTCCACCCACGGCACCGGGAGCAGGTGGCGAGCTGTGAGCACCTCGGCGGCGTCGGCCGCCGTCGGGCTGGCCAGGTCAGGCCGAAGACGTTTAAACGTCGCCTCATTGAGCACCGTCGAGGTCCCGACGGCTCCCGGGTGAACAGTATTGACGCGAATTCCGCGCGGGCCGAGCTCGTTGGCGAGCGTGCGCGCCAGCCCAACCACGGCATGCTTGCTCGCGGTGTAAGGAGCGGTGTTGGCCGTACCGCGAAGAGCGTTGGTAGAACCGATGATCACGATCGACCCGCCGTCCTCGCCGAGGTGGGGGACGGCGGCTTTGACGGTATGCCAGACGCCGGTCACATTGACGTCGAGGGCTTGTTGCCAACTCTGGGCAGTGATCTCCCACGTCGGGGCGTGGGTGGTATGGATTCCGGCGTTGGCGACAATGATGTCAAGGCGTCCCACGTCGGCGACGGCGGCATCCACCGCGCCGGTCAGTGCGCCCAAGTCGCTGACATCGGCCAGACCTGTCACCGCGCGTCGGCCGCGCTGCGCCACCGCGGCGGCGGTCTGTTCGAGGTCTTCTGCTGCCGCCGGCACGTCCACCGCGATGACGTCGGCGCCTTCGTCGGCGAATCGCTCGCACAGGGCGCGCCCGGTGCCGCGCCCAGCGCCTGTCACCAGCGCCACACGACCAGACAGGCTCGACATCAGGGCGCCTTGGTCAGCGAAAACCCTTTGTACCCGGCCTCGGCGACTTCGTTGCAGATGTCGAGGTAGGTCCCAAACCCGCCGAGAAACAGCATGAACACCCGCGGCTTGCCGGGCACGTTGGCGCCCATGTACCAGGAGTTGGCCTTGGTGAACAGGGTGGCCTCGGCTCGGCGCGCGCATTCGGCGACCCAGTTGTCCACCGCTTCGGGAGTCGCCTCGATCGCCGTGTAGCCGTGGTCGTCGAGATATCTGATCGAGTCGGCGATCCAATTCACATTCGCCTCGGCGTGCAGCACCATGTTGGCCAGCACCGCCGGCGCGCCGGGGCCGCACACGACGAACAAGTTGGGAAAGCCGTCAATGCTCAGACCCAAATAGGTTCGCGGTCCATTGCTCCAGTCATCGCGCAGCCGTTTGCCGCCCCGGCCGACGATGTCGATTTTGGCCAATGCCCCTGTCATCGCGTCAAATCCGGTAGCCAACACGATCATGTCCAGGTCGTAATGGGCGTTGCTGGTGTTGATGCCGGTGGCATCGACAGATTCGATCGGCGTGTTTCGCACACTGATCAGTGTCACGTTGGGGCGGTTGAATGTCTGAAAGTAATTGCTGTCGGTGCAGATTCGCTTGGTGCCGATCGGGTGATCCGTGGGGATCAGCAGTTCGGCCAGCGCGGGATCATCAATGATGGCCCGCACTTTCTCCTCATAGAACTTGCGCGCCTCCTCGTTGGCGTCCGGGTCGATCATCTGGTCGGAGAAGGTTTTGGAGAACAGCACCCCGCCGAGATCCCAGCGTTTTTCGAACGCCGCGCGCCGCTCTTCGGGGCTGGCTTGCATCGTCAGTTTCGGATGGGCGATGTGTGGTGAGCCGCCGCCGCTGTGCCATGATAAGCGCCTGCGTTCGGCGTAATTCGCCTTGACCCGGGCCCGGTCTTCGTCGGTGAGAGGCCGATTGCCGGCGGGGACACTGTAATTCGGGGTGCGCTGAAAGACGTAGAGTTGCGAGGCTTGTTCGGCGATGATCGGGATCGACTGAATGCCCGAAGATCCCGTCCCGATGACCGCGACGCGCTTACCGGTGAAGTCGACCGTCTCGTGTGGCCATGCCGCGGTGTGGTAGATCTCGCCGGTGAAACTCTCCAGGCCGGCAAAAGGTGGGGTCATCGCCGCGGACAGTGGGCCCGTCGCCATCACACAAAACCGCGCGCTCACCGGTTGCCCGGCATCGGTGGTCACCGTCCACCGCAACCGCTGCTCGTCGAGAACCGCCGACGTGACACGGGTGTTGAAGACGATGTCGCGGCGCAGATCCAACCTGTCGGCCACCCAGTTGACGTAGCGCAGGATCTCCTCTTGGGTGGCGTACTTTTCCGACCAGTCCCACTCCTGCTGCAGGTCATCGGAGAACGAATAGCAGTAGTCGACGCTCTCGACGTCGCAGCGGGCGCCGGGATACCGGTTGAAATACCACGTGCCACCCACATCGGGACCGGCCTCGAACACCTTGACCGTCAACCCGTCGGCGCGCAGCTTGTGCAGGGCGTAAAGCCCGGCAAAGCCGGCACCTACGACCACCACGTCGATGCTCTGGTCCAACCCGTCGTCCGTGCTACTGGTCACGAACAGCGACGGTAGAGCCGCTGCACCCGGAATCGCAGGAGACGTCCCGGTGACTGGACGCCGGGATGGCGACCTCCCGTCCATCGGAATGCGACCAAGACATCACGCACCAACATGGCAAGGATCAGCCGCATGGCAGATGTCGAAGAACAAGGCGCTGCGCTGTGCACCGACGTCGAGGTGGCCACCGTAGACGTCGAGTTGGACGGTGCTCTCCATCGACTGGAATGGCGACGCGACCGGACCCTGGTCGACACGTTGCTTGATGCCGGGATCAATGTGCCGCACTCGTGTCGTGAAGGGCATTGCGGCTCCTGCGTGGCGACCCTGATTTCCGGCGAGGTGGATATGGCCGGTGGAGATGTGCTGGGACCCGAAGACCGCGCCGAAGGCTTGATCCTCGGCTGTCAAGCCCGACCAGTGACCGACAACATCCACATTGAGTTCTAGGCGCATGAACGGCGTGTCGATATGACGGAGTTTGCGACGTGACCGGCAGGGTCGCCGGGAAGGTGGCCCTGATCACGGGCGCGGCGCGGGGAATCGGGCGTGCGCAGGCGGTTCGGTTAGCCCAGGAGGGCGCCGATATCGTGGCCCTTGACGTGTGCGCTCCGGTTGACACAGTGGTGGTTCCGCACAGCACACTTGAAGACCTCGAGCACACCGCCGTCCAAGTGCGCGATGCCGGCGCCAAAATACATACCGAGATCGTCGACGTGCGCGACCGCGACGGCGTCCAGGCCGCCACCGATCGCGGTGTGCGACGGCTGGGAAGATTGGACGTGGTGTGTGCTACCGCTGGGATCACCTCGCGTGCACTGGCGCTCGACCTCACCGAAGCGGCCTGGCGCACCATGTTGGATGTCAACCTCACCGGTGTGTGGCACACGTGTCGGGCCGCTGCGCCACACCTGATCGCACAAGGTGGGGGTGCGATCGTCCTGACCAATTCGATCGCGGGCCTTCGCGGATTGGTGGGCGTCGCCCATTACACCGCGGCTAAGCACGGCGTGGTCGGCCTAATGCAGAGCCTGGCCAAAGAACTTGCGCCGCACAATGTCCGAGTCAATTGCGTCCATCCGACCAATGTGGACACTCCGCTGATTCAAAACGACGCAGTGCGCAACGCGTTTCGTCCCGACCTCGACAGGACGCCGACGCGTGCCGAGTTCGCCGAAGCGGCCCTTCGCATGAACATGCTCGCGGTGCCGTGGGTAGAACCGGTCGATGTCGCCAACGCCGCTTTGTTTCTCGCTTCCGACGAGGCGCGCTATATCACCGCGGTCACGCTGCCCGTCGACGCCGGTGCGACTCAACGATAGGGAGGGCGCGACATGAAAGACTGTTCGCTGGCTTTCTTTTCCTTTGTCGCGCTGGACAATCCGGAGCCGCATCTGCACCGCCGTTACAACGAATGGCATCAACTCGACCATCGACCAGAGAACTTGGCCCTACCGGGAGTCGCGTGGGGTGATCGGTGGGCGCGGACTGCTGAGTGCCGCGCTGACTCAACCGCCGAGCCCGAGCAGGCGGACGCGGATTACATCGCCATGTATTGGTTTCGCAATCCCGTCGCCGACGCAGTACGGGAATGGGAGCAATTGGGCGTGGACTCCTTCGAGTGGGGTCGGGGCCCCATGATTCCGGGTGTGCGGCGGACGTTGCTGGCGTTCTTCCGGCCCGTCAAGGGCTACGCGGCGGCATCTTCTTTAGTGTCGCCGGCGGTGATTCCGTATCGGCCCAATCGCGGGTTGCACCTGACGGTGACCAGGTTCGCCGACCCGCTTGGGACGGACACCCACGAGAATCATCGTTGGGAAGACCGCGTACTCATCCCGGAGCTGCTCAATCTGCCGGGAGTGGCCGGGGCGTGGACATTTTCGCTCGACCGCCATCAGGATGACGGTCTCGGCCTTCGGCGAGTTGACGCCACTGATACTCGGGGAGCATTGCGGGTTCGCGTGCTCTACCTTGATGGTGAACCGATCGCCACCTCGAGACTCGTGCGTGACTGCGTCGCTGCAGCCGAAACTCTGCTGCCGGCATCAATATTGGGACAAACCGTGATCAGCACGCCGCTGCGCACGATCATCCCTTGGCAGGACTGGTGACGCGGCGTTCCCATCGCCGCTTCATGAATGCTGCCGTGAGAGGAACGCCAGCACGGTGCTTTCGAAGGCTTGCTTCGCTTCGATCATCGCCCAGTGCCCGGACTTGGGAAATACGTGAAGTTCGGCGTCTTGGATGGTGCGCATCGGGATCAGCGCCATATCCGGTGGGCTCACTCTGTCGTCGCGACCCCACGTCAGCAGCGTGGGGACAGTCAACTTGTGCAGGACCGCCCACGGCATCGGGTTTTCGGACGCGGCCATCGCGGCGTTCATTGCGGCAAACGCCGCTTTGCCGTACATCCGGCGCGCCGCGGCCAAGGTGTCCGGATCGGTGGCCAACTGCCAGCGCTCCTCGACCAGTTCCTCAGTGACCAAGGACTGGTCGTACACCATCGATTTGAGCCAGTCGACCAGCCGCTGCCGCGTCGGGTCCTCGACGAACTCCTGCAACAGCCGGATGCCCTCACTCGGGCTGGGGCTGAAGATGTTGATTCCGATTCCGCCGATGGTGACCAGCCGGTCGACACGGTCGGGGTTGTGGATAGCGAAGTTGATGCCCACACCCCCGCCCATCGAGTTGCCGACGATATGCGCCTTATCGACGCCCAGCGCATCCAAGAACGGCGATACGGTGCCAAATGCCATGACCATGGGATGGCCGCCGAAGTCGTCGCTGACGCCGAAACCGGGAAATTCCAGGATGATGCAGCGGAATCGCTCGGCGAAGGTGGGCAGTATGCCGCGGAAGTTGCGCCATCCGGTGACTCCGGGACCCGAGCCATGCAGGAAGAGCAGCGGCGACGCCAGCGAGGCCTCCGGACCGGTGTCGTAATAGCGCAAAATCCCTTCCGGTAGGCGGATTTCGCGCACGTCCTGCTCGCCTAGGAAGACCCGTTCGGAAGTGTCTGTCACGGTGTCAGCCTGCCACGGCGTTGCGGGTGGCACGCCGCGGTGTTCCGCTGACCGGGTGGTGTTATGACTGGTGCTGGATAGCGCCCGGCGACACCTGTTGCTGCACAGCCAACTTACCGTCCACCACGTGTGTCACACCGTGTGCTGCTCGCGTTTGATTTCGAGGGCGATGTCGATGAGTTGGTCTTCTTGGCCGCCGATGAGTTTGCGCTGGCCGGCGCG
>NZ_LQOU01000039.1 GCF_002102155.1 Mycobacterium europaeum
TGGACCAAGACAGCCGACCAAATCCTGACCAGCATCGCCAACTACTGCACCCAAATTAATGACTCAGGACACTAGCCCGCGGTCATCAGCTGGCGCCGCGCAGCCCGCCGAGTTCGTCGAACGCCTGCGCCCAACCGACCAGGCGGTCGGTCGCCCCGGCCAGCTCGGCGCGGTAGCGCTGCGAGGCGGCCAACTGGTCACCGTTGGCCGAAGACACCAATTGGGCTGCGGCGGTGACCATTTCGTTGTACTGGCGAACGCCGGCGCTCAACTGTGCGGTGAACGCGTTGATGGTCGGCACCAGATACGACCGTGACGATTCGCTGGACTGCGCCGCCCGCTCCATCGACACCACCTCCGCGGCGGTGGCCGCCATGGCCGCCGAGGTCTTGTTGGCCGCCGCGCTCAGGTCGCGGATCTCGGCCGTCGGCAACATCGAGCCCCGCTCGATCACGCTCAGCAGCGACAGGAAACCGCGTTCGGAGGCACCCAGCGCGTACATCGCGGGGCGCGCCGCCGAGCCGGGCGGCGGCAGCCGACGGGCGTTGGTGGGGCGCGGTGTGGGCAGCGGCTCGGAACGCAGCCACCGGTAGCGGAACAACAACAGCGTCGCCGGGACGGCCATGACGACCGCGACGGCGCCGGTGATCTCCAGCAGCAGCGCGAACCAGCCCCAGGCGGCCAGCAGCATCGTGACGGCCGCCCAGAACACGCAGCCGGCGCTGAAGATCAGGCCCCATCGCAGCGCGCGGCGGCGGCGGCGCAGCAGCCGAGCGCGGGGATCCGCGGCGGCGCTGATCTTCTCGGCCACCAGGCCGGACAGGTCGGCGGCGGTGGCCATCCCACGCCCGAGCAACGTGCGCCAAAGGCCGCGCCGCGTCTCGCTCACCGCCGACACCGCGTTACTGGCCAAAAGGCTTCTCGGTGGCCGCGCCCCCGCTGGTCTCCGCGGGCGCGGCGGTCGCCTCCGGAGTGGCCCCGGCGGCCGGCGTCGCCCCGGTCGGCAAGGCTTCGCCGCGCATCGAGGCGCGGATCTGCTCCAGCCGGGAATGGCCGGCCATCTGCACCCCGGCCTGCTCGACCTCGAGCATGCGCCCCTGCACCGAGCCCTGGGCCAATTCGGCGGCACCCATCGCGGTGGCGTAGCGGCGTTCGATCTTGTCGCGCACCTCGTCGAGGCTGGGAACGTTGCCGGGCGCGGCGATCTCGCTCATCGACCGCAGCGATGCGCTGACCTGTTCCTGCATCTTGGCCTGCTCGAGCTGGCTACGCAGTTTGGTGCGCTCGGCGATCTTCTGCTGCAACACCATGGCGTTCTGTTCGACCGCCCTCTTGGCCTGCGCCGCTGCGTTCAGCGCCTGATCGTGCAGCGTCTTGAGGTCCTCGACGCTCTGCTCGGCGGTCACCAGCTGGGCCGCGAACGCCTCCGCGGCGTTGTTGTACTCGGTGGCCTTGGCGGCGTCGCCGGCGGCGGTGGCCTGGTCGGCCAGCGTCAGCGCCTGACGCACGTTGACCTGAAGCTTTTCGATGTCGGCGAGCTGCCGGTTGAGCCGCATCTCCAGTTGCCGCTGGTTGCCGATCACCTGCGCCGCCTGCTGGGTGAGCGCCTGGTGGGTGCGTTGCGCTTCCTCGATGGCCTGCTGGATCTGCACTTTGGGGTCGGCGTGCTCGTCGATCTTCGCGTTGAACAGCGCCATGAGGTACTTCCACGCTTTGACGAACGGATTGGCCATGAGTGAGCTCCACCTTCGCTTCTTGTGGGCCGGACGGCCCCTGGATGGGCCCGTCGCCTGTCGCTCAATTTAGTGGGTCGGCGCCGATCGCCCTACCCCTGACGTGGGATCCCGGGTGCGGGCCGCGTTCAGGCGATCGCCAGGGACGCCACCGGCGGGATGACGACCTTGGTGTCGGCGTCGATGCTCGGACCGCGCAGCCCGTCGGCGGGCGTCCGCTCCACACCGGCCATCCGCTCGCCCGCGTCGATCAGGACCGACGACAGCGGCACCCGCAAGGCGTCGCAGATGGCGTTGAGCAGCTCGCTGGAGGGCTCCTTGCGCCCGCGTTCGACCTCGGACAGATAGCCGAGGCTCACCCGCGCCGAATCGGACACCTCGCGCAGCGTCCGGCCCTGTGTCATCCGGGACTCCCGCAGCACGTCGCCGATGACCTCGCGCACTAATGGCGGCATTTTCCGCCCTCCTTCGTCCAGTCAGCCCGCGCCCGGAGCGAAACGGCCCCGTCCGGCAGGCGCTCATTAGGTGGAACGCGGCCGGCGGGGTCTTGGTTCCCGTTCCGCGGGACAGATTCAGTCGGTGGTGCGGCGCACTTCGCGGACGGTCGACACGAGGTAGTCGATGCCGGTGACGATGGTCAGGACGATGGCCGCGCCCATCACCACCGCGGCCGTCACGCGGAAGGGACCGGACAGGGGCAGGATGAACAAGCCGATCGCCACGGACTGCACCACCGTCTTGATCTTGCCGCCCCAACTGGCCGGGATGACGCCGCGGCGAATCACGGCCAGGCGCAGCACGGTCACGCCGAGCTCGCGGGCCAGGATGACCACCGTGACCCACCAGGGCAGGTCGCCGAGCATCGACAGCCCGATCAGCGCCGACCCGATCAGCGTCTTGTCCGCGATCGGATCGACGAACGCGCCGAATTCGGTTGCCATTCCGTAGTTGCGGGCCAGCAGGCCATCCAGCCGATCGGTGATGACCGCGAGCGTGAAGATCACGAACGCCACGATCCGGAAGGCGATCTCGTGGCCGTCCTTGGCGAACAGCGCGAGCAGGAAGACCGGGACCAGCACCAGCCGGAGCAGCGTCAGCGTGTTGGCGAGGTTTGCGATGTGGACGCGGCCCGGAGGTCCCATCACCGGACCCGTTTGCGGCTGCCCCGACACGGCAACAGAATAACTGTTGGTCAGCACGCCCGTCCCGGATGCCGATACTGTTAGCCGTGACCGAAAGCTCGCAGGACTGTCTGGTGCGACGCGCGCGAACGTCCGATGTCCCCGCCATCAAGCGACTCGTCGACACCTACGCCGGCAAGATCCTGCTCGAGAAGAACCTGGTGACGCTGTACGAGGCGGTCCAGGAGTTCTGGGTGGCCGAGCGCGAAGGCGACGTGGTGGGTTGCGGCGCGCTGCACGTGATGTGGTCCGACCTGGGCGAGATCCGCACGGTCGCCGTCGACCCGGCGATGACCGGCCACGGCATCGGCCACGCGATCGTCGACCGGCTGCTGGCCGTCGCGCGCGAGCTGCAACTGAAGCGGCTGTTCGTGTTGACGTTCGAGACCGAGTTCTTCGGCAAGCACGGGTTCACCGAGATCGAGGGCACGCCGGTGACCGCGGAGGTGTTCGAGGAGATGTGCCGCTCTTACGACATCGGTGTCGCCGAGTTCCTGGACCTGAGCTACGTCAAACCCAACATCCTCGGCAACTCCCGGATGCTGCTGGTGCTGTAGTCCCGCGAGCAGACGCAAATTCTCATTGAGACGGCCCTACACGTGCGATTTTGCGTCTGCTCGCCAAGCTACTCGTCGGGGTCGCCGCCGTCGGCGTCGCTGCCGCCGCGGATCAACGCCAGCGTCCCGGCCAGCTCGTCGGGCTTGACCAGCACCTCGCGCGCCTTGGATCCCTCGCTGGGCCCGACGATGCCGCGGGTCTCCATCAGGTCCATCAGCCGGCCGGCCTTGGCGAAGCCGACGCGCAGCTTGCGCTGCAGCATCGAGGTGGAGCCGAACTGGCTGGACACCACCAGCTCGACGGCCTGCAGGAAGACGTCCATGTCGTCGCCGATGTCGGGGTCGACGTCCGTGCGCTCGCCGGTGGGCTTGGCCGTGGTGACGCCCTCGGTGTACTCGGGTTCGGCCTGGTCCTTGCAGGCGGCGACGACGGCCTGGATCTCCTCGTCGGTGATGAACGCACCCTGCAACCGGATCGGCTTGCCCGCGCCCATCGGCAGGAACAGGCCGTCGCCCATGCCGATCAGCTTCTCGGCGCCCGCCTGGTCCAGGATCACCCGGCTGTCGGTCAGCGACGACGTGGCGAACGCCAGCCGCGAGGGCACGTTGGTCTTGATCAGGCCGGTGACCACGTCCACCGACGGGCGCTGGGTGGCCAGCACCAGGTGAATGCCCGCCGCGCGGGCCTTCTGGGTGATCCGGACGATGGCGTCCTCGACGTCGCGGGGGGCGGTCATCATCAGGTCGGCCAGCTCGTCGACGATCGCCACGACGTACGGGTAGGGCCGGTATTCGCGCTGGCTGCCCAGCGGCGCGGTGATCGCCCCGGAGCGCACCTTCTCGTTGAAGTCGTCGATGTGGCGCACCCGGGAGGCCTGCATGTCCTGGTAGCGCTGCTCCATCTCCTCGACCAGCCAGGCCAGCGCCGCCGCCGCCTTCTTGGGCTGGGTGATGATCGGCGTGATCAGGTGCGGGATGCCCTCGTACGGCGTCAGCTCCACCATCTTCGGGTCGATCAGGATCATCCTGACCTCCTCGGGGGTGGCCCTGGTCAGCAGCGAGACCAGCATGGAGTTGACGAAGCTGGACTTGCCGGACCCGGTGGAGCCGGCGACCAGCAGGTGCGGCATCTTGGCCAGGTTGGCCGAGATGAAGTCGCCCTCGATGTCCTTGCCCAGCCCGATCACCAGCGGGTGGTGGTCGCGGCGGGTCGACGGCGCGGTCAGCACGTCGGCCAGCCGCACCATCTCGCGGTCGGTGTTGGGCACCTCGATGCCGACCGCGGACTTGCCCGGGATCGGCGCGAGCATGCGCACGCTCTCGGTGGCCACCGCGTAGGCGATGTTCTTCTGCAGCGCGGTGATCTTCTCCACCTTGACGCCGGGCCCGAGTTCGACCTCGTAGCGGGTGACGGTGGGCCCGCGGGTGCAGCCGGTGACCGCGGCGTCGACCTTGAACTGGGTCAGCACCTCGCTGATGGCGTCGGCCATGACGGTGTTGGCGGCGCTGCGCTTCTTGGGCGGGTCACCGGCGACCAGCAGGTTCAGCGAGGGCAGGGTGTAGGGGCCCTCGACGACCCGGTCCAGCACCTCGGTCTGCTTCTTGGGGCGACGGCGGCTCTTCCCGATGGCCGGCTCCGGCGTGGTGGGAATGTCGTCCTCGTTGTCGCGCAGGGCGGGGGCCGGGTCGACCGCCCAGGCCGGCGGCTCGTCGCCGGGGGCCGGCACCGCCTCGTCGGGGAAGCCGTCCGAGAAGCCCTCGGCCGCAAGGGGATCGGCGTCGTCGTAGTCGCCGTGGTCGTCGTAGTCGTCGTAGTCGTATTCGTCGTCGCCGAGCAGTCGGGCGCCGAACATGGCGCGCACCGCGTCGGGCACCTCCCGGATGGTCGTCCCGGTCAGCAACAGCAGGCCGAACATGAAGCCGATGAACAACAGCGGCGCGGCGATCCAGGCGGTCAGCCCGTCCGAGAGCGGGCCCCCGATCGCGAAGCCGACGAATCCGGCCGCGCGGCGCCGGGCCTCCGGGTCCTCGGGCGAGCCGGACCACAGGTGGCGCAGCCCGAGCACGGAAAGGGCGATCAGGGTGGCGCCCAGGATCAGCCGCGGCCGCGCGTCGGGATTGGGCTGGGTGCGCATCAGCGCCACCGCCACGCCGGCGGTGACGACCGGGAGCGCCAGAACGCCCGCCCCGATGAAGGTGCGCAACAACGTGTCGACCCACGCGCCGACCGGCCGGGCGGCGTGGAACCACGAGCTCGCGGCGACCACGACGGAAATCGCGAGCAGCATCAGCGCGATGCCGTCGCGGCGGTGTCCCGGGTCGATGTCGCGGGCCCGTCCGATCGACCGCGCCGCGCCCCCGGTGCTCCGCGCGGCCATCAGCCAGGTGGCGCGCAGGGCGCGGCCGCCGGTCAGTCCGGCGGCCACCAGCAGCGAATGGTTACGCCGCCTGGCAGGCCTGCTCGGCCGTTTGCGGGGCGCCGCCGGCCGCGCGCGACCCGACCCACTCCGCGCAGGGGCCTTTGACCTGCTCGTTCTGGCCTTGGAGCGGGCGGCGGTCTTGTTAGCCATATCGGCCAGGGTAGTCGCATCGACATCATCTGCACCACCCGCCACACGGGCAACGATTCGGCCCGTGCGCCATCTGGCGGGTCCTCCGCCGGACCGCGTGAGTAGGGTAGACAAGCGGTGATTTAGATAACAGAAGTCATGCGCGTCACCCCCACCCGTTGCCCCAGGAGGCCCCAGCATGCCCGTCGTCGTCGTTGCCACCATGACCGTCAAACCCGAGTCGGTCGACGCAGTCCGCGACATCCTCACGCAGGCGGTGGAGGAAGTGCACAACGAACCGGGCTGCCAGTTGTACTCGCTGCACCAATCGGGCGAGACCTTCGTGTTCGTCGAGCAGTGGGCCGACGAAGAGGCGCTCAAGGCCCACAGCACCGCGCCGGCCATCGGCAAGATGTTCGGCGCGGCCGGCGAGCACCTCGCCGGGGCGCCCGACATCAAGATGCTGCAGCCGGTTCCCGCGGGGGACCCGGACAAGGGTCAGCTGCGGTCGTGATGACCCGGCCACTCGAAGGCAAGGTCGCCTTCATCACCGGCGCGGCGCGCGGGCAGGGACGCGCGCATGCGGTGCGGCTCGCCGCCGACGGCGCGAACATCATCGCGGTCGACCTGTGCGAGCAGATCGCCAGCGTCCCCTACCCCCTGGCCACCGCGGAGGACCTGGCGGAGACCGTCAAGCTGGTCGAGGACACCGGTGCGCGCATCGTGGCCGCTCGCGGCGACGTGCGCGAGCGCGCATCACTGTCGGCCGCGCTGCAGTCGGGCCTGGACGAGTTCGGCCGGCTCGACATCGTCGTGGCCAACGCCGGCATCGCTCCGATGCAGTCCGGTGACGACGGCTGGCGCGACGTCATCGACGTCAACCTCACCGGCGTCTACAACACCATCAAGGCCGCCATCCCGACCATGGTCAAGCAGGGCACCGGCGGCTCGATCGTGCTGATCAGTTCGAGCGCCGGCCTGGCCGGCGTCGGAAGCCCGGACGCGGGTTCGGTCGGCTACGCCGCCGCCAAGCACGGCGTTGTGGGGCTGATGCGAGTGTACGCGAATCTGCTTGCCACGCAGTATATTCGAGTCAACTCGATCCACCCGTCCGGAGTCGAAACGCCGATGATCAACAACGAGTTCACCCGGGAGTGGCTGGCCAAGATGGCCGCCGCGACCGACACGCCCGGGGCCATGGGCAACGCCATGCCGGTGGAGGTCCTGCAAGTCGAAGACGTCGCCAACGCGGTGGCGTGGCTGGTGTCCGACCAGGCCCGCTACATCACCGGCGTGACATTGCCCGTCGACGCCGGATTCCTGAACAAGTAGCGGCCCATGGCCCGAAATCCCGCCGCCCAGACCGCCTTCGGACCGGTGGTGTTGGCGGCCGTCGAACACAACGAGCCGCCGGGCCGCCGTCTGGTGGACGACGATCTCGCGGAGCTGTTCCTGCCGGCGCCGCTGCGCTGGCTCGTCGCGGCGACCCGCGCGGCGCCGGTGCGCCGCTTGATGATGCGCGCATCGGAGTGGTCCGGCCGCGGCCTGTGGGCGAATCTGGCCTGCCGTAAGCGATTCATCGGCGACAAGCTGGCCGAAGCGCTGGACGGCATCGACGCGGTCGTCATCCTCGGCGCCGGATTGGACACGCGGGCTTACCTTTTGACGCGGCAGGTCCGCATCCCCGTCTTCGAGGTCGACCTGCCGGTCAACATCGCCCGCAAGCTCAAGACGGTCCGGCGGGTGCTGGGCGGACCGCCGATGTCCGTGCGGCAGGTGGCACTGGACCTGGAGCGGGACGACCTGCTCACCTCCCTGGCCGAGCACGGCTACCACACCGACTACCGGACGTTCTTCATCTGCGAGGGCGTAACCCAGTACCTCAGCGAGAAGACCGTCCGGCGAACCTTGGAGGGGTTGCGCGCGGCGGCGCCCGGCAGCCGTTTGGTCTTCACCTACGTCCGGCGAGATTTCATCGACGGCACCAATCGATACGGCACCCGCACGCTCTATCGCAGCGTGCGCCAGCGGCGACAGTTGTGGCACTTCGGCCTGCAGCCCGACGAGGTCGGCGGGTTCGTCGGCGAATACGGCTGGCGGCTGCTCGAGCAGGCCGGCCCCGACGAGCTCGTTGCGCGCTACGTCGCGCCCACCGGCCGCAAACTCCCTGCGTCCCAAGTGGAGTGGTCGGCCTATGCGGAGAAGGTGTGACGGCGCACGTTCCGCGGGACTGCGACGCGCAGCCACCAACACGTCATCTCTTGCTGCGGTACCGGGTGGCGAACACCTCAGCCTGCGCCACAGCGGCCGACTCCGGTGATGTTAAACCGAGGCCCTGCTCCATGAACTCTTGAACGGCGTCGGCGCCGTCAGACCCCACGTCACGCATGACTTCCGACAGGGAAGACCCGTCCAGCCAATAGCTTTGCTGCGCAGCCAATCCCTGCTGCCGGGCCAGGGCGGCAATGACCAGTATCTCGTCCGCGAGCTCGGCTTCGGTCATGCCCGTCACCTTCGGTGACAACCCGACACTTTCCATGGTGCCGTCTAGGAGCACCGACACCGACACGGTCCCGGGCGGGTTTGTCACCGTGACGACTTCGACGGCGTCCTTCTGCGGTTCCCCGGAAGCCGGACTCTGCGAGTTGATCGCGTCCATGTCGGTTGTGGTATCGGCCGGCTCGTTCGGCGAGAACTCGCCCAATGCCTCGATGACCGACTCGCTGCCTTTGCCGTCTTTGGGAGCTGAAAAGTCCAACGCATCCGATGGCGCCGGGTCGCCGGAACCGGACGTGTCCGCGGTGAAATTCAGGGCGGCCAAAGCGTCGTCGGTGGGCTGCGACATGGCTCCTCCTTTGCAAAGAATGACGTCAACGGTCGGCGGATCGAGCCCCGGTCAGCTGCTTCCCCCACTCGACGCGATCAGCGCTCGAGCACCTGCGCGTCGATGTTCCTGCTTGTTTCGTCGTCGGCGCTTTGGTAAACGGCTCTCGCGGTGCGCAACTTGCCGGAGAGCTCGGTCGACGCCTTGCTCATGGCCTCGGCCGTGCTCTTCCGCGCGGCCGCGGCGTTGGTGAAGGCCACGTTGGACGCCCCGCTCACGATGCCGTGGGTGACCCAGACGGCAGCCTTGATGTTGTCGCCTGCCGTACCGGCGGTCGAGGCTTGGGTAGCCGCTTGGTCTTGCGCTGTTGCCAGCTTCTTGAGGTGTTCCGGCGTGACGATCAGGTCGGCCATAAGTCACTCCTCCTTTGCCCTGGACTGCTGTATCCGGTTGTGCCACAACATGGTTGGCTGGAAAATCGGCATCACACGGCGCGCTCGACTCCACGTGGCGCCTGCGCCGTGGAGGCGTCGGCCGGTGCCGCCTCGACGGGCGCGCGCTCAGCGCCGAGTGTTCCCAGCCCCGCCCCCGTGCCCTCGACGTCGCCGTCTGCGGCGCGGACCTCCTCGGCGGTCGCCGCCGGAGTTTGTGCCACCTTGCCCTGCCGGGCCGCTTGAGCGAGGGTGCGCAACTGGCCGCGGGCCCGGTTGACGAGGTCTTCATGGCTGGACAGGTTCGTGGCCTGCCCTGTCGTTGCCGCCAGCTGCACCAACGTGGGCATGTTGGCCGTCGACGTGGACGGGGCCGCTTGGTCGGGTGCGCTCTTCGCGGGTCCGTCGGCCTCGCCGGCCCGCGAGGCGACGCTCGGCCCGCCGACGGCGGTCGACGTACCGGACATGCCGGCCGATATCGCCTCGAAGCTGGCCACCGTGGACTCCGTCGCGGTGGCTACCCCCGTCTCGGTGAACGCACCGTTTTGAACGATCGCACCCGCCAGCTCCGAGTACGTGACGGCCAAAGCATCCGCCTTTGTGGCGTGCTCGATGGAATATCCGAGCAACGTGCCAAGGAAGCTCACGGCAGCACCAATCCCGAGGACCGCAACCGTGATTGCGAAGGCTTTCGCCGCGACGGGACCGGCCGGGGCGGGCACCGTAAACGTAATGGTCATCTCGATGACGAGGGCCACCAGAAGAAAATCCTTCAATATGCCGAACGCCAATTGCATATGGCCGACCCACTCGGCCTGCGCTTTCACGAGGGCCGCCAGCTGGTCATCAAGACCGGCCATGGTCTGGGCGGCGTTACAGAGCGCCGTGTCCAGCCCGGCATAGGCGTCCGAAGCGCTGCCCTCCCAGCCGGTGTCCGGAAGGGCGGACTTCAGCTGCTCGGCGAGCGTCGTGAATTGCTGCGATCCGCCTTTGAGGGAATCGCCCTCGTACGGTGTACCGAATCCGGCCGTCAGCGCCAATAATTCGACGGTAGTAATCGTCCAGGAGATGATGCTGAGTCCTTGAGCGTGTTGTTTTGCGCCCTTCAAACCTCCAAGCTGCCCGAAAAATTGTTCTTGAGCATCGTGGGGGAGCGACTTGATGTACCCGGAGATCATGTACCCGGCAAAAGGATTCAATACCAGGGACCCGCCGTCACCCGCCATATTCAAGCCGGTCACGGCCTTGCCTTCGGCGCTCGATTCCGAGCCGCTCCAGCCGCTGCTGTCGAGGCCCAGGCCCGCGCCTTGTTGCCCCAGGGCGGCCAGGCTGGCGATCAACTTCGCGGCTGCGGCGAACACAGACATCGGCAATTCCCTTCGTGCTTTCGGGCTTGGTGGACGTTGGGCCTGAGCACCGCGTTCACCCGTTGAGCGTAACGCCGCTCCCAGCATCCCCGGCGCACGAATTATGGTCGGAGCCCCGACCGCAACTATTAACTGGATTCCCTACAAAGAAGGCGGGTCCAATTCAGCACAAGCCGATGGCATGGCTAAACGCATACGGTCGGCGGGCGAATCGAATTACACTGACGGTTGCCGCCGGACCCGCAGCGCTCCCGGAAGTAAGGACGCCCATGACCGCCGAAATGCACCCGCAGGTCGCCGAGGCGCTGCGGCAGGCCCAGCAGTTTCAGTCGGTCCTCGACGACCACATGCACCGAACGCACACGGAAACGGTGACGGCGACAGACGAAAACGAGAGCGTCGAAGTGACCCTGGATCCGCACCGCGGGTTGACCGCCCTCACCATCGAACCGGGCCTGCTGAGGCTGGGCGCCGCGGTGGTGGAAGAGCGCATCAACGAGGCGCTGCGGAACGCAGTGGCCACCGCCACCGCGGCCACCGACGCCCAGGACGAACGACTGGTCGCGGCGCTGGCTGAGATCGCGGGATCTCTGAAGAACAGCCTGGGCTTGACCTAGGCGGGCCGAGCGCCTCAGACCTCGATGACCGTCGGCACGATCATCGGCTGCCGGCGGTAGGTCTCGCCCACCCACTTGCCGACGGTGCGGCGCACGGCCTGGGCGATGCGCCCCGGGTCGGTGATGCTGTCGGCGGCGAGCAATTCCAGCTCCGCCTCGACCCGGCGCACGGCGGGTTCCAGCGCCTTGGGATCTTCGGAGAACCCCCGCGAGTGCAGGTGTGGGGCGGCCGCCGGGCGCCCGGTGCCGCGATGGACGACCACGGTCACCGCGACGAAACCCGACGACAAGATGAGCCGTTCGCCCAACGTGATGTCGCCGACGTCGCCGCTGATCAGTCCGTCGACGAACATCTTGCCGACCGGCACCGCCCCGGCGATCGACGCCGTGCCGGCGACCAGGTCGACGCTGACGCCGTTCTCGGCCAACAGGATTGACGCCTCCGGCACACCGGTGCTGGCCGCCAGCTTGGCGTTGGCGCGCAGCATCCGCCAGGTGCCGTGCACGGGCATGACGTTGCGCGGGCGCACGCCGTTGTAGAGGAACAACAGCTCACCGGCGTAGGCGTGACCCGAGACATGCACGCGCGCTTGGGCGTTGGTGACGACGCGGGCCCCGATCTTGGCGAGCGCGTCGATCACGCCGTAGACGGCCTCCTCGTTGCCGGGGATCAGCGAGGATGCCAGCACTACCAGGTCCCCCGCGGTGAGCGTGATGCTGCGATGCTCGCCGCGCGACATCCGTGACAGCGCCGACATGGGTTCGCCCTGGGTGCCGGTGGTGATCAGCACCACCCGCTCGGGCGGCATCAGCTCGGCGGCGCCGATGTCGATCACGTCGGAATCATCGACCCGCAGGAATCCCAACTCGCGGGCGATGCCCATGTTGCGCACCATCGACCGCCCGACGAACGACACCCGCCGGCCCAAAGCCACGGCCGCGTCGATGATCTGCTGGACGCGGTCCACGTTGGAGGCGAAGCACGCCACGATCACGCGCCCCTCGGCGCCCCGGATCAGGCGGTGCAGCGTCGGCCCCACTTCGCTTTCCGACGGCCCCACGCCGGGGATCTCGGAGTTGGTCGAGTCGCACAGGAACAGGTCCACCCCGGCGTCGCCGAGCCGCGACATCCCGGGCAGATCGGTGGGCCGGCCGTCGAGGGGCAGCTGGTCGAGCTTGATGTCGCCGGTGTGCAGGACGGTGCCCGCGCCGGTGTGCACGGCGATCGCCAGCGCGTCGGGGATGGAGTGGTTGACGGCGAAGTACTGGCACTCGAACACGCCGTGGGTGCTCCGCTGTCCCTCGGTGACCTCGACGAACACCGGCTTGAGCCGGTGTTCGCGGCATTTGGCGGCGACCAGCGCCAGGGTGAACTTCGACCCGACGACGGGGATGTCCGGGCGCAGCTTGAGCAGGAACGGGATGCCGCCGATGTGGTCCTCGTGCGCGTGGGTCAGCACCAGCGCCTCGATGTCGTCGAGCCGGTCCTCGATGTGGCGCAGGTCCGGAAGTATCAGGTCCACCCCGGGCTCGTCGTGGGTGGGGAACATCACCCCGCAGTCGATGATCAGCAGCCGGCCGAGGTGTTCGAAAACCGTCATGTTGCGGCCGATTTCGCTGATGCCGCCCAGCGCGGTGACCCGCAGCCCGCCAGTGGTCAAGGGACCGGGAGGGGCGAGGTCTACATCCACTTACGGGCCTCTTCAGCTCACCGGAGCACCGATGCCGCGCGCATATCGGCGGCCAGCGCATCCATCTGCTCGGGCGTTGCGGGCATCTGCGGCAACCGGGGATCGCCGACGTCGATGCCCTGCAGGCGCAGACCCGCCTTGGACATCGTGACGCCGCCCAGCCGGCTCATCGCGTCGCACAGCGGGGCGACGGTGACGTTGATCTTGCGCGCGGTGGCGATGTCGCCGGAAGCGAAGGCCGCCAACATCTCTCGGAGCTGGCCGGCGGCCAGATGCGAGATCACGCTGATGAAACCGGTGGCGCCCATGGCCAGCCACGGCAGGTTCAGCGCGTCGTCGCCGGAGTAGTAGGCCAGCCCGGTCTCGGCGATGATCTGGCCGCCGCTGTGCAGGTCGGCCTTGGCGTCCTTGATTCCCACGATGTTGGGGTGGGCGGCCAGCGCACGGATGGTTTCGGTCGCGATCGGGATCACCGAGCGTGGCGGGATGTCGTAGAGCAGCACGGGCAGCTCGGTGGCGTCGGCGACGGCGGTGAAATGCGCGATCAGCCCGCTCTGCGGCGGCTTCGAGTAGTAGGGCGTGACCACCAGCAGTCCATGGGCGCCCTCCGCGGCGCAGGCCCTGGCCAGCCGGACGCTGTGGGCGGTGTCATAGGTGCCCGCGCCGGCGATGACCCGGGCGCGGTCACCCACCGCCTCCAGCACGACGCGCAGCAGGTCCCGCTTCTCGTCGTCGGTGGTGGTCGGCGATTCGCCGGTGGTTCCGGAGACCACCAGGCCGTCGCAACCGGCATCGACCAGGTGGTTGGCCAATTGTGCCGCGGCGGCGGTGTCGAGCGAGCCGTCGGGAGCAAACGGTGTCACCATCGCGGTCAGCACGGTTCCCAACCGTGCCGGGGCGTCGAATCCGACCGTGCTCACGGTCTTTAGGTTACCTGGCGGCGGCAAGGGCTTGAGCAACGGCGCGGAGGTCCGGCGGGAAACTCAGGCCTCGGTCGCCAGCGGGCTGGTGGCCACCTCGGTCCCGTCGGCCAGCGTCGAGATCTCGAAGTCGGCGAACACCGCCGGCGCGGCGCCGGCGAGCTGGCGCAGGCACTCGATGGCCAGCCGCCGGATTTCCACGTCGGCGTGCTCGCTGGCGCGCATCGCGATGAAGTGCCGCCAGGCCCGGTAGTTGCCGGTCACGACGACGCGGGTCTCGGTCGCGTTGGGCAGCACGGCGCGGGCGGCCTGGCGCGCCTGTTTGCGGCGCAAGACCGCGTTGGGCTCGCCCGCGGCGAGTTTCGCCTCGAGCTTGCCCAGCAGCTCGGTGTAGGCGGCCCGGCCGGCGTCGGCGGCCTCGGTCAGGATCTGCCGCAGTTCGGGGTCGTCTTCCATGCCCGGGGGCACGACGACTCGCGAATCACCCTCGGGCACGTAGCGCTGTGAGAGCTGGGAGTAGGAGAAATGCCGGTGCCGGATCAGCTCATGGGTGAGCGATCTGGAGATGCCGGTGACGTAGAACGACACGCTCGCGTGCTCGAGCACCGAGAAATGCCCGACGTCGATGATGTGCTTGATGTAGCCGGCGTTGGTCGCGGTCTTCGGATTGGGTTTCGACCAGCTTTGATAGCAGGCTCGGCCGGCGAATTCGACCAGCGCCGGGCCGCCGTCGGCGTCGGTGGTCCACGGCACGTCCGGCGGCGCCAGGAACTCGGTCTTGGCGATCAGTTGCACGCGTAGCGGCGCGGTCTCGGCCACGGCGCTCACCTTAACGCGGTGACCGCACCGACAGCTCACCCGATATCAACACCGGCAGCAGCGCGTCGCGCAGCGCGGCCAACCGCACGCTTTCGGTGCGGCGCGCGTGGCACAGCGCTCCCAGGCCGGTGATGGTTTGCCGGGCCGTGGCGGGCAGGCGCCGGACGTCCGGGACAGCAACGTCCAGCAGCTCGCGGGGCTGGATCCGCTGATGGCTGCCCGACGTTCCGGCGACCCGACGTTGCAGTCGTTCGGAGACGTCCGGCTGCCGCACGGCCGCCCACAGGGCCGACGCGTCGACGCCGCTCGGGGTAAGGACGACGAACTCGCTGCTGGCCAAGGCCATTTCCGAGGGCAGGCTGACCACGTTCCAGATCCGCGGGATCCGGGGGTTCAGTTTCGCGAACAACACACACGGCTCCGACAACAGGAACTTGCCGCTCCGGATGGACTCGGCGGGCACGACGCGCGGGTTCGCCCCGTCGTCGAACGCGGGAAGGCTGAAGTGCGCGACCACCTCGTCGAACTCGGCCACGTTGAGGAACTCCGTGGCGCGGCTCGCCAGGGCGGACAGCGGCACGCGCTCGCGGGCCGACTCCGCGATGGCCACCATCACGTTCTCGGCGGTCTCGATCACCCGCGCGTTGGCGGATACCTTGTCGTCGAGGGAACCGAGCAACTCGGCGACGGCGCGGCGCCGCGGCGCCCCCACGCTCCGCACGGCCACGGCCCGCAGGGCCCGCTGGCTGAGCAGCGGCTGCCCCGATCCGCAGCGGTGATCGCCGAGCCGGCAGGTGTGCAACGCGTAGTACCAATACCGCGTCTCGCGTGGGTCTTTCGCCCGGCATACCACGGCGTTCTCGGTGACCCAGACGTCGGTGTCGCAATACCGCAGGCTTCCGCACTGCGCCCCGACGCGTCCCAGGATGATCAGCGGACCGGCCGCGTTGGGTTCGTTGCAGTAGCCGATGGCCCCGTTGGCGCCATAGACGCGAAAGCGTCCGCGCGGGGCGCGCCGCGGTGCGCTGCTACCGTTGCTGAAGACCAGGTGGTCACCCAGCGTGGCTGTCACCGCAGGCGCTCCAGTTGCCGGCGCACGACATCGTCCAGACGGGCGGATTCGTCGAGCGCGGCCAGCAGGTCGCCAGTCAGCCGGGTGATCTTGTCCGCTACCGGCTCGCCGTCGTCGGCGGCGGCGGGCGCACCGACATAGCGGCCGGGCGTGAGGGTGTAGCCGGCCGCGGCGATGTCGTCGAGGCATGCGGAGCCGCAGAACCCCGGGACATCTTGGTAGCCGAGGTTTTTCGCGGCGGCCGCGCGCGATCCGCGCCAGGCGTGATAGGTGTCGGCGAGGCGGGCGACTTCCCCGTGCGCCAGCGCGCGCTCGGCGCGGTTCACCAGGTGGCCGAACCCACGGGCGTCGATGAACAGCACCTGCCCGGACCGCTCGCCCTTGTCCGTGTCGAAGATCCACAGGCACACCGGAATCGACGTGCTGCGGAACAGCTGGGCGGGCAGCGCGACCATGCACGAGACCAGGTCGGCGTCGACGATCCGGGCGCGAATGTCGCCTTCGCCGAGCGTGGTCGACGACATCGAACCGTTGGCCATCACCACCCCGGCCTTTCCGCCGGGGGCGAGTTTGGACAGGATGTGCTGAATCCATGCGTAGTTGGCGTTGGCGGCGGGCGGGACGCCGAAGCGCCAGCGCGGGTCGTCTTCGTCGCGTGCCCAATCCCTGATGTTGAACGGCGGGTTGGCCATCACGTAATCCATCTGCACGCCGGCGTGCTGGTCCTCGAGGAGCGTGTCACCCCAGCGCTCGCCCAGGCCGGTGTTGTCGATGCCGTGCACGGCGAGGTTCATTCGCGCGATCCGCCAGGTCTGCTCGACGCTTTCCTGTCCGCAGATGGTGACGTCCGCGGGGTCGCCGGCGTGCTGCGCGACGAACCGTTCGGTCTGCACGAACATCCCGCCCGAGCCGCAGCATGGGTCATAGACCCGCCCGCCTGCGGGTTCCAGCATCTCGACGATCACCCGAACCACGCTGGGCGGGGTGAAGAATTCGCCGCCGCGCCGGCCTTCCGCGCGCGCGAAATTGCCCAGGAAGTATTCGTACACCTCACCCATGAGGTCGCGGCCGCGGCCCCGTTCGCCGAATCGCGCGGAGTCGAGCAGGCAGAGCAGCTCACCGAGCCGGCGCCGGTCGAGCCCCTCGCACAGCCGCGGCAGCGCGAGGGTGCCCATCGCGTCGTCGACGAGCCGGCCGATCGCCGGCGATTTCGCGTTGCGCCTCAACAACTCCCACTGCGCGTCGCACGCGTGCTGGAGAAACACCAGCCCGAGGATGACGTCCTTGTAGTGGCTCGCCGGCAGGGAACCGCGCAGCTTGTTGGCCGCCTTCCAGAGCGTGTCTTTGAGCTCCTTGTCCGTTGCCCGCATCAGCCGGCCGCCCGCAGGTCGGCGGCCAGGTCGCCCCGGGTCGCGACGCTGAACCCGCCCAGGCCCAGCCAGGACGCCATGGACCGCAGCTCGCCGGCCATGGCCTCGACCACGCGCGGTCGCGGGGTGTCGGGTTCGCCGAACGCGCCGACGACGCGCAGCGTGTCGCCGGCCCGGTCCGCCTTCAGGTCGACGCGGGCGACCAGTTGCCCGTCCATCAGCAGCGGCCACACGTAGTAGCCGTATCGGCGTTGGGCGGCCGGGGTGTAGATCTCGATGCGGTAGTGGAACCCGAACAGCCGCTCGACGCGGGGCCGGAAGAAGATCAGCGGGTCGAACGGGCACAGCAGCGCGGTGCCGCGGTCGGTGCGCGGCACCGCCCGACCGGCGCGCAGGTAGGCCGGCGCGGGCCAGCCGGCAACCTCGACCGGC
The DNA here is from genome assembly GCF_002102155.1 of Mycobacterium europaeum. Classification (GTDB taxonomy): domain Bacteria; phylum Actinomycetota; class Actinomycetes; order Mycobacteriales; family Mycobacteriaceae; genus Mycobacterium; species Mycobacterium europaeum. The sequence continues at coordinate 17,564 of NZ_LQOU01000039.1, forward strand.
TCGATCTCCCCCGCGGCCACCAGGTCGGCGAAGGCCGGTTTGACCTGCTGGGCCGACAGGCGGAAGTAGTCACGAATGTCGGCTTCGGTGGCCACGCCGAGCGCGGTGGCGGCCCGCAGCGTCAGTTCCCGGACGGCCTCGGCGTCGTCGACCTCGCGGGCCAGCACGCTCGCCGGCAGCACCCGCTCCACCAGGTCGTAGTGGCGGGCAAAGCCCACTCGCGTGGCGGTGGTGAGCACGCCGGCGGCGAACAGCGCCTCCGCGACCCACTTGGTGTCGCTGCGGTTCCACCATGCGCCCTTCTTCCGGCGCGGCGCGGCGTACTTGGAGGCCAGGTGCGCCTCGATCTGCCCGGCCGTGCTGGGGCCGAGTTCGGCGACGGCGGCGACGACGTCCTCGGCCAGTCGGGGATTGGCCTTGACGACGTGGGTGCCCCAGCGGCCGTGCCGGTACTGGCGCATCCGCCAGCGCAGCAGCGGCCAGTCGTCGACCGCCATCAGCGCGGCCTCGTGCGCCCAGTACTCGGCCAGCAGCCGTGACGACCGCGGGCCCCAGGCGGCGCGGTCCAGCACGTCGCGGTCGTAGGGGCCGAGTCGGCTGAACACCGGGGCGTAATGGGCGCGCACCGCGACCGACACCGAATCCAATTGCAGCACTTGGATTCTCGATATCAGCCGCTTCAGGTGGGCACGGGTGATCCGGCCGGACGGCGGCGGCTCGCTAAAGCCTTGGGCCGCAACGGCGATCCGCCGGGCTTGCGCGGCCGACAGCCTGGGGGTCCGGATCGACACGGCGCCGAGAATACCGCTCGGGTGCGACAGCGGCGGGCGGCGACGCGGCTAGGCCGTGTTGACCTTCCCGTCCAGCGGCACCACGACGCTGGCTTCCGGCGCGTTCTTCTGCTCTTGGTAGGCCGACTCGAGCGCGGCCGGGACCGCTTCGAGGTCGCGGTACACGCCCATCAGCTGCTCGAGGACGTTGATCCGTTGTTGGATCGCCTCGTCCGCCGCGCGCCGGGCCTGCTCCCGGTAGTGATCGGCCTCCCGCTGGGCGTCGCGCCAGGCCTTGTCGACCGCCGCTTCGGTCTCGGCGCGCATGCCGGCCAGCTCGGCCTCGAGCTGCTTCTTGGTTTCCTCGTAATCGTTTTCCATGGCTTTTCGTTGGGCGGCCATCTCCGCCAACTCCTCTTCGTGCTTTCGCTGCGCCGCTTCGATCTCCGCCTGGGCCGCCGCGATCAGCGCGTCCGCCTCGCTGCGCGCCTCGGCCTGCATCTCGGCCACCTCGTCGACCGCGCGGTTGAGCATCTTCGCCATCCGGCGCTGCATCGCGTGCGGTGAGGGCGAGGTGTCGGTGAGGACGGCGACCTCCTTGCGCAACGCGGCCGTCTCGTCGCCGGCCTCTTTCAGCCGGGTCCGCAGGTTCTCCACGTCGTCGAGCAGCAACTGCTGCTTGGTGGCCAACATCTCGATGTGCGCGTCCACCGCGGCCGGGTCGTAGCCCCTGAACATGCGGTTGAACGTTTTTGCGGGTTCGGTTATCACTGCCAATTCCCCCTTCTGGCAACGTGTGGTGACCTCGTGAGACCGACCCCCGCGTCCGAGTATGTCACGGTCGCGGGGACCGGGGCTCATGCCCGACGGTAGCTGTGCAGCCGGTACCGCAGCCCGGTGCGGCTGACCTGCCACTCCCCCGTCTCACCGATCCAGCTGTCGTCGAGCACCGGCGCCAGCGCGTCGTCGTCGTCGCGCCGCAGGTCGACTTCGACCTCGGTGACCTCGCACCGGGTGGCGCGCGGCAAGGCGAGCAGATAGACCTGCTCGCCGCCGATCACCCAGGTCTGCGGCTCGTCCTCGGCACGCGCGAGGGCGGCCTCGAGCGAATCGACGACCTCCGCCCCGTCGGCCACGAAGTCGCTCCGCCGCGAGAGTACGACATTCCGGCGGCCCGGCAGCGGCCGCACCTTCGCCGGCAACGACTCCCACGTCCGCCGCCCCATCACCACGGTGTGCCCGAGCGTCAGCTCCTTGAAACGGGCCAGGTCCTCGGGCACCCGCCACGGGATGTCGCCACCGCGGCCGATGACGCCGGACGTCGACTGAGCCCACACCAGACCCAGGCGCGTCATACGGCGACGGGGGCTTTGATCGCCGGGTGCGGGTCGTAGTTCTTCACCACGACGTCGTCGTAGGTGTAGTCGAAGATCGAATCACGATGCGCCAGTAGCAGTTCCGGGTAAGGTCGCGGTTCGCGGCCGAGCTGGGTGCGCACCTGCTCGACGTGGTTGTCGTAGATGTGGCAGTCGCCGCCCGTCCAGACGAACTCGCCGACCGCCAAGCCGGCCTGGGCGGCCATCATGTGCGTGAGCAATGCGTAGCTGGCGATGTTGAACGGCACCCCGAGGAACAGGTCGGCGCTGCGCTGATAGAGCTGGCAGCTCAGCCGGCCGTCGGCCACGTAGAACTGGAAGAACGCGTGACACGGCGGGAGCGCCATCTGCGGGATCTCCCCGACGTTCCACGCCGACACGATGATGCGCCGGGAGTCCGGATCGGTGCGCAGCAATTCCAGCGCCGCGCTGATCTGGTCGACGTGCTCGCCCGTCGGCGTCGGCCAGGACCGCCACTGCACGCCGTAGATCGGACCGAGATCGCCTGTCTCACTTGCCCATTCGTCCCAGATGGTGATGCCGTGCTCGTGCAGCCAGGCCACGTTGGAGTCACCGCGCAAGAACCACAGCAACTCGTAGACGACCGACTTGAGATGCACCTTCTTGGTGGTGAGCAGCGGGAAACCGGCCGACAGGTCGTAGCGCAACTGCTGGCCGAACAGGCTGCGGGTCCCGGTGCCGGTGCGGTCGGATTTGGCCGTGCCCCGCTCGAGCACCAGGCGCAGCAGGTCCTCGTAGGGCGTCGGGATCGGCACGCGGCCAGCTTAGCTCTCGGGGCCAGGAGTAGAACGGGTGCCATGCCGAAGATCATCGACACCATCACCACCGCTGACGGGGCCTGCACGGTCCACTTCTTCACACCGGATGGCCCGGAGGGCCAGGTCCCCTGGCCGGGCGTGGTCATGTACCCCGATGCCGGCGGGCTGCGCGGCACCTTCGACCAGATGGCCGCGAAGCTGGCCGGTTTCGGTTACGCCGTGCTGCTGCCCGACGTGTATTACCGCAGCGGCGACTGGGCACCGTTCGACATGGCCACCGTGTTCGGCGACGAGCGGGAGCGCAGGCGGCTGTTCGGCATGATCGGCAGCGTCACCCCGGACAAGATGGCCGGCGACGCCGGCGCCTTCTTCGACTACCTGGCGGCCCGGCCCGAGGTGTCCGGGGAGCGCTTCGGCGTGTGCGGCTACTGCATGGGCGGGCGCACGTCGCTGGTGGTCGCCGGCCGGGTGCCCGAACGCGTCGCCGCGGCGGCCTCGTTCCACGGCGGCGGCCTGGTGACCGACGCCGCGGACAGCCCGCACCTGCTGGCCGACCGGATCAGCGCCACGGTCTACGTGGGCGGCGCCAAAGACGACACGTCCTTCACCCGCGACGACGCCGAGCAACTCGACAAGGCGCTGACGGCGGCCGGCGTCCAGCACACCATCGAGTGGTATCCGGCTGGTCACGGGTTCGCGGTTCCCGACAACGCGCCGTATGACCCAGCGGCCGCCGAACGGCACTGGCAGGCCATGACCGAGGTGTTCGGTTCGGCGTTGCCGCGCTGAGCCGCCCGGCGGCGCAGGTCTCGCCTAGCTCGGCGGCAGGTCGACCAATTCGGCCAGCCGGGCGCGGTGACGGTAGGCGGTGCCGAAGATCAGCTCGTCGCTCTTGGCTCGCTTGAGGTAGAGGTGCGCGGGATACTCCCACGTCATGCCGATGCCGCCGTGCAGCTGGACGCATTCCTCGGCCGCGTGCACGGCGATGCCGCTGCAATAGGCCTGGGCGAGGGCGGTGGCGACGGCGGCGTCTTCGTCGTCGCGGGCGCACGTGTCGGCGGCGTAGCGGGCCGCCGCCGTCGCCGCCCCGACCTCGAACCACAGGTCGGCCAGCCGGTGCTTGACCGCCTGGTAGGAGCCGATCGCGCGGCCGAACTGCTTGCGCTGCTTGACGTAAGCCAGGGTGGTGTCGAAACACCACTGGGCCACCCCGAGCTGCTCCGACGCGAGCAGGGCCGCCCCGGTGCGCAGCGCCTCGGCGACCGGCCCGTCCGCCGGCCCGACGCGTGACGAGGCCGCCGCCGAAAAGCTCACGTCGGCAAGGGGTCTCGTCATGTCCAACGCGACCAGCGGGGACACCCGCACACCGGCGGCCGCGCGTGGGACGGTATGCAGCTCCAGCCCGTCCGGGCCGGCGACCGGCACCACGAGCACGTCGGCCTCGGCGGCGCCGGCGACGCTGGTGACCGATCCGCTCAGCCCGTCGGCGCCGCCGCTCACCGCGGTCGTGGGATCGCCGGGTGCGGTCGACAGCGGCACCACCAACGCGGCGGTGAGCTCGCCCTGCGCCAGGGCGGACACGGTCTCGGTATCGCCGGCGCGCAGCAGCGCGACGGTGGCCAGCACCGCGCTGGACAGGAACGGCACCGGCGCGACGGCCCGCCCGATCTCCTCCATGACGACCGCGGCCTCCCGGGCACCGGCGCCCGCCCCGCCGAGTGACTCCGGGACCAGCAGCCCGGCCACGCCCAGGTCGGCGGCCAGCGTCCGCCAAACACCCGAAAAGTCCTGCGGTTCCGGGTCGTAGGCGCGTGCCACCGATTCGGGCGGGCAGCGGTCGGCCAACAACTGCCGGACGCTGTCCCGCAACGCCTCCTCGGTGTCGGAATAGAGCAGGTCACTCACCGGTCCAAATCCTTCCAGGCGACGTCTTTGTCGACCCGGTGCTCGCCGGGCAGGCCGAGGATGCGCTCGGAGATGGTGTTGCGCAGGATCTCCGAGGTGCCGCCCTCGATCGAGTTGCCGCGGGCACGCAGGTATCGGTACCCGGGCTCGCGTCCGATCAGATCGACGACTTCGGTCCTGCGCATGGTCCAGTCGTCGTACTGCAGGCCGGACTCGGCGTGGAGCTCGATGTCGAAGCCCGAAATGGCTTGCGCGAGCCGGGCGAAGGCCACCTTCATGCCCGCGCCTTCCGGTCCCGGCTGGCCGGCCTGGGCCTGCTGTCGCAGCCGCTCACCGGCCAGGCGGAGGACCTCGGTGTCGACCCACAGCCGCATCAGCTCGTCGTGCATCCCGGGGTTGCGCAGCCCCGGCTCATCCCGCCACACCCGGGCGACCTGCCCGATCATCCCGCCCTCGCGCGGTGTCCCCGCGCGGGTGCCGATGGCGACGCGCTCGTTGTTGAGGGTGGTGGTCGCGACCCGCCAGCCGCCGCCGACCGGGCCGAGCCGGTTGGCGTCGGGCACGCGGGCGTCGGTGAGGAACACCTCGTTGAACTCCGCCTCGCCGGTGATCTGCCGCAGCGGTCGCACCTCGACGCCGGGCTGCGTCATGTCGCACAGGAAATACGTCAGGCCCGCGTGTTTGGGCACGGTGGGGTCGGTGCGGGCGACCAGGATGGCCATCTGCGCGTGCTGGGCCATCGAGGTCCACACCTTCTGCCCGTTGACAATCCAGTCGTCACCGTCGCGGACCGCCCGGGTGGCCACCCCGGCCAGGTCCGAGCCCGCGCCGGGCTCACTGAACAGCTGGCAGTAAACCTGCTCACCGGTGAACAAGGGACGCAGGAACTTTCGCTTCTGGTCGTCCGTCCCGAATGCCGCGATGGTGGGGGCCGCCATGCCCATCCCGATGAAATTCTTCGCCGTGCCGCCCACCGGCGCGCCCGCGGCGGCCAGTTGGGCGTCGACGGTTTCCTGGGCCTTGCGCGGCAGGTCCAGCCCGCCGAAACCGTGCGGCAGGTGCACCCAGGCCAGGCCCGCGTCGTATTGCGCGCCAAGGAACTCGCGCGGGTCGGTGGTGGCCGGGTCGTGCTCGTCCAGCAGCGCCTGGACCCGCGCCTTGAGGTCCACCGCCAGGTCTTCGGAGCTCATCGCTAGCCCTGCGGCCGTACCTGGAAGCCCTGCGCGGCGCCGAGCAGCAGGCCGCCGTCGATGACCATGGTCTCGCCGGTGATCCAACTCGCGGCGTCGGAGACCAGGAAGGCCACGGCGCCGGCCACGTCGGCGGGCTCACCGATGCGTCCGAGCGCGATCGAGGCGGCCAGCGGATCCTCGTGGTCCTTCCACAGCGCCTCGGCGAGCCGGGTGCGCACCACCCCCGGGGCGATGGCGTTGACGCGGATGCGCGGCGAGAGCTCCAGCGCGAGCTGCTTGGTGACGTGGATGAGCGCGGCCTTGGTGGCGTTGTACATGCCCATGGCCGGGGACTGGTGCAGGCCGCCGATGGAGGCGGTGTTGACGATCGCGCCGCCGTGCTCGCCCATCCACGCTTTGACCACGAGCGACGTCCACAGCAGCGGCGCCCACAGGTTGACGTCGAAGATCTTGGTGAACCGGGCGTGGTCCTGGTCGATGAGCGGGCCGTAGGCGGGGTTGGTGCCCGCGTTGTTGACCAGGATGTCCGCGCTGCCGAAGCGCTCCAGCGTCAGGTCCACGCAGCGCCGGGCGGCGTCCTCGTCGACCGCGTGCGCGCCGACGCCCAGGGCGTTGCCGTCCACCTGCGCGGCGGCCTCGTCGGCGGCCTCCTGCTTGCGGGCGGTGAGCACCACGTTGGCCCCCGCGGCCGCGAGCTGCTGCGCGATCGCCAGCCCGATCCCGCGCGAGGCGCCGGTGATGATCGCGGTGCGGCCGGTCAGATCCAGTGAGGTCATCGTGATGCGCCTTCCGTTGCGCGAATGCCAACGGTTGCCCGTTCGCTACATGGATGTTTTACACGCGTATGCGCGTGGTATGCGACCCGCATGTTCTCGAAATTAACCCTCGCGAAAAGACTGGTGGTGGGCGGGACGGCCGCCGCGGCAATCGCGGTCGCACCGATCGCCATGACCGATTCCCACGCCTCGGCGCCCGCGCCGTCGGCGGCGCCGACGCACGTGGTGTTCAAGGACGATCCGGGCGGTGGCGGCTGTGACGCCAACGGCAACTGCGGTTCCGGCGGCCAGTTCAACGGGCCCGGCGGCGGTCCGGGCGGCCAGGGCTGCGTCCCGGGCGTCGGCTGCGGCTCCGGCGGCCAGAATGCGGGGCCCGGCGGGATCCCCGGCGGTCAGGGTTGTCTGCCGGGTGTCGGCTGCGGTTCCGGCCACGCCTGATCGGGTCGACCCGGCGACTCCCGGAGCCTGGCGATCCAGGCCCGGGAGTCCGCGGGGTCGATGACGTCGTCGAGTTCGAACGTGGTGGCCGCGCGCAGCGCCTTGCCGTGCTCGTAGGCCGCCGCCACCAGCTTGTCGAACAGTTCCTGGCGCTTCGCCGGGTCTGCCTCCGCTGCCAGTTCCTTGCTGAAGCCGAGGCGTACCGCGCCCTCGAGGCCCATCCCACCGATCTCGCCCGTCGGCCAGGCGACGGTGAACTGGGGGGCGCGGAACGAACCACCCGCCATCGCCATGGCGCCGAGCCCGTAGCCCTTGCGCAGGATGATCATCCCGACCGGCACGGTCAGCCGCGCACCCAGGACGAACATGCGCCCGAACCGCCGGACCGCCGCCTGGGTCTCCGCGTCGGGGCCGACCATGAAGCCCGGGGTGTCGCACAGCGAAATCACCGGCAGCCGAAACGATTCGCAGAGGGCCAGGAAGTCGCCGGCCTTGTCGGCAGCCTCGGCATCGATGGCGCCGCCGAGGTGATGGGTGCTGTTGGCGATCAGCCCGTAGGGCGCCCCTTCGACGCGGACGAGCGCGGTGACGATCCCGACGCCGTAGTCGGGCCGCAGCTCCAACGCCGAGCCGGAGTCGACGATCGCCTCGATCGCCCGGTGCACGTCGTAGGCCCGTAACCGGTTCTGCGGCACCACATGCCGGGCCAACCGCGGATCCGGTGCGGCCCAATCGCCCACCGTGCCCTGGAAGTACGAAAGGTACTGCTTGGCCAGCGCGACCGCGTGCGCCTCGTCGCGGGCGACGAGGCTGACGACGCCGTTGCGCCGCTGCACGCCGATCGGCCCGATCGCCTCCGGCGGATACACCCCCAGGCCGCCGCCCTCGATCATGGCCGGGCCGCCCATGCCGATGTTGGCGTCCGGGGTCGCGATGATGACGTCGCACACCCCGGCCAGCGCGGCGTTGCCGGCGAAGCACCGGCCCGACACGATCGAGATCAGCGGGACCCGGCCGCTCAGCGCCGCGAGCATCCGGAAGGTCGGCACGTCCAGCCCGGCGGCGCCGCCGACGTCGGTGTCGCCCGGCCGGCCGCCGCCACCCTCGGCGAACAGCACCACCGGCAACCGCTTTCGGGCGGCCAGGTCGAACGCGCGGTCGGTCTTGGCGTGGTTGCGCATGCCTTGCGTGCCGGCCAGCACGGTGTAGTCGTAGGACACCACGACGGCCTCGGCCGCCGCTCGCCCGAAGCGGTCCGCGCCGATCGCGGCCAGGCCGGCGACCAGTCCGTCGGCCGGCGTGTTGGCGATCAGGTCCTCCTCCGAACGTCTGCTGCGCTGCGCCGCGATCGCGAGCGCGCCGTACTCGACGAAGCTGCCGGGGTCGATCAGGTCGGCGATGTTCTCCCGGGCGGTGCGACGACCTTGCTTGTGCCGCTTGGCAACCGCCGCCTCGCGGCCCTCGTCGAGGGTGAGCTGATGCCGCCGGTGCACCTCGTCGAGGTCGGCGCGCGGCCGATCGAGATCCGCTGCGGCCGTTGCCGAATCGCCACCGCCGGCGGTGCCGGTGCGGGTGAAGACCAGTAACGGATCACCGGTTCCGACCACCTGCCCGGGGGCCACCAGGTTGCGCGCGGTCCGCAGCGCATCCGGCGCGACGAGGACGTGCTGCATCTTCATCGCTTCGAGGATGACGAGCTGACCGCCCGCGTGAACCTCGGCGCCCTCGGGCGCCACCTCGACCACGGTGCCGGCCAGCTGCGCCCGCAGTACGTCCTCGCCGGGGTAGAGCTCGACCGGCGCAACGGGGACCTCGTGGTGGTGCGCCGCCGCGGCCGCGGCCAGCTCGGGCAGCTTGTCGTCGACGAAACCCGTGCTCACGCAGCCGGATTCCACCGCGGGGTCGCTCAGCAGCTCGCGCAGGAAATCGATGTTGGTGCGGACGCCCTCGATGCCGAACTCGGCCAGCGCGGTCCGGGTTTTGCGCAGCGCGGCCTCGGTTGACGGTCCGTGCACGTGGGTGACCACCTTGGCCAGCAGCGAGTCGTAGTGCGGGTTGACAGACAGTCCCGCCCGGCCGTAGGTGTCGACCCGGATCCCCGGCCCGCTCGGTGGCGAGAAGGCGGTGAGCGTGCCGGCGGAGGGGACGACCGAGAGGTCGGCGACGAAGGTCTCCGCGTTGACCCGCGCCTGGATCGCGATGCCGCGGTGCGCGGCGGGCTCGCCGATGACCTCGGTGCCGTCGGAGGCGATTCCGGCCGGCAGGCCGAGCTGGTAGAAGGAGGCGCCGGCGGCGATGCCCAACTGGACGGCCACCAGGTCGACGCCGGTCGTCTCCTCGGTGACCGTGTGCTCCACCTGGATTCTCGGGTTGACCTCCAGGAACACGAAGTCCTCACCGGTGACCAGGAATTCGACCGTGGCCAGCCCGCGCAGCGCGACGCGCGCGCACAGCCGGGCCGCGGCCTGGTGTAGGTCCCGCCGCAATCGGTCGGAAAGCCCTTGCGCGGGCGCGATTTCGACGAGCTTCTGATAGCGCCGCTGGATGCTGCAGTCGCGGTCGCCGAGCGCGAGCGCGCGGGTCTGGTGCCCCGCCGGGGCGGCGACCACCTGGACCTCGATGTGCCGGGCACCGTCGAGCAGCGCCTCGGCGAACAACGCCGGGTCGCCGAAGCCCAGCTGCGCCTCGGCGGCGCACTGTTGGTAGGCGTCGCCGATCCGATCGGCGCTGCGCACCGTGCGCATCCCCCGCCCGCCCCCGCCGGCCAGCGCCTTGATCATGATGGCGCCGCCCTGGGCGGCGAAGAACGCCTCGACGTCCGCGATGCTGCTCGGCCCGTCGGTCGCGGGCAACACCGGCACCCCGGCGGCGACGGCGGCGCCGCGGGCGGCGGACTTGTTGCCCACCAGCTCGAGCGCGTCGGCGTCCGGCCCCACGAACGTGCACCCGGCGCCGGCGCAGGCGCGGGCGAATTCGGCGTTCTCACTGAGGAACCCGTAGCCCGGGTGGATCAGCTGGGCTACGGCAGCCTTTGCCGCGGCCAGCATCGCCGGCTGATCCAGGTACGTTCGCGGTCCGGCACCGGGCAGGCCGATCGCCTCGTCGGCGGCGTGCACGTGCGGGCTCTCGGCATCGTCCTCGGCATAGACGGCCACCGTGCGCATGCCCCGTTCGGTTGCCGTGCGGATGATGCGGAGCGCGATCTCGCCGCGGTTGGCGACCAGCACGGTCGCGCTCATCGCAGCGGGTCCCCCCACCGCACCTGCTCACGGAGTTTGCCTTTGAGCAGTTTGCCGCCGGCGTTGCGCGGCAGCGCACCATCGACCACGGTGACGTACTGCGGCACTTTGAAGTCGGCGAGCTGCGAGCGGCAGTGGTCGAGCACCGCCGGCACGTCGATCTCGTCCGCGCCGCCGAAGAGCACCGCACCCACCTTCTCGCCCATGATGTCGTCGGGAACCGCGAGCACGCACGCGTCGGCGACGTGCGGCGCCGCCAGGAGCACGGCTTCCACCTCGACGCTGGAGACGTTCTCACCGCCGCGGTTGATGATGTCCTTGAGCCGGTCGACGATGTGGACCCGGCCGGCGTCGTCGACGCGCACCACGTCGCCGGTGTGCAGCCAGCCGTCCACGATGGTGGCCGCGGTGGCCTCCGGGCGGTTCCAGTAGCCGGCGGTCACGTTGGCGCCGCGCACCACCAGCTCGCCGACTCCCGGCTCATCGCCGCCGAACGGGACCAGGCCCAGGTCGACCGACGGCACCGCGTAGCCGACCGAGTCGGCGTGCTCGACGGCGTCGCGGCTGGGCAGGACGGTCATCAGCGAGGCCGTCTCGGTCATGCCGTAGCCGTTGAACACCGTGGCCTGGGGGAAGGCGTTCTTCACCGCCCGCACCAGCGACGGGGCGATCGGGGCGCCGCCGTACCCCACCCAGCGCACACCGGAGACGTCGGCGTCGGCGAAGCTGTTGTGCCGCAACATCAATGCGTAGATCGCCGGGACGGTGACCATGACGGAGATGCGCTCGGCGCTCAGCGTGGCGATCAGCCCCGCCAGGTCGAGGGCGGGCATGATCACCGAGGCGCCGCCGAGCCGGGTGGCCGCCAGCAGCTGCGAGTTGCACCCGGTCACGTGGAACAGTGGCACGGAGATCAGCGTGCGCATCGCTTCGCCGAGATCCCGGGGCTGGTCGAGGCAGCGAATGGCGTTCTCGGTGTTGGTGAGGAAGGCCTCGTGGGTGGTCGGCACGCCCTTGGGGTGGCCGGTGGTGCCCGAGGTGTAGAACAGCGCGGCCACGTCGGCGGGACCGAGTTGCTCGGTCACGTACGGCCGGCCGTCGGGCAACGGCGTGTCGGCGGCCAGGTCGAGCGTCGCCCCCGAGTCGGAGAGCACGAACTCGACCTCCGGTTGCGCCGAGCGCGTATTGACCGCGACCGCGACGCCGCCGGCCATCACCGTGCCCCAGAACGCCAGCACCCAGTCGATGCCCGCGGGGTAGCGCACCGCGACGCGGTCACCCGGTCGCAGTCCGGCCGCGCGGAGCCCGCCGGCCACGCGCGCCGCCCGGTCCCACAGCTGGCGGTAGGTCAGTCGCCCGGCGCCGAGTTCGACCACCGCCTCGCCGTCCGGGCGCCGCTCGACGTGTTCGGCGAGCATGTCCAGCAGGGTGGCCGGCAGATCGTCGTAGCGCGGGATGCCGTCGGCGCCGCGAATCACGCCGGTCGTGGGGAACGGGTTGTTGTCCCGGGAAATGTCGAGGACTGCGCCCCGCTGCGTCACGTCTCGACCTCCGTCACAAAGAACAGTCACGTTCCGCTGCGAGCGTAGTAGGCGGTCCGTCCCCAGGGCCCGAAACGGGGCGACCGGATCAGCGCGGTGGTCCCGGCGGCCACCCGGAAAGACCGTCCGCGATCCCGCGGTCGATGTCGTGTTGTTGAACCGGGCCGCCGCCTGAAGGCCTGTCCGCGCAGGCGCAGCCCAGGGTGCCGAAGACGCTGGGGTCGGCGCGGACCGGCGCCCCGCCACCGCAGCTCAGCGCCAGAGCGGCGGCGAGCAGTATCTCGACGATCACCTGACGACTCCTCCTCACCCGGCGGCTGCCCGCCCCATACATAAGCGGACGGCGACGCGCACTACCGGGTTCCACTGACCAGATCGGGTGTGCGGTCGACAGCGGCCTCGGCCGCCTCTGACCGCAAGAGCATCCCGTCGAGCGCCAAGAACGTCAGGACGGCCCCGGAGCCCGCCATCATCGGCGGCAGCACCAGCAGACACAGCTCCGACAAGCCCAATCCGGTCAGCCGAACTCCCGCCGACAAGACGGCCGCGTTGAAGGCGAGCGTCTCGGCCACGTGGAGCACGGACCTCGCCAGATACCGGCCGCCCGCGGCGCGGATACTGGCCGGAGAAGCGGTGGTCGTCTTCATGACCCCAGGCTCACGCGCCGCCGGGTCGGTGTCGTCGGTGCTGACACCCGTCTTGCGGGACGGCCAGCCTGACCGCGGCCGTACCCGCTGGCTGCAATTACGCTCAGCACAGCCGGTGCGGATCAGACGAGAGGACCGGGATCAGGTGGAGTCGGACAAGCCGGGCGTGCGCGTCGTCCTCGCCGACGACGACGTGCTGTTGCGGGAGGGGCTGGCCAGCCTGCTGACGCGGTCGGGCTACCGCGTCGTGGGCCAGGCCGGTGACGCCGCGAGCCTTCTCGAGCTGGTCCGCCGGGAAAAGCCGGACCTGGCGATCGTCGACATCCGGATGCCGCCGACGGGCACCACCGAAGGACTCGACGCCGCGATGACCATCCGCGACGAGCTGCCGGCCGCCGGACTGGTGATCTTGTCCGCCCACGTGGACGTCGAGCCCGCGACGCGACTCCTGGCCAGCGGCCGCGGCGTCGGCTACCTGCTGAAGACGCGGGTCACCGATGTCGACGACTTCCTGGACACGCTGCGCCGGATCGCCGACGGCGGGTGTGTGGTCGATCCCGCGCTGGTCCAGGAGTTGGTCGAATCGCGCACGCGCAACGATCCGCTGGCCGTGCTGAGCCCACGGGAGTTGGAAGTCCTTGCCCTGATGGCGGAAGGGCGCTCCAACGCCGGCATCGCCCGCCGCCTGTGGGTTACCGAGGGCACCGTCGAAAAGCACGTCCGCAGCATCATGACCAAGCTGGAGCTGCGCGAGACCCCGGACGATCACCGGCGGGTTCGTGCCGTCGTCACCTTCCTGAAGGCCCGCTGACCGGTGCCGAAAGCCAAGTCGGAGAACCTGTCCCGCCTCGGCTCGAGGTCGCTGTCGCGGAACCCGCTACCCACGCCGCTGGGCGTCGCGGTCGCCGCCGCCTGCATTGCGGTGGAAACCTCCGTGATGCTGCTGCTGAAGACACTCGCCGAAGAAAACGCCTTCGGCGTCCTCTACCTGATCGGCGTCCTGATCGTCGCTACCGGCTGGGGCGCCGGACTGGCCGCCGCCACCGCGGCCCTCAGCGCGCTCGCTTTCGTCTACTTTCGCAACTGGCCGGACAGCACGATGGTGCCGACCCAGCCCCAGGACTGGACGGCGTTGCTGGTCTTCGTGGTCGTCGGCCTGGCGGCAAACGCCTTGGCGCGCACCGCACGAGCGCACGCCGCAGACGCCGAACAGCGGCGGCGAGACGCCGAGGCGAGCCGCGACGAGCTCGGTGCGCTGGCCGACCGACAAGCCGCGCTGCGCCGGGTCGCGACCCTGGTCGCGCGCGGCGTTCGGCCATCGGACGTCTTCCCGGCCGTCGCCAACGAGCTGGCCAGGTCGCTCGGCGTTGCCAATGCCGCACTCTGGCGCTACGAGAGCGACGGCACCGCAACGCTTGTCGCGGGCCGCGACGACCCGGTTCAGGTGGCGCGGATGCCCGTCGGTAGCCGCTGGTCGTTGGACGGGCAGAACATCGGCGCGATGGTGGCCGATTCCGGTCAACCCGCTCGAATGGACAGTCACGACACGGCGGTTGGTGACGTGGCTGCGCTGATTCGCCGCCTCGGATTGCGCAGCGGCGTGGGGGCGCCCATCGTGGTCGAGGGCAGGCTGTGGGGTGTCGCCGTCGTCGGCTCCTCCGCGGAGCCGCTGCCGCCGGACACCGAACAGCGGATCGGCGAGTTCACCGAACTCGTTGCCGTCGCCGTTGCCAATGCCGAAGCCCACGCGGCGCTCACGGCGTCCCGAGCACGGATCGTCACGGCCGCCGACGACGCCCGCCGCCGCCTGGAGCGTGATCTGCACGATGGGGCGCAGCAGCGTCTGGTATCGCTTGCCCTGCAACTGCGCTCGATCGAGGCCGGGGTTCCGCCCGAACTGGGTCCGCTGAAGGACGAAATCTCGGCCGTCGTGACGGGTTTGAACGCGGCATCTGCCGATCTCCAGGAGCTCGCCCGGGGGATCCATCCGGCGATCCTGTCCAGAGGCGGGCTCGGACCGGCGCTCGAGGCGCTCGCCCGCCGCTGCCCCGTACCGGTCACCGTGCGCCTGGCCCTGGACGAACAGATTCCCGAGTCTGCCGAGGTCGCGGTGTATTACGTTGTGGCGGAGGCACTTACCAACGCCGCCCGGCATGCGCACGCCTCACTCGTCGACGTCGACGCCCGAACCGACGAGTCGCAACTGACGGTCGCCATCCGCGACGACGGAGTCGGCGGCGCCGACAGCCGCAACGGATCCGGGCTCGTCGGATTGACAGACCGGGTCGAAGCGCTTGGCGGTCACCTCGACATCGCCAGCCCGCCCGGTGGCGGGACCGCGCTGCGGGTGGCGATCCCCACCCGCGCCTGACGCCCGCGCAGGTTTCACCGTCGGAGTGTCCTATCGTCATAGCGGTGACGAATGATTCCGCCGTTACGCCCGAGGCATTCTTCACCGTCGACGGCGACTCGTATGTCCCGGGCGCGATGACCCGGGGGCCGTGGGGCGCCGCGATGGGGGGCCAGATCGTCGGCGGCCTGTTGGGTTGGGGCATAGAACGATCCGGCATCGAGCCCGACTTCCAGCCGGCCCGCCTCACGGTCGACCTGCTCCGTCCGGCGTTGCTCGAACCCGTGCAGATCCGGACCTCGGTGCAGCGGGAAGGCCGGCGGATCAAGCTGGTCGACGGCGCCCTGGTGCAGAACGGAAACACCGTCGCGCGGGCCAGCGCGCTGTTCCTGCGGCGCGGGGAACATCCCGACGGTGCGGTGTGGTCGGCACCCCTGACGATGCCGCCGCTGCCGGCCGACTCCGAGGGTTTCCCGGCCGAGATGCCGTTTCTGATCTGGGGTTACGGGGCCACCGCGGCGGGAAGTCCGGGCATCGCGGCCGGCGAGTGGGAACAGTCGCATTCCCAGAAGTTCGCCTGGACGCGGCTGTTTCGCCCGATGGTGCAGGGCCACCCACTGACCCCGTTCACCCGCCTGGCCTTCGTCGGTGACGTCACCAGTTCGCTGACCCATTGGGGCACCGGCGGATTGCGCTACATCAACGCCGACTACACGGTCACCGCCAGCCGCCTGCCCGACGGTGAGTACCTGGGCCTGGCCGCGCAAAGCCATTACGGCACGGCCGGGGTGGCCACCGGCGCCGCCACCTTGTTCGACCGGCACGGCCCGATCGGCACCAGCTCGGCACTGGCCCTGGCCCAGCCGGCCGAGGCGTTCCGGCCGGAATTCTCCTAGTCCATCAGCTGGGCGGCAACCGTCGCGCCGAGTTCCCAGCAGGCCTGCAGGTCGCCCTTGTCCGGCTTGCCCGAAACCACCACGGTCTCCGCGGCTTTCGTCCAGCCCAGGCCGGTGGTGATCGACATGACGCCGCGCTCGGCGCCCTCGGTGCCCTCGTTGCCGTGCAGGTAAAGGCCGAACGGGCGCCCGCGCGTCGAGTCGAGCAGCTGGTAGTAGGCGCAGTCGAACGCGTGCTTGAGCGCCCCGCTCATGTAGCCCAGGTTGGCGGGGCTGCCCAGCAGATAGCCGTCGGCGCTCAGCATCTCGGCCGGCGACACGGTCAGCGCGGGTCGCCGGATGACCTCGACACCCTCGATCTCCGGATCGGTGGCTCCGGAGACGACCGCCTCGAACATCTCGTGGCAGTGCGGGGACGGTGTGTGGTGGACGATCAGCAGCGTCTTGCTCATGGGCGGCCCTGCAATTCGAGCGCCGTCTTCATCGCTGCCCGCGCCCGGCGGCGATCCCCCGCGTAGTCGTACGCGCGGGCGAGCCGGTACCAGCGCCGCCAATCATCGGGGTGGTCTTCGACTTCGGTGCGCACCTCGGCGAACAGTGCGTCGGCGGCGTCCCGCTCGATGCGGCCCGAGGCCCGCCGTGGCAGCGCGCTGGTGTCGAGCTCCATGCCGTCGGCCGCGATCAGGTGGGCCAGCTTCTGGTGGGCGAACCCGTTGCGCAGGGTCGCGATCATCGCCCACAGCCCGATCACGGGCATGATCAACACCGCCAGGCCCAGCCCCACGGCGGCCGCCCGGCCCGAGGCGATCAGCGCGACGGCCATCCGCCCCAGCAACACGAAGTACGCCAGCATCGCGACGCACATGAACGCGATGAGCAACTGGGTGCGCAGTGCGGCGCTCATCGCCGGTTCACTGCAGGTCGAGCAGGGGCTCGAGCCCCACGGTCAGGCCGGGCCGTTCCTTGACGCGCCGCACCGCCAGCAGCACGCCCGGCACGAACGAGGTGCGGTCCAGGCTGTCGTGACGGATGGTGAGCGTCTCCCCCTCGGTGCCGAACAGGATCTCCTGGTGGGCGACCAGCCCGGCCAGCCGCACCGAGTGCACCGGGATGCCGTCGACGTCGGCGCCGCGCGCGCCGGGCAGGCTGGTGCTGGTGGCATCGGGGTTGGGCGGCAGGCCTTTTCGCGCTTCGGCGATCAGCTTCGCGGTGCGCGCGGCGGTACCGGACGGGGCGTCGGCCTTGTGCGGGTGGTGTAGCTCGATCACCTCCACCGACTCGAAGAAACGCGCCGCCTGCTTGGCGAAATGCATCGACAGCACCGCGCCGATCGCGAAGTTGGGCGCGATCAGCACCGAGGTGTCGGGCTTTTTGTTGAGCCACGCCTCGACCTGCTGCATGCGCTCGGCGGTGAAGCCGGTGGTGCCGACGACGGCGTGAATCCCGTTGCCGATCAGGAACTCCAGGTTGCCCATCACCACGTCGGGATGGGTGAAGTCGATGACCACCTCGGTGTCCGAGTCGGTGAACAGGCTCAGCGGGTCGCCGGCGTCCACCTCCGCGGACAGCGTCAAGTCGTCGGCGGCCTGCACGCCGGCCACCATCGCCGAACCGACCTTGCCTTTGGCTCCCAAGACGCCTACCCGCATGAGGTTCACCCTAGACCGGGCCGATTCATCCACAGTCGGGTGTTTATCCACAGCGGTCGCTTTCTCGGTGGTGCTCGGCGGAGGCTCCCCGATAGTGTTCGAACATGGGTTCGATCGAGCTTCCGTCGGAGGTGGCCGCCGCCCTGGAGGCGCGGGACGCGGCCGACGCGGCGCTCCGCGAGCTGAACTTTGACGCGCTGAGCCCGGTGGTCAGGCTGCGGGTGCTGGAGTGTCTCGAGACCTCGCGCCGGCGGCAGGTCGCGACGAGTCATGACCTGATCGCGGGGCTGGCGCGCGAGGATCCCGGCGACCTGGGCGGGCCGGTTCACAAGGTCATCGGGGACTGGTTGCGGATCAGCTATGCCGAGGCATGCCGTCGAGTTCGGGACGCGAGACAGCTATCGACGCGCCTGACCCTGACCGGCGAGGTGCTGCCGCCGGAGTTGCCGGCCACCGCCCGGGCGTGGCGGAACGGCCTTCTTGATGGTCAGCACCTGCGGGTGATCCAGACCTTCGTACGCGACCTGCCAGACGCCACACCCGCCGATCAGGTGGATGCGGCCGAGCGTTTCCTGGCCCGGCAGGCGGTGGGCCTGCGTCCCGACCAGTTGCAGAAGGTCGCGAACCAGTGCGCGGTGCGGATCAACCCCGACGGAAAATTCTCCGGCGCCGACCGCGCCCGGCAGCGCGGATTCACCTGGAGTGGCCAGCGCATCGACGGGATGAGCATCGGCAAACTGGTCGCTTCCCCGGAGTTGCGGGCCAACCTGGATGCCTGGCTGGCGCGGTTCGCCGCGCCCGGCGCGTGCAACCCGGACGACGAAAAGCCCTGTGTCGACGGCGAACCCAGCGACGAGTCGGCGAGCGGCGACGTGCGCAGCCACGCGCAGCGCCAGCATGACGCGCTCAACGCGTTGGTCCGGGGCCGACTGGGCGATCCGAAACTGGGCGCGCACAACGGGTTGCCGGTCACCGTCATCGTCTCCACCACGCTGCAGGAGCTGACGGCGGGCACCGGGCGGGCGGTCACCGGCGGCGGAACGGTGCTCCCCATGCGCGACGTGATCCGGATGGCACGCCATGCCTACCACTATCTGGCCGTCTTCGATCAACACTCCGGGCGCCCGCTGTATCTCGGCCGGACGCGGCGAATCGCCACGCCGGACCAGCGTATCGTGTTGTACGCGAAGGACCGCGGCTGCACGCATCCCGGCTGTGATGCGCCCGGCTACTGGTGCGAGGTCCACCATCTCGACGACTGGGCCACCGGCGGCCCGACCGACGCCGACAACATCGCGTTCGCCTGCACGCCGCACCACAAGCTGATCGACAGGGGCTGGCGGACAAGGAGACTCCCGAACGGGCGCACCGAATGGATACCGCCGCCGCAACAGGGCCGCGGCCCGGGCACCAACGACTACCACCACCCGGAACGGCTTGCGGACCCTTGACCTAGATCTTGAACCGCCCCGCGAACCCGCGCAGTGGCAGGTCGGCGCTGGTGATGAGTCCCGGCGGCGCCGCGACGACCGATTTGATCGAGGCCAGCGCCGGCATGCCGGTGACGGTCATGCCGATGGAGGCGAAGTTGTCCGGGTTGGACAGGTCGACGCCGGGCTTGGGGAAGATCATGTGTTTGTTGTAGATGCAGGGGTCGCCCTTGATCTGGGTGATGTAGCAGCCCTTGATGTTCCAGCTCGGGTCGGTGTGCGGGGTCATCTGCCATTCCAGGTGCGTCTCGACCCGGGGCACGCCGTCCACCATGCCCTGGTACTTGATGTAGTTGCCGCCCAGCGAGCCCTTGGGCAGGGTGTACCAGCCCAGATCCACGTCCTTGGTGCAAGCGCCGAGCTCGTAGCTGAACTTCACCTCGTCGAGGGGCAGGTCGAAGCAATCGGCCATCATGAGCACGCTGTCGGCGAACACGCGGGTGTACTTCTCCAGCTTGGCCGGGATTTCCGGATCGTCGACCGGCTGGCCATAGCCCACCTCGATCCAGGTGTCCTTGGAGTGGTGGCATGACACGTCCACGGATTCGATCGTGGTGACGTTCTCGATGTCGGCGACGTCGGCCGAACACACCACGCCCAGAATCTGGTTCAGGCCCGGGTTCATCCCGGTCCCGTAGAACGTCGCGCCGCCCTTTTCGCAGGCCTCGGCCAGTAGCCGGCTCACCGGCTTGCCCGACGGGTGCGGATGGTTTTTGTCGCGGTGCCAGCCGGTGATCCAGTCGGCGGTGGTGACGACGTTGATGCCCGCCTCGAGCACCTTGACATAGAGGTCCTCGTCGGGGAACACGCCGTGGAAGGTGAGTACGTCCGGCTTGGCGGCGATGATCTCCTCGATGGTGCCGGTGGCCTTCACCCCGTTGGGCGCCACACCGGCGAGCTCGCCGGCGTCCTTCCCGATCTTCTCCGGCGAATAGCAGTGCACGCCAATGAGTTCCAGGTCGGGCTGGGTCGCGATCCGCTTGATCATCTCCGAACCGACGTTTCCGGTGGCCACCTGGAACACGCGGATCGGTGCGCTGGTCATTGCATTGAGCCTTCCTGTGATGCGAACGCCTCGGGGTAGAACTGTTTGGCCCACTTGCGAATTGCGGTGAAACCCTGGTACTCGTCGGTGGCCAGTGCCGGCGGGTCCGAGTAGCGCTGGTGCCGCCAGATCTCGATGTCCTGTTCGAACTGCCGGATCACTTCGCGGCCGAACTCGGCCGCCTTGCGCTCGGCGCGGTCGGGGTCTTTACCCGGCGTCCGGCCGATGTAGACCATGAACCGGACGTCGCAGGTGAACTCGTCGACCGGGGTGACCGCGGAGATGGTGCGGTTGTCGATCATCCCCCAACTCTTGGTCACCGCGATGCCCAAGCCGCCGTTGATGGCCTCGACACCGCTGTTGACGTCCTCGATCTTCTGCCCGTCGTCACCTTCGAACGTGATGGTGAAGTCGACGAACGACACCGGTTCGGCGAAGTCATGACGGGTGAACACGGGCACGATGGGCGTGTTGTGCACGAATTTGAAATGCGCGAAGTCGACCCCGTTTTCGAGCACGTACTGGGGATGCAGCTCCAAGGCCTGCCGATACAACCGCTGCTGCGGGTAGTAGTCGTCGGCGCTGCTGCCGTCGCCGAACGCGGCGAAGACGTCCGGCGCGTCGAAATACGGCTCACGGCGCTCGACGTCGTGCCAGATGTAGACCGAGGCGTTGCGCTCCACCACGGGGTAGGTGCGGATGCGACGGCCCCGGTTGGGCCGGTCCTGGTAGGGAATGCAGACGTTGCGGCCCTCCTGGCTCCATTGCCAGCCGTGGAACGGGCACTGCAACACCTCGCCGACGACCGTGCCGCCATAACCCAGATGCGCGCCGAGGTGCTCGCAGTAGGCGTTCATCACGGTGAGCTGACCGGACTCGGCCCGCCACGCGACCATCTCCTGCCCGAAGTACTTCATCGTGTGCACGTCGCCCACGCCGATCTCGTCGGACCAGGCGACCTGGAACCAGCCGGTTGGTGTCATCGACAACGGCGGCTTAGCCATGCGGGATCCCTCCTTGGCAGAAATGATAGGCGGGACGCTCAGCCAAATCAAAGTACCCTCTATGAAACCCTGGGGCGCGCTAGGCTCGGCAGATGACTCGGCAGGTTAGCCCGGCCGGAACCGCGAGCCGGCGCCCCAATCGGCGTGGCAACGCCACGCGAGAAAGCATGCTCGAAGCCGCGCTCAAGTCGTTGGCCTCCGGCGACCCGGGTTCGGTGTCGGCCAACCGCATCGCCAAGGAGATCGGCGCCACCTGGGGCGCCGTGCAGTACCAGTTCGGCGACACCGACGGTTTCTGGGCGGCCGTGCTGCACCGCACCGCCGAACGGCGCGCGGCGACATTCTCGACCCTGTCGACCCCGGTCTCACCGGACGCGCCCCTGCGCGAGCGGGTCGGCGCGATCGTCGACACCCTCTACGACGGGTTGGCGTCGCCGGATTCCCGGGCGATCGAGAACCTGCGGGCGGCGCTCCCCCGCGACCCCGGCGAGCTCGAGCGCCTGTTCCCGCGCACCGCCGCCGAGCTGTTCTCCTGGGGCAAGAGCTGGCTGGAAACCTGCCAGAACGCCTTCGCCGGCCTGGACGTCGACCCCGATCGGGTGCGCGAGGTGGCCGCCCTGATCCCCGGCGCGATGCGCGGCCTGGTGTCCGAGCGGCAGCTCGGCTCCTACGCCGACCTGGACATGGCGCGGCGCGGCCTGACCAACGCGCTGGCCGCCTACCTGGAGCAATCACGTCCGTGACGACCGGCGACATCCCGTGCGACATCGCGATCCGCCGAGCCGCCCCGAGCGATCTCGCCCGGGTCGCCGAGATGCACTATCCGGTCTGGCGGCAGTCCTGGGCCGGCGTGCTGCCGGACGCCACGCTCGACCTCCTCGGATCGCCGCGGCGCTGGGCCATCCTGGCGTACCCGGGCATTCTGCGGCGCAGGCGCTGGAGCATGTGGCTGGCCGAATCCGGTTCGCGGACAATCGGTATGACGATCTTCGGCCCCGATCCCGCGAACCCCGAGCAGATCGAACTCGATTCGCTCTACATCGCCGCCGACCGCCAGCGCCACGGTGTCGGAATGCGCCTGCTGGCCACGGCCCTGACCGAGAGCCCGCCCGGAGACGTCGTCCTGTGGTGCGCCGAACACAACACTCAGGCGCGACTCTTCTACGAGAAGAACGACTTTCGCGCCGACGGGCGCACCCTGGACTGGGAGCCGCTGCCCGGTGTCAAGATCGCCCATCGGGGCTATCGGCTCCGTCGGCGTTAGCTTCGGCGGCCGCCGGCTACTCGGACTCGGCGCGCTGCTTGAGGCGCTGCAAGGTGAGCCGGATGTGTTCGGTGTTGGCGGCCACGCGATCCGGAACACCGGTGGCCCTGCCGGCGAGCTTGCGGAACCAGCGGGGCCTGCGGTCCCAGGTACTCTCGGTGACCCGGCAGCCGCCGTCGGCGGCCACGATGTCGTATTGCCAGCGCGCGATCGGAAGGACGGTGTGTCGCACATCGAACGCGAAGACGCGGCCCGGTTCCGCGTCGGTGACGTTGCACGTGGTGCTCCAGCGTCGTTTGCCGCTTTCGTTGTGACCGGTGAACACGGCCCCGGGCCGCGCGGCATCGCCTTTGCGCCACTCCATCGCCACCGCCTCCTCGGCGAACGAGGCCAGCGTCGGCAGGTCGGTGAGGAGCCGATACACCACCTCGGGGCGGGCGTCGACCTGCACGGTGGCCGTCACGCACGGATCAGTCATCCGCCGATCATAGCCAGCACGCGCCGGATCCCACCGTGATTGCGGCCCCTCCGAACTTTCTCCACACTTGAGTGCGAACCGTCCAGAGCGAGGGGCAAGCATGCGAGTCGGCGTACCGACCGAGACCAAGGTCAACGAGTTCAGAGTGGCCATCACCCCTGCCGGCGTCGCCGAACTGACCCGCCGCGGCCACGAAGTGCTCGTGCAGGCCGGCGCCGGGGACGGGTCGTCCATCCCCGACGACGAGTTCAAGGCGGCGGGCGCCCGATTGGCCGACTCGGCCGAACAGGTGTGGGCCGAGGCCGACCTGCTGCTCAAGGTGAAGGAACCGATTGAGCCCGAGTACGGCCTCCTGCGCCGGGATCAGGTGCTCTTCACCTATCTGCACCTGGCCGCCTCCCGCACCTGCACCCAAGCGCTATTGGCTTCCGGCACAACGTCGATCGCCTACGAGACTGTGCAGGCGGCCGACGGCACGTTGCCGTTGCTGGCGCCGATGAGCGAGGTCGCCGGCCGGCTCTCGGCCCAGGTCGGCGCCTACCACCTGATGCGCACGCACGGCGGCCGCGGCGTACTGATGGGCGGGGTCCCGGGCGTCAAGCCGGCCGACGTCGTGGTGATCGGTGCGGGTACGGCCGGCTACAACGCCGCCCGGGTCGCAAACGGCATGGGCGCGAACGTGACGGTCCTCGACGTCAACATCGGCAAGCTGCGCGTGCTCGATGCCGAATTCGGCGGACAGGTCCGCACGCGCTACTCGTCGGCCTACGAGCTGGAGGGCACCGTCACGCGCGCCGACCTGCTGATCGGCGCGGTCCTGTTGCCGGGCGGCAAGGCACCGGAGCTGGTTCCCAATTCGCTTGTGGCACAGATGAAGCCGGGCGCGGTGTTGGTGGACATCTCCATCGACCAGGGCGGCTGTTTCGCGGATTCCCGGCCGACCACACACGACGACCCGACGTTCGCCGTGTACGACAAGCAGTTCTACTGCGTGGCGAACATGCCCAGCGCGGTGCCCAAGACGTCCACCGTGGCGCTGACCAATGCGACCATGCCGTACGTGCTCGAACTGGCCGACCGCGGCTGGCGGGCGGCGTGCCGATCGGATCCCGCTCTGGCGAAAGGCCTTTCGACGCACGACGGCGGGCTGCTGTCCGAACCGGTGGCCACCGACCTGGACTTGCCGTTCACCGATCCGGCGGGCCTGCTGACCTAATCGCGCTCCACCAGGCTGTCGATGATGTCGGCCGCCGGCCCCGCCTTCGCCTCCTTGAACGACGTTCCGGCCCACAGCGGTATCCCGTTCGGGTCCTCCAGGGCGGCCGCCGCCTCCCGGATCGGGGTGGTCATCTGGTTGACCTCCGGGTAGCCCAGCGGCGCCACGTTGTCGAGCAGGCGGGTGAAGTTGTTCTCCAGGCCGCGCGCGTAGCGGCCCGAGAAGGCGCGCGTGACGACGGTGGTGCCGAAGACCGGATTCTTCAGGGCGGTGCGGTGCGCGGCGCTGGTGCCGGCTTCGTCGCTGAGCAGCAGCGCGGTGCCGACCTGTGCGGCAACGGCGCCCCGGTGCAGCACCGCCGCGACGTCGCGCGCGGTGCCCAGCCCACCGGCCGCGATGACCGGGACGTCGTGCGCATGGCGGATGCGGTCGATCAGATGGTGCAGCGATTCATTGCTGGGCTCCATGTCGGGGGCGAACGTGCCCCGGTGCCCGCCCGCGTCGGGGCCCTGCACAATCAGGCTGTCCGCGCCGGCGGCGACGGCCACGCCCGCCTCGTACACCGACGTCACCGTGACCATCACCAGCAGGCCCAGCGCCCCCAGTCTCCGGATGACGTCGGGTGGCGGGACACCGAAGGTGAACGAGACCAGCTCGGGCCGCACGTCGGCCACCACTTCGAGCTTGCGCTCCCAGTCGTCGTCGTCGCCGTATTGCGGGTGTCCGACCTCGACCTGGTAGTAGTCGGCGATCTCCTCGAGTTCCTCGGCGTAGTAGTCCAGCGCCACCCAGTCCGCGACGCTGGGCTGGGGAACGAACAGGTTGACGCCGAGCGGGCCGGTGGTGGCCGCGCGCGCGGCGGCGATGTCCTCGGCGAACCGCTCCGCGCTGCGGTGGCCGCCGGGGACGAAGCCGAGCCCGCCCGCGTTGGACACCGCCGCGGCCAGCTCGGGCGTGCCCGGTCCGCCGGCCATCGGCGCACCCACGATGGGCACCATGATGTCCCAAAAGCCCAGTACCACGGAGCTAATTTACCATCGCCCGAAGTCGTTGGGGCAGTGACCGTTTGGAGGCATAGGGCCCCAGGACGGCGGCGCCGTAGGGCTGGCTCAGCAGCCGGCGGGCAACCGCGTTGACCTCCTCGACCGTCACCTGGTCGATTTGCCGCAGGGTGTGCTCGATGCTGCGGTGCTCGCCGTAGTTCAGTTCGTTGCGGCCCAGACGGCTCATCCGCGAGCTGGAATCCTCCAAACCGAGGACCAGCCCGCCGCGCAACGACCCCTTCGCGATGCGGCACTCCGCCTCGGTGATGCCGTCGCGGGCCACCGACTCGAGGACCTCGTTGGTGACCTGCATCACCTCGGCGAACCGCTCGGGCTGGCAGGCGGCATAGATAGACAGCGCGCCACTGTCGGCAAAGATGTCCACCGTCGAGTAGACCGAGTAGGCCAGCCCGCGCAACTCGCGAACTTCTTGGAACAGCCGGGAACTCAGGCCGCCGCCCAGCGCGCTGTGCAACACCGACAGCGCCCAGCGGTGCCGCCAGCTACGCCCCGGGGTACGCACGCCCAGCGACACATGGGTCTGCTCGGCGTCCCGGTTGCCCAGCATCAACCGGGGCTGTCCGGTCACCCGTCCGGCGCCCTTGCGCGGGGCGATGGGCCGGCGCCCGCGGACCAGGTGCGGCCCGAAGTGCATACGCACCAGCGCCACGACCTCGTCGTGGTCGACGTTGCCGGCCACCGCGACCACCATGCGGTCCGGCGTGTAGCGGCGCACGTGGAACGAGTGCAGCTGCGTCCGGGTCATCGACGACACCGACTGCGCGGTGCCGATCACCGGCCGGCCCACCGGGTGATCGCCGAACATCGCGCCCAGGAACATGTCCCCCAGCGCGTCCTCGGGGTCGTCGTCGCGCATCGCGATCTCTTCGAGCACCACGTCGCGCTCCAGCTCGACGTCTTCGGCGGCGCAGCGGCCGTTGAGCACGACGTCGGCCACCAGGTCGACGGCCAGCTCCAGGTCGCTGTCGAGCACGTGCGCGTAGTAGCAGGTGTGCTCCTTGGCCGTGAAGGCGTTCAGCTCCCCGCCGACGGCGTCCATCGCCTGCGCGATGTCCACGGCACTGCGGGTGGGCGTCGACTTGAACAGCAGATGCTCGAGGAAGTGGGCCGCGCCCGCCACGGTGGCACCCTCGTCGCGCGAGCCGACGCCGACCCAGACGCCGACGGACGCGGAGCGCACCGATGGCAGGTACTCGGTGACGACCCGCAGACCGCCCGGAAGCGTGCTGCGGCGCAGCGCGGACTGGCGGTCCGGTTCCGCCGTGGCGGTGTGCTTGCCGCGCCGCAACGCGGCGACAGCCGCTGGCCTTCCTGGGTCAGCTAGCGGCATCGGCTGGCGTGGCCTCCTGAGGAGCCCCGGCATCGGCCGGGGCCGCGGCGTCTTCCTCGACCAGCACCAGCGAGATCTTGCCGCGCTTGTCGATGTCGGCGATCTCGACCCGCAGTTTGTCGCCGACGTTGACGACGTCCTCGACCTTCGCGATGCGCTTGCCCTTGCCGAGCTTGGAGATGTGGACCAGGCCGTCGCGTCCCGGCAGCAGCGACACGAACGCACCGAAATCGGTGGTCTTGACCACGGTGCCGAGGAACCGCTCGCCCACGGTGGGCAGCTGCGGGTTGGCGATGGCGTTGATCCGGTCGATCGCCGCCTGCGCCGAGGGGCCGTCGGTGGCGCCGACGAACACGGTGCCGTCGTCCTCGATGGAGATCTGCGCGCCGGTCTCCTCGGTGATCGCGTTGATGACCTTGCCCTTGGGCCCGATCACCTCACCGATCTTGTCCACCGGGACCTTGATGGTGGTCACCCGCGGCGCGTAGGGGCTCATCTCGTCGGGCTCGTCGATGGCCTCGGCCATCACCTCGAGAATGGTCAGCCGGGCGTCCTTGGCCTGCGCCAGCGCGCCCGCCAGCACCTGGGACGGGATGCCGTCGAGCTTGGTGTCCAGCTGCAGCGCGGTGACGAACTCCTTGGTGCCGGCGCACTTGAAGTCCATGTCGCCGAACGCGTCCTCGGCGCCCAGGATGTCGGTCAGGGTGACGAATCGGCGCTCGGCCTTGCCGTCCACCTCGACGTCGTCGGAGACCAGCCCCATCGCGATGCCGGCGACCGGCGCCTTCAGCGGCACCCCGGCGTTGAGCAGCGCCAGCGTGGACGCGCACACCGATCCCATCGACGTCGAGCCGTTGGAACCCAGCGCCTCGGACACCTGGCGGATCGCGTACGGGAACTCCTCGACGCTGGGCAGCACCGGGATCAACGCCCGCTCGGCCAGCGCCCCGTGCCCGATCTCGCGGCGCTTGGGCGAGCCGACCCGGCCGGTTTCACCGGTCGAATACGGCGGGAAGTTGTAGTGGTGCATGTAGCGCTTGCTGGTCTCGGGCCCCAGCGAGTCGATCTGCTGGGCCATCTTGACCATGTCGAGGGTGGTCACTCCCAGGATCTGGGTCTCGCCGCGCTCGAACAGCGCGCTGCCGTGCGCCCGGGGCACGATGGCCACCTCGGCCGACAGCGCGCGGATGTCGGTGACACCCCGGCCGTCGATGCGGAAGTGGTCGGTCAGGATGCGCTGGCGAACCAGCTTCTTGGTCAGCGAGCGGAACGCGGCGCCGACCTCCTTCTCGCGGCCCTCGTAGGTCCCAGAGGCGCCGGCGAGCCGCGTGAGCACCTCGGCTTTGAGCTCGTCGGTGCGCGCGTCGCGCTCGGCCTTGCCGCCGATGGTCAGCGCCTTGGCCAGCTCGTCGGTGGCCACCGAGGCCACCGAGTAGTAGACGTCTTCGCCGTAGTCGGGAAACGTCGGGTAGTCGCCGGTGGGCTTCGCGGCCGCGTCGGCCAGCTCCTGCTGCGCGGTGCACAGCGCGGCGATGAACGGCTTGGCGGCCTCCAGGCCCTCGGCCACGACGGTCTCCGTCGGCGCCTGGGCCCCGCCCTCGACGAGCTCGATGACGTTCTCGGTGGCCTCGGCCTCGACCATCATGATCGCGACGTCGACGTTTCCGGGCGCACCGCCCTGTTCGCCGACGATCCGGCCCGCCACCACCATGTCGAACACGGCCCGCTCGAGCTGCTCGACCGTGGGGAAGGCGACCCAGGTGCCGTCGATCAGCGCCACCCGCACGCCCCCGATGGGACCGGAGAACGGCAGGCCGGCCAGCTGGGTGGAGGCCGACGCGGCGTTGATCGCCAGCACGTCGTACAGGTCGTTGGGGTCCAGGCTCATGATCGTCACCACGACCTGGATCTCGTTGCGCAGGCCGGAGACGAACGACGGCCGCAGCGGGCGGTCGATCAGCCGGCAGGTCAGGATCGCGTCGGTGGAGGGGCGGCCCTCGCGGCGGAAGAACGAGCCGGGGATGCGGCCGGCGGCGTACATCCGCTCCTCGACGTCGACCGTCAGCGGGAAGAAGTCGAAGTGCTCCTTGGGGCTCTTGCTGGCGGTGGTCGCCGACAACAGCATGTTCTCGTCGTCGAGGTAGGCGACGACGGCGCCGGCGGCCTGCTGGGCCAGCCGGCCGGTCTCGAAACGGATGGTGCGGGTGCCGAGGCTCCCGTTGTCGATAACGGCGGTTGCCTCGAACACGCCTTCTTCAATTTCAGCGACAGACATAGGTGTCCGTACGGCCTCTCTGGGTATTCAGCTTTTTCGCGTGGTCACGCGCAGGTAACCCGAGAGCTTCCTAAGGAGAGGAAAGAGTCTGAATGCGGCTACGGCCATCGATCGAAGCTGCCGACCTGCCCCAGATCCGGAGAGCCCGGCAGCCACTACCGAAGACCGCCCGATGCAGACCGGGCTGCTCCCTGGTGACGTGCGCAGTGACACGCTGGAACGGCACACGCGGATCTGCGTGACCGCACCGTTTGCTCGGGCCGAACCGGCCCAGAACGCTCCTACTCTACATGGCGAACTTGCGCCGCCGGCAGGGCTTCGCCGATTGGCGGTTTCCGAGCGTCAGCGACGCAGACCCAGACGCTCGACCAGCGAGCGGTACCGTTCCACGTCGATCTGAGCGACGTACTTGAGCAGCCGGCGCCGCCGACCGACCAGCAGGAGCAGGCCCCGCCGGGAGTGGTGATCGTGCTTGTGCACCTTGAGGTGCTCGGTCAGGTCGGCGATCCGTTTGGTCAGCAGCGCGACCTGGGCCTCCGGGGAACCGGTGTCGGTGTCGTGCAGGCCGTAGTTGCCCAGGATTTCCTTTTTCTGCTCGGCTGTCAGCGCCACGAAACATCTCCATCAATTGGGTGCCGCGAAAAAACGTGTACGTGGCCGCCGCGGACTGCAGCACACGCCATATCGGGGGGCGAGTCTATCAGCGGCTGCGACCCCGGCCGAAATCCCAGGCCGGCGCCGCCCCGGATCAGTCCCGCGCCGAGAGCATCGCGCGGGCCCGCTCGGTGTCGTTGCCCATCGCGTCGATCAGGTCCTGCACCGAGTCGAACTTGGTTTGCCCGCGGATGCGGCCGACGAAGTCCAGCGCCACGTACTGGCCGTAGAGGTCGGCGGCGGTGTCCAGCACGAAGGCCTCGACGGTGCGGGTGCGTCCCGAGAACGTGGGGTTGGTGCCGACGGACACCGCGGCGTGGTAGCGCTCGCCCGGGACGACGGTGCCGGTCACCGGCCCGTGCCCGAGCAGGGTGAACCACGCGGCGTACACGCCGTCGGCCGGGATCGCCGAGTACATCGGGGGCGCCACGTTGGCGGTCGGGAAGCCCAGCTCCATGCCCCGGCCCTCGCCGCGGACGACGACGCCCTCGACGCGGTGCGGGCGGCCCAGCGCCTCCATGGCCGTCACCACGTCACCGGCGTCCACGCAGGACCGGATGTAGGTGGAGGAAAACGTCACCGTCTCGTTGCTGTGGTGCTCGGACAGCAGCGACATGGCCTCGACCGCGAACCCGAAGCGCTCCCCGGCGCGCCGCAGGGTCTCGACATTGCCGGCCGCCTTCTTGCCGAACGTGAAGTTCTCCCCGACCACGACCTCCACCACGTGCAGGTGTTCCACCAGCAGCTCGTGGACGTAGCGCTCCGGGGTCAGCTTCATGAAGTCACTGGTGAACGGCATCACCAGGAAGACATCGATGCCCATCTCCTCGACCAGCTCCGCGCGCCGCGTCAGCGTCGTCAGCTGCGCCGGGTGGCTGCCCGGGTAGACCACTTCCATCGGGTGCGGGTCGAAGGTCATCAGCACGGTCGGCACGTTGCGCGCGCGCCCGGCCTTCACCGCATGCGCGATCAATTCGGCATGGCCCCGGTGCACCCCATCGAACACGCCGATGGTGAGCACGCATCTGCCCCAGTCCGTGGGAATCTCGTCTTGGCCGCGCCACCGCTGCACGAGGGCAAGCCTACGGCCACCCGCCGTCCGCCGGGAGATCCGCCGCCGCGAGGGTGGCGAGGAGCACACGATCAGGTCTGGGTTGCCTAAACTTTGTCGTTGTGAGGGCTGACGAAGAGCGTGGCGGTCTCACCGCCGTCGGCCAGGACTACCTCAAGGTCATCTGGAACGCCCAGGAGTGGTCGCCCAAGGACGCGCCCGAAAAGGTCAGCACCAAGATGCTCGCCGAGAAGATCGGGGTGTCGGCCAGCACCGCGTCGGAGTCCATCCGCAAGCTCGCCGAGCAGGGCCTGGTCGACCACGAGAAATACGGGGCCGTGACCCTGACCGAGGCGGGCAGGCGGGCCGCGCTGGCGATGGTGCGCCGGCACCGGCTGCTGGAGACGTTTCTGGTGAACGAGCTCGGCTACGGCTGGGACGAGGTGCACGACGAGGCCGAGGTGCTCGAACACGCGGTGTCGGATCGGCTGGTGGCCCGCATCGACGCCAAGCTGGGGTTCCCGCAGCGCGACCCGCACGGGGACCCGATCCCGGCCCCCGACGGACAGGTGCCCACTCCGCCGGCACGTCAGCTGTGGGCGTGCGGCGACGGAGACACCGGAACCGTGGCCCGCATCTCCGACGCCGACCCGGAGATGCTGCGCTATTTCGCCGATGTCGGCATCAACCTCGACTCGCGGCTGCGCGTCCTGACGCGTCGCGAGTTCGCCGGCATGATCTCAGTGGCGATCGACGACGGCGACGGAGCCGAGACGACCGTCGACCTGGGCAGCCCGGCCGCCCGGGCGATCTGGGTGGTGGGCTAGCCCCCAGTTGGCTCGGGCTAGCGTTCGGCGCGCTGGTAGGCGGTGACGACGGCGGCCCCACCGAGTCCGATGTTGTGTTGCAGCGCGGCGCTGACACCCTCGACCTGACGCTTGTCGGCGGTGCCGCGCAGCTGCCAGGTCAGCTCGGCGCACTGCGCCAGCCCGGTGGCACCCAACGGATGCCCCTTGGAGATCAGGCCGCCGGACGGATTGACCACCCAGCGCCCGCCATAGGTGGTGTCGCCGTTGTCGATCAGCTTGGGCGCCTCACCCGGCCCGCACAGCCCCAGCGCCTCATACAGCAGCAACTCGTTGGCCGAAAAACAGTCGTGCAGCTCGATCACCTGGAAGTCCTCGGGCCCCAACCCGGACTGCTGGTAAACCTGTTGCGCCGCTTGAACATTCATGTCGTAGCCGATCAGATTTTTGGCGCTTCCGTCGAAGGTGGAGGCGAAGTCGGTGGTCATGGCCTGACCGACGATCTCCACCGCCTGGGCGGCCAACCCGTGGCTGTCGACGAAGTTCTCCGAGGCCAGGATCGCCGCGCCGGAACCGTCGGACGTGGGCGAGCACTGCAGCTTGGTCAGCGGGTCGGAGATCATCCGCGCGGCCAGGATGTCCTCGAGCGTGTAGGACTCCTGGAACTGCGCGAATGGGTTGTTGACGGAGTGCTTGTGGTTCTTGTAGCCGATCTTGGCGAAATGTTCTGCGGTGCTGCCGTATTGCCTCATGTGTTCGCGGCCGGCGGCGCCGAACATCCAGGGCGCGACGGGCATCGCGAACTCGTCGATCTCGGCCATCGCCTTGACGTGCTTGCCCATCGGCGATTCGCGGTCCTGGGCTCCCCCGCCCAGCGAGCCGGGTTGCATCTTCTCGAAGCCGAGCGCGATGGCGCAGTCGGCCAGCCCGCCCCGGATCGCCTGCGCCGCCAGGAACAGTGCCGTCGAGCCGGTCGAGCAGTTGTTGTTGACGTTGACGATCGGGATGCCGGTCATGCCCAGCTCGTAGAGCGCCCGCTGCCCGGACGTCGAATCGCCCGCGACGTAGCCGACGTAGCCCTGCTGGACCTCGCGGTAGTCGATGCCGGCGTCGGCCAGCGCGTTGGTTCCGGACTCGCGCGCCATGTCGGGGTAATCCCAGCCCTCGCGGCGGCCCGGCTTCTCGAATTTCGTCATGCCGACGCCGACGACGTAAACCTTGTTCGACATAGCGCGCCCCTTCTTCGACAGGGTTGAGGAGATCCGCGTCACAGCCTATTCCCCGAGCGTCGCCGGGCTCACGTCGGATTGCCCGGCTCTCCCCCTCGCCGCTCCGCGGCTGGGGGCACCCCCACCCCTCGCCGCTCCGCGGCGCGCATCGTCGCCGGGCGGACCACGACCACCGACTTGGTGCGCGCGCCCTCGTCGCGCAGCAGCGCGATGACCCGCCCGCCGGCGTCGCAGGCGGCATAGACGCCGTCGATGCCGGCCGCCGCAAGCGGCCGCCCGTTGGCCGTCGCCTCGGCCTCCTCGGCGGTCAGGTCGCGGCGAGGAAAGATCAGCAGGCACGCCTCGTCCAGCGTCAACGACAGGCCCGGCCGCTCGGCCAGGTCGTCGAGCGAGCGGGCCCGGTCCAGCGTGAAGCGACCGACGCGGGTGCGCCGCAGTGCCGTCAGATGCCCGCCCACGCCCAGCGCGGCCCCGACGTCGCGGGCGAGCGCGCGCACGTAGGTCCCCGACGAGCAGTCCACCTCCACGTCCACGTCGACGAACTGGCCGGCGGGCCGGACGTCGAGCACCTCGAACCGGTCGATGCGCACCGGGCGGGCCGCGAGCTCGACGGCCCGGCCCTCGCGAACCAGCCGGTAGGCGCGCCGCCCGTCGACCTTGATCGCGCTGACCGCCGACGGCACCTGCTCGATGTCGCCGCGCAGGGCGGCCACCGCGGCGGTGATGGCCTCACGCGTCAGGTGCGCGGCCGAAACGCTGTGCAGCACTTCCCCTTCGGCGTCCTCGGTGGAGGTGGTCTGGCCAAGCCGGATGGTGGCGGCGTAGGACTTGGGGGCCGCCGTCAACAGGCCGAGGATCTTGGTGGCGCGGTCGACGCCGATCACCAGCACGCCGGTGGCCATCGGGTCCAGCGTTCCCGCGTGCCCGACCCTGCGGGTGGAGAAGATGCGCCGGCAGCGCCCGACCACGTCGTGGCTGGTCATCCCGGCCGGCTTGTCGACGACGACTATGCCCGGCCCGCTGGGGCTTTGACTCATAGCACGATGGCGGTCAGCACCAGTCCCCGCTCCACCGACCACCGGCCCCTCAGCGCGGTCAGCGGCGGGCCGTCGAGCGTCTGCCCATCGATCAGGATCTTGGACACGAACACCCCGGTGGAGCCCCCGTCGGGCGGGTCGAGGTCGAACACGATGTGGGCGTCCTCGAAGCCCAGCCAGCGCTTGGTCAGCGGGAACCACGCCTTGTACGTCGCTTCCTTGGCGCAGAACAGGATTCGATCCCAGTGCAGGCCGTCGGGCAGGGTGCTCATCTCGTGCCGCTCCTCGGGCAGGCTGATCGCGTTCAGCACGCCGTCGGGCAACACGTCGTGCGGTTCGGCGTCGATGCCCACCGAGCGCACCGCGTCGGTGCGCCCCACGACCGCGCCGCGATAGCCCGTGCAATGGGTGAGGCTGCCCACCACGCCGTCGGGCCAGCACGGTTCGCCCTTCTCACCCTTGAGGATCGGCACCGGCGGCAGGCCGAGCTCGCCGAGCGCGACCCGCGCGCAGTGCCGGACGGTGATGAACTCGTTGCGGCGCTTGGCCACCGACCTCGCGATCAGCGGCTCCTCTTCGGGCAGCGGCGCGAGGCCGGGCGGATCGGTATACACCTCCGAGTAGGCCAGGCCGTCCGCCGTCGGCAGCACCGAGGAAACCAGCATGTCCTCGGTCATCGTGATTGCCGCTGCCGCAACCGTTCCCGGAACTGCGCGGCCTGCTGCCGCATCTCGGGAGTGATCTCGAAGTGGCCGCCGAAGTCGTTGAGGTAACCGGGCGCGTACTCCGGATCGGGCAGCACCTGGCGCAGCCAGTGGTGCGGTTTGCGGCGCCGCCACTCCCGCGGGTAACCGACCGACACCTCCTCGAAGCGCACATCGTCATACCAGGTGGTACGCGGGATGTGCAGGTGACCGTAGACCGAACAGACGGCGTTGTAGCGGGTGTGCCAGTCGGCGGTCTTGGTGGTTCCGCACCACAGCGCGAACTCCGGATAGAACAGCGCGTCGCAGGGGTCGCGGACCAGCGGGAAATGGTTCACCAGAACGGTCGGTGTCATCCAGTCCAGCTGCTCGAGGCGGGCCCGCGTGACGGCCAGCCGCTCCCGGCACCAGGCCTCCCGGGTCGGATACGGCTCCGGCGACAGCAGGAATTCGTCGGTGGCGACCACGTTGCGCTCCCGCGCGATGGTCAGGCCCTCGGCTTTGCTGGCCGCGCCCTCGGGCAAGAAGCTGTAGTCGTAGAGCAGGAACATCGGCACGATCGTCGCCGGCCCGCCGCGCTCGGTCCACACCGGGAACGGATGCTCGGGCGTGACGACGCCCATCTCGTCGCACATGTTGACCAGGTAGTCGTAGCGGGCCTTGCCGAAGATCTGCACCGGGTCACGCGTGGTCGTCCACAGCTCGTGGTTGCCCGGCACCCAGATCACCTTGGCGAACCGGCGGCGCAGCAGGTCAAGGGCCCAACGGATCTCGTCGGTGCGTTCGGCGACGTCTCCGGCGACGATCAGCCAGTCGTCCGGCGAGGACGGGTGCAGCGATTCGGTGACCGGCTTGTTGCCGAGGTGGCCGGTGTGCAGGTCGGAAACGGCCCACAGCGTCGGTTGCCCCCCATTCGCCGATTCCTGCCCCGCATTTTGACCAGCCACGATTAACCAGACTAATGACCCGGGGCCGCGCGCCGGCCGGGACCGGCCCTTGCCCGCGGCATTAGAACGTGTTCTTGTTTGTCTGTGGCCGTGGCGACGCGACTTGTACACTCCCGGGCAAGGGCCGCCGAGCCGTCAGGGGGTGTCGTGTTCGCGAAGGTGCGTCTGATCGGGGCGGTCGGTGCCCTCGTCGCAGCGGCCGTAGCTGGCACGGTGGGGTGGCAGGGCGCCGCGCCGGGGCCGGCGGGGCCCGGGCGCGTGGAGCTGCGCTCGACGGCGGCGCCGATGGAAACCACCATGAAGAGCCCGATCGTGGCGACCACCGACCCGCGGCCGTTCGACGCGTGCGAGGACATCCCGTTCGATGCGGTGCAGCGGCTCGGGCTGGCGTTCACCCCGCCCGAGCACGAAGACGGCCTGCGCTGCCACTTCGACGCGGGTAACTACCAGCTGGCCGTCGAACCCATCATCTGGCGCACCTACGAGGAGACCCTGCCGCCCGACGCGGTCGAGACCACCATCGCAGGACACCGCGCCGCGCAGTACTGGGTGCTCAAGCCGACCTATCACAACAGCTACTGGTATTACTCCTGCATGGTCGTGTTCAAGACCAGTTACGGCGTGCTGCAGCAGGCGCTCTACTACTCGACGGTCTACTCCAATCCCGAGGTGGATTGCATGTCCACCGACCTGCAGCGCGCCAACGACCTGGCGCCGTACTACAAGTTCTGACCGGCGGCCCGGGCCTTAACCTGGCACCGTGAGTATCACCTCGACGCGAGCCGCCCAGCCCACGCTGCACACCCTGCGACACCTCGGCGGCAGGGCGGTGGGGCGGCTGCTGCGCCTGCCGCCGGCGACCGCCGATTACACCGTGCACCGGGTCCGGGTGCCGATGCGCGACGGCGTCGAGCTGGTGGCCGATCACTACGCGCCGACCACCTCGGCGGCCGTCGGCACCCTGCTGGTCCGGGGACCGTACGGGCGCGCGTTCCCGTTCTCCCTGGTGTTCGGCGCGTTCTACGCGAACCGGGGCTATCACGTCGTGCTGCAGAGCGTCCGTGGCACGTTCGGGTCGGGCGGGGATTTCGAGCCGATGGCCAACGAGGTCGCCGACGGCGCCGACACGGTGGCCTGGCTGCGCGAGCAGCCCTGGTTCACCGGCCGGTTCGCCACCATCGGCATGTCTTACCTCGGGTTCACCCAGTGGGCGCTGCTGCAGGATCCGCCCCCGGAGCTGGCCGCTGCGGTCATCACCGTGGGGCCGCACGATTTCAACGCATCCGTGTGGGGCACCGGCTCGTTCGCCATCAACGACTTCCTGGGCTGGAGCGACATGGTCGCCCATCAGGAGGACCCGGTGCGCGCCCGGTCGGCGCTGCGGCAGTTGCAGAGCCGCAACCGGGTGACACGGGCGGCGCTCGGGCTGCCCGTGGGCGACACGGCCCGCGCGCTGCTCGGCGCCGGCGCGCCGTGGTTCGAGTCGTGGGTCGAGCACACCGACCCGAACGATCCGTTCTGGGACGCGCTGCGCTGCGGCGACGCGCTGGACCGCGTCGACGTGCCCGTCCTGCTGATCGGCGGCTGGCAGGACATCTTCGTCAGGCAGACGTTGCAGCAGTACCGGCATCTGCGGGCCCGGGGGGTCGACGTCGCGCTGACCATGGGCCCGTGGACGCACACCCAGATACTGACGAGCGGGCTGAGCACCTGCGTGCGGGAGTCGCTGGATTGGCTGGACACCCACCTGGGTGGCGCGCCCGGCCCGCGCCGGTCCGGCCCGGTCCGCGTCTACGTCACCGGGCAGGGCTGGCGGACCGTGGCCGACTGGCCGCCGGCCACCACCGAGCGCGTTCTGTACCTGCGGCCCGGCGGCCACCTGGGCGAGACCGCGCCGACGGACCTGACGCGGCTGGCGCCGGCGACCTTCCGCTACGACCCGGCCGACCCGACCCCCACCACCGGTGGCCCGCTGCTGTCGCCGAACGGCGGCTATCGCGACGACGGCCGGCTCGCGGCGCGCGGCGACGTGCTGGCCTTCACCAGCCTCACCCTCACCCACGACTTGTCCATCTACGGCAACCCGGTCGTCGAGCTGGCGCACGGCGCGGACACCCCGCATGTCGACCTGTTCGTCCGGGTGAGCGAGGTCGACGCCAAGGGCCGGTCGACGAACGTCAGCGACGGCTACCGGAGGCTGGACGCCCCGGTCAAGAACTCGGCCAAGAACTCGAGGAAGACGGTCCGCGTCGAACTCGACGGCATCGCCCACCGGTTTCGCGCCGGCTCACGCATCCGCCTGCTCATCGCCGGCAGCTGGTTTCCGCGCTACGCACGCAACCTGGGCACCGACGAGCCGATCCTGACGGGCCGGCAGTCCAGGCCGGCCACCCACAGGGTGCGCTACGGACGCTCCCGGTTGTTGCTGCCCGTCGGCCCGCTGGACCTGTCAGCCAACGGCGCGGCGGACGCGCGCGGCGACCTCGCTTAGCGCGGCCCCGTCCAGCGCCGGCGGCGCCAACGGCGCGCGCACCGGCAGCTCCACCCAGCTCTTGCAGCCGCCGTACTCGGGCGTCCGGTCGATCTCCACCGGCTCGGTCAGCGGGTGCACCGACACCACCAGCACGGCCAGCTTGTGCTTGGGCCGGAAGTCGAGCCGGTCGGCGCGCACCGACTCGGCGGTCCAGATGTGTAGGTCCTCGATCGCCGCAAGGCCCTCCGGCCGGTCGACCTCCACGGCGGCAACGACTTTCGCGGCGGCCCGTATCACCAGGCGATCGTCGGTGCTGTCGGCGGCCGCCGCTTCGAGCAGATCGCGATGTTCGGGCCGGACGCGCTCGCGGTGGCTGTGCGCGACCGTCGGGAACAGCAGGAACTCGCGGGCGGCCAGGTCGAACCGCTTCTCCCCGATGCCGCCCTTGCGCAGCAGCACCCGCTGGCGGCCGTCGAGCAGGGCGTGCACGGCGGCGCTCCACTCCTTGAGCGCGGGCGTCGTGGTGGGGCTGGTCGCGGTGGCGGTCATCGCGCACCGGCCAGCCGGGCGACCACGCCCCCGCAAGCGGGTGGTACCCCCACGGGCCGGCGCAGCGGCGGCACGGTCTTGGGCGGCTGCCTGCGCGCGGGCAGCGCCGCCAACAGCCGCGCGGTGGTCTCGGTGACCTCGGCCACCGCCGCCTCGAAGGCCTCGGCGTTCGCCGCCGAGGGTCGGCTGATCCCGCTGACCTTGCGCACGTACTGGCGCGCCGCCGCCGCGATCTCCTCGGCGGTGGCCGCCGGTTGAAGCCCGCGCAGCTCGGTGATGTTCCGGCACATGCCTCAACGATAGGCGCGGCCGGCGACCCTTTACGGTGATGTCATGACCGACGACATCCTGCTGATCGAAACCGACGAGCGGGTGCGCACGCTGACCCTCAACCGGCCGCAGTCCCGCAACGCGCTGTCCTCGGCGCTGCGGGACCGGTTCTTCGGGGCCCTGGCCGACGCGGAAACCGACGACGCCGTCGACGTCGTCATCGTCACCGGCGCCGACCCGGTGTTCTGCGCGGGACTGGATCTCAAGGAGTTGGGCGGTACCTCGGCGCTTCCGGACATCTCCCCGCGCTGGCCACCGCTGAGCAAGCCGGTCATCGGCGCGATCAACGGCGCCGCCGTCACCGGCGGGCTGGAGCTGGCCCTGTACTGCGACATCCTGATCGCGTCGGAGAACGCCCGGTTCGCCGACACCCATGCCCGCGTCGGCCTGCTGCCCACCTGGGGGCTGAGCGTGCGGCTGCCACAGAAGGTGGGCGTCGGCCTGGCCCGGCGGATGAGCATGACGGGCGACTACCTGTCCGCCGCGGACGCGCTGCGCGCCGGGCTGGTGACCGAGGTGGTGCCGCACGATCAGCTGTTGGCCACCGCCCGCGGGGTGGCGGCGTCGATCGTAGGCAACAACCAGGACGCGGTCCGCGCGCTGCTGGCGTCCTATCACCGGATCGACGATTCGCAGACCAGCGCGGGGCTGTGGCTCGAAGCGATGGCGGCCCGCCAGTTCCGGACCAGCGGCGACGACATCGCCGCCAACCGTGAGGCGGTGCTGCAGCGCGGGCGGGCCCAGGTCCGGTAGGCGTCGCGGTCCGGCCCCGTAGGTCGCGGTCAACCAATACGATCAGCTGATGCGTGCTGTCGTCGATGTCATCGTGAGGGTGTTCGCGGGCGCCGTGACGCTCGCGGTGGCCGCGATCGCGGGACTCGCGCCGCGTGCGGCCGCCCTGCCGCCGCCGGGGTTTCCCAACCTGGACGGTTTCACACCCGTCCCGGCGGATGGCTTTGTCACCAGCGCCGGTCCGGGCACCTCGCCCCGGATCAGTTTCTCCACGCCCTACACGCTGGTGTGTGACTTCTACGGCGGGCCGGCGCCCGCGCCGCAGCCGTCACAGGACATCAAGTGCAAGGGCGACATGCCCGGCATCGACGACGTTCCCGTGCTGGGCGGACGCCCGCATCCGGGCGATTGTCTGGTGGGTTCGGCCGAATTCAAGGGGCCCGGCTACCAGTTGAGCCGGATGTCCTACGGCGGCTGCGACGGCCACCCGGCGACCCTGCCGCCGGGTGGCAAGCTGTTGAGCGCGGGGCAGAAGTTGACCTACCTGAACGTCACATGCGCCGTCGGCGCCGACAACCTCGTCGCCTGCCTGGACACCACCAGCGGAGACCACGGGTTCGTGCTGCAGCGCTCCGGCAGTTGGGCGTTCTAGCCCAGGGCCTCGCGCAGCGCGGCCACGACGTCGTCGATCGGGCCGCTCGCCGAATAGCCGGCCGCCAGCCGGTGGCCGCCCCCGCCGAATGCGGAGGCGACGGCCGCCAGATCCAGCTCGCTCTTGGCCCGCATCGACACCGACCACCGCTGCGGGCCGACCTCCTTGAACACCGCGGCCACCTCGGCCTGCTGCGTGGTGCGCACGACGTCGACGATGCTCTCGACTTCCTCGGGACGCGAAGTCAGCCAATCCCCGTGCCCGACAACGGCATACACCAGCCCACGGCCACCCGCCGCGTCCGGCAGCAACTGGGCCGAGCCCAGCACCCGGGACAGCAGCGGCAGCCAGGCGAACGGGTGGCTGTCCATCAGGGTCCGGCTGATCGCGGCGTTGTCGACGCCCGTATCGACCAGCCGGGCCGCCAGCCGAAGGGCGCGGGCACTGGCCCAGCGGAAGGACCCGGTGTCGGTCGTCAGCCCGGCGTAGATGCAGTGGGCGACGTCGGGGTCGATCGGCTTGTCCCACGCATCGAGGATGTCGGCGATCATCATCGTGGTCGAATCCGCCGACACGTCAACGAAGTTGGCGGTCCCGAACATCCCGTTGGAGGCGTGGTGGTCGATGACCAGCAACTCCCGCCCCGCACCGGCCAGATCGCTCAGCGCGCCCAGCCGCTTGAGGCTGGGAACATCCACGGTGACAACCAGATCCACGTCGCGCCGCATCGCGTCCGCATCGACCAGCAGCCGGCAACCGGGCAGCGACGACAGCGACTCGGGCAGTGTCGCCGGCTCGGCGAAGCCGACCTCGACGGCCTTGCCGCACCTGTCCAGCACCAGGGCCAGCGCCAGGCCCGCGCCGATCGTGTCGGCGTCGGGGTGGACATGGGCGACCACCGCGACAGTCGCTGCGGCGGAGAGCAATTCGACCGCGCCGCGGACGTCGACCCGGGCTCCGGCTGCCGCGGCGCGGGACGGCTCAGTCTCGGCGTCGGTCG
This sequence comes from Mycobacterium europaeum, assembly GCF_002102155.1. Lineage (GTDB taxonomy): Bacteria > Actinomycetota > Actinomycetes > Mycobacteriales > Mycobacteriaceae > Mycobacterium > Mycobacterium europaeum. Next base: position 58,453 of record NZ_LQOU01000039.1, read on the forward strand.
TCGTCACCGGCATCCCCGTCGCTCGGCCCGCTGGCACGGTAGGGATCGGCCTCGCCGGCCGGCTTGGCCCCCGAGCGCACCCGCGCCAGGTCGGCGTCCGCGGCCCGGGCGCGGGCCAGCAACTCGTCCATCCGCTGCACGGTGTCGACCGTGGTGTCGCGGGTGAAGGTCAGCGTGGGCGTGAAGCGCACGCCGGTGCCGGCCCCGACCATGGTGCGCAGCGCGCCCTTGGCCCGCTCCAGCGCCGACGCGGCGGCGTCGTAGTCCGGTTCGTCGTCGAGAGTGCGGCCCATCACGGTGTAGAACACCGTCGCATCGTGCAGGTCGGCGGTGACCTTCGTGTCGACGATGGTCACCCCGTCCAGGCCGGGATCCTTGATCTCGAACTCGATCGCCGAGGCGACGATCGTGTTGATGCGTTTGGCCAATCGGCGCGCCCGGGCCGGATCGGCCATCAGGCGCGCTCCTTCTCGACGAGCTCGTAGGACTCGATGATGTCGCCTTCCTTGATGTCGGAGTAGCCCAGCGTCATACCGCACTCGAAGCCCTCGCGGACCTCGGTCACGTCGTCCTTCTCCCGTCGCAGCGAAGTGATCGACAGGTTGTCGACGACCACGATGTTGTCCCGCAACAGTCGGGCCTTGGCGTTGCGGCGCACCACGCCCGAGCTGATCATGCAGCCGGCGATGATGCCGACCTTGGAGGACCGGAAGATGGCGCGGATCTCCGCGCGGCCCAGCTGGTTCTCCTCATAGATCGGCTTGAGCATGCCGCGCAGGGCCTTCTCGATGTCGTCGATCGCCTGGTAGATCACCGAGTAGTAGCGGATCTCGACGCCCTCGCGGTTGGCCAGCTCCGTCGCCTTGCCTTCGGCGCGCACGTTGAAGCCGATGATGATCGCATCCGAGGCCGACGCCAGGTTGACGTTGGTCTCGGTGATGCCACCGACACCGCGGTCGATGACGCGCAACATCACCTCGTCGTCGACCTGGATGCCCATCAGGGCCTCCTCGAGCGCCTCGACGGTACCGGCGTTGTCGCCCTTGAGGATCAGGTTCAGCTGGCTGGTTTCCTTCAGCGCCGAGTCCAGGTCCTCCAGGCTGATCCGCTTGCGCGACCGTGCCGCCAGCGCGTTGCGCTTACGCGCGCTGCGCCGGTCGGCGATCTGGCGGGCGATGCGGTCCTCGTCGACGACCAGGAAGTTGTCGCCGGCGCCCGGCACGGACGTGAACCCGATGACCTGCACCGGCCGCGACGGCAGCGCCTCCTCGACGTCGTCGCCGTGCTCGTCGACCATGCGGCGGACACGGCCGTACGCGTCGCCGGCGACGACGGAGTCACCGACCCGCAGCGTGCCGCGCTGCACCAGCACCGTGGCGACCGGGCCTCGGCCGCGGTCCAGGTGCGCCTCGATCGCCACACCCTGGGCCTCCATGTCGGGGTTGGCCCGCAGGTCCAGGGCGGCGTCCGCGGTCAGCAGCACCGCCTCCTCGAGCGCCTCGATGTTGGTGCCTTCCTTCGCCGAGATGTCGACGAACATCGTGTCCCCGCCGAAATCCTCCGCGACCAAACCGTATTCGGTGAGCTGGGCCCGGATCTTGGCCGGGTCGGCGCCCTCCTTGTCGATCTTGTTGACCGCCACCACGATCGGCACGTCGGCCGCCTGCGCGTGGTTGATGGCCTCCACCGTCTGCGGCATCACGCCGTCGTCGGCGGCGACCACCAGGATCGCGATGTCGGTGGCCTTCGCGCCGCGGGCGCGCATGGCGGTGAACGCCTCGTGACCCGGAGTGTCGATGAACGTGATCAGCCGCTCGCTGCCCTCGAAGTCGACGCCCACCTGGTAGGCACCGATGTGCTGGGTGATGCCACCGGCCTCGGCCTCGCGCACGCTGGCGTTCCGGATGGTGTCCAGCAGTCGCGTCTTACCGTGGTCGACGTGACCCATCACGGTCACCACCGGCGGCCGCGTCTGCAGGTCCTCCTCGCCGCCTTCGTCCTCGCCGTAGGTCAGGTCGAAGGATTCCAGCAGCTCGCGGTCCTCGTCCTCCGGGCTGACGACCTGGACGACGTAGTTCATCTCGCTGCCCAGCAGCTCGAGCGTCTCGTCGCCGACGGACTGGGTGGCGGTCACCATCTCGCCGAGATTGAACAGCGCCTGCACCAGCGAGGCCGGGTTGGCGTTGATCTTGTCGGCGAAGTCGCTCAGCGACGCGCCACGGGCCAGCCGGATGGTCTCGCCGTTGCCGTGCGGCAACCGCACACCGCCGACGACCGGTGCCTGCATGTTCTCGTACTCGGCGCGTTTGGCCCGCTTGGACTTGCGGCCACGCCGGGGCGCGCCACCGGGACGGCCGAACGCGCCGGCGGCGCCACCGCGCTGCCCGGGCCGGCCACCGCCGCCACCGGGACCGCCGCCGGGACGACCGCGGAAGCCGCCGCCACCCCCGGGCGGGGCGCCGACGCCGCCGCCAGCACCACCGCCGCGGTAGTTGCCACCGCCGCCGTCACGACCGCCGGGCCCGCCGGGCCGGCCGCCACCGGGCCGCGGGGCGCCGGGCCGGGCCGGGCGGCCCTGACCGGCGGCACCGCCGGGACGCGGCGGCATGTTGCCGGGCGACGCGCCGGGACGCGGGGCGCCGGGCCGGGGCGCGCCGGGGCGCGGCGCCATGGGACGTGGGATGGGCCGGTCGACGGGCTGCGCCGACGAGAACGGGTTGTTGCCGACGCGCGGGGTGCGCACGCCGGGCTTCGGCGCCGGACCGGGGCGCGGACCCGGCGTCATGCCGGGATGGGGACCGGGCTGGGCGGGGGGCTGACCGGTCGGCTGCCCGGGAACGGGCGGCTTCGGCTGCCCCGGTGCGGGACGGCCGGGCACGGGGCCGGGGCGCGCCGGCGCTTCGGCGGGCGCGGCCGGGGCCGCCTCGGCGGCGGCGGTGGTCGTCCCGCCAGCGGGTGCGGCGGCCGATTCGCCGTTACCGATGGCCTTGTCAAGCGCCTGGTCAAGCAACTTGTCCGGCCCCTTGACGGGAGCCTTCGCGCCCGGCTTGGCCGCGGGCTTCTGGGGAGCCGGCTTGCCGCCCCCGAAGGATTCGCGCAGCCGACGAGCGACCGGCGCCTCCACCGTCGACGATGCGGATTTTACGAATTCGCCCTGTTCATTCAGCCGGGCGAGAACTTCCTTGCTGGTAACACCGAGTTCCTTGGCCAACTCGTGTACGCGGGCCTTACCTGCCACTACATCTCCTGTCTGAGAGGCGACAGTCGTGGGGCCGCGCCTCGGGAATTAGCTGTAACGCATAGGAATGCGAGTCATCGGGACTTCACGGTGTGCTCATGTTCTTTGCTGCCTCTTCTGTTGCCGGGCAAGTCGAGCGCTTCTAGAGACTCTAGGTGCTCGACCAGCGCGGAGGTGTCCGGTGGACGGTCGATGCGCAGCGCTCGGGTGAAAGCTCGCCGCCGAATCGCCTGTTGCACGCAATGCGGCACGGGATGCAGCCACGCACCCCGCCCCGGCAGGCTGTTCTTGGTGTCAACGGTCACGGCATGTTCGCCGTTCCCGTCCGACACAGCCACGACGCGAAGCAGTTCGACGGCCAGCTCTCGCTTCCGGCACCCGACACACGTCCGGACTGGTCCGTCCACACGCCTGTGCGCCGCGACCGAAGGCTCACGCTGGATCACGGCTCAGTCTAGCGTCACTTATCCGATGGTCAGAACCGGCCGCGCTAGCGGTCGTGCGCCATCCCGCGGGTGGCCCCGTGTTCGGGGTGGCCCGACGAATGCGCCTCGGATCCGCCGGGCGTGTCGCCGCGGATGTCGATGCGCCACCCGGTGAGCCGGGCGGCCAGCCGCGCGTTCTGGCCCTCCTTGCCGATGGCCAGCGACAGCTGGAAATCGGGCACCACCACGCGGGCGGCGCGGGCGTTCGGGTCGATGATCGACACCGAGACCACCTTGGCCGGCGACAACGCGTTGGCCACGAAGCGGGCCGGGTCTTCGTCGTAGTCGATGATGTCGATCTTCTCGCCGGACAGCTCGCTCATCACGTTGCGGACCCGCTGGCCCATCGGGCCGATGCAGGCCCCTTTCGCGTTCAGGCCGGGGACGTTGGATTTCACCGCGATCTTGGAGCGATGGCCGGCCTCCCGCGCCACGGCCACGATTTCGACCGACCCGTCGGCGATCTCGGGGACCTCCAGGGAGAACAGCTTGCGCACCAGGTTGGGATGCGTCCGGGACAGCGTGATCAGCGGCTCCCGCGCGCCGCGGGTCACCCCGATCACGTAGCACCGCACCCGGTTGCCGTGCTCGTAGCTCTCGCCGGGGACCTGTTCGGCCGCCGGGATCACGCCCTCGGAGGCTTTGGTCTCGGTGCCCATCCGGACCACGACCAGGCCGCGGGCGTTGGCGCGGCTGTCCCGCTGGATGACGCCCGCGACGATCTCGCCCTCGCGGGTGGAGAACTCGCCGTAGGTGCGCTCGTTCTCCGCGTCCCGGAACCGCTGCAGCATGACCTGACGGGCGGTGGTGGCGGCGATGCGGCCGAAACCCTCGGGGGTGTCGTCCCATTCGCTGATCACATTGCCGTCTTCATCGGTCTCGCGGGCGACCACCTTGACGACGCCGGTCTTGCGGTCGATATCGATGCGCGCGTCGTTCTGATGGCCCTCGGTGTGCCGGTAGGCGGTGAGCAGCGCCGACTTGATCGTCTCGAGCAGCTCGGTGACCGAGATGCCCCGATCGACCTCGATCGCATGCAGCGCGGCCATGTCGATATTCATGCTCCGGCCTCCGTCCTGTCGGCCTGGCCCGCCAGGTCCAACTCCGCTTGAGCTGGGGGCGAAAACTCCACCTGGACAACGGCTTTGGCGATATCGGCGAGCGGGATCCGGCGCAACCCGTAGTCGCGGCCCGCGCGGACCACCAGCGCGACGGCGCCACCGCCCGTCTCGCCGACCCGGCCGGTCAGCCGCGTACCGTCGGCGAGGACGACGTCGACCTTGCGGCCGCGGGCGCGGCGGAAATGCTTTTCCGTGGTCAATGGGCGGTCCACGCCGGGCGAACTCACCTCGAGCACGTACCGGTCCCCGATGTCGTCGAGCTCGTCCAGCAAAGCCGACGCCGAATGCGACAGCGTCGCGATGGTGTCCAGGTCGAGGGCTTTGTCGCCGTCGGCGATCACCGTGATCCGCGGCGGGCGCGTCCGGGCGTCGATGACCACGTCCTCGATCTCATATCCCGCGCGCGCGAACTCATCACCGAGTAGCTCGATCACCTGCGTCTGCGAAGGTAGCCCGGTGGTCACGGCGAGCTCCTCATCTTGAGTTGTCCGGTCAGCTGGAGGGCGTCGCCGCCCCGCTGGCTTGCGGGCGGCTCCAGTGTCCTGGCGGAACGGGAAGGCTGCCGTCCCGCGAGAGCCAGCTATCAACGATACGCCAGGATTCGCGTCCGACGGCCGGATCGCGTCCTGGCTTCGTGCCCACCTCCGTACCGATGGCAGGATGTGTTTGTGTCTAGCGCAGATCCCGTCGTCAACCGGCGGGGTGTGCTCGTCGGCGGCGCGGCCCTGGCTGCGCTCGGGGTGGTCACTTCCGCCTGCGGCGAGTCCCCGCCCAAGCCCCCGGCCGTCGAAGAGCTGCTGGGGCCGTTGGACCAGGCCCGCAAGGACAGCGCGCTGGCCGGTGCGGCCGCGGCGGCCGTCGGCAATCCGCCGCAGATCGCCGCCGCGCTGACGGTGGTCGCGAGCCAGCGCGCCGCGCACGCCCGCGCCCTGTCCACGGAGATCTCGCGGGCCGCCGGCAAGATCACCACGTCGTCGACGAGCGAGACGACCGCCCCCTCCCCCAGTCCCGCCGAACCGGCCGGCCCGCCGCCGCCCCCGCCGCCGGTGTCCGACGTGATCAACGCGCTGCGCGCCTCGGCGGACAGCGCCAACCGCCTGGTGGCCGGCGAATCGGGCTACCGGGCGGGGCTGCTGGCCTCGATCATCGCGTCCTGCACGGCGTCGTACACGGTCGCCCTGGTGCCCGGGGGGCCGTCGATATGAGCTCGGGCAAGGACGCCGACAACGCGGCGCTGTGCGACGCGCTGGCCATCGAGCACTCGACGATCTACGGCTACGGCATGGTGTCGGCGCTGTCGCCGCCCAGCGTGAACGGCCTGGTGGTGGAGGCCCTGGGCCAGCACCGCCAACGCCGCGACGACGTGATCGCGATGCTGACGGCGCGCAAGGTCAACGCACCCGTCGCCGCCGCCGGTTATCAGTTGCCCATGCTGGTGGGCAGCGCGGCGGATTCGGCGCGCCTGGCCGCGCGGATGGAGAACGACTGCGCGTCGGCCTGGCGTGTGGTGATCGAGCATGCCGAGACGGCCGACGACCGCGCGTTCGCCGCGACGGCCCTGACGCAAAGCGCCGTGATGGCCGCCCGATGGAACCGCGTGCTGGGCGCCTGGCCGATCACGACGAGTTTCCCGGGCGGAAACGACTAGCGCCGCAAGGCTTTTGGCCCTATACGGCCAGGGCTGCCGCGAGGTCGGTGGCCAGCGACGGCCCGGTGGCCAGTTCGCGGGTCTCCCCGGTGAAGCGGTCACGCAGCTCCACCACGCCGTTGCCCCAGCCGCGCCCCACCACCAGGATCCAGGGCACGCCCAGCAGCTCGGCGTCCTTGAACTTGACCCCCGGCGACGCCTGCCGGTCGTCGAGCAGCACGTCGACCCCCAGCCGGTCCAGGTCGCCGGCCAGCTCGGTGGCCCCGGTGCGGGCGTCCGCGTCCTTGTTGGCGATCACCAGGTGGACGTCGAACGGCGCGATCGCCGGCGGCCAGCGCAGGCCCAGCTCGTCGTGGTGCTGCTCGGCGATCACCGCCACCATCCGCGACACCCCGAGGCCGTAGGAGCCCATGGTGAGCCGCACCGGCTTGCCGTCCTCGCCGAGCACGTCGGCGGTGAACGCGTCGGTGTATTTGCGGCCGAGCTGGAAGATGTGCCCGATCTCGATGCCCCGCGCCGAGACCAGCGGGCCGGCGCCGTCGGGAGACGGGTCGCCGTCGCGCACCTCGGCGGCCTCGATGGTGCCGTCGGCGGTGAAATCGCGGCCGGCCACCAGGCCGACGACGTGCCGGCCCGGTTCGTCGGCGCCGGTGATCCAGCTGGTCCCGTCCACCACCCGCGGGTCGACGAGATAGCGAACGCCGTTCTCGCACAGCGCCTTCGGCCCGATATACCCCTTCACCAGGAAGGGGTACTTGGCGAAGTCGACGTCGTCGAGGAGCGCGTAGTCGGCCGGTTCCAGCGCCGCGCCCAGCCTCTTGTCGTCGACCTCGCGGTCGCCGGGCAGGCCGATCGCCAGCAGTTCCCAGTCCCCGCCGGGCTGGCGCACCTTGAGCAACACGTTCTTCAGCGTGTCGGCCGCGGTGACGGTGCGACCGAGGTCGGCCTGGTTGGCCCAGTCGACCAGGGTGGCGATGGTCGGGGTCTCCCCGGTGTCGTGGACCACCGCCTCGGGCAGCCCGTCGGTCGGACGCGCCTCGGGGCGGGCGGTGATCACGGCCTCGACGTTGGCCGCGTAGCCGGACTGCAGGCAGCGCACGAAGGTGTCCTCGCCGACCGGGCTTTCGGCCAGGAACTCCTCGGAGGCGCTGCCGCCCATCGCTCCCGAAACCGCGGACACGATCACGTAGCGCACCTGCAGCCGATCGAAGATGCGCTGGTAGGCCTCGCGATGCGCGTGATAGGCGGCCTTGAGCCCGGCGTCGTCGATGTCGAAGGAGTAGGAGTCCTTCATCAGGAACTCGCGCACCCGCAGGATGCCCGCGCGCGGGCGCGCCTCGTCGCGGTACTTGTTCTGGATCTGGTAGAGCAGCACCGGGAAGTCCTTGTAGGAGCTGTATTCGCCCTTGACGGTGAGGGTGAACACCTCTTCGTGCGTGGGCCCCAGCAGGTAGTCGTTGCCGCGGCGGTCCTTGAGCCGGAACACGCCGTCGCCGTATTCGGTCCACCGGTTCGTCGTCTCGTACGGCGCGCGCGGCAGCAGCGCGGGAAACAGGATCTCCTGCCCGCCGATCGCGTCCATCTCTTCGCGGACGATCCGTTCGATCCTGCGCAGCACCCGCAAGCCGAGCGGCAGCCAGCTGTACAGCCCGGGCGCCACGGGCCGGATGTAACCGGCCCGGATGAGCAGCTTGTGGCTGGGCACTTCCGCGTCGGCGGGATCGTCGCGCAATGTGCGCAAGAACAGCTGGGACATCCGGGTGATCACAGCGGGCCAGCCTAGCGGTGACCGCGAGCGCGGCGAAGCCGGGCGCGGCGGGTCACCGCCATCGGGCCCAGCGGTGACCAGCGGCCCGGCGACGATGCGGGCCGCGTCGGCCCGTTGAGGAGCCGGGCAATTCAGCACGGCGCGGAGATCAGGATCATACGAGGCTTCGAGAATGTGATATCGCGGGCGCTATCACACCCGGCGAGCACCAAATGGTTCCCGGCCCGCCACGGCCGTAATGCGGTGAAATCCGCGAGCTACAGCTCGCCGGCGTCGATCGCTTCCTTGACCTCTTGCGCGTGGGCCACCTGTGCCGGCGTGTAGCCGATCAACAGCGCCGCGCCGCCGACAACGACCGCCACCCCGGCCACCCACAGCAGTCCATAGGTATAGCCCTGGTCGAGCGCATGCAATTGGAGGTTGTTCATGATCTTCACCGGGCCGGTGGTGCCGCCCAGGTACAAGGTGCGCGAGGTGATCACGGCCTGGATGACGGCCAGCACCAGCGGCCCGCCCAGGCTCTGCAGCATCAGCGCGATCGCCGACACCGGGCCGATCTGGTCGAAACCGACCCCGGCGATCGCCGACAACGTCAGCGGGACGACGCAGATGCCGATGCCGATTCCGCCGACGATGATCGGCAGCACCAGGTTGGGGAAATAGGGCACCCCGCGGTGCATGAACCCCCAGCCGTAGATCATCGCCCAGAACAGCAGGAGTCCGCCGCCGATGGTCAGCACCCGCGGCGAGAACCGGGACACCAGCTGGGAAGAGACGCCCAGGCCGATGCCCATCGCGATGACGAACGGGATGAAGCCGACGCCCGCGCGCAGCGCGCTGTAGCCGAGGATGTCCTGCACGTACAGGCCGATGCAGACCGTCAGGCTGAACATCAGCCCGCCGGCGAGGAAGATCGCGGCGAAGGTGACCAGCCGGTTGCGGTCGCGGAACAGCTCGAACGGGACGACGGGGTTTTCGGCGGTGCGCTCCACGATGATGAACGCCAGCGCGGCGGCCATCGCCACCACACCCGAGCCGACGGTGGTGATCGACACCCAGCCCTTTTCCGGCCCCATCGAGAAGGCGAACACGGCGGCGGTGCAGGCCAGCGTGGCCAGCATGGCCCCGGTCGCGTCGAGCTTCATCCGTTCCCGGTTGGTCTCGCGCAGCGCGGTGCGGGCCAGGTAGATCATCACCAGCCCGATCGGCACGTTCACCAGGAACGCCAGCCGCCAGGACACCTCGGTCAGCGCACCGCCGACCACCAGGCCCATCACCGAACCGATGGCGGTCATCGCGGCGAACACCGCCGTCGCGAAGTTACGCGCGGGCCCCTTGGGGAATGTGGTCGCCACCAGCGCCAGGCCCGTGGGCGAGGCGATGGCGGACCCGACGCCCTGGGAGAGCCGCGCGATCACCATGGTCGCCTCGTCCCACGCCACCGCGCACAGCACCGAGGAGATGGTGAACAGCGCGACGCCGACGATGAAGGTGCGCTTGCGCCCGATGGTGTCGCCGAGCCGGCCACCCAGCAGCATCAACCCGCCGAAGGTGAGCACGTACGCGGTGATCACCCAGCTACGGCCGGCATCGGACAGGCTCAGCTCGTTCTGGATCCTGGGGAGCGCGACGATGGCGACGGTGCTGTCCATCGTCGCCAGCAACTGCATGCCGCCGATGGCGATCACGGCCGCGATGAAGCGACGCGAAGGCAGCCACGCCGGGTAGTACTTGCTGATGCGAGTGGAGGCGGTCTCCGCCGGGCGCGTGGCGCGCACCGGGGCCGGACGATCGGGGCGCGCAGAAGTGAAGTTCCGCACCGCGCGCTCACTGTCGTTGAGAGCCGTCATAAAGGGTTACCTTACAGTAATCTTAAGATCCGTTTAAAGCCCGAAACCGGCCACCGGCCCGATCACGATGATCGCGGGAGGTCGGATGCCCTCGGCCCGAATCTTTTCCGGCGTGTCGGCCAGGGTAGCCCGCAAAGTTTGCTGAGCCGCCGTCGTGCCGTGCTGCACCACCAGCACCGGCGTATCCGCAGGTCGGCCACCTTTTATCAAAGCATCGGCGAAAAGTTCGATGCGTTCGACGGCCATCAGCAAAACAAGCGTGCCGGACAAGGCGGCCAGCGCATTCCAATTCACTAACGATTCGGGGTGATCGGGTGGCAGGTGGCCGCTGACCACCACGAATTCGTGATTTACGGCCCGATGCGTGACCGGCACGCCGGCCAGCGCGGGCACCCCTATGGCACTTGTCACACCCGGCACGACGGTGACCGGGATCCCGGCGTCGACGCAGGCGAGCACTTCCTCGTACCCGCGGGCGAAGACGAACGGGTCGCCGCCCTTGAGGCGGACGACGAACTTTCCGGACCGGGCCCGGTCGATCATGACGTCGTTGATCGCGTCCTGTGCCATCGCGCGCCCGTACGGGATCTTCGCCGCGTCGATGACTTCCACGTGCGGCGGCAGTTCGGCCAGCAGTTCCGGCGGCGCAAGCCGGTCGGCGACCACCACGTCGGCGTGGGCCAGCAGGCGGCGCCCGCGCACCGTGATCAGTTCGGGGTCGCCGGGCCCTCCGCCCACGAGCGCCACCCCACCGTGCACGACGTCGGAGCTCGCGGCGCTGTCGGTGGTGATGATCCCGGCCTGCAACGCCTCGCGGATGGCCGAGCGGATCGCCGCCGACCGGCGGTGCTCGCCGCCGGCCAGCACGCCGACCGACAACCCCGCGTAGCTGAAGGACGCCGGTGTCACCGCGGTCCCCTCGACCGCGATGTCGGCGCGGACGCAGAACAGGTGGCGGCGCTCGGCCTCGGCGACCACTGCGGCGTTCACCTCGGGATCGTCGGTGGCGGCGATCGCGTACCACGCGCCGTCCAGGTCGCCGTCGCGGTACTCGCGCAGAGACAAGGTGATTCCGGTCATCGCCTCGACCGACATGGTGGCACTGCGGGAGATGACGTGGACGTCGGCGCCGCTGGCGATGAGGAGGGGCAGCCGGCGCTGGGCAACCGAGCCGCCGCCGACCACCACAACCTTCTTGCCGGCCAGCCGCAGTCCAGCGAGGTAGGCGTTCTCGGTCACCGGGCAAGCCTAGTGGTTGGCGTTCGCAGCGCCGGCGCGGCGGTCGGCGGCGTGCGCGACGAACCGCGCGACCGCGGCGGGCGCCGCCGCCGGATGGGTGTGCAGGTAGGAGGCGTGCACGCCGGCGTGCACGACGCCATCCCGCACGGCATCGGCGTCCGCACCCCGGTACACCCACGCCGGCTGGTAGCTGTCGCGGAAGCTGACCGCGGTCCGGTGGAACTCATGCCCCACCGCCCGTTGCCCGGCGGAATACAGCGGCGAATCGGCTACCGCGACCGCGTCGCGGTAGGCCAGCGTGAGGTGCGGGGTGAACCGCGCCGACCCGGCGAGCACTCCGCACATCGGGTAGCCGTCGAGTTCGGTGGCCAGATAGATCAGGCCGGCGCATTCGGCGTGTACCGGCGCGCCGGCGGCGGCCAGCGCGTGGATCTGTCCGCGCACGGCGACGTTGGCCGAGAGTTCCGCGGTGAACTGTTCCGGAAAGCCGCCGGGCAGCAGCACCGCGTCGGTGCCATCGGGCAACCCCTCGGCCAGCGGATCGAATTCGGCCACGTCGGCGCCGGCCGCCCGCAGCAGCTCGGCGTGCTCGGCGTAGGCGAAGCTGAACGCCTTGCCGGCCGCCATCGCCACGGTGGCGCGCCCGCCCCGCGTCTCCCCTATCGCCGTCGCCGGGTCCCACGCCGGGGCGGCCCGGCTCGCGGCGACCGCCGCCACGGCCGCCAGGTCGACGTGACGCGCGACCAGGTCCGTCATCGCCTCGACCGCCTGCCGCGCCCGCCGCCCGTATTCCACAGCGGTGACCAAGCCCAAATACCTTGTCGGAAGCTCCAATTCGGCCGCACGCGGGATGGCGCCCAGCACCGCGACGCCGGCCTGCTCGCAAGCCTGCCGCAGCACGTGTTCGTGCCGGGCCGAACCGACCCGGTTGAGGATCACGCCGCGGACCCGCGTCGCACCGTCGAACGTCGAAAAGCCGTGCAGCAGCGCGGCGATGCTGTGGCTCTGGCCGCGCGCGTCCACGACCAGGATGACGGGTGCACCCAACAACCCGGCGACGTGGGCGGTGGAGCCCTCCGCGGGGCCGGCCGCCGCGGGCCCGATCCGCCCGTCGAAGAGGCCCATCACCCCTTCCACCACCGCGATGTCGGCGCCGCCGGCCCCGTGGGCGTACAGCGGGCCGACGAGGTCCTCGCCGACCAGCACCGGGTCGAGGTTGCGGCCGGGACGCCCGGCCGCCAGGCCGTGGTAGCCGGGGTCGATGAAGTCGGGGCCGACCTTGAACGGCGCCACCACCCGACCCGCGCGCCGTAGGGCGCCGATCAAACCCGTTGCGACGGTGGTCTTTCCGCTGCCCGACGCCGGCGCGGCGACGACAACCGCGGGCACGCTCACCACTCGATGCCCTTCTGTCCCTTGCGGCCCGCGTCCATCGGGTGTTTGACCTTGGTCATCTCGGTGACCAGGTCGGCGGCGTCGATCAACCGTGGCGGGGCGTCACGCCCGGTGACCACGACGTGCTGGTGGCCGGGCCGCGCCAGCAGGACGTCCACCACCTCGTCGACGTCCACCCACCCCCACTTCAGCGGGTAGGTGAACTCGTCGAGCACGTAGAAGTCGTGGCGCTGCTCGGCCAGCCGGTGGGAGATCTCAGTCCACCCGTCGGCCGCGGCCGCCGCGTGATCGACTTCGCTGCCCGCCTTGCGCGACCAGGACCAACCGGACCCCATCTTGTGCCATTCGACGGGCCCGCCGACGTTGTGCTGCTGGTGCAATTGGCCGAGTTGGGTGAAGGCGGTCTCCTCGCCCACCTTCCATTTCGCGCTCTTGACGAACTGGAACACCGCGACGGAAAGCCCGGCGTTCCAGGCGCGCAGCGCCATCCCGAAAGCGGCCGTCGACTTCCCCTTGCCGGGCCCGGTGTGGACAGCCAGCACGGGGGTGTTGCGCCGGGCCTTGGTGCTCAGTCCGTCGTCGGGCACCTGAAGCGGGCGGCCTTGGGGCATGAGCGATCGCCTTTCTCAGGCCGCGTCGCGCACGGCACGGGTCAGAGAGTCCGCGTGCAACTGCTCCAGGCGCACCGCGGGCGCGCCGAGCTGGCGGGCCAGTTGCCCGGCCAGACCCAGCCGCACGTAGGACGTTTCGCAGTCGACCACCACCGCGGCGGCGCCCTCGGCCGCCAGTCGGGCGGCCGCGGCCCGGCTGCGGCCCAACGGGTCGGGCCCGGCGGTGGCTCGGCCGTCGGTGAGCACCACCACCAGGGCACGCCGGCCCCGGTCGCGCGCCTTCTCGCGGACGATCAATTCCCGCGCGGCCAGCAGGCCCTCGGCGAGCGGGGTCTTGCCGCCGGTGTCGAACCGGGCCAGCCGCCGGCCGGCGATGTGCGCCGACGACGTCGGCGGCAGCAACAGCCGCGCCTCCTGCTGGCGGAACGTGATCACGGCGACCTTGTCGCGGCGCTGGTAAGCGTCGCGCAGCAACGACAGCGTGGCACCGCTCACCGCGGCCATCCGGTCACGCGCCGCCATCGAGCCCGACGCGTCCACGACGAAGATGACCAGGTTGCCTTCCCGTCCCTCGCGGATCGCCCGCCGCACGTCGTCGGGCCCGGGCCGCAACGGGCCGGCCCCGGCGCGCGCGGCCGCCGACAGCAGGGTGGCGAACAGGTGCAGCCCGTGCGCACCCGCGCCGATGTCGTTGCCGTCGGCGGCCGCGATCACGCTGCCGGCGGCGTTGCGGGCCCGCGACCGCCGCCCCGGCGCGCCCGCGCCGACGCCGGGCACCGTCAGCGCCTTGGCGCGGAAGGTCTTCGACGGCGGCGCGCTGGGGCGCGGTGGCTGCGGCCTTGGCGATCTCGACGGGTTTGATTGCGCCGCAGGGTCTTCCGCGGACTGTCCGCCGCCGGGCGGCCCGGGGTCGGGGTCAGGCTCGGGTCCGCCGTCGCCGGCTTGCGCCAGCGCCTGGTCCAACTGGTCGCGGTCGATGCCGGGGTCGTCGAACGGGTCGCGGCGGCGGCGGTGCGGCAACGCCAGCTCGGCGGCCACCCGGACGTCTTGCTCCTCGACCGACACGGCCCCGCGCCAGGCGGCGTGCGCGGCGGCGGTGCGGGCCACCACCAGGTCGGCCCGCATCCCGTCGACGTCGAACGCCGCGCACACCGCGGCGATGCGACGTAACTCGTTGTCCGGCAACATCACCTGGCCGACCAGCGCCCGCGCGTCGGCGATCCGGCGGGCCAGCCGGGCCTCGGCGTCGGCGTAGCGCTCAGCGAATGCGTCCGGGTCGGCCTCGTAGGCCATGCGCTGGCGGACGACCTGGACCCGCACGTCGACATCGCGCGACGCGTGCACGTCGACGGTGAGACCGAACCGGTCCAGCAGTTGCGGGCGCAGTTCGCCCTCTTCGGGATTCATGGTGCCGATCAGCACGAACCGCGCCTCGTGCGAATGGGAGATGCCGTCGCGTTCGATGTGCACCCGACCCATCGCCGCGGCGTCCAGCAGCACGTCCACCAGATGGTCGTGCAGCAGGTTGACCTCGTCGACGTAGAGCACGCCACCGTGGGCGCGGGCCAGCAGCCCGGGCGAGAAGGCGTGCTCGCCGTCGCGCAGCACCCGCTGCAGGTCGAGCGAGCCGATGACGCGGTCTTCGGTTGCGCCGAGCGGCATTTCGACGAGGCCGGTCCCCGCACTGCCGTTGGCGGCGGACAGCAGCGCCGCCAGGCCGCGCACGGCCGTCGACTTGGCCGTGCCCTTCTCGCCCCGGATCAGCGCGCCGCCGATCTCCGGTCGAACCGCGCACAACAGCAGCGCGAGGCGCAGTTGGTCGTGTCCGACGATCGCGCTGAACGGATAGGGCTTCACGGTAGCTCCGCCAGACCCGAGCCCGGCCGCAGCATCGGCACGTGCGGGATGCCGTCGTCGACGAAATCCTCACCGGCGCGCACGAAGCCGTGCTGGGCGTACATGTCGGCCAGATAGGTCTGCGCGTCGATCCGGCACGGGTACTCGCCGACCTCGGCCAGGGCGGCGCGCAGCAGGCGGGTGGTGTGGCCCTGCCCGCGGGCGCTGCGCTTGGTGCACAGCCGGCCGATCCGGAACGTCTTGTGTCCGCCGGCGTGCTCCTCCATCAAGCGCAGCGTGCAGATCACCTCGCCGTCGGGCGTCTCGAGCCAGAAGTGCCGCGTCTCGGCGAGCAGGTCGCGCCCGTCGAGCTCCGGGTAAGGGCAGGCCTGCTCCACCACGAACACCTCCACCCGCAACTTGAGCAGCTCGTAAAGGGTCCGCGCGCCAAGGTCTTTGGCCCAGGACCGACGCAACGCTTCACTCATGACCGCACCCCCGAATCGGACCTCAACCCCAGCACCTCGGTGCTCCAGGACCACACCTCGTCGTACAGCGCCGGCTCACGGGACAGCTCGACGCCCAGCGACGGCACCATCTCTTGGAGCACGGGCAGCCAGGCGCGATAGCGGTCGGCGAAGCACCGTTGCAACACCTCCAGCATGGCCGCCACCGCGGTCGACGCTCCCGGGGACCCGCCCAGCAGCCCGGCGATGCTGCCGTCGGCGGCGGCCAGCACGGTGGTGCTGAAGTCCAGCACGCCGCCCTTGCGCCTGTCGCGCCGGATCACCTGCACGCGCTGACCGGCCACCGTCAGCTGCCAATCGGAAGCGGATGCGCTGGGCGCGAATTCGCGCAACACGTGGATGCGGTCCGGTTCGGACAGCCGCAACTGGCCGATCAGGTAGTTGACCAGTTTCAGCTGGGTCAGGCCGACCCCGAGCATGGACAGGGCGTTGTCGGGCCTGACCGAGCGGGGCAGGTCGCTGAGGCGGCCGTGCTTCAAGAACTTCGGAGACCAGCCGGCGTACGGCCCGAACACCAGCCACGGCTTGCCGTTGACGAACCGGAGGTCCAGGTGCAGGGCGCCGAGCGGCGGGGCTCCCGGTGCGGGCACCCCGTACACCTTGGCGCGGTGGCCGGCGACCAGCTGCGGGTTGTCGGTGCGCAGGAACCGGCCGCCGATGGGAAACCCGGCGAAGCCCCTGACCTCTTTGATGTCGGACTTCTGCAGCAGCGGCAGCGCGTCGCCGCCGGCGCCGACGAAGACGAATTTGGCGTTGAGCCGGTGCTTTTCGCCGGTGCGCCGATTGCGCAGCAGCAGCGTCCAGGTGCCGTCGGATTGCCGGGTCAGATCGCGGACCTCGTGGCCGAACAGCGCGGTCGCGCCGCCCCGCACGCAGAAGCCGACGAGTTGGCGGGCCAGCGCACCGAAGTCGACGTCGGTGCCGTGTGGGGCCCAGTTGAGCGCGGTCGGCTCGGAGAAGTCGCGCTTGGCGGCCATCAACGGCAGCCGGCGGGCGAACTCGCGCGGGTCGTCGATGAATTCGGTGCCGGCGAACAGCGGGTTGGCCGCCAGGGCCTGCTGCCGTCGGCGCAGGAACTCGACGCGCCGCGCGCCGCGCACGAAACTCACGTGCGGGAGCGGGTTGAGGAAGCCGGTGTCGGTCAACATCCCGTTCTCGACGGCGTACGCCCAGAATTGGCGGGTCACCTGGAACTGCTCGTTGATCCGCACCGCCTTGGTGATGTCGATCGAGCCGTCGGCGTTCTGCGGGGTGTAGTTGAGTTCGCACAGCGCGGAGTGCCCGGTGCCTGCGTTGTTCCAGGGGCTGCTGCTTTCCGCGGCGACGGCGTCCAGTCGCTCGACGACGGTCATCGACCAGTCGGGTTGCAGCCGGCGCAGCAACGCGCCCAGCGTGGCGCTCATGATGCCCGCGCCCACCAGCACGACGTCCGTCCGTGCGGTTCTGGCTAGCGACGACACCTGCTCCTTGGTCCTTCCCTCGACTGCGCCGACACTCAGGCTATCCCGAGCCAAACCGGCCACGAACGGCGTGCGCCCCCCGGTGGCCAGCAAAACCTCTAAGCTGGCCTCGTGACTGGCTGGGAACCCGATGTCCTGCCCGGTTATTGGCAGCGCACCATCCCCCTGGGGCCCGACCCGGTGGGCGAAGGGGAGATCGTCGCGACGCTGGTCCGGCGCGGCGAACCCGCCGGGCCGCCCGGCGCTTCCGGCACGGACCACGCGGTGCTGGCCGTGCACGGCTACACCGACTACTTCTTCAACACGGCGCTGGCCGATCACTTCGCCGCCCGCGGTTTCGCCTTCTATGCGCTGGACCTACAGAAATGCGGCCGGTCGCGGCGCGACGGGCAGACACCGCACTTCATCACCAACCTCGACGACTATCACGCCGAACTCGAACATGCGCTGACGGTCATCCGTGAGCAGGACCGGTCCCCCAGGGTTCTGGTGTACGGCCATTCCTCCGGTGGGCTCATCGTGTCGTTGTGGCTGGACCGGCTCCGCCGGCGCGAAGCCGGGGCCCACGCCGGCGTCGGGGGGTTGGTGCTCAACAGCCCGTTTTTGGACCTGCACGGCCCGGCGGCCCTGCGCCTGCCGGTCACCTCGGCGCTGATCGCCGGCCTGTCCCGGGTGCGCTCCAAGGGGGTGGTCCGCACCCCCACCGACGGCGGTTACGGCACCACCCTGCACCGCGACTACCACGGCGAGTTCGATTACGACCTGCAGTGGAAACCGGTGGGTGGATTCCCCATCACGCTCGGCTGGCTCAACGCGATCCGCCGCGGCCACGCCCGGTTGCACCGCGGGCTCGACGTCGGGGTGCCCAACCTGATCCTGCGCTCGGATCACACCGTGCGGGAGACCGCCGACGCGGCGTCCATGCAATGCGGCGACGCGGTGCTCGACGTCACCCAGATCGCCAGGCGGGCCGGCTGCATCGGCAACCACAGCACCATCGCCCCGATCATCGACGCCAAACACGACGTCTTCCTGTCGTTGCCGCAGCCTCGTCGGGCGGCCTACCGCCAGCTGGACCTCTGGCTCGACGACTACCTCACCGATCGCACGGACGCCTCGCCGTCGTCGAGGAAGGGCTGACGGGGTGGAGACGTACGACATCGCGATCATCGGAAGCGGTTCGGGCAACACGCTTCTCGACGATCGCTTCCTCGCCAAGCGCGCGGCGCTGTGCGAGCATGGCACGTTCGGCGGCACCTGCCTGAACGTCGGGTGCATCCCGACCAAGATGTTCGTCTACGCCGCCGAGGTCGCCACGACGATCCGCGCGGCGGGGCGCTACGGGGTCGACGCACGCATCGACCGGGTGCGCTGGGACGACATCGTCTCGCGCATCTTCGGCCGGATCGATCCGATCTCGATGAGCGGGGAAGACTACCGCCGCGCGTCACCCAACGTGGACGTGTACAGCCAGCACACCCGGTTCGGGCCGGTTCAGCCCGACGGCCGCTACCTGTTGCGCACCGACGCCGGCGACGAATTCACCGCCGAGCAGGTGGTGATCGCTGCGGGCTCGCGCCCGGTGATTCCACCCGCGATCGCCGAATGCGGCGTCACCTATCACACCAGCGACACGATCATGCGGATCCCGGAGCTGCCCGAGCATCTCGTGATCGTCGGAAGTGGCTTCGTCGCAGCCGAATTCGCCCACGTCTTCTCCGCTCTCGGCGTGCGGGTGACGCTGGTGATCCGCGGCGGCACCATGCTGCGGCACTGCGACGACGCGCTGTGCAAACGTTTCACCCGCGTCGCCGCGGCCAAATGGGAGCTGCGCACCCACCGCAACGTCGTGGGGGGCACCGACAGCGGCTCCGGTGTCTCCCTGCGCCTCGACGACGGGTCCACACTGAACGCCGACGTGCTGCTGGTCGCGACCGGCCGCATGTCCAACGCCGACCTGCTGGACGCCGAACAGGCCGGCGTCGACGTCGAGGACGGCCGGGTGCTGGTCGACGAATACCAACGGACCTCCGCCCGTGGCGTTTTCGCCCTCGGCGACGTCTCCTCGCCGTACCAGCTCAAGCACGTCGCCAACCACGAGGCCCGCGTCGTGCAACACAACCTGCACTGCGAGTGGGACGACACCGATTCGATGGTGATGACCGATCACCGCTACGTGCCGTCGGCGGTGTTCACCGATCCTCAGGTGGCGACCGTCGGCCTGACGGAAAACCAAGCCACCGCAAAGGGGTTCGACATCTCGGTCGCGATACACGACTACGGCGACGTGGCCTACGGCTGGGCGATGGAGGACACCACCGGGATAGTCAAGCTCATCGCCGATCGGGACACCGGCCGCCTGCTGGGCGCGCACGTCATGGGCGCCCAGGCGTCGTCGATCATCCAGCCACTGATCCAGGCGATGAGCTTCGGGCTGACCGTCCCGGAGATGGCCCGCGGCCAGTACTGGATCCATCCGGCGCTGCCGGAGGTGGTCGAGAACGCGCTGCTGGACCTGTACTAGTGGCGATCGCGAGCGCGGCGAAGCCGGGCGAAGCGGGTCGCCACCATTGGTGAATGTGGCGATCGCGAGCGCGGCGAAGCCGGGCGCTGGGGGCACCCCCGCGGAGCTGGGGGACGGGTCGCCACCATTGGGCGAAGGTCAGCGCCGCTGGCACTCGGGGCACAGGCCGTGCAGCGTCAGACCCGCGGCCTCGGACAGCGCGAAGGAACTGCCCGCCATCGCGTGTTCGAGCGCCGAACTGAGCTGCCGGGCTGGCACCTCGATGATCGAGCCGCACGCGGTGCATACGGCGTGGTGGTGCGGCGCCGTGGCCATCCCGTAGGTGGTGACGCCGCCGTCGAGGGTCAGCGCGTGCAACACCCCCTGCCCGACGAGGGTGGTCACCGTCCGATAGATGGTGGCCACGTCGGGAGCGTGCGCACCGTGCGGCAGGCAGTCGCGCAGCCGCTGGTGGATCTCCGCCACCGGCAGATGCCCGTCCACCGGCTCGAGCACGGCCAGCACCTGGATCCGCGACGACATGCGCCGCAGCCCCTTGGCGCGCAACAGATCGCCGATCCGGGCGGTGACGGAGGGATCCAATGCCGACGGCTGGGGCGTCACCCGTTCAGTGTCGCGCCGCCGCCCGGGGCGCGCCAGTTTTCCGCCGAATTCGGCCCCTGCGCCGGCCATGGCGATTCCTGCAACCCACTTGCATCTAGTTGACCGCGGCGCGCACCGGCACATACATTCGTGCCGGTTGCTTTCCTCCCGATGCTGGAAGGACCCCGGTGACCAGTACCGAGCCCGGCCGGCGCCCGTCATGGGTGACCAGGCTCCGCAGCGCGTTGACGCCGGCGGAGTGGTGGCGGCTCGCGGCCATGCTGACGGTCATCATCGGGTTGCACGTGGTCGGCTGGTTCACCCTGGTGGCCTTGGTTGCCCCCGCGCAATTCAGCTTCGGCGGCAGAGCATTCGGTGTCGGGATCGGGTTGACGGCCTACACCCTGGGCATGCGGCACGCGTTCGACGCCGACCACATCGCGGCCATCGACAACACCACCCGCAAACTGATGAACGACGGGCAGCGCCCCCTGGCCGTGGGATTCTTCTTCTCGCTGGGTCATTCGACGGTGGTCTTCGGGCTGGCGGTCCTGCTGGCGTCGGGGGTCAAGACCATGGTCGGGCCGGTCCGGGACGACTCCTCGAACCTGCACCACTACACCGGGCTGATCGGCACCGGCGTCTCGGGCGTGTTCTTGTACGCGATCGCCCTGCTCAACGTCGTCGTGCTGGTCGGCATCCTGCGGGTGTTCGGCCGGCTGCGCCGCGGCGACTACGACCCCGAGACCGACGGGGCCGAGCTGGAACGGCAGCTGGACAGCCGGGGCCTGATGAACCGGATCCTCGGCCGCTTCACCAAGTCGATCACCAAGTCGTGGCACTCCTACCCCGTGGGGCTGCTGTTCGGGCTCGGCTTCGACACGGCCACCGAGATCGCGCTGTTGGTTCTGGCGGGCACCAGCGCGGCCGCCGGGTTGCCGTGGTACGCGATCCTGTGCCTGCCCGTGCTGTTCACCGCCGGCATGTGCCTGCTGGACACCGTCGACGGCTCGTTCATGAACTTCGCCTACGGCTGGGCCTTTTCCAACCCGGTGCGCAAGATCTACTACAACATCACCGTGACCGCCCTGTCGGTGGTCGTCGCGCTGCTGATCGGCAGCGTCGAACTCCTCACCCTGCTGCAAGCGCAGTTCGGCTGGCGCGGCGCGTTCTGGACCTGGATCGGCGCGCTGGACCTCAACGTCGTCGGCTATTTCGTGGTGGGCGCGTTCGTCGCCACCTGGGCGGTGGCCGTGCTCGTCTGGCGTTACGCGCGCCTGGAGCAGAAGTGGACGTCCTCCTGACACCGCTGCGCGGCCGGGGCGTCCGGGTGTAGAACGGTGCTCATGAGCCTCGCTGGACGCCGGTGACCGCCGGTGCATGAGCTGTCGCTGTGCGAAGCGATCGCCGGGGTGGCCAAGACGCATGCCGACGGCCGGCACGTCGACGTGGTCCGCGTGCGGATCGGGGCGCTTCGGCAGGTGGTGCCCGAATCGCTGTCGTTCTGCTGGACGCTGGTGCGCGACGCCGAGGACATGCCGGAGGCCGAACTCGAACTCGAGTGTGTGGGCGCCGAGGTGCGCTGCCGGGCGTGCGGCCGGCAATCGGAGATCACGTCGGCCTGGTCGATCTGGTGCCCGGAGTGCGACAGCTCCGACGTCGAGGTGTTGCGTGGCAACGAATTCTTGGTGACGTCGCTGGACGTCTCGTGAAAATCGATCGCTCCGAACGGATTTGACCATGGGCAGATTTCATCGGCACGACGACGGTACCGTGCACACCCACGACCACGACGATGTCGACCACCGGCACGGCGATCACGGCCAGTACCGAACGGGCAAGCAGCGCGTCGATGTGCTGGAGGCGATCTTCGCCGAGAACGACATGCTCGCCGACGCCAACCGGGCGGCGTTCGACAACAACGGGGTGCGCACCCTGAACCTGATGAGCTCGCCGGGATCGGGCAAGACCACCGTCCTGCAGGCGACGCTCGACGAGCTCGCCGGTGAGCTGGCCATCGGGGTGATCGAAGGCGACATCGCCACCGATCTGGACGCGGCCAAGCTCAGCGGCCGGGGCGCCCAGGTGTCATTGCTGAACACCAGCAACGGTTTTGGCGGTGAGTGCCACCTGGACGCGCCGATGGTGAACCGCGCCCTCCCGGGGCTCGACCTTCCCGCGCTGGACCTGGTGATCATCGAGAACGTCGGCAACTTGGTCTGCCCGGCGGAGTTCGACGTCGGCGAACACGCCAAGGCCATGGTGTACTCCGTGACCGAGGGCGAGGACAAGCCGCTCAAGTACCCGGTCATGTTCCGGTCGGTGGATGTGGTGCTGCTCAACAAGATTGACCTGGTCCCCTACCTCGATGCCGACGTCGACACCTACATCGAGCACGTGCGCAAGGTCAATGCGGCGGCAACCATCCTGCCGCTCAGCGCGCGCACCGGCGCGGGGATGGCCGCGTGGTTCGGCTGGCTACGGCGCTTCGCCGGGGAGCCGTCGGCCTAACGATCCGTGTTGGAACGCTTTTGCATGACCCCGGGGCTCCCGGGCCACCGATCGCCGGCCCGGCGGCACGAAACACGATGCAACGCTTGTCTAAGTACTTGGTTCCGCGGAACCGTTGACACGCCCGGCGGTGAGGAGTAGACCCGGAAATTAGCGCTGCGCAAGTGGGCCGACGGTCGACTCCGGCGGCGCAGGGGTCTCAGCCCGGCCCCGGAAAGCTGCAGCATGCCAACAGAAGCAGCAGTCAAAGCAGAAGAGACGTTGATTCACGTTCTATGGATCAATGCGGGGCTCAGTTGTGACGGCGATTCGGTGGCGTTGACTGCCGCCACCCAACCCACAGTCGAGGAGATCGCCCTGGGCGCTCTGCCCGGGCTGCCGAAGGTCGCCGTGCACTGGCCGCTCATCGATTTCGAGTGCGGACCCACCGGGGGGGCCGACGACTTCCTCTCGTGGTTCTTCAAAGCCGACCGCGGCGAGCTGGAGCCCTTCGTGCTCGTCGTGGAGGGTTCGATTCCCAACGAGAAGATCAAGGACGAGGGGTACTGGTGCGGGTTCGGCAACGACCCGGCGACCGGCCAGCCGATGACCACCAGCGAGTGGCTCGACCGGCTGGCGCCCAAGGCGACCGCGGTCGTCGCGGTCGGCACCTGCGCCACCTACGGCGGCATCCACGCGATGGCCGGCAACCCGACAGGCGCGATGGGGGTGCCCGACTACCTGGGCTGGGAATGGAGGAGCAAGGCCGGCATTCCGATCGTGTGTGTGCCCGGTTGCCCGATCCAGCCCGACAACCTGTCGGAGACGCTGACGTATCTGCTCTACATGGCGACCGGTCAGGCGCCGATGATCCCGCTGGACGACGCGCTGCGCCCCAAGTGGTTGTTCGGCGCCACCGTCCACGAAGGCTGTGACCGGGCCGGCTACTACGAGCAGGGCGACTTCGCCACCGAATACGGATCGCCGAAATGCATTGTCAAGCTTGGCTGTTGGGGCCCAGTCGTCAAGTGCAACGTGCCCAAGCGCGGCTGGATCAACGGCGTGGGCGGCTGCCCCAACGTCGGTGGGATCTGCATCGGGTGCACGATGCCGGGCTTCCCCGACAAGTTCATGCCGTTCATGGACGAACCGCCCGGCGGCAAGGTTTCCACCACCGCATCGGGCCTGTACGGCACCGTGATTCGCAGTTTGCGGGGTATCACGGCGCGCACCGTCGACAAAGAACCGCGGTGGCGCCATAACGGTAACCAACTCACTACCGGAGCGCGCCGCACCTGGTAGGTCACCTACCGGGTCGGCGCGCTTCGTCCTCACCACCTGAGCCGTCAGGCCGAAGAGCCCACAGCGGGAAGAAGTAGCGCGATGACAACCATCATTCCGGAGCCCACCCACGCCAACCGGGAACCCGGCCAACTGGTCGACATGGCCTGGGACCCGATCACCAGGATCGTGGGCAGCCTGGGCATCTACACCAAGATCGACTTCGAGAACCGCGAAGTCGTCGAGTGCCACAGCACCTCGTCGATCTTCCGCGGCTACTCGATCTTCATGAAGGGCAAGGATCCCCGCGACGCCCACTTCATCACCAGCCGCATCTGCGGCATCTGCGGCGACAACCACGCCACCTGCTCGTGCTACGCGCAGAACATGGCCTACGGCGTCAAGCCGCCGCATCTGGGCGAGTGGATCGTCAACCTGGGCGAGGCCGCGGAATACATGTTCGACCACAACATCTTCCAGGAGAACCTGGTGGGTGTGGACTTCTGCGAGAAGATGGTCTCCGAGACCAACCCGAGCGTGCTGTCGCTGGCGGAGAAGACTCCCGCGCCGCAGGCCGGCGCGCACGGGTACCGGACCATCGCCGACATCATGCGCTCGCTGAACCCGTTCAGCGGGGAGTTCTACCGCGAGGCGCTGGCGGTCAGCCGCTGGACGCGAGAGATGTTCTGCCTCATGGAAGGTCGCCACGTGCACCCGTCCACGCTGTACCCCGGCGGGGTCGGCACCGTGGCGACCATCCAGCTGATGACCGACTACATGACCCGGCTGATGCGCTATGTGGAGTTCATGAAGAAGGTCGTGCCGATGCACGACGACCTGTTCGACTTCTTCTACACCGCACTGCCCGGGTACGAGAAGGTCGGGCTGCGGCGCACCCTGCTCGGCTGCTGGGGCTCCTTCCAGGATCCCGAGGTGTGCAACTTCGCCTACCAGGACATGGAGCGCTGGGGCAACGCCATGTTCGTGACCCCGGGCGTGGTGGTCGACGGCAAACTCCTCACCCACTCGCTGGTTGACATCAACCTCGGCATCCGGATCCTGCTAGGCAGTTCGTATTACGACGACTGGACCGACCAGGAGATGTTCGTCAAGACCGATCCGCTGGGCAACGCGGTGGACCGGCGGCACCCGTGGAACCAGCACACCAACCCGCACCCGCAGAAGCGCGACATGGACGGCGGCAAGTACAGCTGGGTGATGTCGCCGCGCTGGTTCGACGGCACCGACCACCTCGCGCTGGACACCGGCGGCGGCCCGCTGGCCCGGCTGTGGGCGACCGCGCTGGCCGGCCTGGTCGACATCGGTTACGTCAAGGCCACCGGCAACAGCGTCAAGATCAACCTGCCCAAGACCGCGCTCAAGGGCCCGGTCGAGTTCGAATGGAAGGTCCCCAAGTACGGCAGCAACACGATCGAACGGGACCGGGCGCGCACCTACTTCCAGGCCTACGCGGCGGCGTGCGCGCTGCACTTCGCCGAGAAGGCGCTGGAAGAGATCCGGGCCGGCCGCACCAAGACGTGGGAAAAGTTCGAGGTGCCCGACGAGGCCATCGGGTGCGGCTTCACCGAGGCGGTGCGCGGCGTGCTCAGCCACCACCTGGTGATCCGCGACGGCAAGATCGCCAACTACCACCCCTACCCGCCCACCCCGTGGAACGCCAACCCGCGCGACAGCTACGGCACGCCGGGACCCTACGAGGACGCGGTGCAGGGCCAGCCGATCTTCGAGGAGAACAGCCGGGAGAACTTCAAGGGCATCGACGTCATGCGCACGGTGCGCAGCTTCGACCCGTGCCTGCCCTGCGGCGTGCACATGTACCTGGGTAAGGGCAAGACCCTGGACAGACTGCACACGCCGACGCAGTCGCCCGTCGGTACGTGACGCATGGCGGATCGCCCGGAGGCACCCCGATGACCTCAGACAACGACGCGCAGTGGCGCATGGCGGGCGATCGGATCCAGACCCTGCTGGATTCCTGCGCGGCAAGCGGAGCGGCCGCGTATGAACGCGCGAGCGAGCTGGTCCGCGAGGTGGTCGGGCTCTACGGGGCCGGGCTGGAACGGATCATGCTGTTGGCTCAGGACGGTCCAGGCCCGGGCCTGGCCGAGCGGCTGGCCACCGACGACCTGGTGGCCAGCCTGCTCCTGATTCACGGGCTACACCCGCACAGCGTGCGCCGCCGGGTGTCCGACGCGCTCGACCGGGTGCGACCCTACCTGGGCTCGCACGGCGGGGACGTCGACCTGCTCGGCGTCAGTGACGACGGGGTGGTGCGGCTTGCCTTCACCGGCAGTTGCAAGAGCTGTCCGTCATCGTCGGTGACGCTGGAGTTGGCGGTGCAGGACGCGGTGCTCGCCGCGGCACCCGAGGTCACGTCGATCGAGGTGTTAGCGGCCGAACCCGGCGCCACCGGCGTCATCCCGGCCGAATCCCTGCTGGCGCGTGTGCATTCCAACGGGCCGAGGGGCTGGCACCCGGTCCCCGAGCTGGCCGAGCTGGCCCCCGGCGACGTCGCGGGCTATCGGGTCGACGCAACCACCGTCCTGGCGTGCCGGGTCGGCAACCAGGCGTTCGCATACCGCGACCACTGCCCGGTGTGCGACGCCACCCTGGCCGGTGCGGAACTGCATGGGGCGCAACTGCGTTGCCCCCGCTGCCAGACGGACTTCGACGTCGTCCACGCCGGGGCGGCCGTGAACGGCACGCACCTCGATCCGCTGCCGCTGTTGGCCCGCGACGGCGTGCTGTCGGTGGCGATACCGGCCCGGGAGCCGGCACAGACGATGGGCGCCCCGGCATGACGACCCCGTACGAGGTCCTGACCCGGATCCGCAGCAACCGGCCGGCCCCCGAACCGGCCGGTGAGCGCTGCGAGATGTGCGCGGAACCGGTCGCCGACGAACACCAGCACGTGGTCGATGTGGCCGACCGGCAGCTGATGTGCGTGTGCCGCGCCTGCTACCTGCTGTTCACCGACTCCCGGGCCGAACTGCGCTACCGCGCGGTGCCCGACCGGTATCTGTCCTTCCCCGGCTTCGCGCTGGACCGGCGCGCCTGGGAGGCACTGCAGATCCCGGTCGGTGTCGCATTCTTCTTCACCAACTCCGCCCTGGGGCGCACCGTCGCCTTCTATCCCGGGCCGGCCGGGGCCTGCCAATCCGAGCTCGCCCTCGACGTGTGGGACGCGCTCAGCGGCGCCGACGCGCGGGTGGGCCTGCTGGCGGACGACGTGGAGGCGCTCCTGGTCCGGGTCCCCGAATCCGGTCCGCCGCAGAGCTATCTCGTTCCCATCGACGCCTGCTACGAGTTCGTCGGGCGGCTGCGCCTGCTGTGGCGCGGGTTCGACGGGGGGCAGCAGGCCCGCGAGTTCATCGACGGCTTCTTCGCCCACCTCGACGCCCGCGCGGTCAAGACACCGCCATGATGGACATCGAGTTCTCCGTCCTCGACGTGGCGCCCGAGCCGTACACCGTGAGCCCGGTGCTCGCCGCACGCGTCGCCGTGGCCACCGGCGGCGCTGACGGCGGGGACCCGGTGCACGCGATCGCCCTGCGCTGCCAGGTCCGCATCGAGCCGCTGCGGCGGCCCTACTCCGACGACGAAGCGGCCGGCTTGACGGACCTGTTCGGGCAGCGCGAACGCTGGGCGAGCACCCAGCGCACCTTCCTGTGGCAGCACTGCACCGCGATGGTGCAGGGCTTCACCGGCAACACGACCGTCGCGCTGCCGCTGGAGTGCACCTACGACTTCGAGGTCACCGCCGCCAAATATCTGCACGCGCTGCGTGACGGCGCCCTGCCCCTTCAATTCCTGTTCAGCGGAACGATTTTCGTCCGATCCGAGCGCGGGTTTTCCGTCCAGCAGATCCCGTGGGACTGCGAAGACCGCTACGACATGCCGGTCGCGGCCTGGCGGCAGCTGATCGCCCAGCACTACCCGAACGCCGGGTGGCTGCGGCTCAGTCACGAGACGATCGCCGCGCTGGCCGCCTACAAGTCGGCGCACGGGCTGCTCGACCTCGACCACGCGATCACCGCGCTGTTGGACGCGGACCGGGAGACGGCGCGGTGACCGCGCATCGGGACCGGGCCCGCGCCGTCGCCGACGCGGTGCTCTACGAGGGCTACCTGCTCTACCCGTACCGCGGAACGTCGAGCAAGAACCAATCGCGCTGGCAGTTCGGCGTTCTGGGACCGCCCGGGGCCGCGGACGCGGGCCTGGGCGAGGACGCCACCCTGGCGGCGCAGTTCCTGGTCGACGGCGCCCGGGAGCTGCACCTGGTGGTGCGGTTCCTGCAGTTGCAGCACCGCGGGGCCGAGCAAGAGATCGCCCCGGGCGAATACCGGCCCGTCGACCAGCTGAGCACCCCGGGCGGGTCGTGGCTCACCTGGGACGAGGCGGTCGAATGCGAAAGGCCCTTCGGCCCTGTCGCACTGGACGGCCGGCCGTGGACACTGTCGGTGACGGCGGATGCGGGTACCGACATCGAATTCCTCGAGGGCGGTCGCCTGGTACGCCAACGGCGGGAGGTACGCGGAGTGCTGACGGTCGCCGGTGAGGCGGACGGTGACCTGTGCCGGGTGTCGGTGCGGCTGAGCAACGTCGGCGACCGCGCGGCGGACAAGAACGACGCGATCGCGCGGTCCATGATCGGAACACACCTGATCGCCGAACTCCAGGAGGGGCAGTTCGTCTCGCTGCTCGAGCCGCCCCCGGCGGCGGCCGACGCCGTGACCCGGTGCGGCCAGCATCGCTGCTTCCCGGTGCTCGCCGGCCCACCCGGCGCCCGGGACCTGCTGCTGATCTCGCCGATCATCCTCTACGACCACCCAGAGGTCGCCGAACAAAGCGACACCGCGCTGTACGACTGCACGGAGATCGACGAGATCCTCACCCTGCGGGTGATGACCATGACGGACGAGGAGAAGGCGCAGGCCCGGGCCACGGATCCGCGAGCGGCGCGGATCATCGACGAGTGCGACGCCATGTCGCCCGAGGCGATGGCGCGCCTGCACGGCGTGCTGCGCGATCCCCACGCGATCTCGGGTCTGGTCCCGCAGATCCCCGAGGGGGTCGACTGGTGGGATCCGCTGGCCGACAACGCCGTCCGGCCGGAAGTCGACGCGGTGCTGGTGAACGGGATCCGGGTGGCGCGCGGCAGCAGGGTCCGGTTGCGGCCGCGGCGCAACGCCGACGCGCAGGACATCTTCGTGGCCGGCAAGACCGCCCGCGTCACCTCCGTGCACTCCGACGTCGAGGGCAACACGCATGTCGCGGTCGTCGTCGACGACGACCCCGCCGCCGACCTGCACGACTGGTACGGGCGTTACCTGTACTTCTCCCCCGACGAGATCGAGCCCCTGGAAGCTCAACGCAGCCCCGCAAACTCGTGAAAGGAGTTTTCAGATGGAAATCCTCGGCTGGATATTCCTCGCTATCATCGCGCTGGTGCTGGTGATCGGATTGGCGCTGGGGGTGGTCTCCATCCCCGATGCCCGCCGCTACCTCAAGCTGAGGCGGATGTAACTTGCTCGGGCGACGGAGATGACAGCGCGCATCCTGGTAGCGGGCATCGGCAACATCTTCCTGGGCGACGACGGGTTCGGATCGGAGGTGATCCGCAACGCCGAGATCCCGCGGGACGATCCGAGGGTACGCGTCACCGACTACGGCATCAGCGGCATGCACCTGGCCTACGACCTGCTCGAGGGATGGGACACGCTGGTGCTCGTCGACGCGGTGCCCAACCGCGGCAACCCCGGCACGTTGCACGTGTTCCAGGCCGACCATGAACCGGATTCGGCCGCAACAGGTTTCGACGCCCACAGCATGGATCCGGCCGCGGTGTTCGCCAGCCTGCGGGCGCTGGGCGGCACTCCGCCCTACACCGTCGTCGTCGGATGCGAGGCGGGCAGCGTCGAGGAGGGCATCGGCCTCACCGAGCCCGTGGCCGAGGCGGTTCCCCGCGCCGCGCGCGCCGTCGAGGAGATCGTCGCGGCGTTGCACGCCCACCCGGGCGCCAGCACGGAGGGGACCGCTGAGCCATGTGTCTAGGAATTCCCGGTCAGGTGATCCGGATGCTGGACGGCTTCGAAGGGCAGCTCGCGCTGGTGGACGTCACCGGCGAACAGCGCCGGGTCAACGTCGGCATGCTGCCCGAAGAGACCTTCAATCCCGGCGACTGGATCATCATCCACATGGGCTTCGCCGTCGAAAAGACCGACCGCGCGGGCGCCGAGGAGGCGATGGCCGGCCTCGAGCTGATGGGACGCGGCCGCACGGACACGACTGACTTCCCGGAGGGCGGCTGAAATGACCCCGTCCCCCCTGCTGCTGCGGCATGACCCCTCTTCCCGGGTTCGGCAGCGCTTCACCGTGACCGGTGTTGTCCAGGGGGTGGGCTTCCGGCCCTTCGTCCACCGCATCGCGACCGAGCTCGGCCTGTCCGGCTTCGTCGGCAACGACTCCGGCGCCGTCTTCCTCGAGGTGCAGGGCGAACCCGCGCGCGTGGCCGAATTCGGCCGGCGCCTGCGCGCCGACGCGCCGCCCCTGGCCCGGATCAGCAACGTCAGCGTCCACGAACTCGCCGCCGACGCCGGCTGCCAGGGCGGGTTCTCGATCGTGGACAGCCGGTCCGTCGCCGGCGCCACGACACCGATCCCGCCCGACATCGCGGTGTGCGACGACTGCGTCGCCGAACTCTTCGACCCGCGCAACCGGCGCTACCGCCACCCCTTCGTCACCTGCACCAACTGCGGACCGCGATTCACCATCATCCGCGAGCTGCCCTACGACCGCCCGGCCACCACCATGGCGGGGTTCGCCATGTGCGAGCGCTGCGCCGCCGAATACCACGACCCGGTGGATCGCCGGTTCCACGCGCAGCCGATCGCCTGCCCCGACTGCGGCCCGTCCCTGTGGTTCCGGTCGGCGGCCGAGCGCATCGACGGGGCGGACGCCGCGCTGGCGGCCGCCCAGCGCGCGCTGGCCGCGGGCGCGGTGGTCGCCATCAAGGGCGTCGGCGGCTACCACCTGGCCTGCACGGTCAGCGACGGCGCCGCGGTCGGCGCGCTGCGCACCCGAAAGGCCCGCGGCGCCAAGCCGTTCGCCATGCTGGTCCGCGATCTCGAGGTGGCGCGCCGCTACGCCTACATCGGCGACGCCGAGGCCGCGGCGCTGCTGGGTCCCGCCCGCCCGATCGTGCTGCTGCGGCGGCGGACCGGTGACGACTCCGCGCCGGTGGCCCACGCCGTCGCGCCCGGCAGCCCGCTGCTCGGCCTGATGCTGCCGTACTCCCCCCTCCATCACCTGCTGCTGGCGCCCGTCCCCGGCGCGGCCAGCCGGCCCCCCGACGCGCTGGTGCTCACCAGCGCCAACCGATCCGACGAGCCCATCTGTTTCACCGATGACGATGCCGCACAACGCCTTCCGGTGCTGTGCGATGCGGTCCTCGACCACGACCGCCCGATCCATGTCCCGTGCGACGATTCGGTGGTGCGCATCGTCGGTGACGCCGAACTGCCGATCCGTCGCTCCCGCGGCTATGCGCCGCTGCCGGTCGACCTGAACGTCGCGGGCCCGCCGGTGCTGGCCGTCGGCGGGGAGTTGAAGAACACGTTCTGCCTGACCGACGGCTCGCGCGCCTACCTGTCCGGGCACATCGGTGACATGTCCAGCTGGGAGACGCTCCGCGCGTTCGAACGGGCGGTGCGCCAGCTCAGCGAAATTCGCGGTGAGCCGGCGCGGTTGGCCGCCGACCTGCATCCGGGGTATCACACCCGAAGCTGGGCGGAGCGCCACGCGGACGGCCGGCCGCTGGATCTGGTTCAGCACCATCACGCGCACGTGGTGTCGCTGCTGGCCGAGCACGGGCGTATCGGCGAACCGGTCATCGGGGTCTCCTTCGACGGCACGGGTTACGGATGCGACCAGAGCGTCTGGGGCGGTGAGATCCTCCGGCTCGGCGGCGACAGTCACCGATTCGTCCGGGCCGGCCACCTGTTGGCAGTGCCACTGCCCGGCGGCGACGCGGCGGTCCGCAACCCGTGGCGGATGGCGTTGTCGCAGCTGTGGTCGGCCGGCATCGACTGGACCGCCGACCTGGCCCCCGTCGCGGCGGCCACCCGCGACGAATTACGGTTCACCCGTGCCCAATTGGAGACGGGAACCGGCTGCGTGCCGTGTTCGAGCATGGGCCGCCTGTTCGACGCGGTCGCCTCGCTGCTCGGCGTCCGCCACCGCATCGACTACGAGGGCCAGGCCGCCATCGAGCTGGAGGCGCTGGCGGAGTCGGCCGCGACCAAGGCCGGGCCGTCGCTGCCGCTCACGGTGCGCGGCGACGGGGTGATCGACCCGGCCCCCATGGTGCAGGCCCTGGTGTCGGCGCTCTACGCCGGCACGCGGCCCGCGCTGCTGGCGGCGGCGTTCCACGAGGGCGTCGCGGACGCCGTCGCCAAGGTGGTCGCTCAGGTGGCCGGCCCGACCCGGCTGGTGGGGCTCACCGGCGGGGTATTCCAGAACGTGTTGTTGCTGAACGCGTGTCGTCAGCGGTTGCAGCTGGCAGGATTCGAGGTGCTGACCCACCGGACCGTGCCGCCCAACGACGGCGGGCTGGCGCTGGGGCAGGCCGCGATCTCCGTGCTGGCCGCGTCGAGGGGGACCGAGTCATGACCACCACAGCCATCGATCGGGGCCTGGGCGCCGAATTGGCCGACGACCTCGCCGCCACCGCGTTCACGCTCGCCAAGCGGTTCGCCGCCGGCGCCACCATGTGGTCGATCGCGCCGTCGTGGGAACCGCATGCACTGCACATCGCGGTCGAGTTCGTCCACCCGGTGATCATGGGCAAACGGGCCCTGCCCGCGGTGGCGCTGACCGGACCGGACCTGGTGGACCTGGTCCGGGTGTCCGTGCGGCCGGGTGACATCGTGGTCGCGGTGTCGGGTGCGGACGAGGCGCAGGTCCGCTCGGTGATGCGGCGCGCCCCCGCATGGGGCGCCACCACGATCTGGATCGGCAGCGGCGAACGCCCCGCGCCGGGCATGGCCGATCACGTGTTGTGGCTCGACGACCCCGACCCGCGGGTGCCCGCGACGGGCGGCTTCGTGCTGTTCTATCACCTGCTGTGGGAACTGACCCACGTGTGTTTCGAGCACCCCGGCCTGCTCAAACCCGAATGCGCCGAATCGATTTGCGTCACCTGCAGCGACGAGGGGCGCCCGGCCGAGGCGGTGACGGCGTCGGCCGACGGGCACGCCACGGTCCGCACCGCGCGCGGCATCGAGAACGTGGTGACTACGCTGCTCGACCCGGTGGACGCCGGGGACCTGATTCTGGTGCACGCGGGCATGGCGATCGGCAGACTGGAAGACGAGGAGGGCGAACAATGAGCCCCGAAGACCGCGACGAACCCACCAACTTCCTGTACCCGTTCATCGACGCGCAGGAGGACGATCCCGAGTCGCTGCTGGCCGACCTGGCCGCGTCGGCTCAGGCGAAAGCGGCCGAGAGCCTGGCATTGCGGCGCTCGACGCTGGAGGCCAATGCCGCGGTGCTGGGGCAGGCCGCCGCCGAGGTGGCGCGGCGCTTCGCGGCGGGCGGACGCATGTTCACCTTCGGAAACGGCGGCAGCTGCACCGATTCCACCACCCTGGCCAGGCTGTTCGCCCGGCCGCCGGTCGGCAAGCCGTTGCCCGCGTGGCCGTTGACCACCGACCAGGCCATCCTGACCGCCCTGGGCAACGATGTCGGGTTCGAGTTGGTGTTCGCCCGGCAGCTGATCGCCCGCGCCGGGGCCGGTGACATCGCGATCGCCATGTCCACCAGCGGCGGCTCACCCAACCTGCTCGCCGCGCTGGCCGAGGCGCGGCAACGCGGCCTGTACACCATCGGGTTCGCCGGCTATGACGGTGGCGCGTTCGCGAACAACCCGAATGTGGACGCCTGCTTCGTCGTTCGCTCGCAAAGCGTGCACCGCATCCAGGAATCGCAGGCGCTGCTCGGCTATCAGCTGTGGCTGAGCGTGCATCAACACCTCGGCGGCGAGCAGGGCCTGGGGGCGGCATGAACAAGCCTGCGGGTGAGTACCTGTCGTCGGGGCCGCGGTTCGCCGAGGGCGAGGTGATCGAGCGCATCGAGTCGTTCCGCAGGCGCCGCCCGCGCCTGCTCGACAATCACGTGACGCTGGCGCACGGCGCCGGCGGCAAGGCCTCGGCGGCGCTGGTGGACGCGGTGTTCGTGGAGGCGTTTCGCAACCCGCTGCTGGAATCGCTCGGTGACAGCGCGGTCCTGCCGCTGCCCGGCGGCCAACGCCTGGCGATGTCCACGGATTCGTTCGTGGTGCAGCCCAGGCGGTTCCCCGGCGGCTCGCTCGGCGCACTTGCCGTGCACGGCACCTGCAACGACCTCGCGATGGCCGGCGCCGTGCCGTCGTGGATCTCGGCGGCGTTCGTGCTCGAAGAGGGCTTCCCCATCCCCGAATTGAAGGAGATCGTCACGGACATGGCGGCCGCCGCCGCCGACGCGGGCGTGCGGATCGTGACCGGTGACACCAAGGTGGTGCCCCGGGGCGCCGCCGACGGCGTGTTCGTCACCACCGCAGGGGCGGGCGTCATCCCCGCCGGACGCGCGCTGTCCGCGGCGTCGGTGCGGCCGGGCGACAAGCTGCTGTTGTCGGGTTCGATGGGCGATCACGGCATGGCGGTCATGCTGGCGCGGGGCGACCTGGCCATCGAGGCCGACATCGCCTCCGACACCGCGTGCCTCAGCCCGCTGGTGGAGCTGTTGATGGCCGCGGCGCCGTCCACCCGCTGGATGCGGGACGCGACGCGGGGCGGGGTGGGCACCGTCTGCAACGAGCTGGCGCAGGCCTGCGGCCTGGGGGTGCTCCTCGACGAGGAGCGACTGCCGGTGGCGCCCACGGTCAACGGCGCCTGCGAGCTGCTCGGCATCGACCCGCTCTACGTCGCCAACGAGGGCAAGTTCGTCGCCGTCGTCGCGCCGGAGGAGGCGGCGGCCGGGCTCGAGGCACTGCGCTCGCATCCGTTGGGTGCCGACGCGGCCGAGGTTGGGGAAATCGTCGCCGAACCCGCCGAAAGCGTGGTGCTGCGAACAGGATTCGGTGGAACGCGGATCGTCGACATGCTGGTCGGTGACCCGCTGCCGCGAATCTGCTAGGGCGTAGCGGGTCGCCACCAGAAAGGAAGGGAGGCCGCACATGTGTCTGGGGATTCCAGGCCGGATCGTTGAGATCACCGATCCCGCCAACTATTTGGCGAAAGTCGACGTCAGCGGCGTGCAGCGCACCATCAGCGTCCGGCTGCTCGAGGACGACATGCCCGAGCCCGACGACTGGGTCCTGGTGCACGTCGGGTTCGCGATGGCCAAGATCGACGAGACCGAAGCGCTGCTCACCCTGGCCGCCGTCAAGAAACTCGGCGACGCCTACGACACCGAGATCCAAGCCTTCGACTCGTCGGCCATCATCTAGGAAGGCACACAATGAAATTCGTTGACGAGTTCCGTGACCCCGCCGCCGCCCGCAAGCTGCTGGGCGCCATCGGGCGGCTGGCCGGCAGCGACTCCCCCGGCGGTGAGCAGTTCAAGTTCATGGAGGTCTGCGGCGGCCACACGCACACCATCTACCGGCACGGCATCGAACACCTGCTGCCCGACAACGTCGAACTGGTGCACGGCCCCGGGTGCCCGGTCTGCGTGATCCCGATGGGCCGCATCGACGACGCGATGTGGCTGGCCGGCCAGCCCGACGTGATCTTCACCTGCTTCGGCGACATGATGCGGGTGCCCGGGTCCAACGGCAGCCTGCTGGACGCCAAGGCACGCGGCGCCGACGTCCGGTTCGTCTACTCCCCGCTGGACGCGCTGAAGATCGCGCTCGACAACCCCGACAAGCACGTGGTGTTCTTCGCCATCGGTTTCGAGACCACCGCGCCGTCGACGGCCGTGACGCTGGTCCGGGCGCGCGAGCAGCGGCTGACCAACTTCAGCGTGTTCTGCAACCACGTGATGATCGTGCCGCCGATCAAGGCCATCCTGGAGTCGCCGGACCTGCGGCTGTCGGGGTTCATCGGGCCCGGGCACGTCTCGACGGTGGTGGGCAACCGGCCCTATCGGTTCGTGCCGGAGGTGTACCGAAAGCCGTTGGTGGTGGCCGGTTTCGAGCCGCTGGACATTCTGTCGGCGGTCGCGATGCTGCTCACCCAGATCCGCGAGGGCCGCTGCGAGGTGGAGAACCAGTACAAGCGGGTGGTGCCCGAGGGCGGCAATCCGGCCGCCCTGGCGCTGATGGGCAAGGTGTTTGCGCTGCGTCCCCACTTCGAGTGGCGCGGCCTGGGCTTCATCTCCCAGAGCGCGTTGCGGCTGCACGACGACTTCGCGGAGTTCGACGCCGAGCTGCGGTTCTCGATGCCGGGGGTGCGCGTCGCCGACCCCAAGGCGTGCCAGTGCGGCGAGGTGCTCAAGGGTGTGCTCAAGCCTTGGGAGTGCAAGGTTTTCGGCACCGCGTGCACCCCGGAGACCCCGATCGGCACCTGCATGGTGTCTCCCGAGGGGGCGTGCGCGGCCTACTACAACTTCGGCCGGCTGCACCGGGATGCGGTCAAGCTGGTGGGGCGCCCTTGACCCACACCGGCGGCCCGGTCAGCGGCGTGGAGATGTTCGCGCGCTACGCGTACGCGCCCAACGCGCTGGGCTACTGCGGTCCCCCGCTGGGCGCCACCCTGCGCGACGGTTCGGCCGGCGAGGTGCGCACGGCCGCGACGCGGTTCTCCGGGGCGTGGCCGTACCTGCGGGTGTTGTCGGCGCTGACCGGGATCGCGGACCCGCTGGATTACCGACTGGTGGAGTCGTACTGGCTGGGCGGTGGCGTCGGCGCCGGGCTGGACCCGCGGGACTTCTTCGAGGCGTTGTTGGAGATCATCGGCCCGCAGGCGGGCCGCTACTGGTCGCACCTGACGCCCGAGTTGGCCCGCGAGGCCGCCGCCAACCACAGCTTCCACGTGTTCGGCGTGTATCCGTGGACGCGGTTCCTGGGCCGGGGCAGGGACGAACATCCCCTGACGGTGCTGGACAACTGCCGCATCACCTGGGGGACCGTGGTGTCGCGCGACCACGACCGGATCGAGGTGCTGCGCCGCGCGCTGGCCTTCGACGGCGGGGCGCTGGCGCTGTCCGAAACCTCCTCCGGCGTGTTCGACGTCTGGACCGACGGGTACAGCGCGGTCCCCGACGTGGCCGCCGGCGACGAGGTCGCGCTGCACTGGGGGCGGCTGTGCGGCCGGTTGTCGCCGCGACAGGTTCGCGCGCTGGCCGACGGGACCGAGCGCCAGCTGCGGCTGACGAGCCGCCGACTGGCGCACGCCTGGCGGTGATCGCCACAGTCAGCGGAAGCCGCGCGACGTCCCCCGGGTCGCCGCCATTGGCGGTCGGCTCATGCCAGACTGGCCCGGTGCCCGGTTCCCTCTGCGACGTGCTGCCGTCCGTCGCCGCACTGCTCGGCGCGCCGGGCGCCGCCGACAGGCTGGGTTTGGCCGACTGGCTCGGCGGGACCGATCAACTCGATCGTGTCGCGGTCGTCCTGGTGGACGGACTGGGCTGGCACCTGCTCGACGAGCTGGCCGGCAGCGCCCCGCTGCTGGCCGCGGTGCTGGCCGGGCAAACCGGGCGCCTCATGGAGCTGAACTGCACGTTCCCGTCGACCACCCCGACGAGCCTGGTTTCCCTGGGCACCGGTGCGCAGCCCGGCGAGCACGGGATTCTGGGCTTCACGCTCAACGTTCCCGGCACCGACCGGGTGCTCAATCACATCCTGTGGCGCGACGACCCACCGCACGCCCAGTGGCAGCCGTTACCGACCTGGTTCGGGCGGCTCAACGCGGCCGGTGTGAGCGCGCGCGCCGTGTTGCCGGCCGCGTTCATGGGCAGCGGACTGACCGACGCGGCGTACCGCGGCGCCGAATTCCGCCCGATCCAGCCGGCGGACGACAACGCGCAGAAGGTGGCCGACGAGGTGCACGCGGCGCCGGGCCTGGTCTATGGCTACACCGCCGCCCTGGACACCGCGGCGCACGCCTTCGGGGTCGGATCCGCCCAGTGGCACCAGGCGGCGGCCCAAGTCGACGCGCTGCTGACCCGGCTGGTCGAGACGCTGCCGCCGGGTGCGGCGCTGCTGGTGACGGCCGATCACGGCGGTTTCAACGTGCCGCCGCACGCACGGGTCGACCTCGACACCGACCCGCGGCTGGGCGCGGGAGTCCGCGTGGTCGCGGGCGAGCCGCGGGTGCGATACCTGCACACCCAGCCGGGCGCCGCGGCTGACGTGCAGGCCACCTGGAGCGAAGTGCTCGACGGCAGGGCGAACATCTACAGCCGGGAGCAGGCCGTGGCCACCGGGATGTTCGGGCCGGTCAGTCCGGCACATCTGGCGCGAATCGGCGACGTCGTCGCCGTCTGCACGGGCGATGCCGCCGTCCTGGCCACCGGGCACGAACCGCCGGAAACGGCCCGCCTCGTCGGCTTTCACGGCGCGGCGACACCCGCCGAAATGGCCATCCCGCTCATCGCCTTCAGCTCCGCCGCCGCTTAGCGCTGCCGATCGGCAGGGCCACCGCTGACGCACGCGGGATTTTGACCGTTTTCACAGCTCGTTTGGACTTGCGGTCCAAGCTTCGCGTTGTAGGTTCGGGCCACTGTGACAGTCGGAGGCGCCTGCCGGGTTTCGCGATGGCCGTCAGCCATCGCGATCACTGCGGCGATCTGCCTGTTCGGCGCGGTCACCGCGGGCTGGTCGTCGGGCGGGACCGCGGTGGCCGGTGTGGGAGTGCCGCAGGCGTCGGCGCTGTCCACGCAGACCGTCCACGCCGGCGCAGACGCAGCGCCGGTGCAGGCGCACGGCGCCAGCGCTGTCGCACCGCGTTTTTCGTCCGGCTCGGCTCCGACACATCACAACAAATTCACCAAGCGCGCGTGGATGACGCGGGACCGGCCGCCGACGTGGGCGCGTTTGATACCTCCATCAATCGGGCCCCCGTTGCCGGATTCGTTTGCGGCCGCGGCATTTTGGGCGCCCGGCACACCCTCCCGCGATCCCGGGGCGGTTCCGCCCGACCGGGACCTGCTGACGCGGCTCTGCATCGCTCGCTGCTGAGGGATCCGTCGCCGGCGGCTGCCGCCGTCGTTGCACTGCCGCGCGTGCAGTGAGGCCCGTAACCCTTCGGCCTACGTCCCAACAGAAGAGTCCACATGCTCGCACCGGCCCCATTGGGCGCCGATACCGCCGTCGTTAGGCAGAGATCAATG
Organism: Mycobacterium europaeum; assembly: GCF_002102155.1. GTDB lineage: Bacteria > Actinomycetota > Actinomycetes > Mycobacteriales > Mycobacteriaceae > Mycobacterium > Mycobacterium europaeum. Next base: position 97,844 of record NZ_LQOU01000039.1, read on the forward strand.
AATTTCACGACGCTCCCGCCGGAGATCATCTCCGGGCAATTGCATGCCGGTCCTGGACCGAAACCGATGAAAGAAGCAGCGGCGGCCTGGGCCCTGCTGGCCAACCGACTGCACGCCGCGGTCGCGGACTACCGGGCGGTCACCTCGAAGCTGCTGGCCCGATGGGAGGGCCCGCCGGGCGCGATCCCCTACACCGAGTGGCTCAACACCACCGCGATACGCGCCGCGCAAGCGGCCACCCAGGCCGCCGCGGCGGCGGAGGCCGCCGAAACGGCTCTGGCGGCGACCGTTCCGCCGTCGGAGATCGGCGCCAACCGAGCGCTGCGCGGCTCGCTGGTTTCGGCGGATGCGCTGGGGCTGGCCGGCCCGGCGATCGCCGACACCGAGGCCGACTACGACCGGATGTGGGCCCAGGACGCCGCGGCCATGTACGCCTACGCCGGGGCCTCGGCGCAGGCCGCGGTCCTCACGCCGTTCACCACGCCGCCCGGCCGCGTGACGGAAGGCACCTGGGCGCTCAAGTCCGCGCCGGAGGTGGTGTCGGCCGGCCGGCAGCTGATCTCGGCCGTTCCCACCGCCCTGCGCGCGCTGTCGGAGTCGCCGCTGACCACGTTCGACGTCTCGCTCGCGTCGGTGACGTGCCCTCTGTCCAAGCTCAGCTCGCTGACGGCGCCCTCGGGTGTGGCGATCGCCTACCTGAATTCGCTCAACAAGGCGGCGGCAGTGCGGTGCCTGCTGCCCGACCGGCGTGGCGGCGGTCGGGCGGGAACGACCGCGCGGCCCGGCGGCGCGACGTCGGTCGGGGCGCTGTCGGTGCCGCCGGCCTGGGTGGCGGCCGCCGCACCGGCGGCCGTCTACCACGGAACGGTCGCCTAGCGCCGGCTCAGCCCCGCGTACGCCCGCGCGGCGTCCACCACGGCGGCAAAGAGGCGCAAGTCGTCCAACGACTGTTCCGGATGCCATTGCACCGCAAGCACAAACGCGTCCCCGGGCAGCTCCAGCGCCTCGACCACGCCGTCGGGATCCCAGGCGCTGACCACCAGGCCCGCACCGACTTCGTCGATCGCCTGGTGGTGGTAGCACGCCGCGTCGGTGGACTCCCCCACCAACGCCGCCAGCCGGGTGCCCGCGACCGTGCGCACCGGCAACCTGGTGAACACCCCTTCGCCCGCGCGATGCCCGTCGTGCCCGAGCACGTCGGGCAGGTGCTGGTGCAGGGTGCCGCCGAGCGCCACGTTCAGCACCTGCGCGCCGCGGCAGATGCCCAGCACCGGCAGCCCCCGGTCCAGCGCGCCGCGCAACAGCGCGAGCTCCCAGGCGTCGCGCAGCGGGCTCGGCTTGTCGGTGTCGGCATGCGGTTGCTGGCCATACGCGGCGGGGTCCAGGTCGTAGCCGCCGGTGATCACCAGACCGTCCAGGCCGGCGAGGACCGCACCGACCGTCTCCGGTTCCGCCGGCTGTGGTGGGAGCAACACCGCGGCCCCGCCGGCCAGGACGATCCCCTGCAAGTAATCGGCCGGCAGGTAGCCCGCGGGCATGTCCCAAATCCCGGTCTGCACCCGCTCCAAGTAGGACGTCAGGCCCACGACCGGGCGCCGAGAGGCGTGCACCATCGCGATTCCTTCCGATCGACGACCGCCATCAATCCCCGCGACACGTTACCGGGCGGGAGCGATCAGCACCGACCGCGACGGACGATGTCCGGGAGCTCCGGCAAACCGCTTGCGCAAGTGAGGATTCCGAGCACCGAACCGGTGATTACCAGGTACTGGTGCGCAATACGATCTCGGCAGCCAACTGTGCGGTCGACTCCTGCACGGTGCGCCTGCCCAGGTGCACCACGCGGTATTCGGCGTAGACGTACTGCTGGCTGGCGCGCGCCACCGCGCGCGCGGCCGGCGAGCTGAACAGCACCGTGGTGCCGATCTCCACCGGCGGGCAATGCTCGTCGTGAACGACGCCCTGGCGGTCGGCCACCCGCGGATGCCCGCGGTCGATCACCACCAGGCCGACGAAGCGGCCCAGCTTCGTCGCCGCCAGCTCCCAGGCCAGGTCGCCGCCGGCGCGGTCGCCCACCACCACCGCCCACCCGATGGCCAGCGCGTCGAGGATGCCGACCACCGACTTCGGGGTCAGGCGCGGGTCGAGACCGATGACGACCGTGCGAAGCGACGCGGTGTGCAGACGCTCGCAGACCGCGTCGTACGCGGCGGGGGCGCGTTCCTCGTCGCCCAGGATGACGACCACGACGCCCTGCTCGGGGCCGGCGACGGACACCGGCACGGGAAACCCGTCGAGCGTGGTCATCATGGAGGGCACCTACGCACGCTACAACCGATCGGCCTGCGCGCGCGACGATTTCTTCAACATCCGTGCGCGATCAACGGGATTGCGTCGCCGTCAATTCCGCTTCCGCCACGCGACAACACGACGAATACCTCAGGGCCGCAACCGAGTTGCGAGGTGCGGCCGACGCGGCGGCGGACCGTCGAGCAGCCCGAGGACCGCGTCGACGTCGAGGTGCGCAACCAGCAGATCCGCGATGCGGTCGAGTTGGGCGTCGCGTCGCGCGGCCACGTCGGTGTCGGCCACGACGAACCCGCCGCGGCCGGCCGCGGCGGCGACCCGGGTCAGCCACGCCCGGCGGAAGTCGTCGTTGTCGAGCAGGCCGTGCCAATGCGTGCCGAAGACCGCGCCGCGCGCAACGCCGTGTGGTTGACAGTCTCGGCCGCCCTCCACGCCGAACCAGGTCTGTTCGGCGCACCGCGTCACCCGGCCATGGTGGATTTCGTATCCGGCGAGCGGCGGCGGCCACCGGCGCAGAATCTTGGCCTCGCCGAAGGCGATGTCGGCGTCCAACAGCCCCAGCCCGGCGACCTCGCCGGCCCGCGATTCCACGGTGTCGTCGATGCGCCGGCACAGCATCTGGAAACCCCCGCAGATACCCAGCACCGGCTTGCCGGCCGCGGCGTGCGCGGTGATCGCCTCGGCCAGGCCGCGATCCCGCAACCAGGCCAGATCGGCCACGGTCGACTTGCTCCCGGGAAGCACGATCACGTCGGTCCCGGCCAGGTCGGCCGGGTCGGTGCTCCAGCGCACCAGGACGCCGGGTTCGCAGGCCAGCGCCTCGACGTCGGTGGAGTTGGAGATCCGCGGCAACCGGATCGCGGCCACCCGCAGCCAGTCACGCCCGCGCGGCGGCGCCGGGGTGCCGACGACCCGGTGCGCGACCACCGACAGCGAGTCCTCGGCGTCCAGCCACAGCTCGTCGGCGTAGGGCAGCACCCCGTAGGTCGGGCGGCCGGTCATCTCGTGCAGCTGCCGCAGCCCGGGCTCCAGCAGCGCGAGATCCCCGCGGAACTTGTTGACCACGAAGCCCGCGATCAGCTCTTGGTCGCCGGGCTCGAGCACCGCGACCGTCCCGAACAGGTGCGCGAGCAGGCCGCCACGGTCGATGTCGCCGACCAGGATCACCGGCAGGTTCGCCGCCCTGGCCAGGCCCATGTTGGCCAAATCGGTTGCCCGCAGATTGATTTCGGCCGGCGAACCGGCACCCTCACAGATGACCGCGTCGAATTCTTCACGCAGGAACGATAATTCGGCCGCAACGATCCCCGCGAGGCGATCCCGATGCCGCACATAGCTTGCCGCGGTCACCGAATCGGCGACCTGGCCCCGGATCACCAGCTGCGACGTCCGGTCGCTGCCCGGTTTGAGCAGGATCGGGTTGAACCGCACGCTGGGCTCCAACCCCGCCGCCCGCGCCTGCAGCGCCTGGGCCCGGCCGATCTCGCCGCCGTCGACGGTGACCACCGAGTTGTTGGACATGTTCTGCGCCTTGAACGGCGCCACCCGAACGCCGCAGCGCGCCAGCAGCCGGCACAGGCCCGCGACCACCACCGATTTCCCGGCGTCGGAGCTGGTGCCGGCGACCAGCAGCGCCCCGCTCACCCTATTTCGGCCACCAGACACAAACTCGCATCAATCAGGCGGAAAGCATGCGAGTTTGCGTCTGCTCGCGGTGGGCGTGTCACGCAACCGTGAGGATCTCGACGCCGGTGTCGGTCACCAGCAACGTGTGCTCGAACTGCGCGGTCCACTTGCGGTCCTTGGTGACCACCGTCCAGCCGTCGTCCCAGATTTCGTAGTCCAGGCCGCCGAGGTTGATCATCGGTTCGATGGTGAACGTCATCCCCGGCTGCATGACCGTCGTGACCGAGGGCTGGTCGTAATGCAACACGACCAGCCCGTTGTGGAAGGTGGTGCCGATGCCGTGTCCGGTGAAGTCACGAACCACGTTGTACCCGAACCGATTCGCATAAGCCTCGATGACGCGGCCGACGACCGACAGGGCGCGGCCCGGCTTGACGGCGTTGATCGCACGCATCGTCGCCTCCCGGGTCCGCTCGACCAGCAGCCGGTGTTCCTCGGAGACGTCGCCGGCCAGGAAGGTCGCGTTGGTGTCGCCGTGCACCCCGTCGATGTAGGCGGTCACGTCGATGTTGACGATGTCGCCGTCTTCGATCACGGTCGAGTCGGGGATTCCGTGGCAGATGACCTCGTTGAGCGACGTGCAACACGACTTCGGGAAGCCCTTGTAGCCCAGCGTGGACGGGTAGGCGCCGTGGTCGATCATGTAGTCGTGGGCGATCCGGTCCAGTTCGTCGGTCGTCACCCCGGGCGCCACCGCTTTGCCCGCCTCGGCCAGCGCGCCGGCCGCGATCCGGCCGGCGACCCGCATCTTCTCGATCACCTCCGGGGTCTGCACCCACGGCTCGCTGCCCTCGCGCACGGTGGACTTCCAGGCGTATTCCGGACGGGCGATACGGCTGGGCACCGGCAGAGTCGGGGACAACTCTCCGGGGGAAAGCGCGGTGCGAGCGGGCATGCCGACCAGCTTAATCACGCCGCGCGACGCCGGCTCAGCCGAAGCGGCCGCGCAGCAACGCGCGCCGCGGCCCCCGGATGGTCACCGAACCGCACACCACCCGCCCCGTCAGCACGACGTGCGGCCGCCCTTCGCCCGGCGCGTCTTTGCGGCGGTCGCTGGCGCTGCCCACATAGACCTCCACGTCGTCGATCGACGCGCTGGCGCCGTCGGGCAGTCGGATCTCCACCGAGCCGAACCGCATGTCGAGTTCGATGACCACCACCGGGCCCGCGAACCGGGCCTTGGTGAGGTCGAGTTCGATCGAGCCCAGCCGCCGGACCAGCGCAAGGCGGGTCGGCACCGTCCACTCCCCGTGCCGTTTGAGTGAGCCGGCCCAGCCACGCAACTCGACCCGGTCGGCCGCGGAGGTGACGATGGCGCCAGGGCCGGGCAGGTCACCGACCAGCCCGTCGAGCTCGCCCCGGGTGCGCGCGTAGGACACCTGCGACGAGCGCTGCTCGAATTCGTCGATATCGATCAGGCCCAGCGCGACGGCGTTGTGCAGCCGCCGCATCGTGCCGTTGCGGTCGGCGTCCGAGACCCGCAACGCGACCATGTCGCCGCCGGTATCCGTCATGCTCGCAATTTACCGCCGAAGCGGCCCCGGGGACCGCCTCAGGCCAGATGGCGCCGCGCTTGCGAACGGAGCTAGGCCAGGAAGTCCGGCGGCAGCGACTCGAACATCACCTTGGTCATCCGAACCGCGTATTCCGAGCTGCCACCCCCGACGATCAGCGACGCGAACGCCAGGTCGCCGCGGTATCCGGCGAACCAGGAATGCGAACCGCCCGGGAACTCGGCCTCACCCGTCTTCCCGTAGACCGCGCCGCAGCCGGCGATCTCCTTGGCGGTCCCGTTGGTCACCACCAGCCGCATCATGGGCCGCAGCGCGTCGACCATCTTGGGACTGATCGGCGTGGTGTCGCCCTGAACCGCGGTGGGCCGCCCCGCGATCAGCTGCGGCGTCGGGGTCTTGCCGGCGGCGACGGTCGCCGCCACCAGGGCCATGCCGAACGGGCTGGCCAGCACCTTGCCCTGGCCGAAGCCGTCCTCGGTGCGCTCGGCGAGGTCCACCGTCGGCGGCACCGACCCGGTCACCGTGGTGATGCCGTCCACCTGATAGTCCAGCCCGATCCCGTACCGGCTGGCGGCCTGCGTCAGGCCCCGGGGCGGCATCTTGCTGCTCAGCTCGGCGAAGGTGGTGTTGCAGGAACTGGCGAACGCCCGCGACATCGGCACCACCCCGAGGTCGAAGCCCCCGTAGTTGGGGATAGTGCGGTGCCCGATGTCCAGATGGCCCGGGCAGCCCAGCATCGTGTTGGGGGTGGCCATGTCGCGGTCGACGGCCGCGCCCGCGGTCACCATCTTGAACGTCGACCCCGGCGGGAACAGGCCGGTGGTCGCCAGCAGGCCGTCGGCGTCGGCGCCCCCGTTCTGGGCGATCGCCAGGATCTCCCCGGTCGACGGCTTGATCACGACCATCATGGCCTTGCCGCCGCGGGTGTCCACCGCACGCTGGGCGGCGTTCTGCACCACCCGGTCGAGCGTGATCGAGATCGACGGCGCCGGCGACCCCGGCACCTCGTGCAGGACTTCGACTTCGACGCCGTTCTGGTTGACGCTGACCACCCGCCAGCCGGCCTCGCCGTCGAGCTGGTCGACGACGGCCTTCTTCACCTCTGACATGACGGCCGACGCGAAATGCGGGTCGGTGGGCAGGATCTCGGGCTGGGGTGTGACCACGACGCCGGGCAGCCGGCCGATCGCCGGGAAGACCTTGTCGTTGTCGTCGGGATGCAGCGTCACCAGGTCCATCTGCTGTGTCGCGGAGCTGGCCTGCTCGGCGAGCAACTGCGGGTCGTTGAGCGCGCCGTTGAAGGGGCGCAGGACGTCGACGATCGCGTGTGCCGTCCCGAACAGGGCGGCTCCGGATCCGGCCTGGGTGGCGTCCAACGTGTAGTGGTACAGGTAGCCGGGCACCAGCACGTCGCTGCCGCCGAGCTCGTTCACCGAGGCGCGCCGCGGGGCATCGGCCCGCAGCGCGAACGTCTGATGCTCGCCCAGTTTGGGGTGCAGGTCGGTGGTGGTCCAGCGGACCTCCCAGCGACCCTCGTCGCGCGCCATTTTCAGCTGGCCGTCGTAGGTCCAGAGGCGGTTTTTGGGCAGGCGCCAGGTGAAGCGGTAGCCGACCGTGCCGGTGTCCTCGGCGTACTTCGCGTTGAGGATCTGCGCGTCGAGGTGACTGGCCTGCAGCCCCGCCCACGCCGCGTTGAGCGCCTCACGGGCGTCGTTGGGGTTGTCGCTGAGCTCGGCGGCCGTGGCGGTGTCGCCGACGGCCAGGGCGCCGAAGAACTTCTCGGCCGCCGGCCCGGGGCCGTCGGGCCGCGGCGTGCACCCGGACATCGCGACGGCAGCAACGAGTGATCCGGCCGCCACGATTACCAGTGGGGTTTTTGTGACCATTGGTACAGATGTTATGAAGTCTGGCTGCCCCACCGGCATCGACACACCGAGACGCGATCGTTATGCATGCGCACGTAACGCCACGGCGAAGAAGACCGCCGAAAATCGCCGCCCCGTTAGGCGCGCGAACGCGCGGGGCGCCTTAATCCAGCAGGACCGTCGCGAAGGTGCCGACCTCGGCGAAGCCGACGCGGGCGTAGGCCGCACGCGCGACCGTGTTGAAGCTGTTCACGTACAGGCTGGCGGTGCGCCCGCTGCCGACGACCACGGCGGCCACGGTCGCGGTGCCGGCCGTGCCCAGGCCCAGGCCCCGCCACTCCGGGTGCACCCACACCCCCTGAATCTGGCCGACGCCCGGCGACTGCGAACCCACCTCCGCCTTGAAGACGACCTGGCCATGCTCGAAGCGGGCCCAGGCGCGGCCGGCCGCGATCAAGCTCGCCACCCGCCGCCGGTAACCGCGACCGCCGTCGCCGATGCGGGGGTCGACGCCCACCTCGCCGATGAACATGTCCACCGCGGCCACCAGATAGGCGTCCAGCTCGTCCGGCCGTACCTGGCGCACGCCGGGGTCGATGTCGCAGTCGGGGTGTCTGGACAGCGCCAGCAGCGGCTGGCTATCGCGCACGTCGCGGGCCGGGCCCCACGCGGACTCGAGCCGCTCCCACATCCGCATCACCAGGTCCGCCCTGCCCACCAACGACGAACAGCGCCGAGTCCCGCTCATCGCCTCGTCGGCGAAGGCGTCCATGTCCGCCGGTGTGCCGCGCAGCGGGATCAGGTTGGCGCCGGCGAAGCACAGCGACTCGTCCGCGCCGCGCAGGGTCCACAGTTCGCCGCCGATGGAGTTCGGGTCGATGCCGTGGTCTGCCACCCGGGCCGCGACCATGCAGGAGCCGACCGGATCCTCGTCGAACACTCGCCAGACGGCGGCGGCGTCGCGCACCACGGACACCCGTCGCTCACCGACAAGGCGGAACAAGGGCGGAGCCGACATCTGGCGAACTCTCTGTGCAGCGAACTAGAGGACCGGCACGGGGAAGCCGGCCCCCATCAGCTTACGGTCACGATCGGCGAACCGCTGGATGTTGTGTCAGGACCGTGATCGGTCCCCATCTCGGAGGCGAGCCGCATGGCTTCCTCGATCAGCGTCTCGACGATCTGGGCTTCCGGCACGGTCTTGATCACTTCGCCGCGAACGAAGATCTGCCCCTTGCCATTTCCGGACGCGACGCCCAGGTCGGCCTCACGCGCCTCGCCCGGGCCGTTGACGACGCAGCCCATCACGGCGACCCGCAGCGGCACGTCGAGGCCGTCCAGCCCGGCGGTGACCTCGTTGGCCAATTTGTAGACGTCGACCTGCGCGCGACCGCACGACGGGCACGACACGATCTCCAGCCCGCGCGGCCGCAGGTTCAGCGACTCGAGAATCTGGATGCCGACCTTGACCTCTTCGACCGGCGGCGCGGACAACGACACCCGGATGGTGTCGCCGAGCCCCCGCGACAGCAGCGCGCCGAAGGCCACCGCGGACTTGATGGTGCCCTGGAAGGCCGGGCCGGCCTCGGTGACGCCGAGGTGCAGCGGATAGTCGCACTGGGCGGCCAGCTGCTCGTAGGCGGCGACCATCACGACGGGGTCGTTGTGCTTGACGCTGATCTTGATGTCGCCGAAGCCGTGCTCCTCGAACAGCGAGGCCTCCCACAGCGCGGACTCGACCAGCGCCTCGGGTGTGGCCTTGCCGTACTTCTCCAGGAAGCGCTTGTCCAGCGAGCCGGCGTTGACGCCGATGCGAATCGGGATGCCCGCCGCGGCGGCGGCCTTGGCCACCTCGCCGACCCGGCCGTCGAACTCCTTGATGTTGCCGGGGTTCACCCGCACCGCCGCGCACCCGGCGTCGATGGCGGCGAAGATGTACTTCGGCTGGAAGTGGATGTCGGCGATCACCGGGATCTGGCTGTGCCGGGCGATCTCGGCCAGCGCGTCGGCGTCCTCCTGACGCGGGCAGGCCACCCGGACGATGTCGCAGCCGGCGGCGGTCAGTTCCGCGATCTGCTGCAGCGTCGTATTGACGTCATGGGTTTTGGTGGTGCACATCGACTGCACCGAAATCGGATAGTCGCTGCCCACCCCGACGTCGCGGACCATGAGTTGGCGCGTGTTGCGCCGGGGGGCGAGCGTGGGCGCCGGAGCGTCCGGCATGCCCAGGCGAACGGTCATTTGCGGCACTCCTCCGCATCGCTTCGTCCCCCTCGCCGCTTCGCGGCTGGGGGTGCCCCCACTGCATCGTCGCGGGCGCGGGTCACTGTTCTAGTCCTTTGGTCGATTATTGGAAGAGCCTGATCGGATTGACCAGATCGGCGGTCACGGTCAGCAACATGTAGCCGACCACGAACACCAGCACCACGTAGGTGGCGGGCATCAGCTTGAGGTAGTTCACCGGCGCGGCCGCGACCATGCCGCGGGCCGACCGGACCAGGTTGCGCATCTTCTCGAACACCGCGATGGCGATGTGGCCGCCGTCGAACGGCAGCAGCGGGACCAGGTTGATCGCGCCCAGGATGAGGTTCAGCTGGGCCAGGAAGAACCAGAACGCCACCCACAGCCCATGGTCGACGGTGTCGCCGCCGATGATGCTGGCGCCGACCACGCTCATCGGGGTCTGCGGATCGCGCTGCCCACCACCGATGGCGTGCACCAGCGCACCCACCTTGGTGGGGATGGTGACCAGCGCCTTGCCCACCTCTCCGGTCAGGTCGGCGGTGAACGCGAAGGTGGCCGGCACCGCCGAGAACACGCCGTAGTGCACGGGCGCGAGCCTGACGCCGGCGACGCCGATGGCGCCGACCGTCGAGGGCGCCGCCTGACCGCCGGGGCCATTGGTCCCGTTGGTCAGGTAGCGCTGGGTGGGCGTGACGTCGACGTAGGTGGTGATCGTCGTGCCGTCGCGCTCGACGACGACCGGAACGGTGCCGTGCATCTTGCGGACCGCGGCGGCCATGTCGTCGAACGTGGACACCGGGGTGTCGCCGACTTTGACCACGACGTCGCCGGCGCGGATTCCGGCCAGCGCCGCCGGGCCGGGACCGGTGCAGTCGGCGATCTTGCCCGGTGCGACTTCGGGTGCGACGCAAGCCGTTTCACCGATCACCGCCTTGGTGGGCGGGTGCAGGTTGGGCAATCCCCAGACCAGTGCGATGCCATAGAGCAGCACCAGGCAGATGACGAAGTTCATGGCCGGGCCGGCGAACAGCACCGCGACGCGCTTCCACGCGTCCTGCTTGTACATAGCCCGGTCGGTCTCGTCGGAAGCCAACTCCTCGACCGAGGTCATCCCGGCGATGTCGCAGAAGCCGCCCAGCGGCACCGCCTTGAGGCCGTACTCGGTCTCACCGCGGCGCGTCGACCACAGCGTGGGCCCGAACCCGACGAAGTAGCGGCGCACCTTCATGCCCGTGGCACGGGCGACCCACATGTGACCGCACTCGTGCAACGCCACCGACACCAGGATGGCGAGGGCGAACAGCACAATGCCGATAACGAACATCATCTCCGCTGCAGGACCTTTCTCACACCATTCCGGAGGCGTTGACGGAGGCCTCGGCGGGCCGTGCGTGTGCGACGGCGCGTCGCGCCCGCTCCCGCGCCCAGCGCTGCGCGTCCAGTACCTCATCCACGTTAGCGGGTGAATGCGCCCATTGGTCTGCGGCGTGCAGCACGTCGGCGATGGATTCCACGATGACGGGGAATCCCACCCGGCCTTCCAGGAACGCCGCGGCCGCCTCTTCGTTGGCCGCGTTGTACACGGCGGTCATGCAGCCGCCGGTCTGGCCGGCGTACCGGGCCAGTTCGACGGCGGGGAAAACCTCGCTGTCCAGCGGTTCGAACTCCCAGCTGGAGGCGGTGCTGAAGTCGCAGGACGCGGCCACCCCGGGGACCCGGTGAGGCCAGCCCAGGGCCAGCGAGATGGGCAGCTTCATGTCCGGCGGGCTGGCCTGGGCGATGGTCGAGCCGTCCACGAACGTGACCATCGAGTGAACAATCGACTGCGGGTGCACGACGACCTCGATGCGGTCATACGCGACGCCGAACAGCAGGTGCGTTTCGATGAGTTCGAGCCCCTTGTTGACCAGCGAGGCCGAGTTCAGCGTGTTCATCGGCCCCATCGACCAGGTCGGGTGGGCGCCGGCCTGTTCCGGGGTGACGCCCTCGAGCTGCGCGGCGGTCCAGCCGCGAAACGGCCCGCCGGAGGCGGTCAGCACCAGCTTGGCGACTTCCTCGGGGGCGCCGCCGCGCAGGCACTGGGCCAGCGCGGAGTGTTCGGAGTCGACCGGCACGATCTGCCCCGGGCGCGCCGCGCGCAGCACCAGCGGACCACCGGCGACCAGCGACTCCTTGTTGGCCAGCGCCAACCGGGCGCCCGATTCCAGCGCGGCCAGCGTCGGTCGCAGCCCCAGGGCGCCCACCAGCGCGTTGAGCACCACGTCTGCGTCGGTGTCCTCGACCAGCCGGGTCACCGCGTCGGGACCGCGGTAGGGGACGTCGGCGATCTGCGCCGCGCGTTCGTCGGCGACGGCGATGTTGGTGACACCGGTGTCGGCGCGCTGACGCAGCAAGGTGTCCAGGTTCGCGCCCCCCGCGGCCAGGCCGACCACCTCGAAGCGGTCGGGGTGGGCCGCTATCACCTCCAGCGCCTGGGTGCCGATGGAGCCGGTGCTGCCCAGCACCAGCACGCGCAGGCGGCCTTCGGGTGTCGCGTTTGTCACTCACCCATTGTGCCCCGCCATCGGACCCCGCAATGGCTGCGGGACCGCGCCGCGGGTATGCCAGAATCGCTGCAGAAGCGACGAAAGGGATCAACCGTGGCCAGTACCGAGGTGGAGCAGTTCACCGGTGTCGACACCGTCGAGGTGCCGTCGGCGGCGTGGGGTTGGAGCAGGATCAATCACCGCACCTGGCACATCACCGGTCTGGTCGTCTTCGGATTCCTGCTGGCGATGCTGCGCGGCAACCACGTCGGCCACGTCGAGAACTGGTACCTCATCGGGTTCGCCGCGCTGGTGCTCGTCGTTCTGGTCCGCGACCTGTGGGGCCGCCGGCGCGGCTGGATCAGGTAGCCGGCTACCCGCCTGCTACGTCTTTTCGAAGGCCAGCTGTCCGCAGGCGGCGCTGATCTCGCGTCCGCGCGTATCGCGGACCGTGCACGAGACCCCTTGGGCGCGGACCCGCCGGACGAACTCCCGCTCCACCGGCTTGGGGCTGGCGTCCCACTCGCTGCCCGGCGTGGGGTTGAGCGGAATCAGGTTGACGTGCACCAGCGGGCCGAGCGCCCGATGCAGGCGCTTGCCGAGCAGATCGGCGCGCCACGGCTGGTCGTTGACGTCGCGGATCAACGCGTACTCCACCGATACGCGGCGACCGGTGACGTCGGCGTAGTAGCGGGCGGCCTCAAGCGCCTCGGTGATCTTCCACCGGTTGTTGACCGGCACGAGCGTGTCGCGCAGTTCGTCGTCCGGCGCGTGCAGCGACAGCGCCAGCGTGACCCCGAGCCGTTCGTCGGCCAGTTTGCGGATGGCCGGGGCCAGGCCGACGGTCGACACCGTGACCGAGCGGGCCGAAATCCCGAAGCCGTGGGGTGGCGGTTCGGTGATGCGACGCACCGCGGCGACCACCCTGGCGTAGTTGGCCAGCGGCTCGCCCATGCCCATGAACACGATGTTGGAGAGCCGATCGCCGAAGTCGTCGCGCAGGGCGGCGGCAGCCGAACGGACTTGCTCGAGGATCTCCGCGGTCGACAGGTTGCGTGTCAGTCCCCCCTGCCCCGTCGCACAGAACGGGCAGGCCATGCCGCAGCCGGCCTGCGACGAGATGCACACGGTGTTGCGCTGCGGGTAGCGCATCAGCACCGACTCGAACGTCGTCCCGTCGGTGCCGCGCCACAACGTCTTGCGGGTCTGCCCGGCGTCACAGGTGACTTCGGCGGCCGCGGTGAGCAGTCGCGGGAACATCGCCTCGGCGACCCGGTCCCGCACGGCGGCCGGCAGGTCGGTCATCTCGCGGGGGTCGGCGATCAGGCGGCCGTAGTACTGATGCGCGAGCTGCTTGGCGCGGAACGCCGGCAGGCCCAACTCGGCGACGGCCGACGCGCGGCCTTCCGCGTCGAGGTCGGCGAAATGCCGCGGCGGCCTGCCGGGGCGGGGTTCGGTGAAAACGAGTTGTTGGACCATGACCAGTCCAGTATCGGTCCTCCGTCAGGGGACCAGCGTCAGCACCGTCCACGCGGCGACCGCCGACGGCAGCACGCCGTCGAGCCGATCCATCAGACCGCCGTGGCCGGGCAGCAGGCGGCCCATGTCCTTGATGCCCAGATCACGCTTGATCTGGGATTCGACCAGGTCGCCCAGCGTGCAGGTGAGCACCAGGACGACGCCCAGCAACGCGCCGATCCAGGGCGGTTTGCCGGCCAGGAACGTGGCCGTCAGGATCGCCGCGGTGATGCCGAAGAAGAGCGAGCCCGCGAAACCCTCCCAGGACTTCTTCGGGCTGATCGCGGGAACCATCGGGTGCTTGCCGAGCAGGACGCCCACCGCGTAGCCGCCGACGTCGGAGGCGACGACGGTGACCATCAGGCAGAACACCCGGCCCGCGCCGTCCTTCGGGTAGACCAGCAGGGCGCCGAACGAGGCGAACAGCGGCACCCACGCGGCCAAGAACACGGTCGCCGACGCGTCACGCAGATAATTCGCCGACGGCGAACCGGCGAACGGCTCGGGCCGCTTGCTGTTGTCCTGCATGAACAGCCGCCACACGTTGCAGACCACCACGGTGGCGCCGAACCCGGCCAGGGCTCCGGCGGCGTGGAAGGGCCACGTCAGCCAGATCGTGACCTGGCCGCCGATCAGCAACGGGATGAGCGGGATGACGTATCCGGCCTCCCGCAGGCGGCGCGCCACCTCGAGGGTGGCCACGAAGATGGCGAGCGCGACGATGGGAACCCAGTAACGCGGCGCGAACACCAGCGTCACGATCAGCACGCCGCCGATCCCCGCACCCACCGCGATGGCGGCGCGCAGGTCGCGTCCCGCGCGGGACGTCTTCTTGGCGGGCTGCTGCGCGGCGTCGGTGGCCTCCCGCGGCGGCTCGTCGGGCGGGCTGGCTGCGCCGGTATTAGCCACGGACCTGGGTGAACTCAGCTGCTGGACGGCCGCTAGACCTCCAGCAGCTCGCCTTCTTTGTGCTTGACCAGGTCTTCGATCTGGGTGATGTACTGGTGGGTGGTCTTGTCCAGGTCTTTTTCGGCACGGCCGACCTCGTCCTCGCCGGCTTCGCCGTCCTTGCGGATGCGGTGCAACTCCTCCATCGCCTTGCGGCGGATGTTGCGCACCGACACCTTGGCGTCTTCCCCCTTGCCCTTGGCCTGTTTGACCAACTCCCGGCGCCGCTCCTCGGTGAGCTGCGGCACCGCCACCCGGATGAGGGTGCCGTCGTTGGTCGGGTTGACGCCCAGGTCGGAGTTGCGGATCGCCGTTTCGATCGCGCCGAGCTGACCGGCCTCGTAGGGCTTGATGACGACGAGCCGCGCCTCGGGCACGTTGATGCTGGCCAGCTGCGTGATGGGGGTGGTAGCGCCGTAGTAGTCGATGACGATGCGGGAGAACATGCCGGGGTTGGCGCGGCCGGTCCGGATGGTTGACAGGTCGTCACGGGCCACCGCCACGGCCTTCTCCATCTTCTCTTCGGCGTCGAAGATAGCCTCGTCAATCATTGCGCCGCTCCTCTTCGTCACTGCGTTGCGCATCGTCGCCAGCGCGGATCATGATTCGTTCTTCCCCTCAGGTGGTGACCAGTGTCCCGATTTTCTCACCGGCGACCGCGCGGGCGATATTGCCATTGGTCAGCAGGTTGAACACCAGGATCGGCATGCCATTGTCCATGCACAGGCTGAACGCCGTGGCATCGGCCACTCGCAGGCCCCGGTCGATGACCTCGCGGTGGCTGATCGCGGCGATGAGCTCGGCGTGCGGGTTCTGCCGAGGATCCGCGGAAAACACCCCGTCGACCGCCTTGGCCATCAAGACCACCTCCGCGCCGATCTCCAGCGCCCGCTGCGCGGCCGTGGTGTCGGTGGAGAAGTACGGCAGTCCCATGCCGGCCCCGAAGATCACCACCCGGCCCTTCTCCAGGTGGCGCACGGCGCGCAGGGGCAGGTACGGCTCGGCGACCTGACCCATGGTGATCGCGGTCTGCACCCGGGTCACGATGCCTTCCTTCTCCAGGAAGTCTTGCAGCGCAAGGCTGTTCATGACCGTGCCGAGCATGCCCATGTAGTCCGAACGGGTGCGTTCCATGCCGCGCTGCTGCAGCTGCGCGCCGCGGAAGAAGTTGCCGCCGCCGATCACGACGGCGACCTGGACGCCGTCGCGAACCACCTCGGCTATCTGGCGGGCCACCCGCGCCACGACGTCGGGATCCAGGCCGACCTGGCCGCCGCCGAACATCTCGCCGCCGAGCTTGAGCAGCACCCGGGAGTACTTCGGCCGCGTTCGCGCCTGCCCGGCAGCCGATCCGTTCTCCGGTGCCATGTCCTCCGTCTTCGGAGCCGCCGCGCCGGCGGCTTGGGGCTCGCTGGACTCCGTCATCAGGCTCCTCGCATGAGAGTGCCATCCCGGCGTGATCTCATCCGGAACGGCATTTCACATCCTGCCTCATCGCAGCACAACGAGGCCTCGGCGGGGTGCATTATGCGCAGAGTTGGCGATGCGGACGGCTTTTCGAGTCGATCGGCCCAGGTGAGCCGACGGCCGCGTCGGTTCCGCCGCCCTCGGCGAGCCAATGTTTGAGCGGTGGCCGACAGGGGGAATCCGCACCATCGGCGGCGGGAATTCACGGTCTTGAGAATAAGGACCAATCCGCCGTGTGACCGGACCGATCGCCCCGGCGATCGGCATTGAGCGATCGCTCAAGGTACGCCTACGAGGAGGAACTGACCCATGGCGGACAACAACTCGGGACCTGCTGAAGCTGTCAAGGGCGTCGTCGAGGACGTCAAAGGCAAGGCCAAGGAGGCCGTTGGTGCGGTGACGGGTCGCGACGACCTGACCCGCGAGGGCCAGGCGCAGCAGGACAAGGCTGAGGCGCAGCGCGACGCGGCGAAGAAGGAAGCCGAAGCCGAGGCGGCGCGGGGCGGCGCCGAGGCCGCTGAGCAGCGCCAGAAGGCCAATCAGTAGCTTGCTGGAAGGATGGGTCCGGTCCGTGCAAACGGACCGGACCCATCGACTTTTTCCGGTCAGGGCACTCACGCCGAGTTAGCCGGGCCGACGCGCTCCGCCACCTCGTCGAAGCAGTTTGCTTAAGCTCGCGCTGAGCGGGTAATCATCGCTGCGCGTCGGCAGACATCTCTTTCGCGAGATGCCTGCGGGGCCGGGGCCAGAACCACGCGAAGTGTTCGGGAGATGCCGTTGGACGTTCTATTGCTGACCGACGCGGACGACTTCGATCGGGCCCTCCCGCCCCTGCCGTCGTTCGCGCGAATCACTCGGCGCGCGCCCCTCACCGGTGACCGCGGCGCACCCGACGATTCCGGTGACGTCGCGATCGTCGATGCGCGTGGCGACCCCGCGGCCGCCCGGGAGGCCTGCCGTCGGCTCACCACCGCAGCACCCGCCACCGCGGTGCTGGCCCTGGTGGAAGGGGCCGACCGAGCGTCGGTAGGCGGCGACTTGGTCGTTGACGACGTCATGGCGTGCGGCGCCGACGCCGACGAGGTGCAGGAGCGGCTGCGGCGCGCAATTGCCCAGCGGCGCAGCGCAATCGACGGCAGCCTGCGATTCGGGGCCCTGCTCTTGCACCCGACCAGCTTCACCGGGTTGCTGGAGGGCAAGGATCTGGGTTTGACACTGACCGAGTTCAAGCTGCTGAGTTTCCTTGTGCAGCACGCCGGCCGGCCCTTTACCCGGACCCGACTGATGCACGAGGCGTGGGGCTATGACAGCAATGGTCGAGTCCGTTCGGTCGACGTCCACGTCCGCCGGCTGCGCGCCAAGCTCGGGCCCCGCCATCAGTCGATGGTCGACACCGTCCGGGGCGTCGGCTATAGGGCGGCCACCCCACCATATCCGGAGTGGATCGTCACTGAATCGCCGCTGACACCGATGTGGACGGACTCCGCTTCGAACCCGGTGCCGCACTGATTCTGCGAAATCGAGTGATGTTGCAGGACAGAGACTTTCGCACTCATCAGCCGAACAGTGGGAAGGCTCGCTTACGGGCCAGCGCATCCATGCCTTGCTGGATGGAGTCCTGGATCTCGCGGTACTTGCGGTCGATGTAGGCCTCGTCCTCCGCGCGCGCGGGATCGTGGTCGAGTTCCACCGCCGGCATGAACCGGGTCCTGATCTTGGCCGGCAGCGGCAGCTGGGGAAGCGCCGCCGGCGCTATCCCCCACGGCAGTGAGATCGCCAGCGGGAACACCTTGAGGCGCAACAGCCGGTCCAGCTGCAAGGCCTTCGACAGCTTGTCACCGCGAATCAGCACGGGCATGGCGTCGGCACCGCCCACCGTGGCGATCGGCACCACGGGGACGCCCGCCCGGATCGCCATCTTCACGAACCCTTTTCGACCCGCCAGGTTGGCCTGGTCGCGCTCGGTCCACGGACGCAGCGAGTCCACCTCCCCGCCTGGCCACAGCGCGACGTCACGCCCCTCGGCCAGGGCGGTGGCGATCGCATCCGGGGCGGCCGGAAGGACGCCCATGGACCGGAAGTACCGCCCGATCACCGGGATCGCCATCAACGCGTCATGCGCCGTGCCGTGGAGCGGGCGTTCCTGACCGAAGCGCCGCCACCACTGCAGACCGACGGTCCAGGCGTCCCAGACGAACGGAGCGCCGGAGTGGATACCGACCAGCAGCGCCGGCGGCGGCGGGACGTTCTCCCAGCCGTCGATCTCCATGCGAAACCAGTAGTCCACCAGCACGTTCCAGAGATACTTCTGTCGTTGCAGGGTGGTCTCGTCCTGCCCGCTGAGATCCCACTTGCCGGCGCGCTCGGCGACCCAACCGCTCAATCCGCCGCCCTGATCGCTGCGCCGCTCCTCCATCGTGGCCCGCGCCCGCTCGGCATGGACCTGCGCCTGTTCGCGAATGTCAGCTGGCCTGTGATCCGGGTTACTCATGGTTGCCGGGTACCCGATTGATGCCCGCACGATGCAACACGGCCATAAAAACGGAATCTCCCCGCGTCGCACGCGACGCGGGGAGATTCCGCAAGCCGGACTACGTGTGGGCCGGGGCCGGCGGAGCGCCCGGTGCCGGGCTGGCGTTGGGAGCGCCGGGCGCCGAGCCACCCTGCACGTTCGAGGTCCAGATCAGAATGTCTTGCATTCCGTCGTTGTAGACCACGCCGTTCGGCGGCGCACCCGTCACGTCGAAGTACAGCGTGCCGGTCGACTCGCTGCCCTGCGGGATCGGCGCCGGGTTGAGGCCGTTGGGGACCCCCACCTTGTCGATCACCCGGTAGTTCTGGCCATTGGGGCCGCGGGCGATGAAGTCGTTGACCATCGGGGTGACGACCCCGCCGTCCGACCGCGCGGTGATGTCAGCCTGGTAGAGCGTCCCCTTGGGCGTGTAGCCGGGAATCGCGGCGGTGCTGGGCTCCAGGTTGCTCACCGTGTAGTCCGTGATCAGCGGCCCGTCGACGAGTTTTTCGCTGGTGCCGAAGCCCTGAATGTTGGGCGGCGGCGCGGCCGAAGCCGGCGTCGCGGCGAAGATACTCGCCACCGCTATGCCCCCGGCTGCGGCGGCTGTCTTGACGGCCGTCTTGGTGACCTTCATTGTTCATTCCTTTCGTGTTGAACAATCGCCCCCCAGAAGGGCAATACGCACATATGCCGCCAATAGCCATTTGTCATCCGCTTTAAACATGTCCGCGCGCCGAAATTGCGAAATAGGCGGCGCTTACTGCCGGAACGGATTTTTTTGCCGGACAGCACCTTTCGTATCAGTTCTTAACATCTGTATCGCTATTCACGTCGTATCACTGATATGCCCCCGCTCCGCGGCGGCGCCAGCGGGCGATTAGCCACCGTGGTGGCGGGTAGTCGGAGCCAGACGAAGCAGCCGATGAGGAAAGGGCCGTCCATGGAACGCGGAAGTTCGAAGCACAGCTCGCGCGAGGACGACGAACTCAAACACGAGTTGGACGGCACGCTACGCGGTAACCGCCCCAGTCGCGCCGAGGAATGGCGTGATCCCGAGCCGCCGGCCGACGACGACGGCGACATCCCGACCGCCGGCCCGGTACCGCGGAAATCCTAGAGCCGCTTGTCCGCACCAGTGCATGGCGGACCTTCGATCACGAAAGAGAAATCGGATGGGTTTTGCCCCTGAGCAACAAGACATCCCAGGCGTGCAGACTCGGATGAAGCCGATTCCCGACTGCGGGGAAAACACTTATCGCGGCTCGGGAAAGCTCGCCGGCAAAGGGGCCATCGTCACCGGCGGCGACAGCGGCATCGGTCGCGCGGTCGCGATCGCTTTCGCCCGCGAAGGGGCCGACGTGCTGATCTCCTGTCTCAACGAGGACGACGACGCCCGTGACGTCGCCCGCCACGTGGAGGACGCCGGGCGCAAATGCGTGCTGGTCCCCGGCGACCTCTCCCAGCCGGCGCATTGCCGCGCCGTCGTCAACCGGGCCGTCGAAGAATTCGGCGGCATCGACATTCTGGTCAACAACGCCGCGTACCAGATGATGCACAAGAGCCTCGACGAAATCAGCGACGAGGAATGGGATTACACGTTTCGGCTCAATGTCGGCGCGTACTTCTACCTCGCCAAGGCGGCGGCCCCGTACATGAGCGAGGGGGCGTCGATCATCGGCGGTTCCTCGGTCAACTCCGATACGCCCAACCTCACGCTGGCACCCTACGCGGCCACCAAGGCCGCCATCGCGAATTTCTCGGCCAGCCTGGCACAACTGCTCGGCGAGAAGGGAATCCGGGTCAACAGCGTGGCGCCCGGCCCGATATGGACGCCACTGATTCCCTCAACCATGCCGCCCGACAGCGTCGAATCCTTCGGGGAGAACGTGCCGCTGGGGCGCGCCGGTCAGCCGGCCGAACTCGCCCCCATCTATGTACTGTTGGCCTCCGACGACGCGAGCTATATCTCCGGCGCACGGGTCGCGGTGACGGGAGGGCGACCGGTGCTGTGAGCCGCCCGGGCGCCCGGTCACGGCCGGAACGGGCACGCCATGCCGGGGCGTCCAGCCGAGCGGAACCGCCGGGTTGGCGGGATCCGGCGGGCAGACGCGGTAGCACCGGGTGCCGCCCCAGGGTGACCATCCGCCCTGGCATGCGGCCGTCGGCAAGTTGTCGACGGGCCCCAACGGGTTGTCCGGCAAGGGGATTGGCCTGCCGGGCTCGGCCGCGGGCGCGCAACGCGCCGGGCTCAGGAACCCCTGTTCTCGCCCAGCTCGTCGACGATCGGGCTCTGGACGGGGATGTCCTTACCGTTTTCGGCGAGCCCGGGTTTGGTGTGGGAGCGACGCGCCGCGGCCTTGTCGCCGTCTTGGACGTCGTGTTCGTCGGTGATCGTGACCGACGCGGCGACCTGGGCGGCGTTGTTGTAGGTCTCGGGGGGAATGCCCCGCAGGGCGCGGATCGTGTCGTCGTTGCAGCCATTGCGACCGGCGGCGTCAAGCAGATCCTGCTTGTTGGCCGGAAAGTCCACATCGTTTAGGCACTGGCGCAGCTGACTAGGGGTGGTGGACGCAACCATGGCTGTCGGGATGCCCGGTGGCCACGGGTCTAAACGAGGCCACCGGGTGCCGACTGGGTCACATCGGCGGGACCGCCGGTGCGATGCTCAGCGGCCACGGACCCGCCGGTTGTGCTTCACGATCGCGTCGACCAACTCCGGCTTGCTCATCGTCGAGCGGCCCCGGACGTCGAGCCGACGGGCCAGGTCAAGCAGGTGTTTCTTGCTCGCGTTGGCGTCCACGCCCTCGGCGGTCGCCCCGGAGGCTTGTGGGCCGCCGCTCGTGGCGCGCTCGTCGGACGGACCCTTCTCCTCCTTGGGTTCCCAATGGTCGCCGACTTTTTCGAAACTGTGCTTGAGGGCCGAATACGCCACCCGGTGGGCGCGCTCTTCGCTGCCGTATTCGTCTGCGGCCGCATCGTGCGTCTTCGCGAACGTGCGTTGCGCCTTGGCGCTGGAACGCTGCAACGTGCTCGGCAGTTCGTCCTTCTTCGGCTTGCCGCCCTTCGTCGTCTTCGGCATGGAAAAACCTCCTGATCAAACCCGCGCGATGGGGGGCCGCCCACCGGTGGTCGGTTACCCCCTTGACGGGCCGGCAATCACGACTTCGCGGCGCCGAATCCACGTCCGGACCGCCGAAATATGTCAATATCGTTGACATGGTTCTGGCCGAAGACGCCCCGCTCGGTTACCTGCTCTACCGGGTAGCGAGCCTGCTGCGACCGGAGGTGTCCGCCGTGTTGGGCCCGCTCGGTCTGACGCTGCCCGAATTCGTCTGCCTGCGTATGCTTTCCATGTTTCCCGGCACGTCGAGCGCCGAACTGTCCCGGCAGGCGGGCGTCACACCACAGGCGATGAACACCGTGCTGCGCAAGCTGGAAGACATTGGCGCCGTGGCGCGCCCGACGTCGGTGTCCAGCGGCCGCGCGCTACCCGCCACGCTGACCGGGCAGGGCCGGGCCCTGTTGAAGCGCGCGGAAGGCGCGGTGCGAACCGCCGATGCCCGCATCCTGGCCAAGCTGACCGAACCTCAGCAGCGCGAGTTCAAGCGGATGCTCGACAAGCTCGGGTCCGACTAGGTCGAGGTGTGGATCTTGGCCCAGGGCCGGGCCTCTTCGAGTTCGTAGGCCAACTCGAGCAACAGCGCCTCCTGCCCGACGGCGGCCGAGAACATCATGCCCACCGGCATGCCGTCGGCGGACTGGGCCAGCGGGAGCGAGATCGCCGGCTCCCCGGTGACGTTCTGCAGCGGGGTGAAGGACACCCAGTCGATCAGCCGCTCGATGACCTGGTGGTAGTCGGTGGGTGCCAGATACCCGATGCGGGGCGTCTCGTCGGCCAGCGTCGGGGTGAGCACGACGTCGTAGGTGCCGAAGAATTCCGCGGTACGTCTGCGGATTCGGCGCAACCGCATGATGGCCAGCGGCAGTCGGTGCATGTTGCGGGCGGTGTTTCGCTCCAGACCCAGCGTCAGGCTGTCCAGCCGGCCGCGGTCGAACGTCTTGCCGAACATGTGCCGCCCGCTGCGCACCTGGGCCAGCGCGAGAAATCCCCAGTAGAGGACGAAATCGTCGACGAAGCTGGCCGGCACCGGGGGCTCATCGAGGTATTCGACGCGGTGGCCCAACTCCTCGAGAAGACCGGCGGACTTCAGCGTCAGCTCGCGTACCTGGGGGCTGCAGTCGCGTTGCACCGAGCGGGTCAGTACGGCGATCCGCAGCCGCTGCCTGCCGGGGCCGGTGACGTCGCCGACAGGCGCCAGTTTCGGGTTACGCCAGATGCGTTCGGCCTCCCGGTAGAACGCCGCGGTGTCACGCACCGAACGGGTCACCACACCGTTGGCGACGATGCCCACCGGCATCCGGCGCAAATGGGCGTCCAGCGGCAGTCGCCCGCGCGACGGCTTCAGCCCGACGAGCCCGTTGCAGGCGGCAGGGATGCGGATGGAGCCGCCGCCGTCGTTGGCGTGGGCGATCGGCACCACGCCGGCGGCAACGAACGCACCCGAGCCCGACGAGGATGCGCCGGCGCTGTAGTCGGTGTTCCACGGGTTGCGGACCGGCCCCAGCCGCGGGTGTTCGGCCGACGCGCTGAACCCGAATTCCGACAACTGCGTCTTGCCCACGGGGGCCAGCCCGGTGGCCAGAAACAGCCGGGTGAATTCGCCGTCGGAGGTGGCATTCGACGGCGTCCACGCGTCGGTGCCGTGCATCGTCGGCTGGCCGGCGATGTCGACGTTGTCCTTGAGAAACGTCGGGACGCCGTCAAAGAAGCCGGTCGCCGGGGCGGCGGACCTCGCCTGCTGGAACGCCGCGTAGGCCAGGCCGTTGAGGATCGGGTCGACGGCCTCGGTGCGGGCGATGGCGGCCTCGACGACCTCCGCCCTGCTCACCCAGCCGGCCTGGATGGCGTGGGCGAGGCCCACCGCGTCCAGATCACCGAGCGCGTCGTCGCCGAACGCGTGCACGTGTCGCATGTGTCGACGCTAACGCGCCCGGTCCCGCGGGTTAAGCCTGGCCCACCTCGAAGCGAACGAACCGCGTCACCGTGACGCCGGCGTCGTCCAGGAGGGCCTTGACCGTCTTCTTGCTGTCGGACACCGACGGCTGCTCCAGCAGCACCGCGTCCTTGAAGAATCCGTTCAGCCGCCCCTCGACGATCTTGGGCAGCGCCTGCTCGGGCTTGCCCTCGGCCTTGGCGGTCTCCTCGGCGATGCGGCGCTCGCTGGCCACGACGTCCTCGGGGACGTCGTCACGCGACAGGAACCGCGCCTTGAGCGCGGCGATCTGCAGCGCGACCGTGTGGGCGGCGTCTTTGTCCTCGCCGGTGAACTCAACGAGCACTCCGACGGCGGGCGGCAGGTCGGCGGCCCGCTTGTGCAGGTAGGCCTCAACGGTGCCGTCGAAGTACTGCACGCGGCGCAGTTCCAGCTTCTCGCCGATCTTGGCCGACAGGTCGGCGATGGCCTGCTCGACCGTCTTAGTCGCCGATCCTGAAGAAATCGGAGCCGCCTTGAGGGTCTCGACATCGGTGGCCTTGGCGGCCAGCGCGGCGTCGACGACCTGGTCGGCCAGCGCCTGGAACTCGGCGTTCTTGGCGACGAAGTCGGTCTCGGAGTTCAGCTCGATCAGCGCGCCGCCCTTGGCCGCGACCAGGCCCTCGGCCGTGGCGCGCTCGGCGCGCTTGCCGACGTCCTTGGCGCCCTTGATGCGCAGCGCCTCGACGGCCTTGTCGAAGTCGCCGTCGCTCTCAGCCAGCGCGTTCTTGCAGTCGAGCATGCCGGCGCCGGTGAGCTCCCGAAGCTTCTTGACGTCGGCGGCGGTGAAGTTGGCCATATCAGCCTTCCGTGGTTGGTTCGGGTGCGCCCGCAGCGGCTTCGGTGGGGGCGCCGGTGGCAGCAGCGGAGGCCAGCAGTTCCTGCTCCCATTCGGGCAGCGGCTCGGCAGCCTCCACCTCGGGCTTGCCGTCGCCCCGGCCGACTCCGGCGCGCGCCTGCAGGCCCTCGGCGACCGCGGAGGCGATCACCTTGGTCAGCAGCGCGGCCGAGCGGATCGCGTCGTCGTTGCCGGGGATCGGGTAGTCGACCTCGTCGGGGTCGCAGTTGGTGTCCAGGATCGCGATCACCGGGATACCCAGCTTGCGGGCCTCGCCGACGGCGATGTGCTCCTTGTTGGTGTCGACGACCCAGATCGCCGACGGCACCTTGGCCATGTCGCGGATACCGCCCAGGCTGCGCTCCAGCTTGTTCTTCTCCCGGGTCAGCATCAAGATCTCTTTCTTGGTGCGGCCCTCGAAGCCGCCGGTCTGCTCCATCGCCTCGAGCTCCTTGAGGCGCTGCAGCCGCTTGTGCACGGTGGAGAAGTTGGTGAGCATCCCGCCCAGCCAGCGCTGGTTCACGTACGGCATGCCGACGCGGGTCGCCTCGGCGGCCACCGATTCCTGCGCCTGCTTCTTGGTGCCGACGAACAGCACCGACCCGCCGTGGGCGACGGTTTCCTTGACGAACTCGTATGCCTTGTCGATGAAGGTCAGCGTCTGCTGCAGGTCGATGATGTAGATGCCGTTGCGGTCGGTGAAGATGAACCGCTTCATCTTGGGATTCCAGCGACGGGTCTGGTGCCCGAAGTGGGTGCCGCTGTCCAGCAGCTGCTTCATGGTTACGACGGCCATGGTGGTGCCTTACTCGTGTCGGTTGTCGCCCGGCATCGGGTGAGGCCGGGCCCTGGCGCCTGCTGCGATGCCGGACCCCGTCAGGAAAAGCCCTGGCGGGGACCGCCCGGCACGCGGTGCGAACTCCTAGTGGAACGGGAGACGCGGGGCGGACGCGCGAAGTCAGCCCGCGAACGAGCTGCGACCAGGAGTTTACACCGACTCAGCAGGTGGTTTTGCACAGCACCGGCGGGCCTGAGTGGTGCCGGCGTCGGCGGCGCAGTGAACTGAGCGGATGCGACGGGCCCTCTGGCTGGCGGTATGCGCGACGCTGCTCGGTGCGGCGCCCGCGGCCGCGGACGACGTGCGCCTGGACTGGCCGTTGCGCCCGCCGCCGGCCGTACAGCGGGGATTCGACGCCCCGTCACCGGACTGGAAGCCCGGGCATCGCGGGGTGGACCTGCCCGGCGCCCCCGGTCAGCCGGTGTACGCCGCGGGCGCCGCCACCGTGGTGTTCGCCGGGCAGCTGGCGGGACGGCCGGTGGTGTCCCTGGCCCATCCCGGCGGGCTGCACACCAGCTACGAGCCGGTCCGGGCCGCGGTGCGCACGGGCCAGGCGGTGACGGCCCAGACGGTCATCGGCGCGTTGCAAGCCGGGCATGCGGGCTGCCGGGCCGCGGCGTGCCTGCACTGGGGCGCGATGTGGGGCCCGGCGTCCGGCGCCCACTATGTCGATCCGCTGGGGCTGGTGAAGTCGACGCCGATCCGGCTCAAACCGCTGCACGGGTGAGCGCGCCTCACGGCTTTTTGCGTGTGTGCACATGGCTTTTTGCGTGTGTGCACGCGGCTTTTTGCGTGTGCGCTCAGGGCTTCCCGTGTGCGCCCTGGGCGCGGCTTTCGCGGATTTCCCGCCGTCACCGCACACTCAGCGCCGTCGACGCACACTCACGCCCGCGGGTGGGCCTGATCGTGCACCGCCCGCAACCGGGAGACGGCGACATGGGTGTAGAGCTGGGTGGTCGCCAGGCTGGAGTGGCCGAGCAGCTCCTGCACCACCCGCAGGTCGGCCCCGCCTTCGAGCAGGTGCGTCGCAGCACTGTGCCGCAGCCCGTGCGGCCCCATGTCGGGCGCGCCGTCCACCGCGGCGACCGTCTGGTGCACGACGGTGCGGGCCTGGCGCACGTCGAGGCGTCGCCCGCGCGCACCCAGCAGCAGCGCCGGGCCCGACGCCGCGGTCACCAGGGCGGGCCGTCCCTCGTCCAGCCAGGCGCGCAGCGCCTCGGCGGCCGGCGTCCCGAACGGCACGGTGCGCTGCTTGTTGCCCTTGCCCAGCACGCGGACCAGCCGATGCCCGGTGTCCACGTCGTCGACGTCCAGGCCGCACAGCTCGCTCACCCGGATTCCGGTGGCATACAACATCTCGACGATCAGCCGGTCCCGCAACGCCATCGGATCCCCTTGTTGGGCACCAGATTTCGCGGCAGCCATCGCGTCGAGCGCCTGGTCTCGGCGCAGCACCGCCGGCAGGGTGCGGTGCGCCTTCGGCACCTGCAGCCGGACGGCGGGGTCCCCGGCCAGCAGGCCGCGCCGCACCGCCCACGCGGTGAACGCCTTGACCGCCGAGGTGCGACGCGCCAGCGTCGTGCGCGCCGCGCCGGCCGCGGCCGCGCACGACAGCCACGCTCGCAGCAGCGGCAGGCTCAGGGTGTCCAGCCCGGCGCCGCGGTCGTCGAGGAACGTCAGCAGCGCGCGCAGGTCGCCGAGGTAGGCCCGACGGGTGTGCGCCGAGCGCCCGCATTGCAGCGCCAGGTACTCGTCGAACTCCTCGAGGATCGGTTCGCTGTACGGCACTCCCCCACGCTCGCAGACACCGGCGCGCCGCGGTCAGTCGACGCGCCGAAGCGTGTCCGGGGTGAGATCTTGGCGGGTGGGATACCCGTCGACGGCCATGATGAGGTCGGCTTCGGCGAGCATCATCCGCAGCACGTGCACGATGCCGTCGACCCCGCCGAGGGCCAGGCCGTACGCGTACGGGCGGCCGATGCCGACCGCGGTGGCGCCCAGCGCGAGCGCCTTGATGATGTCGGCGCCGCTGCGGACCCCGGAGTCGAACAGGACGGGAAGGCCGTCGGCCGCCTCCACCACCCCCGGCAGGCAATCGAGGGCGGGCAGCCCGCCGTTGGCCTGCCGGCCGCCGTGGTTGGAGCAGTAGATGCCGTCGACGCCGCCGTCCCTCGCGCGCCGGGCGTCGTCGGGATGGCAGATGCCTTTGACGAGCAGCGGCAAGTCGGTGAGCGACCGCAGCCACGGCAGGTCGTCCCAGCTCAGGGCGTGGCCGAAGACCTGCACCCAGCGCAGCACCGCGCCCTGGGGGTCCTCCTCGGGCGGGCGGGCCAGGCCGGCGCGAAAGACCGGGTCGCTGGTGTAGTTGGCCAGGCAGTGCCCGCGCAGCTGCGGGAAGTTCGACGTGCTCAGGTCGCGGGGGCGCCAGCCCGTCACCCAGGTGTCCAGCGTGACCACGATGCCCTTGAAGCCGGCCGCCTCCGCGCGCCGCACCAGGCTGGCGGCCAGCTCGCGGTCGTTGGGCGTATAGAGCTGGAAGAAGCCCGGGGTGTCGCCCAGGGCGGCGGCGACGTCTTCCATCGGGTCGACGGTCAGCGTGGAGGCGACCATCGGGACGCCGGTGGCCGCGGCCGCCCGCGCGGTGGCCAGGTCGCCGTGGCCGTCCTGGGCGCAGATGCCGATGACGCCGATGGGCGCCATGAACACCGGCGCCGGCAGGGTCATCCCGAAGAGCTCGACCGACAGGTCGCGCTGGGCGGCGCCGACGAACATGCGCGGCATCAGCCCCCACCGGTCGAAGGCCTCGCAGTTGGCGCGCTGGGTGCGCTCGTCGCCGGCCCCGCCGGCCACGTACGACCAGACCGACGGCGGCAGCGCGGTGGCCGCCTTGGCCTCCAGCTCGGCGAAGGCCATCGGCAGGGGCGGCACCACGCCGCCCAGGCCGCGCAGGTAGATCTCGTTCTGGTAGTCCCCGAAATGCGCCATGGGATAAGAGGATGCCAGCCGGCACCCCGGGGCGACGAACCCGCTACGAGGCGCCGGCCTCCGCTTCGGCCAGTTCCCTCTTCCATTGCCGGAACGTCTCTTCGGTGCGGCCGCGCCGCCAGTAACCCGAGATGGACGACGCCCACTTGGCGTCCACGCCCCGCTCCTTGCGGATGTAGGGCCGCAGGTTGTGCATGACGCTTTGCGCCTCGCCGTGGATGAAGACGTGCACCTGGCCGGGCAGCCACGGCGTGGTGGTGACCGCGTCGATCAGCGGGGCGTGGTCGCCGGCGCGGTCCTCGGGAACCAGGTCCGCGCGGCCGCCGCGATAGACCCAGTGCACCTCGACACCGTTCGGCGCGGCCAGCGGAATCTCGTCTTCCTGGCCGGCCACCTCGATGAACGCCTTGCCGACGGCGTCGCGCGGCAACGCTTCCAGCGCCGCGGCGATGGCCGGCAGCGCGGATTCGTCGCCGGCCAGCAGGTGCCAATCGGCGGCCGGGTCGGGTGCGTAGGCCCCGCCGGGACCCATCAAGAAGATCCGCTGGCCGGGCTGGGCGGCGGCCGCCCACTGGCCCGCGATCCCGTGCTCGCCGTGCACGACGATGTTCAGCGTGATCTCGCCGGCCACCACGTCGACGTGCCGGACGGTCATGGTCCGGACCGACGGGCGCTTCTCCGGGGGCAGCTCGGCGAAGCTGTCCAGGGTCAACGGCCGGGGCAATCCCGCGACGTCGACGTCATCGGCGACGAACACCAACTTGACGTAGGAGTCGGTGAATTCGCTGGGCACGAAGGCGTCGAAGTCCTTGCTGCCCAGCACCACCGCCACCATGTGCGGTGTGAGTTCCTTGGTATCGACAACCTCGAACCGTTGCAGAGGTCGACCCGCCACTTGTCCTCCCGTCCAGACCCCGCCCCCGTCCGACTATACGAGCCGCGTCGTCGAGCTAGCTTGGCCGCCGGCGGCCCGGACAAGGCGCCACCGACCGTCCTGGCGCTGCACCAACCCGGCCAGCTCGAGGATCGCCAGCGGCCCCAGCACGCGCTCGGGCGCCAGGCCCGACGCGACCGCGAGCTGCTCGACGGTGGCGGCGCCGCGGCCGGGCAGGGCCTCGTGGACCCGGCGCTCGGCGTCGCCGAGCCCATCGAGCGCCATAGCCGGGCGCGGTTCGTCGGCGGCCAACTCGCCGATGCGGCCGATGAGCTCGACGATGTGGTCGGCCCGGGTCACCAGCTCGGCGCCGTCGCGCAGCAGCGCGTGGCATCCGGCCGACGCCGACGAGGTCACCGGCCCGGGCACGGCGGCCACCACCCGTCCGAGCGCCCGCGCCCAGGCGGCGGTGTTCGCCGCGCCGCTGCGCAGCCCCGCTTCCACCACCACGGCGGCCCCCGCGACGGCGGCCACCAGGCGATTGCGGGTCAGGAATCGGTGGCGGGCCGGCCTGACACCGGGCGGGTACTCGGTGAACAGCAACCCGTGTTGACCGATGCGATGCAGCAACGCCGAGTGGCCGCTGGGATAGGGGACGTCCAGCCCGCCGGCGAGGACGGCCACGGTGATCCCGTCGGCGTTGAGCGCCGCGCGGTGCGCCGCGCCGTCGATGCCGTACGCGCCGCCGGAGACGACGGCGACCTCGCGTTGGGCCAGGCCGTCGGCCAGGTCGTCGGCCACCTGCTCGCCGTATGCCGTCGCGGCCCGAGTTCCCACCACGGCGGCCGCGCGATGCGCCACCTCGTCGAGCCGGCTCGGGCCTTGCGCCCACAGCACCATCGGCGTCCCGCCCCGCGCCTTTGCCGAAGCGCCGCCGAACGCGGCGAACGCCAGCAGCGGCCACTCGTCGTCGTCGGGCGTGATCAAACGTCCGCCGCGGTTGGCGAGGAACTCGAGGTCGGCTGCCGCGCAGTCGATTTCGCGCCTCGCCGCGGTGTCGCGCGCCAGCCCGTCGTCCACCAGGCCGCGGCGGACCCGGTCCGCCGCCTCCACCGGGCCGACGGACCGTACCAGCGCGCTGAGCCCGGCGCAGGGCGGCTCGGCCACCCGCGACAGGTATGCCCAGGCCCGCAACGCGGGATCGTCTACCGCGGTCAGCATGGCCGCGCCCGGAGTTCTGCCAGCCGACCGGGCTCGCCATCCTGGTGACCGCGGCGATCGTGGTTCGGGGCGGCCACAACGACTGGCTGGCCAAGGCGTACTGGTGATCCGTTGGCCCTCATCGGCCCGCCCCCGGTTGCCGGAAGCTGAGCGCGGCCGCGACCTCCTCGGGTCCCGGCGAGGTCCCGCCGGCCAGGTCGGTCAGGCTCCACGCGACCCGCAGGGTGCGGTCCAGGCCCCGGATGCTGAGCAGCCCCCGGTCCAGCGCTTTCTGCAGTGGGGTCATCGTGGTGTTGCCGGGGCGGAACTTTCGCCGCAGCAGCGTCCCGCTCACTTCGGCGTTGGTGCGGAACCCGTGCGGTCGCCACCGCTCGGCCGCCGCCGCACGGGCCTGTGCCACCCGCCGCCGGACCTGTGCCGTCGACTCCGCTTCGGTGCCCGAGAGCGCACCCGCGCGCACCGCATGCATCTGCACCCGCAGGTCCACCCGGTCGAGCAGCGGCCCGGACAACTTCCCCAGGTAGCGACGCTTGACCGCCGCCGCACAGATGCAGTCCTGCGGATCGGCGGGTGCGCACGGGCACATGTTGGCCGCCAGCACCAGCTGGAACCGGGCCGGGTAACACGCGACCCCGTCGCGTCGGGCGAGGCGAATCTCCCCGTCCTCCAAGGGCGTTCGCAGCGCTTCCAGCGCACGCACGTTGATCTCGGCGCATTCGTCGAGGAAAAGCACGCCGCGGTGCGCGCGGCTGACCGCGCCCGGGCGCGCCATGCCCGAACCGCCGCCGACGAGCGCCGCCACGCTGGAGCTGTGATGTGGCGCCACGAACGGCGGCATGGTGATCAACGGCGTGTCCCCCGACAGCAGGCCGGCCACCGAATGGATCGCGGTGACCTCCAGTGACTCGCTCTCCGACAGCGGCGGCAGCAAGCCCGGAAGTCGTTGGGCCAGCATCGTTTTCCCGACGCCCGGCGGCCCGGTGAGCATGAGGTGGTGCGCCCCGGCGGCGGCCACCTCCACCGCGAAGCGCGCCTGCGTCTGCCCGACCACATCGGCGAGGTCCACCGCGGGCTCCGGCGCCGTGGCCGTCGCGGTGATCCTGTGGTCCAAGGCGACCGACCCGCTGAGCCACTTCTGCAACTGCCCCAGCGTGCGCACGCCCCAGACATCGATGCCGTCGACCAGGCTGGCCTCGGCCAGGTTGTCCACCGGGACGACGACGGCCGGCCAGCCGTCACGCTTGGCGGCCAGCACGGCCGGCAGCACGCCGCGCACGGGGCGGACCCGGCCGTCCAGCGACAGCTCGCCCAGCAGCACCGTTTTCTCCAGGCGCTCCCACGGGTTCTTTCGTTGCGCCGACAGGACGGCCGCGGCCAGGGCGATGTCGTAGACGGAGCCCATCTTGGGCAGCGTCGCCGGGGAGAGCGCGAGCGTGAGCCGCGCCATCGGCCAGCTGTTGCCGCAATTGGCGACCGCCGCCCGCACCCGGTCGCGGGACTCCTGCAGGGCGGCGTCGGGCAGACCCACCAGGTGCACGCCCGGCAGACCGGAGGTGATGTCGGCCTCGATCTCCACGATCTGCCCGTCGACCCCGCGCACGGCGACCGAGAACGCGCGCCCCAGCGCCATCAGCCGATCCCTTGCAGGTGGGTGATTTCCGGGGTACGGCGGCGCCCGATCCGCACCTGGATCACGTCGATGCGAAGCCCTGCCCAGCGGGTGTCCTGGGCGGCCAGCCACAGCCCGGCCAGCCGGCGCAGCCGGCGCACCTTGCGCTCGGTGACCGCGTACGGCAGGCCGCCATAGCCGTCGCCGGTACGGGTCTTCACCTCGACGAACACCACCGTGCCGGTGGCCCCGTCGCAGGCGATGACGTCCAGTTCGCCGTAGCGGCAGCGCCAGTTGCGGTGCAGGATCCGCAGCCCCATCCTCGTCAGGTGGTCCACGGCCAGCGCCTCACCCATCGCCCCGAGCTGGACCCGGGTCATCGTCGTTTCGGTCGTCATGGGGCCACTGTGCGGAACGGCCACGACAAGCCCGGCCGCGGCGGTGCGGGCACGCCGCCCGGGACGGCCGGTTATCCCCAGTGCCGCGTTCGTCCACAACCGGCGGAAACGGCTAGCTGATTCGGTCCGCCCGGGTGTAGACGTTCATCGAGTCCTCCCGCAAGAACGCCACCAAGGTAATGCCCGACTCCTCGGCCAGCGACACCGCCAGCGACGACGGCGCGGACACCGCGGCGAGCACCGGAATCCCGGCCAGCACGGCCTTCTGCGTCAACTCGAAGGAGGCCCGCCCGCTGACCAGAAGCACCGAGCCCGCCAGCGGCACGCGCCGATGTTCCAGCGCCCAGCCGATGACCTTGTCGACCGCGTTGTGCCTGCCCACGTCCTCCCGCACGGCCAGCATGGTGCCGTCGGCGCCGAACAGCGCGGCGGCGTGCAGCCCGCCGGTGCTGTCGAAAACCTTTTGCGCGGAACGTAGTTGGGCGGGCATCGCCTGGAGCGTCGCCGCCGCGACGGTGGCGGGGTCCGCGCCGGGCGCGAAGCGGCCGATCAGCCGCACCGCGTCCAGCGACGCCTTGCCGCAGACCCCGCACGACGAGGTGGTGTAGAAGTTGCGGGTGACGTCGAGGGTGGGCGCCGGGACGCCGGCGGCCAGCGTCACGTCGAGGACGTTGTAGGTGTTCGCGCCCTCGACCGCGCCGCCGCAGTACCGGATGGTCAGCACGTCGTCGCGGCCGGCGATGATCCCCTCGGTCAGCAGAAAGCCTTGCGCCAGTTCGAAATCCGCTCCCGGCGTGCGCATCGTGACGGTGACCGCGGCGCCGTTGACCCGGATCTCCAGCGGCTCCTCGACGACGAGCGTCTCCGGCCGGGTGATGGCGGTCCCGGCGCTGAGATGCTTCACCCGCCGGCGTGCAGTTACGTGCCGCACTAGGCGATTTCACCGCCGGGCGGGCTGGCGGCGGGACGCGGGGACATCACCCAGTCAACCTACCTCGGCGGCCGGCCGGTCGCCCGGCCGTCACACCGCCGAAGCCAGCGCCGCGAGGGTCTCCGCCGACGAGTGCAGCGGGCGCCAGCCCAGCTGGGTGCGCGCTTTGGTGGTGTCCATGACCATCGACGTGCGCGCGGTGTGCAGCCACTCCAGCATCGACGGGACCAGCGGGACCCGCGACAGCGCCGCCGACGCCGCCGACGCCGCGACCGCCGGCACCCGCACCGGGCGGCCGCCCAGGGCCCTGGCCACGTCCCCCACCGTCACCACGCCGTCACCGGCGATGTTGTAGGCCCCGGGCGGGGCCGGGGCGGTGGCCGCCAGCGCGATCGCGCTCGCGACGTCGTCGTGGTGCACCAGCTGCAACGGGATGCCGGGATCGGGCACGACCGGCTTCAGGACCGGCACCGCCTTGACCACGGCGCGGATCGGGCCGGGCAGCTGGTTCCAGGGCATCGCGTCGGCCAGGACGGTGGCGTTGGGCCCCGCGACGATGCACGGCCGCAGCACGAAGACCTCGAGCGGCGAGTCCTTGGTGATCTCGCCGAGCAGCGCCTCGCACGCGGCCTTCTGCGCGGAGTAGTAGTGCTCGTCGGAGCCGCGGGCCGGGAGGTACTCCGTCAGGGGGTCGGGGTTGTCGGCGTGGTAGCCGTAGGCGGCCACCGACGAGGTGTACACCAGGCGGCGCGTGCGCTCGCTGGCCACCGTCGCCTCGAACACGTTGCGGGTGCCCTGCAGGTTGATGCGGGCGCTCTCTTCCCGCGAACCCATGATGATGAACGCGAGGTGGATCACCACGTCGGCCTGCGCCACCAGGGCGTCGACGGCCTCGCGGTCCAGGATGTCGCCCTGCTGGTAGCTGGTCTTGAGCCAGCCGCGCGACGACGGGTCGAACGGCCGGCGCGCCATGCCGACGATGGCGTCCACGGCGGGTTCGCGCTCCAGCGCGGTCACCGCGGACATCCCGATCTCGCCGGTCGGCCCGGTCACCGCGACGGTAATTCCCATCCCAGGGCTCTTGCCCGACTCGGCCTCGCCGAAACCACCGGGTGGGAAACATCACCTGCGGGACCGCCGCGGGGCGCCGCCTTTCGTGAACGGCGAACACCCGGGTATCCCGTATTGTCAGCGGATTCTGTTTGCTGGCCGGTGGCCGGCAGCCCGGGCGCAAGGATTTCGGCGCAATCGCACCGAACATCGTGTGAGGCTCGCGCCGAGGAACGATAATCTACGGCGATCAAGCGCGGGTCACACGGCGACTGCGCGGGGAATGAGGCACAGCATGGGGGACGAATCGACAGCCGACGGCGCAACGCCCGGCGGCGACAAGGCCGATCCGGGCACCGTTTTCGCCGCGTTGGCCGAGATCATCTACCAGGGCTCCGACGCCGGCCAGATGTATGCGGCGATCTGTGTCGCCGCCACCCTGGTCGTCCCCGGATGTGATCACGCCAGCCTGTTGGTGCGCGACGGCGACCGCTACGTCACGGTGGGCGCGAGCGACCGGCTGGCGCAGCGGGTCGACGAGCTGGAACGGCGTTCGGGGGACGGACCCTGCATCGACGCGATCGAGGAGGAGACGCCCCAGATCGAGCCGGACCTCACCACCCCGTCCCTGTGGCCCAAGCTGGCGAAGATCCTGGTGGCCGAGACCCCGGTACGCGGGGCGATGGGCTTCCGGTTGCTGGTGGACAAGCGCAAGGGCGCCGCGCTCAACCTCTTCAGCGATGCCGCCAACGTGTTCGACGCCGAGTCGGCCGGACGCGGGGCGCTGCTGGCCGCGTTCGCCAGCGTGGCCATCAACGCGGTCGCCAAGGGTGAGGACGCCACCAGCCTTCGCCGGGGGCTGCTGAGCAACCGCGAGATCGGTAAGGCCGTCGGCATGCTGATGCTGCTGCACGACATGACCGAGGAGCAGGCGTTCGACCTGCTGCGGCGCCATTCCCAGGCGCTGAACATCAAGCTGGCCGATGTGGCGCGGGAGGTCATCGAACGGCGCGGCGAACTGCCGCCCGCGGAGGGCGGCTAGCGGCGGCTATTCCGGCAGCCGCAGCTCGGGCTTTTCCACCTCTTCGATGTTGACGTCCTTGAACGTCACCACCCGCACCTGCTTGACGAATCGCGCCGGCCGGTACATGTCCCAGACCCAGGCGTCGGACAGTCGCAGCTCGAAGTACACCTCGCCGTCGGCGTTGCGCGGCACCATCTCCACGCTGTTGGCCAGGTAGAAGCGCCGTTCGGTTTCCACCACGTAGCTGAACTGGCCGACGATGTCCTTGTATTCGCGGTACAGCGAGAGCTCCATCTCGGTTTCGTACTTTTCGAGATCCTCGGCACTCATCTGCTCAGACGTCCTTCTCGGAGAAACACTGCCCCGGCGTTGCGCCCGGGGAATCTTCGACCCATCTTTCCTCACCGATATCCCCCGCGCGCGGGCGAGGGTCCGGCCCGCATTCCGCCAGCACGCGGCCCACCCTCTCCGACCCTAGGGCCACGCGCCGGACGTTGATGAACGAATGGCGATGTTCGGGGCAGGGACCCAGCCGGGTGAGCGCCGCGCTGTGCGCCGGCGTGCCGTAGCCCTTGTGCTCGGCGAAGCCGTAGCCGGGGTGCTCGGCGTCCATGGCCACCATCAGCCGGTCCCTGCTGACCTTCGCCAGCACGCTGGCCGCGGCGATGCACGCCGCCACCGCGTCGCCGCCGATGACCGGCAGCGACGGCACCGGCAGCCCGGGCACCCGGAACCCGTCGCTGAGCACATAGCCGGGCCGCAGGGACAGGCCCGCCACGGCGCGGCGCATGCCTTCGATGTTGGCGACGTGCACGCCGCGCCGGTCCACCTCGGCCGGCGGAATGAACACCACGTGGTAGGCCAGCGCGTAACGACGGATCAGCGGGAACAACTTCTCCCGGGCGCTCTCGGTGAGCTTTTTTGAATCATCAAGCGCGGCAAGGCTTTCCAGTCGTCCCGGCCCGAGTACGCAGGCCGCGACCACCAGTGGGCCCGCACAGGCGCCGCGGCCGACTTCGTCGACCCCGGCCACCGGCCCCAAACCGCTGCGGTACAGCGCCGATTCCAGGGTCCGCAGCCCCCCAGCCTTGCGGATCACCGTCCGCGGCGGCCACGTCGTGGCCATGGCTACTGATGCTGCTGCGGGTTCACCGAAGACACGCCACCCCATCGCCCGGGCGGCCACACGATGAACCTCGCCTTGCCGATCACGTTGGACACGGGAACCGTTCCCGACGTCGGATCACCCGTGCACAACACCCCTTTGAGCGCCTCGGCCGGGACGCTGGTGCAATGCGCACGCGAATCCGCCGAGTGCGTCCGGTTGTCCCCCATCACCCACAGCCGGCCCTGCGGGACGGTGACGGGCCCGAACTCGCTGCCCAGGCACGGGTAGACCGCGGGGTCGGCCATCATGGTGGCCGGGTCCAGGTAGGGCTCCTTGAGCGGCTTGCCGTCGACCGTCAAACCGGTGTCCGCCCGGCACTGCACCGTCTGCCCCCCGACCGCGATGACGCGCTTGACCAAGTCGTTCTCGTCGGGCGGCACGAAGCCGATGAAGGACAGCGCGTTCTGCGCCCAGCGCAGCACGGTGTTGTTGGAGCGGATCGACTTGTACCCGAGGTTCCAGGACGGCGGTCCCTTGAAGACGATGACATCGCCGGGGCGCGGTCGCTCGAAGCGATAGGTGACTTTGTCGACCATGATCCGGTCGCCGACGCAGCCGGAGCAGCCGTGCAGCGTCGGCTCCATCGATTCCGACGGAATCAGGTAGGGCCGGGCCACGAACGTCAACATGACGTAGTAGAGCCCCACCGCGATCACGGCCAGGAGCGCGAATTCCCGCAGTGCGGATCGCTTGGCGCGCTCCGGCGCGCCGTCCTCCGACGCCTCCGCCGGTTCGGGGACCGGCTCGGCGTCCTTCGGCGACTCGCCTTCGGGCGTGTCCGGGATGCGGGTGGAGACCTTCGGCTCTGACTGGGCGGGCTGGGGCGCAGATGAGTCCGTGGGTTCGGTCACGAGATCAGAGTAGCCAGCACAGATTTTGGCGCTGTAAACCGACCGGAACTGCCGCCCGGGCGCACCGTCTCAGCGCTTTTCCTTGATCTTGGCCTTCTTGCCGCGGAGCTCCCGCAGGTAGTACAGCTTCGCGCGGCGGACATCGCCACGGGTCACCACCTCGATGTGGTCGATGTTCGGCGAATGCACCGGGAAGGTCCGCTCGACGCCGACACCGTAGCTCTCCTTGCGCACCGTGAAGGTTTCGCGGATGCCGCCGCCCTGCCGGCGGATCACCACGCCCTTGAACACCTGGATACGCTCCTTGGCGCCCTCGATGACCTTGACGTGCACGTTGATGGTGTCGCCCGGGCCGAAAACCGGGATGTCGTCGCGCAGCGACGCTTGGTCGACGAAGTCCAGGCGGTTCATCTGAGAAGGCACTTCCTTGCGGTCGCGGCCTGCGGCAACAGCCCTCACCGCGGGGTGAGGCGGTCGCCAAGCCGATGGTTTTGGGCAACTTGCGCGTATCTCGCAGCAGGCGGAAAGCGGCCCGGCCGGCCTGCAACCGCTGGAGACAACTGGTCAATTGTGCCAGACGGGACGCGTGCGGAGAAAATCACAGGATCGGACGCGGTTCGCAGCCTGCCGAAAAGGCTGGTGAATGGTACATATGAGCTGGGTTGGAACGCGCTGACCGCGCGATCCGGGCCCGCGTTCGAGCAGGTTGGGGACACCGGAGGAGAGGAATGCGCGTTCGGCCGCTGTTCTTGCTCACCGCCACCGCGGCGGTGGCGTTGGTGGTGGCCGCCGGATGTGAGGCGAAGGTGCAGGCCAAGGGATACAACCTCCCGGTGTACGTCACCCCCGACCGCGGCCTGCGCCCGCAGGCGCCCCCGCAGCCGGCCGAGCTGATGCTCGAAGCGGTCAAGCCCGCCCAGCCCGAACAGCAACCCGCCGGCGCGGGCTCGATTGGCCTGCAGGCGCGGGTGCAGCAGGCCACCGACGAGGCCGCCGCCAGTGGAGCCGCCCTATCGGTGGCGATTCTCGATCGCAAGACCCACCAGCTGGTCTCCACCGGTAACACCCAGGTCATCGGCACCGCGTCGGTGGCCAAGCTGTTCATCGCCGACGACCTGCTGCTGCACGAATCCGAGGGCAAGGCCGCGCTGAGCGCGGACGACCGCCAGGCGCTGGACATCATGTTGCAGTCGTCCGACGACGGCGCCGCCGAGAGGTTTTGGGCCCAGGGCGGCGCGAACGCCATCGTCACCGCGGTCGCGGCCCGCTACGGGCTGACCTCGACCACGCCGCCGAGCGACGGACGCTGGTGGAACACCATGAGCTCGATGACCGACCTGATCCGCTACTACGAGATGCTGCTCGACGGATCGGGAGGGCTGCCGGCCGACAAGGCGAAGGTCATCGTCGACGACCTGGCCCGGTCCACCCCCAACGGGCTGGACGGCTACCCGCAGCGCTTCGGCATCCCCGACGGGCTCTACGCCGAACCGGTGGCGGTCAAGCAGGGCTGGATGTGCTGCATCGGCAGCGACTGGATGCACCTGTCAACCGGGGTCATCGGCGCGGACCGCCGCTACATCATGGCGGTGCAGTCCCTGCAGCCCTCCGACGATGCCACCGCCCGCGAGACCATCACCCGCGCGGTCAAGACGATATTTCCCGAGGGCCGGATCGACCCGCTGGGGCGCGGGCTCTAGTGTCCTGAGTCATTAATTTGGGTGCAGTAGTTGGCGATGCTGGTCAGGATTTGGTCGGCTGTCTTGGTCCAGA
>NZ_LQOU01000040.1 GCF_002102155.1 Mycobacterium europaeum
CCCGCTCCCCAGCGGACAGCACGATCTCGGCGGCATGAGGCGTCGGCACAACCCAGTCTAACAACTAGATTGCAATTAATGACTCAGGACACTAGGCGGGCTCGGGGAGTTCGTCGATCGGCTTTTCAGCGATGAGGTCCGTCGCAGCGACGGCTTCCTCTTCGGCCGCCCACTTCCGCAACAGCCGAGACTTCAGCGACATGGCGGGCTTCTCGACCAGGAACCAGCTCAACGCGGCCAACGGCAGCGTGGCGATCGTCGCAACGATCGCGTGCGCGACCCCATTCGGCTTGCCGGGCCAACAGATCACCAGCAACTGCTGAATCGGGAAGGCGTAGATGTACACGCCATAGGACAGGTCCGTGCGTAGCCTCAGGCGTTTGGTCCGCAGCAGCGCACCGGAGGCGATGACGGCGTACGCGAGCGGAATCCCGCCCAGCAGCCGGTAATGCGGAAGCAGGGTGCCGCCCAACGCGACCACGACTGCGCTCACGGCGACGAGCCACCAGCGGGCGGGGATCTTGTCGCGCCACTGGTAGAGCAACGCCCCCGCCGCGAACATCACGGCGAAGCGCGAGGCCACCGAAGCGAACTGGCCTGCCCACGGCTGGCCCAAAGCGATGGGCGGCGATAACGCCTCGCCGACAACTGCCACCGCCAATATCACGGGAGAGACCCACCGGCGGTGGGCAAGCCGGGCCATGCCGATAGCGGCGACCGCGGCATAACACGCCAGCTCGAAAGCCAATGTCCACAGCGAACTGTTCCAGCTCCCCGGATAGGGGATCCCCCGGGGCGTCCCGCCGACATCGGCCTTGAGCAGGACCACCGCGCTGTTCATGGCGACGTACTCGAACGGCGCAGTGGACAGGAGCAGTTTGAGCGCGGCGCCGCCCTGCATCGCCACGCCGATCGGCGCGATGACGAACGCGGTGACGACCAGGCAGACGTAGTAGCCGGGAAGGATACGCAGGGCTCGGGCCGCGGAATAATCCCGCAGGTGCGGGTGGCGAAGCCAGCTCGCGGTG
The DNA here is from genome assembly GCF_002102155.1 of Mycobacterium europaeum. GTDB lineage: Bacteria > Actinomycetota > Actinomycetes > Mycobacteriales > Mycobacteriaceae > Mycobacterium > Mycobacterium europaeum. Next base: position 1,029 of record NZ_LQOU01000040.1, read on the forward strand.
ATGAGGAAGCCCGAGACGGCGAAGAAGCCGTCGACCCCGGCGTCGGCGATGTAATGCGCGCCCGGCCATTCGTGGCCCGTGAGGATGAACGAGTGACCGACGATGACTGAGGTCGCCAACGTCAGCCGCCAGGCATTGAGCGCATTCTGCCGGGGGTCGAAGGCCTGTCCGAGGTTCATGTCTCAACCGCCATCGATGCGGGAGCGCGATCACCTTCATTCGAAGGTGCGGTCCATCTCTGTTTGAGTCGGCGCTTGAGGGACAGCGAGGGCTTCTCGATCACGAACCAGCTCAGCGCGGCCAGCGGCAGCGTGCCCAGGGCGCTGAAGACGAAGAACAGGAACGGATTCAGGCCCGCGAGGCCCCAGACGGCAAGCATCTGCTGAGTGGGGAACGCGTAGATGTACAGGCCGTAGGACAGGTCCGTGCGCAACCGCAGCCGCTTGTGGCGCAGCAGGGCACCCGACACGATGACGGCATAGGCGAGCGGAAGGGCCGCGACGATCCGGTAATCCGGCAGCAGCCCGGCCGCGAACACGATCACGACGCTCAGCCCGACCAACGACCACCGGGCCGGAATAACGTCGCGCCATTGATACAGCAGCGAGCCGGCCGCGAACATGATGGCCGATCGGGCGGCGAGCTGCGGCGCGGTCCAAACGCCCGGGAAGGTCAACGGCGGCAGCTGCGTGGCCGCGACCACCCCCAGCGCCAATATTGCCGCGGGCACCCATCGGCGGTTGGCCAGCCCGGCCAGGCCAATGCCGGCGACGGCCACGTAGCACAGCACTTCCCAGATGAGCGACCACATCGAGGCGTTCCAGACGCCGGAATGCGGGATCCCGCGCGGTGTTCCGCCGACGTCGTGATGGAGGTAGGCCATGCCGATGTTCTTCAGGACGTACTCGAGGGGCGCCGTGGAGCGCAGGAGCTGCCACGCCGAGCCGCGCTGGATGAGCACGCTGAGCGGTGCGAAGACGAACGCCGTCACCAGCAGGCAGACGTAGTAGCCGGGCAGGATGCGCAGGGCCCGCGCGGCGAGATAGTCACGCACGCGCGGGTCGGTCAACCAACTCCTGGTGATGAGGAAGCCCGAGATGGCGAAGAAACCGTCGACTCCCGCCGAGAAGAAGACCTGAAGGATCGGCGCGGGTGGTATGCGGCCGGTCGCGGGCCAGCAGTGCCAGAGCATCACCTCGGCCGCCAAGGCCAAACGCAGCGCGTTGAGCGCGTTCCTGCGCGGATCGAACACTTGCCCGAGGGTCATTGGCCTCCGCCCACGTCGCCCCCGCAGCCGTCCGCGGCATACTATGTCACGCCGCCGGGCGCGTCGGGAATTTTGACGTTTTGACCCTACTGGCCCGGGCCTAGGCGGCGCCCGGGGCCTGGCCAGCGGGCCGGTCGGCGACGAGGTCGTCGGGTTGTTCGCCGCCCGGGCCTGCGGGCGCGGGTACGCCCCATTTCTGCTTGAGCCGGCGTTTCAGGGACATTGCGGGCTTTTCGATGACGAACCAGCTGGCCGCGGCCAGCGGCAGCGTGGCCAGGGCGCTGGCGCCGAAGAACACGAACGGAGTCAAAGTCGCGAGCCCGCAGACGGCCAGCATTTGCTGAGTGGGATACGCGTAGATGTACACGCCGTAGGACAGGTCCGTGCGCAACCGCAGCCGCTTGTGGTGCAGCAGGGCACCCGTCACGATGACGACGTACGCCAGCGGGAGTGCGGCGACGACGCGGTAATCGGGCAGGAAGCCGGCCGCAACAACGATCACCGCGCACACCGCCACCAGCGACCAGCGGGCGGGAATGACGTCGCGCCACTGATACATCACCGCTCCGGCGGCGAACATGATGGCCGATCGCGCCGCGAGTTGGGGGATGGTCCACGTACCGGGGAAGGTCAGCGGCGGAAACGACAGCGCCGCACACACGGCCACCACCAGCAGCACGGGAGAAACCCACCGGCGGTTGGCGAGCCCGACGACGCCGATGAGGACAACGGCGAGGTAGCACAGCAATTCCCAGATGAGAGACCACAGCGAAGCGTTCCACGTGGGTCCGCCGGGCAGGTCATGCAATGTGCCGGCGATGTCCGGCTTCAGGTAGGCCACCGCGCTGTTCTTCAGGACGTACTCGATCGGCGCGATGGAGCCCAGCAGCTTGAGGGCCGACCCGCCCTGGATCAGCACACTGATGGGCGCGAAGACGAACGCCGTCGCCAGCAGGCAGACGTAGTAGCCGGGCAGGATGCGCAGGGCCCGCGCGGTGAGATAGTCACGCACGCGCGGGTCGGTGAGCCAGCTCCTGGTGATGAGGAAGCCGGAGATCGCGAAGAAGCCGTCGACACCCACGGAAAAGAACAGCTGATTGATCGCTGCGGGCGGCTGGCGTCCCGTGATGGCCCACGAGTGGAAGAGCATCACCTCGGACGCGAGGGCTAACCGCAGCGCGTTCAGGGCATTACTGCGCGGATCGAATACCTGTCCGAGCTTCATCCGTCTCCGACCGTCGTCCCCCATCGAACTGTCCGCGTCATCGTATCGGCCCGCGGTCGTCGGTGTGAGCGGTTGGCTGTCGCCGGCTAGGCTAGGCGGTGCCCGGCAATTCCGGGGGGAGCGCGGATTCGGCGGCCTCGTGGGTCGGTCGCACCATCGCCGGTTGTCCCTGGCTTTGGTCTTGGAACTGGTCCTGTGGGGCGGGCAGGTTTTTCCTGAACCGGGATTTGAGGCGACGCGCCGGCTTCTCGATCAAGAACCAACTCGCCGCGGCCAGCGGCACCGTGGCGGCGGCGGTGACGCCGGTCAACAGCAGCGGGTTCAGCGTGACGAGCCCGCAGACCAGCAGCAGTTGCTGGGTCGGGTACGCGTAGATGTACATGCCGTAGGACAGGTCCGTCCGCAGCTGCAGGTGCTTGTTGCGGATCAGGGCGCCCGAGACGACCACGGCGTAGGCCAGGGGAAGGGCGCCGACCACCCGGTAGTCGGGCAGGAAGCCGGACGCGAGGACGATCACCACGCTCACCGCCACCAGCGACCAGCGGGCGGGGATCACCTCGCGCCATTGATAAAGGAGCGCACCCGCCGCGAACATGATGGCGGTCCGGCAGGCCAGGAAAAACAGGGCGGTGCGGACGTCGCCCTCGTGTTGCGTCATCACGTCGGGGAATTTCAGACCCGGCAGCGTCATCGCCCCGGCCGTCGCCAGCAATAAGAACACCGGGGAAACCCACCGGCGGTTGGCGAGCCCGACGACACCGATGACGGCCACGATGAGATAGCACATCACTTCCCAGATCAGCGACCACAGGGAAGCGTTCCAGACGCCCGCGCTGGGAATCCCCGTGGGTGTGCCGCCGACATCGAATTTGATCAGCGCCATCGCGCTGTTCATCAAAACGAACTCCAGTGGCGCACCCGAGGCGACGAGCTTGCCGGGCGAGCCGCCCTGGATCGCCACGCTGAGCGGTGCGAAGACGAACGCGGTCACCAGCAGGCAGACGTAGAACCCGGGCAGAATGCGCAGCGCGCGGGCGGCGAGATACTCACGCAGGCGCGGGTTGCCGAGCCAACTCGCGGTGATCAGGAATCCCGAGATGGCGAAAAACCCGTCCACCCCTCCGCATAGGAGTAGCTGCAGAACAGCCCGAATGTTGGGAAGGTGGCCCCTGATCGGGAAGGTGTGCCAAAAGATCACCTCGCCCGCCAGTGCCAGCCGCCAGGCGTTCAGTGCATTGTTGCGCGGATCGAAGACCTGCCCGAGTTTCATCCGCCTCCCCCGTAGTCCGCACAGGGCCTATCGGCGTATCGTATCGCGACCATGCACCAAAATGAGCTGGTTCACGGTAGCTGAGGTATCGCGCAATGGCAAATACGTGCTGGACCCTCAACAGCTAATGGAGCTGGTCGACTGTTGAATACATTTTTGTCCGCGATTAGGCGCCAAGTGCGTTGTGGGATAACGGCCGTCGCGTTCGGCGGAATTGCGCGGTCTGGTACTTATCGGTGACGCAATTCCGCGATGAAGTGCTGCGTCTCTTCCCAGCTGGGCAAAAGCCCAGCGGCGCGCACTTCTTCGAGGCTGGGGGCCGCGGCATCGCGGTCGGAAAGACTGGGGGCGACGCCGTTCACCAGCGGCCAGTCCACCCCGATCGCCGGATCGGTCGCGCAAATGGTGTGCTCGCGCTGCGGGCTGTATTCGGCCGAGCACAGATACATCACCGTCGAATCGTCCTGCAGGGCAAGGAAGCCGTGCCCCAGGCCTTCGGACAGGTAAATCGTCCTGCGGTCCTTGTCGTCGAGCAGCACCGAATCCCACTGGCCGAACGTCGGCGAACCCTCGCGGATGTCCACCACGACGTCGAACACCGAGCCGCGCACGCAGGTCACATATTTGGCCTGGCTCGGGGGCAGCTGAGCGAAATGCAAGCCGCGCAACACACCGGCCGACGAAACCGAACAGTTCGCCTGCCGAACATCCAGGCGGTGACCTGCGAATTCGGTGAACCCGTGGTCGGTAAGCCATTCGAAGAACAGGCCACGGGAATCGCCGTGAATGGTGGGGGTGATCTCCCATGCGCCGGGGATGGCGAGTTCGCGAACCTTCATCTCACTGACCACGCTCTTCGTAACGGGCTTCCGCGGCGTCCTTCAAAGGGCGCCACCACGATTCGTTGGCACGATACCAGTCGATGGTGGCGCTCAAGCCCTCCTCGAAATCGGTATGCTTTGGCGCCCAACACAGTTCGTCGTACAACAGCGACGGGTCGATGGCGTAGCGCAGGTCGTGACCGACTCGGTCGGTCACGTGGTCGAAGTCGTCGGGGTCGCGGCCCATCATCGTCAGCACGGTGCGCAGCACGCTGAGGTTGTCGCGCTCGCCCTCGGAGCTGATCAGGTACGTGCGGCCGATCTCGCCCTTTTCCAGGATCCGGCGCACAGCGCTGTTGTGGTCGTCGACATGGATCCAGTCGCGGACGTTGGCGCCGCTGCCGTACAGCTTGCACCGCCGGCCGGTGAGCACGTTGGTGATCTGGCGCGGAATGAACTTCTCGACGTGCTGGTAGGGCCCGTAATTGTTGGAGCAGTTCGAAATCGTCGCGCGCACGCCGTAGGACCGCACCCAGGCCCGGACCAGCATGTCGGCGGCGGCTTTGGTCGCCGAGTAGGGGCTCGACGGGTTGTACGGCGTCGACTCGGTGAACCGGTGGGGGTCGTCGAGCTCCAGGTCGCCGTAGACCTCGTCGGTCGAAATGTGGTGCAGCCGCACACTGTGGCGCCGCACCGCCTCCAGGATGGTGAACGTCCCGACCACGTTGGTGTGCAGGAACGGCCCCGGGTCGTCCAACGCGTTGTCCACGTGGCTTTCGGCGGCGAAGTGCACCACCGCGTCGGACTCGGCGACCAGCCGCGAAACCAGCTCGGCGTCGCAGATGTCGCCCACCACCAGCCGGATGGCGTCCTCGACGTCGGCCAGCGACTCCCGCCGGCCCGCGTAGGTCAGGGCGTCGAGCACCGTCACGGAATCCTCCGGGTGCTCGCGGACGGTGCTGTGCACGAAATTCGCGCCGATGAAGCCAGCGCCGCCGGTGACCAGTAGCCGCATGCTCAAACCCTAACCGAGCGGGCCGGTCAGCTTGTGGGAGTCAGCCCCAGCGGCCCGGCCAATTCGGCCAGCGTCGAGACCAGCGCGTCCTCGTCCTGGCTGCCCAGCACCTGGACGGCCACGTGATCGGCCCCGGCGTCGAGGTGTTCGCGGAGTCGCTGCGCGATCGCCTCGGGGGTGCCGTACGCGACCACCGCGTCGATCAGCCTGTCGCTGCCCGGCTTGCGGACGTCGGCTTCGGTGAAGCCCAGCCGCAGCCAGTTGTTCACATAGTTGCTCAGGCCCAGGTAGAACTCGACCGTCTGGCGGCCGATCGCGCGGGCCTGCTCGGCATCGGTGCTGAGGACGACCTTGTGTTCCGGCGCCAGGAACACCGACCCGCCCAGCTGCTCGCGCGCCTTGGCCGTGTGCTGCGGGGTGGTCAGGTACGGGTGTGCGCCGGCGCTGCGCTGCGCCGCCAGCCGCAACACGCGCGGCCCGAGCGCCGCGAGCACCCGGCGGCTGGTCGGCACCACCGCCGCGTCGAGCTCGTCGAGGTAGGCGACCAGCGCGTCGTACGGCTTGACGTATTCCTGCGTATGCTCGGGATGCCCGACGCCGACGCCCAGCAAAAACCTTCCCGGATAAGCGCTTTCGATGCGCTGGAAGGATTCGGCCACCGGCTTGGCGGGCGCGGTCCAGATGTTGACGATCCCGGTGGCCAGCTGCAACGACGTCGTCTGCGCCAGGGCCGGTTCCACCCAGGACAGCTCGGCATCCGGTGAACCGCCGATCCAGGCGGCGCCGTAGCCCAGCGACTCGATGTGTGCCGCCAGCTCGGGGGTGATGGAGCGGGTCGGCAGCCATACGCCGAACCGGCCCAGGTCGGGTTTGAGTGCTACTGACTCGGTCATCGAAAGTCCCCCTCTGCGTCTGTTAGCCCAGTCCGAGCGGCCCCGCCAATTGGGCCAGCGCCGGCACCAGGTTGTCATCCCGCGTCAGGACCTGCACGGGCACGTGGTCGGCGCCCGCGTCGAGGTGCTCCTTCAGCCGGGCCGCGATCGCTTCCGGCGTGCCGTAGGCGACCACCGCATCGACCAGACGGTCGCTGCCCGGCTTCGTCACCTCCTCGTCGGTGAAGCCGAGCCGCTTCCAGTTGTTGCGGTAGTTGGCGAGCTGGAAATAGATGTCGAGTGCCCTGCGGCCCACCGTACGGGCCTTCGCGGCGTCGGTGGTCAGCACCGCCTTGTGTTCGGGCGCCAGGAAGGCCGACGGGCCGATCAGCTCGCGGGCCCCCGCGGTGTGCTCGGGGGTGGTGAGGTACGGGTGCGCCCCGGCGGCGCGCTCGGCCGACAGCTTGAGCACGCGGGGACCGAGCGCGGCCACCACCCGGCGGTTCGCGGGCACCCCGTACTCGTCGAGCTGCTGTAGGTACTCGGCCAGCGCGTCGTACGGCTTGCGGTATTCGGTGTGCGCCTCGGGATGGCCGACGCCGATGCCGAGCAGGAAGCGTCCGGGGTAGGCCTTGTCGATGCGGCGAAACGATTGCGCCACGGGCTCGGCGGCCGCGGTCCAGATGTTGACGATTCCGGTGGCCACCTGCAGGGTGGTCGTCGCTTCGAGCAGGGGCTCGACCCAGGCCAGCTCGGCCGGCGGTGAACCGCCCACCCAGACGGCCCCGTAGCCCAGGGCTTCGATGTCTTTGGCTTGCGCAGGTGTGACGCCGCGTCCGAAAACTCCGAACCGGCCGAGATCGGGCTTGCTCGCTGCATCGGTCATGGTTGTTCCCAACCGGCACAGCGGGTGCCCTATTCCGCAGGCTCCATGTCCACGATCGGCGGGGCCTCCAGCGGCAGCAGCACGACGAATCGGGTGTCACCGGGCTTGGACTCCACCCGCAGATCCCCGCGGTGCTTCTTGACGACGATGTTGAACGCCAGGTCCAGCCCCAGGCCGGTGCCCTCCCCGAACGGCTTGGTGGTGAAGAACGGCTCGAAGATGCGCTCGCGCACCTCGTCGGGCACCCCCGGGCCGGTGTCGCAGATCTCGACGCGGACCATGTTCTCGCCTTCCCGGGCGGTGCGGATGGTCAGCGTGCCGCCCGCCTCGCCCATCGCGGCGATGGCGTTGTCGATGATGTTGGTCCAAACCTGGTTGAGATCGCCCGGATAGCAAGGGATTTCGGGAAGTGAGCGGTCCAATTCCTTGACCACCTGGACGCCGGTGTCTTTGCCCAGCCGGTCGGCGAACATCACCAGCGTGCTGCGCAGCAGTTCGTGGACGTCGGCCACCTGGAAGGGGGCCCGGTCCATCTGCGAATACTGCTTGGCGTCGGCGACCAGCGCCGAAATCCGCTTGCTCGCCTCCAGGATCTGGTTCAGCAGCAGCTCGCTCTCGACGGTGTACGTCAACCAGCCGATGGCTTTCTGCAGCGACGCCGACGCACCGAGCTCCTCGGTGGCCGCGGCGATGCGCTCCAGCCAATCGGTGTCGATGCCGCCCTCGACGAAGGTGGGCGCGATGTCCCAACCACCCTCGATGCCGTGGCCGTCGAGCCATTCGCCGACGGCGTCTTCGGCGTCGGCGGTCTCGATCGCGCTCATGTTCGCCGAGGCCGCCTTGGCGACCTGGGCCGCAACCTCCTCTTGCAGGCGCACCAGCGCCCGCAGGGCCTCCGGGCTGACGGTCCCGTCGGCGAGCATCGCGAGTTTCTGGCGCATGCCGGCGACTCGCTGCCGCAGCTCCGAAGCCGCTCGGACGGTGGCCGCGGCGGGGTTGTTCAGCTGGTGGGTCAGCCCGGCGGACAGCTGGCCCAGCGCCAGCAGCTTCTCGCGGTTGTCGATGATCCGGCGGGTGCGCTCCTGTCCGACCGCCATCCCGTCGAGCAGGTGGACCGCCATCGGGAACTGGTCCTTCATGAACCGGGCGAACGCCGGCGCGTCGAGCACGAAGAAGCGCGACGGCTTGGTGACGTACACCGACGCGTCGTAGCTCTGCTGCTGCAGCTGGCCGGTGAACGCCCGCCACGCGCCGCAATACACCCCGCGCTGCGACGTCCGATTGGTCTCGATCTCCTGGCCGCCCGACAACTTGGCCATCGACAGCTCGCCGTCGAGGAGGACGTACAGGCAGGTCGCCGGCTCGCCCTCGACACAGATCGGGCCCGGTGGATAGTCCTCGACGTGCCCGTTGGCGCACAACACGGCCAGCTGCTCGTCGGTGAGCGCCTCGAACAGGAACAGGGTGCGCAGCTCGTCGGGCTCGCACGGCACTCGGGTCGTCATGCCGTCACGACTCGGCCAGGTAGCGGTGCACCAGCATCACGGCCATCGACCCCTCGCCGACCGCGGCCGCGACGCGCTTGGCGGACTCGGCCCGCACGTCGCCGGTGGCGAACACCCCCGGCACGCTGGTCTCGAGGTGGTGGGGCGGCCGGTCCAGCGTCCACCCGCACACGTTGCGCAGGTCCGGTCCGGTCAGGACGAAGCCGTGGCTGTCGCGGGCGAGCACCCCGTCCAGCCATTCGGTGCGTGGGGCGGCGCCGATGAAGATGAACATCCGCGCGCAGGTGACCTCCTCGGTGTCCCCGGTCCGGTTGTCGACCAGGGTGAGCCGCTCCAGGTGGTCGTCGCCGACGGCGCGATGCACCTCGGTGCAGGTGCGCACGGTGATGTTGGGCCGCTGCTTGATCTGCTGGATGAGGTAGTAGGACATCGAGGCGTCCAGCGAGGGGGCACGCACCACGATGGTCACCGACTTGGCCGCACGGGACAGGTACATCGCGGCCTGGCCGGCGGAATTGGCCCCGCCGACGACGTAGACCTCTTCGCCCGCGCAGTCCGACGCGATCGAGACGGCCGCCCCGTAGTAGACGCCGCGGCCGGTCAGGTCGCTGCAGCCCTCCGCCGGCAGCTGGCGGTAGGCGACGCCGGTGGCCAGGATGACCGCGTGCGCGTCGATCGAGCCGCCGTCGGCGAACCGCACGGTGCGCTTGGGGCCGTTGACCTCCAGCGCCGTCGCGGTGCGGGCGGTGATCAGCTCGGCCCCGAACTTCTCGGCCTGCCGCCGCGCCCGGTCGGCCAGCTGGCCGCCCGACACCCCGTCGGGGAAGCCCAGGTAGTTCTCGATCCGTGAGCTCTGGCCCGCCTGACCGCCCGTCGCCGTGCGTTCGATGAGCACCGTGCGCAGCCCCTCCGACGCGCCGTACACGGCGGCGGCCAGGCCCGCCGGCCCGCCGCCGACGACGACGAGGTCGTAGAACTCCTGTGACGGCGTGGTGCTCAGGCCCAGGGTGTCGGCCAGCTGCGCGTCGGTGGGTTCGACCAGGGTGTCGCCGCGTTCGGTGACGATGACGGGCAGCCGCAGGCCGTCCTCACCCGCGGCCTTGAGCAACCGCTGGCCGTCGGGGTCGTCGGCCATGAACCACGAGTAGTGCAGGCCGTTGCGGGCCAGGAAGTCGCGCACCTGCCAGGACCGCTCCGACCAGCGGTGCCCGATCACCTTGGTGTGTGGGACCGGGTGTTCCGGCGCCGCCCGCCAGGCCTCCAGCAGTCCGTCGATGACGGGATAGAACTTCTCCTGCGGCGGGTCCCACGGCTTGAGCAGGTAGTGGTCCAGGTCGACGACGTTGATCGCGTCGATTGCGGCGTGCGTGTCGGCGTAGGCGGTGAGCAGCACGCGGCGCGCCGCCGGGTACAGGTCCATCGCCTGCTCGAGGAATTCGATGCCGCTCATCTGCGGCATCCGGTAGTCGGCGATCAGCACCGCGACGGTCTCGCCCCGCAACTTGAGCTCCTTGAGCGTCTCCAGGGCGTCGGGTCCGGAGTCGGCCCGCACGATGCGGTGCCGGTCACCGTATTGACGGCGCAGATCGCGGGCGACCGCACGCGAGACCGAGGGATCGTCGTCGACAGTCAGCAGGACCGGCTTGCGAGGCTGGGGGGAGGGGGCTGCGGGGCTCGCGGGGCTCGTCATCGGGTTCAAGTATGCCCTCGTCAGGGCCCTCGCGGCAGGTCGAGGCGGCGGCTGGATGGCCGGCCCGATTTCGCCGTCGGCGATTTTGGGTCAGGGCCCCGGACCGGGTATCGTGGGACAACGGTGCGTCATCCGCGCCGACTTTTTGCGTGCCCTGTCTTAGGAATTCCCTGGAATTTCCTGCCCTTGGCTCACGTTTCTAGTCGGGCGAATGCTGCGCCGGAATGGGCGCACATCAAGGATACGAAACCAAAGACGAGGATTGCTGAACAGTTATGGCCAAGAAGGACGGTGCCATAGAGGTTGAGGGCCGCGTGGTCGAGCCTCTGCCCAATGCGATGTTCCGCATTGAGCTGGAGAACGGTCACAAGGTGCTCGCCCACATCAGCGGCAAGATGCGGCAGCACTACATCCGCATCCTGCCCGAGGACCGGGTGGTGGTGGAGCTGTCTCCCTACGACCTGTCCCGGGGCCGCATCGTGTACCGGTACAAGTAACAGCCCGAATTTGGATCACGAGAAGAACAGGATCGAACAGCCGTGAAGGTGAACCCGAGCGTCAAGCCAATCTGTGACAAGTGCAGGGTGATCCGTCGGCATGGGCGGGTCATGGTGATCTGCTCCGATCCGCGCCACAAGCAGCGCCAGGGCTAGACCCTGTCCGGTGACGATGCAGGCCGTGAAACGGCCTGAGGAGGAGCCGGACAACCCAACCCCAGCGCTTGCCGCACAACTGAATGCAGACCTCCCAGCACCACTGAACGGCTCGCATCTTTAGAGATAGGCCAGTTCATCCACGCCCGGACGGAGGCCGGGCCCCGCCCTCAACTGGGAGCGGGAACGGGCTGGGAACAGACCTCCGCCTAGAAAAAAGAGGAAACGCCACCTATGGCTCGATTAGTAGGCGTCGATCTTCCGCGCGACAAGCGGATGGAGATCGCGCTGACCTACATCTTCGGCGTCGGCCGCACCCGGTCGAACGAGATCCTGGCAGCGACGGGGATCGACAAGGACCTGCGCACCAGGGACCTGACCGACGACCAGCTGACCCACTTGCGTGACTACATCGAAGCGAATCTGAAGGTTGAGGGTGACCTGCGCCGCGAGGTGCAGGCCGACATTCGCCGCAAGATCGAGATCGGCTGCTACCAGGGCCTGCGGCACCGCCGCGGCCTGCCGGTGCGCGGCCAGCGGACCAAGACCAATGCGCGCACCCGCAAGGGCCCCAAGCGCACCATCGCAGGCAAGAAGAAGGCCAGGTAACCGCCCATGCCACCAGCCAAGAAGGCAGCCTCTGCGCCCAAGAAGGGGCAGAAGACCCGCAAGCGGGAAAAGAAGAACATCCCGCACGGCGCCGCGCACATCAAGAGCACGTTCAACAACACGATCGTGAGCATCACCGACCCGCAGGGCAACGTCATCGCCTGGGCGTCGTCGGGCCACGTCGGCTTCAAGGGCTCGCGCAAGTCGACCCCGTTCGCCGCGCAGCTCGCCGCCGAGAACGCCGCGCGCAAGGCGCAGGAGCACGGCGTGAAGAAGGTCGACGTGTTCGTCAAGGGCCCGGGCTCGGGCCGGGAGACGGCGATCCGCTCGCTGCAGGCCGCGGGCCTGGAGGTCGGCGCGATCTCCGACGTCACCCCCCAGCCGCACAACGGCTGCCGTCCGCCCAAGCGCAGAAGGGTCTAGGGAAGAAATCATGGCTCGTTACACCGGACCCATCACCCGCAAGTCGCGGCGGCTGCGCACCGACCTGATCGGTGGCGACCAGGCCTTCGAGAAGCGTCCCTACCCGCCCGGCCAGCACGGCCGCGCGCGGATCAAGGAAAGCGAATACCTGCAGCAGCTGCAGGAGAAGCAGAAGGCCCGCTTCACCTACGGCGTGATGGAGAAGCAGTTCCGCCGCTACTACGAAGAGGCAACCCGCCAGCCCGGCAAGACCGGTGAGGAACTGCTGCGCATCCTGGAGAGCCGGCTGGACAACGTCGTCTACCGCGCCGGGCTCGCCCGCACGCGCCGGATGGCCCGCCAGCTGGTCAGCCACGGCCACTTCAGCGTCAACGGCGTGCACGTCAATGTGCCCAGCTACCGGGTGTCGCAGTACGACATCATCGACGTGCGGGAGGGCTCACTGAACACGGTGCCGTTCCAGATCGCCCGGGAGACGGCGGGCGACCGCCCGATCCCGAGCTGGCTGCAGGTGGTGGGGGAGCGTCAGCGCATCCTCGTCCACCAGCTGCCCGAGCGGGCGCAGATCGACGTGCCCCTCGCCGAGCAGCTGATCGTCGAGTTCTACTCGAAGTAAAGACCCCTGCGCTGAACCCGGCGTAGGTCTTACCGGCATCAAATAGCGGGTGCCGAGAAGGAGAAGAAGAAACACCATGCTGATCTCTCAGCGACCCACACTGTCGGAAGAAGTCCTCTCCGACAACCGCTCGCAGTTCGTCATCGAGCCCCTGGAACCCGGATTCGGCTACACCCTGGGCAATTCGCTGCGCCGGACGCTGCTGTCGTCGATTCCCGGCGCGGCCGTCACCAGCATCCGCATCGACGGCGTGCTGCACGAGTTCACCACCGTCGCCGGGGTGAAGGAAGACGTCACCGCGATCATCCTGAACCTCAAGAGCCTGGTGGTGTCCTCGGAGGAGGACGAGCCGGTCACCATGTACCTGCGCAAGCAGGGCCCGGGCGCGGTCACCGCGGGGGACATCGTGCCGCCCGCCGGCGTCACCGTGCACAACCCCGACATGCACATCGCGACGCTGAACGACAAGGGCAAGCTCGAGGTCGAGCTCGTCGTCGAGCGTGGCCGCGGCTACGTGCCGGCGGTGCAGAACCGGGCCTCGGGCGCCGAAATCGGCCGCATCCCGGTCGATTCCATCTACTCGCCGGTGCTCAAGGTGACCTACAAGGTCGACGCGACCCGTGTCGAGCAGCGCACCGACTTCGACAAGCTGATCCTGGACGTCGAGACCAAGAGCTCGATCACCCCGCGTGACGCGCTGGCGTCGGCCGGCAAGACCCTGGTCGAATTGTTCGGCCTGGCACGGGAACTCAACGTCGAGGCCGAGGGCATCGAGATCGGGCCGTCGCCGGCCGAGGCCGACCACATCGCCTCGTTCGCGCTGCCGATCGACGACCTGGACCTGACGGTGCGGTCGTACAACTGCCTCAAGCGCGAGGGCGTGCACACCGTCGGCGAGCTGGTGAGCCGCACCGAGTCCGACCTGCTCGACATCCGCAACTTCGGGCAGAAGTCGATCGACGAGGTGAAGGTCAAGCTGCACCAGCTGGGCCTGTCGCTCAAGGACAGCCCGGCGAGCTTCGACCCGTCGCAGGTCGCGGGCTACGACGTGGCCACCGGCACGTGGTCCACCGAGGGCGCCTACGACGACCAGGACTACGCGGAAACCGAACAGCTGTAAAAAGGCCGTCCGGTGACGATGCGGCCGTGCAGCGGCCGCTGAGGAACCGGACACAACTGACGAAAGTCCGTCCCGGCCCTACCTGATACGGGGGCCGGCCCCGATGAGGAGATAGTGCAATGCCCAAGCCCACCAAGGGCCCCCGCCTCGGCGGGTCGTCTTCACACCAGAAGGCCCTGCTGGCCAACCTGGCCACGTCGCTGTTCGAGCACGGCCGGATCAAGACGACCGAGCCCAAGGCGCGCGCCCTGCGGCCGTATGCGGAAAAGCTGATCACGCATGCGAAAAAGGGGACGCTGCACAACCGTCGAGAGGTGCTCAAGAAGATCCGCGACAAGGACGTGGTGCACGCCCTGTTCGCGGAGATCGGGCCGTTCTTCGCCGACCGCAACGGCGGCTACACCCGCATCATCAAGGTCGAGCCGCGCAAGGGCGACAACGCCCCGATGGCGGTCATCGAATTGGTGCGGGAGAAGACGGTGACCTCCGAGGCCGACCGGGCGCGTCGCGTCAAGGCTTCCAAGAAGTCCCCCGAAACCAAAGACGCGCCCGTCGCCGCGGCGGCCGCCCCCCAGGCGGCGGTCGAGCCCGACGAAGCCGTCGGCCCGACGGCCGACGAGGTGACCGAGCCGGCCGAGACCGAGGCCGGCGAGGCGACCGAGGCCGGCGAGGCCACCGAAGCCCAGGCCAAGGCCGAGGAGAAGGCCGACAAGGCCGTCGCCGCGCGGGCCGAAGCCGAAAAGGCCGCCGAGGCTGACGAGGCTGACGAGGCTGACGAGAGTTAGCGAGGCCGTCCGTCTGCGGCTCGACATCGCCTACGACGGAACGGAGTTCGCGGGCTGGGCGCCCCAGTCCGGTCAGCGCACCGTCGCCGGTGTGCTTGACGAGGCGCTGACCACCGTCTTCCGCACGCCGATGCGGCTGCGGGCGGCCGGGCGCACCGACACCGGCGTGCACGCCACCGGTCAGGTGGCCCATGTCGACGTGCCCCCGGACGCGCTGCCGAACGCCTACCCGCGCTCGTCGCGCGCGGGCGAGTCGGAATTCGAGCCCCTGGTGCGCCGGCTCGGCCGGTTCTTGCCCAACGACGTCCGGGTGCTCGACATCGCGCGCGCTCCAGCGGGTTTCGACGCGCGGTTCTCGGCGCTGCGGCGCCACTACGTCTACCGGTTGTCGACGGCACCCTACGGTGTGCAGCCGCAGCAGGCCCGCTACGTCACCGCCTGGCCGCGGCCCCTGGACGTGGACGCGATGGCCGCCGCGTCGCGAGAACTGCTGGGCCTGCACGACTTCGCCGGGTTCTGCCGGCACCGGGAGAACGCCACCACCATCCGCGACCTGCAGCGCCTGGACTGGTCGCGCGACGGTGACCTGATCACCGCGCATGTCACCGCCGACGCGTTCTGCTGGTCGATGGTGCGCTCGCTGGTGGGGGCGCTGCTGGCCGTGGGCGAGCACCGCCGCCCGGTGTCGTGGTGTCGCGAATTGCTCACCGCCACAAGCCGTTCCAGCGATTTTGCGGCCGCGCCCGCGCACGGGCTGACGCTACAGAGCGTCGATTATCCGCCCGACGACCAGCTGGAGGCGCGCAACCTGATCACCCGGGACCTGCGCACCCGCTAGACCTTGCTCGCGACGAACCTGGCGGCCTGATTGGTCAATCCGGGCACATAGCTCAGGTGCGACGCCCACCGCGTGCCGCCCGAGCAGATCGGGTCCCCGGGATTGCACAGGTCGATGGTCTTGCCGGCGAACTCCGGGGTCAGGGCGCTCATCAGCCCGCCCGCCCGGCTCGACGGATTCCCGAACAGCGCGACGGCCGCGACGTGATCGGCGGCCGCGGGCGGCAGCGGCTGGCGAAAGCCCAGCCCGGGCAACGGCGCTGCCGTGACGATGTCGACGACGGCCGCACCCTGGGAGTACCCGCCGAGCACCAGTTTGGTGCCGGGGCAGTTGCCGGCCATCTGCTGAATGTGGTTGCTGGCGTCGTTGGCGCCGTCGGCAGCGGCCAGGAAGTCCTTGTTCGCCGGGTAGTTCACCCCATACGCTCCAACGCTTTTGGAAGTCTGCTGACGCAGCGAGTTGACGAAGGCGCCGCCGACCTTGCCGACACCGGGCGGTTCGTCGGTTCCGCGGGCGAACACCACCTCAACGCCGGGGCAGGAGGCGAAGGCCTGCGGAAGCAGTTGGGGAGCAACCACTATCGCGGCGCCGGCGAGCAGCCCGGCGCCCAGCGTCAATGGAATGAGCCGCACCCCACGATGTTAGGGGCGCGTTGATCTCGCGCCGGTAACGATTCAGACGAGAGGTGCTTGCGGAGTCACCGTGGTGGGTGCGGAGGGTGCCGCGGGCCCGGGGGCCGTTCCGCCGTGGATCGAGGGCGGCGACCCGGGCGGGGTCTGCTGCCCGTACACCGGTGACGGCGTGGAGCCGGGCTGGTTCGGAACGGGGCCCAGCGGCGGCCCGAACGCGGGGCTGGACGGGCTCGAGCCGGCCAGCTTCTGAGCGACGAACGCCGCGGCCTGGGTGGTGTAGACGGGGACGTAGCCCTCGGTGTGCCCGCTCCACTCGTTACCGGGGCCGGCGTGGCAGATCGGGTCATTGGGGTTGCAGTAGTCGGCGGCCTTCGAGCCCAGCAGCGCGCTCTGGGTGGGCAGCGTGCCGCCGGCGCGGTCGGCCACGTCACCGAACGTGACGACGGCCGCGATGTTGTTGGCGTACTGCTCGGGCAGCTTGTTGCCCCAGCTGATGCCGCCGATCGGGACGCCGGCCACGATGTCCATCACCGACGCGCCCTGCGAGTAGCCGCCCAGCACGATCTTGGTGTTCGGGCAGGTTTCCACGCTCTTCTTGACGCGGTCGATGGTGTCGTTGGCGCCGTCGCCGCCGTGCAGCTGCAGTTTGCTGGCGGCGTAGTTGACGCCGTAGGGCAGGATGTTCAGGCCGGTCTGCTGGCGCAGCGAGTCCACGAAGGCATCGCCGACCCGGCCCAGGCCGGGCGGCTCGTTGGTGCCGCGGGCGAAGATGACCTCGACGTCCGGGCAGTCGAAGGCGTGCGCGATCGGCGCCGCCGCGGGGGATAACAGCAGGCCAGACGCAGTGACCAGTGCAGAGGCCCCGAGCCCGATGCCGCGACCCATGCGGTGAGAAAACACGGCGCTACTGTACCCACCCTGGGCAGGGTTTGAAACTTCGCTGACCTGTGGATCAGTTAAGCGCTCCCGCGGCCGGCCGCCTTAACGTGTGCGCAACGACTGCGCAGGGAGGGGATCGGTGCCGGGTCGGCCGACCATGTGGCTGCACGTCAGCGGCTACCGATTCCTGCTGCGTCGTGTCGAATGTGCGTTGCTGGGCGGAAACATCCACACCCTCGGCGCCGGTTCGCGCGCACCGGCCGCGGCGCTGACGGTCGGGTGCGTGCTGGCGGTGATCGCCGTGGCGGCAGCCGCGCTCCTCGCGATGCTGCGGCCACGGGTGACGCTGGACGGCGCCGAACTGGTGATGGGCCGGGACTCCGGGGCGCTGTACGTGCGCGTCGGCGATACCTGGCACCCGGTGCTGAACCTGGCGTCGGCGCGGCTGGTCGCGGCGACGGCGGCCAACCCCCTGCGGGTACCCGAAGCGGATCTGGCGCGGGCCAAACGGGGGCCGCTGCTGGGCATCCCCGGCGCACCGGAGCTCGTCGGCCGGCCGTTGGCGGCGGACGAATCGGCGTGGACGATCTGCGACTCGGACGGTGCCGGCGCGACCACGGTGATCGTCGGCCGGCCCGACGAGGCGACGGTTCGTCGCCCGAGTCCCGGGCAGGCCCTTCTGGTCGCGCCCGCCGGGGGCTCGCCGGCCTACCTGCTCTACGACGGTCAGCGTGCCGTGGTGGATGTCAGCGACGCCGCGGTGGTGCGCGCGCTCAGGTTGGAGGGGCGCGTGCCGCGGACGGTCTCGCCGTCGTTGCTGAACGCGATTCCCGAGATGCCTCCGATCAGGCCTCCGCGGATTCGCGGCGCCGGCGATAAGGCGGCCGCGATGCCCGGATTTGCGGTGGGCAGTGTGCTGCGCGTCATGCGGGCCGGGGGTGACGAGTATTACGCGGTGTTGGCGGCCGGGGTCCAGCGCATCGGTGCGGTGGCGGCCGACCTGTTGCGCTTCGCCGACTCCCGGGGCGCCGCCGATGTCGTGACCGTGGCGCCCGACGCCATCCGCGCGGCTCCGATCGCCGACTCGCTGCCGGTGGCCGGTTTTCCCGACCGGGCGCCGGCGCTGTCGGATGCCGGGGCCGTGTTGTGCGTTTCCTGGCAGGCGGCGCCGTCGGGCCAATCCGGCGTCACGTTCCTCGGGGGCGCCGGGCTCCCGCTGCCGGCCGGTCGGGCGCCGCTGACGTTGTCACAGGCCGACGGCGACGGCCCCGCACTGGACGCGGTGTATATGCCGCCCGGCCGGAGCGCCTACGTGCGCGTCGGCACGCGCTACCTGATCACCGACAGCGGGGTGCGGTTCGCTATCCACGACGACGACGCCGCGCATGCCCTCGGCCTGCCCGAGCCCAACCCTGCGCCCTGGTCGGTCCTCGGAGCGCTGCCGACGGGACCGGAGCTGAGCCGGGAGAAGGCGTCAATCGCCCGTGACTCGGCGGCCCCGTAGCCGGCTCCCGGCCAGCCCGGCGGCCAGCGCCATGCCCAGTACCGCGAGGCAGACGGCGGCGCCGCGGAACGCGGTGTTGCGCGCATGGGCATCCGGCGGCGTAACCGCCGCCGGCGGGGTGATGGGCGCGGGCGCCGCGGGCGGCGTGGTCGCGGGGGAGCCGACATCGGTGCTGACGGCCGCCAGCGCGTCGACGGTGCCGCTGCCGACCAGCGGATCCCAGCCGGCGGGCGGGTGATGCGCCGTCGACTCGATGCGCCGCATCACCTGGCGTGCGGTCAACGCCGGGAACCGCGACCGGATCAGTGCGGCCAGCCCGCTGACCACCGGTGTGGCATAACTGGTGCCCGACACCGGTTGCGAGCCGAGCGGCGTCACCGCCTCGCCGGGGGCGGCGACGTCCACCCAGGGGCCGGCAAGGGTGAATGCCGACGGCGCGCCTTCGGCATTCACCGAACCGACCGTCAGCACATAGTCGTCGTACCATGCCGGGCTGACCGCGACCGTGACGTTCTCCCAGCCGGCATCCGGCCGCTGGGGTGGGCACTGCCCGGCTCCGCCGGTGTTGCCGGCCGCGGCCACGACGACGGCGTTCTTGACGTCCACGGCGTAGGCCAGCGCGGCGCCCAGCGCGCGGTCATCGAGCGCCGCCGCGACCGGAACGCACGCGACCGAGGAGATGTTGATCACCGAAGCGCCGAGATCGGCGGCGGTGCGGACGGCTTTCGCCATGGTGTCGACGTCGCCGACGCCGGCGCGGGACCGATCGGCGGCGGGGGAGAACTTCCCGCTGGACTGGCGAATGCCGATCAGGGTGGCTTCGGGCGCCATCCCGCTCAAGCCGGCCGTCGGCGAATCGGCTGTCGCGGCGATGATCCCGGCCACCAGGGTGCCGTGCGCGTCGCAGTCCTGGGTGCCGTCGCCGCCGGACACGTAGTCGCCGCCGGGTACCACTTCGGGTAGCAGGGGGTGCCGCGAGACACCGGTGTCGATGACCGCGACGCGTTGTCCGGCGCCGCGGGTGAGCCGCCAGACCGGCGCCAGGTCACGGGGTTCCGCCTGCCGGTTGGGCGCCGATTCCGTCGTCATCGTGGCGCACGTCTCGCGTTGCACCGTGGGCCACGGCGGGGCGGGGCGCGCGGGCTTCGGTAACCACCGGTCGTCAACCCGCGGCGGCGAAACCGCATGCGCCGGTGGCGTTCCGGTGACCGACACCGCGACCAACGCCGACACCGACAGGATGCACGCGCCGCGGCGTGGCGCCCTCACGGGACACTCAATCCCCGGACGGTGCCATACAGGCCACAGATCCAAAAGGTCAGCGGGACCAGTGCGGCCAGCGCCAGCCACTCCAGCGCCTCGGCCGTTCGGCGGGCAAGCGGCGGAAGCGATATCGCGGGGGCGGCGAAGCCGAGGTACATCGCCGCGGCCGCCAGCGTTGCCGTCGCCACGGCTACCCACGGCCCGCGCCCGGGGCTGCCGAAGGCGGCGACCCCGAAAGTCGTTCCGATGACGGCCATCCCGGTGACGACGAACGCCGGTATCCGCCTGCTGTCGGCGCAGCGTGCCCGCAGCAGCAACAAGGCGCCGGTGATGCCGCCGAACGCCATGCACGACAGGCGCGGCGCTCCGGCCACGACGGTGACGGCGGCACCGACGGCCGCTGACGACGAAAACCCCGCGAGCAGACTCGACAACCAGGCGTCGGCACGAAGCGTTTGGCCCGCGACGCGGGCCTCATCCGCTGCCGTCTCGTCGGCGTCCGGGGTCGGCGGCAGCCGGGGCGACAAGCCCGCCAAGACGACCGATATCCGCGCCGCGCACCCGAGCGCGCCGAGCGACACCAGCGCCGATACCGCGCCGATGGCGTGCGGCGGGCCGGCGGTGAGGACACCCGCCAACGCCGCCACTGCGACGACCGTCGCGACGCATGACGCCGCGGTCAATGCGACCACGAAGCGGCCCGCGGATCGCGCCGCCAATACGCAGGTGGCCGCCGCGGCGGTCGCGGCCAGCAGCAGGTGGCTGACGCCCGGGCGGCCGGGCACGGCCAGAAACCCGGCAACCGCGGCGAACGCGGCGGCGATCGCGCTGAGCGCCAGCCCGGCACCCGCGTCCCGATAGACGCGCTGGGCGACGGCGGCGCAGAGCAGGGCGACCAGGGCCGCGCCCGTCGCCACCCCCACCGTGGCCGGGGCGTCGCGGGCGCCGACAGCGTTGGTGGCCAACGCCAGTACGCCGACGGCGGTCAGACAGTTCCCGGCGATCGCACCGGCGAGCCGGGCCGCCGTCCGGCGCCGCACGCCGGCCCCGGAATCCACGATCAGCGCCCCCGACACGGCCTCCGCGACGTCGTGGTGGCGAGTGGCGGGGGGCGGGGCCGACGGCCGGCTCAGCAGCAGGATGTCACCGTCCGCGATTCCGCTCTGGGCCAGTGTCTTCGACGGGTCCAGGGCCGCGGACCCGGGAAGCGACAGGTGGTAGCGCCCGGCAATGCGGGCGTCGCCGGCGTCCAGCAGATCCACGATCGACGGGGTCAGCAGGGCGACGGGGATCCCGGCCGGCAGCGCCACGTCGGCGGCGGTGGTGCCGGAGTGGACCGACACCCGGCGCAGCCCCGGATCGGTTGCAGGCAACGGTGACCCCTTTTGATCGGAATGCCGCGAATCTAGCCGGGTTTCGGGCATCGGGTCTGCCGCTGTCCACAGGTGAGTTGTCCCCGTTCCGCGTGCTGCCTACCGTTCGTCCCACGGGGAGGACCGAGATGACCCAGCGTTTCGTGCCGGTGGCGCGGCAGCCGCCGCCCGCGGTGGCCACCGCGGACCTCGTCGTCGACGCGCCGCCCGAACCACCGGCTCTGGCCGGGGCGGGCCTCCTGCCACTGCTGTTGCCGGCCGTGCTGGCGCTGGCCGGTGCGGGCGTCATGGCCGCGGCATGGAGGTCGGGGCCGGGTGGCGGCCGCACCCCCGCCGTGTGGGCCGTCCCCATCATGATGCTGGCGTCATCGCTCGTGACAATGCTGTCCGGGCGCGTTCGCCGCCGGGGCGCCGGCATCCAAGCCGATCGCCTCGACTACCTCGGATACCTCAGTAGGCTGCGCACCACGGTGGTCGAAACGGCTGCCGCGCAGCGGCTCTCACTGCAGTGGAGCCACCCCGACCCGGACACCCTGTGGACATTGATCGGTGGCCCCCGGATGTGGGAGCGACGAGCGGCCGACCCCGATTTCTGCCTCGTCCGAGTGGGCATCGGAGGCCGGCCGCTCGCCACCCCATTGGTAGCCGCGCGGGTGAGCGAGTCCGGTGATCCGGTCACCGCGGCCGCGTTGCGTCGCTTCCTGCGAACGTATTCGACGATCGACGCGCCGATCGCCGTCGGCCTGCGCGGAATCCCGTGCGTCAGGATCGACGGCGACGCGCCCGCGGCGCGCGGGCTGCTCCGCGCGATGCTCTGCCAACTCGCCGTCTGCCATCCCCCCGATCAGCTGCTGATCGTCGCGGCGATCAGCGAGCGGAACCGCCGGCAGTGGGAGTGGCTGAAATGGTTGCCGCACAACCAGCACCCGGCCGCGGCCGACGGGGTGGGCGCGGTCCGGATGGTGTACCGCAGCATCGGCGAGGCGCAAGACGCGCTCGCCCGGGCGCGGCCGGCACACGCGGTGCTGGTCGCCGATCTGGACGAATCCGTTGCCGGGTGCGCGGGCGCGACCGTTGTCGAAGTCGTCGGCGGTCCTGCGGGCGCACCGGTCGCCATCAGCCGGGGGGACGAGACTCATCGGCTTTCCCGGCCGGACCGGATGGAGCCCGTGGACGCGCTGGCCTGCGCTCGCCGGCTGGCGAGATACCGGGCCGGCGCGTCCCTTCTCGGCGGCGACGGCGCGGACTGGCCGGCGCTATTGGGAATCGACGACGTCGACCGATTCGACCCAATCGCGTTGTGGCAGAGCAAATCGCACCGCGATCGGCTTCGGGTCCCCATCGGGACCGGCGCTGACGGCACGCCGCTGGAACTGGACATCAAGGAAGCCGCCGAAAGCGGCATGGGCCCGCACGGGCTCTGCGTCGGCGCCACGGGGTCGGGCAAGTCGGAGCTGTTGCGCACGATCGCGCTGGGCATGATGGCACGCAACTCTCCAGCCGCGTTGAATCTGCTGCTCATCGACTTCAAAGGTGGCGCAACCTTTCTCGATTACGCGCGGGCTCCGCACGTGGCGGCGGTGATCACGAATCTCGCCGACGAGGCACCGCTGGTGGCCCGGATGCGCGACGCCTTGGCCGGTGAGATGAATCGCCGGCAACGGCTGCTGCGGGCGTCGGGCTGCGTCAGCGCCGCGGCGTATGAAGCCCGGCGGCGCGCGGGTGCGGCAGCACCGCCCTTGCCCACCTTGTTCATCATCGTTGACGAGTTCTCCGAATTACTCAGCCAGCATCCGGATTTCACCGACATGTTCGTGGCGATCGGGCGGCTCGGCCGTTCGCTGGGCATGCACCTACTGCTGGCCAGCCAGCGGCTCGACGAGGGCCGGCTGCGGGGACTGGACGCCCACCTGTCGTATCGGATCTGCCTGAAAACCCTGTCGGCCAACGAGTCACGCGGGGTGCTGGGAACACTCGACGCGTACGAATTGCCGAACGACCCGGGGGCGGGCTACCTGCGCACGAGCGTGGGAGAGCTGATTCGTTTCTCCTCGGCGTATGTTTCGGGACCGACTGCGGCCCGCGCGCCGGCCGGAGGGCCCGTGGTGAGGGCTTCCGTGCAGCGGTTCGGCACTCGTAGGGTCGGCGAGACCGCCCGCACCGTCGAGGACCCTGCGCCGTCGGAACGGACGGTCCTGCAGTCCGTCCTGGATCGGCTGGCCGGTCACGGACCGCTCGCGCACCCCGTCTGGCTGCCACCGCTGGACGCGGCGCCCGGGCTGCACACGCTGCTTCGCGACGCGGTGCCCGCGCCGGGTGAATTGACGGTTCCCCTGGGCATCGTCGACCGGCCCTTCGAGCAGCGCCGCACGCCGCTGGTGGTCGATCTGCGTGCGGCCGCGGGCAATGTGGCGGTGGTCGGGGCGCCCCGGTCGGGCAAGTCAACGGCGCTGTGCACCCTGGTGACGGCGCTGGCGGCCACTCATGAGGCGGTGCGGGTGCAGTTCTACTGTCTGGACTTCGGCGGCGGAACGCTGACATCGACACGGACGATCCCGCATGTCGGTGCGGTTGCCGGCAGGGCTCAACCGGGGCTCGTCACGCGGATCGTCGCCGAGTGCGAGTCGGTCATCCGCTCGCGGGAGGCCATTTTCAGCGACCGTGGAATCGGCTCGATCGCCGAATACCGTCGGCTCCGGGCGCAGCACCAGCCGTTCGACGACGATCCGTTCGGGGAGGTTTTCCTCGTCGTCGACGGCTGGGCGACCGTACGCGACGAATTCGGTGCGCTGGAGGCGTCGATCACCGCCATTGCGAGTCAAGGACTTTCGTTCGGTGTACATGTGGTGCTGGCGGCGTCGCGGTGGGCCGAGATCAGGCCCGCCCTGCGCGACCAGATCGGGACCCGCATCGAGCTGCGGTTGGGTGATCCCGCCGATTCCGAGTTGGACCGCAAAGCGGCCCAACATGTGCCCCAGGGCAAACCGGGTCGCGGTCTGTGCGGGGACGGGGCGCACATGATGATCGCGTTGCCGCTCACCCACATTGACGGGGGTGACGCTGTTGCGCCGCCGATCCCGCTGCTTCCGGAGCGGGTGGAGCGCGACACGGTCGTGGACCGGGCGGGCGACCGCATCCTGCTGGGCATCGACGAGCGTCGACTGCAGCCGGTGACGTGCGACTTCGACCGGCAGGGGCACCTGTTGGTGCTCGGCGACAACGGGTGCGGGAAGACCGCGACGCTGCGGACGCTGTGCCGCGAGATCGTCCGGACGAAGACCGCGGCGCAAGCCCGCGTGGTGATCATCGATTTCCGGCGCTCGCTGCTCGGTGTCGTCGAGTCGGAGCATCTCGGCGGCTATGCGGTGTCACCGGGCGCCCTGCGCGCATTGCTGCCCGATCTGCTCGATCTGTTGCGGAGCCGCATGCCTGCGCCCGACGCCACCCAGGCGCAACTGCGGACGGGGTCCTGGTGGTCGGGGCCCGACATCTACGTCGTCGTCGACGATTACGAACTGGTCACCGCCCCGGCCGGCAACCCGTTGTCGCCGCTCACCGAATACCTGCCCTACGCCGCGGATCTGGGCCTGCACCTGGTGCTGGCCCGGCGCAGCGGCGGAGCGGAGCGCGCGCTGTTCGAGCCCCTGCTCGCCGGGCTGCGTGACCTGGGCTGCATGACCCTGGCGATGAGCGGATCCGCCGGCGACGACGTGCCGTTCGGGCGCCGTCGCCCCGCGCGGTTGCCGCCCGGACGAGGTGTCCTGCTTTCCCGCGACGGCGACGAACGGCTCATCCAGGTGGCCTGGAGCGCACCGTGAAAGCGCATCGCGCCGTCATCGAGGTGGGCCCCGGCACGATCCGCCGATTATGTTGCGGCACAAGCGAGGTCGACGACGATAGCCCGCCGTCCGAGGTTGTCGGGGCCGCGCTCGGCGCGATAGACGACCGCGTGGCGCTGGTGGCCGAGCACCCGGTTGCCGTGGCCTCGCTGTGGAGCGCTGTCCTGCGGTCGGCGATCTGCGCCGACGGTAACGGCATCGTCGTGCTGCACCCATCCTGGTGGTCGTCGTCGCGCATCCGGGTCTTGAGCTCGGCCGCGGCCACCGTGTCCGACGACGTGCTCGTGCGGCCCCGGTCGTGGTTGCTGCGGCGGGCCGCCCATGCCCGTGCCGGGTCGACGCTCGTGGAGATCACCGGGGGGATGGTGGTGATCGACGGTGACCACGCCGTCGCGGTACCGCGACGGCCCCCGCGGCGTCCGGTAGCCGACGAGGTGCTGGCCACCATCGCGGGCATGCCCGCGACCGTCGTGCTCATCGACACGCCGAGCGCGGTCCCCGGGGCGTCGGCTCTGGCCGCGGCGATCGCTGACGGCGCGGGCGGCATCGGGCGGACGGCGGTGCGCATCGACGGGGCCCGACTGACCCGGCTGGCCCGATCGGCGGCGTCCGACCTCGATGAGCCGACCGGGCGGCGCGATCGCCGTGACCGTCTCCCGTGCCGCGCCCGGACCCTGGGCGGCGTCGGTGCGGCCGCCATTGTGCTCGCCGCGGCGGCCCCGGCCGTGATCACGGTGGGCCGGCACGGCCCGCCGGCCCCACGGCCGGTAACAGCCCCACCCACCACATTCCTCGTGGAGGGCCGGGTGGCGGTGACGGTGCCCGCGGACTGGTCAACGCAGCGGGTGACCGGTGGGCCGGGATCGGCGCGCGTGCAGGTCACCTCGCCGTCGGATCCCGAAGTGGCCTTGCATGTCACACAGTCGCCGGTGGCCGGCGAGACGTTGAGTGGCGCCGCCGAGCGGTTGAAACGGGCCATCGACGCCGAGCCCGCGGGAACGTTCGTGGACCTCAATCCCACCGCAACCAGCGCCGGCAGGCCGGCGGTGACGTACCGCGAAGTCCGCGCCGGCCACGACGTGCGGTGGACGGTGCTGGTGGACGGGCCGGTGCGGATCAGCCTCGGATGCCAGAGCCGGCCCGGCAACGAAGAGGCCGTCCGCGCTGTCTGTGAGCAGGCGGTGCGGTCGGCGCACGCGATCGGATGAGCTCCGGATCGGATGGAACCAAATGAACGTCGTCGCGGTCGAATCCAATATGGCTACACCGAACACACTGACCACCGACTTCGACCTGATGCGGTCGGTCGCGGGAACCACGGACGCCCGCAACGAGGAGATCCGGGCCATGCTGCAGGCGTTCATCGGCCGGATGAGCCAAGTGCCGCCTTCGGTATGGGGCGGGGTCGCCGCGGGGCGGTTCAAAGACGTGGTGGACCGCTGGAACGCCGAGTCGTTGCGCCTCTACCACGTCCTGCACGCGATCGGCGAGACCATCCGGCACAACGCGGCCACCCTGCAGGACGCCGGCCACAACCACGCGACCCACATCGCCGCCGCCGGCGGAAACCTCTAGTCGACAGGAGTCATCCATGGAATCGGCGCTGTCCTATGACTTCGGCGAGATCGAATATTCGGTGCGCCAGGAAATCCACACCACGTCGGCCCGGCTGAATGCGGCGCTGGAGGAACTGCGGTCGCAGATCGCGCCGCTGCAGCAGTCCTGGACCCGTGAGGCGGCGGCCGCCTACCAGGTCGAGCAGCAGAAATGGCACCAGTCGGCGACCGCCCTCAACGAGATCCTCGTCGATCTCGGAAACGCCGTGCGCGACGGCGCGGAAGAGGTGGAAAACGCCGACCGGCGGGCGGCCGGAGTCTGGGGTAGGTAGCCGCAACACCCATGATCGTCTGTGTGGTCCCGGCGGGGGAGAGCCGCTGGGACCACACAGTCGTTTTGACCTGCGGGGACGTGCATCGGTAAGCTGCTCGGTTGGCGTGCGGTACGCCGGGACTCGGGTCAATGTCGGTCGCCGAGAACCCTTCCTTTTGGACCCACCGCCAACGCCTGACCGGCACCCGGCTCGACCCGGGATCCACCTCGAGAAAGAAAAGGTAAGCGCTGTGCCCACCTACGCGCCAAAGGCGGGTGACACCACGCGGTCGTGGTACGTCATCGACGCCACGGACGTGGTGCTTGGCCGCCTTGCCGTCGCGGCAGCCACCCTGCTGCGCGGCAAGCACAAGCCGACGTTCGCCCCCAATGTCGACGGCGGTGACTTCGTCATCGTCATCAACGCCGACAAGGTCGCCCTGAGCGGCGACAAACTGCAGAGCAAGCTGGCTTACCGCCACTCGGGGTATCCCGGCGGCCTGCACTCGCGCAGCATCGGCGAACTGATGGACAAACACCCCGACCGCGTCGTCGAGAAGGCGATCGTCGGAATGCTGCCCAAGAACAAGCTCAGCCGTCAGATCCAGCGCAAACTCCACGTCTACGCCGGCCCCGAGCACCCGCACGCCGCTCAGCAGCCGGTTCCGTACGAGATCAAGCAGGTGGCCCAGTGACCGAAACGACCGAGGCCCTGGACGACACCACGGCCACCGCCGAGACCCCGGAAACACCGGACGTCCCGGCCGAGGCGCCCGCGCCCGCGGCCGCCGACTCGTTCGTCTTCGACCGGCCCATCCAGACCGTCGGCCGCCGCAAGGAGGCCGTGGTGCGGGTGCGCCTGGTCCCCGGCACCGGCAAGTTCGACCTCAACGGCCGCAGCCTGGAGGATTACTTCCCCAACAAGGTGCATCAGCAGCTGATCAAGGCCCCGCTGGTCACGGTCGACCGGCTGGAGAGCTTCGACATCTTCGCGCTGCTGCACGGCGGCGGGCCGTCGGGGCAGGCCGGTGCGCTGCGCCTGGGCATCGCCCGGGCGCTGATCCTGGCGCAGCCCGAGGACCGGCCCGCGCTGAAGAAGGCCGGATTCCTCACCCGCGACCCGCGGGCCACCGAGCGCAAGAAGTACGGCCTGAAGAAGGCCCGCAAGGCGCCTCAGTACAGCAAGCGCTGATCAACCACATCACTTTCTGGCCAAAACGGGGCCTCAAACGGGGTAGTCACGCGCCTTCGTCGGCGTGTCTGCGCGCAAACGCGCCCCGTTTCGGTCAGAAAAGAACGGGCACGTTAGGTGCTGAACCGTCAATTGTGAGAGGTTTGTCCGCATGGGTCGACTATTCGGCACCGACGGTGTCCGTGGGGTCGCCAACCGGGAGTTGACCGCCGAGCTGGCGCTGGCGCTGGGCGCCGCGGCCGCGCGGCACCTGGCCAGCGCGGGCGGGCCGGGCCGGCGCGTCGCCGTGATCGGGCGCGACCCCCGGGCCAGCGGCGAGATGCTGGAGGCCGCGGTGATCGCCGGGCTGACCAGCCAGGGCGTCGACGCGCTGCGGGTCGGCGTGCTGCCCACCCCCGCGGTGGCCTATCTGACCGGCGCGTACGACGCCGACTTCGGGGTGATGATCTCCGCGTCGCACAACCCGATGCCCGACAACGGCATCAAGATCTTCGGCCCCGGCGGCCGCAAGCTCGACGACGACACCGAGGACCGGATCGAGGCGCTACTGGCCGCCGAGGCCGGGTTGCGGCCGGTCGGCGCCGGGATCGGCCGGGTCATCGACGCCGAGGACGCCGCCGACCGCTACCTGCGCCACCTGAGCAAGGCCAGCACGATGCGGCTCGACGGCCTGACCGTGGTGGTCGACTGCGCCCACGGCGCCGCGTCGTCGGTGGCGCCGCGCGCCTACCGCGCGGCCGGCGCGCGGGTCATCGCGATCAACGCCGAGCCCAACGGGCTCAACATCAACGACAACTGCGGCTCCACCCACCTGGATTCGCTGCGCGCCGCCGTCATCGCGCACCGGGCCGACCTCGGCCTGGCCCACGACGGCGACGCCGACCGCTGCCTGGCCGTCGACGCCAACGGCGAACTCGTCGACGGCGACGCGATCATGGTCGTGCTCGCGCTGGCGATGCGCGAGGCCGGCGAGCTGGCCTCGGACACGCTGGTAGCCACCGTGATGAGCAACCTCGGGCTGCACCTGGCCATGCGCTCGGCCGGGATCAGCGTGCGCACCACCGGCGTCGGAGACCGCTACGTCCTCGAGGAGCTGCGCGCCGGCGACTACAGCCTGGGCGGCGAGCAGTCCGGTCACATCGTGATGCCGGCGCTGGGCTCCACCGGCGACGGCATCGTCACCGGGCTGCGGTTGATGACGCGCATGGTGCAGACCGGCTCGTCGCTGACCGAGCTGGCCGCGCCCATGCAGACGCTGCCGCAGGTGCTGATCAACGTCCGGGTGGCCGACAAGGACATCGCCGCCGCGGCCCCCGCGGTGCGCATCGCGGTCGACGACGCCGCGGCCGAACTCGGCGACACCGGCCGAATCCTGTTGCGGCCGTCGGGAACCGAGCCCGTCATCCGGGTCATGGTGGAGGCGCCCGAGGCCCACGTCGCCCAGCGCGTCGCGAGCCGGGTCGCCGAGGCGGTCAGCTCCGCGCGCTGAATCTCCCGGGAACCCGGGCGTGTTCCCGGGCGTCGGATTAGGCATGAGATTCGACAGGGGAGTACGGCCGGCCACCGTGGCACGCACCGAGATCGACGTCCCGGCGACGCACCGAGTCGCTGCCCAATTCTGTGCCGCTGCCGACATCATCGACCGCGCCGTCAGCGATCACCTGGGCCGGCTCGCCTTCGGTGGGGCCAGCGCCGGGCGGGCGCACACCGCCCACGGCGAGGCGCTGCGCGCGGAGCTGGAGCGGCTGGCCGCCGACGTGGCGCAGTGGTCACGCGCGTCCGTGGAGATCGCGGCCGCCCTGCGCGCGAGCGCCGACCAGTACGCGGACGCCGAACTGTATGCCGCGGCGCGGATCGCCTGACCATGGCCGACCGGTTGAACGTCGCCGCGCGCCTCGCCGAAGGACTGCCCGCGGTCGAGCACACCGAGCGCTACGTGCGAGCCTGCCACGCCCTCGGCTACCAGCATCCCGACCTCACGGCGCATCCCTCGCAGGTCCGCGACTGGTACGACACCGAAGAGGGTCTGGACCTGCGCGCCCTCGACCGTGATTGCGCGGAGTTGCGGGCCGCGGGCGACGCGGTCTTCGACGCGCTGCGCATGCAGCGCGCCCAGGTGGCCGAGCTGTCCGCGGCGTGGACCGGGCCCGGCGGGGACGCCGCCGTCCGGTTCGTGGAGCGCCACTGCGACGCCGCCAGCGCGGTGGCGACCGAGCTGCGCGCGGCGGCGCAACGGTGTGAATCACTGCGCGACAACCTGTGGTACCTGGTCGACTCGAAGGTCGCGACCGCCATCGCCGTCGACGACCGCGCACAGGCGCTACGGCCGGCGTGGCTGGCCGCCGCCGCGACGGTCACGACCGGGGCCGGGGATCGGCCAGCCGCCGAAGGGGTGGTGCGTGAGCAGGTGATGCCTTACGTGGACAACGAGATCCGCGACGACTGGCTGACCACTATGCGCTCGACGCGCGACGGTGTGGCGACCTCCTACGACATGGTCACCGAGAGGATGGCGGCCGCCCCGGCAGCACGCTTCGAAGCTCCCGGCGAACTCGGGCCCGGTTACCAGCCCCTGCGGCCGGCCCCGCCCGCCTCGCCGCCCGCGGCGGTCACGCCCGTTGCCGCCGCCCCGGGCCCGCCGTCGGATCCGGCACCGACCGCGCCGACCGTTGCGCCGTCTCCGGTTCCCGCCACCCCGCAACCGGATTGGGGATCCGCGCTCGGGGATGCGGCCGGCATGCCGGCGGGCGATCTGGGCGGCGGAATCGGTAGCGGGCTCGGCAGCGGCGGCGGTGCGGGTCTCCTCGGGCTGGCCGGCAGGATCGTCGACGCGGTCGGTGGCCTGATCGGCTCGGTAGCCGACGGCTCCGAACCGACCGATCCCTCCGATGCCGGAAACCCCTTCGACGACAACCCCTTTGACGCCGACGACACCGATGACGAGCCGGCGAAGGCGGAAGACGGCGGCGACACCGAAGTGGCCGAGCCCGGCGCGGCTCAACCGCTCGACGCGGCGCTCCCCGCGGACGCGCCCGCGCCCGCGGACGGAACACCGCCAGCGGACGCGCCCGCGCCGGCAGAGGGGGAGCCGCCACCGGCGGCTGCACCACCGATCGACGGGCCCGCACCTGTCGCGGCGCCCGCGGCGGGTGAGCCGGCCCCCGCGGCGACCGAGGGGAAGACGCCGTGCGAAATCGCCGCGGACCAGCTGCCGCAGGCGGGGCCGTGACCGTTCAGGCGGGGCGCAGCCGCAGCACGTCCTCGACGAAGCGCACGGATTCGGCGCGGTCGGTGGCCAGGGGGCTGAGCAGCAGCGTCGTCACGCCGGACTCGGCGAACGCGGCCAGGCGTTCGGCGACGTACCCGCGCGGGCCCACCAGCGACATGCCGCGCACCAGTTCGTCGGGCACCGCGTCGATGGCCTCGCGTTTGCGGCCGGAGAGGTACAGCTCCTGGATCCGGTCGGCGACCTCGCCGAACCCGTAACGCGTCGCCAGGGCGTGATAGAAATTGCGGCCCTTGGCGCCCATCCCGCCCAGGTACAGGCCGAGCTGCGGCTTGACCCACGCCAGCCGTTCGTCGACGTCGTCGCCGATGGCCACCGACGCGTGCACCATGACGTCCAGTGGGCCCAGCGCCGGGTCGCGCTTGGCGGTCCCGGTCGCCAGCGCGTCGCCCCATACCGACGCGGCCTTCTCCGGGAGGTAGAAGACGGGCTGCCAGCCCTCGGCGATCTCAGCGGTCAACTCGACGTTCTTCGGACCCAGCGCGGCGATGGTGATCGGGATACGTTCGCGCACCGGGTGATTGATGAGCTGCAGGGCCTTGCCCAAGCCCGTTCCGCGGTCGGGCGGCAACGGGATCTGGTAGTGCTTGCCGTTGTGCTGCAGCCGCTCGCGGCGCCACACCTTGCGGCAGATCTCCACGATCTCGCGGGTGCGGCCCAGCGGGGCGTCGAACTCCACGCCGTGGAAGCCCTCAATCACCTGCGGCCCGGACGTGCCGATCCCCAGCCGGAAGCGCCCGTCGGACACGTAGTCAAGGCCCGCGGCCGTCATCGCCAGCAGCGAGGGCGTGCGGATGTAGATGGGAAACACCCCCGACGCCAGCTCGACGGTGGTGGTCTTGGCGGCCAGATACCCGAGCTGGCTCACCGCGTCGAAGGCGTACGCCTCGGCCACCACGGCGATGTCGATGCCGGCCTTCTCGAGTTCGACCACGCGGTCCACGGCCTGATGAAATCCGCCCGAATAATCCAGGGCGATCCCGATTCGCATCAACGACAGATACCACGACCGCGCCCGCCGTCCGCGGGGACGCGGCAGCCTCAGCCCGCCGACGTGCCCGTCCAGTACTCCGCGAACCGCCGGCCGTCGCCGGCCAGGCGCAGGATGTCGTTGCCGGTGAAGGAGACCGGCCCGTCGGGGCCGCGGCCCGTGCCCACCCATCGGCCCGCGACCAGGCCACCCTCGTGCAGCGGACCGATCTCGACGGCAAACGTCAAGTCCGCGAACATGTTTCGGGTCTCGGCGACGATCCGCTGAAGTTCCTCCGGCCCGTGCACGTCCCGACCCGGCCAGTGCCCCACGAAGTCGTCGGTGACGATCTCGGACGCGACGGGCCGTCCGGCCCACAACTCGGTGATCCAGCGGTCGTACAGCGCTTCGACGGTCGACACGGTGGGCGAGTACCCCGTTGCCGCGTCACTTCAACAACGCGACGATCTTCTCTTCCAGGGCAACCGGCGGCGCGTCGGGATCCAGCGGATCGGTCTTGGGCAGGTGGGCGTCGGGATCGGCGAACTCGCGATACGCCTTGTCGCCGCCCAGCGTGGCGAGCAGGTAACCGGTCAGCAGCGCGCGCACCGTCCGCTGCGTGCGCCGGTGCGGGCCGGCCAGCCCGAACGCCTTGGCCAGCCGCCGGCCCTCGACCAGCCCGCCGGGCTGGGCCTTGCTCACGACGCGCAGCGTGGCGGCGTCCCACGCGCGGCTCAGCGACAGCGCGTTGGAGTTCAGCGACTGCGGGTCCCCGGGCGCGGTCAGGATCAACCCGGGCAGCTTCAGCGTCGCGGCCGGCTGTTCGGCCGGGGGGCTGGTGGCGGCGGGGAACAACGCGGCCGCCGCCGCCAGTTTGTTCGGCATGCCGGCGGCGGCGAACACGGCGGCCGAGCCGCCGAAACCGTGCCCGACGACGCCCAGCTTGGCGGGGTGCACGCTGATCTTGCCCGGCCCGAGCCGCACACCGGACACGATGTCCAGCGCGGTGCCCAGGTCGAAGGCGAAGTTGAGGACCGAAGGCGCCAGGCCGCGTTCGGTGTCGGGGGCGCCGGCCACGATGCCCCACGACGCCAGGTGCTCGAGGAGACCCGAATAGTTGGCGGACCGGGTAAGCCAGTCGTGGCCGAACGCGATCCCGGGCAGTCCCAGCCCCGCCTCCGGGGTGTACACCACGCCCGGCAGACCGGCGAAGGCCAGGTCACCCCGCAGAACCCGATGCGGGCCGCGGCGGCTGAGGGCTGCGAACAGCTTGCGGGTGCGGGCCACGCGTCGACGTTAGCGCATCGACGCTAGGCCCTGACCTCGATGACGCCCACCCGCCAGAGCGCCGCATACATGTGGCGCAGCGGGATGCTGAGCAACCGGGCGGCCGCGTCCACCATCGGGTCCCCGCCGCCGATCGGCTCGCGGTGACGCCGCTTGGGCGCCGGTTGCGGCGCCGGAGCCAGCGTCAGACCCGGCGCGGGCGCGGACGAACGAGCCACCACATCGTCGAACAGAACAGCAGTCATGATTTTCCCCTTGAAGGTCTGCGAAATTTCGGATTAACAACGATCAACGGTTACCTATCCGGTGGCTTAAGCGTTCATCGAATTTTCGCGACAAATCGAATTGATTACGACGGTGAGAAACGCGCTTACCGGATAGCTGGACAATCGGCATTGATGTCTGTCATAAACGGTTATTGCTCTAAGGATTGGGTTGCGCTGCGCGCATATTAGCTGTTGAACCGGGTGGCTCACCCAGCCGGTGACGATCAGGCGGGCGTCAACGATCTGTCCTTTCTGCTGGCTCTGGCGGTTGCCATTGGAGCCGATAAGCAGAATGTTAAATAGCTGAATTGCTTGAGCGATGACGCAGATGAAAACGCCACGAATACATCAGGTGAAAAACGCCTCTCCTCTTTATGAAGACAGCATGAGGACGGTCAGCGGCCCGTGCGGTGGAAAGCCGGGCGGATTGTCGACCACGGTCGCCGGGCCCCGTCCCAGTAGCGGTGCCCGGGCCCCGAGGGGTCGCCGTACCACCCCGGCGGCGGACCGCAGGCCGAGCGCGGGGCGGGTCGCTCTGAACGGGCCTTCCGTGCAGGTGGGCGGGCTAATCACAACCGCGGAGTGCGGGGCTTGGGGTCCGCCTGCACTACCCTGGTTCGAATGTGCGGAATTGTCGGCTACGTCGGGCAGCAGCCCGCCTGCAAGGTCGTCATGGACGCGCTGCGCCGGATGGAGTACCGCGGCTATGACTCCTCGGGGATCGCACTTGTCAACGGCGCCGGGATGCTGACCGTGTGCCGCCGCGCCGGCCGGCTGGCCAATCTGGAGGACGCGGTCGCGCACATGCCGCCGGAGTCGCTGGCCGGCACCACCGGCCTGGGCCACACGCGCTGGGCCACGCACGGGCGCCCCACCGACCGCAACGCGCACCCGCACCGCGACGCCGCCGGCAAGATCGCCGTCGTCCACAACGGCATCATCGAGAACTACCCGAGCCTGCGCCACGAACTAGAGGCCCAGGGCGTGGAATTCGCCAGCGACACCGACACCGAGGTCGCGGTGCACCTGGTGGCGCAGGCATATCGGCACGGCGCGACCGCGGGCGACTTCGCCGCCTCGGTGCTGGCGGTGCTGCGCCGGCTGGAGGGCCACTTCACCCTGGTGTTCACCAACGCCGACGTGCCGGGCACCATCGTGGCCGCCCGCCGCTCCACGCCGCTGGTGCTCGGCATCGGTGACGGCGAGATGTTCGTCGGCTCCGACGTCGCCGCGTTCATCCCGCACACCCGCAACGCCGTCGAACTCGGCCAGGACCAGGCCGTGGTGCTCACCGCCGACGGCTACCGGATCACCGACTTCCACGGCAACCCCGACGTCGAGTACCGCGAGTTTCACATCGACTGGGACCTGGCCGCCGCGGAAAAGGGCGGCTACGAGTACTTCATGCTCAAGGAGATCGCCGAGCAGCCGGCCGCGGTGGCCGACACCCTGCTCGGGCATTTCGTCGACGGCCGGATCGTGCTCGACGAGCAGCGGCTCTCCGACCAGGAGCTGCGCGAGATCGACAAGGTGTTCGTGGTGGCCTGCGGCACCGCCTATCACTCCGGGCTGCTCGCCAAGTACGCCATCGAGCACTGGACCCGGCTGCCGGTCGAGGTGGAACTGGCCAGCGAGTTCCGTTACCGCGACCCGGTGCTGGACCGCAGCACCCTGGTGGTCGCCATCTCGCAGTCCGGGGAAACCGCCGACACCCTCGAGGCCGTCCGGCATGCCAAGGAGCAGAAGGCCAAGGTGCTGGCCATCTGCAACACCAACGGCTCGCAGATCCCGCGCGAGTGCGACGCCGTCCTCTACACCCGCGCCGGCCCCGAGATCGGCGTCGCCTCGACCAAAACGTTCCTGGCGCAGATCACCGCGAACTATCTGGTCGGCCTGGCGCTGGCGCAGGCCCGCGGCACCAAGTACCCCGACGAGGTCGAGCGGGAGTACCAGGAGCTGGAGGCCATGCCGGACCTGGTCGCGCGGATGCTCGCGATGATCGAGCCGGTGGCCGCGCTGGCCTACCGGTTCGCCCAGTCCTCGACCGTGCTGTTCCTGGGCCGCCACGTCGGCTACCCGGTGGCGCTGGAAGGCGCGCTGAAACTCAAGGAACTGGCCTACATGCACGCCGAGGGTTTCGCCGCCGGCGAGCTCAAGCACGGCCCGATCGCGCTGATCGAGGACGACCTGCCGGTCATCGTCGTCATGCCCTCGCCCAAGGGGCAGGCCACGCTGCACTCCAAGCTGCTGTCCAACATCCGCGAGATCCAGGCCCGCGGCGCGATCACCATCGTGATCGCCGAGGAAGGCGACGACACCGTGCGGCCCTACGCCGACCACTTGATCGAAATCCCTTCGGTGTCAACCCTTTTGCAGCCGTTGCTGTCGACCATCCCGCTGCAGGTGTTCGCCGCGTCGGTGGCGCAGGCCCGCGGTTACGATGTCGACAAGCCGCGAAACCTGGCCAAGTCCGTCACCGTCGAGTAGGCAGCACCGCTTCGGCCGTATCGCCGTCACACCCCCCGCGGTTCCGTTAGATTGCCTTGGGGAACAACGCACTCCACAGGGGTAGGAGCAGCATGCGGTCGGCGGCCATCAGGTTCGGCTTCGCAGGTCTTGTCTTGGTTGTCGTCGGGGCATACATCGCCTCGGTGGCGCTCTACGCCAAGGGTGGGGGGCACCGCCACCCCGAAATCCCGCCCGGCGGTCAACAGAACACGGCCACGCTGGTCATCGAGGACGTCCAGTCCAACTACAGCGTGCTGATGGCCGACCTGTCCATCTCGCCGGGGTCGGCCCTGCTGGATCCGCAAACCCAGCACTTGAACGAAGACGTCAGTCTGCGAGTGCGATCGGTGGCAACGCCGACCCGCCGCACCTGGACCAAGGGCATGCTCCCCGGTGTCTTCCCCGTCCCGCTGACCATCGCGGGGGAGATCGAGAAGTGGCCGTTCGACCGCTACAGCTCGGGGCCGGTCGAGATCGAGCTCGTGCACGGCCCCGGGAACGTGCCCGAACGTCTGCCGGTGACGTTCGTCAATCACCTTTCCGGGTGGCAGGTGTCCGTCGACGGGTCCGGCCCCTACCGGGTGAGCCTGCACCGCTCGCTCAGCGCGGCGGCGTTCGGCATCGTCATTTGCGGGGTGCTCATCGCGATCGCCGGCCTGGGGCTCTTCGTCGCCGTCCAGACCCTGCGTGACAGACGGAAATTCCAGCCGCCGATGACCACGTGGTACGCGGCGATGCTCTTCGCGGTGGTACCGCTGCGCAACGCCTTGCCCGGCTCACCGCCCTTCGGCGGCTGGATCGACATCACGCTCGTGCTGTGGGTGCTCGTCGTCTTGGTGATCTCGATGCTGCTCTACATCATGTGCTGGTGGCGGCACCTGCGTCCGGAGGCCGCCGTGCCCGCCGCGGCGGCACCCGCGGCGACGCCCGATCCGCTCCCGGCAACCGCCGAGCCGATGGAAGGCTCGCGCACCGCCGGGTAACTCGCGCGACGCAGCAACCGGCGTGCGAAGGTGATGACGTGACGAATG
Organism: Mycobacterium europaeum; assembly: GCF_002102155.1. GTDB lineage: Bacteria > Actinomycetota > Actinomycetes > Mycobacteriales > Mycobacteriaceae > Mycobacterium > Mycobacterium europaeum. The sequence goes on from NZ_LQOU01000040.1 coordinate 38,523, forward strand.
CACCGGTGGGGTCCCGACTGCGCGGCATGGGGCTCGCGGTCTGGCATTACGTCAGCAGCGCGCCGTTGACCTACGGGTGGCTGCTCGTCCTGCTGATCACGACCTTCATCCAGCACTGGCTTCCCCAGCGGCAACTGCACTGGATGCTGATGCACCATTCCACCAACATCCACGGCCTGGCGCGTGATCCGCTCGACGTGTTGTTCTCCAGCCTGTTGTGGATCGACGGGGACAACCTGGCGCCCTACCTGATCCTGTTCTCGTTGTTCCTGGCGCCCGCCGAGCACTGGCTCGGGCAGTTGCGTTGGCTGACAGTGGGATTGAGCGCACACATCCTGTCCACCTATTTCAGCGAGGGCCTGCTGTATCTGGCGATCGAGCAGCACGACGCGTCCGAACGGCTGGTGCATGCCCGCGACATCGGCGTGAGCTACTTTCTGGTCGGGGTGATGGCCGTGCTGGCCTATCACATCGCGCGACCGTGGCGCTGGGGCTATCTCGGCGTGCTGTTCGTCATCTTCGGCTTCCCGCTGATCGCGATGGACCGGATCGAGTTGAACTTCACCGCGATCGGGCACTTCACCTCGATCCTCGTCGGGCTCTGCTTCTACCCGATGACCCGCCACCAAGACCCCCGACAGCTGACCCCCGCGCGACTGCGGGCCATGGCGCGCCGGCGCGGTTCGCCCGAGGCATCGGCCTGAGCGGCACCGCCCAACCGCGTCGCCCCTACCCGTAATGTGGCTGAGGTGCGGCACTACTACTCCGTAGACGCGATCCGCCAGGCCGAGGCGCCGCTGCTGGCCAGCCTGCCCGACGGGGCCCTGATGCGGCGCGCGGCCTTCGGGCTCGCCGCCGAGATCGTCGCCGAATTGCGCGCCCGCACCGGGGGCGTGGCCGGCCGCCGGGTGTGCGCGGTCGTCGGCTCGGGCGACAACGGCGGCGACGCGTTGTGGGCCGCCACATTCGTACGTCGTCGCGGTGCGGCCGCCGACGCGGTCTTGCTCAACCCGGAGCACACCCACCCCAAGGCGCTGGCGGCGTTCCGGAAGGCCGGCGGGCACGTGGTGGAAAGCGTCCCGCCCACAACGGATCTGGTCATCGACGGGGTGGTGGGCATCTCCGGCTCCGGACCGCTGCGCCTGGCCGCGGCCGAGGTGTTCGCCGCGGTCGACGAGGCGGGCATCCCGGTGGTGGCCGTCGACATCCCCAGCGGCATCGACGTGGCGACCGGGGCGATCGCCGGCCCCGCGGTGCACGCCGTCCTGACCGTCACCTTCGGCGGCCTCAAGCCCGTGCACGCGCTCGCCGACTGCGGCCGGGTGAAGCTGATCGACATCGGCCTCGACCTTCCGGACACCGACGTGCTCGGTTTCGAGGCCGCCGACGCCGCCGCGCGCTGGCCGGTGCCCGGCCCGCACGACGACAAGTACACCCAGGGCGTGACCGGGGTGATGGCCGGCTCGTCGACGTATCCGGGCGCGGCCGTGCTGTGCACCGGGGCCGCCGTCGCTGCGACGTCCGGGATGGTCCGTTACGCGGGCAGCGCGCACCGCGAGGTGCTCGCCCACTGGCCCGAGGTGATCGCGTCACCCACCCCGGCATCGGCCGGGCGGGTCCAATCCTGGGTCGTCGGGCCCGGATTGGGCACCGACGACACCGGGGCCGCGGCGCTGTGGTTCGCGCTGGAGACCGACCTGCCGGTGATCGTGGACGCCGACGGGCTGACCATCCTGGCGGCGCATCCCGAGCTGGTCGCCAACCGCAAGGCGCCCACGGTTCTGACCCCGCACGCCGGTGAATTCGCCCGCCTGGCGGGTAACCCCCCCGGGGACGACCGGGTGGGCGCGTGCCGCAAGCTCGCCGACACCTTCGGCGCCACGGTGCTGCTCAAGGGGAACGTCACCGTGATCGCCGATCCGGGCGGCCCGGTGTACCTCAACCCGGCCGGGCAATCCTGGGCGGCCACCGCGGGCTCCGGCGACGTGCTCTCCGGCATGATCGGCGCGCTGCTCGCGGCGGGCCTGCCGGCGGCCGAGGCGGCCGCGGCGGCGGCGTTCGTCCACGCCCGGGCGGCGGCGCTGTCGGCCGCCGACCCGGGGCCCGGTGACGCGCCGACGTCATCGTCCCGCATGGTTCCGCACATCAGGGCCGCGCTGGCCGCCCTCTAGAAAGGACTTTCCGCAGTGCCCCAACATCCTTCCCTGCCCGCCCACGCGATCGCCCCCGCCTACACCGGTCGCTTGTTCACCGCGCCGATACCCGCGCTGCGAATGCCCGACGAGTCGATGGACCCCGAGGCGGCCTACCGCTTCATCCACGACGAGCTGATGCTCGACGGCAGCTCGCGACTGAACCTGGCGACCTTCGTGACGACCTGGATGGACCCCGAGGCCGGGAAGCTGATGGCCGAGACGTTCGACAAGAACATGATCGACAAGGACGAGTATCCGGCGACCGCGGCCATCGAGCAGCGCTGCGTGTGCATGGTGGCCGACCTGTTCCACGCGGACGGCCTGAACGACGCCGACCCCTACAGCGCCTGCGGCGTGTCCACCATCGGCTCCAGCGAGGCCGTGATGCTGGGCGGGCTGGCCATGAAATGGCGATGGCGGGCCAAGGTCGGGAAGGGCTGGGAGGGCCGTCGGCCGAACTTGGTGATGGGCTCCAACGTCCAGGTGGTGTGGGAGAAGTTCTGCCGCTACTTCGACGTCGAGCCCCGCTACTTGCCGATGGAGGAGGGCCGCTACGTCATCACCCCCGAGCAGGTCGTCGACGCCGTCGACGAGGACACCATTGGGGTGGTGGCGATCCTGGGGACCACCTACACCGGCGAGCTGGAACCGGTCGCCGACGTCTGCGGGGCGCTGGACAGACTGGCGGCCGGCGGGGGCGTGGATGTCCCAGTGCACGTCGACGCCGCCAGCGGGGGGTTCGTGGTGCCCTTCCTGCATCCGGAGCTCAAGTGGGACTTCCGGCTGCCCCGGGTGGTGTCGATCAACGTCAGCGGCCACAAGTACGGGCTGACCTACCCCGGCGTCGGGTTCGTGGTGTGGCGCAGCAAGGAGTATCTGCCCGAAGAGCTGGTGTTCCGGGTGAACTACCTCGGTGGCGACATGCCGACTGTCACGCTGAACTTCTCCCGCCCCGGCAACCAGGTGGTCGGCCAGTACTACAACTTCCTGCGCCTGGGCCGTGAGGGCTACACCAAGGTGATGCAGACGCTGTCCGGGACGGCGCGGTGGCTGGGCGAGCAGCTCCGGGTCAGCGACCACTGCGAGCTGGTCTCGGACGGTTCGGCGATCCCGGTGGTCGCGTTCCGGCTCGCCGGGGACCGCGGGTACACCGAGTTCGACGTCTCCCACGAGCTGCGGGGTTACGGCTGGCAGGTGCCCGCCTACACCATGCCCGACAACGCCACCAACGTCTCGGTGTTGCGCATCGTGGTGCGCGAGGGGTTCTCGGCCGACCTGGCCCGCGCGCTGCACGACGACGCCGTCTCCGCGCTGGCCTCGTTGGACAAAACCAAGCCCGGCGGCCATTACCACGCGCAGCATTTCGCGCACTGAAGCAACTCGACGCTCGGCGGCTATAGCGAAGATCACAGGTACTTCGGGCGACACCAGACGGTTTGAACCGGACATGTTCCCCAGCTCGTCGCGCCCGACGTGTCGCTCGGAGGCGGGCACATGCGGTGCCGCCCGGTGCGGGGGCGCATGGGGCGCCTGCGGCTGCTGGGGCATCGGGGGGCGGTGGGCGGGCGGCGCCTGCGGCCGGTTCTGGGACAATGGCGGCCATGAAAGGGTGGGCCGTTACGCCGATCTCCCTGACGCCGGGCCTGGTCGCCGAGGCCCTGGTGGACCTGGGCGCGATCGAGCACAACGTGCGGTTGCTGTGCGAGCACGCCGGCCGCGCGCAGGTGATGGCCGTCGTCAAGGCCGACGGCTACGGCCACGGGGCCACGCAGGCCGCGCGGGCGGCGCTGGCCGGGGGCGCGGCCGAGCTGGGCGTCGCCACGGTCGCGGAGGCGCTGGCGCTGCGCGCCGACGGGATCGCCGCGCCCGTGCTCGCCTGGCTGCACCCGCCCGGCATCGACTTCGGGCCGGCGCTGCTGGCCGATGTGGAGATCGCGGTCTCCTCGGAGCGTCAGCTTGACGAGCTGCTGGACGCGGCGCGCCGCACGGGCCGGACCGCCACGGTCAGCGTCAAGGTCGACACCGGGCTGAACCGCAACGGCGTGCACCCCAGCCAGTACCCGTCGATGCTGACCGCGCTGCGCCGGGCCGTCGCCGACGAGGCCGTTCGGCTGCGCGGCCTGATGTCCCACATGGTGTTCGCCGATCAACCGGCCAACCCCGTCAACGATCTTCAGGCCCAACGCTTCAGCGACATGCTCGAGCAGGCGCGCGAGCAGGGGGTGCGGTTCGAGGTGGCGCACCTGGCGAACTCGTCGGCCACCATGTCGCGGCCGGACCTGGCCTTCGACCTGGTGCGGCCCGGGGTCGCGGTGTACGGGCTGAGCCCGGTGCCCCAGCTCGGCGACATGGGGCTGGTGCCGGCGATGACGGTGAAATGCCCGGTGGCGCTGGTGAAGTCGATCCGCGCCGGCGAGAGCGTCTCGTATGGGCACACCTGGACCGCGGAACGCGACACGAACCTGGCGCTGCTGCCGGTCGGCTATGCCGACGGTGTCTTCCGGTCGCTGGGAGGACGATTGGACGTGTTGATCAACGGCAGGCGGCGGCCGGGGGTCGGCCGGATCTGCATGGACCAGTTCGTCGTCGACCTCGGCCCCGGCCCGACCGACGTGACCGAGGGTGACGAGGCGATCCTGTTCGGGCCCGGCAGCAGCGGGGAACCCACCGCGCAGGACTGGGCCGACCTGCTCGGCACCATCCACTACGAGGTGGTGACCAGCCCCCGTGGGCGCATCACCCGGACCTACCGCGAGGCGCGAACCATTGAGCCGTGAGAAAGCCCGCGGGCGCCAGAACGGGAGGGCGTGGCTCGCGGGCGGCGCGGGGGTGACCGCCCTGGCGACCATCGTCGGAGCCTCGGCCCGCCGCTCGATGATCCAGCGCGCCCGCGGCGCCGAAGACCCCTACGCCGACGAGGATTTCGACCGGATCGACGACGACCGCCGCTCGGTGGTCACCACCCCGGACGGGGTGTCCCTGGCGATCCGCGAGGCCGGGCCCGCGGACGCCCCGCTGACCATGGTCTTCGTTCACGGATTCTGTCTGCGCATGGGCTCCTTCCATTTCCAGCGGACGCGGCTGCCCGAGCACCTGGGCCCGGACGTCCGGATGGTCTTCTACGACCAGCGCGGGCATGGGCAATCCGACGAGGCGCCGCCGGAGACCTACACGCTGACCCAACTCGGCAAGGACCTGCAAAGCGTGCTGCAGGTGGTCGCGCCGCGGGGGATGGTGGTGCTGGTGGGCCACTCCATGGGCGGCATGACGGTGTTGTCGCACGCCCGCCAATTCCCGGACCAGTACGGGTGCCGGATCGTCGGGGCCGCGCTGATCTCGTCGGCGGCCGAAGGCGTCGCCAGGTCCCCGTTGGGCGAGATCCTGAAAAACCCGGCGCTGGAAGCGTTCCGGTTCACCGCGCGGTCGGCACCCAAGCTGATGCACCGCGGCCGCAACGTGTCTCGCTCGCTGATCGGCCCCGTCCTGCGGGCCGCCTCCTACAGCGACCTGCACGTCAGCCGCAGCCTGGACGCCTTCTCCCAGCGGATGATGAACGGCACGCCCATCCCGACCATGGTGGAGTTCCTGGAGGCCCTGGAGGCGCACGACGAAACCGCCGGCCTGTGGACCCTGCTGCGCATCCCGACCCTGATCGCCTGCGGCGACCACGACCTGCTGACCCCGGACGAATACTCCCGCAAGATGGCGGCGTCGCTGCCGCAGTCCGAGCTGGTCATCGTCCCCGGCGCCAGCCACCTCGCGCTGCTGGACAAGCCCGAGGCCATCAACGACGGCCTGATCCGGCTGGTCAAGCGGTCGACTCCGGGCCGCGCGCGGCTCGCGTTGCGGCGTGCGTGGGAACGGTTGCGGCGCCATGGATGATTCCGGGGGCGCGGTCACGCTGGATCGCGTCGAGGACACCGTCGCCCTGGGGTCGCGCCTCGGTGAGCAGCTGCGCGCGGGCGACGTGGTGGTGCTCACCGGTCCGCTCGGCGCGGGAAAGACCGTGCTGGCCAAGGGGATTGCCGCGGCGATGGACGTCGACGGCCCGGTCACCTCACCGTCGTACGTGCTGGCGCGGGTGCACCCGCCGCGGCGGCCCGGCGCACCGGCGATGATTCACGTCGACATGTACCGCCTCTTGGACACCGACGGCGCCGACCTGCTCGGCGAGCTCGACTCGCTGGACCTCGACACCGAACTCGACGACGCGGTCGTCGTCGTGGAGTGGGGGGAGGGCATCGTCGAACGCCTCGCCGAGCGTCACCTCGACATCCGCCTGGAACGCCTCAGCGGATCCGACGTGCGGATCGCTTCCTGGCAGTGGGTGCGTTCGTGACGCTTGTGCTCGCCCTCGACACCGCCACCCCCGCGGTGACCGCCGGGATCGTGCGCCGCGACGACCTGGCCGTGCTGGCCGAGCGGGTCACCGTCGACGCCCGGGCGCATGCCGAACGGCTCACCCCGAACGCGCTGGACGCCCTCGCCGAGGCCGGGCTGACCATGGGCGACCTGGATGCCGTCGTGGTGGGCTGCGGCCCCGGCCCGTTCACCGGCCTGCGCGCCGGGATGGCCACCGCCGCGGCCTACGGCCACGCGCTGGGCATCCCCGTGCACGGCGTGTGCAGCCTGGACGCCATCGGGGTGCGCACCGCCGGCGAGGTGCTGGTGGTCACCGACGCCCGCCGCCGCGAGGTCTACTGGGCGCGCTACCGCGACGGGTTCCGCGTGGAAGGGCCGGGAGTCGACGCCCCCGCCGACGTCGATCCCGGCGCCGCGCAGGCGGTGGCCGGCTCGAAGGAGCACGCGGCGTTGTTCGGCCTGCCGCACTGCGGGCCGGTCCACCCTACGCCGGCCGGCCTGGTGGCCGCGGTGCCCGACTGGTCGCAGCGCCCGGCGCCGCTGGTGGCGTTGTATCTGCGCCGCCCCGACGCCAAACCGATGGCGGCGCGCGGGTGACGGCCCCGAGCGAACCCGTGACGCTCGGCGCGCTGACCCCCGCCGACGCTGCGCGCTGCGCGGAGCTGGAACGGCAGCTGTTCGACGGTGACGACCCGTGGCCCGCGGCGGCCTTCAACCGGGAACTGGCCAGCCCGCACAACCATTACGTGGCCGCGCGCGCCGGCGGCGCGGTCGTCGGGTATGCCGGAATCTCGCGGCTGGGCCGCACCCCACCCTTCGAGTACGAGGTGCACACCATCGGCGTGGACACCGCCTACCAGGGCCAGGGGATCGGCCGCCGGTTGCTCGAGGAGCTGCTGGTCTTCGCCGAGGGGGGTGTCGTCTTCCTGGAGGTGCGCACCGACAACGAGGCGGCCATCGCGCTGTACCGCAGCGTGGGATTCGAGGAGATCGGCCTGCGCCGGCGCTACTACCGCGCCAGCGGCGCCGACGCCTACACCATGCGCCGGGGGGCCCAATGATCATCTTGGCCATCGAAACCTCCTGTGACGAAACGGGAGTCGGGATTGCGCGGCTCGACCACAACGGCGCCGTGACGTTGTTGGCCGACGAGGTGGCGTCCAGCGTCGACGAACACGTTCGCTTCGGCGGCGTGGTTCCCGAGATCGCGTCGCGGGCGCACCTGGAGGCGCTCGGCCCCACGATGCGCCGGGCGCTGACGACGGCGGGGCTGCAGAAGCCCGACATCGTCGCGGCCACGATCGGGCCGGGTCTGGCCGGTGCGCTGCTGGTGGGAGTGGCTGCGGCCAAGGCGTATGCGGCCGCGTGGGGGGTGCCGTTCTACGCCGTGAACCACCTGGGCGGGCACTTGGCCGCCGACGTCTACGAGCACGGTCCGCTGCCCGAGTGCGTGGCGCTGCTGGTGTCCGGCGGCCACACGCACCTGTTGCACGTGCGGTCCCTGGGCGAACCGATCGTCGAGCTCGGCAGCACGGTCGACGACGCCGCCGGCGAGGCCTATGACAAGGTGGCGCGGCTGCTGGGTCTGGGCTACCCCGGCGGCAAGGTGCTCGACGAGCTGGCCCGCAGCTGCGGCCGGGAGGCCGCAGAGATCCCCGTGTTCCCGCGCGGCATGACCGGCCCCGCCGACGACCCGTACGCCTTCAGCTTCTCCGGGCTCAAAACGGCCGTGGCCCGCTACCTGGAGAGTCACCCCGATGCGGTGAACGCCGATGTCGCCGCCGGGTTCCAGGAGGCCGTCGCCGACGTCCTGACGATGAAGGCGGTGCGCGCCGCGACGGGGCTCGGCGTTTCGACGCTGCTGATCGCCGGGGGAGTGGCCGCCAACTCGCGGCTGCGGGAGCTGGCCGAGCAGCGCTGCGCGGCGGCCGGGCTGACGCTGCGGATCCCCAGGCCGCGCCTGTGCACCGACAACGGGGCGATGATCGCCTCCTTCGCCGCGCACCTGGTCGCCGCCGGGGCGCCGCCCTCCCCGCTGGACGTGCCCAGCGACCCCGGCCTGCCGGTGGTAAAAGCCCAGGTCGGCTGATCGCTCATAGCGAATACCCAATACGCAGCGGGGCGCCCTTGAGTGCTAGCACTCTCGTGTATAGAGTGCTAGGTGGCAATCGGCCAAACCCTGTGTCGGCACCCGCGACGACGGCGCTCGGGCACGGACGACTGCCGAATCCCTTGATAATTCCGGGGCAGCCGTCCCGGACCCGATCTAACTAGTGGAGGGCTCCAATCGTGGCGAAGGTGAACATCAAGCCACTCGAGGACAAGATTCTCGTGCAGGCCAACGAGGCCGAGACCACGACCGCGTCCGGTCTGGTCATTCCTGACACCGCCAAGGAGAAGCCGCAGGAAGGCACCGTCGTCGCAGTCGGTCCCGGCCGCTGGGACGAGGACGGCGAAAAGCGGATCCCGCTGGACGTCTCCGAAGGTGACACCGTCATCTACAGCAAGTACGGCGGCACCGAGATCAAGTACAACGGCGAGGAGTACCTGATCCTGTCCGCGCGCGACGTGCTGGCTGTCGTATCCAAGTAAGGACCGTGTTCCGCCCCGGCGATCCCCGCGCACAACCGCGGGCGATTTCCGGGGCGGCATGCGTTCGGGTGAAGGAGCCTGATGAGCAAGCTGATTGAGTACGACGAAACCGCCCGCCGCGCCATGGAGGCCGGCGTGAACAAGCTCGCCGACGCGGTACGGGTGACGCTGGGGCCGCGGGGTCGGCACGTGGTGCTGGCCAAGGCATTCGGCGGGCCGGCGGTGACCAACGACGGCGTCACCGTCGCGCGCGAGATCGACCTGGAGGACCCGTTCGAGAACCTGGGTGCTCAGTTGGTGAAGTCGGTGGCCACCAAGACCAACGACGTCGCCGGCGACGGCACCACCACGGCGACCGTGCTCGCGCAGGCGTTGATCAAGGATGGCCTGCGCATGGTTGCCGCCGGCGCCAACCCCATCGAGCTGGGCGTGGGGATCGGCAAGGCCGGCGACGCGGTGTCCGAGGCGCTGCTTGCGGAGGCCACCCCCGTCTCCGGCAGGGAGGGCATCGCGCAGGTGGCGACGGTGTCGTCACGCGACCCGCAGATCGGTGAGCTGGTCGGCGAGGCGATGACCAAGGTCGGCGCCGACGGCGTGGTCAGCGTCGAGGAATCCTCGACCTTGAACACCGAGCTGGAGTTCACCGAGGGCGTCGGCTTCGACAAGGGTTTCCTGTCGGCGTATTTCGTCACCGACTTCGACTCGCAGGAGGCCGTGCTCGACGACCCGGTGATCCTGTTGCACCAGGAGAAGATCAGCTCGCTGCCCGACCTGCTGCCGATGCTCGAGAAGATCGCCGAGATGGGCAAACCGCTGCTGATCATCGCCGAGGACATCGAGGGCGAGGCCCTGGCGACCCTGGTCGTCAACTCGATTCGCAAGACGCTGAAGGCGGTCGCGGTCAAGGCGCCGTTCTTCGGTGACCGGCGCAAGGCGTTCCTCGAGGATCTCGCGGTGGTCACGGGCGGCCAGGTGATCAATCCCGACGCCGGCCTGCTGCTGCGCGAGGTCGGCACCGACGTGCTGGGTTCGGCCCGCCGCGTGGTGGTCAGCAAGGATGACACCATCGTGGTCGAGGGCGGCGGTTCCAAGGACGCGGTCGAGGCCCGCATCAAGCAGCTGCGCGCCGAGATCGAGAACAGCGACTCGGACTGGGACCGCGAGAAGCTGCAGGAGCGGCTGGCCAAGCTGGCCGGCGGCGTGGCCGTCATCAAGGTCGGTGCCGCCACCGAGACCGCGCTCAAGGAGCGCAAGGAAAGCGTCGAGGACGCCGTCTCGGCCGCCAAGGCGGCCGTCGAGGAGGGCATTGTCGCGGGCGGCGGAACGGCGCTCATCCACGCCCGCAAGGCGCTGACGGAATTGCGCGGGACGGTGAGCGGCGACCAGGCGCTCGGGGTCGACGTGTTCTTCGAGGCGTTGGCGGCCCCGCTGTACTGGATCGCCACCAACGCCGGGCTGGACGGCTCGGTCGTGGTCAACAAGGTCAGCGAGCTGCCCGTCGGGCAGGGGCTGAACGCCGAGACGCTCGCCTATGGCGACCTCCTCGGCGCCGGCGTCATCGACCCGGTCAAGGTGACCCGCTCGGCCGTCGTCAACGCGGCGTCGGTGGCCCGCATGGTGCTGACCACGGAGACGGCCATCGTCGAGAAGCCCGCCGACGCGGACGATGACCACGGCCACGGCCACGGGCATCACCACCACTAAACGCACCTCCTAACGAAGCGCCCCCGGTCAGTTGGCCGGGGGCGCTTTCGTTTTCGGAGAGGGGCGTTGCTCCTAGACGGGTTTGACCCAGAAGCATGGCAACGCGGACGACTACGGCCAAGCTCACTGAGCAGTCGGGACAGGGTCGGACTGGTCAGTCCCACTATGCCGCGTCCCGCGGCTGAGCGAACGCGACACCTGTCAGCGGGTTTTCAAGATCGATCCCGGCACTATTGATGATGGCAGTGCGGACGCGCTGGCTCCTATATGACGGTCAAAGCTGCTGCACTTGGCCACGCCGTGGGAGCGGCGCAGGCCCGACATCTACGCCTGATCGATGCCGCCCTTCATCGAGGCACGGGCGCGACGGTGTTGGCGGATCGCTGTGTTGAGCCCGCGACGGCGCCCTCTTCCTAGGTCAATGTCGGCGAAACCCGGCTCCAATTCGGTAAACATCCGCTCGCTGCGGGTCTCCGGAGCGTCGTCGGCGGTGTCGCGCAAATACTGGTTGGGCAGCGACAGCTTGGCCAGCGTGCGCCAGGTCTTGGCGTACTGCACCAGGAACGAGCCCGTGGTGTAGGGCAGGTCGTACTTGTCGCAGACCTCGCGCACCCGCACCGCGATCTCGTGCAGCCGGTTGCTGGGCAAGTCCGGGTACAGGTGGTGCTCGATCTGATGGCACAGGTTGCCGCTCATGAACCGCAACGCCGGCCCGGCCTCGAAGTTGGCGCTGCCCAGCATCTGGCGCAGATACCACTGGCCCCGGGTTTCGCCGATTATGTCGGGCTTGGTGAATTTGTCTGCGCCATCGGGGAAATGGCCACAGAAGATGACGGCGTTCGCCCAGACGTTGCGGATCACGTTGGCCACCACGTTAGCCTTCAGCGTCGATGTGTACGTCGCCGCTGGCGACAGCGAGGTCAGCGCCGGGAACGCAATGTAGTCCTTGACCACCTGCCTGCCGGCCTTGGCCGAAAACTCACGGATCCGCAGGAGGGTGAGGTCGCGCTCCGGTCCAGCCTTGAGAGCCTTGCTTAACTCGATGGGCTGCAAGCCAATTCCCCACTCGAATCCAAGAGCGAGGACGGCATTGAAGAGCAGGTTGCCGACGTTGAAGGGCTCCCAGGGTTGGTCACGGGTGACTCGCAGGATGGTGTAGCCCACATCGTCGTCCATGCCGACGATGTTGGTGTATTTGTGGTGCTGAAAGTTGTGGGTGAAGCGCCAGTGTTTTGACGCCGCACTCATGTCCCACTCCCATGTCGAGGAGTGGATCTCGGGATCGTTCATCCAGTTCCACTGGCCGTGCATGACGTTGTGGCCGATCTCCATGTTCTCGATGATCTTGGCCACACCCAGGGTCACCGTTCCCGCCCACCACACAGAGCGTTTCGAGCTACCGGCCAGCATGAGCCGGCCGGCCACCTCCAGGGCGCGTTGCGCGGCAATGGTGCGGCGGATGTAGCGCGCGTCGCGCGCGCCACGGGATCCCTCGATGTCGAGCCGGATCGCGTCCAGCTCAACGGCGAGATTTTCGATATCGGCGTCGGTCAGGTGAGCGAATGCCGGTATGTCGGTAATCGCCATCGTGTCCCCTCTTTCGGGCGTGTATGTCGGGTGCCGAGCGTTCTATCGGATGTTCGATAGGACTCAGTCTTTTGGGCGTCGTTTGGATTTACCTTGGCCGGTTTAGCCCTTTCCTGCCTGATCGGCGTGTCTTTCATTGCGCGACAGGGTTTTCCGGTGTCGCCGGCAGGTTGGTTCTTGCTTGGTCGCCGGTCGAGTGAATGCGGAACTGGTGGTACTCCGGATTCCGGCTAACGAGGGGATGGGCGGATTGTGCATGCTGTCTGGCCGCGACGGGGTCGAAATCGGAATGTGCGGCGGCGAGCGAATGCTCATCAAGTTCGGCGGCGTACAGCCAAACCTTCTCCGGACTGGCTGAAGGACTCAGCAACTGCAACGCTACACCCATCGGGTACGGGGGGCATCTCAGATTCAGTCCTTCCCAGGCGCTCAGCAGTACTGTTGGCGCTGTCTCAGTTGACGATCGCTCGGCCGGCTGCGCCCAATCATCCGGACTCACATGAAGACCGATCGGGTCGTGGCCGTTGTCGCCGTCGCGCCATCGGCGATCCGGATTGTTTCGCCCTGGGTGGGTTGGCTGACGCGGCAGCCCAGTCAACCCCTACTGCCGGCACCGAGCCCGCTACCGCGCCGATCCCGGGTAGGTACGAAATGGTGTAGCGTCAAGGTGCTGAGAACTTCAGCTGGTGCGGGATGAGTTTGGCCGCGTTCGCCGCTTACCTCTAGGAGCATTGGCTCCGAACCCTCACACGCCGGTGATCAACGGGACTTCAGATCACCATGACTACTTCACTTGCTTTCCGTGCCGACACCCGTGTTTTCCTGATTGACCTGACCCGGACCGAACCTACTGACGATCCGCAGGGGTCGCGGGACTGGTTCAACCGGGCGAAGATGCTCGAGTTCAACTCGCCGGCCGAGCCGATGGACACACTCCAACAGGCACCGACGGGTGCGACCACGGTCGACGCGCCGGGCGTGACAAGCTTCGTGACCGGCGCGAACGCGCTCGTCGTTGCCGTCCGCATCCCGATTGACAGGAATGACCATGTCTGCTGTTAAAGCGGCGAAGCGAAGCGTGACATCGGAACCGAACTACTCTCCGGTGCCGATGCCCGCAACGGTCTGTCGGCCCATCGCCCAGCAAGCTCTCGATCTGACGGGCGCAGAGATCACACTGGTCGCGGTCGCGATCAACCACGACATACCCACGTCGGAGGTGGCCGATCTGATGATCGTGGAAACCGCCGGCTCCGCAATAACCTCGACGCCGGGCCCTGTCATCCGCGTTGCCGGTACCTCAGTCGGGCAGGCCTTCGTGGAGCGAACCCCTCGACGTCTCAACAACTTCGACGTCGCCATCGACGGCGTCCAACGTGCCGGCCCGGCGCTGGTGCTTCCGCTGCGCACCACCGATACGGTGGTGGGGGTGTTGGTCGCGGTGCGGCGAGACGGCGCCCGGACGTTCAGCGACGAGCAGCTCGACATGATGGCCGCATTCACCGACCAGGCGGCGCTCGCCTGGCAGTTGGGGGCCACACAGCGCCGGGCGCGCCAACTCGACATTCTCGCTGACCGCGACAGAATCGCCCACGATCTGCAGGACCACGTGATTCGAGGGATCTTTGCGGTCGAACTGGATCTACAGGGGACCATTCCGCGGGCCCGATCTACTGAGGTGCAGCAGAGACTGTCCGGCAGCATTGCTGATCTTCAAGGCGTCATTCGGGAGATTCGCACCGCAATTTTCGGCCTGGACGGGGCACCGCCGGGCACCGCCCGGCTGCGACATCGGCTCGACGAGGCAGTCGCGCGCTTCTGCGGATCCGAACTGGAGACCACGGTTCAATTCGTAGGCCCCTTGTCGATTGTCGATGCTGCACTCGCCGATCACGCCGAAGCCGTTGTGCGCGAAGCGGTCAGCAACGCCGTCCGGCATGCCGCCGCGACCAGACTTGCGGTGACGGTCAAGGTCGAGGACGGCGTGTGCATCGAAGTGGTCGACGACGGTCGAGGCGTCCCCGGCGACGTAACCGGCAGCGGCTTGACCAACTTGCAGCACCGAGCGCGGCAGGCCGGCGGCGCGTTCACCATCGCGGGTGCCCCCGGTGGAGGCACCGTGCTGCGCTGGTCAGCACCGCTGCCGTGATCATCGCACCGCTGCGACCACGAGTGGCTCAGGGAGTTATCCAGCGGCGGTTGTATCTTCGGCGGTTGGGGGTTGTCCGTTGCCGCCGGTGAGCGTCGCGGTCATGCCGGGGAGCAGCAGATCGAGGAAGCGGTCCAGCTCGGCGGCGCCATCATAGGAGGCCAGGGCGGGTGCCAGGGCGCGCAGTTGAGGGAATTCGGTGATCGCGAGCCGGTGAAGACCAAGCCGGAGCACATGGTCGGTTTCCTCGGGTCGCTCGATAACCTCCTGCAACTCATTGAGGATGTGGCCGTACAGGTAACCGTCCCGTCCCTCTGTCTGCCCGCGAAAATGAGCTGCTGGTTGTGACGCTTCCTACCAAATAGGTCGATTTACAAAATATCGCGATCGAGAAGGGTGGAGGCGACCCCTAGTGGCGGATCGTCGCGCTGTTGCGCCGGCGGCCGCTCATGGGGTCGCGCGCTGACTTCTGGTGTTCAAGTTGCCGGATCAGCTCACGCTTTGCTTCGCAGATAGCGCGGGTGATGTCCGGGTTCTCAGCGGTCGCCACCAGTGGCGGACGGCCGGGCAGACTCGTGCGCAAAGTGACGCGCTGCTCCTTGCCGCCGCGGTCCTGCAACGAGACTTCCACATCGATGTCCCGCGGATCCCATCGTCCCAATAGGTGCGGACCGAGCGTCGACAACGTCTCCAATACATGTGGACGCTCCTGTTCTTTGAAACCCGCACCGACGTGAAGCACCTGCTCGCCGAACGCATCTCGTTGTTCGTTGTCAGGGTTGATCATGGTCGTCCTCCGTAGAACTGCAGGGTGCACGCGGGCGCTCGGCGTCTTTCCCGACGCGTGTCGTGGTCGTGCCATGTTCGAACCGAACTCCCGGTAACAGACGGAAACCCGTTGATCGTTCGGCGAACTCCAGATGAGTTCCGGCGATAGCTGGGTTTCCGGTATGTCTCAATTAGACGCCCTTCACCGCCGTATGTCAACAATGTTGACACATGCGTAAGCGTGCAGGTGTCGTTTGAAATGCCTTGGGCCTCAGCGGCTCAGCACTGTAAGGAGTTCGGGGAGCGGCACGGTGGCGATACCGATGGCGGTGTCAGCGATGCCGTACGGCAGCACCAGGGTGTCGGCGTGGACTAGCGCGCCACAGGAGTAGACCACGTTGGGCACGTAGCCGTCCCGCTCATCCGGAGCGGGGCTCAGCAGGGGCTGCGGTAGCTGACCAAGGATCCGTGTCGGATCGTCGAGATCAAGCAGAATCGCCCCGATGCGGTAGGTGCGCATCGGTCCGACGCCGTGGGTGAGCACCAGCCACCCAGCGTCGGTTTCGATTGGGGGACCGCAGTTCCCGAGTTGTAACGCCTCCCATGCTCGAATCGGGCTCTGGCAGGGGAGTGCGCTCGTCCAAACGGACAGGCGATCGGAGTAAGCAACCGTATTCGATTCGCGATCTGATCTCGACATGGCGGCGAAGTGACCGCGAATCCGGCGAGGAAACAGCGCCAGACCTTTGTTGGCAGCGGCGCGTCCGACGATCGGCGCGGAGGTGAAGGACTGGAAATCCTTGGTCGTGAGGAGTTGTTGGCCGATGTGGGATCCGCTGTAGGCCGTGTAGGTGGCGTAAAACGTGACAGATCCGTCGTCGTCGATGAAACGGACGAAGCGTGCATCCTCCATGCCGCCCTGCTCTGCACCCATCGAGGGCCACAAGACGCGCTCGGAAAGTGTTATGCAGTCCGCGAACTCGACGGCATACGTCCGTTCGGCGATGCTGCAGAATGCGGAAATCGTCTCCTCGGCGTGTGCGCGGGTGCTCAGATGAGTCTGGAGCTGGGCGAGTTGTTGATCGAGAGCAGCCCGGGTGAAGCTCTTGCCGAGCCGGCCGAGGATGTAGTCGGCGACCTCCCCGGCGTCGTCTAGCCGGGTGAGTTCGCTGCGGAAGACGGCCGCGTCGAGGAGCGCAGGCTTGGGCGTTCCGGCGGTGGCGAACGGAGCAGGATCGTCGATCGTGGTGCGGCCGGCTGCGTCGACAACGCCGGTCCGGAACCCGATGGACGAACGGTGTCCCTCACCGATGCCCCGGACGCTCAGTACGAATCGCAGGCTGCCTGCGACGGTTCCAGCCTGGTCGGGATGGGCCACGATGCTGGGGTTACACAACGCCGCACCTTCAAGGGCGTATTCACTCGTGAATGCCGCGCCCAGCAGCAACGTTCGCGCTTCGGAGAGTTCATTGCCGGGGTCCAGCCGATCGGCGAGTTCACGGGCGTGCCGGCGGAACGTGCCGGCAAGATCGCGGTGACGCCCGTCGAAGCGGACGACGACGTCGTCCAGCGAAGACCGCACCTGACCCTCGTCGAGGGCGAGGATTCGCGCCAACACCGCTCCCGCGCGGGACTCCTGGTGTTCGAAACCTTCCTGGCCCGGTACGAAGAGTCGGGTGATGACCCGCGATGGGTTGGCGATGAGCCTTACGGGGCTGCGTGTGACGAACGCAGCCTGCGCGGAAGTCATTGCCGCACAGTCGAGAAGCGTCTGGCGTGCTGCATCGTCGAGAGCACCGCCAGTGTTGACTCCGCGCCCTGGTTGTGGTTCACGCCATCGGCGCGCAGGCCGTCGAAGCCGGCGCCGGTCTCGGGGTCCCACATGAGCTGTTGCGCGTCGTTGACACCCATGAACCAGACCGCAGCGGCCAGGACCCCGTCGGGCCAGATCGAACCGGCGTCAATGGTAGCGGCACGCGCGCACGCGTCGGCGAGGGTGGAGACCTCGATTGGCTGCTGATCGAATGCGGGCTGAGGGTCGTCCGGCCCCCTGCCCGCTGCGGGAGTGGGCGAGAGGTGACCGTCTGCCGTCTCGTATTCGACGAGCCAACCCAGCAGATCCAAGCCCTGGTGCCGCAATGTCGGATCGTCGAGTGCCACGCCCGCCGCGATCATCGCCTCGGCGAGAACGGCATTCGCGTAGGTGAGTCGTGGCTCAGGCCATGGCCAGGCCCCGTCGCCGTTCGGTTTGGCCACGGTCTTGGCGTAGTCGGTGAGGAGTTCGCGTGCGGCCCGCTGCCCGGGGTCGACGGCGAGGAGTTCGGCGGCGCCCAACGCCGCGAAAGCCATCGCCCGAGGCCACGGCGATCGCGCCTTCGCGGCGCGTTCGAACTGAATGACGGCCAACCGGCGAACCAGGCCAACGTCACTATGCGCTGCCGCGGTGCCCAGTCCCCAGATGCTGCGGCCCCAGCTGTCCTCCAGCGAGGGCTCATCCTCCCAACGGCCCTTGCTGTCCATTCGGTTTCGGCAGGGGCCCGCATAGGACTGCGCATCGTTCAGGAACCGCACGGCAACGCCGGCAAGACCCTTCACCTGCCCATCAGGCTCGGGTTCCCGGGTCGCGACGATGAGGACTCGGGCCATGTCGTCGGTACAGTAGCCGTGCTCGCGCCGAGGTTCGGCGAAACGGGCGTGCTCGAACGTTCCGCGGCGATCTGTCAAACGCAACAGGTGGTCGAATCTCGGCTCCGGCGTGGTCGCGGTCATACCGGCGCCCGACGTGTGGCAAGAATCCGTTGTGCCAGAACCAGATAGGCATTGGCCACCACCGGCCAGGCCAGCGTCGGGGCCAACCGGCTGGCCTCCGCGGCCATGGCGCCGGCGAGGCGCGGTTCGGTCAGCACTCGGCGCAGGGCGGATACCAGCGCATCGGAATCGTCGTGATCGACGACGATGCCCGCCCCGCTACCGAGGAGTTCGACGGCGTGGGGGAAGGCGGTGGCGACGACCGGCCGCCCGCTTGCGATTGCGTCGACCAGGACGCCGGAAGTGACCTGATCCCTGGAGTCGTAGGGCAGGACGACCACGGCCGAGGACTGAACCAGCGCAGTCAGCGACGACACGTCGCGGTAGTTGGCATCGAAGCACACCGAGTCCGCTACGCCGGTGCGCCGCGCCTGTTCGGCACGGGCCTCGCGGTATGCCTCACCGTCGACGGCCAAAACCTTTGGGTGCGTCCGGCCGGCAACCAGGTAACGCGGCCGGCCATGGAGTTCATGCAGCGATGCCATCGCCTCGATGACCCGCTCGATGCCCTTCCCGGGACCCAGCAGACCCCACGTCAACAGGGTCGGTCTGCCCGAGCGCAGTACCGACGTGTTTGTCCGGACGATCGCACCATGCGCGATCGTGGTGACTTTTCGGCGATCGACGTCGAAACCGAGGCACAGGCGTTGCCTGGCCGCCTCCGACATGACGACCACCCGAGCCGCCGTCGCCGCGATCGCCTCAAGCACAAAACGCTGATGCGGGGTCGGGTCTTTGAGGACCGTGTGGGCGACCACGATCGACGGGATGCGCAGCCCCCCGATGATGTCCACCACCTCGTCTCCGTCGACACCGCCGTAGATGCCGTACTCATGCTGCACGATCGCGATATCGCTCTCATTCAGCAAATCGGAGGCTGCTGCCACGGATGTCGCGGAACCGTTGACCAGCTCTCCGATCACGCGGGCATCAGAAGATGACGACCCGTCGGCAATCCGCAGGACGCTGACGTCAGATCCATTTGCGCACAACCCTTCCGACAAGGCTGCACTGAACGTCGCCAACCCGCACGGTGTCGGTGGATACGTACTGAGGATGCCGAAACTCGTCGCGCCGCAACGATCTCGCCCAACAAGGGGGGCATTCGATGTTTCAGGGGTGGACAAAGCGCTCAAGGTGATCCCGACGGACGGTTGTCACCGGTGTGTCCGGCGCGAGCGGCTGCTCTGCGAGATCAGCAGCGGACGGCTGACTTCACCACGGACTTGCTGGGTTCCCAACCTCACAAAGGCTACACCCAATGAGCGGCTACCGCGCATTGAGCCCCGCCAGGATGCGCAGGCCGACGGCGTGCCGACTGAGGCCGGCGGCGGCACCTTCAGACGTGAGGTGCCGCTCGGCTTGCTCGGGCGTGTAGCCCTGGCCGATGAGGGCCCCGATTGCCTGGTTGATGATTGAACTCTCGAAAAGATTTGTGGCAGAACACTGCTCGGCGAGGGCTGGCAGGTGCTGATCGAGGACGAAGTCACTCAGCGGCCGGGCGGTGAGCCACGCGAGGTCCGCGGCGAGATCGACAAGGGTTCCTGGCGACCCCGCATACAAGACGAGAACCACAGCGGGGAGAAGACCGACGTCACCGACACCTGACAGCGTCAGCCGCAGCGAGGTGCGGACATCACCCGTCCCTGCACCCTCGACGAATGCGGTGAGGGTGAACGGCGAGTCACTGCCGGCGACGGCCACGCTCAGACCCAGGAAGGTGGGTACTGCTGCGGTGGCATCGGCCGCGAGCTGGCGCAGACTTTGGGCGACATCGACGCCGGGCTCATCCAAAGCCGCAGTGAGAATGCCCAGGTCTGCGGCAAGGGCCGCGGTGAGCTTCACGAGAGGACTGCTCCGCTGTACGCTCCCGAGCGCGATCACCTACCGGCACCGCGCATGGCCAGTCGCTGTGCGCGGTGAGGACCCCGAGACGCGAGTCAGGACCGGTCTCGTGACTAGTTCCTCACCCGTTACGGTACGCCGGCTGGGCTGTCCGGCTTAGGTCGGGCGCGGGCGCGGGCGCGGCGCACCGCTTCGTCGACCAGGTGTTGCGCCACATCGGCCAACTTGCGGTGCTCAGATTGGCTCATCGCCCTCAGCTGGGTGAACGCGTCCTCGGCGCTGCGCCCGGTACGTCCGCGGATGAGGCCAATCGCTTGATCGATCACCGGGCGGGTGGACAACGCCGTCTGCAACTGGACGGTTAGAGCAAGCGCGTCCGCGAGGATCTGCGCGTTGTATACAGCGACAGCAGCTGGTTTGGCGAACAGCTCCCCGAATTCGGCGGCATGTTCATCGAAAACGTCTTTGGCGTAGGCATATACGTTGATCGCCCCGACCACCCGATCAGGCAGCAACAGCGGTAGCGACAGCGCACTGTGCACCCCCAACCTGCCTACGCGTGGACCGAACCGCGGCCACATCTTCTCCCCACCCAACGACCCTGAGCGCACCGTGCGACGTTCCAGCGCCGCGGTGATGCAGGGCCCTTCATTGAGGGTGACATACTGAATTTCATCAATCTCGCTGACAAAGGGAGCGCTGGCCGCCAACGCCGCGACCATGTCGTCCACCCGGTCGACATTCAGCAACGTCACTCCAGCACCGTCGGCTCCTGGTATCGCGCGGACAGCGAACGTGGCTACCTCCGCCAGCAACTCGGGCAAGCGTCGATGACCGGCGACCAGACCCGCGAGATTGCTGATCGCCGCCCGCAAATCGGCGTCATCACTACTGAGCTGCTCCGATGTCCGCGACGCTCGGGGCGGCCCCTCAGTGCCCTCGGTGAACTCCACCATCGCCGGTACCTGTTCCTATCTTGCTGGAGTCCGACATCACCGGCGACCAGCCATGTACCCAGGGCGTAGCCGCCGCGAGATCACTCCCATCCTAGGGCGAAGCCGGCGGGCGCGTCTAAGGCGAAGGTGGCCGGCCACGTCCTGATTTTGGACTCGAGGGCTGCCACCTGCGCGGACGCGCCCAACCGGTGTAGTGTCGTAGCTGCTGAGCATCTCAGCTGGTCCGGACCGGTTTTGGCCGTACGCTGCTGAATCCTAGGAGCGCGTTAGCTCCGAGCCTGACATGCCGGTGATCGTCCGTCCGACGGGGTCACCATGACCGACTCTTTGATGTCCCCTTCCGCCCTGCCGGGTGATGCCATTTCCAGCGCGCCGCGCAAAGGCCAATTGGCGCGATTGGATGCTCACTGGCTGAAGTCGTCGGTGGCCATTGTCAGCGCCGACGGCGACATCGACCAGACGAACGTACGCACCTTCACCGAGTACGCACTCGCCCAGCTGGCGCGCTGCCGTGGGCTGATCCTTGATCTGACCCGTCTGGAATTCTTTGGCGCCGCGGGTTTCTCGGCGCTGCACAGAATCTCGGTGAGCTGCGCGTGCGCTGGACTGGACTGGGCGTTGGTGCCCGGTGCTGCGGTATCTCTGCTGCTACGAATCTGCGATCCGGACGGCTGGCTGCCGGCCGTCAACACCGTCAGTGCGGCGCTGGCCAGCCTCCAAGGGTCGGCGTCCGATGCGGAGCATCCCGAAAAGACGTGTGGTCTCAGTGAAATGGGGTAGCGACCTGATTACCGGTCCCGCTAGCCGGGTGATCGCGACCGTGCAGAACGGTGTCGAGGTGCTGCGGTTCGGTGGCCTCGAGACCGGATCCCGTACGTCGCCGTTTCAGACCGTGGAACGATGCGACATGTACCGGCTTCGACGCTACTTCCCCGATAGCGCGAACGACCCGTCACGGCCAACGGTAATACTTGTGCCGCCGATGATGATGTCGGCCAACGTGTTTGACGTCACCAGAGACCAGGGCGCGGTCGGAGTCCTGCATGATCTCGGTGTGGACCCGTGGGTGGTGGACTTCGGTTCACCGGACCGGGAAACCGGTGGGCTCGAACGCACTTTGAGCGACCATGTCGTCGCGCTGAGCCGGGTCATCGACTCGGTAAACGCCCACACCGGCCGCAAGGTGCATTTGGCGGGCTACTCGCAGGGCGGCATGTTCTGCTATCAAACCGCGGCCTACCGACGTTCCGAGGGCCTGGCCAGCGTCATCACATTCGGTAGCTCCGTCGATTCGCTCAGCGGTCTGCCGTTCGGAATTCCCGCGGCCCTGGCGGGCCGCGGCGCCCAGCTGATCGCCGACCACGTCTTCAACCGTCTCTCGGTGTCCGGATGGATGGCCCGGACCGGGTTTCAACTTCTGGACCCGATCAAGACGGTCCGGGCCAGGTGGGACTTTCTCCGGCAACTCCATGACCGAGAGGCGTTGCTGCCCAGGGAACAGCAACGTCGTTTCCTCGAGGTGGAGGGCTGGGTGGCATGGTCGGGTCCCGCCGTCGCCGAACTGTTACGGCAGTTCGTGGTCCATAACCGCATGATGGCCGGCGGCGCGGTGATCGATGGCACGTTGATCACGCTCGCTGAAATCACTTGTCCGGTCCTTGCTTTCATCGGCGAGATCGACGGCATCGGCCGGCCCGCGTCCGTGCGGGGAATCCGGCGGGCCGCGCCTCGCGCCGGGGTATTCGAGGTGCTTTTGCGCACCGGTCATTTCGGGCTCGTTGTCGGATCGACCGCCGCCACGCAGACGTGGCCCACCGTCGGACAGTGGATGCTGTGGCGAGACGGTCGAGGGCCGAGGCCGGACGGCGTGCATGCGATGGAGGCCGTCCGCGGCGTCGGGATCGACGGCGGTGTCGGGCTGTCGTCGCGTATCGGTCACTCGGCGGGTGCGCTGGCCGAACTTGGCATCGGTGTGAGCCTGGGGTTGACCGACGCCGCGGTGGGGGCGGTGCGCAGCGGCAGGGAGATCGCAGGGGAGGCCGTGCGTACCCTGCCCCGGCTCGCCCGCCTGGGGGGACTGCAGCCCCATACCCGGGTGTCGTTGGGCGGGTTGATGGCCGAACAGGCGACCAAAGCGCCGGAGGAAGAATGCTTTCTCTTCGAGGATCGGGTTCACACCAACGCGGCGGTTGATCACTGCATCGACGACGCGGTGCGCGGCCTCATCGCCGCCGGTATCCGCCAGGGAGCCCACATCGGTGTGTTGATGGACACCAGCCCCAGCGCCGTGACCGCGATCGCGGCACTGTCGCGGCTCGGCGCGGTGGCGGTGCTGCTGCCCCCAGACGCCGACCTCGCCGCCGCCGTCCAGTTGTGCGAGGTGGCCGACATCGTCACGGACCCAAACCATCTGGCGGCGGCCGTCGCGATCGGCGCGAGGGTGCTCGTCCTCGGTCATCGAAGCACCGCGGAGCTCGGCCGGACGGAGTCGGACCAGATCGTCGAGCTAGACCGCCTCGATCCGTCCGCCGAGCCGCTCCCCCAGTGGTATCGGCCGAACCCTGGCCGGGCAAGTGATCTCGCCTTCGTGTTCTTCAGCACGACGGGAGGACGCCGGGTGATCAAGGAGGTCACCAATCATCGGTGGGCGCTGTCGGCCTACGGCACGGCCGCTGCCGCCGCGCTCGGCCGCGGTGACACGATCTATTGCCTGACCCCGCTGCACCATCCGTCGGGTCTGATGGTCGGCCTCGGCGGCGCGATCGCCGGCGGGTCGCGCATCGCGTTGACCCGGGGCGTCGACCCAACGCGGTTCGCCGACGAGGTTCACCGGTACGGGGTGACGGTGGTGACCTACACCTGGGCCATGCTGCTCGAACTGGTGGAGGCGACGTCGCCCGAGCTTGCCGAACATCATCCGATCCGCCTGTTCATCGGAGCCGGGATGCCAATCGGGCTGTGGCACAAGGTCACCGACCGTTTCGCCCCGGCCCGGGTGTTGGAATTCTATGCCTCCACCGAGGGGGACGCGGTGCTGGCCAATGTCGCCGGCACGAAGACCGGCGCCAAGGGTCGGCCGCTGCCGGGCAGCACCGAGATTCGGCTCGGACGCTACGACGCCGCGACGGGCCGCTTCATCGAGGATGACCACGGCTTCGTGTGCCCTTGCGCAGACGACGAGGTGGGCGTGCTGCTAGCGAAGCCGCGCTCCGGACTCGATACCGCACGCGTGTCGATGCGCGGGGTATTCGCCGAGGGGGACACGTGGATCACCACGGACCACCTGTTTCGCCGCGACGGCGACGGCGACTACTGGTTCGTCGACAACAGGAACACGGTGATCCAGTCGAGTCGCGGACCGGTCTTCTGCCAGCCGATCTGCGACGCCCTAGGCGACATCGCCGCGATCGACCTGGCCGTGGTCTACCCCGTTGCGACCGACACGCACGACGTCGCGGTTGCGGCCGTGGCGCTCGACACGGGCGCCACCCTCACCGGGGCTGCCCTGACCACCGCATTATGCGGCCTTCCCCGGGATCAGCGTCCCGCCATCGTCCACATCGTTGACCGCATACCGCTCACGCCCTCCTACCGCCCGCTGTCGGTCGCATTGCGGGAGGCCGGGTTGCCGGGGCCCGGGAAAAGCACCTGGTACCACGACGTCACTGACGGCCAGTACCGACAATCGGCCACCATCGGCCACGAGATACGGCGGCACCTAACCCGGGAGATTGAGTAAGGCGCCCAGTCGGAGTGGTCAGTAGGCCGCGGCGGTGTTGTACCCCGGCAGTCGCCATTTTTGCTGTCGGGCCCATCCGCTGGGCGTGTGCCAACGCACCCTGGGGTTGGCCGGCAAGATTCGTGGCCGACGCCACGTTTGGTGCGGATGGTTTTGGTGCGGCATTCATTCAGCTGATCACGGTGAGCACCTATAGCTGTAATTCCGTACCACCGAGACGGCGATCGTCGACAAGCCCGGTCGACGCCCACGATGACCACCGCCACGGGCATCACGACCACCACCAGAACCGTTTGGGACGAAACACCCCAGGCTCGGTGCCGAGGGTATTTCGTTCTCTGAGCCTGCCGCCATGAGGTCACGACAACTTGGAGCCCAACCCCGCGATCAGGTTGATGGTGACCGCCAGGACGACCGCGCCGAGGAGATAGGACAGCAACGCATGGCGCAACACCGTCGCCCTGATGGATGTCAGTCCGATCTCGGTGTCTGACACCTGATAGGTCATGCCAACGGTGAAAGCCACGTACGCAAAGTCCCGAAAGTTGGGCCGCTCCGGGTCGTGGAAGTTGATTCCACCCGCCTCGTCCGAGTAATACAGCCGCGCGTAGTGGACGGTGAACAACGTGTGTACGGCAAACCAGGATGCGGCGACGGTCAGGACGCCGACAACAGCGGCTTCTACGGCTCCGGGGCCCGAGCGCGACGAGGCGGCTACCACGTAACCGACGCCGCCCAGGCTCGCGACGCTCGCCGACACGATGACCGCGTCGGCTACCCACCGGGTGGGGTCCTCCCTCGTCACGTACTCGCAGGTTTGATCGGCATCCATGCCGCCCAGAAGGATCCGCGTCCACACCACGTAGATGCCAGCGGTAACGATCCAACCGGCGAGCGCGAATCGCCAGCCGACCGTGTTACCCACCCCGAGGGCGACGGCGACTCCGAACACGGCGGCAACCACTATCCGAGCCGCGACCGTGTCGCGAAACAGCTCAGCGAGGGATTTCACAATCCCGACCTAAGCACGTGCACATATCGTCCGGAAGCACGGCCAACACTTCCACGGACACGTCGGGCGAGCGGCCGCCTAACAGAGCCCCACGACGACGATGCCCACACCGACCACGATCGCCACCGCGAGTGACACCAACAGGAAGCTGACGATCCGCTCCTTGGCCGCGGCGGCCTCGTGGTCGGCCGCCGCGATGGGCGCGAGTCTGCGGCCGGCGCCCCAGGCCGCCGCGAGCAGGGTCGCCAGCCAGTTCGCGTAGGCGGAGTAGACGATCAGCACGACCGCCGTGGCCCCCCACGCCGCGGGCAGGCGGATGTGCGGCCAGAGCAGCCCGAGCAGCACGAGGAACATGCCGTTGAGGACTGCCTCGAGGTGGCTCGACAGCGCCATGCGTGGGTTTTTCAGCGCGGGGACGGCGAAGCCGGTGAACAAGCCGAGCAGGAACAGGACCAACCCGAGCATGAACAGCACCTTCTGCATGTCAGCAGGGTAGGCGCCGGACTGCGTGTGTCAGGGGCTGGGCGGAAGGCTTGGCGGAGTGGTCCCCGTCGTGGTCGGCAGCGTGGACGTGGACGGCGGGCCGCTGGTGACCGTGACGGTGCTCGTGCTCGTGCTCGTACTCGTCGACGGCGGCGGCACGGCGGTCGTGGTGGTGATCGTCGTGACGCTGGTCGTCGTCGAGGTGGACGAGGTCGTCGTCGCGGAGGCCGCGGCCAGCACACCGCAGGCCACCCGCTTGCCGGACTCACCGGTGGCGCCGTTGCTCAGGTTGTCCGCGGTCTGGTGGACGATGAGCGCGGTACCCGAGCTGCTGCGCAGGTCCGAGGCCGTCAACAGGTTGGTGGTGGTGACGAGCTTCGCCGAGCCGTCGTTGCGCACCTGCAATGCGGTCAGGTCGCCGCTGGCCGGGAAACCGGTGTGATCCGGCGCCTGGTAGACGCTTCCCGCGGAGTCGAAGTCCCCGGTCGAGCCCCCCGCGGGCGGGGCCGAATTGGCCTCGCACTTGCCCACGGAATGGATTTCCAGCCCGTGGAAGCCGGGACTGAGAACCTGGTTGGGTCCGGTCTCCACGGTGACCGTGGCATAACCGTTAGCGAAATCGATGGTGGCGGTGCCGACCTGGTTTCCGTCGGCGCTCTTCAACTGCGTCGTCATCCGCTCCGTGCCGGGCGGCGCGCTCGAGGACGTCGAGCTGGTGGCCTGGCCACCCTGCTGATTTGCGCATGCGGCCAACGGCGCAACGGCTGCGGCAAGCATTGCGGTCGCGAAGGATACGCCCCTTTTCATGGGCCGGGCCTACCCGCATTGGCCGCAGCCCAAACGGGCCGGCCGCGCACGGCGGCAGGCCCGCTCGGGCCCGGGCTCAGGCCGAACGGCGGATGCCGCGGGTGCGGCCGATGTCGCCCTTCAGCAGCAGGTCGCGCTCCGACTCGGACAAACCACCCCAAACCCCATAGGGCTCACCGACTTCCAGCGCATGGGAGCGGCAGGCCTCGATCACGGGGCACCGCCGGCACATCTCCTTGGCGCGCTGCTCGCGCTGCATGCGGGCGCGGCCGCGCTCGCCGTCGGGATGGAAGAACATCGACGAGTCCACGCCACGGCACAAGCCCTGAAGTTGCCAGTTCCAGATGTCGGCGTTGGGTCCAGGTAGCTGCTCCAGCTGTGGCATTGGTGTTTCCCTCTCTGCACGGCACGCCCAGTAAGGTCATGATCGCGAAGCGATTGTGCAACTGAAAATGAAGCGGCGTCACCGATGACTACCCGTCATGCGTAGACGTTAGGGCGGACGGCGAATTTGCGTCAATAGCCACTTAGCCCGACAAAGTATGTAATGGTTATAAAAGAATTAACGTCGCGTTCATCTGCCGCCCGAAGACGAAACGCGCACCGTGCTATCAGGCACTTGACCGAAACAAGATTTCCCAGCTCACGGGCCAAGGGGCAGCCAACCGCGATTAGTACAGGACCTATCGTGATTAACAGTTCGGTAACGCGAACAGCACAAACTGTTTACTCCCATCGTGGTGATTGAAACTCGTCACACTTCCGTGATTGGGCAAACGTTGGCCGCCGCCGCCTTCGGTGACCGGCCCGGGACTTGGCCGCTGCCGTCGGCGCAAACGCCGCGCGACTTGTGGCTGCGGGCCGTGGCCGCGGGCGGGCAGGGCCACTACGGCAGCGCCTACCGCGATCTGGCGGTGCTGCGGCGCAGCGCCCCCGCCGGTCCGCTGGTCTCCCTGGCCCACAGCACACAGGGATCCTTTCTGCGCCAACTCGGTTGGCATTCCGTGGCGCGCGGCTGGGACGGCCGCGCCCTGGCGCTGGCGGGTGGGGGCGACGACGCCGCCGAGGCGCGGGCCGACGCCCTGATCGGGTTGGCGGCCGACGCCTTGGGTGTCGGCCGTTTCCCGGCCGCGGCGGCACTGCTGGCCCGCGCGGACACCGAGCTCGGCGCCGCCCCGGTGCCCGACCGGCAGCCGGTGCGCCGCGCGTGGGTGGCCGCCGAGCTGGCGATGGCCCGCGGCGACGGGGCCCTCGCCGTCCGGCAGGCCAACGAAGCGGTGCAACTCGCGGGAGCCATGGCCATCCCGTCGGAGCGGCACGCGGTCAAGAGCCAGGTGGTGCTGGCGGCCGCCCTGTGCAGCGCCGGGGCCGTCCAGCGCGCCCGCGCGGTGGCGGAGGCCGCCGCGGACGCCGCGGGCGCGCTCGGGCTCGTCCCGCTGCGGTGGGCGTTGGCGTGCTTGCTGATTGATGTCGGTAGCGTCACGTATTCGACACAACAGCTGCGCGAAATTCGCGATGTCTGCGCAGGCCAAGTGCGGCGCGCCGGTGGGACGTGGCGTTCCGCTTGAAATGGCCCTGTGCCCGTTATTGTCATTTAGTTAGTTAGCCCGGTTAGCCCGCGATGTGCCCGGTTCGTAACGTTGGAGATACCGCCGTCGATGACAATTCAAGGGGATCGTCTCGACGCCGTGGTGGCCAAGGCCGTGGCGGGGGACAGCAACGCACTACGGGAGGTGCTGGAGACCATCCGTCCGATTGTCGTGCGATATTGCCGCGCGCGGGTCGGGACAGTCGAGCGGGGTGGCCTGTCAGCGGATGATGTGGCACAGGAGGTGTGCTTGGCGACTATCACGGCGCTGCCGCGTTACCGGGACCGGGGACGTCCCTTTCTCGCCTTCCTGTACGGCATCGCGGCGCACAAGGTCGCGGACGCCCATCGCGCCGCCGGCCGCGATCTGTCCTACCCCACCGAGGTGATCCCCGAGCGCTGGTCGTCCGAAGCGGGCCCGGAACAGCGGGCCATCGAGGCGGATTCGGTCAGCCGGATGAGTGAACTGCTGGAAATCCTGCCCGCCAAGCAGCGGGAGATCCTGATCCTGCGTGTCGTCGTCGGCCTGTCCGCCGAGGAGACCGCGTCCGCCGTCGGCAGCACCACCGGAGCGGTCCGGGTGGCCCAGCACCGCGCGCTGTCGCGGTTGAAGTCCGAGATGATCGCGGCAGGTGACTGTGCCTGAACCCCTGGACGAATTCGCCCGCACCGATCTGCTCCTCGACGCACTCGCCGAGCGGCGTCCGGTGCACGTGGGTGACCCCGACGTCGACGCGATGGCCACCTTGCTGGAGGACTGGCGCGACAACCTGCGGTGGCCGCCGGCCAGCGCGCTGGTGTCGGCCGAAGAGGCGGTCACCGCCCTGCGCACCGGGTTGGCCGACCGCCGCCGCGGTCGCCGCGGCCTCGCGACGATCGGTTCGGTGGCCGCCGCGCTGCTGGTCCTGAGCGGCTTCGGCGCGATGGTGGTCGAGGCCCGCCCCGGGACGACGCTGTACGGGATGCACGCGATGTTCTTCGACCAGCCCCGGGTCAACGAGAAGCATCAGGCCCTGCTGTCGGCCAGGGCGGACCTGGCCAAGGTGCAGGAATCGATCGACCAGGGCCGCTGGGACGAGGCCAAGAATCAGCTGACCGAGGTGAGCAGCCTGGTCCAGTCGATCGACGACCCGGCCGGCAAACAGGAGCTGACCAATCAACTGAAGCTGTTGAATCTCAGGGTCGCGTCGCGCAACCCCCACGCGACGCTGCCGCCCCCGGCGAACACGCCGTCGGCCTGGTCGACACCGCCCACCCCGGTCCCGACGGCGGCCGCTACGCCGTCCGAGGGTTCCCCGGCCGCGTCAGCGACGCCGTCGCCGAGTCAGTCGTGGAGCAAGCACCGGCATCATGGCCAGACTTCAACGGTGACGCCGAACACTCCCTGACGGGGCCCAGCCGTTAGCGGCGGTAGCCGTCGGCGTCTGAGGTGGCCTCGTTGAGCGAGGCGTCCGCGTATCCCCGGCAGTAGTCCCACGTGACGTAGGCGTCCGGTTCGGGGTCGTAGGCCGGCTCGTGCGGGCGCACGGTGCCGTCGATCAGCAGCTGCAACAGGTTCGCCCGGAGCATGTCCCAGTCGTGGTAGTGGTCCTGCTGGCATTCGTCGCAGCACACCACCAGCCCGCGGATGCCCTTGTGCGCCAACAGGGCTTCGTACACCGCCAGGTCGGCGAGGTCGGCCTCGACCGCCATCCGCTCCTGGGCGTCCAGGGGCTGCCCCGGCTCTACGGCTTCCAGCGCCGCCGACGGATCGCAGGGGTCGTCGGCGAAGGGATCGGGTGGCAAGCCCGGCGGGAGGTGATCGCGCACGCACACTAGCCTACGCAGCCGGGCCCGGATAACGCCAGCAGGCAGGCCGCCCGCCGTTTCCGTGCGGGTTGGCCGCCGCGGCGCGCCCCGGCAAGCGGTGGGACGGGGTGGCCGAGCCGATAGGATGGGGTTCTCGCGCCGCATCGTATGGAGGGCCCCACCGATGACCCGTGGCATGTCCCACCTGGAAGACAGCTCCGACCTCGTCGGCGGCCCCTACATGCGCGATCCACGCATCGGCGGGCTGGTCGACGACCCGGTGCCCACCGGGGGTGACAACCCGCACAAGGTCGCGATGCTGGGCCTCACCTTCGACGACGTCTTGCTGCTGCCCGCGGCTTCCGACGTAGTCCCCGCCAGCGCGGACACGTCCAGCCAGCTCACCAAGAAGATCCGGCTCAAGGTGCCGCTGGTCAGCTCGGCCATGGACACGGTCACCGAGTCGCGGATGGCCATCGCGATGGCCCGGGCGGGCGGCATGGGCGTGCTGCACCGCAACCTGCCCGTCGCCGAACAGGCCGGCCAGGTCGAGATGGTGAAGCGCTCCGAGGCCGGTATGGTGACCGACCCCGTCACCTGCCGCCCGGACGACACCCTGGCCCAGGTCGACGCGCTGTGCGCCCGCTTCCGCATCTCGGGCCTGCCGGTGGTCGACGACACCGGGGCGCTGGTCGGCATCATCACCAACCGCGACATGCGCTTCGAGGTCGACCAGACCCGCAAGGTCGCCGAGGTGATGACCAAGGCCCCGCTGATCACCGCCCAGGAGGGCGTGAGCGCCGACGCCGCGCTGGGGCTGTTGCGGCGCAACAAGATCGAGAAGCTGCCCGTCGTCGACGGCCACGGCCGGCTCACCGGGCTGATCACCGTCAAGGACTTCGTCAAGACCGAGCAGCACCCGCTGGCCACCAAGGACAGCGACGGACGGCTGCTGGTCGGCGCCGCGGTCGGCGTCGGCGGCGACGCCTGGGTCCGGGCGATGATGCTCGTCGACGCCGGGGCCGACGTGTTGATCGTCGACACCGCGCACGCGCACAACCGGCTGGTGCTCGACATGGTCGGCAAGCTCAAGGCCGAGGTGGGCGAGAAGGTCGAGGTGATCGGCGGGAACGTCGCCACCCGCTCCGCGGCCCTGGCGCTGATCCACGCCGGTGCCGACGCGGTCAAGGTCGGCGTGGGGCCGGGCTCGATCTGCACCACCCGGGTGGTGGCCGGGGTCGGCGCGCCACAGATCACGGCGATCCTGGAGGCCGTCGCGGTGTGCGGGCCGGCGGGCGTGCCGGTGATCGCCGACGGCGGGCTGCAGTATTCCGGCGACATCGCCAAGGCGCTGGCCGCCGGCGCCTCCACGGCCATGCTGGGCTCGCTGCTGGCCGGCACCGCCGAGGCGCCCGGCGAGCTGATCTTCGTCAACGGCAAGCAATTCAAGAGCTACCGCGGCATGGGTTCGCTGGGCGCGATGCAGGGCAGGGGCGGGGCGAAGTCGTACTCCAAGGACCGCTACTTCGCCGACGACGCCCTGAGTGAGGACAAGTTGGTGCCGGAGGGAATCGAGGGCCGGGTGCCGTTCCGCGGCCCGCTGTCCTCGGTGATCCACCAGCTCACCGGCGGCCTGCGCGCCGCGATGGGCTACACCGGCTCGGCCACCATCGAGGCGCTGCAACAGGCGCAGTTCGTCCGGATCACCTCGGCCGGGCTGCGCGAAAGCCATCCGCACGACGTCGCCATGACCGTCGAAGCGCCGAACTACTTTGCGCGCTGAGGGCGGCATGGTCGAGATCGGCATGGGCCGTAACGCCCGTCGCACCTATGAGCTGAGCGAAGTCAGCATCGTGCCGTCGCGGCGCACCCGGTCGTCGCAGGACGTGTCGACCGCCTGGCAGCTGGACGCCTACCGGTTCGAGATCCCGGTGGTGGCCCACCCGACCGACGCGCTGGTGTCCCCGGAGTTCGCCATCGAGCTCGGCCGCCTCGGCGGGCTGGGCGTGCTCAACGGCGAGGGGTTGATCGGCCGGCACGCCGACGTGCAGGCCAAGATCGCCCAGCTCGTCGAGGCCGCCAGCAAGGAGCCCGAACCGTCGGCGTCGATCCGGCTGCTGCAGGAACTGCACGCCGCGCCGCTGAACCCCGACCTGCTGGGGTCCGCGGTCGCCCGCATCCGGGAGGCCGGGGTGACCACGGCGGTGCGGGTCAGCCCGCAAAACGCCCAGGCGCTGACCCCGGTGCTGCTGCAGGCAGGCATCGACCTGCTCGTCATCCAGGGCACCATCGTGTCGGCGGAGCGGGTGGCCAGCGACGGGGAACCGCTGAACCTCAAGACCTTCATCTCCGAGCTCGACGTCCCGGTGGTGGCCGGCGGGGTGCTCGATCACCGCACCGCGCTGCACCTGATGCGCACCGGCGCCGCCGGCGTCATCGTGGGCTACGGCTCCACCCGGGGCGTGACCACCAGCGACGAGGTGCTGGGCATCAGCGTGCCGATGGCCACCGCCATCGCCGACGCCGCCGCCGCGCGGCGCGAATACCTCGACGAGACCGGCGGCCGTTACGTGCACGTGCTGGCCGACGGCGACATCCACACCTCCGGCGAGCTGGCCAAGGCGATCGCCTGCGGGGCCGACGCGGTGGTGCTCGGCACGCCGCTCGCCGAATCCGCCGAGGCCCTCGGCGAGGGCTGGTTCTGGCCGGCCGCGGCGGCGCACCCGTCGCTGCCGCGCGGGGCGTTGCTGCAGATCGCCCTCGGCGAGCGCCCGCCGCTGCAGCGGGTGCTCAACGGGCCCTCCGACGACCCGTTCGGTTCCCTCAACCTGGTCGGCGGCCTGCGCCGGTCCATGGCCAAGGCGGGCTATTGCGACCTCAAGGAGTTCCAGAAGGTCGGGCTGACGGTCGGCGGCTGACGGCCCGGGGGTCGCTCCGCCGAGCGTGCAGCTAGCCTCACATTCGGCGCCCAGTGTGCGGCTGGGCGCGCACTCGCGGCGGGGCCGGGGGCCGCTGGCTAGTTACCTGTGAGTAAGGCCATACTGGTGCGATGAGGCCGGATTACGACGTTCTGATCATCGGTTCGGGGTTCGGGGGCAGCGTCAGCGCGCTGCGGCTGACCGAAAAGGGCTACCGCGTAGGCGTATTGGAGGCCGGGCGGCGGTTCGCCGACGAGGACTTCGCCGAGACGTCCTGGGACCTGCGCAAGTTCCTGTGGGCGCCGAGGCTGGGTTGCTACGGCATTCAGCGCATCCACCCGCTGCGCAACGTGATGATCCTGGCCGGAGCCGGGGTGGGCGGCGGCTCCCTCAACTACGCCAACACGCTCTACGTGCCGCCGGAGCCGTTCTTCAAGGACCGACAGTGGTCGCACATCACCGACTGGCGCGACGAGTTGATGCCGCACTACGAGCAGGCGAAACGCATGCTCGGGGTGGTCACGAACCCCACCTTCACCGACGCCGACCGCATCCTGAAGGAGGTCGCCGACGAGATGGGCTGCGGCGACACCTTCGTGCCCACCCCGGTCGGGGTGTTCTTCGGCCCCGACGGCAGCAAGACGCCGGGCAAGACCGTGCCGGACCCGTACTTCGGTGGCGCGGGACCGGAGCGCACCGGCTGCCTGGAGTGCGGTTGCTGCATGACGGGCTGCCGCTACGGCGCCAAGAACACGCTGCTGAAGAACTACCTCGGCCTAGCCGAATCGGCTGGGGCGCAAGTGATCCCGATGACCACGGTCAAGGGCTTCGGTCAGCGGTCCGACGGGATGTGGGAGGTCCGCACCGTGCGCACCGGCAGCTGGCTGCGCAGGGACCGGCGCACCTACACCGCGACGCACCTGATCCTGGCGGCGGGCACGTGGGGCACGCAGCACCTGCTGTTCAAGATGCGCGACAAGGGCAAGCTGCCGCGGCTCTCCGAGAGGCTGGGCGTGCTGACCCGCACCAACTCCGAGTCCATCGTCGGCGCCGGCAAGCTCGAGGTCGACCCCAACCTGGACCTGACGCACGGGGTGGCGATCACGTCGTCGATCCATCCGACCTCGGACACCCACATCGAACCCTGCCGCTACGGCAAGGGCTCCAACGCGATGGGCTTGTTGCAGACGCTGATGACCGACGGCCCTGGGCCCGAGGGGCCCGATGAAACCTTCGTGCCGCGCTGGAAGCAGTTGCTGGACCAGGCCCGCGAGGACCCGCGCCGCATGATGCGGATGCTCAACGTCCACCAGTGGAGCGAGCGCACCCTGATCGCCCTGGTCATGCAGCACCTGGACAACTCGATCACCACTTACACCAAGCGCGGGAAGCTCGGCATCCGCTGGTACACCAGCAAGCAGGGACACGGGGAGCCCAACCCGACCTGGATCCCGGTCGGGAACAGGGTCACCCGGCGCATCGCCGAGAAGGTCGACGGCGTGGCCGGCGGCACCTGGGGCGAGCTGTTCAACATCCCGCTGACCGCGCACTTCCTCGGCGGCGCGGCGATCGGCGACGGCCCCGAGCACGGCGTGATCGACCCCTACCACCGGGTCTACGGCTACCCCACGATGTTCGTGGTGGACGGCGCGGCGATCTCGGCGAACATGGGCGTCAACCCGTCGCTGTCGATCACCGCGCAGGCCGAACGGGCCGCGTCGCTGTGGCCGAACAAGGGCGAGAGCGATCAGCGCCCGCCGCAGGGCCAGCCGTATCGCCGGTTGGACCCGATCGCGCCGGAACACCCGGTCGTGCCGGCCACCGCGCCCGGTGCGCTGCGCTGGTTGCCGATCACGCCGGTGTCCTCGGCCGGCTAGCTGCGCCTAGCTCGCGATCGCCTCGCTGGTTGGTCGGTCGGCGACCCGCCGCGCTCGGCTGCGCCTAGCTCGCGATCGCCTCGAGGGGTGCGCCGCTGACCACGCGGCTGCGCTGTCCGTGCACGTCCACGGGCACGTCGCCCATCAGCGTGACGCGGTGCATCAGCCGGGGCTGGTCGTCGTAGTCGTCGATGGCCCGGTGCTGGGTGGCCCGGTTGTCCCAGATGGCGACGTCACCCGGTGCCCAGTTCCAGCGAATCGTGTTCTCCGGCTGGGTGATTCGCCGCTGCAGCAGTTCCAGCAGCACGCTTGATTCGTAGCTGTCCAGGCCGACGAAGCTGCGCACGAAGTCGCCGGCCAGCAGGGTGCGTTCGCCGGTCTCCGGGTGCACCCGCACCACCGGGTGTTCGGTCCGGAAGTCCGGCTTCTCGAAGGCCTGGCGGAACGCGCGCTGCGCGTCGCTCATCGCCGGCACGGATTCGCCGGTCACGTAGTCGTAGCGGTTGGTGTGCAGCGCCCACAGGTCTTCGACCAGGCCCTTGAGCGCCTCGGGCAGGTGCTCGTAGGCGGCGGCGGTGTTCGTCCACAGCGTGGAGCCGCCGTAGCGGGGCAGGGTGACGGCGCGCAGGATCGATGCCGCGGGGTAGTTGGCGACGAACGTGACGTCGGTGTGCCAGCGGTTGGCCTTGCCGTACTCGGAGTTGATCGGCGTGATGACCGGCGCGTTCTTGGCGGCGAGCACCTCGGCGGCCGGGTGGCCGACGGGCGTGCCCAGCAGGCCGGCGAAGGCCAACTGCGCCTGGTCGTCGAGGTGGTGCTGGTGGCGGAAGAAGATCACCTTGTGGGCCAACAGCGCCTGGCGGATCTTTTCGATCGCCTCGGGGGCGAGGTCGCCGCCGAGGCGCACGCCGTCGATCCTGGCGCCGATGCGGCTCCCCAGCTTGGTGACTGTGATCTGACCTGTCATTTTCTTCGATCCTAGTGTGATGGTCTGTAGTCAACTGACTACATCGAGTACTGTAGTCACATGACTACGGGTTCCGCAAGTGGCCGCGCGAACATGCCCACGGGGCGCGCCGAGGTGGCTGCGGCCATCCTCGAGGCCGCCACCGACCTGTTCGCCGAACGCGGGCCCGCCGCGACCTCGATCCGCGACATCGCCGCCCGGTCCAACGTCAATCATGGGCTGGTGTTCCGGCACTTCGGCACCAAGGAGAATCTGGTCGGCGCCGTGCTCGATCACCTGGGCACCAACCTGACCGCGCTGCTCGACGCCGGGGCGCCCGCCGACGAACTGGACCGGGCGCTGGACCGGCAGATGCGCGTGATGGCCCGCACCGTGCTCGACGGGTATCCGGCGGGGCAGCTGCAGAAGCGCTTCCCCAACATCGCGGCGCTCCTCGAGTGGGTGCTCCCGCTCTACCACAACGAGACCGAGGGACGGCTGGCCGTCGCCAACGCCCTTGCGCTGCAATTCGGTTGGCGGCTCTTCGCGCCGATCCTGCGGTCGGCGACCGGAATCGAGGAGTTGACGGACGCCGAGATCCGTCAGGCCACCGGCGCCGAGGTGGGGCGGATCCTCAATCCGGGCTGACGCTCACTTGTCGCGGGTGAGCGCCCGGCGGTGGAGTGGCTCGCGGCCCGGTGGCTGCTGTGGCGGCGGCAACAGCGGCTTGCGCGGTTGCACGGCAATGGTTTTCGGCGCGTCGGTGCTCAGGGTGACCTCCTCGCCCGCGTGCCGGATGGTCAGCTGGCCGCCCGGGCCGTCGCGCACCGTGTAGGTGACTTCGGAATGGTTCACGTCGACGGTCACCCGGAAGTCGCGCCACCTAAGCCGGAACCGCAGCCGTGAAATGCCGTCGGGCAGGGCGGGATTCAGTGACAGGATGCCCTCGTCGTCGCGCAGGCCGCCGAAGCCGCCCACCAGCGCCGTCCAGGCGCCGGCGAGCGAGGCCATGTGCAGGCCGTCGCGGGTGTTGTGGTGCAGATCGCGCAGGTCGATCAGCCCGGCCTCGTACGCATAGTCGTGCGCCAGTTCCAGGTGCCCGACCTCGGCGCACATCACCGCCTGGGTGCAGGCGGACAACGACGAGTCGCGCACCATGCGCCGCTCGTAGTAGTCGACGTTGCGCGCCTTCTGCTCCGGGGTGAACGCGTGGCTCTGCCACTGCATCGCCAGCACCAGGTCGGCCTGCTTGATCACCTGCGCGGGATAGAGCCGCACGTAGGGGTCGTGCAGCAGCAACGGGTAGGCGTGGTTCTCCTTGAAGTCCCATTCGGCCAGGGTGGTGAAGCCCTCGCACTGCTGATGGACCCCCAGGCCGGTGTCGTAGGGGACGTTGGCGGCGTCGGCGGCGTCGCGCCACGACGCCGTCTCCTCGGTGGTGACGCCCATCGCCTCCGCGGCCTCGGGGTGGCGGTTGCAGGCCTCGGCCGCGGTGCGCAGGTTGTGCGCGGCCATCAGGTTGGTGAAGACGTTGTCGCGCACGATCGCCGTGTACTCGTCGGGGCCGGTGACGCCGTCGAGGTGCCAGACGCCGTGCCGGTCGTGATGGCCGAGGGAGACCCAGAGCCGGGCGGTCTCCACGAGTACCCCGAGGCCGCAACATTTTTCGAGTTCCTCGTCGCCGGTGACGATGCGGTACCGCTCGAAGGCCATGGCGATGTCGGCGTTGATGTGCCAGGCCGCGGTGCCGGCGGGCCAATAGGCCGAGCACTCCTGCCCGCGGATGGTCCGCCACGGGAAGCTGGCGCCGCGCAGGCCGAGCTCGGCCGCCCGCTCCTTGGCCAGGTCCAGGGTGGACGCCCGCCACCGCAGGGCGTCGGCCACCGCATGCGGCGCGGTGTAGGTGAGCACCGGCAGCACGTAACTCTCGGTGTCCCAGAAGGCGTGACCGTCATAGCCGGTTCCGGTGAGCCCCTTGGCCGGGATCGCGCGGCGCTCGGCGCGCGCGCTGGCCTGCAACAGGTGGAAAAGCCCGAACCGCACCGCTTGCTGGGATTCGGGGTCGCCCTCGACCTCGACGTCCGCGCTGTCCCAGAAGTCGTCCAGATATTTCCGCTGCGCGTCCAGCAGGCCCTGCCATCCGCTGTAGCGGGCGCTGTGGATGGCGGCGGCGGCCTGGTCGCGCAGCGCGGGGCGCGACCGCATGCTGGACCAGCCGTACGCCAGGTACTTGACGATGCGCAGCTTCTGCCCGGCGCGCAGCCCGCAGATGACCGTGGTCCGCGCCAGGTCGTCGCGGGCGTCGGTGCTGAACTCGACGCGGCCGGGCACGTCGATCTCGTGATCCATCGCGGCCGCCATCATCAGGGCGCTGCTACGGGTGCGGTGCATGAGAAGCGCGCCGGTCTCGGTGTTCTCGTGGTCGACGGCC
The DNA here is from genome assembly GCF_002102155.1 of Mycobacterium europaeum. Classification (GTDB taxonomy): domain Bacteria; phylum Actinomycetota; class Actinomycetes; order Mycobacteriales; family Mycobacteriaceae; genus Mycobacterium; species Mycobacterium europaeum. The sequence continues at coordinate 77,078 of NZ_LQOU01000040.1, forward strand.
ACCAGCGGACTCTCCAGAATCGCCGACACCCGCGGGTCACCCGAGGTCTGGGGCTGGTCCTCGTTGGTGACCAGTTCGGACTGCACCGTCACGCGCACGAACTCGCCGACCGCCTCCACGACGTATTCGAGGGCGGCGACGCCGCGCTGCACCAGCGACACCAGCCGGGTGGACACCAGCCTGATCTCCTTGCCCGCGGGGGAGCGCCAGTGCGCGCTGCGCGTCATCGTCCCCGCGCGCATGTCGAGAACCCTTTCGTGCGAAAGCAATTCGCCGTACCGGACGTCGAACGGCTCGTCCTCGACCAGCAGGCGGATGATCTTGCCGTTGGTGACGTCGACGATGGTCTGGCCGGCTTCGGGGTAGCCGTAGCCGGCCTCGGCGTAGGGCAGCGGCCGGATCTCGTAGAAGGAGTTCAGGTAGGTGCCGGGCAGGCCGTAGGGCTCGCCCTCGTCGAGGTTGCCGCGCAGCCCGATGTGCCCGTTGGACAGGGTGAACAGGGACTCGGACTGGGCCAACAAGTTCAGGTCGAGCTGCGTTTCAGAGACGTGCCAGGGGTCGACGGGAAAGGCTTCGTCGGTGATCATGACGGCAGCAGCTCGGCGAGGTCGGTGACCACCACGTCGGCGCCGTTGCGGCGCAGATCCTCGGCCTGGCCCACCCGGTCGACGCCCACCACGTAGCCGAAGTTTCCGGCGTGCCCGGCCTGCACGCCCGAGATCGCGTCCTCGAACACGGCCGCGGCGTCGGCGCCGACGCCGAGCAACTCGGCCCCGCGTAGGTAGGAGTCGGGGGCCGGCTTGCCGGCGATGTGCTCGTCGCGCAGCGTCACACCGTCCACCCGCTTCTGGATGAACCGGTCCAGACCGGTGATCTCGAGGACGTCGCGGGTGTTGGCGCTCGAGGACACCACCGCGATGCCCAGGCCGGCCGCCGAGGCCGCCTCCAGGTATCGCCGCGACCCCTCGAAAACCTCGACGCCGTCCTTGCGCAGGATCCGTTGGAACATCTCGTTCTTGCGGTTGCCCAGGCCGTAGATGGTCTCGGCGTCCCCCGGATCGTCGGGATCGCCGTCGGGCAGCTCGATCCCGCGGCTCTGCAGAAACGACCGGACCCCGTCCTCGCGCTTCTTGCCGTCCACGTATTTGCGGTAGTCGGCGGCCGCGTCGAAGGGGACGAATTCCTCCCCGGTGCGCTTGGCCCGCTCCGACAGGTAGTCGTCGAACATGGCCTTCCAGGCCTTGGTGTGCACGCTGGCGGTGTCGGTGAGCACACCGTCGAGGTCGAACAGACAGGCGTGCACCTTCTCGGGCAGACCCAGCATGGGGACTCGCTTCCTGGTCTGAGCGGACTAGTCAAGCGATACCCACTCCATCATGCCGACATGTCTGTCGCCAGCGTTGGGGGGCGGACAACGGCGGCCACTAAGCTGGCTGCCGTGGAAACACCCTCGCCGCGGCCCGTGTTGGTGGTCGACTTCGGCGCCCAATATGCGCAGTTGATCGCCCGGCGCGTCCGGGAGGCGCGGGTCTTCTCCGAGGTCATCCCGCACACCGCCTCGATCGAGGAGATCAAGGCCCGCGAGCCGGCGGCGCTGGTGCTGTCCGGGGGGCCCTCCAGCGTGTACGAACCGGGCGCCCCACAGCTCGATCCTGCGGTGTTCGACCTCGGGGTGCCCGTGTTCGGCATCTGCTACGGGTTCCAGGCCATGGCGCAGGCACTGGGCGGAACCGTCGCCCACACCGGAACCAGCGAGTACGGCCGCACCGAGCTGAAAGTCGTTGGCGGCGAACTGCATTCGGGGCTGCCCAGCGTCCAGCCGGTGTGGATGAGCCACGGTGACGCGGTCACGGCCGCGCCGGACGGGTTCGAGGTGGTCGCCAGCACCGCGGGTGCGGCGGTGGCCGCCTTCGAGAACCGGGGCCGCCGCCTGGCCGGGGTGCAGTATCACCCGGAGGTCATGCACACCCCGCACGGGCAGCAGGTGCTCAGCCGATTCCTGCACGACTTCGCCGGCCTGGACGCGGAGTGGACGCCGGCCAACATCGCCAGTGCCCTGGTGGAGCAGGTGCGCGAGCAGATCGGCGACGGCCACGCGATCTGCGGGCTGTCCGGCGGCGTGGACTCGGCGGTGGCCGCCGCGCTGGTGCAGCGCGCCATCGGCGACAAGCTGACCTGTGTCTTCGTCGACCACGGGCTGCTGCGCGCCGGCGAGCGTGACCAGGTGCAGCGCGACTTCGTCGCCGCCACCGGCGCCAACCTGGTCACCGTCGATGCCGCGGACACCTTCCTGCGGGCGCTGTCGGGGGTGACCAATCCCGAGGGAAAGCGCAAGATCATCGGCCGCCAGTTCATCCGCGCGTTCGAGGGCGCGGTGCGAGACATCCTGAGCGACACCGGGTCTGAGGTCGAGTTCCTGGTGCAGGGCACGCTGTACCCCGACGTGGTGGAATCCGGCGGCGGCAGCGGGACCGCCAACATCAAGAGCCACCACAACGTCGGCGGCCTGCCCGACGACCTGAAGTTCAAGCTCGTCGAGCCGCTGCGGCTGCTGTTCAAGGACGAGGTGCGCGCGGTCGGGCGGGAGCTGGGCCTGCCGGAGGAAATCGTTGCGCGCCAGCCGTTCCCGGGCCCCGGCCTGGGTATCCGGATCGTCGGCGAGATCACCGCGGCGCGGTTGGAGACCCTGCGTCGCGCCGACTCGATCGCGCGCGAGGAACTCACCGCCGCCGGCCTGGACAAGCTGATCTGGCAGTGCCCGGTGGTGCTGTTGGCCGACGTCCGCTCGGTCGGCGTGCAGGGCGACAACCGCACCTATGGGCACCCGATCGTGCTGCGGCCGGTGTCCAGCGAGGACGCCATGACCGCTGACTGGACCCGGGTGCCCTACGAGGTGCTGGAGCGGATCTCGACGCGGATCACCAACGAGGTGGCCGAGGTCAACCGCGTGGTGCTGGACATCACCAGCAAACCCCCCGGCACCATCGAGTGGGAGTAGGTTTCGCGCCGCTGACGGGTTGCTTCGCGACACATAACCGGTTCGCGCCTGCCGGCCTTCGTCGCGACATTGCCGCCACGGTTGCGGAGTGAGCCCCGATCGCGACCATAGCGGCAATCTCGCCGCATTCTGGGCCCCATTCGCCCCATCCGTACCGATCGCATAAAGCGCCCCTTTCGTTTCTTGACGGTTGTCGGAGGGCGGGTGTTTACTCTCCATCAGATCGAACATACTTTCGAAAATAGTCGTGCGAGCGCGGTGCGAGGAGGCTGACATGACTGCGGCTTTCGCGCCCGATCGCCGCCCGGAAAACCGGGCTGAGCAGCTGGAATCGCTGCGCCGACGGATGGCCGTGATCACCGGCAAGGCGCCGGGGCCCGCATCCTGCCCGGCCTCCCGCGACGACGACCTGCTGCCGGAATCGGAAGCCCGGCTGGCGCTGCCGGGGTGGCTGGCGGAGTCGCTTCCCGCGCCGTTGCCCAGGGGGACGGTGGCGGTGCTCTCGGGCGCCCGGTCGCTGCTGCTGGGCATGGTGGCCGCGGTGACGGCGGCGGGCGGCAACGCGGCAATCGTCGGCCAGCCGGACATCGGGCTGCTGGCCGCCGCGGAGATGGGTGCGGACCTGAGCCGCGTCGCCGTGATACCGGATCCCGGCAACGATCCGGTGGAGGTGGCCGCGGTGCTCGTCGACGGCATGGATCTGGTGGTCCTCGGCCTGGGCGGGCGCCGGGTGCCGCACTCCCGGGCGCGGGCGGTGGTGGCGCGGGCCCGCACCAAGGGATGCACCGTGCTGGTCACCGACGGCGACTGGCAGGGGGCGCCCACGCGGCTTCAGGCCCGGGTCTGCGGCTACGAGATCACCCCGGGAAGCCGCCCCGGATTCGGCCGGATCAGCCGGGTGCGGCTGCAGGTCAGCGGGGTGTGTGCGGGACGACGGGTGACCGCCCGGGCGCGAGCCGGGTGAATTCTCCGGTGGCGTCCCGGGTGTTGGCCATCTGGTGCATGGACTGGCCCGCGGTCGCGGCGGCCGCCGCCGCCGGTCTGTCCGCGACGGCTCCGGTGGCGGTCACGTTGGCCAACCGGGTGATCGCCTGCTCGGCGGCCGCCCGTGCGGCCGGGGTGCGGCGGGGCCTGCGGCGCCGGGAGGCGGCGGCCCGGTGCCCGCAACTGCACGTCGGCGCCGCCGACGCGGACCGCGACGCCCGCTTCTTCGAAGCGGTCATCGCGGCGGTGGACGACCTGGTGCCGCGCGCCGAGGTGCTGCGGCCCGGGCTCCTGGTGCTGCCGGTGCGCGGGGCGGCCCGCTATTTCGGCTCCGAGGCCGACGCCGCCGAGCGGCTGATCGACGCGGTGGCCGCAGCCGGCGCCGAGTGCCAGGCCGGAATCGCCGACCGGTTGTCCACCGCGGTCTTCGCCGCGCGGGCGGGCCGGGTGGTCCCGCCGGGCGGTGACGCGAAGTTTCTGTCGGCGCTGTCGATCCGCCAACTCGCCACCGAGCCCAGCCTGTGCGGTCCGGGACGCGAAGAGCTGACGGACCTGTTGTGGCGGTTGGGGATTCGCACCATCGGCCAGTTCGCCGCGCTGCCGGCCACCGACGTGGCGTCCCGGTTCGGCGCCGAGGGGGTGACCGCGCACCGGATGGCCCGCGGCGAACCCGAGCGGGGACCGTCCGGGCGGGAACCGCCCGAGGAGCTGGAGGCCGTGCTGGACTGCGACCCGCCGATCGACCGGGTCGACGCGGCGGCCTTTGCCGGGCGCTCGCTGGCCGGCGCGCTGCATCGGACGCTGATGGCCGCCGGGGTGGGCTGCACCCGGCTGGCCATCCACGCCGTCACCGCCAACGGCGAAGAGCTGAACCGGGTGTGGCGGTGCGCCGAGCCGCTGACCGAGGACGCCACCTCCGACCGGGTGCGCTGGCAACTGGACGGCTGGTTGAGCAGCCGGACCGCGCGCAACCCGCGGCCGACGGCGGCGGTGACGCTATTGCGGCTGCGGGCGGTCGAGGTGGTGTCGGCCGAGGCGCTGCAGTTGCCGCTGTGGGGCGGTTTGGGTGAAGAGGACCGGTTGCGGGCCCGCCGGGCCCTGGTGCGGGTGCAGGGCCTGCTCGGCCCGGAGGCGGTGCGGGTGCCGGTGCTGTCCGGCGGGCGCGGGCCGGCCGAACGCATCACGTTGACCCCGCTGGGCGACGAAGTCCTCCCGCTGGCCGACCCGGGCCTGCCGTGGCCCGGCCGGCTGCCCGAGCCGTCACCGGCGGTGTTGCTCGACGATCCGGTGGAAATCCTTGATGCCCAAGGGAATCCGGTGCGGGTGACCAACCGGGGGCTGTTCTCCGCCGACCCGGTGCGGCTGACCGTGCGCGGTCGGGACGAGCGACTGGACTGGTGGGCCGGGCCGTGGCCGGTCGACGAGCGGTGGTGGGACGACCGATCTGAGGGCGGTCAAGGGGGTGGTCGCACCGCCCGCGCGCAGGTCCTGCTGGAAGGCGAGCGGGCGTTCCTGCTGTGCTACCGCCAGCGGCGCTGGTACCTCGAGGGCAGCTACGAGTAGCGGCTCATCCGACGGGCCGCAACGCGTCCGGCGCCAGGTCCTTGATGCAGGGATACCCGTCGACGGCCATGATCAGGTCCGCCTCGGCCAGCAGCGAGCGCAGCACGTGCACGATGCCGTCGACCCCGCCGAGGGCCAGGCCGTAGGCGTAGGGGCGGCCGATGCCCACCGCGGTCGCCCCCATCGCCAGGGCCTTGACGATGTGGGCGCCGCGCGCACACCCGAGTCGAACAGCACCGGCAAGCCCTCGGCCGCCTCCAGCGCACCGGGCAGGCAATCGAGGGCGGGCAGGCCGCCGTTGGCCTGCCGGCCACCATGGTTGGAGCAGTAAATGCCATCCACCCCAATGTCTTTCGCACGCCGAACGTCGTCGGGGTGGCAGATGCCCTTGACCATCAGCGGCAGGTTGGCCTCCGACCGCAACCCCACCGCTTGAAGGCCTCGCAGTTCGCGCGCTGGGTGTGCTCGTCGCCGGCGCCGCCCGCGACGTACTGCAGCACTTTCGGCGTCATGGCCGCCGACGCTTTTGCCTCCAGCTCCTCGAATCTGATCGGGTACTGCGGCTGATTGCCGTGCAGCGATTGGTCGTACAACTCGTTTTGGTAATCGGCGAAGGCCATGACCGGGGCAGTACCCGGCGCCCCGAGGGCCAAACGAATCGCCGCCTAGGGTCGCCGGGCACGCACCGCCTGCGCCCGAGCCATCAGCCCGGCCCCGCCGGGCAGCGCGCCCACGACCGTGGCGGCCAACCGGTCGCGCCCGCGGACGCCGTCGGTCCTGGCCTGGCCGGTGCGCAGGTGGCGCCAGCCCAGGCCCGCCCACGCCGCCGCGACGGCGGCATCGGTCACCCCGCCGCGCGCCCGGCGCCGGTCGACGGCGGCCAGGCCCAGCGCGGTGGCGGAGTGCACCGCGTCGACCCAGACGCCCGCCGCCAGCACCTCCGGCCCGGGGTTGATGCCCGAGAGCACCGCCTGCCCGAGATGGCGGGCGCCCAGGATCCGGGTGACGACGAGCGCCTTGCGGTCGACCTCTACCCCGTGGATGTGATCGAGCACTTGGGACGGGGCGGCCAGCAGCACGGCGCCCCAGCCAGCGCGCAGGACTTCAATGAACCGAATCTTCATGCGACCTGGATAGCCCGCGCGCGAAGGACCCAACCCGGTCGATGAACCGGTCGAAGAAGGCCGCCGCGTCCACGTCGACGCCGATCAGCGCGTTGGGTTCGCGCCGGCCGGACCAGTCGGTCACCGTCATGGCGCGGGTCAGGGTGCCCGTCAGCTCGATGTCCACCGCCGCGGGACGGGTCGCGACGAGACCCGGGTCCAGCGCCACGGCGGCGGCCAGCGGATCGTGCAGGTGCGCCTGATATCCGTGGCCGATGTCGTGGTAGGCCTCCAGGTAGAACCGCATCGCGTCCTCGATCACCCGAACCAACGGGTTGGACGCCGTCGAGCGGGTGCCCGGCTCGTCGGCCGCGCTCATCGGCGTCGCGCTCGATCCGGCGACGGCCGCCAGCCTGGCCAGGTGGCTGGGCGTCATCGCCACCTTGCGGGTCAGGTCCAGGCCGCAGAGGATCGGAAGGCGCTCTTGCCCAACGACTTCGGGGTCCCAGGCGGCCAGCACCTCGGCCGCGGCCTCGGGGTCCACGCTGATGTTCCATTCCGCCACCGCGGTGGTGTTGCCCCGGTGATCGTAGGAACCGCCCATGACGACCAGCCGGCGCAGCAGCGTCGGCAGCGCCGGCTCGGCGCGCAGCGCCAGCGCCAGATTGGTCAGCGGCCCGGTCGCCACGCCGACGAGCTCGCCGGGAAACGCGTGCGCGGCGCGCACCCAGGCGGTCGCCGAGTCGTGACTCGTCAGCCGCCCATCGGTGGGCGGCAGGTCGGCATAGCCCAAACCCCTGGGGCCGTGCACCTTTGACGGCAGGCGCATCGGACCGGTCAGGGTCTCGTCGGAGCCCTTGGAGACCGGGACGCCGGTGACGCCGCACAGCTGCAGCAGGCCCAGGTTGTTCTCGCAAACCTGTTGCACCGCAACGTTTCCCCCGGTGGAGGCGATGCCGACCACATCCGCGTCCGGGCTGGCGAACAGGTACATCAGCGCGAGCGCATCATCGACGCCGGTGTCGACGTCAACGAAGACGGGAGCGTTCATTGTGTCCAACATACTCATTTCGGCGATTAGGCTGAAACGATGCCAACGACGTCGGAGCCCCCCGAGGGGACTGATCTAACGCCGCGCTTCGACGATGTGCAGGCGCACTACGACTTGTCGGACGATTTCTTCCGGCTATTCCTCGACCCGACGCAGACCTACAGCTGCGCCTACTTCGAGCGCGACGACATGACGCTCGAAGAAGCGCAGATCGCCAAGATCGATCTCGCCCTGGGCAAACTTGGGCTGCAGCCGGGCATGACGTTGCTCGACGTCGGCTGCGGTTGGGGCGCCACCATGATGCGCGCGCTGGAAAAGTACGACGTGAACGTCATCGGCCTCACGCTGAGCCGCAACCAGGCCGAGCACGTCGAGCGACTGATCGCCCAGTCCGGGAGCCCGCGTTCGGCCCGTGTCCTGCTGCAGGGCTGGGAGCAGTTCGACGAGCCCGTCGACCGGATCGTCAGCATCGGTGCCTTCGAGCACTTCGGACACGAGCGCTACGACGCGTTCTTCACCCTGGCGCATGACCTGCTGCCCGACGACGGGGTCATGCTGCTGCACACCATCACCGGGCTGCACCCGACGGAGATGGCGGAACGCGGCATGCCCATCTCGTTCACGTTCGCCCGATTCATCAAATTCATTGTCACCGAGATATTCCCGGGTGGGCGGCTACCGTCGATCCAGATGGTCCAGGAGCGCGCGACCGCCAACGGCTTCACCGTGAGCCGCGTGCAGTCGCTGCAGCCGCACTACGCGAAGACCCTCGACCTCTGGGCCGCCGCGCTGCAAGCCCACAAGGACGAGGCCATCGCGGTGCAGTCCGAGGAAGTCTACGAGCGGTACATGAAGTACCTCACCGGTTGCGCCGACGCATTTCGGGTCGGATACATCGACGTCAATCAGTTCACGCTGCAGAAGTAACCACCGGCGCACCACGCCGGCGGTACTACGGCCAGGCCGAGGCGAAGGTGATGACCAGGACGTCGCGCTGCGCGGGTCCCGAGCCGTCGATCGGGCGGATCGGGGAGACCCCGTGCAGGGTGCGCCGATCGTCGCCGAGCATCAGCGTGCCGGGCACGGCCAGCGTGGTCGCCAGCAGCTGCCGGCCGTCGAGGTCGCACACCGTGCTCTGGCCGCCGATCGCGTTGCGCCGGCCGACCAGCAGCGAGCTCACCAGGGTGACGCCGTCGCGGTGCATGCCCTCGGGCGTGGGGTGGCCGCCCTTATCCGTCGACCGGGTCCGGAACGGATGCACCTTGACGTTCCAGGCCGCCACGTCGTCGAGGGCCCCCGCCACCCGGGCCAACAGGCTGATCAGCTTGTGCAGCAACCGATCCCGGACGAACGCGTCGGTCAGCGGCTCGAAGTCGCGGTCCCTGCCGATGTATTTTGGCCTACCAATGCACCCCGGGCACCAACCGCACCAGCCGCTTGACTCCCCGCGGTGTCCGGATGCCCGCGGTGACCGCGCGGACCGGTCGCCGCGGCTTGCGCGGCGCGGGGGTGGTGGGCGCGGGCGGTTCGGTGGTCAGGCCGCGCGCGGCGGCCGAGTCGGGATAGCCCAGGTAGAGCTGGTGCAGGATGCGTCGCGACGTGCGCGGCGCGAAGTAGTTGCCGGCTTCGGCGAGCGTGCCCAGCGGGGTGTCGATCCGCGCGGGCTTGTCGACGAGGCCGCGGACCACCATCGCGGCCGCGTGCTCCGGGCTGATCGCGGGCACCGGGTTGAGCCGGTGCGACGGCGCGATCATCGGCGTGCGGACCAGCGGCATATGGATGTTGGTGAACGTGATGTGGTCGGACAGCGTCTCGGACCCCACCACGTCGGCGAACGCGTCCAGCGCCGCCTTGGTGGGCAGGTACGAGCTGTATTTCGGGTTGCGGGCCTGCACACCGGCGCTGGAGACGTTGACCACGTGGCCGAAGCGGCGCTCGCGCCAGTGCGGCAGCAGCGCCAGCACCATCCGCACCGCGCCGAAGTAGTTGACCGCCATCACCCGCTCGTAGTCGTGCAACCGATCGGTCGAGTTGACCACCGACCGGCGGATCGACCGCCCGGCGTTGTTCACCAGGTAGTCGACGTGGTCGAAGCGGCCCAGGATGTCCTTGATGGTGTGCTCGACCGAGGTGGAATCGGTGACGTCGCAAGTGAAGGCGTGCGCGTCGCCGCCGCCCGCGCGGATCTCGGCGACCAGCTGGTCCAGCGCGTCGGCGTTGCGGGCCAGGGCGAAGACCGTCGCGCCGCGCTCCGCGACCGCGATCGCCGCCGCCCGGCCGATCCCGCTGGAGGCGCCGGTGATGATCACGTGCCGGCCGCGCAGCGGATCGCTACGGCGGGCGCGGTCGGGGTCGAGGTGCTCGGCCCAGTACCGCCACAGCCCGGGCGCGTAGGAGGCGAAATCGGGTACGTCAATGCCGTTACCGCACAACGCTTCTCGGGTCTTGTCGCTGACGAACGTCGGCTTGAGGTCGACCAGGTCGAAGATCTCGGCGGGGAGACCGAGCTGGGTGGCCGCCATGTCGCGCAGCACCTTGGCGCGCCCGCGCACCTTCAGCACCGGGGCGGCGAACGAGCCCGGCAGCGAGCCGCGCAGCGGCGGCAGGCCGGCGGCCTTGGCGACGCCGCGGTAAATGCCGCGCAGCCCAACGGTTTTCGGCGCGGTGAGGTGGAACGCCTGACCGTCGCGCCCCTCGGCGTGCATCAGGGCGACCAGCGCGTCGGCGACGTAGTCGACCGGCACGATGTTGGTGCGGCCGGTGTCGGGCAGCAGGATGGGCGTCAACTTCGGCAGGACGGCCAGCGCCGACAAGACGCCGAAGAAGTAGTACGGCCCGTCGATCTTGTCCATCTCGCCGGTTCGCGAGTCGCCCACCACCACCGCCGGGCGGTAGATCCGGTAGCGCAGGCCGGGCGCCGACCGCACCAGCAGCTCGGCCTCGAACTTGGTCCGGTGGTACGGGGTCGGCAGCTGCTGGCCGACGTCGAAGTCGTCCTCGGTGTACTCGCCCGGAAAGTCGCCCGCCACCGCGATCGAGGACACGTGATGCAGCGTCGCGTCCAGCCGCCGCGCCAGCTCGATCACGGCACGGGTGCCCTCGACGTTGACGGCCCTCTGCTCGGCTTCGCCGGCGGTGATGTCGTAGACGGCGGCACAGTGCACGACGTGGTCGACCCGCCCCAGCTCGGCGAGGGTCTGGTCGCTCAGGTCCAGCTCCGGCAGGGCCGCGACCAGCGGTTTCGCCCGCTCGCCCCAGTCGGCCGCGAGGCGTTCGAAGCGGCCCAGCGACTGCCGGCGGACCAGCACCCACACCTGCGCATCGGCCCGGGTTTCCAGCAGACGATCCACGACGCGGCGACCAATAAACCCGGTACCGCCGGTAACGACATACCGCATGCAGCCATCGTGGCGGCTGGCTGGGGCCGCGTCAACCCCGTGGCGATCGCAAGCGCGGCGTCAGCCGGGCGCGGCGGGTCGCCACCCATCGACCCCGTGGCGATCGCAAGCGCGGCGTCAGCCGGGCGCGGCGGGTCGCCGCCGTCAACTAGCTGTGGAAGTCGCGGATGCCGTCCCAGTCCACCAGGGTCCAGCCGGTCATCGGGTTACCCGTGATCACCACGCGCCCGATGTTGGGCAGCGGGTGGGTGGTCAGCAGCGTGTCCTTGGCGTTCTTGGTGTTCATCAGCGTCCAGTACTCGATGGCGAACTTGTGCGAGAACAGCACCGGGTTGTGCTGGCCGCTGTTGTAGACCTTCTGGATGGCCGCGGTGAAGCTGTCGTTGAACTCCTTGCCGTCGACCGACCCGGGGATGCTGTCGTGCATGTCGCCACGGAGCCAGTCCGCCGGCGCCAGCAGGTACGTCGCACCCTCCTGGGCAACCGGCTTGCCCTCGAACCAGCCGGCATAGATCTCCTGAATGCCTTGCAGCACCTCGACCTGCCTGCCCAGCTCGGCGGCCAACGGCGCGGCGGTCTGCTGGGCCCTGGCCATGGTGGAGGCGTAGACGCCGTCGTAGTCCTTGTGGCCCGCCTGGTGGGCGACCTGCTGGGCCTGCCCCTTGCCCTCGGGGCTCAGGCCGGGCCCGGGCACCGACGTGTCGATGATCCCGCTGGCGTTGGCTTCGGACTCGGCGTGCCGGATGAACGTCACCGTGATGCTGCGTGCCTGGGGCGATCCGCCACAGGCGCCGACGATTACGGCCGCGGTGAGCGCCGCGACCGCCTTCGAGACGTTGGAGACCAAGCTGCGCTTCGGCATGGGAGATAGCCTGCCCTGCCGACGGTGTCGGGGGGAAGGGTTTGCGATGGTTAGGTGGAGAAAATACGTCAGAAGGAGACTCAGATGGCGATTGACCCGAGTGCCGTCGGCGCGGTGACCGAACCCATGCTGTTCGAATGGACCGACCGGGACACCATGCTCTATGCGCTCGGTGTCGGCGCCGGCCTCGACGACCTGTCCTTCACCACCGAGAACAGCCACGGCATCGACCAGCAGGTGCTGCCCACCTACGCGGTGATCTGCTCCCCGGCATTTGCGGCGGCGGGCAAGATCGGGTCGTTCAACCACGCCCTGCTGCTGCACGGTTCGCAGGGCATCCGGCTGCACGCGCCGCTGCCGCCCGCCGGGAAGCTGTCCGTGGTCTCGGAGGTCGCCGATATTCAGGACAAGGGCGAGGGCAAGAATGCCATCATCGTGCTGCGCGGCCGGGGCACCGATCCGAAGTCGGGCGAGCTGATCGCCGAGACGCTGACCACGCTGGTCATCCGCCAGGCGGGCGGGTTCGGCGGGTCGCCGGGCCAGCGCCCGATCGCCCCGGAGTTCCCGGACCGCGAGCCGGACGCCCGCATCGCCCTGCCGACCCGCGAGGATCAGGCCCTGATCTACCGGCTCTCCGGTGACCGCAACCCGCTGCACAGCGACCCCTGGTTCGCCAGGGAGCTGGCCGGATTCCCCAAGCCGATCCTGCACGGGCTGTGCAGCTACGGGGTGGCGGGCCGCGCGCTGGTCGCCGAGCTCGGCGAGGGCGTCGCGGCCAACGTCACGGCGATCGACGCGCGGTTCACCTCGCCGGTGTTCCCCGGCGAGACGCTGACCACGCTGATCTGGCGCACCGAGCCGGGCAAGGCGGTGTTCCGCACCGAGGCGTCGGGAGCGGAGGGCAGCGGCGTGCGGGTGGTGCTCGACGACGGCGCGGTGGAATACGCCCAGACCTAGCCGGACAGCCGGTTTGCCAGGCGGGCGGTGAACTCGCCGGCTTTCGCGGGGCTGTCCAGCGCGAACCGCGCCGCGGTGGCACGGTCGCCGTCGTCGTAGTGCCGCACCAGGATAGGGACCCCACCGTCGCGCACCGCGTCGAACGCGTCCTCGTCGGTGATGTCGTCGCCGAGGTAGACCGGCGTCAAGGCGCCGGTCTCGGCCTCGGTCAGGTGATCGAGCACCCAGCGCAGCGTTTTTCCCTTGTCCCAGTCCAAGTCCGGGCGCAGCTCGATGACCTCGCGGCCGGTGGTCACCCGAAGGCCGTCGCGCCGGCCCGCCGCGCGCACCGCGGCCGCCACGTCGCCGACGCGGTCGCGCGCGGCGTTGCGGTAGTGCACGGCGACCCCGAACCGCTTGTGCTCCACCACCACACCGGGGATGGAGCCCAGCCGCTCCCGCAGCTCGCCGGCCGCGCGCTCGAGCACCGGCACGGCCGTCGCCGCCTCGTCGTTCTGGTGGTGCGCGCCGTCGGGCGCGGTCAGCTCGAAACCGTGGCTGCCGGCATACCAAATGCCTTGCACTCCAACGCGTTTGGTGACGTCGGCCAGGTCGCGGCCGGACAGCACCGCTACCGGGCACCGGGCCGCCAGCTGCCGCAGCGCCTCGGTGGCACCGGGGACCGGGATGGCGGCGTCGGGGTCGTTGACGATGTCGGACAGCGTGCCGTCGAAGTCGAAGAACACCGCCGGCCGGCGTTCGGCGAGCTCGTCGAGGACCGTCAGCGCGTCGGGCAGCTGCGACATCCGCAGGTCCCCGGTGTGCACGGTGACGTCGTGAAGGTCGGCGACGACCGCATCCGCGCCGGCGTCTCGCAGCGCGTCGCCGTGGCCGACGCCGATCACCAACGCGAATCCGCCGGCGCGCGCCGCCTCGACGACCGCTTCGTCGGCGGTGACGACCACGCACCGTCCGGGTCGCACGCCCAGGTCGGCGGCCGCCCTCGCCGGGCCCTCGGGTGAGGAGAAAACCGCGGTGGCCATGTCGATCTCACGCAGCCGCCCGTCCAGCGCGGGCCCGGGCGCGTCGAACAGCACCGCGTCGTGGCGACGCGGGTCGATGACGACCGGGCCCGACTGTGACATGACCCAACCCTCTCACGAGGCCCGGTCCGGCCGGGAGTGGGTCAGTGCCGCGCTTGGCCCGGGAAAGGCGGGCGCGGCCCCGGTGCGCGACGGGCGGCGGCGCGGGGCGACCGCTTGCGGCGACGATCGCCGAACAGCAGGACCGAGTCCTCGCTGAGAGCGATGAGGCGTGCCATGCCCAGTTCGATGCCGGCGGCCAATTCCTTGGCACCGAACGCGGCGCGGGGCTCGGCCGTGATGCCGAACACGAGCTCGTCGCCGTAGCTGAGCACCGCGACCCCGGTGCTCAGCGCAACGGCGGTCGGCGGGATGGGCAGCACGCGCTCCATCGTCTGGCCCATGAGCCGCAGTGGGTGCCGCGGCCCGGGGGCGTTGGTGGCCAACGACACGACGGGGCGCCGCGGCAGTAGCGACAGCAATTGGATCACGCCGTCCCGCACCATCTTTGGCAGGGAATCGAGCGCCGAGTCGACGATGCCGCCGGATCGTGGGCCGGCTTCCCCGGCGACCCAGCGAGCCTGCACGGCGCGCAGCCGCCGCACCGGGTCGTCGTGTTCGACGGGCAGGTACGGTGACCGGACCGGCGTCGGCACCAGGGCGCGCAGCGAGTCCGCCCGCGGCTCCTCGCCGCGGCCGAGCAGCACCGTCCGGAACCCCTCGGTGGTGGCGGCCAGCGCGACGTCGTTGACGCTGGCGCCGAACCTGCGGCAGGCGCGGTCGACGTCGGCGATCGGGACGCGCACCGTGGCGTAGCGCCGCAGGACGGCGGCCCGGTCGTGCGTCCGCAGCCCGGGCCAGACCGCACCGAGGACGGCGCCGGTCGCGGCCCAGGACGCCCGCCACAGCGCGTCGGGCCAGCCCGGTCGCGGCCCCGCGTCCGACGGAACCCGTTCGGCGGCACGGACGTTGGTGAATGCGGTACTGTCGGCGTCGTCGCACAGCCGGGTGAGCAGGTAGGCGGGCGAGTTGCCGTCCAGCAGGCGGTGATGGGTCTTCATCAGGATCGCCCAGCGGTTGCCCTTCAGGCCCTCGATCACCCAGCATTCCCACGGCGGACGGTCCGGGCGCAGCGGTTGCTCGAGGGCGCGGGCGATGGCCTCGGCCAGCTCGGCTTCGTCACCGGGCCGGGGGACCGCCACCCGGCGCACGTGCCGGGCGAGGTCGAAACCCGGGCAGTCGACCCATTCGTGGCGCGTCGGGTGCGGCCGCAGCACCTGCGTGCAGCGCGGCATCGACGGAATGCGTTCGGCCAGAAGGTGTTCGAGGCGGCGGTAATCGGGTGCGCCGCCATCGACGATGGCCACCGCGCCGATGGCCAGGCCGGCGTGCTGGTCGGGATCCTGAGCTTTCAGGAGTGCCGTATCCAGTGCCCTCACCTGCGCCATGCTCGCCCCCGCCGGAAAACCTCGCCCTGTGTTACCAGTGTCTGCCCGGCCCGGTGTCCGCGGTAGGCACGCGGCGTTAAGACCTTGTTTAGGAGTTGAAGATCGGTTTAACAGCGGTTGGACAGGACCGTAGGCGATTCGAACACATATTCGATAGACTACGGGGCGTGGGTTGGTTCAACGGCCCGCCGAGCTGGGCGGAAATGGAGCGGGTGCTCAACGGCAAGCCGCGCCACGCCGGCGTGCCGGTGACGCCGGGTGAGGACGCCCCGCTGTCGCCCAGGCGCGGAACGTACCGGCCGCCCGACCGCGCCCGGGCGGCCGGCTCGTCCGTTCCATACGCCGAACTGCACGCGCATTCGGCATTCAGCTTTCTCGACGGGGCCAGCACACCGGAGGAGCTGGTGGAGGAGGCCGCCCGGCTGGGGCTGCGCGCCCTGGCGCTGACCGACCACGACGGCCTGTACGGCGCGGTGCGGTTCGCCGAAGCGGCCGCCGAGCTCGAGCTGCGCACCGTGTTCGGCGCGGAACTGTCCTTGGGTCCCGGGGCGCGCACCGAGACGCCCGACCCGCCCGGCCCGCACCTGCTGGTGCTGGCCCGCGGCCCGGAAGGCTACCGGCGGCTGTCGCGGCAGCTGGCCGCCGCGCACCTGGCCGGCGGGGAGAAGGGCAAGCCGCGCTATGACCTCGACGCGCTGACCGAGGCCGCCGGCGGGCACTGGCACATCCTGACCGGATGCCGCAAAGGCCATGTCCGCCGGGCGCTTTGCGACGGCGGCCCGGACGCGGCGCAGCGGGCGCTGGCCGACCTGGTGGACCGGTTCGGCGCCGGGCGGGTCAGCATCGAGCTGACCTACCACGGTCAACCGCTCGACGACGAACGCAACGCCGCGCTGGCCGGGATCGCGCCGCGCTTCGGCGTCGGTGTCGTCGCCACCACCGGGGCGCACTTCGCGGGCCCGTCGCGGCGCCGGCTGGCCATGGCGATGGGCGCCATCCGGGCGCGGCAGTCCCTGGACGCCGCCGCCGGCTGGCTGGCCCCGCTGGGCGGCTCGCACCTGCGGTCCGGCGAGGAGATGGCCCGGCTGTTCGCTTGGCGCCCCGACGCGGTGAGCGCCGCCGCCGAGCTCGGCGAGCAGTGCGCGTTCGGGCTGGCGTTGATCGCCCCGCAGCTGCCGCCCTTCGACGTGCCCGCCGGGCACACCGAGGACAGCTGGCTGCGGCAGCTGACCATGACGGGGGCGCGGGAGCGCTACGGGCTCCCCGATGCCGCGCCGCGCGCGTACGCCCAGATCGAGCGCGAGCTGAAAGTCATTGCCCAGCTGACGTTTCCCGGATATTTCCTGGTGGTGCACGACATCGCCCGGTTCTGCCGGGAGAACGGCATCCTGTGCCAGGGCAGGGGATCGGCGGCCAACTCCGCGGTCTGTTACGCCCTGGGCGTCACCGCGGTGGATCCGGTGGCCAACGAACTGCTGTTCGAGCGCTTCCTGTCGCCCGCCCGCGACGGGCCGCCCGACATCGACATGGACATCGAGTCCGACCAACGTGAAAAGGTCATCCAGTACGTCTACGATCGCTACGGCCGCGATTATGCCGCCCAGGTCGCCAACGTCATCACCTACCGGGGCCGGATCGCGGTGCGCGACATGGCCCGCGCCCTGGGCTTCTCGCAGGGGCAGCAGGACGCCTGGAGCAAGCAGCTCGGCCACTGGAACGGCCTGGCCGACTCCGCTGACGTCGAGGGCATCCCGCCGCAAGTGGTCGATCTGGCCAACCAGATCCGGAACCTGCCGCGGCACATGGGAATCCATTCCGGCGGCATGGTGATCTGCGACCGCCCGATCGCCGACGTGTGCCCGGTGGAGTGGGCGCGCATGGCGAACCGCAGTGTGTTGCAGTGGGACAAGGACGACTGCGCGGCAATCGGTCTGGTGAAATTCGACCTGCTCGGGCTGGGCATGCTCAGCGCGCTGCACTACGCCATCGACCTGGTGGCCGAGCACAAGGGCATCGAGGTCGACCTGGCCCGGCTCGACCTCGCCGAGCCGGCGGTCTACGAGATGCTGGCCCGCGCGGATTCCGTCGGCGTGTTCCAGGTGGAGTCGCGCGCGCAGATGGCCACCCTGCCGCGGCTGAAGCCGCGGATCTTCTACGACCTGGTGGTCGAGGTCGCGCTGATCCGGCCCGGTCCCATCCAGGGCGGGTCGGTGCACCCCTACATCCGGCGGCGCAACGGGCTGGACCCGGTGACCTACGACCACCCGTCGATGGAGCCGGCGCTGCGAAAGACGCTGGGGGTGCCGCTGTTTCAGGAGCAGCTGATGCAGCTTGCCGTCGACTGCGCCGGCTTTAGCGCCGCCGAGGCCGACCAGCTGCGCCGCGCCATGGGCTCCAAGCGCTCGACCGAACGCATGCGGCGGCTGCGCGGGCGGTTCTACGACGGCATGCGGGAGCTGCACGGTGCCCCCGACGAGGTGATCGACCGGACCTACGAAAAGCTGGAGGCGTTCGCTAATTTCGGCTTCCCGGAAAGCCACGCGCTGAGTTTCGCGTCGCTGGTGTTCTACTCCTCGTGGTTCAAGCTGCACCACCCGGCGGCGTTCTGCGCGGCGCTGCTGCGCGCCCAGCCGATGGGTTTCTATTCGCCGCAGTCGCTGGTGGCCGACGCGCGCCGGCACGGCGTGACGGTGCACGGGCCGGACGTCAACGCCAGCCTGGCCCACGCCACGCTCGAGAACGCGGGAACCGAGGTCCGCCTCGGGCTGGGTGCCGTGCGCCACATCGGCGACGACCTCGCCGAGCGCCTCGTCGACGAGCGAAAAGCCAACGGCGCGTTCGCCTCCCTGCTGGACCTGACGGCTCGGCTGCAACTGAGCGTGCCGCAGACCGAGGCGCTGGCCACGGCCGGCGCGCTGGGCTGCTTCGGCATGTCGCGGCGGGAGGCGCTGTGGGCGGCCGGGGCCGCGGCCACCCAGCGGCCGGACCGGTTGCCCGGCGTGGGCTCGTCGTCGCACGTGCCGGCGCTGCCCGGGATGAGCGAGCTGGAGCTGGCCGCCGCCGACGTGTGGGCCACCGGCGTCTCCCCGGACAGCTATCCGACGCAGTTCCTGCGGGAAGACCTGGACGCCTTGGGCGTGGTGCCCGCCGGGAGGCTGCTGGACGTGCCCGACGGCGACCGCGTGCTGATCGCCGGCGCGGTGACCCACCGGCAGCGGCCCGGGACGGCCCAGGGGGTGACGTTTCTCAACCTGGAGGACGAGACGGGGATGGTCAACGTGCTCTGCACGCCGGCGGTGTGGGCGCGGCACCGCAAGCTGGCCAACGCCGCGCCGGCGATGCTGGTGCGCGGCCAGGTCCAAAACGCCAGCGGCGCCGTCACCGTCGTCGCCGAGCGGCTGGGCCGCATCACCCTGGCCGTCGGGTCGAAGTCCCGCGACTTCCGGTGAGCCGTGGGTCGCCGCGGCGGCTCGCCGCCTCGCCGCCTCGCGCGCCGAACGTGCACTGGCTGCGAAGTTTTGGCGAAATTCTCGCCGTGGGTGCACGTTCGGCGAGATCCCGCAGGCCGCACGTCTCGGCGGGGGAACGGCACGGCTTCGCGTATCCGGTTGCTGAAACGCCGAAAGTTGACACCCGCAAATCCGCCGCGTCGTAAACTACCGTGCCTGCTCTCGACCAGAAGGAGCCGGACTTGAAATTGTCCTCGGGACGGCTCGTCCGCCCGCGCTTCATGGCTGCGGCTCATCCACAAGTGACGTTCAGGCTTGCTCGCCACGGCGCTGCAATATTGGGTTGTACTGCGGCGTTTGTGTTTCTCCCTGCGGTCGCGAGCGCAGACCCGCCCGACCCGCACCAGCCGGACATGACGAAGGGCTACTGCCCGGGTGGGCGGTGGGGCTACGGCAATCTGGCCGTGTGCGACGGCGAGAAGTACCCGGACGGGTCGTTTTGGCACCAGTGGATGAAGACCTGGATAGCCGGGCCTCAGTTCTACTACGACTGCGTCGGCGGAGACGAACCTCTCCCGGGCCCGCCGCCGCCCGGTGGATGCGACGGGGCGATTCCGCGCGACCAGCCGGCACCGTCCTAGAAACCCGACCTCGGCCGGAGGGGGCCGCGGCAGCCCGCGGAACCTCTTGTGTCAGTTCGGCGCTCATGTACCCGGGTAGTCTCCGAGCATGACCCTCAACCTGTCCGTCGACGAAGTCCTGACCACCACCCGCTCGGTCCGCAAACGCCTCGACTTCGACAAGTCGGTGCCACGCGAAGTGCTGATGGAATGTCTCGAGCTGGCGTTGCAGGCCCCCACCGGATCGAACTCGCAGGGCTGGCAATGGGTGTTCGTCGAGGACGCCGACAAGAAGAAGGCGATCGCCGACGTGTACCTGGCCAACGCCCGCGGCTACCTGAGCGCGCCGGCGCCGCAGTACGGCGAGGGGGACACCCGCGGCGAGCGGATGGGCAAGGTCCGCGACTCCGCGACCTACCTCGCCGAGCACATGCACGAGGCGCCGGTGCTGCTGATCCCCTGCATCGAAGGCCGCGACGACCAGACCCCGTTGGGTGGGGTGTCGTTCTGGGCGTCGCTGTTTCCCGCGGTCTGGAGTTTCTGCCTGGCGCTGCGGTCCCGTGGGCTGGGCTCGTGCTGGACGACGTTGCACCTGCTCCGCGACGGCGAGCAGCAGGTGGCCGACGTGCTGGGCATTCCCTACGACAAGTACAGCCAGGGCGGGCTGTTCCCGATCGCCTACACCAAGGGCACCGACTTCCGCCCCGCCAAGCGGTTGCCCGCCGAGCAGGTCACGCACTGGAACGCCTGGTAGCCGTCCGGCTCAGACCGCCCCGTCATAGCCGCGCTGCCGCCAGGCCTCGTAGACGGCGACGGCCGCGGCGTTGGACAGGTTCAGCGAGCGGCGGCCGGCCAGCATCGGGATGCGCACCCGCTCGGTGACGTGCGGGTCGGCCAGCGTGGCGTCGTCCAGCCCGTCGGGTTCGGGCCCGAACATCAACACGTCGCCGGGCCGGTAGCCGATGTCGGAGAACCGCGTGCTGGATTGCGCGGTGAACGCGAACACCCGCGCCGGCATGAGCGCGTCCCACGCGGCCGGTAACGAGGGGTGGACCGTGACCGACGCCAGGTCGTGGTAGTCCAGCCCGGCCCGCCGGAGCTGGGGCTCGGACAGGTCGAACCCCAGGGGCTCGACCAAATGCAGTTCGCAGCCGGTGGCCGCCGCCGTCCGGATGGCGTTGCCCGTGTTCGGGGGGATGCGCGGGGAGTAGAACATCAGCTTGAACACAACGCGATAATGGTCGCATGGTCGAGCAGAGCCTCTGGATGCAGAAAGTCGCTGCCGATCCAGGACATTCGCAGTGGTATATCGAGCGGTTCCGGGCGATGGCCCGCGCGGGTGACGACCTGGCCGGCGAGGCCCGTTTCGTGGACGCGATGGCGCCCCGCGGCGCCCGGATCCTCGACGCCGGCTGCGGCCCCGGCCGGCTGGGCGGGCACCTGGCCGCCGCCGGTCACCACGTCGTCGGCGTCGACGTCGACCCGGCGCTCATCGAGGCGGCCGAGCACGATCACCCCGGCCCGCGCTGGCTCGTCGGCGACCTCGCCGAGCTCGATCTGCCCGCCCGCGGCATCGCCGAGCCGTTCGACGTCATCGTGTCCGCCGGCAACGTCATGGCGTTCCTCGCGCCGAGCACCCGGGGCCGGGTGCTGAGCCGGCTGCGGGCCCACCTCGCCGACGAGGGCCGGGCGGCGATCGGCTTCGGCGCCGGCCGCGACTATGCGTTCGCCGAGTTCCTCGACGACGCGGCGGCGGCCGGGTTCGCGCCCGATCTGCTGCTGTCCACCTGGGACCTGCGCCCGTTCACCGATGACTCCGATTTCCTCGTCGCGGTCCTCCGGGCGGCGTAGACCGTCTCGCCGCGGTTTGCCAGGGTCGTGCGTCCGCGCGGGGGTGCGCCTTGGGGCGGCCGGTCTGCTCAGTACGGATTCTGGTGACCTGGGCCGCGGGCTGTCATACTCGTCGGATTGCCACGTTGACGCGCTCGCGCCCATCTGGCGTGGCACGGGTGGATAAAGCAGGAAGTCTCATGAGCCTCTCGATTTCTCGAGCGCTGACCATCAGCGCGGCGGCCGGTCGCCCGGCCGCGGCGACGTGACCATGTTCGCCCGCCCGGCCGCCCCGGCCGAGGCGGCCGCACCCGAGTCCGTACCGCCCCGCAGCGCCGGCGCGGCCCCGGGCAAACGCCCGCCGGCCTGGTCGCTGAGCAACTGGCCGGTCGGGTGGAAAGTCCTGGCCATCGTGCTGGTCCCGCTGGCGTTGGCAACGGTGTTCGGGGCGCTGCGCATCGAGGGCGCGATGGCGAACTCGAGTGGTCTGCGGCTGGCCGCGGCCCGCGCCGACCTGGTCCCGGTGATCACCAAGTACATGTCGGCCCTGGACGTCGCCCTGGTGGCGGGCGGCACCGGGCGCGACGTCGAGGGGGCCAAGAAGAACTTCGACGCGCGCAAGTACGAGCTGGACACGCGGGTGCGCGACACCGACGTGAGCCCCGAGGTCCAGTCGGGGGTGAACAACCTGCTCGACGGCGGTCAGATGCTGGTGAACAAGGCGACCGACAACGGGCTCGGGTTGCGGGAGCGGGTGACCCTCTACGCCCCCATCCTGCTGACCGCGGAGGACGTCATCAACGCGTCGGTGCGCGTCGACGACGAGAAGATCCGCGCCCAGACCCAGGGCCTGAGCCGGGCGGTCGGGGCCCGCGGCCAGATGACGATGCAGAAGATCCTCGTCACCCGCGGCGCCGACCTGCCCGAGCCGCAACTGCGGACGTCGATGATCACCCTGGCCGGGACCGAGCCGTCGACGCTGTTCGGGATGAGCGAAGTCCTCGGCGCGGGCTCGCCCGAGGCCAAGACGCTGCAGCAGCAGCTGGTGACCCGGATGGCGATCATGTCCGATCCGGCCAGCGTGCTCGTCGACGACGCCGACCTGCTGCGCTCGATCCAGACCACCGACGAGATCGCCGAGCAGGTCATCAAGGACGCCACCGCGTCGGTGACGAAATCCGTGCACGCCCAGGCCGCCGACAAGCGCAACTCCGCGATCATCGACACGGTCGTGGTGCTGGCCGCCATCGTGATCGCGCTGGTCGTCGTGCTGCTGGTGGCGCGCGCCCTGGTGCGGCCGCTGCGCGTCCTGCGTGACGGCGCCCTCAAGGTGGCCCACACCGACCTCGAGGAGGAGATCGCCCGGGTCAAGGCGGGCGGCGCCGAGCCGACGCCGCAACCGCTGCCCGTGTACACCACCGAGGAGATCGGCCAGGTCGCCCACGCCGTCGACGAACTGCACACCCAGGCCCTGCTGCTGGCCGGCGACGAGGCGCGGCTGCGGCTGCTGGTCAACGACATGTTCGAGACCATGTCGCGGCGCAGCCGCTCGCTGGTCGACCAGCAGCTGTCGCTCATCGACCGGCTCGAGCGCAACGAGGAGGACCCCGAACGCCTGGACAGCCTGTTCCGGCTGGACCACCTCGCGGCCCGGCTGCGCCGCAACAGCGCCAACCTGCTGGTGCTGGCCGGCGCGCAGCTCGCCCGCGACCAGCGCGACCCGGTGCCGCTGGCGACCGTGCTCAACGCGGCGGTGTCGGAGGTCGAGGACTACCGGCGCGTCGAGATCGCGGGGCTGCCGGACAACAGCACGCTGATCGGCGCGGCCGCCGGTGGCGCCATCCACCTCTTCGCCGAGCTGATCGACAACGCCCTGCGCTATTCGCCGCCCTCGACGCCCGTGCGGGTCTCGGCGGCCCGCGGCGGCGACGGCGGAGTCGTGGTGCGGATCGCCGACTCCGGGCTGGGCATGAACGACACCGATCGGCGCATCGCCAACATGCGGCTGCAGGCCGGGGGCGAGGTCAGCCCGGACAACGCCCGCCACATGGGCCTGTTCGTGGTCGGCCGGATCGCGGCCCGGCACGGCATCCGGGTCGGGCTGCGCGGCCCGGCGGCCAACGAGGCGGGCCCCGGCACCACCGCCGAGATCTACCTGCCGCCGGCCATCCTCGAGGGCACCGGCCAGCCGGTTCGCGTCGCGCGGATCAGGGCCGTCTCGTCACCCAGCGCGCAACCCGCCGCTGGGGACGCCCCCGAGGAACGCGCGCCCGAGCCGGCGGTGCGCGCCGCCGCGGCCGACTCCGTGCCACCGGTCACGCTGTTGCCGCGCCGCAACCCCGGGTCCAGCGGCATCACCGACGTGCCTGCCCCACCCGCCGAGCAACAGCCCCGGCGGCCCCGGCGCGAACTGCCCACCCCGTGGTGGGAGAGCGGGACCCCGGCGCAACCGGCCGCCCCGGCGGCCCCCGCCGAGCCGGAGCCCAAACCCGCCCGGACCGCGTCGGACACGTCGGCGTTCTTCGCCGCGCGGTCGCGGGAGGCCGACAAGCCGGCCGCCTCCGCACCGAGCGCACCCGGCCTGTCGATCCCGGCCGCCCCGCAGGGTGCGGCCACCCCGGCCGACGACGACGTGATCTACCGGCGGATGCTGTCGGAGATGCTCGGCGATCCGCACGACCTGGTCAACAGCCCCGACCTGGACTGGCAGTCGGTATGGGACCGCGGCTGGACACTGGCCGCGGCGGCCGAGGACAAGCCCGTCGAGGCGCGCACCGCCGAGCACGGCCTGCCGGTCCGCACTCCCGGGGCCCGGCTGGTGCCCGGCGCGGCCAACGGAACCGACCTGCCCGAGCAGGACCGGCCCGACTCCGCCCGGGAGCCGCAGCACGCGGCCGCCGCGCGCGATCCCGAGGCGGTTCGCGCCTCCTTCAGCAGTCACTTCGGCGGGGTGCGCACCGGCCGGTCGCACGCCCGCGAAGAAGGGTCCGATCAGCAATGACCTCACCCGGTATTCCCCCGCGAGCGGGCGGTGCCCCCCCACTGGACTGGCTGGTGACGCGGTTCGCCCGCGAGGTCCCCGGCGTGGCGCACGCCCTGCTGGTCTCCGTCGACGGCC
Organism: Mycobacterium europaeum; assembly: GCF_002102155.1. Taxonomy (GTDB): domain Bacteria; phylum Actinomycetota; class Actinomycetes; order Mycobacteriales; family Mycobacteriaceae; genus Mycobacterium; species Mycobacterium europaeum. The sequence goes on from NZ_LQOU01000040.1 coordinate 101,520, forward strand.
TGCCCATCGCCGCCAGCGAGCATCTCCCGCGCGAGCGCGCCGACCAGCTGGCCGCCGTCGCCTCCGGCCTGGCCAGCCTCGCGACCGGCGCCGCGCAGCTGTTCGAGGGCGGCCAGGTGCTGCAGTCCGTGGTCGAGATGCAGCACGGCTACCTGCTGTTGATGCGCGTCGGCGACGGCTCCCATCTGGCCACCCTGGCCGCGACGTCGTGCGACATCGGTCAAATCGGCTACGAGATGGCCATCCTGGTCGAGCGGGTCGGGGGCGTGGTCCAGTCCACCCGCCGGTCCGGCGTCTCGTGAGCCGCGATGGACGAACCCGAGCCCCGGCCGACGACCACACGTAGAGGAAATCTGGTCCGCCCGTACACCCTGACGGCCGGGCGGACCGGCACCGACGTCGAGCTTCCCGTGGAAGCGCCGATTCAGACGCTGCAGGCCGGCCTGGCCCACCGGTGGCCCGCTGAGGATGCGAAAGGCAGGATCATCCAGTTGTGCGTCGGCAGCCCGTCGGTCGCGGAAATCTCTGCCCGGCTGGATCTTCCGCTCGGCGTCACGCGCGTCCTGGTCGGCGATCTGGTGTTGTCCGGCTACCTTCGGGTGCACAGGACGTTGTCCGAGCGTTCGACCAGAGATGAGCGCCACGAACTGATAGGAAGGACGCTGCGTGGCCTTAAGGCACTCTGAGGTACACCCCGAGATGCAGCAAGGCGGAGCCCACGCCTCGACCAAGATCGTCATCGCGGGCGGCTTCGGCGCCGGCAAGACGACGTTCGTCGGCGCGGTGTCGGAGATCATGCCGTTGCGCACCGAGGCGATGCTCACCGACGCCTCGACCGCCGTCGACGCGCTGGAGGCCACCCCCGACAAGCGGACCACCACCGTCGCGATGGACTTCGGCCGGATCACCCTGGACGAAGACCTGGTGCTCTATCTGTTCGGCACGCCGGGCCAGCGCCGGTTCTGGTTCATGTGGGACGACCTGGTGCGCGGCGCCATCGGGGCGATCGTCCTGGTGGACTGCCGGCGGCTGGAGGACAGCTTCGCCGCGGTCGACTTCTTCGAGCACCGCAACCTGCCGTTTCTGGTCGCGGTCAACGAATTCGACGATGCGCCGCGCTATCCCGTCGCGGAGGTGCGCGAGGCGCTGACCCTGCCCGCGCACATCCCGGTGATCACCGTCGACGCCCGGGATCGCCGGTCGGCGACCGACGCGCTGATCGCGGTCAGCGAATACGCCCTGGCCACCCTGACCGCCAATTGACCGGGCGGTGGGTCGACCGCCAATTCTTGGGCCACGACTTCACCGACGAGGACCTCAGCCGGCTGCACACCGAACGGGTGGTGTTCGACGAGTGCAACTTCGGCGGCGCCAACCTGGCCGAGTCGCAACACCGCGGGTCGGCTTTCCGCAATTGCACGTTTCGGCGGACGTCGTTATGGCACAGCTCGTTTGCACAGTGCAGCATGCTGGGCTCGGTCTTCGTCGAGTGCCGGATGCGGCCGATCACCTTCGACGAGGTCGACTTCACGCTGGCGGTGCTGGGCGGTAACGACCTGCGCGGCGTCGACCTGAGCGGCTCCCGGTTGCGCGAGGCCAGCCTGGTGGAGGCCGACCTGCGCAAGGCGGTGCTGCGCGGCGCCGACCTGTCCGGCGCCCGGGCGACGGGCGCCCGGCTGGACGACGCCGACCTGCGGGGGGCGACCGTGGATCCCTCGTTGTGGCGAACCGCATCGCTGGCGGGCGCCCGCGTCGACGTCGGCCAGGCGGTGGCCTACGCGGCGGCGCACGGCCTGCGCCTCGGGGAGACCCTGGACGGCTGAGGTCAGTGTTTGAGCCGGATGCGCCACCGCACCAGGCCGGCGTAGGCGATCGACAACGCCGCGAGCATGCCCATGTCGAACAGCCAGGCGGACGGCGTGTGCTGGAAGTGGCTGTCCCGCGGGTTCTGCGGGCCGGGCGCCACCGTCCACAGGTCGACCGTCGACGCCTGCGCGGCGTACCCCCACCGCGACGGCACCGCCCAGGACAGCTGGTCGAGGAAGACCCGGTTGGTGACCGGCACCATCCCGCCGGACAGCACCATCTGGCCCATCAGCGACACCACCAGCAGCGGCATGATCTGCTCGTTGGAGCGCGCCAGCGCCGACAGCAGCAGACCCAGCATCGCCGCGGCCACACAGGTCGCGGCGACGGCGACGAACAGCTCGAGCGTCGGGTTGCCGAGCAGCACGGCCGGGCGCGTCGGCGTGCCCTTGCCGATCACCACGATGGCCGTGGCGATCGCCGCCTGGGCGACGGCGAACACGCAGAACACCGCGATCTTGGCCAGCAGGTAGGCCGTGGTCGACAGCCCGACCGCCTGCTCGCGCCGGAAGATCGGCCGCTCGCCGATCAGGTCGCGGATGGTCAGTGCGGTGCCCATGAAGGCCGCGGCCATGGTGAGCAGCGTCAGGATCGTCGCGGCCTCGCCGGCCGAGTCGCTCGTCGGATCGGCGTAGCCGAAACCGGTGTGGCCGGGAACGGTCAGCGACAGCGCGCCCATCACGAACGGCAGCAGCGCCAGGAACACGAAGTAGGCGCGGTCGGCGACCACCAGGCGCACCTGGCGGCGGGCGACGGTGGAGAACTGGCGACGGGTGCTGGTGCGCGGCGGGACACCGAGGTCGGCCGGCGCCTCCGTCTGGACGGCCGGCGGCGGTTTGTTCTGCGCCAGGAAACGGCGGTTGGCCTCGTCGGGGTCGGCGCCGACCTTCGCGAAGATCTGCGCCCAGTTGGTGGTCCCCATGGCGGCGCCGATCTGGTCCGGCGGCCCGAGGAAGGCGGTCTTGCCGCCGGGCGCCATCAACAGCACCTGGTCGCACACGTCGAGGTAGGTCAGCGAGTGGGTGACCACCAGCACCACCCGGCCCGCGTCGGCCAGCTGGCGCAGCATGGTCATCACCTGCAGGTCCAGCGCCGGGTCCAGCCCCGACGTCGGCTCGTCGAGGATCAGCAGCGACGGCCCGGTCAGCAACTCGAGCGCCACCGAGGCGCGCTTGCGCTGCCCGCCGGAGAGCTTGTCGACCCGGGTGCCCGCGTGCTGGGTCAGGCCGAGTTCGTCGAGCACCTGCGCGACGACCTCTTCGCGGTCGGCCTTGGTGGTGTCCGGCGGCAGCCGCAGCTCGGCCGCGTAGCAGAGGGCCTGGTTGACCGTGAGCTGGCGGTGCACCACGTCGTCCTGCGGGACCATCCCGATCCGGGTCCGCAGCGACGCGTACTCGGTGTGGATGTTGTGGCCCTCGAAGGTGACCAACCCGGAGGTCGGGGTGGCGTACCCGGCGATCAGCCGCGACAGCGTGGTCTTGCCCGCACCCGACCCGCCGATGAGGGCGGTCAGCGTGCCCGGGCGGGCGGTCAGCGAGATCCGTTCCAGCAGATTCTTGCCGCCGACACTGAAGTCGACGCCGCGCACCTCCAGGCCGCCGGTGCGCGCCGCCGCCTCCTGGCGGCGGACCAGGATGCCGCCGGAGAACACCAGGTCGACGTTCCCGATGGTCACCACGTCGCCTTCGGACAGCACCGCCGCCGCCACCTTGAGCCCGTTGACGAAGGTTCCGTTGCTGCTGTTGGCGTCGCGGATCTCGGTGCCCGCCGGCGTCGGCGTGAGAAACGCGTGATGGCGTGACGCCAGCACGTCGTGGATGACGATGTCGTTGTCGAGCGCGCGGCCGATCCAGGCGGCGCGGCCCGGTCGGTCGGTCACCCGCTCGGATTCGGGTCCGAGGTTCTGCACCCGCGTGGTCGGGAACTCGGCGACCTGGCCGCTCACGCCGATCTCGGTCGGCGGATTCGCCTGGGGCGGGCCGCCGGTCTGCGGCACCGACCGTGTCGCGGCGTCGGGCCGCACGATCGGCACGGCGGTGGTGCGGTTCGGGCCCTGCCAGGGGCGCGGCGGTGGGGCCGGTGGCCGCTGGCCGGTCGGGGGGGCCGGGTGCGCGTCGCCGGGCGGTGTGATGACCGGGATCGACTCCGTGGTCGGCGGGAGCATGCCCACGGTCCCGGTGTGGTGGCCGATTTCGAACGTGATCCGGGGGCCGTCGGGCTTGCCGATGTTGAGGGTCTGGCCGTCCTCGATGTCGACCAGGGGCACCCGCTGGCCGTTGAGGTAGATCCCGTTCAGCGAATGGTTGTCCAGCGCGACCCACTTGCCGCGGTCGAACCTCAGCAGCAGGTGTGCGCGCCCGATCAGCGGGTGCGCCACCCGCAGGTCCGCGCGCAGGTCGCTCCCGACCACCACGTCGCGGCCGGCCGCGAAGCTGCCCTTCGATCGGTCCGATCGAACGGTCAGCACGGGCTCGGCGGCTTGTGTCATCGGACCGGCCCGCGAGTTCAGCGCTTCAGCCGGATGTGCCACCGGACGAAGCCGGTGTAGGCGGCGGACAGGAACGCCAGCATGGCCATGTCGAACACGAAGATGTGCTTCGAGTGCTGCCAGATCGGGTCGTTGGTCGGGATCTGTTTCACCTTCACCAGCGACGGAAAGTCGATCGAGGAGGCGCCCGCGGCGTAACCCCAGCGGGCGGGCGTCAGCCAGGCGAGCTCCTCGAGGCCGAAGCGCTGATAGACCGGGATCATGCCGCTGGAGAACACCAGCTGCGACATGATCGACACCACGAGCAGCGGCATGATCTGCTCGTTGGACTGCGCCAGGGCGGACAGCAACAGGCCCAGCATCGCCGACGCCACACAGGTTCCGGCGACGGTGACGAACAGCGAGAACGTGGAGTTGTCGAAGAACGGGGGGTGTGCCGTCGGCGCACCCTTGCCCAGCCGCACGATGATGGTCGCCACCGCCGCCTGGCCCGTGGCGAAGACGCAGAACACCGCGATCTTGGCCAGCAGATAGGCGGTGGTGGACAGGCCGACGGCCTGCTCGCGCCGGAAGATCGGGCGCTCGCCGATCAGGTCCCGGATGGTCAGCGCGGTCCCCATGAAGACGGCGCCGATGTTCAACAGCACCATGATGTACTGCGGCTGCGTGGGCGCGGGACCGAGCGGGTCGGCCGGGCCGAGGCCGGGGTGGGGACCCTTCACGGTCAGCGACAACGCGCCGATGAGGAACGGCAGGACTGCGAGGAAGACCGTGTAGCCCCGGTCGGACACGACCAGGCGAACCTGGCGGCGCGCGATCGTGGACAGCTGCTTCCAGATGTCGGTCCTCGGGGGCTCGCCCAGGTCGGCCGGGCTTTGCGGCGACGGCGGCTTGGACGCTTGCTGGTTGCGCTCCTGGAAGCGGCGGTTGGCCTCGTCGGGATCGGCGCCCACCTTGGCGAAGATGTCGGCCCAGTTGCGGGTGCCCATGGCCGCCTCGACCTGGTCGGGTGGCCCGCAGAACGCGGTCTTGCCGCCGGGTGCGACCAGCAGGATCTGGTCGCAGACGTCCAGGTAGGACACCGAGTGCGTCACCACCAGCACCACACGGCCGGCGTCGGCGAGCTGGCGCAGCATCAGCATGACCTGACGGTCCAGCGCCGGGTCCAGGCCGGAAGTCGGCTCGTCGAGCAGCAGCAGCGACGGCTGGGTGAGCAGCTCCAGGGCCACCGAGGCGCGCTTGCGCTGCCCGCCCGACAGCTTGTCCACCCGGGTCTCGGCGTGCTTGGTCATGTCCAGTTCTTCGAGCACCTGGGCGACGATCTGAGCCCGCTCGGCTTTGCTGGTGTCGGGCGGCAGCCGCAGCTCGGCGGCGTAGTTCAGGGCCTGGTTGACGGTCAGCTGGCGGTGCACGACGTCGTCCTGCGGGACCATCCCGATCCTGCTGCGCATCGACGCGTATTCGGCGTGGATGTCGTGGCCCTCGAACGTCACCGAGCCCGACGTGGGGCTGGTGTAGCCCACGATCAGCCGCGACAGCGTGGTCTTGCCGGCGCCCGAACCGCCGATGATGGCCGTCAGCGTGCCGGGCCGGGCGGTCAGCGAGATGTGGTCGATCAGCTGCTTTCCGTGGTCCACGGTGAAGCAGACGGAGTTGACTTCCAGGCCGCCGGTGCGCGTCGCCGCCTCGGTGCGGCGGAGCAGCTCGCCGCGGGTGAACACCAGGTCGACGTTGCCGATGGTGACCAGGTCGCCCTCGGTCAGCACCGCGGACCCCACCCGCACGCCGTTGACGAAGGTGCCGTTGACGCTGTGGGCGTCGCGGATCTCGGTGCCCAGCGGCGTCTGGATCAAGAACGCGTGATGGCGGGAGGCGAGGACGTCCTGGATGACGACGTCGTTGTCGGTGGCGCGGCCGATCGTCAGGGCGCCGGAGGGCTTGTGCAGCGCCCCGGACCGCGACGGCCTGAGCGCCTGGAACATCTTGGTCGCCAGGTTCGCCACCTCGGGGCCCCTGGCGGCGCCGGGCGACATCTCGGTGTGCGGGGATGCCTGCGCGGGCGGCTGGAAACTCAGCGGCGGCGGCGGCGGGGCGGGCGTCACCGTCACGGTCTGGGTCTCCGTTGCTGTCGGGGGCGGCGGTTCGGTCGTGGGCGGTGG
>NZ_LQOU01000041.1 GCF_002102155.1 Mycobacterium europaeum
CCCGACGACGATTCCGTGGGCATACCTGCATCCTCGTTTCCAAGGTCAGGAGCCTCCGGGATTTCCAGGGCGTTTCACAGGTGACACCGAGCTCGCTTGCCCAGACTGGGCGGGCTGAGAGGATGTCACTATGGCACGCCCGTATCCCCAGGAGTTCCGCGACGATGTCGTACGGGTCGCCCGCAATCGTGAGAACGGGGTGACACTCGAGCAGATCGCCGCCGATTTCGGGGTGCATCCGGTCACGCTGTCGAACTGGATGCGCCAGGCCGACGTCGATGAGGGCGCCAAGCCGGGCACGACGACCAGCGAGTCGTCGGAGCTGCGGGAGGCCCGTCGACGGATCAAGCTGCTTGAGCAGGAGAACGAAGTGCTGCGCCGGGCCGCGGCGTATTTGTCGCAGTCCAATCTGCCGGGAAAAGGCTTTACCCGCTCGTGAAAGAGCTCGCCGCCAACGGGATTCCCGTTGCGGTGACGTGCCGGGTCCTCAAGCTCGCCCGCCAGCCCTATTACCGCTGGCTGGCCGATCCGGTGACCGACTCCGAATACGTTGCCGCACATCGGGCCAACGCGTTGTTCGACGCCCACGCCGACGACCCCGAGTTCGGCTACCGATTCCTAGTCGAGGAGGCCCGCGACGCCGGGCATCCGATGGCCGAGCGCACTGCCTGGCGGATCTGCGCCGACAACGGCTGGTGGAGTGCGTTCGGTAAGCGCAGACGCGGTAAGAACGGGAAGGTCGGCCCGCCGGTCCACGATGACCTGGTCGGTCGCCGTTTCACCGCTGAGGTGCCAAATCGATTGTGGCTGGCCGATATTACCGAGCACCGCACCAGCGAGGGCAAGCTCTACCTGTGTGCGATCAAAGACGCGTTCTCCAACCGCATCGTCGGCTACTCGATCGACTCGCGCATGAAATCACGACTAGCCACCCAAGCCCTGGCCGGCGCTGTCGCACGCCGCGGTGACGTCGCCGGCTGCATCGTCCACACCGACAGGGGCAGTCAATTTCGAAGCCGACGATTCGTCCACGCTCTGGGCCGCTACGGGATCGATGGGCCGCGTCGGCGCAGCCGGCGACAACGCCGCGATGGAATCGTTCTTCAGCCTGCTACAGAAAAACGTGCTGAACCGCCGCCGCTGGGACACCCGCGAGCAACTGCGCATCGCCATCGTCACCTGGATCGAACGCACCTACCACCGCCGACGCCGCCAGGCCGCCCTCGGCCGGTTGACCCCGATCGAATACGAAGCAATCATGACCACACCGGCCAGCCAGGCCGCGTGAAGAAGCTGTCACCTATTCGTGCAGCAGACCCATGCTTGTCAAACTGCCCACTGCAAGCCAAATCCGGATCACGACTCGGGTTAGCGTTGGACAGCTAGACGTTCAAAGGGGATCGATGAACGGAACGGGCAAGACCACCATCGCGGTGATCGGCTTGCATCCCGTCGGACGCGGCGTGGATCGCCCGGAACACGTTCTGGTGGCCAGCGACGGTCGGGTGTTCGCCTCCGACAAGTCCTCAGCTGTCGCAGAACTCATCGATGAGCACACCGTCCGGCACATCGGCCAGGCCAGCGGCGAGCCGAACGGCATCGCGCTCGACCGCGACGGCCACTTCCTGATTGCCAATTGGGGCTTGGGCGCGCTGCAGGACCTCGACCCGACGACCGGCGCCATCACGGCGGTGCTGGCCGACCAACTCGATGGACGCCCGCTGAAGTGGCTAAACTTTGCGTGCGTGGATTCGATTGGTGCCCTGTGGTGTTCGGTGAGCACGGTGGCAGACGATCTTCTCGATACCATCGGGCGCGGAACGGCCGACGGGTTCATCTTCCGGGTCGCGCCGGATCACCAATCGGTGCACGTGGTCGCTGACGGGGTGAACTTCCCCAACTGTATGGCGCTGGATCGCAACGAGGACTACCTGTATGTGGTTCGCACGCTGACCGCCGACGTGGTGCGGTTTCCGATCGACGGCGAAACACTCGGCCCGCCAGAGCAATACGGCCCGCCGCTGGGGGACAGGCGCCCCGACGAGTACGGCCCCGACGCCGGCCGGTTCATGGGTGACCCGGACGTAGGCCGGCGGTGGGGGATGGCCGACGGATGCGCGTTCGACGCCGAGGGAAACCTCTGGGTCACACTCGTTTTGGCTAACAGGATCGTGGCGATCCGCCCGGACGGCACGGCGACGGTCGTCCTCGACGATCCCGACGGCGCGCTATTAAACGGCCCGACCAGCATCGCCTGGGGCGGGCAGGACATGCGCGACATCTACATCGGCTCGATCACGACGCCATATGTGCTCAAGGGCAGAAGCTCGGTGCCCGGCCTGCCGATAATCCACCAGCGCTAGCCCCCCGACGGCCCGGGCCGCATGAAGTCCGGCATCGCCGCTTGCGGGTCGGCCGGGATCATCGACTCGCCCAGTCCCCACAGCTGCCGAATGGTGGCACCGCCATCCACCACAAGCGTCTGGCCGGTGATGCGGGCGGCCAGCTCGGAGGACAGAAACAGCGCGGCGTTGGCGATGTCATGCGCGCGGGGCGCCGCCAGCGGGTTGATCCCGTTGACGTTGTACTCACCAGGCGGTTGATCCTCGTTGCCCGAGCCCACGTTGCCCGGCGCGACCGCATTGGCGCGGATGCCGTACCGGCCCAGCTCGTCGGCGAAGGTCTTCACCAGCGAGATGACGCCGGCCTTGGCGGCGCCGTAGGCGGCGTGGTAGGTCGCCGAGGCGATGCCGTCGACCGACGCGATCGCCACCAGCGACCCACCGCTGCCCTGGCCGATCATGTAGCGTGCCGCGGCCTGAAAAAGGTAGAACACCTGGGTCAGGTTGTAGTGGATTGCCGCGTCCCACAATTCGGTGGTGAAGTCCTCGACCTTCGACCAGTTCGCGCCCCCGATGATGTCGACGCACACGTCGATACCGCCCAGCGCTGCCTCGACGTCGTCGATCGCCCGCCCGACCTGCTCGGGATCGGTCATGTCGGCGACGATCGGGACGGCGGTGCCGCCCCGGCCGACGATCTCGCCGGCAACCTGCTCCGCGCGCGCCTCGTCGATGTCGATGCAGGCCACCGCGGCACCGGCCTCGGCCAGGGCCAGCGACGTGAACCAGCCGTGGCCCGCGCGCTCGGGGATGTAGCCCGCACCGGAGACCACCGCACGCTTACCCGAGAGCCCCAAATCGATCACGCCGACCTCCTTTGCGCCCCAACCGGTTCAGCCGCGGAACGGCCGTACTGGTGGAGTATCAAGGCGGCCTCGCCCGCAGTCAACGACGACTCACCGCGCCCGCCCGAAAGCGTCGCCGCCCGGTCAGGATGCCGACTGATGTTCCTCGAGTCCAGAGCTGCTGGTCTGAGGCGGTTCCTCGGTGGCTTTGCCCCGGAACGGCTCGACCACCTGCGTGCCCAACCACAGGAGCCCCCGGCCCACGCCAACCAGCGCCTGGCCGGTAATGGAACCGGCGGCTTCCAAGGTGGCGACGGCGGCGTCGAAGAAGCTCGGAATGTGGAAGTCCTCCCAGGTCTCGACCTGGTGCCGGCGGGCCTCCGCGAAACGGTCGAGCTCGTCGCGCAGGGCGTCGCGCTGCTTGGCCAGCTCGCGCACCGACCGGATGCGAAAACCGTCGACCGCATGGGACTTCGCGAACCGGTCGAGGATTTCCTTCGCCTTCTGGTAGATCTCGATGTCCTCGCGCAGGTGATGGTCGACGAGCTCGCGCGCCTCGTCGATCGCCCGCAGCAGGTGCTCGGGCTGCGTCGACTCGATGCGCGCGAGGTTCAGCCGCTGCCACTTGTGCAGCGATTCCTCGGTGATCACCAGCAGGCTCAGCGCGTCGCCAAGCCGGTTGTCCTCGAACGCATTACGCAGCCGCTCGGCGCGCTGCTGCACGGGCAGCCCGGGGTCGAAGGACGCCAGCATGCGGCTGACATGGTTGCGCAGCTGCTCGACGGTGACGTTGAGCGCCGGGCCCAGGGCGGCCACCGAATCCCAGTACGCCTCCGGCAGCGAGCCGTACTTCTCCAGCGAGTCGACCATCCGCGAAATGGTCAGGTGGTTGCCCAGCACATCTCCGGCGCGCTGGGCGCGGGCGACGTCGAGCACCGCTTCGACCTTGTCCTCCACCCGGCGGACCGCGTCCTCCACCTGCGCGACCGCCGACTTCAGCGCCACCTGCACGGCGATCATCTGCGCCGACATCATCGCCTCAGCGCCCAGCACCGCGGGCTGCCACTGCAGCGAGGCCAGCAGCTCCCCGGCGTCGACGCCCGTCGCCAGCCGGAAGAAGCCCTCGCCGAGGGGAACCAGGTTGCCTTCCTTCAGCGCGTCCACGGCGTCGCGATGCAGCTGCACGTACTTGCCGCAGTCGGCCAGCAGGGCGGCCACCCCGACGAGCCCGCTCGCCAGCGAGGCGGCGTCGATCCCGGCGACCCGCATGCCCGGCCCGGCGATGGAACGCAGCCGCGTCAGGTAGGACTCGACGGCGGCGGGGTCCCCGCCCAGCAGCAGCGCCTCGTCGTGCAGCGCGACCACGACCTCGTCGGCATCGGTCCCGGCCGACACGTCGAACATGTCGGTCGTGCTCACGGCGCCCCCTGATCCTTCGGCCTGGCAAATGCGGCCAACAGTTAACAGGAATTTGTCGGCTAGCAAATCGGGACGTTACACCCCTGTGCCGGGCACACCGCTTCCCTTCGCCGTGTGTTTGGCAGGAATTCACCGACGCCGGGAGCCGGCCTGCAGCGACGGCCGCGAGCAAACCCTAGACCCCGCCGGATAACCCACTCTGCGAGCGAGCAAATCACCCGTAACCTTCAGGTGTGCCCGCGAGTAGGACCCCCCGCCTGTCCGTGGAGGACTGGCTGCAGGCGGGCTACACGCTGCTCGCCGAGCAGGGGGTGCGCGCGCTCAAGATCGAGCGCCTCTGCCAGCAGGCCGGGGTCACCCGCGGGAGCTTCTACTGGCACTTCGACGACATGGACAGCTACCGCGCCGCGCTGGTCGACTCGTGGAACACCTTCCTGGAACAGGACCGGCAGTCGCTGGCCGAGCTGGACGCGCTGCCGCCGCGGGAACGCCTGTCGGCCATGATGGCGGCGCTGACCAGCCCGGGGCATTGGACGCTGGAACGCGCGATGCGCGAATGGGCCCGCACCGACCCGGCCGCCGCCGCCAACGTCCGCGCGGCCGACCGGCGCCTGCTGCGCGCCGTGACGAAGGCATACAGCGACTACGGCTTCAGCCCCGACGACGCCAGGCTGCGCGCCCAGCTGACCTTCGCCGCCGGCATCGGGCTGCTGCACCTGGCCGACTCGGCCCAGCAGGCGCAAAAGGCGGCGCAGCGGGAGGAATTCCTCGAGCTGATGCTCAAGGATTAGACCATCGCGATCGGGGAGATCTTGGCGCCAATCGCCAACGCCCCGGCCAACTCTCGGCTCACGTCGTAGTCGAACACCACATGCCCGGCCGCGATGTCCACGTCGCGCTTGAAGCGCTGCATCGGGTTGGACAGGAACTGCGCGCTGGCGCCGGAGGCCTCGACGAGGTCGGCGATGATCGCCTTGCTCTCGTGCACCGTGTGCGCGGCCGCCAGCCGCGCGTCGGCCCGCACCGCCCGGCTCACCCGTTCGCCGCGGACCACCAGGTCCTCGATGCCGCCGGCGGTCTCGTCGACCAGCGCCCGCAACGCGCGCAGCCGCACGCGCGCGCTCGCGAGCCGGATCTGTGCGGCCGGCTGATCCTTCTGCGCCGCACCGCTGTACGCCAGGACCCGGCCGCCCAGCCGTTCGGCGAACAGCTCGGTGACCCGTTCGGCGGCGCCGAGCACCGGCATCGACGCGACCAGCGCCAGGGCCGGCACCATCGGCCACCGATACGTCGGGGCGTCGTGGGTCCGTGCGCCCGGCGCCGTCCCGGCGTAGATGTCGGCCACCGAGACCAGGTGGTGCTCGGGGACGAGCACGTCGGTGACGACGACGTCGTGGGAGCCGGTGCCCCGCATGCCCGCGGTGTGCCAGGTGTCGGCGACCTCGACCTGGCCAGCGGGCACCAGCACCAGCGCCGGATCGATCCGGTCGGGCCGCTCGACGAGCGCCCCGACCATCACCCAGTCGGCGTCCATCGCGCCGGTGGCCCACGACCACCGGCCGGTCAGGCGCACGCCGCCGTCGGCCGGGGTGCCGCGGCCGGTGGGGGCCAGGGGAGCGGGCGCCAGCACCGGCCCCGAGGCGAACACCTGCTCCTGGGCCCGCAGGTCGAACAGCGAGAGCATCCAGTTGTGCAGGGCGTAGAACCCCAGCGTCCAGGCGCTGGACGCACAGCCGTGCGCCATGCGCCGAATCGGTTGCAGCAGTTCGGGAAACGACGCCTGGATGCCGCCGAAGCGGGCCGGCAGCAGCAGCCGGAACAGGTCGGTCCGCCGGAACTCGTCGACGGTCGCCGCCGGTAGCCGGCGCAGCCGCTCGGCCTCCTCGGCGCGCTCGGCCAGCCGGGCGACGAAGTCGTCGGTGATGCCGTGCAGCTGCCGGTCGTCGATCACGGACATGGCGCCGACCGTACCATACTTTTAAGTACGGTCCAGGTACCGTTGTCGGCCGAAAAGGGCTACAACTGCAGCATGAAAGCCAAGCGCCTGGCGGCGGTGTTGGTCGCGGTCGCGGCGGGGCCGGCGGCCGTCGCGCACGCGGATCCGTTCGAGCAGTTCCAGTCGCCCTCGGGCGACGTCACGTGCGTGATGGCGGCGTTCGGAGGCGACGCGCCCCGCGCGTCCTGCGGGGTGGCGGAACCCAGCTACGTGATGCCGCCCCGCCCGCGGTCCTGCGTCGGGGCGTTCGGTGACCAGATCGACCTGGTGCAGGGCAGCTCACCGGCCATGGTCTGCCACACGGACACCACGCGCGGCATCGGGCTGCCGACGCTCCCGGTCGGTGAGACGCGGTCCGTGGCCGCGCTCAGCTGCACGAGCGAGGCCGCCGCCATCACCTGCACCGACTCCTCCACCGGCCACTTCTTCCGGATTTCGCGCACGTCGTACACCACGAAATAACAGAGCAACCGCTCTGTTACTGTGGTGGGCGTGCCGCGTCCCCGGGTTCACGACCAGGATCAGATCCTGGATGCCGTCGAACGGCTGGCCGTGCAGGCCGGGCCCGCCGCGGTGACGATCAGGGCCGTCGGCGACGCGACCGGCGTGTCCAACGGCGCGCTGTATCACGCGTTCGGCTCGCGGGCGGGGCTCGTCGGGCGAGCGTGGCTGCGGGCCGGGCACCGATTCCTGGGCGTGCAAGCCGAATTGATCGACGCCGCACCGCGGGGCGACGCCGTGGCCGCCGTGGTGGCCGCGGCCGAGGCCCCGGCCGTCTTCGCCCACGACCACCCGGCGTCGTCGCGGCTGCTGCTGACCGTGCGGCGCGAGGAGCTGCTGGGCCCGCAGACGCCGCCCGACATCGCCGCACAGTTGCGTGACCTGGACCGACTGCTGGTGGAGTCGATGATCCGGTTGGCCCGCCTGCTGTGGGACCGCAAGGACGCGGCGGCCGTCGACGTCGTCACCATGTGCCTCGTCGACCTGCCGACAGCGATCCTGTTGCGCCGCAACCGAATCGACGACCCCGACGCGCGCGCACGGTTGCGCGCCGCGGTCACCGCCGTGCTCGGCGCCGGGGAACCCCGGCGCCACACCAGAGGAAAGGACGGGACATGACACCGATGTTGGGTTGGGACGACAAGATCGCGGTGCTACACCTCGGCGAGGACGAGAATCGGTTCTCCCCAAAGTTTCTCGACGCCGTCACCGAGCACCTCGACGAGATCGAGAAGGCCGGCGCCCAGGGGCTGGTCACCACCGCGGGCGGCAAGTTCTACACCAACGGGCTGGATCTGGACTGGCTGGGCGCGCACGCCGAGCAGACCCGGGACTACGTCGCGCGGGTGCAGGCGCTGCTGGCCCGCGTCCTGACCTTCCCGATGCCGACCGCCGCCGCGATCACCGGGCACGCCTTCGGCGCCGGCGCCATGCTGGCCATGGCCCACGACGTGCGGGTGATGCGCGCCGACCGGGGATTCTTCTGCTTCCCCGAGGTCGACATCCGCATCCCGTTCACCGATGGCATGGCCGCGCTGATTCAGGCCAAGCTCACGCCCCGCGCCGCGGTCGCCTCGATGACGACCGGGCGGCGGTTCGGTGGGGACGAGGCGGCCGAGTTCGGCATCGTCGACGCGACCGCCGCCGAGGGCGAGGTGACCGAGGCGGCGACCGGCCTGCTGCGCCCGCTGGGCGGCAAGGACCCCGGCACGCTCGGCGCGATCAAACAGACGATGTTCCGCGCCGCGGCGCGGGCGCTCACCGACGTCTGAGCGGTCGGTGACGCCGCGCCGATTGCTACCATCGCGCGGTGAGTCTCGGACCCGTTTCGCGCCGCGACGTGCTGAGATTCGCGCCGGCGCTGCTCGGTGCCGGCGCGCTGCTGAGCGCACCCTGCGCCCACGCCGGCCTGGCCGGGGCGGCCGTCTTCCTCGACCCCGGGCACAACGGCGTCAACGACGCCTCGATCAACCAGCAGGTCCCCAACGGGCGCGGCGGGACCAAGGCCTGCCAGACCTCCGGCGCCGCCACCGCCGACGGCTACCCCGAGCACGCGTTCACCTGGGCCGTCGTGACGCTGATCAGCGAGTCGCTGAACCAGATGGGCGTGCGCACCCAACTCTCCCGCGACAACGACAACTCCGTCGGCCCGTGCGTGGACCAACGCGCGGCGGCCGCCAACGCGATGCGCCCGGACGCGATCGTGAGCATCCACGCCGACGGGGGACCGGCCTCGGGCAGCGGATTCCACGTGAACTACTCCAGCCCGCCGCTGAACGACGTCCAGGCCGGCCCGGCCGTCCAGCTGGCCACCACCATGCGGGATGCGCTGTCGCAGGCCGGGTTCCAGCCCGCCAACTACATCGGGTCGGGCGGCCTGTACGGCCGCGACGACCTGGCGGGGCTGAACCTGGCCCAGTACCCGGCCGTCCTGGTCGAACTCGGCAACATGAAGAACGCCGAGGACGCCGCGCGCATGCAAAGCCCCGACGGCCGGGCGCGGTACGCCGCCGCGGTCACCCAGGGGATCGTCAACTTTCTGAACGCCAAAGGCGCCGAGTAGCCGAGCGGTCGCTCAGCCGCTGAAGCCCCGGACCGGGGGCGCCCCGGCGCCGCTGGTGCCCGCGTCGAGGTGGCTGGAGGCGAAGGCGACGCCTTTGTCGATCATGGCGCCGTCGTCGGCGTAGGTGTTGTGGGCGGCGAAGTTCATGCCGTCGGAGCAGACCGGGTCTTCGGTGGCGCAGACCTTGATGGTCTTGTCCTGATACGCCGGGCCGATGACCACCGGCGGCTCGCCGAGGAAGTTCATGGCGCGCACGTTGGGCATGCCGAACAGCACGACCGAGGAGACGTGGCTGGCCACCGAGGGGTCCAGGGGCCTGGGCACGGTGTTGGGGTCGACGCCGTCGGGCACCGACGGTGAGGTGACGAAGCCCATCACGGCCGCGCCCTGGGAGTAGCCGCCGAGCACCATTCTGGTGTTGGGGCAGTCGTGGGCCATCGAATTGACATGAGCCGCGGCGTCTCTGATGCCGTCGACGCCGGTGTCCCATTGGTCGCTGGCGGGGTAGTTGACCGGGTAGACGTCGAAGGACTTGGCGCCCACGCGCGAGTGCAGCGCGTCGACGAAGGCTTGTCCGGTGGGGCCCACGCCGGGGGCTTCGCCGGTGCCGCGGGCGAAGACCACCTGGACGTCCGGACATTGGGCGGCGGCGGTGGGCAGGGCGGAACCGACGAGGGCCGACGCGCCGAGGCCGGAGGCGGCGGCGACTGCTGGAGCTAGGGAACGGACGAAGTGACGTGCGATCATGCCGCGACTGATGCCCATGCGGACCCCTCCCAAACTGTCAACCTGGCGAACAATCGTCATTGTTTCCTGTATACCTAGGCGCCGCAACAAGCGTCGGATGAGCGCCGCGTGTCGGGCCACCGATTACGTCGTCCAGCGAACGGTCCGGAGGACAACCGCCATCTACCGAAACCGCCCCGGGCCGCCGTTTGGTGCCGGCTTACGAGGGTAGCCGGTCCGGCGGACACGCTGACGAGACGGATAGGTGATGACATGGCTACGGATGAAACGGGTTTCGACGACGTGACGTTCGATCTTATCTCGGTGCAGTACCACTCGCTGAAGGCGGGACACGACTACGGCCAATACGTGCGCGACGCGAAAAACGCAGGCATGGACGACGTCGCATCGTTCTTCAGCGAGATGATGGCCCAGGATTCCGAGCGTGCCCGGCGCTGCCACGAGTTCCTGGGCCGCCTGCAGACGACGGCCCCGGCCGGGCCGGCCGCACGGTGAGAACACCGGCAACGCGCCGCGTCGCAGGTTCGCCCCTGCGGCAAGAACTTTAGTCGGAGGGCGGTCATGCGCTCCGCCATCCGCACGACCGTCCTCCCGAACGGCCGTCTTCCCTGCGTCAGCTGCATGGCATGGCGGTCGTTGTGCGGCACGATCGCGACGCGATCGCCGATTGCCAGGCTCGCACATTGATGTCGGCAAGGTCACATGCCGGCAAACACGCACGCGCCCTACGCACAGCTCTATTAGAATTTCGTAAGATAAATGAAAGTTCTTTGTGGGTAAGCGCGGAGCAAGAGCAAGTGAGCACGGAGCAGGGTGTGAACACGAACCTTTTTGACGCCGTCATCGTCGGCGCGGGCTTTGGGGGCATCGGTGCCGCGATCCAGCTCAAGCGCCTCGGGTACGACAACTTCGTCATCGTCGAGCGCGAGGACGACCTGGGCGGTACCTGGCACGTCAACCACTACCCGGGGATCGCCGTCGACATCCCGTCGACCACCTACTCCTACTGGTTCGAGCCCAACCCGGACTGGTCGCGGCTGTTCGCGCCGGGCGCCGAGGTGAAGAAGTACGCCGGGGACGTCGCCGACAAGTACGACGTGCGCAACAAGATGCGGTTCAACACCACGGTGGAAGGCGCCCAGTGGGACGAGGACGCCGCGGTGTGGCGGGTGGCGCTGGCCGGCGGGGAGACCCTGACGGCCCGTTTTCTGATCACCGCCACGGGCTTCCTGTCCCAGCCGCGCATGCCGGACATCCCGGGCGTCGCCAGCTTCGAGGGCAAGGTGGTCCACACCACCGCGTGGGACCACGGACACCGCTATCGGGGACAGCGCATCGCGGTCATCGGGACCGGGGCGTCGGCGGTGCAGGTCATTCCGGAGCTGGCCAAAAAGGCCGCGGAGCTGACCGTCTACCAGCGCACGGCCACCCACGTGCTGCCGAAGTTGGACTTCGGGTTCTCCCCGGGGGTGCGGCGGCTGTTCGCCCGGGTGCCGGCGGCCCAGCGTGCGCTGCGGTGGGTGACCGACGTCCTGCTCGAGATCATCATGGTCGTCGGGGCGCTGCACTTCAAAGAGTCCCACGGACGGGGCAACATCTCCGCCTCCGACCTGGCCAAGATCAACCGTTTCCGGTGGATCCGCGACAAGGAACTGCGCAAGAAGTTCACGCCGGACTACGACTTGGGCTGCAAGCGGCCGACCTTTTCCAACGCCTTCTACCGCGCATTCACCCAGCCCAACGTGCACCTGGAGACCAACTCGATCGCGCGGATCGAGGCGGACGGCGTCGTCACCACCGACGGGCGCAAGACCGTCGTGGACACCCTGGTCCTGGCCACCGGCTTCGACCTGTGGGAGGCCAACTTCCCGGCCATCGAGGTGGTCGGCCGCAAGGGCCGCAACCTCGGCAAGTGGTGGCGGGAGACCCGGTTCCAGGCCTACCAGGGCGTCACCATGCCGTACTTCCCCAACTTCCTGAGCCTGGCCAGCCCGTTCGCCTTCTCCGGACTGTCCTTCTTCCACACCATCGAATACCAGATGCGGCACATGGACCGGCTGCTCGGCGAGGTCAAGCGCCGCGGCGCGACGACCTTCGAGGTGACCGAGGAGGCCAACGACCGGTTCATGGCGCGGATGACCAAACGGCTGGACAACACGGTGTTCTACTCCGGCAACTGCGCCACGTCGCGGTCCTACTACTTCAGCCCCAGCGGTGAGGCGTCGCTGCTGCGGCCGACATCGACGCTGAACTCGGTGCGGGAGGCCGCGACGTTCCCGCTCACCGACTACGTGATCGCGTAACGCAACACCCGTCACACAGCCCCTGGCGGAGACGGCCGGTCCAGTGACGCGTGTCGCCGATGGGACGTCGGCGATTCGGTGAAAACACCCCCGGTCCCGTTTGCGCGCGCCGGAGCGGGGTAATCGGGCCTGAAGCAGACACGCGGACTCTCCGTCCGCTACCGATGCGAAAGCCGATGGGGCCCAATGGAAACACTGTGCCGGGGATGTGCCTTCCTGGCGATCACCTTCGCCTTCGCGCTGGGTGGCATCGATGCGCCCGCGCATTCGGTGGCCGACTCGACCACACAGCAACTGCTGCCCACGCACGCCCAACCGCCGGAAGGAACACATTGACCATCGCCACCGGGCCCAGCCAGCCCAACACGTTGTCGGCCCTCCTGCGGCTGCTGGGCGTCCAGAACGCCTCCGCCTACCAGCACCGCCCCGCCCTGGCCCAGTGGTTCGAGCAGAACACGCCGAGCGCGGACCTGCGAGTCAGCTTGCGCGCCAACGGCTATGGAGTGATGTTCCTGTCGTCGCTGCGCCCGATGCGCTCGACGGTTTCCGGGCTGCGTGCAATCGCCTAGGGCCCGGCCGGCCAATCGGCCAGCGTGTCCAGATACAGCCCGCGCACCTCGGCGATGCGATCGGGCAACGCGTCGAGCGTCCAGTCGTCGACCGGGATCGGCGGAAGGACCGCGACGTCGACGGTGCCCGGGTGAATCTCCATGGACTCGCGCGCGGCGATGATCTCCGCGTTGCGGATCACGATCGGCACGATCGGAACCCCCGCCGCCATCGCGATCCGGAACGCGCCCTTCTTGAACGGCCCCACCCCGGTGGTCTCCAGCGACGTGCCCTCCGGGGCGATCAGGATCGACAGCCCCTCCTTCGCGCGCTCTTCGACCTGGTGCAGGGTTTCCACCGCCGCGGCGGTGTCGTCGCGGTCGAGGAACACCCCGTCGTTCAACTTCAGCAGCGTGCCGATGATCGGGTCGCGCGCCAGCTCCTTCTTGGCGATCTTGATCCAGTTGTCGCGCATCAGCGCGGCGGCGACGAACGGGTCGACCCGGTTGCGGTGGTTGTAGAGGAACACGGCCGGGCGCTCCGCCGTGAGGTTGTGTGCGCCAACGACATTGATGCGGATGCCATTGGTGGCGAGCAGTACCTTGGGCCAGGTGGAGGTGAAGAAGTTGACCCCGTGTCGGCGGCTCCGGCTCAGCAGGCCCACCCCCAGCGCGCCCGCGGCGAGCGGGAGGGCCAACCCGAATCCCGCGACCATCGATACCTGCCTGCGGAGGCCGGCGATCGGCCCGCCGGAGCGCGGGACATCCCAGCCGCCCGGGTCGGCGGGTGGCGGGTTGCCGGCCGGGGCCGGATCCGCCAGCTCGCCTCCGGCGGTCATCGCCGCGACGCGCCGGGCCAGCGAACCGGGCGCCGCCCGGCGCGCATCGCGCGCAGCTTGTCGCGCGCCTTCGCCGAGGTGAAGTGCAGGTTGTCGGGATCGTAGAAGAACCGCATCGTCCGGAACGGGAAGTACAGCAGCAGCAGCGTGGTGATCGCCGTGTAGCCCGCGGGACTCCTGACGCCGTGCAGGTCGGTCGTCCTGGTATAGCGCGTGACATACCGGTAGAACTCTCGCGGTGACGATTCCACCCGGCGGGCCGACATGGCGACGACCATGCCCGGCTCGTAGGCGATCTCGAAGTCGTTCTTGAACAAGGTCAGCGCGAGATCCACGTCCTCGTGCAGGCGGTCTTCGAGGTCCAGCTGCGTCAGATGGCGCACCGACTTCCACGCCTGGGCGCGAATCGCCATGTTGGCGCCGATGAGGAACCGCTCGTTCTTCGCGTACTTGTGCACCTTGCCGCGCAGGGTGGCGTCGGTCCAGAACAGGAACCCCCGCAGCGGCATGTCGTGAAAGCCGATGGGGCCGCTGGCCGCGTCGACGTCGGGATCCTCGAACCGGCGGCGAATGGTCTCGACCCAGTCCCTGGCGATGACGGAGTCGGCGTCGGTCCGGGCGATGATGTCGCTTCGCGCGTGATCGAAGCCCTGGTTGCGCGTCGGGGCAATGCCCTGATGGTCGTTTTGCTCGATCAGCTGAATGTCGATGTGCGGGTTCTCGGCCTGATACCGGCGCACGATCGCCGCGGTGTTGTCGGTCGACTTGTTGTCGACGACGATGATCTCCTCGGGTGCCGACGTCTGGTCGAGGCACGATGCCAGACATTTCCCGATATAACGTTCCTCGTTATAAGCCGGAATGACGATCGCGACGGACGGCTGTTGGGCCATTGCTCAGAGACCAATCTGCGAAGGCGCAGAATCGGAATCTGGCATTGGCCCCGACCCTGCGCCGGTGGAACGTGCGCGCCGAATTACTCACCGCAAGAATTCGCCACGCTCATTGATTCGGACCCTATGGCAACCGCGGCCCGGCCTGCCTCCGAATATCGCTTCTTTTCTCGAAACCTTAACCCCGGAAGGGCGACTTGTTCAACACGTGTCTACGTTGAGCACGTGGGAGTGCAGTTTACTGCCGGTCGTGGCATTCCGCTCGGCTTCGACGGCCATGCGCCCCGGCCGCTGCTCGACAGTCCAGAAAACGAAAAGCCCCGCCGCGCATGGGGACTGGCAACTTTGGGCAGGCTAACCTGCACGGTACGCGGCGTCGGTGTGTCGCCGGTCACCGGCCCGCCGGATCCCCCTGCGGCCGCCGCCGGATGCGGCCGGCGGGCGAGCAGCCGGCAATTATTCGATTTCGCAGTCGTCACCGCCCGCCGTAGCGTACGTTTACCGCGTAACGCGCCATCTCCAAAGTCGGCGTCCGTGCTGAGCTGCACCGTGTACGTTACGAGAAACCTCGGGGCAAAGGGTAATAATTGAAATCCGCGTGACCAAGAATCGCACGGCCACCGCACATCCGGAACAGCCATTCATCGCACGCGCCATCCGCCGACTTTCGATCCCGATCATCTTCGGGTGGCTGGCAATCACGGTCGTCGTTACCCTCGGCGTCCCATCGCTGGAAAAAGTCGGACAAGAACACTCCGTGTCCATGACGCCCGAAGAAGCGCCGTCGATCCAGGCGATGAAGCGGATGGGCAAGGTTTTCGCCGAATCCGACTCCGACAACGCGGCGATGATCGTCCTCGAGGGCGACCGCCCGCTCGGCGACGAGGCGCACACGTTCTATGCCGCCCTGATCCGCAAGCTCAGGGACGATCCGCGACACGTCCAGCACATCCAGGATTTCTGGGGCGACCCGCTCACCGCCGCGGGCGCGCAAAGCGCCGACGGCAAGGCCACCTACGTGCAACTGGACCTCGCCGGTAACCAGGGCGAGGCCCTGGCGGCCGAATCGATCGACGCCGTCCGGGGCATCGTCGCCCGAACGCCCCCGCCCGCCGGGCTCAAGGTCTATCTGACCGGGCCGTCGGTGCTGATCGCGGACATGCACGCCAGCGGCGACAAGTCGCTCGTCTTGATCACCGCGACGACCATCCTGGTGATCTTCGTCGTGTTGCTCGCGGTGTACCGCTCGATCGTCACCGTCGTGCTGCTGCTGCTCTTGGTGGGTGTCGAGTTCGTGGCCGCGCGCGGAACCGTGGCGTTGCTCGGCGACCTGGGCGTCATCGGGCTTTCCACCTTCGCCATCAACCTGCTCACCTCGCTGAGCCTCGCGGCCGGAACGGACTACGGGATCTTCCTGCTGGGCCGCTACCAAGAGGCACGTCAGGCCGGCGAGGACCGGGAGACCGCCTACTACACCACCTACCACGGGGTCGCCCACGTCATCCTGGGGTCCGGCTTGACGATCGCGGGCGCGACGTACTGCCTGAGCTTCACCCGGTTGCCCTATTTCCAATCCCTCGGCATACCCTGCGCGGCCGGCATGCTCGTCGCCGTGGCGGCGGCGCTCACGCTGGGGCCCGCGGTTCTCACCGTCGGCAGTCGCTACGGCCTCTTCGACCCCAAGCGGATGATCAAGGTTCGCGGCTGGCGACGGATGGGCACGGTGGTCACCCGCTGGCCCGCGCCGGTTCTGGCGGCGACGTGCGGCGTCGCCCTCGTCGGGCTGCTCGGGTTGCCCGGGTACAAGACCAGCTACAACGACCGGCAATACGTTCCCGCGGACCTGCCGGCCAACGCGGGATACGCCGCGGCGGACCGCCACTTCTCCCAGGCGCGGATGAAGCCGGAGATCTTGTTGGTCGAGGCCGACCACGATCTGCGCGACCCGGCGGACATGTTGGTATTGAACAAGTTAGCCAAAGGCGTGCTCGCCGTGCCGGGCGTTTCCCGGGTGCAGGCGATAACCCGGCCCGACGGGACCACGCTCCCGCACACCACGCTGCCCTTCATGATCGGCGCGCAAAACGCCGTCCTGGCCGAAAACAGCGCCTTCCAGAGGCAACGCATGGACGACCTGCTCAGGCAGGCCGACGAGCTGGCGAAGATGATCGCCATCATGCGGCGCATGCACGAGCTGATGTCGCAGCTGGCCGCCACGACCCACCACCTGACCGGCGAAACCCACGACATGCAAGCGATCACGGCCGAATTGCGGGACCGCATCTCGGATTTCGAGGACTTCTGGCGCCCCATGCGCAGCTATTTCTACTGGGAACGGCACTGTTACGACATCCCCGTCTGCTGGTCGCTGCGATCCATCTTCGACGCGATCGACGGCGTGGACGAAATCACCGACAGGCTGGGCGATTTGGTCGCCGACCTGGACAAGCTCGACGCGCTGCTGCCCGAGCTGATCGCCCAGCTCCCCCCGATGATCGACGCCATGGAAAGCATGCGGACGATGATGCTGACGATGCACAGCACCATGTCCGGGGTGCTCGGCCAGCTCGACGAGAACGGCAAGGACCCCGGCGCCATGGGCCAGGCCTTCGACGCAGCCAAGAACGACGACTCCTTCTACCTGCCACCGGAAGTCTTCGACAACCGAGACTTCAAGCGGGGCATGGAGATGTTCTTGTCGCCGGACGGCAAAGCCGCGCGCCTGTTCATCCTGCACCGCGGCGACCCGGCGACACCCGAGGGTTTCGCGCGGGTCGAGGCGATCAAGAGCGCGGCCGAGGAGGCGCTGAAGACCACCCCGCTGGAAAACGCCAGAATCTCCCTCGGCGGCACCGCGGCGGTGTTCAAGGACATCTCCGACGGTGCCACCTACGACCTGATGATCGCGGCGATCTCCTCGCTGTGCCTCATCTTCATCATCATGCTGGTGATCACCCGCAGCCTGGCCGCGGCCGTGGTGATCGTGGGGACGGTGGCGCTGTCACTGGGCGCCTCGTTCGGGCTCTCAGTGTTGTTGTGGCAGTACCTCATCCGGATGGAGCTGCACTGGCTGGTGCTCGCGATGTCGGTGATCATCCTGCTGGCCGTGGGGTCGGACTACAACCTGCTCCTGGTCGCCCGGTTCAAGCAGGAGATCGGCGCCGGGCTCAACACCGGCATCATCCGGGCGGTCGGGGGTACCGGCAAGGTGGTGACGAACGCGGGCCTGGTGTTCGCCTTCACCATGGCCTCCATGGCGGTCAGCGACCTTCGGGTGCTCGGCCAGGTGGGCACGACCATCGGCCTGGGCCTGCTGTTCGACACCCTGGTGGTGCGCGCGTTCATGACCCCGTCCATCGCCGCCCTGCTGGGCCGCTGGTTCTGGTGGCCGCTGACGGTGCGGCCGCGCCCCGCCAGCGCGCTGCTGCGGCCGACGGGGCCCCGGCCGGCGGTGCGCGCCCTGCTGGGCGAGTAGCTAGGTCAGCTGGGCCAGCGTGGTGACGACGATGAGGGCCAGCACGGCCACGCCGATGACGTGCACCTGGCGCCGGGGTGTCAATCGCTTCGGCAGGGGCCGCTGCTGCAGGGTGTGCTGGCGGCGTACGGCGATCAGGAACGTCCCCAACGCGACGGCGCCGGCCAGCCCGGCGGGGACCAAGTCGGCCGGGCGGACGGACCCGTGCAGGTTCCTGATCATCAGCAGGGCGCCGTTGGCCAGGAACGCGAACGAGGTCCGGGTCCAGGCCAGCGTCGTCCGCTCGGCCTGGCCCCCGCGGTCCGCCGGCGAGTCGCTCAAGCCATGACCGCCTTCGCGATCACCAACGCGAGCGCGATGAGCCCGACGGCCGTCAGGCCCACCGCCAGGTAGGTCGGCGAGGGATGCCGTGGCAGCGGGGTCCCGTGGCGCATGGCGCGATCCGCCTGCTGCCAACGCAGCAAGCCCATCCCGCTGGTCAGAATGGCCAGCAGCGCAAGCCCCCCACCGAGCACCCGGCGCGCACCGGGGACCCCCAGTTCCGGGACCAACTGCACGAGCGCCACCGCCGCCGCGAGCAGGCCCAGCGCCGTGCGCTGCCACGCCAGAAAAGTCCGCTCATTGGCGAAGGTGAAGCGGTAGTCGGGCTCGTGCTCTTCGGCGCTGTCGGTGTCGGCCACGAGGCACATCGTTGCATGATGAAGGCTGTGGTCAAGGCGCTGCTGTTCGACGTGCAAGGCACGGCGACGGATTTTCATTCGACGGTGTGCGAGCAGGCGCGGCGGATCAGCGCCGGGCGTCACCCGGAAGCCGACTGGCCCGAGCTGGTACGGCGTTGGCGCGCAGGCTACTTCGCGACGCTGGCCGGTGCGGAGCGTCGGGGCGCCGGGTGGGTGTCGGTGCACTCGGTGTATCGGCGGGCCCTCGACGCCGTCCTGGACGAGCGCGGCATCACCCTCTCCGGCGCCGAGCGCGACGAGTTGACCCTGGCCTGGCAGCGGCTCGAGCCCTGGCCCGACGCGGTGCCCGGGCTGACCCGGCTTCGCGCCGCCCACACCCTGGCCACCCTGTCGAACGCCGA
Organism: Mycobacterium europaeum; assembly: GCF_002102155.1. Classification (GTDB taxonomy): domain Bacteria; phylum Actinomycetota; class Actinomycetes; order Mycobacteriales; family Mycobacteriaceae; genus Mycobacterium; species Mycobacterium europaeum. The sequence continues at coordinate 19,052 of NZ_LQOU01000041.1, forward strand.
CGTGTCGGCCGTCATCGGCATCTGCAAGCGGGCGGGGTTGCCCTTCGACGCGATCTTCGCCGCGGAGATGGCCGGGGCGTTCAAGCCCGACCCGGCGGTCTATCGGATGGCCGCGACGTACCTGGGTCTGGACGCCGGCGAGATCATGATGGTGGCCAGCCACAAGTACGACCTCCGCGCCGCGGCCGGGCTCGGGTTCCGGACCGCCTTCGTCGCCCGCCCGCTCGAGTTCGGTGCCGACGGTGACGCCGACGTGACCTATTCCGACGAATTCGACGTCAACGCGTCCGACTTCCTTGACCTGGCAACGCAACTCGGCTGCTGATCAGCGACGGGTCCGGCTTCTCCGACGACATCGACAGGAAGCCGCGCGCGCAGCGCGCGGCCAGCAGCCAATTGGCGGGCTTCTTCATGTCCAGCCCGCCCAGCAGCTGCTTGATCATGGTCAGCGTGTCGAAATAAATGCGTTCGCAGACAAGCGTTTCGGTGTCGTCGAAGACGAAGTAGGCGGTCATGCGGACCCGGAACCGGCTGCCCGTCGGAGGAACCTTGCCCAGGTAACCCAGATGCGTGCCCATCAACCAGAACTCGACGATCACCGCGTCGGCGCTGTGCCGCAGCGCGATGATCTCGTGGTCCTGGTCGGGAAACGCGGTGCGGGTGTAGGCGTAGTAGTCGCGCACCGCCCGATCGCCGTCGTGGACGATCATCTGCGGGATCAGCTCGTAGCGCGGATGCGGGAAGGTCGACAACACGTCGTCCCAGGCCTGGCGGACCTCGTCGTGGAAGTGGTCGAGCACGAGCTTCTGGCGGGCGGCAAGTACGTCCGCGGAGGGGAACGCGGGGATCGTCATGCAGGTAACGATAAACCCGGCGAGCAGACGCAAAGTCGCACAATTTGGCGCCTTGCTGTGCGAGTTTGTGTCTGCTCGCGACATCCCGTCCGGGTGCGCGCTACCCCCGGGGCGGGGTCCAGGCGACCGGCAGCGCCTTGATGCCGTGGATGAACTGCGACAGCAGCCGGGCGGGCTCGTCGACCGCGACGATGTCGGGTATCTCGCGGCGCAACTCGTCGAAGATGACCCGGATCTCGCGGCGGGCGAGGTTGGCGCCGAGGCAGAAGTGCGCACCGCCGCCACCGAAACCGAAGTGCGGGTTAGGGGTTCGCGCCAGGTCGAAGAGCCACGGGTTGGCGAACGTCGCCTCGTCGCGGTTGGCCGAGTTGTACCACAACACGACCTTGTCGCCCTCCGCCATCTTGGTGCCGCTCAGCTTGAAGTCGCGGGTCAGCGTCCGCCGCATGTAGACCACCGGCGAGGCCCACCGCACGATCTCCTCGACCGCCGTGGGCGCCAGGCGGTCGAAGTTGGCCCACCACTTGTCCCGCTCGTCGGGATAGCGCGACAGGGCCAGCACGCCGTGGCTGATCGCGTTGCGCGTCGTCTCGTTGCCGGCCACCACCAGCAGGATGAAGAACGACGCGATCTCCGCCGACGACAGCCGTTCGCCGTCGACCTCGGCTTCCACCAGGCTGGTGGTCAGGTCGTCGTGGTGGTTGACGCGGCGGTCCTCCGCCAGCGCGGAGGCATAGGCGCCGATGTCCATCGAGATCTTCAGGAATTCGTCGAAGTCGGTCGTCAGGTCGGGGTCGCCGAACCCGAGAATCACGTTGGTCCAGTGGAAGATTCGCTGATGGTCTTCCTCGGGGATCCCCATCATGTCGCAGATGATCTGCAGCGGCAGCGGGCCGGCCAGCTCGGTGACCAGGTCGGCTTCCCCGTTGGGATGGTTGGCGATCAGCGAGGCGACCAGCCGGCGGGCCCGCTCGCGCACCGACGCCTCGATGCGCGCCACCACCTTCGGGGTGAACGCGCGGCTGACGATCGAGCGCAGCCGCTGGTGCCGCGGATCGTCGAGCACGATCATCGAGCCGAAGTATTCGGCGATCTCCGGCGCGTTGTCGTTGACCGTGATGTTGGGGCTGGAGCTGAAGATCTCCGGATGACGGCTGGCGAAGTGCACGTCGTCGTGCTTGGTGAGCGACCAATAGCCCTCGCCGGCCTCGAATCCCTCCATCTCGATCGCGGGCCAGAACGAGATGGGGGCCTCGCGGCGCAGGGTGGCGAAGGCGCCGTCGCGGAAGTCGTCGTCTTGCCCCCAGAAGTCCAGCGAGTCGAGGTGGATGTCGGAGAGGGGAACCTCGGGTGGTGGCGCCCCATTCGTCCGTGTCGCGATACCCGTCTTCAGACTCACCGAGAACCTCCTGCGAAACCGTTAGTGGGCACAGACCGTCCTGCCGCCCGCCGCCTGCGCGTCGGCGACCACGTTGCCGTCGAGCAGGATCCGGCAGCGCAGGGGGCCGGCGCCCTGCGCGCTGATCACGTACACCTGCCCGCCGAAGGCGGTGAACTCCGTCGACCACGGCAGCGGCACGTTGACCTGGTGCAGCTGACCGGCGTCGGTCTGGTACGAGATGTACTGCGCGACGGGGCCGCCGGTCACCTCGTAGCGGGCGTGGGGCATCTGCGGGATGGCATGGGCCACCCCCGGGACCGTCGCGGCCCAGCCGACTCCGACGGCGAACAGGATCTTCAGGCCGCGCCGATGCTTCGTCATGATTTGCATCGTGTCACCACACGCGGTGCTACGGAAGCTTTCCGCCCAGACGAAGCGGCGCCGCTCTAGGGTGAGTCCCACGGGGGCTGGCACGGGAAGGTGAGTATGTCGGAACACGGCGCAAAACGTGTGGTGGTTTGGGGCACCGGCTTCGTCGGCAAGATGGTGATCGCCGAGATCGTCAAGCATCCGCTGTTCGAATTGGTGGGTGTGGGCGTCAGCAACCCCGACAAGGTCGGGCGCGACGTCGGCGAGATCTGCGGGCTGCCCGAGCCGGTCGGCATCATCGCCACCGACGACGTCGAGGCGCTGATCGCGCTGAAGCCCGACGCACTGGTGCACTACGGCCCCACGGCGATGCACGCCCAGGACAACATCGCCCTGATGACCCGCTTCCTGCGGGCCGGGGTCGACGTCTGCTCGACCGCGATGACCCCGTGGGTGTGGCCGACGATGCACCTCAACCCGCCGCAGTGGATCCAGCCCATCACCGAGGCGTGCGAGCTGGGGGGATCGTCCTGCTTCACTACCGGCATCGACCCCGGATTCGCCAACGACCTGTTCCCGATGACGCTGATGGGCCTGTGCTCGGAGGTGCGCCGGGTGCGCGCCTCCGAGCTGCTCGACTACACCAACTACGAGGGCGATTACGAAGTCGAGATGGGCATCGGCCGCGAGCCCGAATACCGCCCGCTGCTGGAAGACTCCAACATGTTGATCTTCGCGTGGGGTGCCACGGTCCCGATGATCGCCCACGCGGCCGGCATCATGCTCGACGAGATCACCACCACCTGGGACAAGTGGGTGACGCCGACCGAGCGCAACACCGTCAAGGGCGTGATCAAGCCCGGCCACGTCGCCGCGGTCCGGTTCACCATCAACGGGATCTACAAGGGCGAGACCAGGATTCAGCTCGAACACGTCAACCGCATCGGCATCGACGCCGCGCCCGACTGGCCCTCCGGCCACGACAACGACGTCTACCGGGTGGAGATCGAGGGCACGCCGAGCGTCCTCCAAGAGACCGCGTTCCGGTTCACCGACGGATCGGGCCGCGACGCGGCCACGGCCGGGTGCCTGGCGACCGGAATGCGGGCCCTCAACGCCGTGCCCGCCGTCAACGACCTGCGGCCGGGCTGGGTCACGCCGCTCGACCTGCCGCTGATCGCCGGCGCCGGCAACATCCGCTGACCGGCCGGCGCACAGCCGGCACCTAGGTTCCCCTGAGACGCGGTACAGGATTCTTCGGCACAATAACGGCTAGCCTGGGATGCGAGTTGGGTGAAGCTGGGGTAGGGACACATGGCCAATGGAGCTGGAACCGCGCTGGGTCTGTCGATCGGTGCCACCAACCTGGCGGCGATGTCCGCCGGCCGGGCCCTCACCCGCAAGGCCGTCCTGACGCTCTACCCCGAGCGCGCGCCGGAGGTGGGCATCCCCGCAGAGAACCCGCGGCTCGACCAGCCCGGGCTGGTGCTGACCGGGTTCGTGAACCGGGTCTCCGACCCGCGGGGAGTGGTGGCGGCCGACGGCTCGGTGCACCGCGGCGAGGAACTGATCGCCGACGCCGTGCGCGCGCTGGCCTACGCCCTCGCCGGCGGGCGGCCCCTGCCCGACAGCGTCGCCGTGACCTACCCCGCCCACTGGGCCTCCCCGGCCGTCGACGCCGTGGGCGCCGCGCTGAGTTCGGTCGCCGAATGGTCCAACCGCACGCGGCCGCTGCTGCTGATCCCCGACGCCGCGGCCGCGCTGCTCGCCGTGCGGAGCGGCCCCGGCATACCGCGCAGGGGGACCGTGGCGGTGTGCGACTTCGGCGGCACCGGCACCAGCGTCACCTTCATGCGCGCCGACGGCGACTACCAGGCGCTGGCCCCCACCGTGCGGCTGAACGACTTCTCCGGTGACGTGATCGATCAGGCGCTGCTGAGCGCCGTCATCTCCAACATGTCCGCCGCCCCCTCCTTCGACCAGGCGGGCACCGTGACGATCGGCTCACTGAGCCGGCTGCGGACCGCGTGCCGGGGCGCCAAGGAGGAGCTGTCGTCGAGCACGGCCACCACCGTGACCGACGGGCTGACGGGGGAAATCCGGGTCACCCGCGCCGAGCTCGACGAGGCGATCCGCACGCCGCTGGACCGGTTCGTGGCCGTCCTGGAAAACACCTTGGCGCGCAACGGGATCCAGGACCTGGCGGCGGTCGTCTCGGTTGGCGGCGGGGCGAACATCCCCGCGATCACCACCACGCTGTCGCAGTACTTCCGCGTCCCCGTCATCACCACGCCGCGTCCGCACCTGACGGCCGCCTCCGGCGCCGCGCTGCGGGCCGCGCACGGTCCCGGCGAGATGCCTGCGGCGGCGACGGCGTCGGCGCCCGCCGCGCCCGTCACGGCGACCGCGCAGGCCGCCCCGGCGGCGGCGATCACCGGCGTCGCCGCCGTGCGGGCCTGGTCGCAGACCGGTAAGCAACCGCAGGTCACGCCCGCCCCCGCCGCGGAAGAGGCCGGCGAAGGGGCCACCGACGAGCCCGCGTCCGACAAGCGCAAGAGCCACCTGTTCCGGCTGCCGGTCCTGGCCGCGATCGTCGGCGCGGCGGCGGCGGTGGCGCTGGTGGGGACGGCCGTCACTATCGGGCTGACCTCGGCGAATAAGTCGGCGACGACGCAGACGCCGGGAGTGATCAGCAGCCGGGCTCCCGCGCCGCCCGCACAGACCGCGACCGCGCAGCCGCCCCCGCCCGCCGAAGAGGCTCCCGCTCCGTCGACCACGGGCACCAACCCGCCCGTCAACACCGAGACGCCGTCGACCAGCGTCCCGTCAGCCAAACCGCAACAGGCCCCGCCGCTGGCGGCCGCGCCGCGCCCGGCCGTCCCGCGGGTACCGGAGGTCCCGCCCATTCCGGCGGTGCCCGGTGTCAACGAACCGATCCCCGGCATCGACCGGGTCAACCAGATCATTCAGGGCATCGGGGGAGACTTGGGCATCAGCGGCATCCCCCAATTGGACCCTCAGCTGGGAACGACCCGATAGGTCAATCCTTTTCGCCCTTGTTCTCCGCCAACGCGGCCTCTTTGAGTCGCTTGTTGAGGGCCTTGTCCTTTTCGATCTGGTCCTGCAGGGCCTGCTCGTCGCGCGAATCGTCGTCGGCTTTCGCCTGGCCGCCGGCATCGGCACCCTCGGGGACCTCGTGCTTGGGGTTGCCGTCCTCGTCCAACCAGTCGTTGACCGCGGTGCCCGACACGCTGCCCCCGGTGCCGGGCAGCACGATGGTGGGCTTTTCTTTGTAGGCCTCCATCATCTCGGCGGCCTTCTTCTTGTCGCCCTCGTCCGGCTCGGGCTTCTCCGTCAGTTTTTGATCGGTGTCCTGATCATCCGACTTATCGTCTTGGACGCTCATGCATCAAACCCCCTCGCAATTGCATGTCGCGATGTTCGGGGGGTTACCCGTTGCGGCGTTGTGTCGAAACTCTCATCACCACGATCGTTCGCGTTTGACCAGCTCCACCAGCGCCAGCGGGATCCGCATCGGCTCGGGAGCGCTTGACAGCTGCTCCGCGACCGCCCGCTCGAGCCGGTCGACGAACTCCGCGGCCCGTGCGTCGCGGAGGCTGCCGTCCAGCCCGCGCACCAGGGCGGGGAACAGCGCCGCGCGGGCGAAGGCCGCCCACTGCGCCCCGAAGGCCTCGGCGTCGTGGTCCACCTGGAACCGGGCCCAGAATCGGTCCTCGGCGGTGAACAAGTCGAGCCGGTCGATCGACAGGCCCTCGAAGCGGCCGCTGGGCGAGAACGGGGCCCGAAAGTCCTTCTCGCTGCGGGCAAATGTGGGAATGGTCATGCGCCGGGCCTCGTCCTGGCGCAGCAGGCCGTCGCGCACCTGCTCACGCAGCGCCGCGAGCACCGCGTCGAGCAGCGTCGGAAAACCCGGCGTGCCGTCCTCGTCGAGGGCGATCGTCATCACCACCAGCCGCCCGTCGGGGGCCATTTCGCGGCCGCGGAACGCCACGAAGTTGTGCCAGTCCAGGGCCGCCTGTCGGGCGTAGGCCGCGCGCGCCGTGTCGTCGGTGCTGTAGGCGATGTGCACGTGGTCGTGCACCTCGCCCGGCATCGTGCTCAGCCACTGCGTCGCCCACGATGACCAGCCGAGGTTGACCGTCTGCGACGGCACGATCTGGTTGTAGAAGGACCGGCCGATCGACGACGCGAACGTCGCCGAGTCCAGGTGCAGGTAGCTTTCGGGGTCGTCGGACAGGGTGTGGAACAGCGCAGAGAAGTCGTTGTCCGGGATGTCGGTGTGCGCCACCAGGATTGCGTGGTCATGACGGGTGCGGCGACGCAGGGCCGTGATCGCCGCGCACAGCGGCTTGAGCGAATTGTGCCCGTTGGCGGTGCCGTAGTCGGCGATGACGATGGGCTGCGGGGGCTTGGGTAGCGCCACCTGCTCGGCGGCCCGCTCGAACAGCGCGATGGCCGGGGCCAACCCGGCGGCCTGCAGCCGCGACGACTGCGTGTACACGGGTTCGGGCCGGACCACAATGCTCGATTCGGGCATCCGAGGTTCAGGCCGCATGGCCCAACGATAGTCGTCAGCTGGGCTTCGGGTAGCTGACGCCGGTGAGCTGCTCGGAGAGTTCCCAAAGCCGTTGGCAGTCAGCCTCGTTGCGGGCCCGCTCGGGGACCTTGGCCGGGCGGACCCCGCCGCCGGCGGCCTCGTAGAAGCCGCGGGGCCCGTAGTACGCGCCGCCCTGGGCGTGCGGCGCGGCCGCGGCGTAGAGCGCCGGCAGGATGCCCTCGTCGATCTCCTGCCACAGGAACGGCGTGAACCGCCAGGACGCCTTGTACAACCGTGCCATCAGCGAGGGCGTGTCGCGGCCGTGCGACGGCCCGGCGATCTGCAGGTTGGTCTTGGTCAGTCCCGGGTGCGCGGCGTTGGACATGACGCCCCAGCCGGCCGCGCGGCTGCGCCGGTCCAACTCGAGGGCGAACATCAACACCGCCAGCTTCGACTGGCCGTACGCCGACATCGCCGCGTAGGACTTCTCGAACTGCGGGTCGTCGAAGTGGATCTTGGCGCTCTGGCGGGCCGCCAGGCTGCTCAGCGAGACAACGCGCGCCTTGCCGGCGGCGCGCAGCAGCGGCAGCAGGTGGCCGGTGAGGGCGAAGTGCCCGAGATGATTGCTGCCGAACTGCAATTCGAAGCCGTTGGCGGTGGTGTCGCGTTCGGGCGGCGTCATGACGCCGGCGTTGTTGATCAGGATGTCGACGGGGCGGCCCTCGGCGTTGAGTTGCTCGCCCAGCGCGGCGACCGCGGCCAGCGACGACAGGTCCAGCGACTTGATGGTCAGCTTGGCGTCGGGCACCGTGGTGCGGATCTCGTCGATCGCCTTTTCGCCCTTGGCGCGATTGCGGATCGCCATGACGACGTCGGCGCCGGCGGCGGCGAGCCGCCGGGCCAGGCCGAAGCCCAGGCCGCTGTTGGCGCCGGTGACGATCGCCAGCTTGCCCGACAGGTCGGGCACCGTGGCGACGAGATCGTTGGCCATGCGTATCACTCCCTTCGTGTGCGCCCCGTCATAGTGTGCTCTTTGTGCCGGTTCGTCGACAGCGCACCCGTGGCTGGGCGGCCGCGTTGGCCGTCGGCGCGCTGCCCGCGCTCGCCTTTCCCGCGCCGTCGTGGTGGTGGCTGGCCTGGTTCGGCCTGGTGCCGCTGCTCCTGGTGGTGCGGGCGGCGCCGACCCCGTGGGAGGCGTCCGCGCGGGCCTGGCTCGGCGTCGCCGGATTCGTGCTGGCCACGCAGTACTGGCTGGTGACGTTCGTCGGCCCGTTGCTGGCGGTGATGGCCGCCGGCTTCGGTGCGCTCTGGTTGCCCTGGGGGTGGTTGGCGCATCGGTTGCTGTCGGCGCCGGCCGGGCTGGGCCGGACGGTCGCCGCCATGGTGGTGTTGCCCAGCGCGTGGGTGGCGGCCGACGCCGTGCGGTCCTGGCCGCCGCTCGGCGGGTCATGGGCGGCGCTGGGCGCGTCGCAATCCGCCCAGCCCGTCACCCTGGCGTCGGCCGCGCTGGGAGGGGTGTGGCTGACGAGTTTCCTTGTGGTCGCGGTCAATACGGCGCTGGCGGGCGCTGTCGTGCACCGCGGCGCGTCGGGCCGGCTTGTCGCGCTGGGGTGCGCGGCGGCCTTCGCGGCGGTCGGCCCGGCCTGGTATTTGTTGGGCCCGCCGCCCGCGGGCGGTCCCACGGTGCGGGTGGCGCTGGTGCAGCCCGGGGACATCACCGATTCCGGCGCGCGGCAGGCCGCCAGCGAGGAACTCACCGCTTCGGTTGCCGGTCAGCGCCTGGACCTGGTGGTCTGGGGGGAAAGCAGCGTGGGGTCCGATCTGGGCAGCCACCCGGAGGTGTCGGCGCGGCTCGCCGCATTGTCCCGGCGGGTGGGCGCGGACCTGTTGGTCAACGTCGACGCTCCCGCGCCCGGCGGCGGGATCTACAAGTCGGCGGTGCTGATCGGGCCGGGCGGATCCGCGGGCACGTACCGGAAGACCCGGCTGGTGCCGTTCGGCGAATACGTCCCGCTGCGACCGCTTTTCGGCTGGCTCACCCGCCACAGCAGGGCCGCCGCCGAGGACCGGCAGCGCGGGACCGGGCCCATCGTGTTGCATGCCGGCGCCCTGGCGATCGGGCCGTTGGTCAGCTACGAGACCCTGTTCTCCGACCTCGCCCGCCGGGAGGCACAACTCGGGGCGGAGCTGTTGGTGTATCAGAGCTCCACGTCGTCCTACCAGGGGAGTTGGGCGCAGCCGCAGCTGGCCGCGCAGCCGGCGGTGCGCGCCGTGGAGGCGGGCCGCCCGGCCGTGCACGCCGGACTGTCCGGCGACAGCTCGGCCTTCGACGCGCAAGGCCACCGGCTGGCGTGGTTGCCGTCGAAAGTTCGGGGCGTCACCGTGGTGAGCGTGCCGCTGGGGGCGCGCGTCACGCCCTACCAACGGCTGGGGGACTGGGTACCGGTGCTGGCCTTCGTCGTCCTCGGCTTCGCGCTCGTGCGCTGGCAGCGCCCCGCCCGCGGTGCCACACTGCCTGGATGAGCAGCCGGCGGGTCGCGAAGATCTCGCTGGCCGCTGCCATCGCGGTGATGGTCGTGTCGGTGGGCGGCTTCATCCTCGCCCTGGTGCTCGACGCGTTCGTCCTGGACAGGTACAACGCCTACGGCGAGGTGCCCGTCCCGGGCTCGGGCAGCCTCCACCTGCCCGCCGGTGACGTCACGGTCAGCCTGCACACCGTCGTCATCAGCGGTCCCGACCGCGGACTGCCGGTGCCGCCGCTGGGTGTCACGATCGCGCCGCCCGACGGCGTGGCGCAGCCCGTGCTGACCGAAAGCATCGGGACCACGACGACGGTGAACAACGACGCGCACGTGCGGGTGTGGGTCGCCCGCATCGCGGCCGACGGCACCTACACCATCACCACCGACGGGCAGGTCAACGGGTATATCAACCCGCGACTGGCCTTCGGGCACAAGAGCTCCGCCGGCGTCGTGGTGTGGCTGTTCGTAGCCACGTTCGTGGTGGGGCTGATCGGTGCGCTGTTGTCGGGCCGATGGCTGGCCCGCACCCGCCGCAGGGCGGTGGCGGCGGCCGCGGCGAACCCCTACCCGCGGGCGCCCCCCGCCGCCGCGGCGCACGAACCGACCGACGAGGGTGTCCGACTGGAGAGGCTGAAAACCATTGCCGCGCTGCGGGACTCGGGGGCGTTGACGCAGGAGGAATTCGAGGCCGAGAAGCGCCGGATCCTCGAGGGGCGTTAGGTCGCGGCGGCCCCGGGCCGCCGACGAAACTCAGCCGATCAACCTCTGCCGACGCAACTCAGCCGATCAACCTCTGCCGATCAACCTCTGCCCACCAATAGGCGACCCTCGAATTCGATATCACCGGCGATATCAAATTCCACGGTCACATGGTGGTACCCAGACAGGCACCCGTGTGGCCCCTGCGACTGGGCACCGTGGAACGCGACGGGCCGTCAGTGCCCGCGGGCCACCCACTCCTCGTAGTGCACGATCTCGTCGCCGATCGTGGTGCTGTCGCCGTGGCCGGTGTGCACCACCGTCTCGCCGGGCAGCTTGCCCAGCCGCTCGGAGATGGACTGCAGGATGGTCGGGAAATCCGAATACGAGCGGCCGGTCGCGCCCGGGCCGCCGGAGAACAGGGTGTCCCCGCTGAACACCACGCCCAGGTCGTGCGAATACCAGCACACCGACCCCGGGGAGTGGCCAGGGGTGTGCATCGCCCGCAGCTCCGTGCCGCCCACGCTGAGCGTCTCGCCGTCGGAAATCGGGCGAAAGTCGCTGCCGGGGTGCGTCATCCGCCAGAGCACCTCGTCGGCCGGATGCAACAACACCGGCGCGTCGAGCGTCTTGCCGAGTTCCGGCGCGACCGTCACGTGGTCGTTGTGCCCGTGCGTGCACACCACCGCCACCACATGGCGGCCGGCCACGGCCTCGACGATCGGCGCCGCGTCATGGGCGGCGTCGAACACCACCACATTGGAGTTGTCGCCGATCAGCCAGATGTTGTTGTCGACTTCCCAACTGCCGCCGTCGAGTTCGAAGGTGCCGTGGGTCACCACCCGCTCGATGTTCACCATCAGAGCATCACCACCGAACGCAACACCTTGCCCCCGTGCATCTTGTGGAAGGCCTCCTCGACGTCGCCCAGCCCGATGCGCTCGGAGACAAACTGCTCCAGGGGCAGCCGGCCCTGCAGGTAGAGGTCGATCAAAGTGGGGAAGTCGCGTTCGGGCAGGCAGTCGCCGTACCACGACGACTTCAGCGACCCGCCGTGGCTGAAGAAGTCGATCAGCGGCATCTCGAGCTTCATGTCGGGCGTCGGAACCCCCACCAGCACAACGGTTCCCGCGAGGTCACGGGCGTAGAAGGCCTGCTTCCAGGTTTCGGGCCGGCCGACGGCGTCGATCGCGACGTTGACGCCGAACCCGTCGGTGAGGTCCTGAATGGCCTCGACGACGTCGGCCTGGCGGGCGTTGACGGTGTGGGTGGCGCCGAACTTGCGGGCCCAATCGAGCTTGGTGTCGTCGGTGTCCACCGCGATGATGCGCCGTGCCCCGACGAGCGCGGCGCCGGCGATCGCGGCGTCCCCGACGCCGCCGCAGCCGATCACCGCGACGGTGTCGTCGCGCGTCACCGCGCCGGTGTTGATCGCCGCGCCGATGCCCGCCATCACCCCGCAGCCGAGCAGGCCCGCGACGGCCGGGTCGGCGGCGGGATCGACCTTGGTGCATTGGCCCGCGTGCACCAGCGTCTTGTCGGCGAACGCCCCGATGCCCAGCGCGGGCTTCAGCTCCGTGCCGTCGGTCAGCGTCATCTTCTGCGCGGCGTTGAAGGTGTCGAAACACAGGTGCGGGCGGCCGCGCTTGCAGGCCCGGCACTCGCCGCAGACGGCCCGCCAGTTCAGGACCACGAAGTCACCGGGCTCGACCGCGGTGACACCGGGCCCGACCGCCTCCACCCGGCCGGCGGCCTCGTGCCCCAGCAGGAAGGGGTATTCGTCGTTGATGCCGCCCTCGCGGTAGGTCAGGTCGGTGTGGCACACCCCGCAGGCGATGACGTCGACCAGCGCCTCGCCGGGCCCGGGATCCGGGACGACGATGTCCACCAATTCGACGGGTTCGCCCTTCTTTCGCGAAATGACGCCGCGCACTGTCTGACTCATGGCCACCAACCTACGGTGTACCGTCGCTGACCATGACGGCACCCGAGACCGGTAAAGAATTCGCCGGACGAATCGCCGCGGCCATCGACGGCGCCAGCCTGACCCTGCTGCTGAGCATCGGCCACCAGACCGGCCTGCTGGACACGATGGCCGGGCTCCCGCCCTCCACCAGCGCGCAGATCGCCGACGCGGCCGGCCTCAACGAACGCTACGTGCGCGAGTGGCTGGCCGGCATGACGACCGGACGCGTCGTCGACTACGACGCCGCCACCGCCACCTACTCGCTGCCCGCGCACCGCGCCGCCATGCTCACCCGGGCGGCCGGGCCGGACAACCTCGCCCTGGTGGCCCTGTTCGTGCCCCAGCTCGCCGAGGTCGAACAGAAGATCATCGACTGCTTCCGCGACGGCGGCGGCCTGCACTACGCCGAGTTCCCCCGGTTCCACGCGCTGATGGCCGAGCAGAGCGGCGTCGTGTACGACAAAGCGTTGGTCGACGTCGTGCTGCCGCTGGTCGACGGGCTCGTCGAGCGCCTGCGCTCCGGAGCCGACGTGGCGGACTTCGGCTGCGGCAGCGGCCATGCGATCAACGTGATGGCCCAGGCGTTCCCGGCCAGCCGCTTCACCGGCATCGACTTCTCCGACGAGGCCATCGCCGTCGGCGCCCGCGAGGCCGCCGGCCTCGGCCTGGCGAACGCGACCTTCGAGAGTCACAACCTGGCGCAGCTGGACAAGCGGGACGCCTACGACGTCATCACCGTCTTCGACGCCATCCACGACCAGGCCCAGCCGGACCGGGTGCTGGAGAACATCCACCGCGCGCTGCGGCCCGGTGGCGTCCTGCTGATGGCCGACATCAAGGCGTCCAGCCGGCTCGAGGACAACGTCGGCGTGCCGATGAGCACCTACCTGTACACCACCTCGCTGATGCACTGCATGACGGTGTCGCTGGCTATGGACGGCGCCGGGCTGGGCGCGGCGTGGGGGACACAGCTGGCCACGGCGATGCTGAGTGACGCCGGATTCGGCGACGTTCAGGTGACGGAGATCGAGTCCGACCCGATCAACAACTACTACATCGCCAGAAAGTGATGGCGGCCCTCGACGCTCTGAACGAGTGGCCGGTCGAGGCCGCCGCCGCGGCGGTGATCGGTCCCGACGGGGTGCTGGCCAGCCACGGCGACACCCGGCGGGTGTTCGCGCTGGCGTCGGTGACCAAGCCGCTGGCGGCCCGCGCCGTGCAGGTGGCCGTCGAAGAAGGGGTCCTCGACCTGGACGCCGCCGCCGGGCCGCCGGGCGCCACCATCCGGCACCTGCTGGCGCACGCGTCGGGGTTGACCATGCACAACGATCACGTGCTGGCCGCTCCCGGCGCGCGGCGCATCTACTCCAACTACGGCTTCACCGTGCTGGCCCAGACGGTGGAACGCGAGTCGGGGATCGACTTCGGCCGCTACCTGGCCGAGGCCGTCTGCGAACCCCTGGGCATGGCGGCCACCCGGCTGGATGGCGGCGCCCCCGCAGCCGGGTTCGGGGCGACGTCGACGGTGGCCGACCTGGTGGCCTTCGCCGGTGACCTGCTGCGCCCGGCGACGGTCTCGGCCCAGTTGCACGCCGAGGCGACGACCGTGCAATTTCCCGGCCTGGACGGCGTGTTGCCCGGTTATGGGGTCCAGCGGCCCAACGACTGGGGGCTGGGGTTCGAGATCAGGGACGCGAAATCCCCGCACTGGACGGGCTCGCGCAACTCGCCGCGAACGTACGGCCATTTCGGCCAGGCGGGGGGCTTCATCTGGGCCGATCCCGAACGGGACCTGGCGCTGGTGGCCTTGACCAACCGCGATTTCGGGGACTGGGCGCGGCGGCCGTGGCCGGCGCTTTCCGATGCCGTACTAGCCGAATACGCCTAAACGAAAATGCACACTAGCGCAACACGGGCATCACAAGGCACAATAGACACGCACGACACACAAAATAGTTAGACATCCTGCTTGCCGGGTCCCGCCAGGTCGTTGGGGAAGACGTCCCTCGCGGAACCGAAGGAGCAGGAAATGCGTTCGTCGAATCAATTCGCCGACGTGACGACTGGCGTGGTGTACGTGCACGCCTCGCCGGCGGCGGTGTGCCCGCATGTCGAGTGGGCGTTGTCGTCGACCCTTGGGGCGAAGGCGAACCTCACGTGGACCCCGCAGCCGGCCATGCCCGGACAGCTGCGGGCGGTCACCAACTGGGTCGGGCCGGTGGGCACCGGCGCCCGGCTGGCCAACGCCCTGCGCTCCTGGTCGGTGCTGCGGTTCGAGGTCACCGAGGACCCCAGCCCCGGAGTGGACGGCCAGCGGTTCAGCCACACCCCGCAGCTCGGGCTGTGGAGCGGGGCGATGAGCGCCAACGGCGACGTCATGGTCGGGGAGATGCGGCTGCGGACGCTGATGGCGCAGGGCGCCGACACCCTGGCGGCCGAACTCGACACGGTGCTGGGAACGGCATGGGACGACGCCCTCGAGGCGTACCGCGACGGCGGCGAGGTCGGCGAGGTGACCTGGCTCAGCCGGGGCGTCGGCTAGGCCCAGGGTTGGGTCTCTGGAGGGCAATGCTCGACGTGCGAATTTGATATCGCGGGCGATATCAAATTCGCAGAGCCGGTATTGGTCCTCAGGCTCGGCGCAGGATCCGCAGCGCGCCGGGGACCGCGCTGATCTCGGCGGGCAGCGGGCAGGCGAAGTCGCCGTCGGCGTAGACGTTGATACCGGGGCACTCGACGTGGACCGATCGAGCCCGCGTGGTGCTCACCTCGTCGAGGTTGACGTGAGTGCCCTTCATCACGGTGGGGAACAGGCGCACCAATTTCGTCCGCGACGCCTCGTGCACCATCGTGATGTCGAGCAGGCCGTCGGTGGGGTCGGCGTGCGGGCAGATCAGCATGCCCCCGCCGTAACTGCGGGTGTTGCCGAAGGCGGCCAGGGTGATGTCGGCGTCGATCTCCCGCGTCCCGTCGAGCACCATGCGAAACGGCAAGAGCCGCAGTTGCGATAGCTCGGCGAGCATCGCCAGGTAGTAGCGCAGCCGCCCGTGCGGCCAGCTCATCCGGTTGGCCCGGTCGGTCACCAGGGAGTCGAACCCGGTGGCCGCCACGGTGCCGAACCACTTCTCCCACTTCGTGCCGCCGTCGTCGCGCCGGATCAGGCCCAGGTCGACGGTTTCGGTGAAGCCGTCGACGATGATGTCCGCCGCGGCTTCCGGATCCTTTGTGGGAAGACCGAATTCACGGGCGTGGTCGTTGCCCGTGCCCGCCGCGACGATGCCGATCGGGACGTCGGTGCCCGCCAGCACCTGCAACGCGTTCGACACGACGCCGTCGCCGCCGGTCACCATGACCGCGTCGGCCCCCTTCTCCAGCGCCGCGCTCACCAGATAGCGCGCGTCCTGCGCGTCGTCGCCGATGATCTCGACGACCTCCACGCCGCGGTGGTGCAGCCGAGTGATCGCCAGCTGTGCCGCCCGGATCGCCGCGCCATGCCCCGAGACGGGATTGGTCAGCGCGATCACCTTCGCGATCTCGCGGCGGTTCATGGAATCAGCTTGCCGGGGTTGAGGATTCCGGCCGGGTCCAGGGTCGCCTTGACCGCGCGCAGGACCTGCACCCCCAGTTCGCCGACCTCGTCACGCATCCACGGCCGGTGGTCGGCGCCCACCGCATGGTGGTGGGTGATCGTCCCGCCGGTGGCCATGATCGCGTCGCAGGCGGCCTTTTTCGCGGCCTGCCATTGTTCGATCGGGTTGCCGCGCTGCCCGGCGACGACGGTGAAGTACAGCGACGCCCCGGTGGGGTAGACGTGCGAGATGTGGCACATCACCAGCGCCGGCGTGCCGGTCTGGGCCAGCGCATCGGTGAGAGCTTGTGTGACAGCGGCTTTGAGCGCGGGGATGTTGGACCAGTCGGTCGCGGTCTCGAGCGTCTCGCAGAGCGCGCCGGCCGACAGCAACGAATCGCGCAGGTACGGCGCGCCGAACCGGCCGTGCTCCCAGGCCCGCGCCGGCGCTTCGCCCAGCGACGTTCCGCCCCGCGCCGCCAGCAGCGCGCTGGTCTCGGCGTGCCGGCTTTCGACGTGCTCCGCGCTGCCCTCGAACACCGTGATGCCCAGGCAGCCGCCGGTGATCTGGCTTTCGCCGATCGACTCGGTGGTCGCCAGGTTGACCCCGGTCTCGGCCTCGTCGGAAAGCCGGATGACGGTGGGGCCGGTGGCGGTCTGCGTGACGGCGCGCAGGGCCGCGGCGCCGGTTTGGAAGTCGGGAAACGACCACGCCTGGTAGCGGACGGCTTCCGGGGTCCGGTGCACGCGCAGCCGCACCCGGGTGATGACCCCGAAGACCCCCTCCGAGCCGATGATCAGCTGACGCAGGTCGGGTCCCGCCGCGGATTCCGGGGCGCGGCCCAGGTCCATGGTGCCCACCGGGGTGACCACCCGCAGCCCCCGCACCATGTCGTTGAACCGGCCGTAGCCCGCCGAGTCCTGCCCGGACGAGCGGGTCGCGGCGAAGCCGCCGATGGTGGCGTATTCGAAGCTCTGCGGGAAATGCCCGAGCGAAAAGCCTTGGGCGCCAAGCAAACGCTCGGCCTCCGGGCCGGTGACGCCGGCCCCGAAGACGGCCTGGCCGGACACCTCGTCGAGGGAGATCAGCTGGTCGAGGCGGCGCAGGTCGAGGGCCACGACGGCTTGGAACTCCCCGCGGATGGGATCCAGGCCGCCGACCACGCTGGTGCCGCCGCCGAACGGGACGACGGCGATGCGGTGGTGCGAGCAGTAGCGCAGGATCGTGGCGACGGCGTCCTCGTCGCCGGGCAGCAGGATGGCGTCGGGCGCATCCTGCATGCCGGCGTCCTTGCGGCGCAGCAGGTCGAGCGTGGACTTGCCGCCCGCGTGCAGCAGCCGGTCCCGGTCGTCGGTGCGGCAATATGCCGCGCCGACGAGCTCGGCCAGCGCGTCGCGGTGCGCCTGCGGCAACGCCGACGGGCGCAGGCGCACCTGCTCGGGCGCGAGTTCGGCCGCAGCGGAATCCTCCACGCCCACAGCCTGTTTCAGCAGCGCCCGGATACCTTCCGAGAGCGGCTTGGCCGCCGCGGGGTCGCCCCAGGCGTTCCATTTCATCGGGGGGAGGAGGCCCTCGGGTCGCGTCATGCGTTACAGTATTACACATGCTGTCAATCAGTAACGCCAGCGCCGCGGCGGACACGGGGGAGCGCATCCTCGCGGCGGCGGCCAGCTGTGTGGTCGACTTCGGGGTGGACCGGGTCACCCTGGCCGAAATCGCCCGGCGCGCCGGCGTCAGCAGGCCCACGGTGTACCGGCGCTGGCCGGATACCCGATCGATCGTGGCGACGCTGTTGACCCGGCACGTCACCGAGGCGATGCGGGCCGCGCCGCTGCTCGGTGATGACCGGGAATCGCTTGTGCGCCAGATAGTTACGGTGGCCGACTTGCTGCGACGGGACCGGCTCGTCATGTCGGTGCTGCACTCCGAGCTTGCACCGATCTACATCACCGAGCGCCTGGGGACCAGCCAGCACATGTTGATCGAGGCCCTGGCCGCCCGGCTCGAGGTCGCCCAGCGCACCGGCAGCGTGCGCGCCGGGGACCCCCTGAAGATGGCCACGATGGTGTTGCTGATCGCGCAGTCGACCATTCAGTCGGCCCAGATCGTCGAACCGATCCTGGACGCCGACACGCTGGCCGGCGAACTCGCCTACTCGCTGAACGGATACCTGTCGTGATGCCCGACCCCACCGCGCTGAACGCCGCCCGCCGCGCCGCCGACCTCGCGGCACTCGCCGAGGGCGAGCCGCTGGACGTCGTCGTGATCGGCGGCGGCATCACCGGCGCCGGCATCGCCCTCGATGCCGCCTCGCGGGGCCTGCGGGTGGCGTTGGTGGAAAAGCACGACCTGGCCTTCGGCACCAGCCGCTGGAGTTCCAAGCTGGTCCACGGCGGGCTGCGCTATCTGGCGAGCGGCAACGTGGGCATCGCCCGGCGCAGCGCCGTCGAGCGCGGAATCCTGATGAGCCGCAACGCTCCCCATCTCGTTCACGCGATGCCGCAACTGGTTCCGCTGCTGCCGTCCATGAGCCGGGGCAAACGTGCCCTGGTGCGGGCCGGGTTTCTGGCCGGCGACGCGCTGCGGATGCTGGCGGGGACGCCGTCGTCGATCCTGCCGCGGTCGCGCCGGGTCGGCCCCGAGCGCGTCGTGCAGATGGCGCCGACCGTGCGGCGCGAAGGCCTGGACGGGGGCCTGCTGGCCTACGACGGGCAGCTGATCGACGACGCCCGGCTGGTCACCGCGGTCGCCCGCACCGCCGCGCAGCACGGCGCCCGGATCCTGACCTACGTCGCGGCGTCGAAGGCGACCGGCACCGCGGTGCGGTTGACCGACCAGCGCACCGGGGAGTCGTTCGACGTCTCGGCCCGGGCGGTCATCAACGCGGCCGGGGTGTGGGCGGCCGAGATCGACGACATGTTGCGGCTGCGGCCCAGCCGCGGGACGCATCTGGTGTTCGATGCCGCCGCCTTCGGCAATCCCACTGCGGCGCTGACCATTCCGATTCCCGGCGAGCTCAACCGATTCGTCTTCGCCATGCCCGAACAGCTGGGCCGGGTCTATTTGGGGCTGACCGACGAAGCGGCTCCCGGCCCGATCCCGGACGTCCCCACGCCGTCGGGTGACGAGGTCGCGTTCCTGCTCGACACGGTCAACACCGCGCTCGGGGTGGCGCTCGGGCCGGCCGACGTCATCGGCGCCTACGCGGGCCTGCGGCCGCTGATCGATACCGGCGAGGGCCGCACCGCCGACGTCTCGCGCGAGCACGCCGTCGTGGAGTCGTCGTCCGGGATCATCAGCGTGATCGGCGGCAAGCTCACCGAATATCGCTACATGGCGCAGGACGTGCTGGATCGCGCCGTCAGCGTCCGGCACCTGGGCGCCGCGCGGTGCCGGACGCACAACCTGCCGCTGATCGGGGCGCCCGGCAACCCCGGGGCCGCCGGTACGGGTCCCGTCGGCGGATTGCCGGCGTCGCTGGTAGGCCGGTACGGCGCCGAGGCGGCCAAGGTCGTCGCCACCGCCACCTGCAAGCGCCCGACGGAGCCGGTCGGCGAGGGCGTCGACGTCATCCGCGCGGAATTCGAGTATGCGATCACCCATGAGGGCGCCCTGGACGCCTCCGACGTCCTGGATCGGCGCACCCGGATCGGGTTGGTGGAGTCCGACCGCGAACGGGTGGCCGCGGTGGCGGAGGAGTTCGTGGAGCGGTTCGGTTAGGGCGCCACGCCGATGTCCTCGTGCCACACGTCGGGGTGCTCGGCGATGAAGGCCGACAGCATCGCCACGCAGCGGTCGTCGTCGAGCACGGTGACCCTGACCCCGTTGGCGGCCAGCCAGTCGTGCCCGCCGCTGAAGGTCCGGCATTCGCCGACGAGGAGCGAACCGATGTTGAACTGGCGCACCAGGCCACTGCAGAACCAGCACGGCGAGAGCGTCGTCACCATGACGGTGGCGCGATAGTCCCGCTGTCGGCCGGCCGCCCGGAACGCGTCGACCTCGGCGTGCAACGACGGATCGCCCTGTTGCACACGGCGGTTGCGGCCGCGTCCGAGCAGCACCCCGTCCGCGGTGAACAGCGCGGCCCCGATCGGGATGCCGCCCTCGGCGAGGCCCGTCCGCGCCTCGTCGAACGCGACGTCCATCATCGCCGCCGGGGGAAGGGCCACGACGTCATCTTCCGGTACGGGGCGGCGTTCCACCACGCCCAGTGCCCCACCGCCGCAGATTGTGATTGTAAATATCGAATGACAGTCACTATCATTTTGACCATGACGACCATGCGCGTACCCGTGCTCATCGCCGGCGCCGGCGCCGGCGGCCTCGCCACCTCCGCGCTGCTCGCCCGGCACGGGGTGCGCTCCCTGCTGGTCGAGAAGCGGAATGAGGTCTTCATCTATCCGAAGGCTCGCAACCTGAGCTTCCGCAGCCTGGAGATTCTGCGCGGCCTCGGTCTCAGCGACGAGGTGCACGCGGTGGCCGACCACGTCTCGGCCTTGATGGTCAGGCCCGCGCTCAACAGCCCCGAGGAAAAACCGGCCATCGATGTCAACGCGGTCTTCGCGGGACTCGACGCGCTGAGCCCCGAGCCCGCGGCGCAGTACTGCCCGCAGAGCAGGCTGGAGCCGATCCTGCTTGCCGAGACCCGCCGACGGGGCGGCGAGGTGCGCTACGGGACGGAGCTCGCGTCGCTCCAGCAGGACGAAACGGGCGTCACCGCGGTGGTGCGCGACCGGGGCTCGGGGAAGTCCGAGACCGTCCGCGCTGACTACCTCGTCGGCGCCGACGGGGTGCACAGCCCGGTCCGCAACCGGTTGGGCATCACCACGTCCGGTCATGGCGCACTGCCGATCTACGTGGTCTTCATCTACTTCCGGGCGCCCTGGACCAAGTTCGTCTCGCAGCTGGCCGACGGTGACGGCGTGCAGGTCAAGAACGCCGACGTCGACGGCATCTTTCTGCTGGTCGACGGCGACCTGGGGATGTTCATCACCATGTATTTCCCGGGCAGGGGCGAGACGGCCGACCAGTTCACGCCGCAACGGTGCCGCGACCTGCTCACCAAGGCGATCGGCGAGCCGATCGACATCGACGTCATCGAGGTCGCGGCGTGGCAGCCCTACGAGCAGGTGGCCGACCAATTCCAGTGCGGGCGGGTCTTTCTCGTCGGCGATTCGGCGCACACCATGCCGCCGTTCAAGGCCGGGGGTGCCAACACCGCGATACAGAGTGCGCACAACCTGGCGTGGAAGCTCGCCGCGGTGCTGGACGGGACCGCGGATCCGGCGTTGTTGCAGACCTACCACGCCGAACGCCACCCGGTGGGGCGGTTCGCGGCCCGGCAGTCGCTGACGGGCCCGACGCTTGCCGTGCTGCCGCTGAGCGATGACCGGCCGCAGCTGCCGGCCGGGGAAGAGTGCTCGATGTTCGAGTTGCTCATCGGATACCGCTACCACTCGCCCGCCATCGTGAACGGCTCGACCGAGCCGGACGCGGTGCAACTGGTCTCGGAGTTGCGCGCCCAACCCGGCACCCGGGTTCCGCACGTGTGGGTGCGCGACGGTGTTTCGACGCTGGACCTGCTGGGCCCAGGATTCACGGTGCTCAGCGGTGACGAACGCTGGTGTGCCGCCGCGGCTTCGGCGTCGGTGACCGCGCATCGCGTCTACAGCGACGAGTGGGCGGCGGCCACCGGGCTCGCGCCCGAGGGGGCGCTGCTGATCCGCCCGGACGACTTCGTCGGCTGGCGCTGTGATGCGCCGCCGGCGGACGCGGAAGGCCAACTTCGGCAAGCGCTCGCGACGATCCTCGGTCGCTAGGCTGATCCGCGAGCAGACACATAATCGCACTGCGAAGCCTCCACGGATGCGATTATGTGTCTGCTCGCGGATCAGCTGGCCAGTCGCGGGCGGTTCAGGTGGGTCGCGATGCGGTCGGCGAGGCGGTCGGGTTCTCGCCGAACGTCATCGACGACGATAGGGATGATCGTCCACCCGAGTTCCTGGATTTTGGCCCACCGGGTTTTGTCGCGGAGCATCGCCTCGCGGCCCACATGCCAGTCGATGCTCTCGTATTCTGCTGCCAAACGCGTTGTCGGCCAGGCGAAGTCGACGCGCCACAACTCGCCGTCGCGTCCGACGATTGGATGCTGCAGCTCGGGGAGCGGTAGCCCCCGGTCGATCATGACGAGCCGGGCCTCGCTCTCCATGGCCGATTCCGCACGGCCGTCCGCGAAAGGCAGCAGAGCCCGCACGGCAACGATCCCTCGCCGCCCCCGCTGCTCGGCCACGGCATCACCAATGTCATTGCGACTGCATCGCATCGACCGTAATGCGGCGTCGAGTGTTGCCAGGGCTCGTGGCCGGGGCAGCTGCCTTGCGACCTCCACCGCAGTCCATCCCGGCGCCGTTGCGAGTCGACCCTCGATTCGTTGGAGCAGGGCACCGGTGCGTTGATGCACCATCAGACCGACTGTAGGACGCATGCGGACGCCCGGATCGAGAACGTGGATCGCGGTGGTGTTCTCCGTGTCGAACCCGTATAAGGCCGCGGCGGTGCCCATACAGGCCACCGCATGCCGATTCATGAAGAGATCCAATGCAGCCAAGCGCCCGAGAAGGTTTGGCTGTGTGACCCCGTAGACCCCATGCCACACGCGGATAAGCCCACCGCGTCGGACTTGAACGTCGAGTTGCTGACGGGTCATGACTGTCAGCAGTTGTGCGGTTGTCGCGAACCCGCCGGATTGGTGTAGGAGCTCTCGCGCGTCGCTCTGCACGGCAAGAGCATGCGGAGATCGGACTCAGATCGGCCAGTCACCCCTGGGGATTAGCCCGGTGAGCAGACGCAAAATCGCAGCGCGCGGGCACCGCGCGTGCGATTTTGCGTCTGCTCGCCCTAGAAGGCGGATTACAGCGGGATGTTCTTGTGGCGGCCGCGGCGCGTCGGCGCCTGGGCCAGCGCCTCGGTGAGCTTGCTGCGGGTGTGCGACGGGTCGATCTTCTCGTCGACCACACCGATCTCGATGGCGCTGTCCACACCGCCGGCGATCTTCTCGTGCTCGGCCGCCAACTCGTCGTGCAGCGCCTCGCGCTCGTGGTCCGCCGCGGCGGCCAGCTTCTTCTTGTGCAGGATCCCGACGGCGGCCTTGGCGCCCATCACGGCCACCTCGGCGTCCGGCCAGGCGTACACCTTGGTCGCGTTGAGCGACCGGGAGTTCATCGCGATGTAAGCCCCGCCGTAGGTCTTCCGGGTGACCAGCGTGACGCGCGGAACCGTGCACTCGCCGAAGGCGTGCAACAGCTTCGCGCCGCGGCGCACCACGCCGCCCCACTCCTGGTCGACACCCGGCAGGTAGCCCGGCACGTCGACGACCACCACCAGCGGGATGCCGAACGCGTCGCAGAGCCGCACGAAACGTGCTGCCTTCTCGGCGCTTTCGGAGTTCAGGCAGCCGCCCAGCCGCAGCGGGTTGTTCGCCAGCACGCCGACCGTCCGGCCGGACAGCCGGCCCAGCCCGATCACCATCGACGGCGCCCAGTTGGCCTGGAACTCGTCGAACGGGGTCTCGTCGTCCAGGATCGCGGTCACGATCGGACGCACGTCGTAGGCCCGCCGCGACGATTCCGGCAGCAGCGCGTGGATGTCGGTGTCACCCGCTTCGGCCTTGGTGCGGTCGAAATGCCCTTGCTGGCAGAACAATCCGACCAGGCGACGGCCGCGCTCGTAGGCGTCGAGCTCGTCGTCGGCGACGATGTGGCAGACCCCGGACTTCTTGTGGTGGGTCTCCGGGCCGCCGAGGGACGCCATGTCGACGTCCTCACCGGTGACGCTGCGCACCACGTCCGGCCCGGTGACGAACACCCGGCTCTCGGGCGCCATCACGATGACGTCGGTGAGCGCGGGGCCGTAGGCGGCGCCGCCGGCCGCGAAACCGACGACCACCGAGATCTGCGGGACGTACCCGGACGCGCGGATCATCGCCTCGAACACCGTGCCGACCGCGTGCAGCGCCTTGACGCCCTCGGCCAGCCGGGCCCCGCCGGAGTGCCAGATGCCCACGATCGGGCTCTGTTCCTCGATGGCGGTGTCGTAGGCGTTGACGATGTGCGCGCAGCCCTCGACGCCCATGGCGCCGCCCATCACCGTTCCGTCGGTGCAGAAGGCGATGGTGCGCACACCGTTCACCGTTCCCGCCGCCGACAGCACACCCGAGCGGTCACGCTCGTGCAGCAGCTCGACGCTGCCCTCGTCGAAGAAGTTGCTCAGACGCAGCAACGGGTCCCTGGGGTCGAGCGACTCGCCAACCGACGCGGGGGCCATGATTGTCATCGCAAGGTCTCCTGTTCTCCGGTGTGCTCTCGGTTGAGAAGCGGTGATCAGTACCGCCCGAACGCGATCGCGACGTTGTGCCCGCCGAATCCGAACGAGTTGTTGATGGCGTACTCGTAGTTGCCCGGCCGCGGCTTACCCGACACCACGTCCAGGTCGACCTCCGGGTCGAGGTTTTCCAGGTTCAGCGTGGGCGGGACGACCTGGTCGCGCAATGCGAGGATCGTCAGGATCGACTCGACCGCGCCCACCGCACCGACCGAGTGTCCCAGCGCGGCTTTCGGCGCGTAGACCGCGGCGTTGCCACCGTGGGCGCCCAGCGCGTTGTTGATCGCCTTGCTCTCGGCGACGTCACCCACCGAGGTGCCGGTGGCGTGGGCGTTCACGTGGTGGATGTCGCCGGGCGTCAGGCCGGCCAGCTGGATCGCCCGGCTCATCGCGTGCCCGGCCCGCAGGCCGTTGGGGTCCGGCGCCACCATGTGGTAGCCGTCCGAGGTGATGGCGGCCCCCATGATCCGGGCCAGGATGTTGGCACCGCGAGCCTTGGCGTGCTCCTCGGTCTCGATCACCATGAGCGCCCCCGCCTCGCCGAACACGAAGCCGGTGCGGTCCCGGTCGAACGGGCGGCAGGCGCCCGCCGGGTCGTCGTTCTTCGTCGACATCACGATGCGCATCTGGGCGAATGCCGCGATCGGCACGGCTTCGATCTTGGTCTCCACACCACCGCAGATGGCGATGTCGGCCTCGCCGAAGACGATGTTGCGCCACGCCTGGGCGATGCCCTCGGAGCCGGACGCGCACGCCGACACGGGGGTGATCACACCCGCCTTGGCGTGCCGCTCCAGGCCCACCGCCGCGGCGGCGCCGTTGGGCATGTACTTCTGCACCCCGAGCGGGGAGACCGCCTTCATGCCGCGAGCGCGCATGTCGTCGTAGCTGAAGACCATCTCCTCCGAGGAGCCCAGGCCGGTGCCGATGGACACCATCAAGCGGTCGGAGTCGACCTCGGGCGAGCCGGCGTTCTCCCAGACCCGTCGGCTCAAGATGGTGGACATCCGCTGCAGGTAACCCGTGCGGCGCAGCTCGACGCGGGTCATCTGGCTGTCGAACTCCTCCAGCAGGTGCCCACCGATCTTCACCGGCAGGTCGAACTCCTCGACGAACGGGTCCTCGAGGCGGCGGATACCACTTTGGCTGTCCAACAACAGCTTCCAGGTGGTTTCGGCATCAGTTGCCAGAGCGGTCGTCATGGCGATGCCAGTGACGACCACGTTCGGGAGCGTTTTCCCGGTAACCAGCTCTGTCATGGGTCTTACGAACGTTCCTTTCGTACTTGTCCGGTTCCGCCCCGGGCCGATTGCGGCCCGAGGCGGAACCGGATGCCGTGCTCAGTACCGCCCGAAGGCGAGTGCCACGTTGTGGCCACCGAATCCGAACGAGTTGTTGATGGCGTAACGGAAATCGCCGTAGCGAGGTTCGCCCGCGACAACATCAAGGTCGATCTCGGGATCGGGGGTTTCGTAATTGAGTGTTGGCGGTATCACGCCGTCCCGAAGGCTCAATACCGTGAGAACAGATTCCAGCGCACCGACCGCTCCGATGGAGTGGCCCAGTGCGGATTTGGGTGCGTACACCGCGGCTTGCTCGCAGCCGGCGACCCGGATGGCGTTGGCCTCGGCCGTGTCGCCGATCGGTGTCGCCGTCCCGTGAGCGTTGACGTGGTCAATGTCCTTGGGGGACAAGCCCGCCAACTCGAGCGCCCGCGTCATCGCCCGGCCGGCGCGCACGCCGTCGGCCGCGGGGGCCACCATGTGGAAGGCGTCCGAGGTGATGCCGGCGCCCATCAAGCGGGCCAGCGGCTTGGCGCCGCGGGCCTTGGCGTGCTCCTCGGTCTCGATGAGCATCATGGCCCCGGCCTCGCCGAACACGAAGCCGTCGCGGTCCTTGTCGAAGGGCCGCGATGCGCGTTCGGGCTCGTCGTTGCGAGTGGACATGGCCCGCATCATGGAGAACGCCGCGATGGGCAGCGCCTCGATGGGACCCTCGACGCCACCGCACACGGCCACGTCGGCGTCACCCATGACGATCTGACGCCACGCGTGGGCGATCGCTTCGGAGCCCGACGAACAGGCCGACACCGGGGTGATCACCCCGGCGCGCGCCCCGAGCTGCAGGCCCACCACCGCCGCGGCGCCGTTGGGCATGATCATCTGAACGGCGAGCGGCGACACCTTGCGGGGGCCGCCCTCGTTCATCAGGTCGTAGCTCTCCACGATCCGTTCGGCGCCGCCGAGCCCGGTGCCGACCACGACCGAGAACCGGTCGGGGTCGAGCTCCGGGTTGCCGGCGGTCTCCCACAGCTGAGTGCTCAGCAACTTGGCCAGCCGCTGCACGTAGGACATCCGCCGCAAGTCGAGCCTGCTCATGTGCTCGTCGATGGGCTCCTTGAGGTGGCCACCGATCTTGACGGGCAGGTCCCACTTGGTGACGAACTCGTCTTCGAGCACGCGGATGCCGCTTTCGCCGGCCAGCAAACCCTTCCACGTGCTCTCGATGTCCGGCGCGATCGAGGTCGTCGCCGTGACGGCGGTTACCACAACGCTGGGGTAACCGCCATTAGCAGTGGAAGGCTTGCTCACTTGTCCGCGTCCATCCTTGCCTTGACGTTGGCGACGGCGTCGGGGTTCTCGGTCTCCAGCTTGGCGCGCAGCGCCTCGGCGGCCTCGGGGTTCTCTTCCTCGAGCTTCTGGATGTAGGAGACGACGTCACCAACGGTGCGCAGGCCGGCGAGGTCCTCGTCCGGGATCTTCACGCCGTACTTGTCCTCGGTCTGCACGGCGATCTCGACCATCGACAGCGAGTCGATGTCCAGGTCGTCGACGAACGACTTCTCCGGGGTGACCTCGGACGGCTCGATACCGGTGACCTCTTCGATGATCTCCGCGATACCGGCGATGATTTCTTCCTGGCTGACGGCCACAGCGTCTTCCCTTCGTGATGTGTTGTGTTGATCGAACAGAGCGTGCTTATAGAGCGTTATGTGGTTGTACTGGAAGCGGCTTTCAGAGTTCGGCCAGTGCGTCCAGGTCTGCGGGTGCCTTGACGGCGCGGGTGGTGACCCCCCGAAGTTCTCGTTTGGCGATGCCCGTGAGGGTGCCCGCGGGCGGGAACTCCACGGCCGCCGTGATCTCCCGGTCACGCATGGTGGCCGTGCACAGATCCCAGCGCACCGGCTGGGTCAGCTGGGCGACCAGCGCCTCCATCGCCGCCGCCGCCGAGGCGACGGGCTGCCCGTCGCGGTTCGACAGCAGCGTGGCGGTGGGCTCGGCGGTCGCGACGGCGGCCGCCGCGGCGGCGTAGCGGTCGAGGGCCGGAGCCATGTACTTGGTGTGGAACGCCCCGGCCACCCCGAGCGCGCGGACCCGGGCCTTGGCCGGCGGGTCCTCAGCCAGCTTCTCCAGCGCCGTCAGCGGGCCGGCGGCCACGATCTGGCCGGCGGCGTTGCGGTTGGCGGGGAACAGGTCGAGCTGCTCGAGACGGGTCAGCACCTCGGCCTCGTCGCCGCCGAGCACCGCGGACATGCCGGTCGGCTCGATGGCGCACGCCTTGGCCATTTCGGCGCCGCGGGTGGCGGCCAGCGCGACGGCGTCATCGGCGGCCATCACACCGGCGATCGCGTACGCCGCGATCTCGCCGACGGAGTGGCCGGCCACGAGCAGGTCCGCGTCGGAGAGCAACCCGCGCTTGGTGAGCTCCTGGTGGGCCAGCAGGGTGGCTGCGACGACCAGGGGCTGGGTGACCGCGGTGTCGGTGATCTCCTCGGTCGACGCGGTGGTGCCCAACCGGACCAGGTCGAGGCCGCTGGCCTTCGACCACAGGTCGAGCTGGTCCGCCGCGCCCGGCAGGTCGAGCCACGGCGAGAGCATCCCCTCGGTCTGCGAACCCTGTCCGGGCGCAAGCAATGCAATCACGTGTTTAAGAGAACACTGTGGA
This sequence comes from Mycobacterium europaeum, assembly GCF_002102155.1. Lineage (GTDB taxonomy): Bacteria > Actinomycetota > Actinomycetes > Mycobacteriales > Mycobacteriaceae > Mycobacterium > Mycobacterium europaeum. The sequence goes on from NZ_LQOU01000041.1 coordinate 47,294, forward strand.
AACGGTTTTGGCGGGTGTAACAGATTATGAACCTGGTCTTAGGTTTTTGTGTAGTCCCTACAAAATAGCTCCGTAAGCTACGTGTTCGATACCGTGCCGCGACCTGTTGCCTGGATCACTCCGACTCGGAATTTCCCACGATAGCGGCTCTGACCGGCAGCGGAACTGGAGGCATCGGTTTACTGGCGACGCCGGCGGGCGCGGTGGGGTAGTTGAGCTGGCCGACTGTCGCCGCCACTCGCAGCACGTATGCGTCGCGGGGCTGGGTGGGATCGCGTCCGGTGAAGTCGGTGATCCGCTTGAGCCGGTAGCGCACCGTGTTTGGATGAACGAACAACTTTCTGGCACAGGCCTCAATCGCGCCGCCACAATCTAAGTAAGCGTCAAGAGTCTCGATGAGGGTGGGCCCCGCGTCGGCCAGCGGCCCCATGACGTCGGTGTGCAGCGCCACGATGGCCGAGGCATCCCCCATCAGGGCGCGTTCGGGCAGCAGTTCCCGGGCCAGCACCGGCCGGGGCGCCCCCCGCCAGCCGCCGACGGCGTTCATCCCGGAGATCGCCTCGCTGGCGCTGTGGTAGGCCGCGGTCAGCATGGGCGCCGTCGGCCCGATGACCACCGGGCCGTCGGAGAAGGCGGTCAGCAATTCCCCGAGGAATTTGTCGGTAGGCGACAGTTGGCCCGACACGATGGCCACCAGCCAGGTGCCGTGCACGTCGGTGAGGGCCGCACGCCCGTGCCGGGCGGCGATGTCGCGGACGTGCTGGCTGGCCCGCTGGCTGTCGCCCGGCCCGGTGGTGCCGTCGCGGCCCGGCGCGGGGGCCCCGACCACGACGGTGGCCGGGGCGGTGGTGTCCCAGTTCAGCGCCGCGGCCCGGGACAGCAGCTCGGGGCCGGTGTCGCCGCGGACCACCGCGTCGACCACGCTGGCCTCCATCCGGCTGTCCCAGGTGCCGCGCGCCTCGGCCGCGTTCGCGTAGGCCGACGCCGCGGTGAACGCCAGGTCGCGGCTGTACTTCAGCACGCCCACGGTGAGCGCGGTCAACTGGTCCTCGGAGCGGGCCACCAGCGGCAGCACCTCTTCGAAGAACTCCATGGTGACGCGCACCATGTCGACGCTGTGCCGCAGCGCGATCCGGCGGGCCAGGTCCTGGGGGACCAGCTCGAAGGCCTGGGCGGTGTAGCTGACGTTGCTGTGCGGGTCCTGCATCCACTCGACGAAGTTGTTGATGGCCGTCTGCACCACCAACGCCACGCTCGCCCGCTGCGAGGCTTCCAGGTCGGCGAAGAACGGCAGCCGGTCCTGCATCACCGAGACCGCTTCGGTGGCCAGCCGGCCGGAGTACTGCTTGAGCCGGCGCAGCACCGAATCCGGCACGGTGTCCAGCAGCTCGAGCGGCGAGCGGGGCTGCTTGGCGAACGGACCGGCGAACGGGTTGTCATTCACCCCTAAAACCTACGCCACTTTTCTGGAAGGATCCGCTAAAGGGCGCGGGTGCGTAAGGGGCTGAGGCCGCGAGCGTGAAGCCAGTTTCACGCTCGGCGACCAACGTGAAGGCAGCTTCACGCTCGGCGAGCGGGCGGCCGTCGTCGGCGGGGGCTTCAGGCCACGCCGGGGTCGGACGTCTGCTCGGGCGCGGCCAGCACGTCGTCGATCTTGTACTGGCGCGCGGCCGCAACCGGAACCGAGGGGTCGATCTCGCCGTCGCGCGCCAATGCCTCCAGCACCGCGACCACCTGCGACTCGGCGTCGGTGTTGAAGTAGCGCCGGGCGGCCGGCCGGGTGTCGGAGAAGCCGAAACCGTCGGTGCCCAGGGTGACGAACGTGTTGGGTACCCACGGCCGGATCTGCTCCGGGACGGCGCGCATCCAGTCCGAGACGGCGATCACCGGGCCGCTGGCGTTGGCCAGGGCCTGCGTCACGTAGGCGGTGCCGGCCGGCCGGTCGGGGTGGCGCAGCTTCGCCCTCTCGACGGCGATGCCGTCCCGGTTGAGTTCGCCCCAGCTGGTCACCGACCAGACGTCGGCGGCGACGTCCCACTCGGCGGCCAGCATCTCGGCCGCCTGCAGCGCCGACGGCATCGCCACGCCGGAGGCCAGGATGTGCGCCGTGTTCGCGCGCTGCTCGGTGGCGCGACGGTAGCGGTAGATGCCCCGCAGCAGGCCCTCGGGATCGAAGTTCTCCGGCTCCGGCGGCTGCACGTACGGCTCGTTGTAGATGGTGATGTAGAAGTACACGTTCTCGGGGTCGTCGCCGAACATCCGCGCCAGCCCGCTTTCGACGATGTAGGCGATCTCGTAGGCGAACGCCGGGTCGTAGGCCACCACGGCCGGATTGGTGGCCGCCAGCAGCAGCGAGTGGCCGTCGGCGTGCTGCAGGCCCTCGCCGGTCAGCGTGGTGCGCCCCGCGGTGGCTCCCAGCAGGAAGCCGCGGGCCATCTGGTCGGCGGCGGCCCACAGGCCGTCACCGGTGCGCTGGAAGCCGAACATCGAATAGAAGATGTAGATCGGGATCATCGGCTCGTTGTGCGTGGCGTACGACGTGCCGGCCGCGGTGAACGAGCCCACCGAACCCGCCTCGCTGATGCCCTCGTGCAGGATCTGGCCGACTTCGCTTTCCTTGTACGCCAGCATCAGCTCGGCGTCGACGGCGGTGTAGAGCTGGCCCAGGCGGTTATAGATCTTCAGCGACGGGAACCAGGAGTCCATGCCGAACGTGCGCGCCTCGTCGGGAATGATCGGCACGATCCGCGGGCCGACCTCCTTGTCGCGCAACACTTCCTTGAAGGTGCGCACGGTCGCCATGGTGGTGGCGACCTCCTGGTTGCCCGAGCCCTTCTTCAGCGCGGCGTAGGTGTCGCGGCCGGGCAGCTTGAGCGCCTTGGCCTTCGTGCGGCGCTCGGGCAGGAAGCCGCCCAGGGTGCGGCGCCGGTCGAGCATGTACCGGATCTCCGGGGCGTCGGGGCCCGGGTGGTAGTAGGGCGGCAGGTAGGGGTTCTCGTCCAGCTGGGCGTCGCTGATCGGGATCCGCATCGAGTCGCGGAAGTGCTTAAGGTCTTCCAGCGCAAGCTTTTTCATCTGGTGGGTGGCGTTGCGGCCCTGGAAGTGCGCGCCCAGCGAGTAGCCCTTGATGGTCTTGGCCAGGATGACCGTCGGCTGGCCCTTGTGGTCGACGGCGGCGCGGTAGGCGGCGTACACCTTGCGGTAGTCGTGGCCGCCGCGCTTGAGGTTCCAGATCTCGGCGTCGGTCATGTTCTGCACCAGCGCCTTGGTGCGCGGGTCGCGGCCGAAGAAGTGGTCGCGCACGTAGGCGCCGTCGTTGGCCTTGTACGTCTGGTAGTCGCCGTCGCAGGTGGTGTTCATCAGGTTGACCAGCGCGCCGTCGCGGTCGGCGTGCAGCAGGGCGTCCCACTCGCGGCCCCAGACCACCTTGATGACGTTCCAGCCGGCCCCGCGGAAGAACGACTCCAGCTCCTGGATGATCTTGCCGTTGCCGCGCACCGGGCCGTCGAGCCGCTGCAGGTTGCAGTTGATCACGAAGGTCAGGTTGTCCAGGCCCTCGAGCGCCCCGACGTGCGCCATTCCCCGGCTCTCCGGCTCGTCCATCTCGCCGTCGCCCAAAAAGCACCAAACGTGCTGGTCGGAGGTGTCCTTGATGCCGCGGTCGTGCAGGTAGTGGTTGAACCGCGCCTGGTAGATGGCGTTCAGCGGGCCCAGTCCCATCGACACCGTGGGGAATTCCCAGAAGTCGGGCATCAGCCGCGGGTGCGGGTAGGACGGCAACCCGCCCCCGACGTGGCTGTGCTCCTGACGGAAGCCGTCCAGCCGGTCCTCGCTGAGCCTTCCTTCGAGGAAGGCGCGCGCGTAGATCCCCGGGGACGCGTGGCCCTGGATGAAAACCTGGTCGCCGCCGCCGAGATGCGATTTGCCCCGGAAGAAGTGGTTGAAGCCGACCTCGTACAGCGCCGCCGACGACGCGTAGGTCGAAATGTGGCCACCCACGCCGACTCCCGGCCGCTGGGCGCGGTGCACCATGATGGCGGCGTTCCACCGGATCCACGCCCGGAAGCGCCGTTCGACGTCCTCGTCGCCGGGGAACCACGGCTCCAGTTCGGTCGGGATCGTGTTGACGTAATCGGTTGACGTCAGCGACGGAATGGCGACACGCTGCTCGCCGGCCCGCTCCAGCAACCGCAGCATCAGATACCGCGCCCGCGCCGGTCCGGAGCGCTCCAGCAGATCGTCGAACGACTCCAGCCACTCCGAGGTCTCTTCGGGGTCGATGTCGGGCAGGTAGGACGCGACGCCTTCGCGGATCACCCGAACGCGGTCGGGTTCGCTTGCGCTGGTAGGGGTTTTGGCCAGATCGTGGCGCGCGAACTCGGTTGTCAACGCACTGCTCCTGTAGTTGGCGGCGGATGTGCCCTCGGGTGCTGTGCACCGTCTGCCTCTATCGTGCCGCACCGGCCTTTCGGGGGGCCAGCCGACGTCCGGTAGCCGGCGCGGGTTCGCACGGGCGACACGAACGCGTGCGTGGCGGGACTTTCGGGAAAGGCACCCGGTAACGTCATGAACCGTGGTCATCGGATGGCGTGCCGTCCTTGCGGGAAGCTTCCCCAGGCGAGGCGCTCTGGCGCTCGGATGCATCGCGGCGACGCTGATGGGGATCGTGGGGTGTACCACCGTCACCAACGGCACGGCCACGCCCGACACCCAGGTGGCCCCGGCCTATCGGCAGTCGGTGTCCGCGTCGGTGTCCGCATCGTCGGCGACGTCGCGGGTCCGCGAATCGCAGCGGCAACAATCGCTGACCACCCGGGCGGTGCGCACGTCGTGCGACAACCTGGCCACCTCCAGCAAGGACGCGATCGACAAGGTCAACGTGTTCGTCGGCGCGTTCAACGCGGGCCGCGGCACCGGACCCACCGAAGGGCCGGCCATCGACGCGCTGAACGCCAGCGCCGACACGGTGGCCAACAGCTTCAACGACGCGCTCTCGCAGCAGCTGAAGGACGCATTCAACGCGTACATCGACGCGGCCCACGGGGTGGCCAACGCGATCGGCACCCACGCGCCGACGGGGGAGTTCAACCGGCGGGTGGACCGCCTCAACGACGCCAAGACAAAGGCGCTGAAACTCTGCCTGGCATCCTTCTGAGGCGCCTGGTGAGGCGCAAGTGTCGACGTGGTTGCGGCTGTGCGACGATAATTCCCATCGCACAGCCCGGGACGGTTTAAGGAGGCTCCACGGTGGTCGCGGCGGATCACGCCCCGAGCTACGCTCGCAAACTGGGCATCCAACGAGACCAAGTTGTCCAGGAATGGGGCTGGGACGAGGACACCGACGACGAAATCCGCGTTGACGTCGAGGAGGCGTGCGGCGGTGAGTTGCTCGATGAGGACACCGACGAGGTGGTCGACGTGGTGCTGCTGTGGTGGCGCGACGGCGACGGCGACCTGGTGGACACCCTGATGGACGCGATCGGCCCGCTCGCCGAGGACGGCGTGATCTGGGTGTTGACGCCCAAGACCGGCAAGCCCGGCCACGTGTTGCCGGCCGAGATCGCCGAGGCCGCGCCCACCGCAGGCCTGATGCCGACCTCCTCGGTGAACCTGGGCGACTGGAGCGCCAGCCGGCTGGTCCAGCCGAAATCCCGAACAGGGAAGCGTTGATGCTGCCCGTCGGCGCCACCGCCCCGGACTTCACACTGCGCGACCAGAACCAACAGCGGGTCACCCTGAGCGCCTATCGCGGCGCCAAGAACGTCCTGCTGGTGTTCTTCCCGCTCGCCTTCACCGGCATCTGCCAGGGCGAGTTGGATCAGCTGCGCGATCACCTGCCCGACTTCGAGAACGCGGACAGCGCGGCGCTGGCCATCTCCGTGGGCCCGCCGCCCACCCACCGGATCTGGTCGCTGGAGAGCGGGTTCACCTTCCCGGTGCTGTCGGACTTCTGGCCGCACGGCGAGGTCAGCCAGGCCTACGGTGTGTTCAACGACGAGGCCGGCTACCCCAACCGCGGCACGTTCGTCATCGACCGGTCCGGGATCATCCGGTTTGCGGAGTGCAAACAGCCCGGCGAATCCCGCAACCAGCGGCTGTGGACCGACGCGCTGGCGGCTTTGCGGGAGTGAAAGTTTTGAGTAGCGGCCCTTCGGGCGTGTAGCCTCCCCGGGGCACGGGCGCGTAGCTCAGTGGTAGAGCTCTGGTTTTACACACCAGCGGTCGGCGGTTCGATACCGTCCGCGCCCACTCAATCTGGGTTCGGGACTCGCGGGCGTAACCCCATGGCGACTTTCGGCCCCGATTTTCGCCATGGCGTTACGCTCGCGGCGTGAATGGTGAATCCGTGGAACCGTTTCGCATCGACGTCCCCGAGGACGTCCTCGACGACCTGCGGTCGCGGCTGGCGCGCACCCGCTGGCCGGACGCCGAATGCGTCGACGACTGGAGCCAGGGGATGCCGTTGGCCTACACCCGCGAGCTGGCCGGCTATTGGGCCGACGACTACGACTGGCGCTCACGCGAGGCCGCGCTCAACCGCTTCGACCAGTTCATCACCGGGATCGACGGGCTGGACCTCCATTTCATCCACCAGCGGTCACCGCACGACGGCGCGTTCCCGCTGCTGATCACCCACGGCTGGCCCGGCTCGGTCGTGGAGTTCCACAAGGTGATCGAGCCGCTGACCAACCCGGCGTCCGGGCGCGCCGAGGATGCCTTCCACGTGGTGTGCCCGTCGCTGCCGGGATACGGGTTTTCCGGCAAACCGACCCGCACCGGCTGGGGCGTGGAAAAGATCGCCGGGGCCTGGGAGACGCTGATGCTGCGCCTTGGCTACGACCGCTACGGCGCGCAGGGCGGCGACTGGGGCGCCGCCGTGACGACGCAGATCGGCCGGAACCGGGGCCACTGCGCGGCGATCCACCTCAACATGCCGATCGGGCGGCCCACCCCGGAGTCCCTGAAGAACCCGACGGAAGAAGAGCAGCGGGCGCTGGCCGCGCTGGCCGAGCACCGCAAGTGGGGCACCGGCTATTCCAAGCAGCAGTCCACCCGGCCGCAGACGCTGGGCTACGGGCTGGCCGATTCGCCGGTGGGGCAGCTGGCGTGGATCGTCGAGAAGTTCTGGGCGTGGGCTGATTGCGACGGCCACCCGGAGAACGTGTTCACCCGCGACGAGCTCCTCGACAACGTCATGGTCTATTGGGTGACCGACACCGGCGCGTCCTCGGCCCGGCTGTACTGGCAGAGCTTCCGGGTCTGGGGGCAGATGGATCGGGTCGAATTGCCCACCGGCGTCGCGGCTTTCCCCAAAGAGATCCTGGGCGCCCCGCGGTCGTGGTGCGAGCCGGCCTACAACATCACCCATTGGACGACCATGGAGCGCGGCGGCCACTTCGCCGCATTCGAGCAACCCGAGCTGTTCGTCGACGACGTCCGCGCGTTCTTCGCGACGGTGCGGCCCTAGACGATCCGCCGGCCGCGGCGCGCACGAAACCGCATGTCCCACAGGTAAAGCCGGTAACCGAACACCCACGCGTCGTGCAGGATGAACATGTCGGCCAGCCGCAGCGCCGACAGCAGCCACTCGAACCGGCGTTGTTGGCGCCGCGACCAGTCCAGCCGCATCATCGCGCGAAACTCCGGGGCCAGGAACCCCGTCGTCGCGAACAGGTTGAACGGGCCGGCCAGCACGCGCAACGGCCACGGCAGAAACGCCAGCGACGCCACGCCGCGCAGGTGCTCGCGCACCGGCGGATCGATGCGCAGCTCGTCGAGCGAGCGCTTCCAGTACTCGTCGAACGCCGCCCGGTTCGGTGGCCACATTCGCTCGGGCACCTGCAGCGTGGTGGCCAGCCGCCTGGCGTCGAGATAGACCGCGTCGGCGGACGCGTCGTCGAGGGGGCCGTGGAGGAACTCGTGCTGGTCGACGAAATAGCGGTACAGGCACGCCGCCACCCAGAGCTGCAGCTTGGGGTCGAACGCGTTGTAGGGCACGGGGCTTGACGGCGTGGAACGAACCTGGCGGTGCACCGCGTCGAGCGCGCCGCGGATCAACGCGCGGTCGGACTCGGTCCCGATGGTGGCGACCGCCAGGTAGGTGCCGGTGGTGCGGGCCCGCTTGAACGGATGCTTGTAGACGTTGCCGCTGTCCACCGGGCTCTCCAGCACGCCATAGCCGACGCCGGGCAGGGACAGCTGCATGATCACGTTCGCGGCGGGCAACAGCGTCGCCGCCGGGTTGAGCAGGTCGGCGACGCGGGTCGCGGGCCGCTTCATCGCGGGCTCCTCATGGGATCGAGTACACCACGTGTGAGACGCTGCCGAAGTGGTTGCGACGCGGACCCGGCTGGCCGGCGTGCTGGCCGGTTACCTGGCCGATGTCGCGCTGGGCGACCCGGCAAGGGGACATCCGGTCGCGGCGTTCGGGCGAGTCGCCGCCGGGTTGGAACAGTTGACCTACCGCGACAGCCGGGCCGCCGGCGTGGTGCACGTCGGCGTCCTGGTCGGGGCCGTGGCCTTGCTCGGCGCCGCGCTGCAGCGCGCAGCCGACCGCGCCGGCCGGCCCGCCTCGATCGCGGCCACCGCCGCGGCCACCTGGGTCTCGGTGGGGGGAACCACATTGGCGCGCACCGGTCGGGAAATGTCGGAACTGCTGGCACGCGGGGACATCGACGCGGCGCGCCTGCTGCTGCCGGCGCTGTGCGGGCGCGACCCGGCCTGGCTGGACGGCCCCGGCCTGACCCGGGCGTCGCTGGAATCGGTCGCGGAAAACACGTCCGACGCCGAGGTGGCGCCGCTGCTGTGCGCGGCCGTCGGCGGGGCGCCCGGGGTGCTGGCGTACCGCAGCATCAACACGTTGGACTCGATGATCGGCTATCGATCGGCGCGTTACGCCCGGTTCGGTTGGGCCGCAGCGAAATTGGATGACGCGGCCAACTATGTGGCCGCGCGGGTGACGGCCGCGCTGGTGGTGGCGTTCGCGCCCTTCGTCAGCGGGTCGCCCTCGGGTGCGGTGCGGGCCTGGCGGCGCGACGCCGCGCGTCACCCCAGCCCCAACGCCGGCGTCGTCGAGGCGGCCTTCGCCGGGGCGCTCGGGGTGCGACTCGGCGGGCCCACCCAATACCGCCACGAACTGCAGATCCGGCCCACGCTGGGCGACGGCCACGACCCGACGGTGGCCGACCTGCGCCGGGCGGTGGCGCTGTCGCGCATGGTGCAGGCCGGCGCGGCGCTGCTGGCGGGGCTGTTGAGCGACTACCGGCGGCGGCCGTAGCGGTCGGCGAGTTTGGCCTCCACGGTCGTCGGCGCCGGTGGGGCCTCCGGGGCCGCTGCGGCCTCTTTGGCCGTCGCCGCTCGCTGCTCCCTTTCGCGGCGGCGGGCGCGGATCTCTGAGTACGCGAAATACCCCAACCCGAGCGGGGCGACGATGCCGAAGGAAATCCACTGGATGCCATAGGACAGGAACGGCCCGGCGTCCAGGTGCGGCACGCCGATGACACCGAGCCCGCCGGGCTGGTCCTCGGTCAACTGCAGATACGACCCGACGAGCGGGACCTTGGTGAGCGCCGACACCTGCCCGGTGTTGATCGAATACACCTGCAGCGCGCCCTCTTCGGCGAGGGGGGCCCTGCCCGTGACGACCGCCTCGGAATCGCGCAGCCGCGCGGTGACGGTGACGGTGTCCCCGGGCGGGCGGGGGATCGGCGGGACGTGGGATCCCTGCTCGGGCCGGACGTACCCCCGGTCGACCAGGACGGTGGGCCCGCCGTCGACGACGAAGGGCGCCAGCACCTCATACGCCGGCTTGCCCTCGATCACCCGCAACCGGGCCAGCACCTGGACATCCGGCAGGTAGTGCCCGGTGGCCGTGACGCGGCGCCACTGCGCGTTCGGAGCCGACGAATCCTGCTGCGGCAACAGCGTTTTCAGGGGAACGGGCTCGGTGTTGAGGGAGTATTCGATCTGGCGGTTCTCCCGCGACGTCCGGTTGTGCTTGCCCAGCTGCCAGGGTGCCAGCACCGTGAAGCACAGGTACGTGAACGCGACGACCACCAGGATCAGCGCGATCCAGCCCGGCCGCAGCAGGAATGCCAGCCGACGCATGTCAACCGGACCCGTTGCCGGCGAGTCGATCGTCGACCCAGGCGTGCAGGCCGGGCAGCGAGGCGTCGATGACGGTGAAGACGTCCTCGAAGTCCTGCGCGTCCCCGTAGTAAGGGTCCTCGACATCGAGGGCGTGCGCGCCCGAACGCGGATCGAAGGACCGCAGCATGCGCACCCGCTCCCCGTCGACGCCCAGCTCGCGCAGCATCCGCAGGTGATTGCGGCCCAGGGCCACCACCAGGTCGGCCGCCAGATGGTCGGTGTCGACCTGGGCGGCGCGGTGCTCGGTGGGGTAGCCGTGGGCGCGCAGGACCTCGTTCGCACGCTCGTCGGCGCATTCCCCGACGTGCCAGTTGCCGGTGCCCGCGCTGGTCACGCGGACGGCGTCGGCCAGGCCGCGGCGGCGCAGCTGGTCGGCGAACATCTTCTCGGCCATCACCGACCGGCAGATGTTGCCCGTGCAGACGAACGTGACGTGCAGCGGCTCAGACACCGAGCACCGCCCGCAGCTCGTCGACGGTTGCGGCGTGCGTCACCACCGTGGGCCCGGCGGCCGTCGCACCGTCGGGGAAATCGTCGCGCCCGTAACCCCAGCCCACCACCACGGTGTCGATGCCGTGGGCCGCCGCGCCGTGCACGTCGTGGCTGCGGTCGCCGACCATGAGCACCCGCTCGGGCAGCGGCCGCAGCTGGTCGAGCGCGTGCTCGAGCACCTCGACCTTGGTCTTGCGGGAGCCGTCCGGGCTCGCCCCGGCGATCACCTCGAAATGCTGGTCGAGCCCGAAATGGGCGAGGATCCGCCGGGCCGTCGGCTCCAGCTTCGAGGTGGCCACCGCCAGCCGGACACCGGCGGCCTTCAGGTCGGCCAGCAGCGGCTCGATGCCCTCGAACAGGGTGTTCATCGCCCAGCCCCGGCTGCCGTATTCGGCGCGGAAGGCGGCGATCGCCGGCTCGGCGTCCTCGCCCAGCATGGAGCGGAAGGTGTCGTCCATCGGCGGCCCCACGATCCGTCCCACCAGGTCGCCGTCTGGCACCGCGACGCCGACGTGGTCGAGGGCGTGCAGGAAGCTGGCCACGATGCCCTCCGCGGAGTCGGTGAGCGTGCCGTCGAGGTCGAAGATCACCAGCTGGGCCGTCAAGGTCGTGCCTGTCACCTCACCATTGTCCTCGATGGGCCGGGGTGGGTGCGACGGTGTCGCTGCCACGCGCGAAAGCGGCCCACTAGTGTTTCTCGGATGGCGAGTCTGAACCTGACCCCGCCTGCGGTGCGCTACCACGGTGATCAGGCCGTCGCACCCGGGATGCTGGATTTCGCCGTCAACGTCCGTCACGCCCAACCGACCGAGTGGCTGATGCGGCGGCTGGCCGCCCGGTTGACCGATCTGGCGCGCTACCCCGGCGCACAGGACGTGCGGGCGGCGCAGGACGCGGTCGCCGAGCGGCACGCCCGCGCCCGCGACGAGGTGCTCCCGCTGGCCGGCGCGGCGGAGGGGTTCGCATTGTTGCCCAACCTGCGTCCGGCGCGGGCGGCGATCGTCGCGCCCTCGTTCACCGAGCCGGCGGACGCGCTGAGCGCCGCCGGGGTGCGCGTGCACCACGTCGTGCTCGAGCCGCCCTTCGCCCTGGACGGTGTGACCGTCCCCGAGGACGCCGACCTCGTGGTGGTGGGCAACCCGACCAACCCGACGTCGGTGCTGCACAGCCGCGAGCAGCTCCTCGCGTTGCGCCGGCCGGGGCGGATCCTGGTGATCGACGAGGCGTTCGCGGATTCCATTCCGGGCGAACCCGAGTCGCTCGCCGATGTGTCGCTGCCCGACGTGCTGGTGCTGCGCAGCCTGACCAAGACGTGGGCGCTGGCCGGGCTGCGGGTGGGCTACGCTCTGGGCTCGCCGGAGGTGTTGGCCCGCTTGACGGCTCAGCGCGCCCACTGGCCGGTGGGGACGCTGCAGCTGACGGCCATCGCGGCATGTTGCGGCCGGCAGGCCGTCACCGAAGCGGCGGCCGGTGCGGTGCGGTTGGCCGAGCTGCGCGCCGAGATGGTGGCCGGGCTGGCCTCGGTGGGCGCCGAGGTGGTCGACGGCCGGGCCCCGTTCGTGTTGTTCCGCATGCCGGACGCCGCGCTGATTCGAAAGAGACTGCAAGACAAGGGGATTGCTATCCGTCGCTGTGATACGTTCGTCGGCCTGGACGAGCGCTACCTGCGGGCCGCGGTGCGCCGCGAGTGGCCGCTGCTGGTCGAGGCGATTGCGGAGGTGCGCCGGTGAGCGTGCGGCTGGCCGACGTCATCGGGGTGCTGGACGAGGCCTACCCACCTCGGCTGGCCGAATCGTGGGACTCGGTGGGCCTGGTGTGCGGCGACCCCGACGACGCGCTGGAGTCGGTGACCGTTGCGGTGGACGCGACGCCCGCGGTCGTCGCCGAGGTTCCCGAAGGCGGCCTGTTGCTGGCCCATCACCCGCTGTTGCTGCGGGGGGTCGACACGGTGGCGGCCAGCACCCCCAAGGGCGCGCTGGTGCACCGCCTGATCCGCACGGGTCGTTCGCTGTTCACCGCGCACACCAACGCCGACTCGGCCTCACCGGGCGTGTCCGACGCGCTGGCGCAGGCCCTCGGCCTGACCGTGGAAGCGGCCCTGGAGCCGCGAACCGCGGCCCCCGACCTCGACAAGTGGGTGATCTACGTGCCGCGCGAGAACGCGGACGCGGTGCGGGCGGCCGTGTTCGAGGCCGGCGCCGGGCACATCGGCGACTACTCGCACTGCAGTTGGACCGTCACCGGCATCGGGCAGTTCCTGCCGCACGAAGGCGCCTCACCCGCGGTGGGCAGCGTCGGAACCGTCGAGACGGTGGCCGAAGACCGGTTCGAGGTCATCGCGCCCGCGCGGATCCGGGTGGCCGTGCTGGCGGCGATGCGCGCCGCCCACCCCTACGAGGAGCCGGCATTCGACATCTTCGCGTTGCTGCCCGCGCCCGGCGACACCGGCCTGGGCCGCATCGGCACCCTGCCCCGCCCCGAACCGCTGCGCGACTTCGTGTCCCGCGTCGGCGCCGCCCTGCCCCCGACGGCGTGGGGGGTCCGCGCGGCGGGCGACCCCGACATGCCGGTCTCCCGGGTCGCCGTCTGCGGCGGCGCGGGGGATTCGCTGCTGGCGACCGCGGACCGCGCCGGTGTGCACGCCTACGTCACGGCCGACCTGCGGCACCATCCGGCCGACGAGCATCGGCGGGCCTCCGGGGTGGCGCTGGTCGACGTGGCGCACTGGGCCAGCGAATTTCCCTGGTGCGACCAGGCCGCCGACCTGCTGCGGTCCCGTTTCGGTGCGGCCCTGTCGGTGCGGGTGTGCACCATCCGCACCGACCCCTGGAACATGGGGCATACGGCGGAGCCCGCCGACGAGACCGGGAGTGAAAAGTGATGAAGGCCGAAATCGCGCAGCAGCGTTCGCTGCTCGAGCTGTCGAAGCTGGACGCCGAGCTGGCCCGCATCTCGCACCGGGCCAGCCACCTGGCGGAGCAACAGGCCTGCGAACGGTTGCAGGGCGAGCTCGACGCCGCCGGTGACCGGGTGGGCGCCATTCGAATCGCGTTGGAGGACATCGACGTCCAGGTGTCGCGGCTGGAATCCGAGATCGAGGCGGTCCGGCAGCGCGAAGACCGCGACCGGTCCTTGCTGCAGTCCGGTACCACCGACGCCAAGCAGCTGTCGGATCTGCAGCACGAGCTGGAGACCCTGACCCGGCGCCAGGCCAGCCTGGAGGATTCGCTGTTGGAGGTGATGGAACGCCGCGAGGAGCTGCAGGCCCAGCTCGATGCGGCGCGCGGCACCGTCGAGGCGCTGGAGGCCGAATTGGCGGGCGCCCGGCAGGCTCTCGACGCCGCGGTCGCCGAGATCAGCGAGGCCCGTCAGGCGCATTCCGCGCGACGCGACACCCTGACCGCGGCGCTGGACCCCGCCCTGTCCGCGCTCTACGAACGGCAGCGCGCCGGGGGAGGGCCGGGCGCCGGGCCGCTGCTGGGACGCCGCTGCGGTGCGTGCCGGCTCGAGATCGACCGCGGCGAGATGTCCCGCATCTCCGCCGCCGCCGAGGACGACGTGGTGCGCTGCCCGGAGTGTGGCGCGATCCTGTTGCGGGTCAAGGGGCTCGACCAGTGAAAGTGGTGATCGAGGCCGACGGCGGGTCGCGCGGCAACCCCGGCCCGGCCGGCTACGGCGCCGTGGTCTGGACCGCGGACCGCTCGACCGTGCTGGCCGAGACCAAGCAGGCCATCGGCCGGGCCACCAACAACGTGGCCGAATACCGCGGCCTGCTGGCCGGTTTGGGCGACGCCCTCGAGCTCGGCGCCACCGAGGCCGCGGTCTTCCTGGACTCCAAGCTGTTGGTCGAGCAGATGTCGGGCCGGTGGAAGGTCAAGCACCCCGACCTCATCGAACTGCACGGGCAGGCCCGCAAGCTGGCGGCGCGGTTCGACCGGATCGCCTACACGTGGATTCCGCGGGACCGCAACTCCTACGCCGATCGGCTGGCCAACGAGGCGATGGACGCCGCCGCCGGCGACCCGGTGCAGGAACCCCGGCAGCCCGCGGCCGAGCCCGCGAAAACCGCTGCGCCGCAATCGCCGCAGGCTCCCGGCTGGACCGGTGCGCGCGGCACCCCGACCCGGCTGCTGTTGCTGCGACACGGCCAGACCGAGCTGTCGGCGCAGCGCCGCTATTCGGGCCGCGGCAACCCGGCCCTCACCGAGGTGGGTCGCCGGCAGGCCGACGCCGCGGCGCGTTACCTGGCGCAGCGCGGGGGGATCTCCGCGGTGTTCGCCTCGCCGCTGCAGCGGGCCTACGACACCGCGGCCAGGGCCGCCAAAGCGCTCGGCCAGGACGTGACCGTCGACGACGATTTGATCGAGACCGACTTCGGCGCCTGGGAGGGACTGACCTTTGGCGAGGCCGCCGAGCGCGACCCGGAACTGCACGGCCGCTGGCTGCGCGACACCGGCACCACGCCACCGGGCGGGGAAAGCTTCGACGACGTGCTCGAGCGGGTCGTCCGGGCGCGCGAACGCATCATCGCCACGCACCCGGGCACGACGGTGCTGGTGGTCTCGCACGTGACGCCGATCAAGATGCTGCTGCGGCTGGCGCTGGAGGCCGGGCCGGGCATCCTGTACCGGCTGCACCTCGACCTGGCGTCGTTGAGCATCGCCGAGTTCTATCCCGACGGTGCGTCCTCCGTGCGGCTGGTGAACCAGACCGGATACCTTTACCACCAGGTATGAGGAGACGTCGATGCAGCCGTCCGAGCCGACCCGTGTAGCCGTTCCCGCGGATGTCCGGGCGCGGGTGATGCCGGCGGTGCTCGACGAGCTGACCCGTTGGGGCGTCGAGCGGTTCAGCATCGAGGCCCTGGCCGAGCGCCACCACCTCGATGCGGCGATGGTCTACCGGTACTGGGGAGATCGACGTCAGCTCATCGTCGATGCGGTGCTCTCCGATGTCGAGACGGTGAGTTCCGGGATCGACACCGGCTCCTTGCGCGGGGATCTGCGGGCCTTCGTCGGCAAGGTGACCGGTCGGATCAACAGCGAGGTCGGCCGCACATTGATGCGCGCGCTCGTGATGGACCGGCGCGGTGGGCACGACGAAGCCACCCGGTTGAGGTTCTTCAGGGCGCATTTCGCGGCGATGCGCGGGGTGGTGGACCGGGCCAGGGAGCGGGGCGAACTGCGCGACGGCGTCAACACCCTGGCGGCGGTCCAGATCGTGTTGTCACCGCTCTACATTCGGGTCCTGTACTCCGACGTTCCCGTCGACGACGAGTATTGTGCGGCCATCGTCGACATGGCGTGGCACGCGCTCGCGCGGAAATAGCCCGCCCCGAGCGGGTGGACGGACTCCCCGCCCGGGTCGTTGCCGCTACCGCGATTCCGTCCCCGTAGCCGGCATCGTGTCCCTCACCGGCCGCATCGCTTCTTCGAGCGAATCGGCAAAACCGGCCAGCGATTCCATGAACCGCTCCTGCTGCGCTTCGACGGCGGCCGTGGCGAGGGCCTGCGCCTCGCGCATTGCTTCGTTGACACGCTGAGCCACGGTTTCGGCGCCCAGTCGCAGCAAGCCATCTTCGATATGCAGGCCGGTCAGCCACTGGCGTCCATCGACGGTGACCCGCACGGTGTTGGCCTCGTCGGTGCCCCTGAAGGTTTGCGCCCTGAGGTTGTGCGCCTCTTCGTCCACCATCGACTGGATCTGTTGTGTCTGGCGCATGACTTCGGCCACTTGCGGGTGCGTCTCGGTGCTCACTGGGCGTCCTCGCTGCCTGGGTTACTCGGGCGGTCAGACCTCATCGCTGAGGTACCGGGTGGCGAACACTTCCGCCTGTGCGGCCGCGGCCTGTTGCGGCGACGGCAATTCCGTCACGCCGCCGCGCAGCGCCTCGGCGATAAATCCTTCGTCGTCGATTCCCAGCTCGTGAAAGCAATCGAGCACGAAGCTCTGCTGAATGGCGAGCGCCCGTTGTCGAGCCAGGTCCGCGATGGCAAGGATTTCGTCTGCCAGCCCAGACTCGGACATGTTGGTCACCGCCGGTGACAACTCGATCCGCAGCACCTTGCCGTCCATGGTCGCCGTCACCGAAACCGTCTCGGGGGGATTGACCACCGTGGCCGTCGGGCCGGCTTCCACGTCGTCCGCGGCGGGGGCCGACTCGGCGACGCCGGCGTCGGTGGGCAGCACATCGATGAGGTCCGGCGCGGATCCGGTGCCGGCGGGCGGGGCAGGTTCGGAGGTGACCAGTGCGTCAATGGCCGACCGGCCCGTCGCGCCCTGACCGGCCTGGTCGCCGAAATCCAGGAACGCGCCGCTGTCTTGGCCGTACCCATCGCCGAAAGCCGAGCCGGCACCGTCGTCGGGACCGGCCTGGTCACCGAAGTCCAGAAATGCGAAACCCTGGTCGTTGTCGCCGGGCCGGTTCGGTGTGGTGCCCAATGTCGTACCTCTCTGGCGCTTCAACGGTCAGGTGGGAGTTCGCCGACGGCCGGCCATGTCATTCGTAAAGCATCTGCCGGTCCAGCTTTGCGCCCGACTGCTTGTCAACGCCGGTGTACGCATCCGCCCCGGCGCGCAGTTTTTCGGATGCGTCGTTGCACACCGCAATCATGTTGTTGCAAGCGGATTCGCGTTCCCGCTCCGCCGCCTGCATGGCGAGGACGGAGTTGAAGGAGATGAAACCGTGGTCATACCAAAGCTTTCCGGCTCGTCCGGCGACCGCGGTGATCGCTTCGTCAAGCCGGCCCGCCGCCTCCTCCTGCTCGGCCGCCAACTGTCCCAGGTACTCGGGCGTGACTTGCAGCTTGGCCATCGATCTCACTCCTCACCGCTCGCTGAGCCGTTGCGGGCCGCCGGCCGTGCCGGTCACCTTGTCGATGGGCGCCCGCTCTCCCTCTGCGGCCCCGCTCGCCGCACCGTCGAAGTCCGTCGCGACCACGTTCTCCCCGGCCGCAGCGGGCTCCCCGTCGGCGTCCGCCGCGGGGGCCGGGCGCGGCCTTGGCGAGGCTTTTGCGTCCGGCGCCCCGCCGGCCACTCGACTCGCCGCGGGCATGTTGTAGGCCGGTGCGACGCCCGCCGGCGCCAAGGCGCGTTCGGTTGGCCCTGTCGCCGGATACCCTCCGGACTCCGCGGTTTCGCCGGTGCCCGCGGCACCGGCGGATGGGGCGGCATGCCGCCGTCCGGGCGCCGGGGCCGGTGCCGCGCCGTCACCGCTGACTTCGTCGAACGGGCTCACCGTCGATCGCGGCGCGGGCGCGGCGGTCGACGGCGCGAAGGCGGAACCCGAGACGACCGCACTGTCGGCCACCTCTCGGTATCGAGCGCTGATGCCGTCAATCTTCCGCTTATTCTGCAGCGATTCGTCCATCGACGCCGCGGTGATGAAGATGGCGACCGGCATGACTGCCGCGAAGGTCGCGAGCTGGAAGAGCAAGGATGCCTGCGGGCCCGAGACCCATCTCAGGGTGCTGGCTATCGGGATAGCCGCGGTGAAAACCGCCCGGCACGCGGTCAGGGTGACTTTCGCGTTCTTGAGCCAGTCGGCTTCGTCGGCCAGGATCGCCGCGATCTGCAGGTCGAGGTCGGACATCGCTGTCGCCCAATCCATTTGGGCGGCGTTGAGCGCGTTGTAGGCCTCGGCGGCATCGCCGGTCCACGAATCGCTCTCAGCGGTCGCGTCCTTGAGGCTTTCCCACGCCAACTGGAACTTGTCGGAGCCCATCTGATAGTACTGGCCCTTGTCCGTACCGCTGCCGTGCAACAGCGTCAGCGCCGTCATGATCTGTATCCCGCGCTCAAGGATCACGCACTCTTTGCCGAAGGCGTCTTTGAGCGATTCCCCGCCCTCACGTCGCGGGCCGAATTTGTCCCCGGGGATCTTGTATTTGCCGCCGGCATAGCCCAGCTGCCCGAGTGCCAGGACAGCGTTGAAGGTGGCATCCCACGGGTTGCCCGAGACACCGGCTTTGATCGACGCGGCCACACTGAAGCCGGGCTTCCAATAGTCTGAGACCTTCGGCATCGCTACCCACTTTCCGCGCCGTCGAGCCGGGACCGCTTGCCGGTTATTCGACTTGAGCTTAACAATGCTCGCGTACCGCCGCGTTCGCGAACGCCAAACTGCGCCAATCGTTTTGACCCCTCGACACTTCTACGCAACTGCGGTGTCGGCCGTTGTTCATCGACGGGTCACTCACGATGGCACCGCCGGTGACCGTTCGGAAAGTCTTTGGTGGGCCGCCCGTTCCGCGTTGCTCGGTGCCGGCTTTGGGTCATCGGTGGGTTTCCTCTGGCGCGTCGTTGCGCGGGCGGATGCCGATGACGGACGACGTCCATGGGCGCTCTTCGGTGTAGAGCTCCTCGTCGTCTTGCGTGCGTTTGGCCTTCTTGTCCTGGCCGTGGCCCTGACCGGCTCCCGCCCCCATGGGCGCCATGCCCATGCCGCCGCGGCCGCCCATCGCGCCGCCCGAACCCGGGGCCGCACCGCCCGGACCGGGGCCGCGGCCCGGACCGGTTTGCGCCGACCCGGCGTCCACCGGGGGTTGCAGCGGCGGCGATGGCACATCGCCGCCGCCCCCGAACGATGCCGGTTTCACCCCGCCCATCGACGGGCCGGCGGCCGCCAGCGGGGCGCCCGCCGACGCGGCGGGCGCGTCGGCGTAGGGGTCGGCGGTGGTGCCGGTCAGTCCGGAAACCATGTCGTTGATGCCGCTGACCCGGTCGGCGACGTTCGCCGAAGCCAGTTGCCCGCCCGTTGCCGCGTCGCTCCAGACACCGCCACCGCCGTACGTCCCGCCGCCTCCGCCGACATTGCCGCGCAGATCGGAGAACCTGATGGCGGGGGGCGCGATAACCGTGGCGGCGGGCGGGGCCGACGGATAAATCGGAGCCAGCGGCGCACTGGCCAGCTGCCGGTACTGCGCCAGCACCTCTTCCGACTTGTTCTGCAGTTCCTGGTACCAGTCGACCTGTTGTGCCCGGCGGGCCAGGTCATTTCGTTTCGTGTACTCGATGATCCAGAATTCGGTGACGTAGATCTCGTAGCTCGAGGGGTGCTCGGTGATGGCCCATTTGTGTGCGGAGACCACCTGCCTGGCCTGCGCGGCGATCTGATTGCAGTCATCCGCCAGCCCGATCACGTAGCGTTTCTGCTTCTCGAAGTTGTCCTCGGCCGCTTTCGCCGCCGGACCTTGCCAGTAAGCGAACGGGCGAAACCGCGGAAGGACGTCTTGCTGCAAGGTCAGCGCGTAGGTATCCCAGTCGTCCGCGAACTTGCCGAAGGAGGGGCCCTGATCGGGGGCTTCGATGTGCTGGGCCGCTTGTTTGACCGGGTAATAGCCGAGGTCCGAGGTTGGTGCCGGGGTGGCTGGCGGCGAGTAGGGCTGCACCGCGGTCGATTTGGCCGCCGCTTGTTCGCTGCCGCCGACGGGACCCCGGGTCACGGACGAACCCGAAGAGTCGCCCGCCATTGCCTCGGCGGCCGCCGCGTCGAGTTCCTCGTAGGCCTTGGCCGCGTTCCGCAGAGATTGCGCCAGAATCTGATATTGCCGTTCGCAGTATGCGACGCAATCACGTATCGCCGCGGAGGAGAGCGCGAGTTGCGTGGCGGAGTCGACGATGAATCCGATCTCGCACGGCGGCGCGGCGTCGCCGGCCGGCGGGGACGGCAACGGCGCCTCGAGTTCGGCGGCCCTGGCCAGCAGTTCGTCGTGCTGGACCTTCAGCGGCTCCGTCATGGGGGTGCTCTCCTCTGGGCGCTCGGGCCGTCATCGAGATCGACGGTGTGACGGACCCGGTCCGGCGGGCGCACGATTGCGCCGGCACCGAAACAAGGAGCGAGACGGATGCCACCCCCGGGGCATCCTTCCTCTGCCGGGACACACGGCGGGGCGCGGCGGCAGGCCGGGCCCAACCGAGGGTCATCCTAAGGCCGCGAGATCGCCGTCGCATCACCAATTTTCGACCGAGCTCGCGGCAATGACGGGTGGGTGAATGCCAACCGAACGCCGGTCATCGTGCTGCCGTCGCGCCGTCCGCCGCCGGCACCGCGATCGCGGCAAGGCTTTCCATCGCGCTCAGCACCTCTTCGGCGGTGATATCGGCCATGGTCCTGCGATCGATGTGCCGGTGCGGTCCGAACCGGAAGCCCCACGTGGCCGACCGCGTCGGCCCGAACAGCCCGACGCCGGGAACGCGCGCCAGGTCGGCGGCATGCAGCATGCTCGAATCGATCCCCAGGAAGACGTCGGCCTCGGCGACCAAACCCATGGCGAGATCGAGCGGTAGGCCGAGATGGGGAATCACCCGCGCGCCCTCACGCCCGACGTTGAGTTCCTCGTGACCCATCCCCACGATCCAGGCCACGAAGTCGCGATGGCGCGACAAGAACCGGTCCAGCACGTCGATGAACCGGGTCGCGGGCCAACGCTTTTCCGGCCAGTCGGTGTCGGCGTGCACGACGAGCACGTGGTACCCGCGGGGCAGCGCGGCGCGCATCGACTTGGCCTGCTCCCGCACGGCCGGCGGAATGGGCAATGGCTGGGCATACGCTTCGATCCGCGCCGACGGATCGAACACGTGCGCCAGCTTGAACATCTGGTCGGCCGAGTGACACGCCCCTTTTGCGATCGCGATGTCATAGGAGTCGTAGTCGTTCTTGAACCCGACGCTCGTGGGGGGAGCGAGCCGTTGCCGAAGGGCGCGGAAAGTCTCCGAGGGGATGGCGAACGACAGGGTGTTGATCAGGAGGTCGACGGCGCCGACTTGCGCTGCCAGCGCGTCGTAATCGCCACTTCGGTCCGATGGTAGGTCGCCGGAGTGGAATGCCGTCGTGTCGATCAGGAGCGGACTGACCTCCCGGAAGCACAGATCGAACGGCACTTTCGGGCAGATGAGCGTCAACGGCGCGGCGAAGATCTCGCCCAGCGCCCGCATGGCCGGCAGCGTCAGGACGGCGTCGCCGATCTTGGCCTCGAAATAGACGGCGGCCCTGGCGGTCGACAGGGGGCCGCCCGGCGCGCCGCATTCAGGGCTTTGCGAGTCCAACACCATCCTCCGGGCGGAGCTTAGACCGTGAGCCCGGCCGCGCTCAGCGCGTCAGCGTGATCGCGCTCTCCGGGCAGTTCTTCTCGGCGGTGTCGGCCTGTGCCTCGAGTTCGCCGGCGACGTCGGCGACGAGCACGACGCAGTGGCCGGCCTCGTCGGCGTCGAAGACGTCGGGTGCCAGGGTGTAGCAGCGCCCGTGCCCGGTGCAGCGGTCGGCGTCGACGGCAATGCGGGTCATGGCACCGAAAAGACCAGCGGCAACGACTCCACCGAGCGCAAGGCGGCGGTGTAGGTCAGCTGGGTGCCCGGCTTGATCTCGTAGTCGGGTATGCGCCGGTGGAATTCGCGTAACGCCACCCTCAGCTCCATGCGGGCCAGGTGAGAGCCGAGGCAGCGGTGGGGACCGCCCCCGAACGCGCGGTGCCGGTTGGGGTTGCGGGTGAAGTCCACCAGCTCGGGATCGGCGAACTCGGCCGGGTCGGTGTTGGCCGCGCCCAGCAACGGGCTGACCCGCTCACCCTTGCTGATGGGACAACCGCCCACCTCGACGTCCTGGACGGCGACCCGTGCGACGCCGGGCACCGGCGTCTCCCAGCGCAATAACTCCTCCACGGCGCCGGGCAGGATGTCGGGCTGATCGACCAGCTGACGGCGGTGTTCGGGGTGGCGCGCCAGGTACACGAAGAAGCAGTCGAGCGAGTCGGTCACCGTGTCCAGGCCCGCGATCAGAAACAGGAAGCAGATGTCGAGCAGTTCTTCGCGGGACAGCGGCCGGCCGGCGACGTCGGCGGCGATCATCGCCGAGAGCACGTCGTCGCGGGGGCGGGCGATGTGGTCGTCGATGGCGCGGTCGAAGTAGTCGTAGATCTGTTGCGCCACCCCGGCGGAGCTCTCGTGTCGCCGATCGAAGCCGGAGTCGCCGTCCGGGCGGATCACTCCGTCCTTCCACTCCAGAAACCGCTCGAGGTCTTCCAGCGGCAACCCGAGCAGCTGCAGGAAGACGGTGCACGGCAGCGGCACCGCGAACTCGGTGTGGAAGTCGCACTCGCCGCGATCCGCGAAGCCGTCGATCATCTCGTTCACCAGCTCGGTGACGCGAGGCTCGCGCCGGGCCATCTCCCGCGGCGTGAACAACGGGTCGAGGATGCGGCGGTACTTCGCATGCTCGGGCGGGTCGATCTGCAGGGGGATCAGCGGCCGCACGTTGCCGAGGTCGACCGCGTCCATGTTCGACGAGAACACTTCGGTGTGTTTGAGGGCCATCTCGATGTCGGCCAGCCGGCTGAGCACCACCGCCTGCGGCGACCGGAACACCGGGCTCGATTCGCGCAACGCCTTGTACATCGGCTGCGGGTCCGCCAGACCGGTCACCGTCTGGTCGACGAATCCCTCGGTATCTGTCATCTGGTCAGACTGGCACCAACGTCCGCGCCGGGCAATGGTCAATGCTAAGCGGTCGCACAATCGCCGCGCGGCGCTCAACTTTGCAGGTGAATCCGTTCGCCGTGCGGCCCGAGGATCATGATGGCCTCCACCGGGCCGTCGGACGCCCCGAACCAGTGCGGTGTCCACGTGGAGAATTCGACCGCTTCACCTGGTGCGATGGTGAAGTCGCGGTCGCCCAGCAGCAGCCGCAGCCGGCCGGACAGGACGTACATCCAGTCCTGGCCCTCGTGCACCGGCAACTCCGCGGGCGGGGTGCGACGCCGGGTGCTGACCCGGACCTTGAAGGCGTGCAGGCCACCGGCCGGGCCCTGGCGCGTCAGCGGCCAATACGTCACCCCGTGGTGGGTGTGCGCGGCGCCGCGCACCCGCGGATCGTGGGCTTCGGGGGGCTGCAACAACTCGTCGGTGCTGACCGACAGCGCCCGCGCCAGGCGCGGCAGGTGATCGAGGGCGAGCCGGCGCTTTCCCGACTCGAGGCGGCTGAGCGTCGAGACGTCGATGCCGGCGCGCGCACCCACCTCTTGCAGCGTCATGCCCCGCTGCGAGCGCAGCTCCCGCAGCCGGCGGCGCACCTGAAGATCGATATCGGGGGCGGTCTTTGCCTGCATGGCAAATAAGCTTGGCAAGCGCGACGCGACTGGGCAAGCTCGCGGTATGGAAACTTCGTGCAATTCCGATGACGCCCGGCGGTTCTGGGAAGAGCGGTACGGATCGACGGATCGGGTGTGGAGCGGACAAGTCAATCCGCGCCTTCCCGAGGTGGCCGCCGATCTGCCTGCGGGCCGGGCCCTCGACTTGGGCTGCGGGGAGGGCGCCGACGCGTTGTGGCTCGCCGAGCGCGGGTGGCAGGTCGTTGCGGTCGACGTCTCGGCCACCGCGCTGCAACGAGCGGCGGAGGCCGCGTCCACGCGAAACGTGGCCGATCACATCGACTTTCAGCGGCACGACCTGAACGAGACCTTCCCCGAAGGGGCGTTCGACCTGGTGTCGGCCCAGTACTTCCATTCCCCGGCCCGATTGGAACGCGAGGCCGTGCTGCGGCGCGCGGCCGGCCAGGTGAATCCCGGTGGGGTGCTGTTGATCGTTGACCACGGGGCGGCCCCGCCGTGGGCGCAGCACCACGAGCACTCCTTCCCCGGCATCGAGGAGGTGATCGCGTCGTTGCGGCTGAACCCGGCCGACTGGACCCGGGTGCGGGCCGAAACAGTCGACCGGGTGTTGGTCGCCGACGGCCAAAAGGCCACGGTGCCCGACAATGTCATCGTCCTGCGACGGACGGGGTAGCCCTCAGGCCGCGTCGTGGAAGATCAGCCCCAGCGCGTAGCGTTCCCCGGAACGCACCACCGACACCCCGTGGCGCACCGGCGCCGCGGACCAGCCGCGACTGGAGGGCACCGGCCGCTCCCGCGTGGTGAACACGAATCCGTGGCCCTGCGGCAATTGCGTTGCCATACCCCGGGATTGGGCCCGCGGCCGCTGCTCGACGAGTAGGAATTCGCCGCCGGTGTAGTCGGTGCCGGGCTCGCTGAGGTTGATCACCACCTGCAGCGGAAACACCAAGTCGCCGTAGAGGTCTCGGTGCAGCGCGTTCCAGTCGCCCGCGCCGTACTTCAGCATCAGCGCGGTGGACCTGGTTTGGCCGGCGGCGTGGCAGACCGCCAGCCAATCGTCCAGACCGTCCGGCCAGGGCGCGTCGCGGCCGAGTTTGCCCCACCAGTCGCGGGCGATCGGCAGCAGCCGCGGGTAGAGCGCCTGCTTGAGTTCGTCGAGGGGGGCGGGGTAGGGCGCCCGGAAGTAGCGATACTGCCCGGCGCCGTACCGCCTGGGCGCCATGTCGATGGTCGAACGGAACAGGGCGTCGTCGGAGTAGAGCTTGCGGAGCCGCGCCGCCTCGCTGGTGGTGACCAGCCTCGGCAGTAGCGCCCCGCCGTCTTCGTTGACCGCGCCGGCGATGGCGTCCCAGTCGCCGGAGTCGACGCGCTTCTTCCACCGCGACATCTGGCGCCCTTTCGTGTGCCTGCCTGCCAGGTCCACGATAGAGCCGCGCACGCGATGGTTGCTGGCCCCGGCTTCGGGTAGGGAGTACCGTGGATCGTCGCGGACGAGTTGGCCGGGCGGCCGCGGACCGTCGCAAGGCGGTCCGAGGAAAGTCCGGACTTCGCAGAGCAGGGTGATTGCTAACGGCAATCCGAGGTGACTCGCGGGACAGTGCCACAGAAAGCAGACCGCCACCCTCGCGGTGGTAAGGGTGAAACGGTGCGGTAAGAGCGCACCAGCATCCCGGGTGACCGGGGTGGCTCGGCAAACCCCACCCGAAGCAAGGCCAAGAAGGCGGCGCCGAAAGGTGCGGCCGCGCAGGCGTTCGAGGGTTGCTCGCCCGAGCCTGCGGGTAGGCCGCTCGAGGCACCCGGTGACGGTGTGTCCAGATGGATGGTCGCCGCCGCGCATCTCCGGTCGCCGGAGGTGCGTGGAACAGAATCCGGCTTACAGGCCAACTCGTCCGCCCCGCCTCAGGCGTCCGCGAAACTGTATTCCGCGACGCGTTCGCCGAGTGAACCCGTCGCCAGTTACAGCCTCGCGGGGCGGAGCGCCCCGCTCAGCCGGCCTTGTGCACCGCCTTGGCGAGCTTGCGCAACGCGTCGTCGAGCTGCCGTTCGCACCGCTCGGCCAAGTCGGCCTCCTGCTGGTACAGCACGCCGTAGGTGAAGGTGTCCTCGCCGGCGGCGTGCGCGGTTTCGGATTCGTGGCGCAGGTGTTCGCGGCTGACCACGCTGTCCTGATGGTCGCCGAGCAGCGACTGAACGGCCTTCGCCTGCTCGGACACCCTGTCGGCGCCGGTGGCGGCGGCGGTATACCGAAGGCGCTTGGCCCGCTTGCGAATCCGGTGGACCGCTTCGTCGCGCGCGTGCTGGTCCCCGGGTTGTTCGCCGGCCACCTGGGCGGCGGCCTTGGCGGCCTTGCGGACCTTCTTGTAGGCGGCGTCGATGGTGACCGGCGCGTGTTCTTCGCCCGGGGCGCTGCCCGGGGGTTGCGCCGCGATCGCATCGAGGGCGTCGAGCAGACGGAAGTAACGCTGCGACCGCATGGCGATCAGCGACCGGCGCAGCCCGGTCTGGTAGCGCCGCTGCGCGCCGCCGACCAGACGCTCGTGCACCGGCCCGCGCACCAAATCCGGTGTGAGGCCGTCCAATTGACGCTCGTAGCGCTCCGCGAGGACCTCGGCGTCGCGCGCGATGCCGAGGATGCCGGCGAGCTCGCGCAGTTCGTCGAGCACCCACCCGTCGTCGTCGGGCAGCCCGAACGACTCCTGGTAGTCACGCAGCAGGCTGCGCAGCTTGCGGGTGGTGACCCGCATCTGGTGAATGGAGTCGAACGCGTCGGCCCGCACCGCGCGGTCCCACACCAACAGTTCGCGAATCTGCTCGGCCACCGCCCGCTGCAGCGGGTTCTCGGCGGCCGGCGCGCCGTCGGGTTGGGGCGTCGTGCCGAGTACGCGGGCCAGCTTGGAGGCGTGACCGGCCGGCGCGGCGCCGGCGTCGAGCAGTCGATTGCCCAACCGGTTCAACAGCTCGGTGTCCGGGGCCCCAGTCGTTTCGACCAGTTCGAGTTCCCACTCGCGCCACTCCTGCTGGGTGGGCTCCACGTCGGCGTCCTCGGAAGCGCGGGCCGACCAGGCGGTGACGTGGTCGTTGCAGAACTCAGCGAGCGGTGTGTCGTCGGCCGCATACAACACCTGGGTGTCGCGCCGGGTGGTGATGCGGGCGACCGGTTCGAGCGGGCGGTCGCGCACGATCGCCAGCACGACGTCCACCAGCTCCTCCGGCACGGTGTCGGGGCCGCCCGGGCCCGAGGCGTCCAGCGGTGCCCGGACTTCGGTGCGGGCCTCCGGCCCGGCCGGCAGCTTCAGGTGCCATCCCGCGTCCGCGCCCCCGGTGCGGCGGCGCAGGGTGATCTTGTTGCGGGCGAGGTCCTGTGCGGGGGTGTCGAAGTACGTCGCGTCCAGTGTCTGAGTGGGCGACTTCTCGACGTGCGCCACCGCGGCAATGCCTTCGAACGATGGGGACACGGTGGACTCGCCGACGTCGAACTTGCGTTCCACCTCGCGATGGCGCGAGGTTTGCGGCGCTTTTCCAGGCATTTTCGGCTCCGTTGAGGGCGCGTCGCCGCGGCCATGAAGGGACGATGATGAAGGGTTCCCATAGCCTGCCATACCGCGGTGGGGCGGATGGCGGCACCGGCCGCTGACCGGCGCGGCGGCCGCGGCGTCACGGGGGCGGCGGCGGCGGGTCTTCGCGCAGATGCATTGCCAGGCCGCTCAGTTCGCGGATCGTCTCGATTTCGGGATCGCGGTACGGCCGTCCGTCGGGCACCAGCACATCGTGGAACCACTCGGCCGGCATGGCCGTGTACGGGTGCTCCCAGGAGTCCCACGGATAGAACGTCTGGGTCTTCCCGGCGACCAGCCCCCAGTGGAACGCGCCGACGTTGTAGCGCTTGGCGACGGGCAGCACACCCGGGATGGTGCTGCCCAACGTCCGCGCCAGGTATTCGGTGCACAGGATCGGTCGCCCCTGGGGTGTGAGCTCGCCGATGCGGCTCTCGAACTCCGCCGGCGAGCCATAGCAGTGGAAGGTGATCACGTCGGAGTTGTCCAGCTGGATGCCGCTGAACACGCTGCGCCGCCCGGGGTCCGCCCACTCGCCGTCCCAGACCCCGCTGGTCAGCGGCTGAGACGGATCGACCGAACGCGCCCAGCCGAACACCTGCGGCAGCAGGTCGGCGACCAGATGCAGCTTGTCGGGCCGCTCGACCGCGCGGTAGTGCTTCGAGGGATTGTCGGGTTCGTTCCACAGGTCCCACCCGAGCACGCGGTCATCGGTGCGGAATTGAGTCAGCACGCCGGTGACGTAGCTACGCAGGGTCTCGACGTAGCCCGGGTCACCGAGGTGTTCGGCGCCCGGGCTCTGCACCCAACCCGAGTTGTGCACGCCGGGCCTCGGCGGGCGTTGCGGGCCCGCCGCGGGATGAGGATCCCAACAGGAGTCGAACAGGACGAACAACGGCTTGATGTCGTGGCGCGCCGTGATGTCGACGAACTGGGCGAGGCGGGTCTGGAACCCCCGACGGTCCTGCGCCCACAACAGGTCGTGCAGGAACACCCGCACCGCGTTGAGGCCGTCGGCCCGCGCCCAGCCCAGCTCGGTGTCGATGCGTCGCGGGTCGAACGTCTCGGCCTGGAACATCTCCAGCTGGTTGATCGCGTTCGACGTGATGTAGTTCGCCCCGACCAACCAGCCCTGCGCCTGATACCACCGGTTGGCGCGCTCGGGGGACCAGCGGCTTGCCTGCGGCGAGGTGCCAGGCGCGGGTTGCGCGGCCGCGCGAGGTGCTCGGGCCAGTGCAGCGCCTCCTGCCAGTGCCAGCGGTACCTTCAGCACCGTTCGACGGTGCACCAGGCCACCACGAATCCCCGGTTCGATGTGTTCACCCTCGCTCTCGGAGTAGAGACTTCATCCGAGAACAATCGTACCCGCCTGCCACACAACGATTTTCGGAATTGACAGGATCGGGCGGGCGAAACGTGTGGTTGCCTCCGTCAGAAGCAGTGCTCGTCGGCGGGGAAGGTCCCCTCGGCCACCTCTCGCGCATATTGCGTCGCGGCCCGGCGCAATTCCCCGCCGACGTCGCCGAACCGCTTGACGAAGCGGGCGGCCTTGCCGCTGTTGACCCCGGCCATGTCCTGCCAGACCAAAACCTGGCCGTCGCAGTTCGGGCCGGCGCCGATCCCGACGGTCGGGATGGTCAGCTTGCCGGTGATCTGGGTGGCCAATTCGGCGGGCACCATCTCCATGACGACGGAGAACGCCCCGGCTTCGGCGACGGCGATCGCGTCGGCGACGGTCTGTTCCGCGGCGTCACCGCGGCCCTGCACCCGGAAGCCGCCCAGGCTGTTCACGCTCTGCGGCGTGAACCCGATGTGCGCCATCACCGGGATGCCCGCCGCGGTCAGGCAGGCGATCTGCTCGGCCACCCGCTCGCCGCCCTCGAGCTTGACGGCGTGGGCGCCGCCCTCCTTCATGAACCGGGTGGCCGACGCGAGTGCCTGGCTCGGCCCCGCCTCATAGCTGCCGAACGGCAGGTCCGCGACGACCAGGGCGTGACGCGCACCGCGCACCACGCCGCGGACCAGCGGAATCATTTCGTCGATCGAGACCGGCACCGTGGTGTCGTAGCCGTACACGACGTTGGCGGCCGAGTCGCCGACCAGCAAGACCGGGATGCCCGCCTCGTCGAAGATGCGGGCGGTCGAGTAGTCGTAGGCCGTGAGCATGGCCCACTTGTGCCCCTCGGCCTTCATCTTCTGCAGGTGGTGCGTGCGGATCTTGGTGAGCGGCTGCGCCTGTTCTGACGTGCCCGCACCATAGACGTTCTGCTCAGACATCGTTGTCCCTGTGGGTGGTCGGGTCGATCCTCGTGGCCCTGAACGGGTCCCCGGGTTCGTCTGACGGTGTCATTCTGCCATCTCTTGTGCGCAGTTGCACCGGGCCTGTGATGTGAGACATACCATGCTCGGCCGCTCGCAGGGCGGCCGATAACCGCACGGTGGTGCCGCTCACGAGAATCTCAGCTTTCCTCTGGCAGCATATGTTGGCATGGGTCTGTCTCGCCGCGGCAAGTTCGCGCGCACGCTGCTGGTTTCGACAACGGTCGCTGCCGTCGCGCTCCTGCTCGCGGGCTGCGTGCGCGTCGTCGGCGGGCGCGCGCTCCTGGCCGAACCCAAGCTGGGGCAGGCCGTGGAGTGGACGCCGTGCCGGTCATCGAACCCGAAGGCCAAGATCCCCGCGGGCGCGCTGTGCGGCAAGCTGGCGGTGCCCGTGGACTACGACCACCTCGACGGCGACGTCGCGACGCTGGCGATGATCCGGTTCCCCGCCACCGGCGACAAGATCGGCTCGCTGGTGATCAACCCCGGCGGGCCCGGCGAGTCGGGTATCGAGGCCGCGCTCGGTGTCGTTCAGTCGCTGCCGAAGCGGGTCCGCGAACGATTCGACCTGGTGGGCTTCGACCCCCGCGGGGTGGGATCGTCGCGGCCGTCCATCTGGTGCAACTCCGACGCCGACAACGACCGGCTGCGTACCGAGCCGAACGTCGACTACAGTCCCGCCGGGGTGGCCCACATCGAGGACGAGACCAAGCAGTTCGTCGGCCGCTGCGTCGACAAGATGGGCAAGAACTTCCTGGCCAACGTCGGCACGGTCAACGTCGCCAGGGACCTGGATGCGATCCGCGCGGCGCTGGGCGACGACAAGCTGACCTACCTCGGCTACTCGTACGGCACGCGGATCGGCTCCGCCTACGCCGAGGCGTACCCGGAGAAGGTGCGGGCGATGATCCTCGACGGCGCCGTCGACCCCAACGCCGACCCCATCGAGGCGGACCTGCGCCAGGCCAAGGGTTTTCAGGACGCGTTCGACGACTACGCCACGGACTGCGCGAAGCAATCGAGTTGCCCGTTGGGCACCGACCCGGCCAAGGCCGTCGACGTCTACCACAGCCTGGTCGACCCGCTGGTCGACCCGAACAACCCGATGGTCGGCAGGCCGGTCCCCACGAATGACCCGCGGGGACTGAGCTACAGCGACGCCATCGTGGGCACCATCATGGCGCTGTACTCGCCGACGTTGTGGCATCACCTGACCGACGGGCTGAGCGAACTGGTCAACCACCGCGGGGACACGCTGCTGGCGCTGGCCGACATGTACATGCGCCGCGACGCGCACGGCCACTACACCAACGCCACCGACGCGCGGGTCGCCATCAACTGCGTCGACCAGCCGCCGATCACCGACCGCGCCAAGGTGATCGACGAGGACCGCCGCTCGCGGGAGATCGCGCCGTTCATGAGCTACGGCACCTTCACCGGCGACGCCCCGCTGGGCACCTGCGCGTTCTGGCCGGTTCCGCCGACGAGCAAGCCGCACACCATCTCCGCGCCCGGACTGGCCCCGACCGTGGTCGTGTCGACGACCCACGATCCGGCGACCCCCTACAAGGCCGGGGTCGATCTGGCCAACCAGCTGCGCAGTTCGCTGCTCACCTACGACGGAACCCAGCACACGGTGGTGTTCCAGGGCGACGGATGCATCGACAACTACGTCACCGCGTATCTGGTCGGCGGTGCGACGCCGCCCAGCGGCGCAAAGTGCTAGGGCGCGTAGGGGTCTGACGTCGAGCGCAATCGCACACTCGGTGCGGGCCGCAGACGAGATCAAGGCGTAATCGTTTCGCGCCGCTTCGGGAACCCGAAGCTGACACGATGACTGCCATGTCGCGCCTGAGACCGTTGAGTTCGGCGCTGGTGTCATTCGGGCTGTTGGCCGCGCAATCGGTGGTGGGGCCGGCGGTCGCGGGCGCCACTCCCGAACCCGGTGCCGGGCAGACCGCGGCCCCGAGGCCGTCGGCCGCGGCACCCCAGACATGGGGGAGTTGCGGTCAATTCGCCAGGGACACAAGCGATGTCCCCACCGCCCAGTGCACCACCGTCTCCGTCCCGGTCGATTACGACAACCCGGGAGCGGGGCAGGCCAGGCTGGCGGTGATCCGCGTGCCGGCCACCGGCCAGCGGATCGGTTCCCTGCTGGTCAATCCGGGCGGTCCCGGCGGGTCCGCGGTCGACATGGTGTCCGGCATGGCAGCGGATCTCGACGGCACGCCGATTCGGCGCAATTTCGACCTGGTCGGCTTCGATCCGCGGGGGGTGGGCCACTCGAGCCCGGCCCTGCGCTGTCGCTCGGACGCCGAGTTCGACGCCTACCGGCGCGAGCCGATGGTCGACTACAGCCCGGCCGGCGTGACGCACATCGAACAGCTCTACCAGCAGCTGGCCCAGGAGTGTGTGAGCCGCATGGGGCCCGGGTTCCTGGCCAACGTCGGCACCGCATCGGTGGCGCGCGACATGGACATGGTCCGCCAGACGCTGGGCGACGACCAGATCAACTACCTCGGCTACAGCTACGGCACCGAGCTGGGCACCGCATACCTGGAGAAGTTCGGAGCCCACGTGCGGGCGATGGTGCTCGACGGCGCGATCGACCCGGCCGTCGGCCCGGTCGACGAAAACGTTCAGCAGATGGCGGGATTCCAAACCGCTTTCAACGACTACGCCGCCGACTGCGCCCGCTCGGCGGGCTGCCCGCTGGGCACCGACCCGGCCCAATTCGTCAACCGCTACCACGCGCTGGTCGACCCGTTGGTCGCCAAACCCGGTCGCACGTCGGACCCGCGTGGCCTGAGCTACGCCGACGCGACCACCGGCACCATCAACGCGCTCTACACCCCGGCGCACTGGAAGTATCTGACCAGCGGCCTCCTCGGCCTGCAGCGCGGGACCGACGCGGGGGATCTGCTGGTGCTCGCCGACGACTACGAGGGCCGCGACCGCGGCGGTCACTACACCAACGACCAGGACGCCTTCAACGCTATTCGGTGCGTCGACGCGCCCGCGCCGAAGGATTCGGCGAGCTGGGTCGCCGCCGATCAGCGCATCCGCCAGGCGGCGCCGTTCCTCAGCTACGGGCAGTTCACCGGGAACGCGCCCCGCGATCTGTGCGCACTGTGGCCGGTGCCGGCGACGTCGACGCCGCATGTCGCGGCGCCCGCCGCGTCGGGCAAGGTCGTCGTCGTCTCCACCACGCACGATCCGGCCACCCCGTATCAGGCCGGGGTCAACCTGGCCCGCCAGCTGGGCGGCCCGCTGATCACCTACGACGGGACGCAGCACACCGCGGTGTTCAACGGAAACCAGTGCGTGGACGCCGCCGTGATGCGCTATCTCGTCGCGGGCACGTTGCCGCCCCCGGCCTACCAGTGCCGATCCTGACCGCACTGAGCAGCCTGTTTGCAATGTTCGCAATTGTTCCAATCGCGCGTCGGTAACACAGAATTAACAGCTGTTGCCTACTGTTTCGGTTATGGATCGCCAGAAGGAATTCGTCCTCCGAACGCTGGAGGAACGGGATATCCGCTTCGTTCGGCTGTGGTTCACCGACGTGCTCGGTTTTCTCAAGTCAGTCGCCATCGCCCCGGCCGAACTCGAAGGCGCCTTCGAAGAGGGCATCGGCTTCGACGGATCCTCGATCGAGGGCTTCTCGCGGGTCTCGGAATCCGATACCGTGGCCAACCCCGACCCGTCGACCTTCCAGGTGCTGCCGTGGGCGTCCGGCGGTCACCACCACTCGGCGCGGATGTTCTGCGACATCACCATGCCGGACGGCTCGCCGTCCTGGGCGGACCCGCGCCACGTGCTGCGCCGCCAGCTGCAGAAGGCCAACGACCTAGGGTTCTCCTGCTACGTTCACCCCGAGATCGAATTCTTCTTGCTGAAACCCGGCCCGGACGACGGGTCGGTGCCCGTCCCGGTCGACAACGCCGGCTATTTCGACCAGGCCGTCCACGACTCCGCCTCGAACTTCCGCCGGCACGCCATCGAGTCACTGGAATTCATGGGCATCTCGGTGGAGTTCAGCCACCACGAGGGCGCGCCCGGCCAGCAGGAGATCGACCTGCGCTTCGCCGACGCCCTGTCGATGGCCGACAACGTGATGACGTTCCGCTACGTCATCAAGGAGGTCGCGATCGAGAACGGCGCCCGGGCGTCGTTCATGCCCAAGCCGTTCGGGCAACACCCCGGCTCGGCGATGCACACTCACATGAGCCTGTTCGAGGGTGACGTCAACGCCTTCCACAGCCCCGACGACCCACTGCAGCTGTCCGACGTGGGCAAGTCGTTCATCGCCGGCATCCTCGAGCACGCGTCCGAGATCAGCGCCGTCACCAACCAGTGGGTCAACTCCTACAAGAGGTTGGTGGTCGGTGGCGAGGCGCCCACCGCGGCGTCGTGGGGCGCGGCCAACCGGTCGGCGCTGGTGCGGGTGCCGATGTACACCCCGCACAAGACGTCGTCGCGACGCATCGAGGTCCGCAGCCCCGATTCGGCCTGCAACCCCTACCTGACGTTCGCCGTGCTGCTGGCCGCCGGGCTGCGCGGGGTCGAAAAGGGCTACGTGCTGGGGCCGCAGGCCGAGGACAACGTGTGGGACCTGACCCCCGAGGAGCGGATCGCGATGGGCTACCGCGAGCTGCCGACCAGCCTGGACAGCGCGCTGCGCGCCATGGAGTCCTCCGAGCTGGTCGCGGAAACCTTGGGAGAGCACGTTTTTGACTTCTTCCTGCGCAACAAGCGCACGGAGTGGGCCAACTACCGCAGCCACGTCACGCAGTACGAGCTGAGCACCTACCTGTCGCTGTAGCCGGCGCCGCGGTCAACAGGGTGCCCGCCTTGCCCCTGCAACGCAGGCGGGTTGCGATACCGTCGTGGTCGTGACCAAACCCGCGACGCAGCGCCCCCGGCTGCCCAGCGTGGGCCGGCTCGGCCTGGTCGACCCCCCGGCGAGCGATCGCCTGACGCAGCTGGGTTGGTATGACCACGACGACCAGGCGCACGTCGACCTGCTGTGGTCGCTGTCGCGCGCACCCGACCCCGACGCCGCCCTGCGCGCGCTGATCCGGCTGGCGGAAAACCCCGACACCGACTGGGACGAGCTCAACGCCGCACTGCTCACCGAACGCGCGCTGCGCGGGCGGCTGTTCGCCGTGCTCGGCTCGTCGCTGGCCCTGGGCGATCACCTGGCCGTCCATCCGGAGTCGTGGAAACTGTTGCGGGGCAAGGCCAAACTGCCCACGCGTGACGAGCTGCGCGCGGCGTTCACCGAGTGCGTCGACGATGCGTCGGGCGATCCCGGTGCGGTGGTGGCGCGCCTGAAGACCCTGTACCGCGACCAGCTGCTGGTGCTGGCCGCCCTCGACTTGGCGGCGACGGTGGAGGACGAACCGGTGCTGCCGTTCACCGTGGTGGGCGCCCAGCTGTCGGACCTGGCGGACGCCGCGCTGGCCGCCGCCCTGCGGGTGGCCGAGCTGAGCGTGTGCGGCGACCGCACGCCACCACGGCTGGCTGTCATCGCGATGGGCAAATGCGGTGCCCGCGAACTGAACTACGTCAGCGACGTCGACGTCATCTTCGTCGGCGAGCGCGCCGACACACTCACCACCCGGCTGGCCAGCGAGATGATGCGGGTCGCCTCGGCGGCCTTCTTTCAGGTCGACGCCGGGCTGCGGCCCGAGGGCCGCAGCGGTGAGCTGGTCCGCACCGTCGAGTCGCACATCGCCTACTACCAGCGCTGGGCGAAGACCTGGGAGTTCCAGGCGTTGCTCAAAGCCCGCGCGGCCGTGGGCGACGCGGAGCTCGGGGAGCGCTACCTGACGGCGTTGATGCCGATGGTGTGGGTGGCCTGCGAGCGCGAGGATTTCGTCGTCGAGGTGCAGGCCATGCGCCGCCGGGTCGAGCAGCTGGTCCCCGCCGACGTGCGCGACCGCGAGATCAAGCTGGGCAGCGGCGGGCTGCGGGACGTGGAGTTCGCGGTGCAGCTACTGCAGCTGGTGCACGGCCGCAGCGACGAGTCGCTGCACGTGGCGTCCACGGTGG
The DNA here is from genome assembly GCF_002102155.1 of Mycobacterium europaeum. GTDB lineage: Bacteria > Actinomycetota > Actinomycetes > Mycobacteriales > Mycobacteriaceae > Mycobacterium > Mycobacterium europaeum. The sequence continues at coordinate 82,968 of NZ_LQOU01000041.1, forward strand.
ACGCGCTGGACGCGTTGGGTCAGGGCGGCTACATCGGACGTGAGGATGCGGCGAACCTGACCGCGTCCTACGAGTTCCTCCGACTGCTCGAGCACCGGCTACAGCTGCAGCGGCTCAAGCGCACCCACCTGTTGCCGGACGCCGAGGACGAGGAGGCCGTGCGGTGGCTGGCGCGCGCCGCGCACATCCGGCCGGACGGGCGGCACGACGCCGCGGGCGTGCTCCGCGAGGAGCTGCGTCACCAGAACCTGCGGGTTTCGCAGCTGCACGCCAAGCTCTTCTACCAGCCGCTGCTGGAGTCGATCGGCCCGGCCGGTTTGGAGATCGGGCACGGCATGACGTCGGAGGCCGCCGAGCGGCAGCTGGCCGCGCTCGGCTACGAGGGCCCGCAGACCGCGTTGAAACACATGTCGGCGCTGGTCAACCAGAGCGGCCGGCGCGGTCGCGTGCAGTCGGTGCTGCTGCCCAGGCTGCTGCACTGGATGTCGTATGCCCCCGATCCCGACGGCGGCCTGTTGGCCTACCGCCGCCTGAGTGAGGCCCTGGCCGGGGAGAATTGGTATCTGGCCACGCTGCGCGACAAGCCCGCCGTGGCCAGGCGGCTCATGCACGTGCTGGGCACTTCCGCCTACGTGCCGGACCTGTTGATGCGCGCCCCGAGGGTGATCCAGGACTACAGCGACGGTGCGGCCGGGCCGAAACTTCTCGAGGCGGACCCGGCCGCGGTGGCCGGGGCGCTGATCGCGTCGGCCGGCCGCCACCACGACGCGGTGCGCGCGATCGCCGCGGCCCGCACGCTGCGCCGTCGGGAACTGGCCCGCATCGGCTCGGCCGATCTGCTGGGTTTCTTGGAGGTCACCGACGTCTGCCGGGCCCTGACCTCGGTATGGGTGGCCGTGCTGCAGGCCGCGCTGGACGCGATCATCCGCGCCAACCTTCCCAGGGACGGCTCCGAAAAAGGAAGAGCGCCGGCCGCGATCGCGGTGATCGGCATGGGCAGGCTGGGCGGCGCCGAGCTGGGCTACGGGTCCGACGCCGACGTGATGTTCGTCTGCGAGCCGGCCCGCGGTGTCGAGGAGTCGGCGGCGATCCGATGGTCGACGACGGTCGCCGAGCAGGTGCGCACGCTGCTGGGTACTCCCAGCGTCGACCCGCCGCTCGAGGTCGACGCCAACCTGCGGCCCGAGGGCCGCCAGGGTCCGCTGGTGCGCACGCTGGGCGCCTACGCCGCCTACTACGAGCAGTGGGCGCAGCCGTGGGAGATTCAGGCGCTGCTGCGCGCGCACGCGGTGGCCGGCGACGCGGAGCTGGGCGAGCGGTTCTTGTTGGCGGCCGACAAGACCCGCTATCCGCCCGGCGGGGTGTCCGCCGAGATGGCGCGCGAGATTCGCCGCATCAAGGCCCGCGTGGACGCCGAGCGGCTGCCGCGCGGCGCCGACCCCAACACCCACACCAAACTGGGCCGTGGGGGGCTGGCGGACATCGAATGGACCGTGCAGCTGATGCAGCTGCTCTACGCCCACGACATCCCCGCCCTGCACAACACCTCGACGCTGGAGTCCCTGGACGCGATCGAGGCGGCCGGCCTGGTTCCCGCCGACGAGGTCGACCTGCTGCGGCAGGCCTGGCTGACCGCCACCCGGGCCCGCAACGCGCTGGTGCTGGTCCGCGGCAAGCCGACCGATCAGCTGCCGGGGCCGGGACGCCAGCTCAACGCGGTCGCGGTGGCCGCGGGTTGGCCGTCCGACGACGGCGGGGAGTTCTTGGACAACTATCTACGGGTGACGCGGCGGGCAAAAGCCGTGGTGCGGAAGGTGTTTGGAAGTTGAGTCAGGAGGCCGGCGCGTTGGACGCCATATTCGAGGTGCTCGACGCGGCGGAGGCTGATCGAGTCAAAGCCCTGTATGCCCCGTTGGCCGAGGCGGTGCGCGAACTCGTCGACGCCACCATCCGCACCGAAGTCGACGACGACGTCGTCGCCCAGGCGCGCTCCGCCATCGAGGCCGTCACCGCGTCGCTGCGGCAACGGACCCGGCCGGTCGGGGTGACCTACCGCGTCAACGGCCGCCCGCTGCCGCTGGGCAACGCCGCGATCGGCGTGTGCAATCCGATCGCGCCGCCGATCGTCGTCCACCACGACGGTGGCGGCCGCTGCTGGAGCGAGTTCGTCCTCGGCTCGGCGTACGAGGGTCCGCCCAAACTGGTGCACGGCGGGGTCAGCGCCCTGGTGCTCGACCACATGCTGGGCGAGGCGGCCAGCGAGGGGCTGTCCAAGGCGCGGTTCACCGGAACCATCACCGTGAAATACCTGCGCGGCACCCCGCTGGGCCCGCTGCGCTGCGAGGCGTGGGTGGAGGGCAAGGAGGGCCGCAAAGTCTTTGCGCGCGGGACGATCTCGGACGCCGCCGGCGTCACGGTCGAGGCCGAGGGCGTGTTCATCGAGCCGGCGTGGGCGCGGGAAGGCCAATGAAGTTCTATATCAGCAGTGCCTTCCTGAACACCCGGGAGATCATCGAACTCGCCAAGGCCGCCGACGAACTCGGCTACGACGGCATCGGGATTCCCGACCACGTCGTCAACCTGGAGACCTTGGACACCCCGTACCCCTACACCAAGGACGGGCAACGGCGGTGGCAGCCGTTCACCGACTGGCCCGACCCGTGGGCCCTCATCGGGGCGCTGGCTCAGGTCACCACGCGCCTGCGGTTCGTCAACACCGTCTACATCCCCGCGATGCGCAACCCGTACTCGGCGGCCAAAGCCATTGGCACCGCGGCGGTTCTGGCCGAGGGCCGGGTGGAGCTGGGCGTCGGTGTCGGCTGGTGCCGCGAGGAATTCGCGTTGATGGGCGAACAATTCGAGGCCCGCGGGAAGCGGACCGACGAGATCATCGACCTGATGCGGGCGTTGTGGCGGCCCGGATGGACGAAGTTCGAAGGCGAGTTCTACCGGGCGCCGCGGCTGGAGATGGAGCCGACGCCGCCGCCGATCCCGGTGTATGTCGGCGGGCTCAGCGACATCGCGCTGCGCCGCGCGGCCCGCAACGACGGGTGGATCGGCGATCTGATCAAGACCGAACGCGCCATCGAGGCGGTGGACCGGCTGCGGGAGTTGCGTGCCGAAAACGGGCTGGATATGGACGATTTCACCGTCCTGACGCCGCTGACCGACGCCTTCACCACCGCTGATTATCAGCGCGCCGCCGATGCGGGCATCACCGGGATCATCACCATGCCGTGGATGTTCTACGCCGGGCCGGACGCCTCGTTGGACGACAAGATCGACGGCATGCAGCGCTTCCGCAAGGACCTGTCGCTCGACTCCTAGTTCTCTTCTGGGGCTTTTCGCCGCGACACGTAACCTGTGGCGACGACACGCCCCGACGACGTGCGCAGTGGTTTATATCTCGCGGATGCGAGACCGGCGGATGCTGGGCCAAAGGCTCGCGCCGCCGAGCCGACTCCGCACGTTGGTGGCATGAGCCGGCAACGGGCGGCACGCTCGGCTCCCGGTCCCGGCGAGGCGCGGAGGGATTGGTGGGGGATCCGCAGAGACGAAGCCGCCCGCGCGGCAATCGGCAATGCGATCGCGGCGCGGGCGGCGTCGTCAGGCGAATAACCCTCGACTCAGACGTCGTAGTAGAGCGCGAACTCGTACGGGTGCGGCCGGATCTGCACCGGCAGGATCTCGTTCTCGCGCTTGAAGCTGATCCACGTCTCGATCAGGTCCGGCGTGAAAACGCCGCCCTCGGTGAGGTATTCGTGGTCCTCTTCCAGCCGGTCGATCACCGCGGACAGCTGGGTGGGCGCCTGCGGGATGTTGGCGGCCTCCTCCGGCGGCAACTCGTAGAGGTCCTTGTCGACCGGGGCCTGCGGCTCGATCTTGTTCTTGATGCCGTCGAGCCCGGCCATCAGCATCGCCGAGAACGCCAGGTACGGGTTGCCCGACGAGTCGGGGCAACGGAACTCCAGCCGCTTGGCCTTCGGGTTGCTGCCGGTGATCGGGATGCGCACGCAGGCCGAACGGTTGCGCTGGCTGTAGACCAGGTTGATCGGCGCCTCGTAACCCGGGACCAGTCGCTTGTAGGAGTTGACGGTCGGGTTGGTGAAGGCCAGCAGCGACGGGGCGTGGTGCAACAGGCCGCCGATGTAGTGCCGCGCGGTGTCCGACAGGCCGGCGTACCCGGTCTCGTCGTACATCAGCGGGCTGCCGTCCTTCCACAGCGACTGGTGGGTGTGCATGCCGGAACCGTTGTCGCCGAACAGCGGCTTGGGCATGAACGTGACGGTCTTGCCGGCCTGCCACGCCGTGTTCTTGACGATGTACTTGTACAACTGCATGTCGTCGGCCGCGTGCAGCAGCGTGTTGAACTTGTAGTTGATCTCGGCCTGCCCGCCGGTGCCCACCTCGTGGTGGCCCTTCTCCAGGCTGAAGCCGGCCTTGATGAGGTTCGACAGCATGTCGGCGCGCAGGTCGACGTAGTGGTCGACGGGCGCGACCGGGAAGTACCCCCCCTTGGGGCGCACCTTGTAGCCGCGGTTGGGGCTGCCGTCGTTCTCGGTCGGCTCACCGGTGTTCCACCACCCCGAGATCGCGTCGACCTCGTAGAACGACCCGTTGGTGCGCGAGTCGAAGCTCACCGAGTCGAAGATGTAGAACTCGGCCTCGGCGCCGAAGTAGGCGGTGTCGGCGACGCCGGTGCTGATCAGGTAGTTCTCCGCCTTGCGGGCGATGTTGCGCGGGTCGCGCGAGTACGGCTCGAGCGTGAACGGGTCGTGCACGAAGAAGTTCAGGTTCAGCGTCTTGTGTGCGGTGAACAGGTCGATCTGCGCTGTCGCGGGGTCGGGCAGGAGCAACATGTCGGATTCGTGGATGGACTGGAATCCGCGAATCGACGAGCCGTCGAAGGCCAGACCGTCCTCGAAGACGCTCTCATCGAAGAACGAAACCGGAATCGTGAAGTGCTGCATGATGCCTGGCAAGTCACAGAACCGGACGTCGACAAACTCGACGTTCTCGTCCTTGACGAGTTTGAAGACGTCGTCGGGCGTCGTTTCCGTCACAGAAAAGCTCCTTTACTCGTGAGATCCGCGGCCTGACGCTATGGAGCAGATGTTGCCCACCAGTCAACCCCGTGTTGCGCGCAGGTTACGCGACCGATGTCGTGCGCGAAACAGGTGGGGTCGGGGGCGGGTTCTATTGTGGGGCCATGGATCGCAAGATCGTATCTGGTTGTTCTCCCGAGCGCAGCGTTCCCTGTCCGCCCAGCGCCGGGCTCGGCCGATGACGCCGGAATCGCGATCCACCTACCCCGGTGAGAGGTTGGGTCTGCCGGAGAGCGGGCCCGGATCCCTGGCCCCGATGGGCCGCCGCCTGGGCGCGCTGATGATCGACTGGCTGATCTCCTACGGCCTGGCGGCGCTGGCCATGCGCTTCGGCGTCTTCTCCGAACACACCCTGGCGACGGCGGTGCTGGTCATCTGGTTCGTGCTCGGCGTGGTCTCGGTGCGGCTGTTCAGCTTCACGCCCGGGCAGTTGGTGCTGGGGCTGCAGGTGGTGACGCTCGATGGTCACGCGGCGGTCGGCATCGTCCGCGCGGTGGTGCGGGGCGTGCTCGTCGGCACCGTCGTCCCGGCGTTGTTCACCGACTGGGATGGCCGCGGCCTGCAGGATCGGTTGACCGCAACGGCGGTCGTGCGCCGCCGAAGCTGATCGCGGCGCCCGCCCGCGCGTTCTTGGGGCCTACTTGCGGCGCACGGAGCGTTGCACACCGCGCATCTTGCCGGCGTTGGGCAGCGGCCCCTTGGGCAGGACCGCGGCGCCGGCGCGCGTCCCCAGCGCGGCCAGGCGGGACTCCAGCGCGTCCATCTGCTTGACCGTGATGTTGGCCGGTAGTCGGGTGAGGTGGCGCTCCAACTTGGACAGCGGAACCTCGTCGTCGCCGTTGCCGACGACGAGGTCGTAGATCGGCACGTCGCCGACCAGCCGTGCGGTGCGCTTCTTCTCCTGGGCCAGCAGGGGACGGACCCGGGCCGAGGAACCCTCGGCCACCAAGATGACGCCGGGCCGGCCGACGACCCGGTGCACCGCGTCGAGGTGGCCGGTCGCGGCCACGCCGGGCGTCACCCGCCACTTGCCGCGCAGGTTGTCCAAAGCCCATGCGGCCGCGCCGGTTTGGCCCTCGGCCTTGCTGTAGACGCTCTTCTGGGCGCGACGGCCGAAGACGATGAAGGCCGCCAGCGCGCCCAGCACCACGCCCAGCGGGATCAAGGTGATCATCGTCAGCCCGCCGGCCCACAGGCCGACGCCCACCGAGACGCCCACGATCAGCACGAAGGCACCGATCATGTAGGGCAGCAGCCGCTTGTCCTCGCGGCGCTGCAGGTTGAACGCCTGCCACAACTGGACGCGGCGCTCCTTCGCCGCGGCCTTGCGCGCGGCCTGCGCCTGTGCGCGGGCGGCCTTGTTCTCAGCGGCGTTGCGGGGTTTAGCCATAGTCAAAGAATACGTACCGGCATCACGGGCAACTGCGCCCACGTTGCCGGGGCCCACTCAGGCGCGGGTGCGTGCGGCTTGCTCGTACAGCCGGCCCGCCCGGTACGACGACCGCACCAGCGGCCCGGCCAGCACCCCGGAGAACCCCAGGCCCTCGGCGTGCCGGGCGAACTCGACGAACTCCTCCGGGCGCACCCAGCGCTCGACGGGGTGGTGACGCGTCGACGGGCGCAGGTATTGGGTGATGGTGACGATGTCGCAGCCGGCGCCGCGCAGGTCGGCGAGCGCGGTGCGCACCTCGTCGGGGGTTTCGCCCAGCCCGAGGATCAAGTTGCTCTTGGTGACCAGGCCGGCGCCGCGCGCCGCGGTGATGACGTCCAGGCTGCGCTGGTAGCTGAAGGCGGGCCGGATCCGCTTGAAGATGCGCGGCACGGTTTCGACGTTGTGCGCCAACACCTCCGGGAGCGATCCGAACACCTCGGCGAGCCGTGCGGGCTCGCCGTTGAAGTCGGGGATCAACAGCTCGACGCCCGTCGACGGGTTGAGCTCCTTGATCGCGCGCACCGTCTCGGCGTACAGCCAGGCCCCGCCGTCGGGCAGGTCGTCGCGGGCCACCCCGGTGATGGTGGCGTAGCGCAGGCCCATGGTGCGCACGCTGTCGGCGACGCGCCTGGGCTCGTCGCGGTCCAGCGCGGCGGGCTTTCCGGTGTCGATCTGGCAGAAGTCGCAGCGCCGGGTGCACTGGTCACCACCGATGAGGAAGGTGGCTTCCCGGTCCTCCCAGCACTCGAAGATGTTGGGGCAGCCGGCCTCTTCGCAGACCGTGTGCAGCCCCTCGCGCTGGACCAGTCCCTTCAGCTGGGTGTATTCGGGGCCCATCCGGGCCCGGACCTTGATCCACGGCGGCTTGCGCTCGATCGGGGTTTGCGCGTTGCGCACCTCCAGACGCAGCAGCTTGCGGCCTGGCGGAGCCGCGGCAGCGGCGACATCAGGCCCGGGTGCGGCAGTCACATCGCCGATGCTACGCGGGTGCCGGGGTGTTCCCGGACCGGCAGGGCGCCGTCGAGGGCGTCGCAGACGGCGTAGGCGACGGCGGCGCGGACGTCGTCGACGACCACCGGACGCCGCAGCTCGGCGGACAACGACGTCACACCGGCGTCGGTGATGCCGCACGGCACGATCGTGGTGAACGCGTCGAGGTCGCAGTCGCAGTTGAGGGCGAACCCGTGCAGCGTGGTGGCGCGCGACACCCGGACGCCGATGGCGGCGACCTTGCGGTCGGGCCGGCCGCCACCGCCCGGCACCCACACGCCGGACCGGCCGTGCACCCGGCAGGTCTCCAAGCCCAGCTCGCCGCACACCTTGATCAGCGCCTCTTCGAGGCGCCGGACGTAGTTGACCACGTCGAGCGGTTCGCCCAGGCCGATGATCGGGTAGCCGACGAGTTGCCCCGGGCCGTGCCAGGTGATCTTGCCGCCGCGGTCGGTGTCGACGACGGGGGTGCCGTTCATCGGGCGCTCGTGCGGCTCGGTGCGCCGCCCCGCGGTGTAGACCGGCGGGTGCTCGAGCAGCAGCAGGGTGTCGCTGCCGCCGGCGACCCTGGCGTCGGCCAGCTCACGTTGCAGCTGCCAGGCGGTGCGGTAATCGACGCTTCCGAGCTGGCGAACGTCGATCGCGGCACGGCTCGACCGGATGGAATCGATCACGTTTGCGACGGTACTCGCCCTAGTCGTGGTCGCGCCGGGCGGTGGCGTAGCCGAGCGCCTCACCAATGGTGTTGTGGTGGAATTGGAAACCCGCCCGCTCCAGCGCCGACGGGATGGCGCGCTGGCCGATGAGCACGGCCTCGTCGGCGAACTCGCCGAGCGCGGCCCGCACCGCGAAGCCGGGAAGCATCAAGGGGGTCGGACGGTTCACCGCCCGGCCGAACGCGGTGGTGAATTCGGCGTTGGTCACCGGGGCGGGCCCGGTCATGTTCACCGGGCCGGACAACGCGGTGTTGGAGATGGCGAACAGCAGCGCTCGCACCTCGTCCTCCAGCGTGATCCAGGACATGTACTGACGGCCGCTGCCCAGCCGGGCTCCCAGACCCGTCCGGAACAACGGCCGCAACCGCCCCAACGCACCGCCGGCGGGGGAGAAGACCAAGCCGGTGCGAGCCAGCACCACGCGGGCGCCGCCGTATTGAGCCGGCAGCGTGGCGGCCTCCCAGTCTTCGCACAGGTGGGCCAGGAAACCCTTTCCCGCCCGGTCGTTTTCGTCGACCACGCGGTCCCTGGTGTTGCCGTAGTAGCCCACCGCGCTGGCGTTGACCAGGGTCGGCACCCCGGCCTCGGCCACGGCGTGCGCCAGGACCTCGGTGGGGGCGATGCGACTGTCCCGCAGACCCTGCTTGAAGGCGCCCGACCAGCGACGCTGGCCGACGTTGACACCGCACAGGTTGATGACGGCGTCGACGTCGCTGATCGCGTCGACGTCGAATTCACCGCTGTCGGGGTTCCAGTGCAACTCGTCGGAATTCGACGGCGCCCGGCGCACGATGCGCAGCACCCGGTGGTCGGCCGCCCGCAGCGCCGCGGTCAAGGCGGATCCGATCAGCCCGGAGGAACCCGCGATGGCGATGACGGGCTTGCGCACGGTTCGGCGGTCCTCCTAAAGACCCAAGTCGGCCTCGAACGCTCCATCTTCGAGCCGGTGCTTGATCGTGGTGAGGAAGCGGCCCGCATCAGCGCCGTCGATGAGCCGGTGGTCATAGGTCAGCGGCAGATAGCAGATGGAGCGGACGCCGATGGACTCGTTGCCGAATTCGTCGACGATCACCCGGGGCCGCTTCACGATGGCCCCGGTGCCCAGCATGGCGGCCTGCGGCGGAACCAGGATGGGGGTGTCGAACAGCGCGCCCTGGCTGCCGATGTTGGTGATGGTGAAGGTGCCACCGGATAGCTCGTCGGGTTTCAGGTCGCCCGAGCGGGCGCGCGCGGCGATGTCGGCGATCGCCCGGGCCAGTCCGGCCAGCGACAGGTCGCCGGCGTTGTGGATGACGGGGGAGAGCAACCCCTGCTCGGTGTCGACGGCGAAGCCGAGATGTTCGGCGTCGTAGTAGGTGATCTCTTTGGTCTCTTCGTTGTAGCTGGCGTTGATGTTGGGGTGGATCTTCAGCGCGTCGATCACCGCCCTGGCGATGAACGGCAGGAAGGTCAGGTTCACTCCCTCCCGTTCGGCGAACGCCGACTTCGCCCGGGCCCGCAGCCCGACGATCCGGGTCATGTCGACCTCGTGCGTCTGGGTGAGCTGGGCGGTGGCCTGCAGGGATTCGCGCGTCTTGTTCGCGGTGAGCTGGCGGATCCGGCTGGCCTTCTGCGTGGTGCCGCGCAGGTGCGCCAGCGCCGGCGCCGGGGTCGGCGCTGCCGCCGGGGCCACCCTGCCGTCAGCCGTCGGCGCGGCCGCCGGTGCCTGCGCCGCCGCGGGCGCCTTCTGGGCCTGCTGCTTCTGGCGCTGCTTTTCCTCCGCCGCGGCGAGCACGTCCTGCTTGCGGATGCGGCCACCGACACCGGTGCCGGTGATCCCGGCCAGGTCGATGTCGTTCTCGGTGGCCAGCTTGCGCACCAGCGGGGTCACGTAGGGCGCGCCGTTCGGACCGGGGCCGCCGGGCTCGGCGGCCGGTTGCGCCTGCGCGGGTTGCGGTTTCGGCGCCGGCTCGGGCTGCGAAACCGGCTGGGGCTCGGGCTTCGCCTCGGCCTTGGGTGGTTCGGGTGCGGGCTCCGGCTTGGGTTCCGGTTTCGGAGCGGGCGGCGGGGTGGGAGCGGACGCGGCCTGGGAACTGCTGCCGATCCGAGCCAGCTCGCCGCCGACCGGCACGGTGGCGTCCTCCTCGGCGGTGATGCTGATCAGGACGCCGGCCACCGGGGAGGGGATCTCGGTGTCCACCTTGTCGGTCGACACCTCCACCAGCGCATCGTCGACTCCGACCGAGTCGCCGACCTTCTTCAGCCAGCGGGTCACCGTGCCCTCGGTAACCGACTCGCCGAGTTCGGGCATCAGCACCGGGGTCGCCTCGCCGCCACCGGAACTCGGCTGGGCGGGCTCGGGTTCGGGCTCCGGCTGGGCCGGCGCCGCCTCGGGTTCGGGCTCCGGCTGGGCCGGCGGGGCGGATTCGGCCTGCGGCTCCGGCTGGCTCGGCGCCTCCGATCCGCCGCCCTCCGAACCGCCCTCCGCCGCGTCGCCGATGACGGCCAGCTCGCCGCCCACCTCCACGGTGTCGTCCTCCTGGGCGACGATCTTGGTCAGCACACCGGCCGCGGGCGACGGGATTTCGGTGTCCACCTTGTCGGTGGACACCTCGACGAGGGGTTCGTCGAGTTCGACCGTGTCGCCTTCCTGCTTGAGCCAGCGGGTGACCGTCCCCTCGGTGACGCTTTCACCGAGTGCCGGCATCTGGACGGAGAAGGCCATCGTTTTGACTCCTCGATCGCTCGTGGGTCGGGGCGGGTCGAACAACTCGCTAGCCGTTCAAAGCAGCTAACCAAAACTATCCTGTCACTCCGTCCACACCGGCACACATCCAGGGCGGACCGCGCGCGGCTGCCGGGACGGCCGGAACACCCTTGCTACGGTGTGTGGCCACTGCAGTTGAAGCGGGAGGTCCCGGTGCCGGCACCACAACAGCGAGCCCAGCATTTCGTCGTCAGCGCCGACGGCACGCGAATCGCGGTCTTCGAAGAGGGCAACGCCGACGGCCCCACCGTCGTGCTGGTGCACGGCTTCCCCGACTCGCACGTCCTGTGGGACGGCGTCGTGCCGCTGCTGGCCGACCGGTTTCGCATCCTTCGGTACGACAACCGCGGCGTCGGTGAGTCGTCGGCGCCCAAGCCGGTGTCGGCGTACACCATGGACCGATTCGCCGACGACTTCGCCGCCGTGACCGGCGAGCTGAGCCCCGGCCGGCCCGTGCACGTGCTCGCCCACGACTGGGGCTCGGTCGGGGTGTGGCACTACCTGAAGCGGCCCGGCGCCGGTGACCGGGTCGCGACGTTCACCTCGGTGTCCGGCCCGAGTCAGGACCAACTGGTCGACTACATCTTCACCGGTCTGCGGGCGCCCTGGCGCCCGCGCACCTTCGTCCGCGCCGTCAGCCAGGCGCTGCGGCTGACCTACATGATCTTCTTCTCGATCCCGGTGCTCGCGCCGCTGTTGTTGCGCCTGACGCTGTCGATCCCGGCGCTTCGGCGCAACGCGGTGGACAACATCCCCGCCGAGCAGATCCACCACTCGCCGCACCTGGCCCGGGACGCCGCCCGTTCGGTGAAAACGTATCCCGCCAACTACTTTCGCTCGTTCGCCGGCCGCGGCCAGGGCATCCACGTCGTCGACGTGCCGGTGCAGTTGATCGTCAACACCAAGGACAAGTACGTGCGCCCGTACGGCTACGACCACACACCCCGCTTCGTACCGCGGCTGTGGCGGCGCGACATCCGGGCCGGGCACTTCTCGCCGATGTCCCACCCGCGGGTGATGGCCGCGGCCGTGCACGACTTCGCCGACCTGGCCGAGGGCAAGCCCCCGAGCCGCGCGCTGCTGCGCGCGCAGGTCGGACGCCCCCGCAGGGCCTTCGGCGACACCCTGGTGTCGGTCACGGGCGCCGGCAGCGGAATCGGCCGCGAGACGGCGTTCGCCTTCGCGCGTGAGGGCGCCGAGCTGGTCGTCAGCGACATCGACGAGGCGGCCGTCAAGGCCACCGCCGCGGAGATCGCCACCCGCGGCGGCGTCGCGCACGCCTACGTGCTGGACGTGTCCGACGCCGCGGCCGTGGAGGCGTTCGCCGAGCGGGTGAGCGCCGAACACGGCGTGCCCGACGTCGTGGTCAACAACGCCGGCATCGGACAGGCGGGCGGATTCCTGGACACCCCGGCCGAGCAGTTCGACCGGGTGCTCGACGTCAACCTGGGCGGCGTGGTCAACGGGTGCCGGTCCTTCGCGCGGCGGCTCGTCGAGCGGGGCACCGGCGGGTACATCGTCAACGTGTCGTCGATGGCGGCCTACGCGCCGCTGCAGTCGCTGAGCGCCTACTGCACGTCCAAGGCGGCGACCTACATGTTCTCCGACTGCCTGCGCGCCGAACTCGACGCCGCCGGGGTGGGGCTGACCACGGTCTGCCCGGGTGTCATCGACACCAATATCATCAACACCACCCGCTTCGACGCGCCCACGGGCAAGGTGGACCGCGTCGACGACCGGCGCGGCCAGCTGCAGAAGATGTTCGCGCTGCGCCACTACGGCCCGGAGAAGGTCGCCAACGCCATCCTGTCGTCGGTGCAGAAAAAGAAGCCGATTCGCCCGGTGGCGCCGGAAGCCTATGCGCTATACGGGGTTTCGCGTGTGGCGCCGCAAGGCCTGCGCAACTTCGCGCGGATGCGGGTGATCTGACGCGGGCCTACGTGCCCGACCGCGCGGCACCCTGGCGGCCCGTCAGAAGCGTTCCGCCGACCGCGACGAGCCCGACGATGGCCAGCGGGATCGACCACATCCGTCGGCTGCCCACCGACGACTGGCACTGCGCCACGTAGTCGGTGTGCGGAACGACCTGATTGAGGATCGGGATGTTCGCCACGCTGTTGTTGTTCGCGCTCCTGGCCGCGGACAGGTCCGTGGCGACGGCGTTGCCGCACCCGATCGAATGCCCGTTGCCGTCGGAAATCGACACCGGCGCCAGCAGCCCGATCACGCCGGCCAGCAGCAGCACGGCGCCTACACCCAGGATCAACCGTCGCACCGTCACGATCTCGCCTTTCTTCGTACGGGTTTTCGACCGACTGGGAGTTTAACCGCTGCACGAGGCCGGTAAACCCGAATTCCGGCTGGATATGGCGCCCGATTCGTGGGTATCCCGCCGCGATAGCCGAGAGGGGAGTGCAACGTGGTGCTGAGTGCGACGCGGGACGTGTCCGCGCCTTGCGAGCGGGTGTGGGAGGTGCTGGCCCAGGGGTGGACCTACACCCAGTGGGTGGTGGGCAACAGCCGCATGCGGGCCGTCGATCCGCACTGGCCCGAGCCCGGCTCCTCGATCAGGCACTCCATCGGGATCTGGCCCATGGTGATCAACGACGCGACGGTGGTGGAGGTGTGCGAACCGCCGCACAAGCTGGTGCTGTGCGCCCGCCTGGGTCCGTTAGGCGCCGCGCGGATCACCATGCTGCTGCACGAAACACCGCAGGGCTGCCGGGTGGAGATGATCGAAGTGCCCGTCGAAGGCCCGATGGCGGTGGTTCCCAACTCGTTGGCGCTGGCCGCGGCCTACCCGCGCAACAAGGAGTGCCTGTGGCGGCTGGCGTCCCTGGCCGAGCGCCTGGAGCCGAGCCAGGTCAAATGAGCGTGCGGGACACCGCCGACGCCGTCGTCATCGGAGCGGGGCACCACGGGCTGGTCGCCGCCTCGATGCTCGCCGACGCCGGATGGGACGTCCTGGTGCTGGAAGCCCAGCCGGAACCGGGCGGCGCGGTCCGCAGCGCCGAGCTGACGCCGGGCTACATCACCGACCTGTTCAGCTCCTACTACCCGATGACGGTGGCCTCGCCCGCGATCGCGGCGCTGGGGCTGGAGGACCACGGCCTGCGGTGGGCACACGCGCCCGCGGTGGTCGGTCATCCGCGCGACCCGGACGATGAAGACCCGCCCATCGTCTACCACGACCCCGCCCGCACGGCAACGGAATTCGCGCGCCGGGAACCGGCCGACGGCGACAACTGGTGGCGGCTGGTGGAGTTGTGGCAGCGGATCAAGGCGCCGCTGCTCGACGCCATGCTGTCGCCATTTCCTCCGGTGCGCCCGATGCTGCGGCTGCTGACCAGGCTCGGCACCTCCGAGGCGCTCCGGGTGGCGCGCCTGCTGGTGCAGCCGGCCAACACCATGGCCGGCGAGCTGTTCGCCGGCGAGGCGCCGCGGGTCCTGCTGCTGGGCAACGCGATGCACGCCGACGTCCCACCGGACGCGCCGATCAGCGGCGCCATGGGATTCCTGATGACGATGCTGGCCCAGGACTGCGGCTGGCCGGTGCCGGTCGGGGGCTCCGGACAGCTGACGGCCGCCCTGGTCAACCGGGCCCGCTCCGCGGGCGCGCGAATCGAGTGCAACCAGAACGTGTCCCGCATTCAGGTGCGGGGCGGCCGCGCGGTGGGGGTGATGACGGCCGAGGGGCGCACGGTCGCGGCGCGGCGGGCGATCGTCGCCGACGTGACGGCGCCGCGGCTGTTCTGCGACATGCTGCCCGCGGATGCGCTGCCGCCCAAGCTGTTACGCGACCTCGAGCACTTCGTGTGGGATCCGCCCGTGGTGAAGGTCAACTATGCGCTCGGCCGGCCGGTGCCCTGGCGGGCGAAGAGCCTGCAGGGCGTGGGCACCGTCCACCTGGGCGCCGACAGCGACGGGCTGATCCGCTGGATGGCCGATCTCAACACCCGGGTGGTGCCCGAGCATCCGTTCATGTTGTTGGGGCAGACCACCACGGCCGATCCGACCAGGTCGCCCGAGGGAACCGAAAGCGTGTGGGCCTACACGCATCTGCCGCGCAACGTCGCCGACGACGCGTCGGCCGACCGGCTCGCCGAAGCCCTGGACGGGGTGATCGAGGAACACGCGCCGGGCTTCGGATCGGCGGTCGTCGGCCGGTTCGTACAACGGCCGTCGGACCTGGAGGCCAGCGACGCCAACCTGCACATGGGTGCGCTCAACGGCGGCACCGCGCAATTGCAGCAGATGCTGATCTTCCGCCCGGCGCCCGGCATGGGCCGCGCCGAAACCCCGGTGCAGGGGCTCTATCTGGGCAGTGCCTCGGCGACCCCGGGCGGCTCGGTGCACGGCGCCTGCGGGCGCAACGCGGCCAACGCCGCGCTGGCCGCCGATGGCGCGACCGGCTGGCCCCGCCGCCAGGTCAAGCGCGCCGTCTTCTCGCTGCTGACCGGTAAGCGCTGACCGCTAGCCGTTTTCGGCGATGTCTTCGAGCACCGCGAACATGGTGCGGGTCGGCACACCGGTGCCGCCCTTGGGCGTGTAGCCCCACGGGCCGCTGGTGTTGTACGCGGGGCCGGCCACGTCGATGTGCGCCCAGCCCACGCCGTCGGCGACGAACTCGCGCAGGAACACGCCGGCCACCAGCATGCCGGCGAACCGCTGGCCGCTGATGTTGGACAGGTCGGCCACGGTGGATTTCAGGTCGTCCTTGAGCTCGTCGGGCAGCGGCATCGGCCAGCCGTTCTCGCCTACCCGCTGCGAGATCGCCGCGACGCGGTCGCGGAACTCGTCGCTGCCCATCACCCCGGGGATCCGGGCGCCCAACGCGACCGTCTGCGCGCCCGTCAGCGTGGACGTCTCGATCAGGTAGTCCGGGTTGTCCTCGCACGCCCGCACGATGGCGTCGGCCAGGATCAGCCGGCCCTCGGCGTCGGTGTTCTGCACCTCGACGGTGATGCCGCCGTATTGCGTCAGCACGTCGCCCGGCCGCTGCGCCGTGCCCGACGGCATGTTCTCGGCCATCGGCACAGTGGCGATCACGTCGATCGGCAACCGCAACTGAGCGGCCAGCGCCACCGTGGCGATGACCGCGGCCGCGCCGCCCATGTCCGAGGTCATGTGGTGCATCGATGCCGCCGGCTTGATGGAGATGCCGCCGGTGTCGAACGTGATGCCCTTGCCGACCAACGCGACCCGCTTCGCCTGCTTGGGCTTCTTGGCCAGCTTGGCACCGCGGTGGGTCAGCCGCACCAGCCGCGGCGGCCGCGACGAGCCCTGGCCGACACCGATCACGCCGCCGTAGCCCGCCTTCTGCAGCGCCTTCTCGTCGAGCACCTCCACCTCGAGGCCCACAGATTCGCCCAAAGCCTTTGCGCGCCTGGCGAATTCGGCGGGAAACAGGTGGCTCGGCGGCGTGTTGACGAAGTCGCGGGCGGTGGCCACCGCGATCGCCACGGCCGCGCCGTGCGCGCTGGCGGCTTTGGCGTCCTTCGCGGTCGACAGCACGGTGATCTTGCGCAGCCCCTTGTCTTTCGGGGCGGTCTTGCCGCTGCGGAACTCGGTGAAGCGGTAGCTGCCGAGGATGAGTCCCTCGACGGCCGCCGAGCAGACGTCGGCGCCCGGCAACCCGGCCAGCGTGGTGATCACCGTCTCGGCCGTGCCCAGCGACCGCGCCGCCACCCCGGCGGCCCGGCGGATCGTGTCGGCGGGCCATTCGGTTCGCGGCTTACCCAGTCCGACCGCCAGCACGCTGGACACCGGCAGCGACGGCACCACCAGGCGGTGGACCTGCTCGCTGGCGCCGGTGGCGTCCAGGGCCCGCAGGCCGGATTCGATGTCGGCGACCGCGTCGGCCGGCAGCGGCGACTCGCCCTGGGCAACCACCGCGCCGGGCCTGTCCTCGTCGCCGGTCGAGACGACCGGCACGACCAATACCGAAGAGCCCGCCGCGCGTTTGGGCAGCGACGCGGCGACGTTGATGGCGGGGCCTTGATAGCTCAATTCGGTGGTCACGGGCATTCACCCTAATCGGCGGGGCCCGCGCCGACACCGGCGGCGCGCCCCCCGTGCAGCTCGAAGGCGATCACGGGGTCGTCGAAACCCTTGAGGTCAAAGGGGCCACGGGCGGTCGCCGGCCAGTCCGGCAATTGCTCCCGCAGCGCCGAGTCGGCCAGGACCTGGCACGGGGCCGCGGCCCCGACCAGACGCGCCGCCAGGTTGACCGGGCTGCCGAAGTAGTCCCCGTTGATCGCCAGCACGGTGCCGTAGGCAAGGCCGTCCGCGCTGCTCGGACTCCACCATTTCGTCGACGGTGAGGCCGAGTCCGTCGAGGTACTTGATCAGGTCGGTCCGCTCGCGCCCACGGGCGACCCCGGCCGCCTCCAGCGCCGCGAAGTCCGGCGAATCGACCACCAACCCGAGTGCGCCAGGATCCGGGATTAGGGTGAATCGTCGTGACCGATGACTTACTGCATGGCCCGTTGGAAGACCGCCACCGCGACTTGGGGGCCAGTTTCGCCGAGTTCAGTGGCTGGCTGATGCCGGTGTCGTACGCCGGCACCGTCAGCGAGCACAACGCCACCCGCAACGCGGTCGGTCTGTTCGACGTCAGCCACCTCGGTAAGGCGTTGGTCCGCGGGCCGGGTGCGGCCGCGTTCGTCAACTCGACGCTCACCAACGACTTGAGCCGCATCGGGCCGGGCAAGGCGCAATACACGTTGTGCTGCACCGAATCCGGCGGCGTCATCGACGACCTGATCGCCTACTACGTCGACGACGACGAGATCTTCTTGGTGCCCAACGCGGCCAACACCGCCGCGGTGGTCGAGGCGCTGCGGGCGGCCGCTGAGGCCGGTTTGGGGCCCGGCCTGACCATCACCAACGAGCATCGCTCCTACGCGGTGCTGGCGGTGCAGGGCCCGCGCTCGGCCGAGGTGCTCGACGGGCTGGGCCTGCCGACCGGCATGGATTACATGGGCTACGCCGACGCCTCCTACGCGGGGGTGCCGGTGCGGGTGTGCCGGACCGGATACACCGGAGAGCACGGCTACGAGCTGCTGCCGCCGTGGGAGTCCTCGGGGGAGGTGTTCGACGCGCTGGCCGCGGCGGTAGCCGCCGCCGGCGGCGAGCCCGCGGGCCTGGGCGCCCGCGACACGCTGCGCACCGAGATGGGCTACCCCCTGCACGGGCATGAACTGGCGCTGGACATTTCGCCGCTGCAGGCCCGATGCGGGTGGGCGATCGGCTGGAAGAAGGACGCGTTCTTCGGCCGCGACGCGCTGCTGGCGGAGAAGGCGGCGGGCCCGCGACGGCTGCTGCGCGGGCTGCGGATGGTCGGCCGCGGTGTGCTGCGGCCCGGGTTGACGGTGCTGGCCGGCGAGACGCCGGTCGGGGTCACCACGTCGGGAACCTTCTCCCCGACGCTGCAAGCCGGCATCGGGCTGGCGCTGATCGACACCGACGCCGGGATCGAGGACGGCCGGCGCATCACCGTGGACATCCGTGGGCGCGCCGCCGAGTGCGAAGTGGTGCGGACGCCCTTCGTCGAAGCGAAAACCCGTTAGTGCCCCCGGTTCAGGTGAAAAGCCCGGTCGCAGGCGGATATACAATCAGCGCCATGACCAGCGGCTCCCTCGAGTTCACGGTTTCACGTTCGGCCCACCCCACGACCGACGCCGACCGTGAATCCATCCTGGCCGAGCCCGGTTTCGGCAAGTACTTCACCGACCACATGGTGTCGATCGACTACGACGAGGAGCGGGGCTGGCACAACGCCCGCGTCATCCCGTACGGCCCGATCGAGTTGGACCCGTCGGCGATAGTCCTGCATTACGCGCAGGAGATCTTCGAAGGGCTCAAGGCCTACCGCTGGGCGGACGACTCGGTCGTGTCGTTCCGCGCCGAGGCCAACGCCGCGCGGTTGCGGTCGTCGGCGCGCCGGCTCGCGATGCCCGAGTTGCCCGACGAACTGTTCATGGGCTCGCTGTGCCAGCTCATCGCCGTCGACAAGCCCTGGGTGCCCGCCGCCGGCGGCGAGGCGGCGTTGTATCTGCGGCCGTTCATGATCGCGACCGAGCCCGGACTGGGCGTGCGGCCTTCCAAGCAGTACCGGTATCTGCTGATCGCGTCCCCGGCCGGGGCCTACTTCAAGGGCGGCATCAGTCCCGTCACCGTCTGGGTGTCGACGGACTACGTGCGGGCCAGCCCCGGCGGCACCGGCGCGGCCAAGTTCGGCGGCAATTACGCCGCCTCGCTGGTGGCGCAGGCCGAGGCCGCCGCGCACGGGTGCGACCAGGTGGTGTGGCTGGACGCCGTCGAACGGCGCTTCGTCGAGGAGATGGGCGGCATGAACATCTTCTTCGTGTTCGGCAGCGGCGGATCGGCGCGGTTGGTCACCCCGGAGCTGTCCGGCTCGCTGTTGCCGGGAATCACCCGGGATTCGTTGCTGCAGTTGGCGATTGACGCCGGATTCTCCGTCGAGGAACGCAAGATCGACATCGACGAGTGGCAGAAGAAGGCCGCCGCCGGCGAGATCACCGAGGTGTTCGCCTGCGGCACGGCCGCCGTCATCACCCCGGTCTCGAACGTGAAGTACGGCGACACCGAGTTCACCGTCGCCGACGGCCAGCCCGGCGAGGTGACGATGGCGCTGCGCGACACGCTGACCGGGATCCAGCGGGGGACCTTCGCCGACACCCACGGTTGGATGGCCCGGCTGGGCTGAGCCCGGCCGTCGAACGTGAAGTTCGTTTCACGTTCAGCCGCGAGCGTGAAGTTGATTTCACGCTCGCGGCTGGAACTCGCGTGAGCGCCCGGCCAGCTGGGCAGTCGAGCTTCACAACCGCACCAACCCGGCGAGCGTCACCGCGCCCACCGTCGTCGTCAGCTCGATGGCGGCCCCCAGCACGTCACCGGTGATGCCGCCGAACCGGCGCACGCAGTGCCACACCAGCACCGCGCCGCAGCACAGGCCCGCCAGCACCGCGGCCGGCCCCTGCCACGGCCGCGGTCCCCCCGCCGACGAGACGGCGAGCAGCACCGCCACCCAGGCCGCCACCACGATCGCCGGCTGGCTGCCGGCGACGCGCACCCCCAGGGCGCTGCCGGCGGCCGCCGGCACCGACCGGCGGCCGGCCAGCACCGCGGCGACCCGGCCGGCGAAGACCACCACGGCGACGCCCACGATCCCCGGCCTGCCCGCCGCCCCGAGCGCCGCGAACGCCAGGCCCTGCAGCGCGATCACCAAGGCGACGGCCGCCGCGCCGAAGGGGCCGGTCGACCCGTCGCGCATCACCGCCAGCGCGCGCTCCGGCGGCCCGTAACAGCCCAGCCCGTCGGCCGTGTCGGCCACCCCGTCAACGTGCAGGCCACGCGTGGCCAGCAGCAGCGTCGCGACCGCGAGCAGCCCCGACAGCGGGCTGGCCGCTCCGAAGGCCCAGGCCCCGCCCCACGTCACGATCGCGGCCAAGGCGCCCAAGGCGGCGCCCACCACCGGCAGCGCCGTCATGGCGCCGCGGCCCATCGGGGCGTCCCACCCACGGGGCACCGGCAGCACCGTGCCGAACGCGAAAGCCGTTGCCAGCGAACGCATCACGACGGGGGAGCGGCCTTTGAATCGGACACCCCCGCCTGCACGAAGGTGGTCATCGACGACAGCGTGGCCACCGCGGCGCGCAGCACGGGCAGCGCCAGCGCGGCGCCGCTTCCCTCGCCGAGCCGCATCCGCAGGTCCAGGATCGGCTCCAGGCCGAGCTCGGTCAGCGCCAGGGCATGACCGGGCTCGGTGGACCGATGACCGGCCTGCCACCACAGCCGCGCGCCGGGAGCCAGCCGCTCGGCGACCAACGCGGCCGCCGTCACCGCCATCCCGTCGAGCAGCAGCGGGGTGCGCCGCACCGCGGCCTGCGCGCAGAACCCCGCCATCGCGGCCAGGTCGGCGCCGCCGGCGCAGCGCAGCAACCCGGCCGGGTCGGGCAGCACCGGCCGCGTCCGGAACAGGGCGTCGCGCACCGCCGCCGTCTTGCGTGCCCATCCGGCGTCGTCGATGCCGGTGCCGAAGCCCACCACCGCGACGGGTTCGGCGTTGGTCAGCGCCGCCACCAGCACCGCGGCCGGGGTGGTGTTGCCGATCCCCATGTCGCCGGCGATGAGCAGATCGGCGCCGGAGTCGACCTCCTCGTCGGCGATGGCCCGGCCCGCGGCGATCGCCGTGACGGTCTCGTCCTGGGTCAGGGCGTCCTCGACGGCGATGTCGCCGCTGCCGCGCCGCACCTTGTGCGCACCGATCCGCTCGGCGGGCGCGTCGCCGGCCACCGCCAGGTCCGCGACGCGCACCGTCGCGCCGGCGAGATCGGCCAGCACGTTGATCGCCGCCCCGCCGGCCTCGAAGTTGGCAACCATCTGGGCGGTCACCTCCGGCGGGTAGGCCGACACCCCGGACCGCGCGACCCCGTGGTCACCGGCGAACACCACCACCCGGGCACGCTCGAATTGCCTTGGCGGACAATGCCCCTGGCACGACGCGATCCACACCGAAAGGTCCTCGAGGCGGCCCAGCGCGCCCCTGGGCTTGGTCAGCGTGTCCTGGCGGGCGCGGGCCGCAGCGGCGACGCCCGCATCGGGCGGCGATACCGGGGCGAAGTCCATCAGGTCCCCGACGGCTTGATCGGCACCGCCTGCCCGGCCACCACCAGCACCACCCGGTCGCAGAGCTCGGCGACCCGCTGGTTGAGGGTGCCCAGCTCGTCGGCGAACCGGCGCCCGGACGCGGTGGCCGGGACGACGGCCAGCCCGACCTCGGGGCTGACCAGCACCAACGTGGAATCGAAGTCGCCGACGGCGGCGAGCATGGCGTCGATCGTGTCGCGGACCGGAGCCGCCACCGACCCGCCGGCCCACCCGTCGAGCCGGTCCAGCGTGCCGGTCAACCAGGTGCCCAGGTCGTCGACCAGCGTCGGGGTGTCCGGTGACCCGCGCAAGTGGCCTGCGATGTCGTCGGTTTCGACCGTCGACCAATGCCCGGGCCGGCGGCCGCGGTGCTCGGCGACGCGGTCCGCCCAGGCCGCGTCCCCCGCACCGGTCGGGCCGGGGGCCAGGTAACACACCGGCTGTCCGGCCGGCACCGCGCCGGCGATGGCGTCCTCCGCCCACCGGGATTTGCCCGACCGGATCCCGCCGAGGACCAGCGTGCGCACCCGTTCAGGCGGCTTTCCGGCGGCGTCTAACCGACATCGCTGCCGCGCTCGACTTGGGGCCGCGGCGTGCGCAGGCGGCGCATCTGCGACGCCCGGCTGGCGGCATAGAGGCCCAGCTTCCACCGGCTCTCGGTGTTGTCCGGGAACTTCGCGTCCACCAGCCTGCTCACCTTGCGGCCCAGCAGCAGCCCGTCGACCATCATCACGGCCATCAGCAGCAGCATCGCCGGGGAGACGTAGAGCTGCAGCTGCGGGGTGGTGAACATGGCGAACATCAGGAACAGGGTCGCCGGCATGAACAGGCCCAGCAGGTTGCGCCGGGCGTCCACCACGTCGCGCACGTAGCGCCGGACCGGGCCCTGGTCGCGCGGCAGCAGGTAGGCCTCGTCACCGGCCATCATGCGCTCCCGGCGGTTCGCCATCCGGGCGCGGTTGGCGGTCCGGTCGGCCTTGCGCTCCTCGCGGCTGAGCTTGGGGCCGGCCAGCGACTTGCGGCGGGCCCGCGCCTCCGACGCGGTCATCGGTGCGGGCGCGACCGGCCCCTTGCGCGCGGTGCGCCTGGCCTCGTTGCGCTTGGGCGTCGGGCGGCCCTTCGGGCTGGTGCCGCGCGATCCCCGAGAGGCGGTCGCGGGGGAACCGGCGGCGTCGACTGCGGCCGCGCCTTCGTCAAGATCGTCTTGGCCCTTCTTACGGCCCATCAGCTTCACAGAGGCCAGGTTACTTCGCGGACGGCCCGTCCCGGAATTGGCTTGGAATGCCTTGCTATTAGACCTGCGTCAGCCCCTCACTTGGCCCTACTCTTACCAGTGATGAATGGCTTCCTGTGATGGACGACGGGTCGATGGCCTCGGATGATGCTGGCTTTGGCCTCGCTCCCGGCCGTCTGCAGCTGCCCGCCATGCTCGTCCTGGTGGCTCCGGACTGTTACGGCGACAGCATGACGGCCGTGGAGGCCGCGGCGGCCATCGCGACCGGGTGGACCCGCAGCCGCCCGCGCGACCGTTTCATCGTCGCCCCGCAGTCCGACGGCGGTCCCGGCTTCGTCGAGGTGCTCGCCAGCCGGCTGGGGGGCAAGACGCGGCGCCTGCGGGTGTCCGGGCCGCTGTCCACCATGGTCGAGGCGCAGTGGGTGTTCGACCCCGCCACGACCACCGCCTACCTGGAATGCGCGCAGGCGTGTGGCCTGCCCCTGCTGGGCGGCCCGCCCACCCCGGAGACCGCGATGGCGGCCCACAGCAGGGGAGTGGGACAGCTGATCGCCGAGGCGATGCGGGCCGGTGCGACGCGGATCGTGGTCGGGCTCGGCGGCAGCGCGTGCACCGATGGCGGGCAGGGCATGATCGCCGAGCTCGGCGGCCTGGATTCCGCCCGCCGCCAACTGGCCAACGTCGAGCTCATCGCCGCCTCCGACACCGAATACCCGCTGCTCGGGCCGTGGGGGGCCGCCAGGGTGTTCGGGCCGCAGAAGGGCGCCGACACGGTCACGGTCGCGGCGCTGGAGGTCCGCCTGCAGGCATGGGCGCTCATCCTGGAAGCGGTGGCCGGGCGCGACGTCAGCGCCGAACCGGGCGCGGCGGCCGCCGGCGGCATCGGCGCCGGGCTGCTGGCGCTCGGCGGCCGGTGCGAGTCCGGCGCGGCCATCATCGCTCATCACACCCGGCTGGAGGCCGATCTGGACATCGCGGAGCTCATCATCACCGGTGAGGGGCGCTTCGACGAACAGTCGCTGCACGGCAAGGTGGTGGGTTTTCTCGCGGACGCGGCCCGCCCGCGCGGAGTGCCGGTGATCGTGCTGGCGGGCCAGGTCGGCCTGGACAACGCCACGGTGCGCTCGGCGGGCATCATGGCCGCCCTGTCCATCGCCGATCACGCCGGGTCGGCGCGGCTGGCGCAGGCCGACGCGGCCAATCAGCTGATGGGTCTGGCATCGGTGGTGGCGGCGCGACTCGGGAATAGCGGTTCTGCAAGGTACCGTTGATCCAGTGGGCTTCCGCCGGGCGGATCGGGCCGCCGAACGCGAGACCAGCGGGCTCGAACCTGAACGAAGCCACCCAACGATGAGGCATGTAGGAGAAGCAATGACGGTGCAAAACGAGTCGAACGCCAAGACGCACGGCGTGATCCTGACCGAGGCCGCCGCCACCAAGGCAAAGTCCCTGCTCGATCAGGAGGGGCGGGACGACCTGGCGTTGCGTATCGCGGTCCAGCCGGGCGGGTGCGCAGGACTGCGCTACAACCTCTTCTTCGACGACCGGACGCTGGACGGCGACCTGACCGCCGACTTCGGCGGCGTGACGCTGACCGTGGACCGGATGAGCGCGCCCTACGTGGAAGGCGCCTCCATCGATTTCGTCGACACCATCGAGAAGCAGGGCTTCACGATCGACAACCCCAACGCCACCGGCTCGTGCGCCTGCGGCGACTCGTTCAACTGACGGGGTAAGCCCGCACGCCGGGCGCGCTCAGTACGAGCCGCCGGTGCGCAACACGTACGAGCACACCATGATCTCGCCCCGCT
Organism: Mycobacterium europaeum; assembly: GCF_002102155.1. Classification (GTDB taxonomy): domain Bacteria; phylum Actinomycetota; class Actinomycetes; order Mycobacteriales; family Mycobacteriaceae; genus Mycobacterium; species Mycobacterium europaeum. The sequence continues at coordinate 107,676 of NZ_LQOU01000041.1, forward strand.
GGAAGAGCAGCTGGGCGATGCCCTGCAGGTCGCCGCGCAGCGGGCCCCCGCCCGCCGGGGACACCCGCATGGTGAACAGCGCCTGGGCCTGGTACTGCGACAGGTAGACGATCTTGTCGATCGAGGTCACCTCGACCTGGGAGAACTGCTTCCGGAACGCGTCGCTGCTGAGCTTGGCCAGCGCCTGGTCGGACCGCTTGTCGCGGACGCCGTCGTACATGCCGCACAGCGCGTTGCGTTCGATCTCCTCGATGTCGCGGTGGTCGAGGGCGTCCAGGTAGCCCTGGATGGCGGTCTTGGCGGCCCCCTCGGAGAAGGTCGCGCCGGTGTTGGCCCCGTTGGTGCGCACGCCGTAGACGATCGCCACGGTCAGGGCGGCCACCAGCGCGAGGGCGACCAGGATTCCGACGATCAGCCGCCGCTTGGACCGGCGCTGCGGGTAGGGCATCGGCGGCGGCTGCTGCCCGGCATAATTGGCGGGTGCGGCGTCGCCGGCGCGGCGGTCGTCGGGGTAATCGAGCGGCGGGGCCTGGGCCGGACGCTCGGGGCCGCTGGGTCCGCTACCGCCGACGATGTGGTTCGGCGACTGCGGACCTGCCATCGTGGTCTCCTACCGTGGTAGACGGGACTACTGCGGGATTACCCCGACCGGGCATCGCGTCCCGGCGACTTGAGCGAGTTCCCTAGGGAGGCTAGCGCACCGCCTCGCGCCGACGGTGGACACGACGACGGCGAGGACCCGTGCGTAAGCTAGATAACCTTACTAACGAAGGGCGGAGACATTCGTGACGATCGCGGTGACAGGTTCGATTGCGACCGACAATTTGATGCGGTTCCCCGGCAAGTTCTCCGAGCACCTGCTGGCTGAACACCTGCAGAAGGTATCGCTCAGTTTTCTGGTCGACGACCTGGTGATTCACCGCGGTGGTGTGGCGGGCAACATCGCCTACGCCATCGGCGTGCTCGGCGGCGACGTCGCGCTGGTGGGCGCGGCCGGCAACGACTTCGACGACTACCGGCAGTGGCTGCAGTCGCACGGCGTCAACTGCGACAACGTCCTGATCTCGAAGACGGCGCACACGGCGCGGTTCACCTGCACCACCGACGTCGACATGGCCCAGATCGCCTCGTTCTACCCGGGCGCCATGTCCGAGGCCCGCACCATCAAGCTCGCCGACGTGGTCGCGTCCATCGGCGAGCCGGACCTGGTCATCGTCGGGGCCAACGACCCGGACGCGATGGTGGTGCACACCGAGGAGTGCCGCAAGCTGGGCCTGCCCTTCGCCGCCGACCCGTCCCAGCAGCTGCCCCGCCTGTCCGGTGCGGAGATCGAGAAGCTCGTCGCCGGCGCGGCCTACCTGTTCACCAACGACTACGAGTGGGAGCTGCTGCTCAACAAGACCGGCTGGTCGGAGGCCGACGTGCAGGGCAAGGTCGGCCTGCGGGTGACCACACTGGGCCCCAAGGGCGTCGACATCGTCGAGCCCGACGGCACCACCACCCACGTGGGCGTGGTGCCCGAAACCAGCCAGACCGACCCCACCGGCGTCGGCGACGCGTTCCGCGCCGGTTTCCTCACCGGCCGCAGCGCCGGCCTGAGCCTGGAGCGCTCGGCGCAGCTGGGTTCGCTGGTCGCCGTGCTGGTCCTGGAATCGACCGGGACCCAGAACTGGGACTGGGACCGCGAGACCGCGGTCAGCCGGTTGGCCGGCGCCTACGGCGACGACGCGGCCAACGAGATCGCCGCGGTGCTGGCCTGACCTCGACGCCGGAGAGCCTCGGCTAGAGCTGCACGGGGTAGTGCGGCTCGCTGATCTGCGGCACGACGCTGTGCTCGACGAAGATCGCGTGCCAGAGCATGAAGATGAGCAGCGTCCACAGCCGGCGGCTGTGGTCGCTTGCGCCGTTGCGGTGCTCGTCGAGCATCCGCCGGACGGCGGCCAGGTCGACGAGGTGGCCGGCCTGTGAGGACGCCACCAGCCCGTACGCCCAGTCCAGCAGCTCGCCCGCGCGCAACCAGTGCCGGATGGGCACCGGGAACCCCAGCTTGGGGCGGTGCAGCACGTGCGCGGGAACGATCGGCTCCAGGGCCCGGCGCAGCGCGTACTTCGTGGTGGTGCGGGTGATCTTGGCGTCGACCGGCAGTCGCGAGGCGACGGCGAACACCTCGGGATCCAGAAAGGGCACCCGCAGCTCCAGCGAGTTGGCCATCGTCATCTTGTCCGCCTTGACCAGGATGTCGCCCCGCAGCCAGGTGAACAGGTCGACGTGCTGCATGCGGGCCACCGGGTCCCAGCCGGCCGACTGCGCGTACACCGAGGCGGTGACGTCGGTGTGGGTCCATTCGGGGCGGAAGCCGGGCAACACGTCGCGCAGCTGGGCGTCGGAGAAGCTGCGCGCGTTGCCGTAGTAGCGCTCCTCGAGCGTCAGCGAGCCGCGGTGCAGCAGGCTCTTGCCGCGCATGCCCTCCGGCAGCGGCTTGGACACCTTGCCCATCGACCGCCGCAGTGGCCGCGGCAGGTAGTCGAATGGCTTGAGCGACAACGGTTCCCGGTAGATCGTGTAGCCGCCGAACAGCTCATCGGCGCCCTCCCCGGACAGCACCACCTTGACGTGTTTGCGGGCCTCCCGGGCGACGAAGAACAGGGGTACCAGCGCGGGGTCGGCCACCGGCTCGTCGAGGTACCAGACGATTTCGGGCAGGGCGGCCACGAACTCGTCCGGGTGGACCACTTTGGCGACGTGGCGCGCGCCGATCGCCTCGGCGGAGGCCACCGCGACGTCGATCTCGGAGAAGCCCTCGCGCTCGAACCCGGTGGTGAACGTGATCAGCTTCGGGTTGTGCCGGATGGCCAGCGCCGCGATGGCGGTGGAGTCGATGCCCCCGGACAGGAACGCCCCGACGGTGACGTCGGCGCGCATGTGCTTGGCCACCGAGTCCTCGAGCACCGCGGTGATCTCGTCGTAGCGGGCCTGCTCGCCGCCGCGAGTGATCGGCGTGGCGGCGAAGCGCGGCACGAAGTAGCGGGTGACCTCCGGCTGCCCCCCGGGCCGGATCCGCGCGTAGCAGCCCGATTCCAGCCGGCGCACCCCGCGGTGCAGCGTCTCGGGCTCGGGCACGTACTGCAGCACGGTGTAGTGCTGCACCGCCCGCTCGTCGATCCGGGTGTCGAAGCCGACCAAATCCGCCAGGTCCAGCAGGCACTTCTTCTCGCTGGCCACCGCCGTGCCGCCGGTACCGGTCGCCATGAACAGCGGCTTGATGCCGAACGGGTCTCGGGCGCAGAACAATTCGAGGGTGGCGGTGTCCCACAGGGCGAAGGCGAACATGCCGCGCAGCCGGGTCAGGACGTCGGCGCCCCAGTAGTGGTAGCCGGCGACGATCGCCTCGCCGTCACCGTCGGTGGCGAAGACCGCGCCGTGCGCGGTGGCCAGCTCGTCGCGCAGCTCGAGGTAGTTGTAGATCTCCCCGTTGAACACCAGGACGTAGCGGCCGGGCGACTCCGGCGGGCCCCACCGCAGTGGCTGGTGCGAATGCGCGATGTCGATGATCGACAGCCGGTTGAAGCCGAACACGACGTTTCCGTCGGCGCCCGGGTCGGTCCAGGTGCCCGGTTCGTCGGGACCCCGGTGGCGCATCAGGTGCGACGCGCGCGCGATGGCATCGTCGGCGCGGGCGGCAGCGTCGTCAGTGGCACCGTCCGGGGCAGCGACGAACGCCAGCAGACCACACACGGCGCCCCAGTATGCCGCACTCGGCCGCCGCTCGTGCCGCCGCACACCCGTGCCGGGCCGGGGTTTCGTCGCTCGGGTCAGCCGCGTGGTCTACGCTGCGTAGTATTCGATATCCGAGCAGGAGGCGCCGACGTGACACCTCGCGAGCAGGTCCGTTCGCAACGTTTGTCGCAGGGCAGGTTTCAGGGCCGTTTTGGCAGCCGGTCCGGCATCGTCCGGCGGGGTCTGTCCCGTCGTCTGCGGCCGCTGGCGCTGGCCGCGACGTTCGGCGTGCTGGCGTTGACCCTGAGCGGGTGCAGCTGGGAGGACGTGCTGGGCCTGGGCTGGCCCAAGGGCATCACCCCGCAGGCCCACTACAACCGCGAACTGTGGCTCGGCGCGGTGATCGCCTCGCTGGTCGTCGGGGTCATCGTGTGGGGCCTGATCTTCTGGGCCACCGCCTTCCACCGCAAGAAGGCCACCGACACCGAGCTGCCCCGCCAGTTCGGTTACAACATGCCGCTCGAGCTGGTGCTGACGGTCACGCCGTTCCTGATCATCTCGGTGTTGTTCTACTTCACCGTGGTGGTCCAGGAGAAGATGCTGCACCTCGACAAGGACCCCGAGGTGGTGGTCGACGTCACCGCCTTCCAGTGGAACTGGAAGTTCGGCTATCAGCGCGTCGACTTCAAGGACGGCACGCTGACCTATGACGGCGCCGATCAGGCGCGCAAGAACGCGATGGTCTCCAGGCCCGAAGGCAAGGACGCCCACGGCGAGGAACTCGTCGGGCCGGTGCGCGGGCTCAACACCTCCGACCGCACGTACCTGAACTTCGACAAGGTCGAAACCCTGGGAACCAGCGACCAGATCCCGGTGCTGGTGCTGCCGACCGGCAAGCGCATCCAGTTCCGCCTGGCGTCCGCGGACGTCGTCCACACGTTCTGGGTGCCGGAGTTCCTCTTCAAGCGGGACGTGATCCCCAACGCCGAGGCGAACAACTCGATCAACGTCTTCCAGGTCGACGACATCAGCAAGACCGGGGCCTTCGTCGGGCACTGCGCCGAGTTCTGTGGCACCTATCACTCGATGATGAACTTCGAGGTTCGGGTGGTGCCGCCCAACGACTTCAAGGCTTACTTGCAGCAGCGCATCGACGGAAAGAGCAACTCCCAGGCATTGCAGTCGATCGGTCAGGCACCGCTGGCGGTGTCCACCCACCCGTTCGACACCCGCCGGGGCCAGTTGGCCGGAAGCCAGCAGTAGGTTAGGACACCAAATGCATATCGAAGCCAGGGTTTTCGAATTCGTCGCCGCGTTTTTCATTGTGGTTTCGGTGCTTTACGGGGTGCTGACCGCGCTTTTCGCCACCGGCGGTGAGGAGTGGGCGGGCACGACCGCGCTGGCGCTGACCGGCGGACTGGCGTTGATCGTGGCCACCTTCTTCCGGTTCGTCGCGCGCCGCATCGATACCCGGCCCGAGGACTACGAGGGCGCCGAGATCAGCGACGGAGCAGGAGAATTGGGCTTCTTCAGCCCGCACAGCTGGTGGCCGATCCTGATCGCGCTGTCGGGTTCGGTGACCGCGGTCGGCATCGCGCTGTGGCTGCCCTGGCTGATCGCCGCGGGCGTGATGTTCATCCTGGCATCGGTTGCGGGACTGGTCTTCGAGTACTACATCGGACCCGAGAAACACTGATCCGCACGCGTTAAGGTCACAATCCGATCACGTGATCTGTGGCCGCTTCGCCAGGACTTCTTTGCCCCTCTCGGTTCGGTAATGTTTTGCCCAGGCAAATGACAATTTCTCAAGCGCGCGCGCAACGATACGGCCGCCGGGCCCCGCGCGCTGGTGAGGCAGTCGGACAGGGCAGGCAAAGATGAGTGGGCCGAAACCCCCGGAATGGGAACCTGAGGAACCCGATTCCGTGAACGAGGCTCCCCATCAACCCGATTCCGACGGCGAGCCCGCGGACGCCCCCGAGCCCCTGGGCGAACCCGGTCCCGACGACGAACTCGAGCCCTTCGACAGCAGCGCCGAACCGGCGGCCGACCAGACGGGCCAGACCGACGTCTATTCGCGGGCCTATTCGGCCCCGGAGTCCGAGCACTTCATCAGCGGGCCCTACCTGCCGGCCGACCTCAGGCTCTACGACTACGACACCTTCGACGAGTCGACCGACGCCGACGACGAGCACGGCGCACCGCGCTGGCCGTGGGTGGTCGGGATCGCCGCCATCGTGGCCGCGATCGCGCTCGTCGTCTCGGTGTCGCTGTTGTTCGCGCGCACCGACACCACCAAGCTGGCCACCCCGAACACCACCACCGTCCCGTCGACGCCGCCGATGCAGGACGAGATCACGACCACCAAGCCGCCGCCCCCGCCGCCACCACCGCCCACGACC
>NZ_LQOU01000042.1 GCF_002102155.1 Mycobacterium europaeum
CGCCCCTCCCCCGCCCGCTCCGGTGCAGCTGGCCGGCTTCGACCAGGCGGCCCCTCCGGCCGACCTGCCGCCCGCGCCCCCGGCCGACGTGCCGCCCGCGCCACCGGCCGACGTGCCCCCAGCCGACGCGATGCCGCCGGCGCCTCCGGCCGACCTGCCGCCGGCGCCTCCCGCCGACCTGCCCGTCGCGGACAACGACTTCCACGGCTTCGTGCCGGCCAACATGCCGCAGGACGTCTCCTCGGTCGGCTACACGAAGCAGCTGTGGGAGGCCATCCGGGCACAGGACATTCAGGGCAACGACGCGCTGGACGCGATCGCGCAGCCGTCCCCGGCCACCTGAGTTCCGCCCGTCAGACTGCCCGGCACGCCTCGAACGTCGACGCTTCGGGGCGTGCCGGCATGCCAAATCGCTACGGCGCTACGCCGAGCCCACCCATTCTTCGGTGCCGTCGTCGAAGAACTGGTGCTTCCACACCGGTAGCCGCGCCTTGATGGTGTCCACCAGCAGCGCACAGGTGGCGAACGCGGCCTGACGGTGATCGGCCGCCACCGCCGCCACCAGCGCCGCCTCCCCGATGCGCAGCACGCCGATCCGGTGGCTCGCCGCGACGGCACGCACCCCGCTCGACTGTTCAGCGACCTCCGCGACCACCTCGCCCATGACCTGCTCGGCCGACGGATGCGCGGAATACTCCAGCCGCACCACCCGTCGGCCGCCGTCGTGGTCGCGGATCATGCCGACGAAGCCGACGACGGCGCCGGCCGACTGATGGGCGACCAATTCTTCGTGCCCGGCCAAAGAGATCGGGTGATCGGTCATGGCCGCGCGGACGACGAGCGTCATCCCTGGTGATCTCCACCGGCGAGCTGGTCGAGCGCGTGATCGATCACGCCGGCGAGCACACCCAGGCCGTCGCGCACACCGCCGGGCGAACCCGGCAGGTTGACGATCAGGGTCCGCCCCGCCACGCCGCACACTCCTCGTGACAACACCGACGTCGGCACCTTGGGCAGCCCCGACCGGCGAATGGCGTCGGCCAGCCCCGGGATCATGTAGTCCAGCAGGGCCACGGTCTGGTCGGGGGTGCTGTCGCTCGGCGAGATGCCCGTGCCGCCGGAGGTGATGATGACGTCAACGCCGTCGCGGACCGCCTTGCGCAGGGCATCGCCCACCGGATCGCCGTCGGGAACCACCTCCGGCTCGGTGAATGAAAACCCGCGCTCGCCGAGCCATTCGGCGATGAACGGCCCGCACCGATCGTCGTAGACTCCCGCCGACGCGCGGGTCGAGGCGATGATGACGCGGGCGGATCGGGCGCCCATCACCGCTCCCACGTTCCGGTCTTGCCGCCTTCCTTGCGCAGCACCCGAATGTCATCGAGGCGCGCGGCGGGATCGACGGCTTTGATCATGTCGTAGAGCGTCAGGCCGGCCACACTGACGGCGGTCAGCGCCTCCATCTCCACGCCCGTGCGGTCGGTGCTGCGCACCGTCGCGGTGATCTCGATCTCGGAGGGCCCCACGGTGAATTCCACGTCGACTCCGGTGAGCGCCAACTGGTGGCAGAGCGGTATCAGGTCGCTGGTGCGCTTCGCCGCCAGGATGCCCGCCACCCGGGCGGTGGCCAGCGCGTCGCCCTTGGGCAGGCCCCCTGCCGAGATCAGCTCCACGACGCGCTGCGACGTGCGCACGGCGCCCGCCGCGACGGCGGTCCGCTTGGTCGCGCCCTTGCCGCTGACGTCGACCATGTGCGCCGAACCGCGGTCGTCCAGGTGTGACAGCGAGCCAGCAGGGGATTCACCCGTCGCCCAGCTCGCCGGGGGCTTGGCGGCCTCGGAGGCCCTAGCCATGCTGGCGCCTACCGGTTAACGACGGTGACCGGGTGCAGGTAGGGCAGGTCAGTGGAGGGCAGCGGGAACACCATCTCGCCGAAGGGGGACAACGCACCCGTCCGGTCGGTCACGAGTTCGCTCACCGCGTGGTCGTCGGGGTCCGTCGTCGGCCACCCGTTGTCGACATACCTGGTTTTGCGGGCTTTGCCCTCAGCAGTGTCAGCCACGCCGTCCATTCTGACAGGTCGCTGTTGCACGCGTCGTGCAAGACCGTCAGTTCGGCCGACGAGCTGCCGGCCTTCGCTGCCTGCTCAGCACCGACCGACTGCTTTACGCTGGTCAGCAATGACCGACAACACCCCGGATATCCCGCTGGGGTCGTGGCTGGCCGACTTGCCCGACGAGCGGCTGATCCGCCTGCTAGAGCTGCGGCCGGACCTCGCCCAGCCGCCGCCCGGCAGCATCGCCGCGCTGGCCGCCCGCGCGCAGGCCCGCCAGTCGGTGAAGGCCGCCACCGACGAGCTCGACTTCCTGCGCCTGGCGGTGCTCGACGCGCTGTTGGTGCTGCAGGCCGACGCCACGCCGGTGCCCACGGCGAAACTGCTGGCCCTGATCGGCGAGCGCGCTCCCGAGTCCGACGTGGCGCAGGCGCTGGACGATCTCCGGGAGCGCGCCCTGGTCTGGGGGGATGCGGCGCTGCGCGTCGCTCCCGACGCCGGCACGGCCCTGCCGTGGCACCCGGGCCAGGTCACCCTCGAGGACGCCTCCCGCACCGGCGAGGAGATCGCCCGTCTCATCGACGGGCTGAGCCAGGCGCAGCGCGAAGTGCTGGAAAAGCTCCTCGAGGGCTCCCCGATGGGCCGCACCCGTGACGCCGCGCCGGGCGCCCCGGCGGACCGGCCGGTGCCCCAGCTGCTGGCGATGGGCCTGTTGCGACGCATCGACGCCGAAACGGTGATCCTGCCCCGCCACGTCGGGCAGGTGCTGCGCGGCGAGCAGCCCGGCCCCATGCGGCTGACGGCACCCGACCCGGTGGTGTCGACCACCACCACCGCCGACGTCGACGCGGCGGCGGCCGGGGCCACCATCGACCTGTTGCGTGAACTCGACGTCCTCATCGCCGCGCTCGCCGCCGCACCGGTTTCCGAGCTGCGCAGCGGCGGACTGGGAGTCCGCGATGTCAAACGGCTCGGCAAGACGACCGGCATCGACGAGTCGCGGTTGGGGCTCATTCTGGAGGTGGCGGCCGCGGCCGGCCTGATCGCGAGCGGGATGCCGGACCCGGAACCGGCCACCGGCGAGGCCCCGTACTGGGCGCCGACCGTGGCCACCGACCGGTTCACCGCGCTGCCCGCCGCCGAACGCTGGCAGCTGCTGGCCAGCAGCTGGCTCGACCTGCCGAGCCGCCCGGCCTTGATCGGCACCCGCGGTCCCGACGCCAAACCCTATGGCGCCCTTACCGATGCGCTGTACTCGACCGCCGCGCCACTGGATCGCCGGCTGTTGCTGGACACGCTGGCGCACTTGCCGCCGGGCGCCGGTGTCAACACGGCCGAGGCGTCGGCCGCCCTCATCTGGCGGCGGCCGCGCTGGGCCAAGCGGCTGCAGCCGGGGCCCGTGGGTGACCTGCTGGCCGAGAGCCAGGCGTTGGGCCTGGTGGGACGGGGGGCGCTCAGCACCCCCGCCCGGGCCCTGCTGAACGAAGGCCCCGCCGCCGCGGTCGACGCCATGGCGCGGGCCCTGCCGCAACCGATCGATTACTTCCTGATCCAGGCCGACCTGACCGTCGTCGTGCCGGGCCCACTGCAGCGCGACCTGGCCGAGCAACTGGCCGCGGTGGCCACCGTCGAATCGGCCGGCACCGCGATGGTGTACCGCATCAGCGAGCAGACGATCCGGCATGCCCTCGACGTCGGGAAGACCCGCGACTGGATGCATACCCTGTTCGCCAAACATTCTAAAACCCCTGTCCCCCAAGGGCTTACCTATCTGATCGACGACGTCGCACGCCGGCACGGCCAGCTGCGGATCGGGATGGCGGCCTCGTTCGTACGGTGCGAGGACCCGGCGCTGCTGGCCCAGGCCGTCGCCGCCCCCGCGACCGAGGGGGTGCAACTGCGCGCCCTGGCGCCGACCGTCGCGGTGTCTCCGGCGCCGATCGCCGAGGTGCTGCTCGCATTGCGGGCCGCGGGCTTCGCCCCCGCGGCCGAGGACTCCACCGGCGCCATCGTCGACGTCCGGCCGCAGGGGGCCCGGGTGCCCACGCCCCAGCAGCGGCGGCCCTACCGCCCGATGCCGCGCCCCAACAACGAGAGTCTGAACGCGGTGGTGGCGGTGCTGCGGAAGGTGACGGCCGCGCCGTTCGGCAGCATTCGCGTCGACCCGGCGGTCACCATGTCGCTGTTGCAGCGCGCGGCCAGGGAACAAGACACGCTGGTGATCGGTTATCTAGACGCCGCCGGTGTGGCCACCCAGCGCGTGGTGTCGCCGATCACCGTCCGGGGCGGCCAGCTGACCGCCTTCGACTCGGCGTCGGGGCGGCTGCGCGACTTCGCCATCCACCGCATCACGTCGGTGGTGTCGGCCAACAGCCGATAATGGATGGTTGGTGCGGCGAGACATGAGGAGGATCGGCGTTCGTGACTCGCGCCGGCGACGATGCAGAGCGAAGCGATGAGGAGGAGCGGCGCCCGTGACTGACGGCCCGTTGATTGTGCAGTCCGACAAGACGGTGCTGCTCGAGGTCGACCACGAGCTGGCCGGCGCCGCGCGTGCCGCCATCGCGCCGTTCGCCGAGCTGGAGCGCGCGCCCGAGCACGTGCACACCTACCGCATCACCCCGTTGGCGCTGTGGAACGCCCGCGCCGCGGGCCACGACGCCGAGCAGGTGGTCGACGCGCTGGTCAGCTTCTCGCGCTACGCGGTGCCCCAGCCGCTGCTCGTCGACATCGTCGACACCATGGCCCGCTACGGGCGCCTGCAGCTGGTCAAACACCCGGCGCACGGCCTGACCCTGCTGAGCCTGGACCGCGCGGTGCTCGAGGAGGTGCTGCGCAACAAGAAGATCGCCCCCATGCTCGGCGCGCGGATCGACGAGGACACCGTCGTCGTGCACCCCAGCGAGCGCGGCCGGGTCAAGCAGATGCTGCTCAAGATCGGTTGGCCCGCCGAGGACCTGGCGGGCTACGTCGACGGCGAGGCCCACCCGATCAGCCTGGCGCAGGACGGCTGGCACCTGCGCGACTACCAGCAGATGGCCACGGACTCGTTCTGGTCCGGCGGGTCGGGGGTGGTGGTGCTTCCGTGCGGGGCAGGCAAGACGCTGGTGGGCGCGGCCGCGATGGCGAGGGCCAGCGCGACGACGCTGATCCTGGTCACCAACGTCGTCGCGGCGCGGCAATGGAAGCGCGAACTGGTCGCGCGCACATCCCTGACCGAGGACGAGGTCGGCGAATATTCGGGTGAGCGCAAGGAGATTCGGCCCGTCACGATCTCGACGTACCAGATGATCACCCGCCGCACGAAGGGCGAGTACCGGCACCTGGAGCTCTTCGACAGCCGCGACTGGGGTCTGATCATCTACGACGAGGTCCACCTGCTGCCGGCGCCGGTGTTCCGGATGACCGCCGACCTGCAATCCAAGCGGCGCCTGGGCCTCACCGCCACGCTGGTCCGCGAGGACGGCCGCGAGGGCGACGTGTTCTCCCTCATCGGCCCGAAGCGCTACGACGCGCCGTGGAAGGACATCGAGGCCCAGGGCTGGATCGCGCCGGCCGAGTGTGTCGAGGTGCGGGTCACCATGACCGACAACGAGCGGATGATGTACGCCACCGCGGAACCCGAAGAGCGCTACAAGCTTTGCTCGACGGCGCGATCCAAGATCGCCGTCGTGAAGTCGATTCTGGACAAGCACCCCGGCGAGCAGACGCTGGTGATCGGCGCTTACCTCGACCAGCTCGACGAGCTGGGCGCCGAGCTGGACGCGCCGGTGATCCAGGGATCGACCCGGACCAAGGAACGCGAGGAATTGTTCGACGCGTTCCGCCGCGGCGAGGTGTCCACGCTGGTGGTGTCCAAGGTCGCCAACTTCTCCATCGACTTACCGGAAGCCTCTGTGGCCGTGCAGGTTTCGGGGACCTTCGGCTCGCGCCAGGAGGAGGCTCAGCGGCTCGGGCGGTTGCTGCGGCCGAAGGCGGACGGCGGTGGGGCCATCTTCTACTCCGTGGTGGCCCGCGACAGCCTGGACGCCGAGTACGCCGCGCACCGGCAACGCTTCCTCGCCGAGCAGGGCTACGGCTACATCATCCGCGACGCGGACGACCTTCTGGGCCCGGCGATTTAGCCTCGGCGAGCAGACGCAGAATCGCATGGATCGCCCTGCGCCAGTGCGATTCCGCGTCTGCTCGCGCCACTCACTAGAGCGACAGGATGGTCGCCGAGGCGGTGCCCGGGGCCCCGTATACCTGGGCCAGCCCGACGCGCGGATTGCCGGGCACCTGGCGCTCGCCGGCCTCACCGCGCAACTGGCGCACCAGTTCGTGCATCTGCCGCAGCCCGGACGCGCCGATCGGCTCGCCGTTGGCGATCAACCCGCCGTCGGTGTTGACCGGCATCGAGCCGTGGATCTCGGTGGCACCGTCGGCCACCAGCTTCTCCTGCTCACCGTCGGCGCACAGACCGGTCTCGGCCATGTGGATCACCTCCGCGCCCGCATCGGTGTCCTGCAGTTGGGCGACGTCGACGTCCTCGGGCCCGATGCCGGCGGCCTCGTAGGCCGCCCGCGCCGCGTACACCGTCGGCGAGGCGTCCTCGTCCAGCGGGGCCGACGTGGCGTGCACCTCGTAGGCACCGAACCTCCGGGTACGAATCTCGCAGGCGCGCACGTACACCGGCTTGTCGGTGAACTTATGTGCCAGGTCGGCGCGGCACATGATCACCGCGGCGGCGCCCTCGTCGGGCGCACAGAACATGTACTGCGTCAGCGGGTAGTTGAGCACGGTGGAGTTGAGGATCTCGTCCTCGGAAATCGGCTTGCGGCGGAAGGCGTTCGGATTCAGCGCGCCGTTGCGGAAGTTCTTGGCCGCGACCTTGGCCAGCGTGGCCTGGGAGATGTTGTGGTCGTGAATGTACTTGTTGGCCTTCATGCCGAAGAACTTGGTGGTGACGAACTGCCCGTTCTGGGCGTACCACTGCGGCAGCGCCAGCTTGGCGGGGTCGTCGGTGAACGCGCCGCGGGGGTGCTTGTCCAGGCCGATGGCGATGCCGATGTCGTACTTGCCCAGCCGGATCGTGTCGGCGGTCTGCTGAATCGCACTCGCCGCGGTGGCGCACGCGTTGAACACGTTGGTGAACGTGATGCCGGTCAGCCCGACCAGGCGGGTCACCGCGTCGGGATTGGACACCTCGTGGCTGCCGCCGAAGCCGAACTGGATGTCCTTCCACGCCACGCCGGCGTCCTTCAGGGCGGACTGGACCGCCTCGGCACCCATCTGCATTGCGGTCTTGTCGAACCGGCCGAAGGGGTGCAGGCCCACGCCGATGATGGCGACGTCGTTGGTCATCTCAGTCTCCTACGGGGTAGATGGTCGCGGCCCGCTTCGCCCGGCCGAGGCCGCGCTCGCGATCGCCACTAGACCGGCCGGAACGCGAACGTCATGATTTCGGTGCCCTCGTCGTCGGTGGTGAGCGGCACCATGGTGAGCTCGACCTCCTGCCCGAATTGCAGCTTGGCCGGGTCGTTCTCGGTCAACCGCCCCTCGACGCGGATCACGTCGTCGAGCTGTACCAGCCCCACCCCGAACGGGACGAAGTCCTTGCCGGTGGGGCCGGCGTAGGGGGCCCCGGGCGGGAAGCCCTGGGTGGTCCACGCGACGAGCGTTCCCCGGCGTGGCAGCAACACGTCGCTCATCTGGCCGGCGCTGCAACGCGGGCACCACTGCTGCACCGGGAAGGTGGTGGCGCCGCAGCTGCCACACCGACTGCCGATCAGCTGTGGGCTCTCATCGGGCCAGGTCGAGATCTCGGGGGCGAGTGCTTTTTGCATCGGGATCCTCCAGCGGGGCCGCCAACAGAATGTTGCTCACTGAACCGTATAACAGCTTTCCGAAAAGTGGAAACCGCATTCTCATGGCGTGCGGGAGCGCGGGGCTGGGCTATCTTGGCCGAGGGTCGCGGCGACGTAAGGAGACGATCAATGCCCGTCACGGTGATACTCGAGCTGAAGTTCAGGCCCGACGCGGTGCCCCAGGCGCGCGAGGTCATGGGCCGGGCGCTGAAAGACACCCGCGCGTTCGCCGGCAACCTGGGCACCGATGTGCTCGTCGACGAGGACGACCAAGCCCACTGGCTGATCTACGAGCTGTGGGACACGGTCGAGCACGACGAGGCCTACCGCGCGTTTCGCGCCGGCGAAGGCCGGCTCACCGAGTTGCCGCCGCTGCTGGCCGAGCCGCCCGTCAAGAAGAGGTACACCACCTCCGACATCTGACGGCTAGCTGAGGGCGGGGATGACCTCGCGCTCGAACAGCTCGATGCCCGAGCGGTCGTACGCGGCCTCCGGGAAGTAGCAGATGGCGTACTCGCAGCCGAGGTCGCGGAGCTTGGCGATCCGCTCGATCACCTGTTCCGGCGTGCCCGTCGCCGAGTCGGGTCCACTGCCGGCGGCGAGCATCGCGTCGGCGGCCGCCTCGGGCACGTAGCGGACCAGGCGGTCGCGGACGCGCCGCAGCCGGTCCTTGACGTCGGCGTCCGAGGTTCCGACGACGGCGTTGAAGTTGGCCGACCGCACGATCGCATCGAAGTCGGTGCCCAGCTCCTGGCAGTGCCGCGCAAGCACTTCCGACTTGTGGGCGAACGCCTCGGGTTCCGGCGTGAAGTTGGTGTACTGCGCGTACTGCGCGGCGATGCGCAGGGTGACCTTCTCACCGCCGCCGGCGATCCACAGCGGGATTCCGTTGTCCTGCAAGGGCTTGGGGGCGACGATGGCGCCGTCGACCTGGTAATGCCTGCCACCGAAGCTGACCTTGCCGTCACGCCAGGCGTCCCGCATGATCTGTACGCCCTCGTCCAGGCGGCCCAGCCGCACGCCGGCCGAGGGGAAGCCGTAACCGTAAGCGCGCCATTCGTGTTCGTACCAGCCGCCGCCGATGCCCATCTGGATCCGGCCGCCGGAGATGATGTCGGCCGTCGCCGCAACCTTGGCCAGGTACACCGGATTGCGGTAGCTCATCGCGGTGCACATCTGGCCGAGTTTGATCCGCGAGGTGACCGCCGCATAGGCGGCCATCAGCGACCACGCCTCGTGGGTGGCTTCGCCGGTCGGCACCGGAACGGTGTGGAAATGGTCGTAGACCCACAGCGAATCCCACGCGCCGTTGTCGGCGTAGCAGGCCAGGTCGCGCATCACCGCCCAGTGCCGCTCCGGTTCGATGTCGACCAGATCCATTCGCCAGCCTTGCGGGATGAAGAGACCGAAGCGCATGACAACGGACTCTAGCCCCAGGACCAACGCGCCGCGGACGGTGCGGGGACCTCAGCGGTCAGCGCCGCCGCGGCCCCGGTGCTGCTGATTAGGCTTACGGAATTCGGTGAGGCACGGGGAGGTCGGCATGCGGATTCTCGTCTCGGGCGCGAGCATCGCCGGACCGGTGCTCGCGTACTGGTTGACCCGTCATGGCTTCGACGTCACGGTCGTCGAGCGCGCGCCCGCCCTGCGCAAGACCGGCGGCCACGCCGTCGACCTGTTCCGTCCCGCGATGCAGATATCGGCGAGCATGGGCGTCCTGCCCCAGATCGAAGCGCTCGCCACCGGAACGAACCGCATGACCATGCATCGGGAGGGCCGGGCGCGGCCCTTCGACATCGACCTCACCAAGGTCTACGCCGCCACCTCGGACCGGCACGTGGAGATCATGCGCGACGACCTCAGCGAGATCTACTACGCCGCCGGCCGCGACGACGTCGAGTACCTGTTCGGCGACTCGATCACCGCGATCGATCACGACGGCGAGGTGACGTTCGAGCACGCCCCCGCCCGCCGGTTCGACGTCGTCGTCGGCGCCGACGGGCTGCACTCCAACGTCCGGCAGCTGACCTTCGGCGACGAAGCCAACCTCACGCGATTCCTCGGAGGCTATCTGGCGGTGGTGTCGGCACCCAAGGGGCTGGCCAGCCCCGGCGAGATCACCTGTCATGTCGGCGTCGGCCGCGTCGCGGCCGTCTACACCGCCGAGCACCTGGACGACGCGCGCGCCGTCTTCCTGTTCCGTTCCGGTCGGGAGCTCGCCTACCACCATCGGAATACGTTGCGGCAGAAGGAGCTTCTGCGTGCGGCGTTCGGGAACATGCACGAGCAGGTGGACGGTTGGCTCGGCGAACTCGACCGCACACCGGCGTTCTACTTCGATTCCATCAGCCAACTCCGGCTGGACCGATGGTCGCGCCGGCGGGTCACCCTCGTCGGCGACGCGGGATACTGCCCCGGCCCCGCGGTGGGCGGCAGCACCAGCCTGGCGGTGCTCGGCGCCTACGTGCTGGCCGGCGAGCTCGCCCGGGCCGACGGCGACCACCTGCGCGCGTTCGCCGGCTACGAACTGCAGATGCGCGAACCGGTGCACCGCAGCCGGGCCTTCGCGCGCGGCGCCGCCAAGGGCGTCATCCCCGGTTCGCGACTCGGGGTGTGGGCGTTGACCCGTGGCGCCCAGCTAGTCTCACTGATGCCGGGCTCGCTTTCCCGGGCGCTGGCCAGACTCAACACCAAGGGCGTGCGCATGCACGACTCGATGCCGGTGCCCGACTACGGCGCGACCGGCCTCCACGCCGACGAAAGGAACATCCGCCCATGGAACTGACCGGCGTCGGAATCTGGAGCAGTCAACTGCGCTACGGCGACCCGGCCGAATCCGCCGACGCGGCAGCGGAATTGGACGAACTAGGCTTTCCGGCGCTGTGGATACCCGACGTCGGCGGGCCGGTGTTCGACGCGGTCGGCAACCTGCTCGCCGCGACCAAGCGGACCGTGATCGCCACCGGGATCCTCAACCTCTGGATGCACGCGCCCGGCGACGTCGCCGAGTCCTATGCGGCGCTGACCGCCCGGCACGGCGACCGCTTCCTGCTGGGCATCGGCGTGAGCCACGCGCCGCTGATCGACGCCGGCCAACCCGGGCGATACCGCAAACCACTGGCGGCGACGGCGGCGTTCCTGGACGGGCTGGACGCCGCCCCACAGCCCGTACCCGCCGGGAGCCGGGTCCTCGCCGCGCTCGGCCCCAAGATGCTGGCCCTTGCCGCGACCCGGGCCCGCGGGGCGCACCCCTACCTGGTCACCCCCGACCACACCGCGTCCGCCCGTGCGGCGTTGGGCGACGGCCCGCTGCTGCTGCCCGAGCAGACGGTGATCCTGACCGACAGCGCCGACGAGGCGCGGCGCATCGGAACCGATTGGCTGCGCGCGTATCTGGCGTTGCCCAACTACGCGAACAACCTGCTGCGCAGCGGGTTCTCCGACGACGACCTGGCCCAGGTGAGCGACCGGCTGTTCGACGCCATCATCGCCTGGGGCGACGAGGAGGCGATCCTGCGCAGGGTCGCCGTGCACCGCGCGGCCGGCGCCGACCACGTCTGCGTTCAGGTGCTGCTCGACGATCCGAGGGCCTTCCCGCGCGAACAATGGCGCCGGATCGCCGCGGCCCTGTAACGGGTTTAGGCATACCGTTGGGGCATGGCCTCCAAGCACACGCTGTTCCGGATCTTCTACCGCATCGGCTTCACCCCGTGGGACGGTCATCCGATCGCGCAAAACCTGCGAGACCTGGTCGAGGGCACCGATGACACGCCCCCACTGCCCATCGGGTCGGCCCTCGATCTCGGATGCGGCACCGGGGACTCGTCGATCTACCTCGCACAGCACGGATGGAAAGTCACCGGCGTCGACTTCGTCCCGAAGGCGCTCGACAAGGCCCGGGCCAAGGCCGCCGATCTGCCGGTCAACTTCGTCGGGGCCGACGTCACGCGGCTGAGTCAGACGGGGATCGGCACGGGCTTCCACCTGATCGTCGACAACGGCTGCCTGCACAACATGAGCGACGCAGATCGCGCGGCGTACGTCCGGGAGGTCAGCGCGGTGGCCGCGCCCGACGCACGGCTGTTCATCGTCGCGTTCCGTCCCGGCGGGCGGTTCGGCGTGCCGGGTGTCGAGCCCGCCGAGATGGAATCACGATTTTCAGCCGCATGGACGCTGTTGTCCGCCGGCGACGAGGGGGACCTCGATGAAGCGCGGCTGGGTCGGGGAACTGCGCGCGAGCAGACCCCGGCGCGGTACTACCTCTTCCAGCGCCGCACCTAATCCGCGAGCAGACGCAAAATCGCACTGCGGGAACCGTTCCCATGCGATTCTGCGTCTGCTCGCCGCGCCTGCCCTACGTCAGCGAATCCGGCGGCAGGAAGCGGTCGCCGTACTTGGCGGCCAGCTCACGCGCCCGCGCCACGAAGGCTTCCTTGCCCGTACCGCCCGGGCCGGAGTAGCCCACGATGAACTGCGCGCTACCACCGGTGTACGGCGGGAAGCCGATGCCCATGATCGAGCCGATGTTGGCGTCGGCCGTCGACGTCAACACGCCCTCGTCGAGGCACTTCTGCGTCTCGAGCGCCTCGGCGAACAGCATGCGATCGATCATGTCCTGCAACGGAATATCCGCGCTACCGGAGTTGAACGTCTCCCGCAGGCCCGGCCAGAGCCGGGTCCGTTTGCCGTCGGCATACTCGTAGAAGCCGGCGCCCTTCAACCGCGACGGGCGGCCGATCTCGATCATCTTCTCCACGACCGCCTCGGCCGGGTGCGGCTCGTAGGTGCCGCCCGCGTCCTCGACGCCCTTGCGGGTCGCGGCCGCGATCTTGTGCATCAGCTCGAGGTTGAGCTCGTCGGACAGCTGCAGCGGCGGGGCCGGGTAGCCCGCCTGCGAACCGGCGTGCTCGATGCTGGCGGGTTCGACGCCCTCACCCAGCATCGCCAGCGCCTCGTTGACGAAGGTGCCGATGACGCGGCTGGTGAAGAAGCCGCGGCTGTCGTTGACCACGATCGGGGTCTTGCCGATGGCCAGCGTGTAGTCGAACACCCGGGCCAGCGCCTCGTCAGAGGTCTTCTCGCCCTTGATGATTTCGACCAGCGGCATCTTGTCCACCGGTGAGAAGAAGTGGATCCCGATGAAGTCCTCTTGGCGCTTCACCCCGGTCGCCAGGCCGGTGATCGGCAGCGTCGAGGTGTTGGACCCCAGCAGCGCGTTCGGCTCGACGACGTCCTCGATCTCGCCGAACACCTTGTGCTTGAGTTCCTGGTTCTCGAACACCGCCTCGATCACGAAGTCGACGCCCTTGAAGTCGGCGGGGTCGGCCGTCGGCGTGATGCGGTCCAGCAGCGCCTTGCTCTTCTCCTCGGTGGTCTTGCCCCGCTGAAGCGCCTTGGCCTCAAGCTTTTCCGAGTAACCCTTGCCCTTCTCGGCGGCCTCGATGCTGACGTCCTTGAGCACCACGTCGAAGCCGGCCTTGGCCGACACGTAGGCGATACCCGCGCCCATCATGCCCGCGCCCAGCACACCGATCTTGTTGATCTTGACCGGCTCGATGCCGTCGGGACGCGAACCGCCGCCGTTGATGTGCTGCAGGTCGAAGAAGAACGCCTGGATCATGTTCTTGGCGACCTGGCCGGTGACCAGCTGCGTGAAGTAGCGGCTCTCGATGCGGCTGGCGGTGTCGAAGTCCACCTGCGCACCCTCGACGGCCGCATCCAGGATGGCCCGCGGTGCCGGCATCGGTGCGCCCTTGAGCTGCTTGCGCAGCAGCGCGGGGAACGACGGCAGGATGCCGGCCAGCGCCGGGCTGGACGGGGTGCCGCCGGGCATCTTGTAGCCCTTGGCGTCCCACGGCTGGGTGTGCGAGTTGGGGTTGGCCTTGATCCACGCCTTGGCGGCGGGCACCAGTTCCTCGACGGAGCCGACCAGCTCGTCGACCAGCCCCATCTCCTTGGCCTTGTCCGGCTTGAACCGGGTGCCCTGCGACAGGATGTTCATGAACGCGTTCTGGATGCCGAACATCCGCACGGTGCGGGTCACCCCGCCACCGCCGGGCAGCAGGCCCAGCGTCACCTCGGGCAGCCCCACGACGAGGCCCTTGACGTCGGCGGCGATGCGGTGATGACAGGCCAGCGCGATCTCCAGGCCGCCGCCGAGCGCGGCGCCGTTGATGGCCGCGACCACCGGCTTGCCCAGGGTCTCCAGGGCGCGCAGGTCGCGCTTGATCTCCTCGACCTCGGTGAAGACTTCCCCGGCGTTCTCCGGGCCGGCGGTGATCATGCTCTTGAGGTCTCCGCCGGCGAAGAATGTCTTCTTCGCACTGGTGATCACCACGCCGGTGACCGAATCCTTCTCCGCCACAAGGCGTTCGACGGCCTTGTGCATCGATTCCTTGTAGTGCTCGTTCATCACGTTCGCCGACCCGGTGGGGTCGTCGAGCGTCAGCGTGACGATGCCGTCGGCATCCTTGTCCCACGCAATGGTGTTCTCAGCCATGGTCTTAAACCCTCTCGATGATGGTGGCGACACCCATGCCGCCGCCGATGCACAGCGTGATCAGCGCGCGACGCGCGTTGCGGCGCTCGAGCTCGTCGACCATGGTGCCGGTGATCATGGCGCCGGTGGCGCCCAGCGGGTGGCCCATCGCGATGGCGCCACCGTTGACGTTCAGCTTCTCGTCGGGAATGTTGAGATCCTTCTGGAACTTCAGCACCACCGAAGCGAACGCCTCGTTCAGCTCGAACAGGTCGATGTCGTCGACGGTCAGCCCCGCACGGTCGAGCACCTTGCGGGTGGCCGGGGTCGGGCCGGTCAGCATGATGACCGGGTCCGCGCCACTGGTCGCCGTCGCCACGATGCGGGCGCGCGGGGTCAGGCCCTGCGACGTGCCGGCACTCTCGGACCCGACCAGCACCAGCGCGGCCCCGTCCACGATGCCCGAGCTGTTACCGCCGGTGTGCACGTGGTTGATCTTCTCCACAAAGTGATACTTCTGCAGCGCCACGTCGTCGAAGCCGCCCATCTCGCCGATGCCGTCGAACGCGGTCTTCAGCTTGGCCAGCCCCTCCATGGTGGTGTCGGGCCGCATGTGCTCATCGTGGTCCAGGATGACCAGACCGTTCTGGTCGCGCACCGGCACCACCGACTTGGCGAAGTAGCCGCCCGACCAGGCCTCGGCGGCCTTCTGCTGGCTGCGCAGCGCGTAGGCGTCGACGTCCTCGCGGGAGAAGCCCTCGATGGTCGCGATCAGGTCGGCGCCGATGCCCTGCGGCACGAAGCCGATCTGGTAGTTGGTCTCGGGGTCCAGCGCCCAGGCGCCGCCGTCGGAGCCCATCGGGACGCGGCTCATCGACTCCACACCGCCCGCGAGCACCAGGTCGTCCCAGCCGGAGCGGACCTTCTGGGCGGCGGTGTTGACGGCCTCCAGGCCGGAGGCGCAGAACCGGTTGAGCTGCACGCCGCCCGTGGTCTCGGGCAGGCCGGCGGCCAGCACCGCGGTGCGGGCGATGTCGCCGCCCTGGTCACCGACCGGCGAGACGCACCCCAGGATCATGTCGCTGATCAGGTTCACGTCCAGGTCGGGGTTGCGCCTGCGCAGCTCGTCGACCAGCCCGACGACCAGGTTCAGCGGCTTCACCTCGTTCAGCGAGCCATTGCGTTGCTTGCCTCGGGGCGTGCGGATGGCCTCGTAAATGAAGGCTTCTTCGGACATGTCGAGTTCCTCTTCGCGAGTGGGTATCGGATCCGTATTAAAGGTAGGTCCAGATACCGCACCCTAACAAAGTGCCCGGCCAACCTGTTGGTTGGGCCGATCGCCGCTGGTCAGCCTCAACCTCGGAGCGCAGCGGGGGCGCCCGGCCACGCCGTCGAGCCTGCGCGGCCCCTAAGCTCGACCAGCATGACGGTGTCGCGACTGCGTCCCTACGCGACCACGGTGTTCGCCGAGATGTCGGCGCTGGCCGCGCGGGTCGGTGCGGTCAACCTCGGTCAGGGGTTCCCCGACGAGGACGGGCCCGCTGCCATGTTGAAGGCTGCCCAAGATGCCATCGCCGAGGGGAACAACCAATACCCGCCGGGCATCGGCGTCGCGCAGCTGCGGCACGCCATCGCCGCCCAGCGGCAGCGGCACTTCGGCATCACCTACGACCCCGACACCGAGGTGCTGGTGACGGTCGGGGCGACCGAGGCCATCGCGTCCGCGGTGCTGGGCCTGGTCGAACCCGGCTCGGAGGTGCTGCTCATCGAGCCGTTCTACGACTCCTACTCGCCGGTGGTGGCGATGGCGGGCGCGCATAGGGTGGCCGTCCCCCTGGTCCCGCATGGCCGCGGCTTCGCCCTGGACGCCGACGCCCTGCGCCGGGCCCTGACGCCACGCACCCGCGCGCTGATCGTCAATTCGCCGCACAACCCGACCGGCACGGTGCTCAGCGAAGCCGAGCTGACCGCCATCGCCGAGGTCGCGGTCGCCGCCGACCTCTTGGTGATCACCGACGAGGTGTACGAGCACCTCGTCTTCGACGACCACCGGCACCTGCCGCTGGCCGGCTTCGACGGCATGGCCGAACGGACGGTCACCATCTCCAGCGCGGCCAAGATGTTCAACTGCACCGGATGGAAGATCGGATGGGCTTGCGGCCCAGCGGAACTCATCGCCGGTGTGCGGGCGGCAAAGCAGTATCTGAGCTATGTCGGCGGCGCCCCGTTCCAGCCGGCGGTGGCTCTCGCGCTCGACACCGAGGACGCGTGGGTGGCCGGGCTGCGCCGCTCGTTGCGAGACCGCCGCGACCGGCTGGCCGCCGGGCTCTCCGAGATCGGCTTCGAGGTGCATGACAGCGCCGGCACGTATTTCTTGTGCGCCGACCCGCGCCCACTCGGCTACGACGACAGCACCGCGTTCTGCGCCGCCCTACCGGAAAGGGCGGGCGTGGCGGCCATTCCGCTGTCACCCTTTTGCGACCCGGGCGCCCCGCACGCCTCCGCGCAGGCCGAGGTGTGGAACCACTTGGTGCGCTTCACCTTCTGCAAGCGCGAGGACACCCTCGACGAGGCGATCAGGCGGCTGGGAGTCCTGCGGTGACCGGAAGGCTCACCCGAGCGGGCCGAAGATCTCCATCACGCGGTTGCGCAGTCCCTCGAGCGCGGCGTGCAGGATCTTCTTGCGGGCCCGGTTGACCCAGAACTCGGGCAGCGGGGCAAACGGTTCGACCGTGATGGCGAACCGCACCCTGGTCTTGTCGTAGCCCTCCCGGGTGAGGGTGTACTCGCCGTGCTGGCCGCGTTGCTGGGCGGTCTTCTGCGCGTCCCACACCATCCAGTCCGGCCCCCAGTGGTATTCGAGCAGTTCGGTGTCGTGGATGCCCGTCACCGAGATGGTGACCTTGACGTGGTACGGCCGGCCGTCGGGGTGCTTGTCGACGACCTCGACCCGCTTGTGCACCGACGACCACGACGGCACGGCGTCCATGTCGGCCAGCGCCTCCATGATCACTTCCGGAGGCGCGTCGATGACGATTTCCGACGACGCTTGAACGGCCACTGCTAATAAGTTAGCAATCGCCCGGGCGCTGACGAAGGAGAAAAAGGCGGACTATTCGGCATCGGATGAGCCTTGGAAGCGCTTGACCAATTCGCACAGTCCCTTGACCGACGAGTCGAGAACGCTTTCGCTGGCCCGCCGGACGATGAACGCGGGCATGGGCCGGCCGGGTTCGACCGTGACATCGAAGCGCACCCGCGTCTTGTCGAGGCCCTCGGGCTTGAGGTTGTACTCGACGTGCTGACCGTGCTGCTGGGAAGTCCCTTTGGCGTCGTAGACGACCCAATCGGGGCCCCAGTGATATTCCAGGATCTCTTTGTCGACCAACCCCAGAATCTTGATGGTGGTGGCGACATGGTGCGGCCGACCGTCGGGATAGCGGTCGATCACCTCGATGTGTTTGTGCAGTGGTGACCACGACGACAGGACGCCGACATCTGTCAGCGCCTCCATCACCACATCTGGCGGCGCGTCGACGACAAACTCCCGTGATGCTTTTACGGCCACTGAGTTCAACCTAGCAACGCCGGTCCACCCGCGGATCGGTTCGGCGTAAAACGCTGGCTACCAATCGATTTCGGCAAGGGGCGTGGTGGCTGCCGGTGGCCGCCCGACCGGTGCGGCCGGGGTGCGCGAGAAGCGCGGGCCCGGTGCCGCCTGGTCGACGCCGTGCGCGGTGACGATCGTGGCCCGCGCCCTCAAGTGCTCGTCGGCGGCCGCTTCGTTCCACGTCAGCACCGGGGTGACGCACGCATCGGTGCCGGCGAAAACGGCCATCCATTCGTCGCGGGTCCGGCCGGCGAACCGTTGCGCGAAGACGTCGTACATCCGCCGGTAGGACCCGGTGTCGAGCTGGGCGGGCACCTCGTCGGGGGACAGGCCCAGCCCGGCCAGCAACGCCGCGAAGAATTGCGGCTCGATGGCGCCGACGGCCACATACTTGCCGTCGGCGGTTTCATAGCAGCGGTAGAACGGGGCGCCCCCGTCGAGCAGGAACGACTCCCGCCGGTCGCGCAGCGCCCCGGTGGACTTCATGGTCCACATCATCTGGGCGAGCAGGCTGACGCCGTCCACCATCGCCGCGTCGATGACCTGACCTCTGCCCGAACGTTCCCGTTCGTACAGCGCGACGGCGATGCCGAGCAGCACCAGCATCGACCCGCCACCGAAGTCGGCGACCAGGTTCAGCGGCGGCATCGGGGGCCGGTCGGCGTAGCCCAGCGCGGACAGCGCGCCGGTGCGGGACAGGTAATTGATGTCGTGGCCCGCCGTCTGGGCCAGCGGCCCGTCCTGCCCCCAACCGGTGATCCGCGCGAAGATCAGGCGCGGATTGACCGCCGCGCACTCGTCGGGACCGATACCGAGCCGTTCGCAGGTGCCGGGCCGGAAACAGTCCAGCAGCACGTCGGCTTTGGCGGCCAGATCCAGCAGCGCCCGCGGCTGCGCCTTGACGTCCAGGTCGACGATCCGCTTCCCGCGATGCAGCAGATCGCGATCCTCAGGCGGCATCACCAAGCCGCCCCTATGGTGGCGATCCGCCGCGCCCGGCTTCGCCGCGCTCGCGATCGCCACGCCGGGCCGGCGCACCCGCACCACATCGGCGCCCAGGTCGGCGAGCATCATCCCCGCGTGCGGCCCCGGTCCGATCCCGCCGAGCTCGATCACCCTCACCCCGGCCAGCGGCCCGCCGTCGCCCACGCGATCAGTTGCCCTTCTTGACCTTGA
The DNA here is from genome assembly GCF_002102155.1 of Mycobacterium europaeum. Classification (GTDB taxonomy): domain Bacteria; phylum Actinomycetota; class Actinomycetes; order Mycobacteriales; family Mycobacteriaceae; genus Mycobacterium; species Mycobacterium europaeum. The sequence goes on from NZ_LQOU01000042.1 coordinate 19,164, forward strand.
GCACCCGCTCGCGCAGCGCCTTGGTCGCCGAATCGATCGTGCCCTTCACGGCGCGTTTCAGGACGAACCCGGGCAGTGGCACGTTGGGGTCCGCGAGCAGCTCGAACTTGACCAGCGTCGCCTCGCCCTGCGGTATCAGGGTGTACTTCCCGTCCTGCGCCTTCTGCTGCGAGGAGCTGACCAGCTTCCAGCTGACCGAATCCGCCGCCCAGGTGTAGGCCACCACCTGTTCATCGGTGATCCCGGCGACCTTCACCTTCATCTTCACCTGTTCGGGCCGCCCGTCGGCCCCCCTCGAGAGGACTTCCGCACTTTGATGGGGTTCGGACCATTCGGGCATCGCCTCGAAATCGGCGATCACGTCCAGAATCTCCTCCGGGCCGGCTTCGATGACGATGTCGCGGGATTCTTTGAGTGCCATGGCCCGCACGATACTGAAGCGGCGTGGCGGCCGGTACGGATTGGTCCGGGTACCGTCGTGCTTGTGACTGACGCCGCCAGCCAGCCCGTCTACACCGTCGGTGACTACCTGTTGGACCGCCTCGCCGAACTCGGTGTGACCGAGATCTTCGGCGTCCCGGGTGACTACAACCTGGAATTCCTGGACCACATCGTCGCTCACCCCAGCATCCGGTGGGTGGGCAGCTCCAACGAGCTCAACGCCGGCTACGCCGCCGACGGCTACGGCCGGCTGCGCGGAATGTCGGCCGTGGTAACCACTTTCGGCGTCGGCGAGCTGTCGGCGGCCAACGCCATCGCGGGCAGCTACGCCGAACAGGTGCCCGTCGTGCACATCGTCGGCGGGCCCTCCAAAGACGCGCAGGGCACGCGGCGCGCGCTGCACCACTCGCTCGGCGACGGGGACTTCGAGCACTTCTTCCGGATCAGCCGCGAGATCACCTGCGCGCAGGCCAACCTCATGCCCGCGACCGCCCGCCGCGAGATCGACCGGGTGCTGTCCGAGGTGCGCGAACAGAAGCGGCCCGGCTACATCCTGCTGTCCACCGACGTCGCCCGCTTCCCCACCGAACCGCCCGGTGACCCACTACCCCGCTACACCGGCGGCACCAGCCCGCGCGCGCTGTCGCTGTTCGTCGAGGCCGCCTCGGCGCTCATCGGCGACCACCAGCTGACCGTGCTGGCCGACTTGCTGGTGCACCGGCTGCAGGTGGTCAAGGAGCTCGAGGCGCTGCTGACGGCCGACGTGGTGCCCTACGCGACGCTGATGTGGGGGAAGAGCCTGCTCGACGAAAGCTCGCCCCACTACCTGGGCATCTACGCGGGCTCGGCCAGCGCCCCGGCGGTGCGCGCCGCCATCGAACAGGCGCCGGTCCTGGTGACCGCCGGCGTGGTGTTCACCGACATGGTGAGCGGCTTCTTCAGCCAGCGGATCGACCCGGCGCGGACCATCGACGTCGGGCAGTACCAAAGCAGCGTGGCCGGCGAGGTCTTCGCGCCGCTGGAGATGGGCGCCGCGCTGGAGGCGCTGGCCACCATCCTGACCCGGCGTCCGGTCTCGTCGCCGGCGGTGGCCTCGCCGCCCGCCGAAGCCCTGCCGCCTCCCCCGCCGCGCGATCAACCGCTGACGCAGGAAATGCTGTGGGACCGCCTGTGCACAGCCCTCACCCCGGGCAACGTCGTGCTCGCCGACCAGGGCACCTCCTTCTACGGCATGGCCGACCACCGGCTGCCGCAGGGCGTCACCTTCATCGGCCAACCACTTTGGGGCTCAATCGGTTACACGCTGCCCGCGGCGCTGGGGGCGGGGGTGGCACACCCGGACCGCCGGACCGTGTTGCTGATCGGTGACGGCGCCGCGCAACTGACGGTGCAAGAGCTGGGCAACTTCTCGCGGGAAGGGCTGTCCCCGGTCATCGTGGTGGTGAACAACGACGGCTACACCGTCGAGCGGGCGATCCACGGCGAGACGGCGCCCTACAACGACATCGTGAATTGGAGGTGGACGGAGATCCCCGGCGCGCTCGGGGTCGCCGACCACCTGGCCTTCCGGGTGCGGACCTACGGGGAACTCGATGACGCCTTGACTGCCGCCGCGCAGCACTCCGACCGCATGGTGCTCGTCGAGGTGGTCTTGCCGCGGCTCGAAATCCCCCCGCTGCTGGTCGAACTCGTCCAGCCGATGTCGCCGGACGGCAGCGTTCGCCGCTAGGGCCACCGCGTCAGGATCGTGTGGGTGCGCCGTTCGGGCCCGACGACCGCAGTATCGCCTGGACGGTTCGCCGGCAGCGGCCGCAGTCGGCACCCGCCCCGCAGGCCTGTGCGACGTCCTTGGTCGTGCACGCCCCGGCCTCGACCGCCTCGGTCACCGTTTGGCTGGTGACGCCGTTGCACAGGCACACGAACATTCCCGGTGGCCGCTCAGTCCGCCTCGATGCGCATCATGTTGGTGAATCGGCCGACGAAGACCGGCGGGTAGGGCCCCACCCCCGCGCCGGACATCCATTCGGCCGCGGCGTCGGGATGCTCGATCCATCGCCGCGCGCTCTCCTCGTCGGGCAACTCCGACATGATCAGCACCTCGTGCTCATCGTCGAACGCCTGGAAGATCCAGGTCTTGCGGATGCCGGCCGCGACGAATCTGTCGGTGGCCGAGGCGACTTCGGCGGTCAGGGCCGACACGTCGTGGACCGAGGCGATGGTGGCGACGACCACGCCCGGCGCCTCCGGGGTCGCGGTGGGTGCCGGGACGAATCGGTCGACGATCTCGCCGGCGAAGACGGCGGGTATGTCGTCCACGCCGGCCGCGTCGAACCAGTCGAAGAAGACCCGCGACCGCAGCAGCTCGACGATCGGCTCGCGGCTGTGGACGCCGATCATCACCAGCACGCGGCCGTAGTCATGCGTCGAGGTGTAGACCAGCACGTGGTGGGCGCCGATGTCGGCCAGCGCCGCCTTCCTGCGCTCGAGCAACGGCCATACCCGGCTGGGATCCGGAACGCGGTAGTCCGACGCGATCACCATCGAATGAATGTCGCCGTCACTCAACGGAGTTGATCCTTCATCACTTTCCCGGTGGCATTGAGCGGCAGCGCGTCGAGAAACTGGATGGATCTCGGCGCCTTGAAACCAGCCATCCGCTCCCGGCACCATATCAGCAGGTCATCCTCGGCCACCGGTGTTTTCGCCACCACGAAGGCCTTGCCCACCTGGCCGAGGCGGTCATCGGGGACACCAATGACGGCGGCCTGTGCCACCGCCGGATGCTCGAGCAGGTAGCCCTCGATCTCCGCCGGGTAGGCGTTGAACCCGCCGACGATGAACATGTCCTTCTTGCGTCCGTCGATGCACAACCGGCCCGCGGCATCGAGCCGGCCCAGATCGCCGGTGTGCAGCCAACCGTCGGCATCGATCGCCGCGGCGGTGCCCTCCGGATCGTCGAGGTACCCCTGCATGACGCCGTACCCGCGGACCAGCACCTCGCCGTCCCCGGCGATGCGCACCTCGACCCCCTCGCAGGGCAGGCCCGCGGTGGTAGCCACGTCCTCGAATGAATCGCCGTGCCGGGACAGGGTGACGTTGCCCGCCTCGGTCAGCCCGTATCCGGTCATCAGCGTCTGGAAGGGCAATTCGCCGTGGATGCGGCGGACCAGTTCGACGGGGATGTCGGCGGCGCCGGTCACGCCCGCCCGCAACGTCGCAAGCTTGGCTTTGTCGGCGACCGTCAGCAGGGAGTGATACAGCGTCGGCGGGCCGGGCAGCATCGTGACGCGTTCGCGTGCAATGAGATTCACCACCGTGTCGACGTCGAAAACTGCGACCGGCAGCATCGTCGCGCCGCGGAGGAACGACGTGACCAGCCCCGCCTTCAACCCGAAGGTGTGAAAGTACGGGTTGATCTGCAGGTAGCGGTCGCCCTCGCGCAGATCCGCGAGCGTCGCCCACTCCTCGTACATCCGCAGCGTCTGGCGATGGTTCATCATCGCCCCCTTGGGGCGCCCGGTGGTGCCCGAGGTGAAGATGACGTCGGCGATGTCGGTGCCGCTCACCGCGCGCTCGAACGGTGAGCCGCCGGACAGGAAGTCCGACTTCACATCGATGACCGGCACACCGGCGGGGGCGGTGTAGTCCTGTCCCAGGAAACCCTTCTGGGCCAAGACCGCCTTCGCCTTGCTGCGGACGATGATGTCGGCCGCTTCGTCGGTCTTGAACCGCGTATTGACCGGAACCAGCACGCCGCCCGCGGCGAGCACCCCGAACGCCGCGATGATCCACTCCGCCGAGTTGGGCGCCCAGATCGCGATCCGGTCACCCTTGTCCACGCCGAGGCCGGCGAATGCACCTGCGGCGCAGCGGATCCGCTCGACCACTTCGGAGAAGGTGAGGCGCAGCGGACCGTCCACGATCGCTTCCGCGTCGCCGAAGCGGTCCGCCGCGCTCAAGACCATCTCGGGGATGGTCTGCCACTCGTTCTTGGCCGACGTCACACCGTGACGAGTCGGCCGAGGTTCCCACCCATGATCTTCGCCTGGTCGTCGACAGGCAGGTGCGACAGCGCGTTGATGTAGAAGGTCGGCTCGGCCAGCCCCTCCGGGTGCGGCCAGTCCGAGCCGTACAGCACCTGGTCCACACCGACGAGGCTGATCAGGTCGTCGATGCCGTCCTCGAAGAACGGGCTGACGTAGATCCGGTTCTTGACGGTCTCGACGGGGTCGCTCGGGAAGGCTTCCGGCGCCTTCCGGTAGACCTCGGCCAGGCCGTCCAGCAGGGGGGTCATCCACTTCGATCCGGCCTCGACGATCGCGACCTTCAGCTTGGGATGGCGGTAGAGCGCGCCGTGGATCACCCAGGAGCCCACCGCATCCTGAATCGGCCGCCACTCGTTGAGGATGCCCATCGCGTTGGTCTGGAACGGCAGCATCTCCTGGTCGGCACCGTCCCACTCGGAGGTGTACCGGGAGTAGCCGCTGTCGGACGAGTGCATGCCGACCAGCAGGTCGTACTCGACGACCCGCTCCCAGAACGGGTCGAACTCGGGCAGCGCGAACGACCGGGGACCGCGGAATCCGGGGACCGGCGCCGGGCGGATCAGGATGCACCGCGCGCCGCGCTTGACCACCCACTCCAGCTCCTCGATCGCCTTCTCGACGATCGGCAGGGTGATCACCGGGGTGGTGAAGATGCGGTTCTGGTAGTTGAAGCCCCAGACCTCGTCGAGCCACTGGTTCAGCGCGTGGATCAGCACGTGGATGGCGACCGGGTCGTCGCGCAACCGCTCCTCGATCAGGCTGGCCAGTGTCGGGAACATCAGGGTGCGGTCCAGGCCGAGCTCGTTCATCTTCTCCAGGCGCGGGCCGGGCTCGAAGAACGCCGGGATCGCGCGCATCGGCTCGCCGAACAGCTCCCGCTTGCTCTTGCCCTCGGGGTTGCCGTACTTGAAGTACTCCTCCCAGGCGCCCGGCCGGGCGACGACCTCGAAGGTCGGGTTGGGAATGTAGTTACTGATCACCCCGCGGAGCGCGATCTTGGTGCGCCCGTTGATCTGCACGTACTGGACGTAGTCCTTGTACTCCTTGGGCAGGTACTTGGTGAGCGCCTCCGGCGGCTCGTAAAGGTGATTGTCCGCGTCAAAGAGCGGGAACGGGACGTCCTCCCGATGCGACAACTGGCCCATGAAATCCTCCTTCGCAAATTATGAGAATACTATTCTCTCGTGGCGCCGAACCGCAACGGGGCCCCGGCAGTCTCGGGGAACCGGTCAGCAGGTGGCGACGATTTTGAAGGTGGCGGTGTCGGGTTGGTTGGGCTTGTCGGCTTTGTAACCGTGCGCGGAGCCGGTGATGGTGAACCGGTCGCCGCTCAACCTCGTGTCCGCGCCGCCGTCGCCGCCCCGCGAGTACATGCCGGTGAAGCCGTTCACGTTCCGGATGTGCACGGACTCGGCGCTGACGGCGTCCCCTTGCTCGTCGACGACGATTCTGGCTCCGGCGAAATCACCGCCGATGTCGATCGTCCGGGTCCATTGCAGTTGGCCGCACTTGACGACGTTGAACTTCGTTTCGCTTCCGTTGACGGTCACCGACGCGGTGCTGGACAGCCGGGACGGCGGCCGCGGAGTGCACGCCCCGATCATGGTGACGGCGAGCGCCGCCATGACCGCGGCCCCGATTCGATCCCGCAAGGGGTGCCCCTGTCTTTGCTGACGGATAGCGCTTCGGCCTGCAACGACGATGTTATTCTCTGCACTTCAGACAAATGCCGATATCGTCTGTTCTCGTCCAAGGAGCGATGACGCATGGTGGACCTCGAGATCGACGACGGGCTGGCGGTGCTCACCATCGATCGGCCTCACGCGCGCAACGCCATCGCCCTGGACACCATGCAGCAGCTGGAAAAGGCACTCGATGCGGCGGCGGGCGCCAAGACCCTGGTGATCAAGGGCGCGGGTGATCGGGCTTTCGTGTCCGGCGGCGACCTCAAGGAGCTGCGCGCGCTGCGCACCGAAGAGGATGCCGCGGCGATGGCCAAACGGATGCGGGCGATCTGCGATCAGCTCGCCGGCTTCCCCGCTCCGGTGATCGCCGCGCTCAACGGTCACGCCTTCGGTGGCGGCGCCGAGGTCGCCGTCGCGGCCGACATCCGGGTGGCGGCCGACGACGTCAAGATCGCGTTCAATCAGGTCGAGCTGGAGATCATGCCGGCCTGGGGCGGCGCCGAGCGGTTGGCCGAGCTGGTCGGAAAGAGCCGTGCGCTGTTGCTGGCCGGCACCGGAACCGCCCTCACCGCGGACGAGGCCGAGCGCATCGGCTTGGTGGACCGGGTGTTGCCACGCGCCTCGTTCGACCAGGGCTGGCAATCCATCGCGAGGTCGCTGGCTCGCCACCCGGCGACCGAGATCAAGCGCGTAATCAACGGAGCTTCGGCGGACGAAGCGATAGCATCCTTTGCGCGGCTGTGGGTTGCCGACGCGCACTGGCGAGCCGCGGAACGGGTGATGAACCGCACCATGAGTGCGCGACGGGCCTCCGGAGGAGCGAAATGAGGGCCAGACTGGCGGGCGCGGCGACGTTGTCGGTGCTGCTGGTGGGTGCGACCGCGTCATTCGTGAGCGCCGGCCATGCCCGGGCCGACGACCCGGTCATGCATCACGTCAAATACACCGTGACGGCGAAGAATCCGATCTACACCGACATCTACTACCTGGACCACCAGCCGGAGAAATTCTCCGATTACAGCCACAACCCTTACTCGTTCACGCCGCACGTCGATGTCGACCTCGGCCCCGGCACGCCGTGGAGCTTCGACCTGGACATGTCGAACCCCGACGATTACGCGATGGTCGTGGCGAGCACGGGTACGGAACCCGGCACGCCGGGGCTTCACTGCGATCTGGCGGTCGACGGCGCCGTGGTCGTATCCAAGGACGGCCCCAAGGGCGTGCTCTGTTCGCTGCGCAACTGGTGAACAACCCAGGTCTGCGGCACACCATCGATCGGCTGCGGCTCGCCTTCCAGGCGCCGCAAGTGATGTTCGACTAATTGCACGGTTTCGGCGTGGCCGCTGGACATGCCGATCGCCCGCTCGAGGACCAGGAATCTCGACAAGCTGGACATGAGCACGGTAACCACCACCGGCGGCATCTCTTCTCTGGCCACTCCGTACCGCTGCAAGGCGGCCGTCACCGCTTGTCTTTCCTCTTCGCGCAAACGTTCGGCGTAGTAAGCGATTTCGGCCCGCAACTCCTTGCGGTGGTTGGCCAGCGCCATGAATTCCATCGAAATCCGCGTGAACGCGGGATCGGTGCCGAATCGCCACAGCGCCCACAGCGGCTGCGGCGACTTCATCAACTGCGCATGCACCGCGAGCGCTTCCTCACCGCGGCGGCGGAACACCTCGAGGAACAGCTCCTCCATGGTGCGGAAGTAATAGTGCACCAGTTGGGGCTTCAGCCCCGCCTTGTTCGCGAGGCGGCGCGACGTGACTGCGGCATAGCCCTCGTCGAGCATCAGCTGCTCGGCCGCGTCGAGCAGCAGACCGCGATTCTTCGCGTCCGGCGCCCCGATCCTGCGGACCGATGTCATCCCGCTACTCCGTCCCTGCCGCTCGCGTGCCGACCACGGAAATCGTATCGCGGCAAGGCGTTGCGACCTTGACCACGACATTACCGCCGTGCTAAGCAGGTGCTCAGCAGATTCTCGAAACGGGGGCGGTTCCGCATGCCGACGAACCCCACCGGTAAACCCAGCCCAGGGAGACGCACAGCCAATGAGTGACTACGACTCGATCGACTTCTTCACCGATCCGTCCCTGGTTCCCGATCCGCACCCCTACTTCGACTACCTGCGCAGCCAGAACCCGGTGCTGCGCCTGCCCCACCACGGGGTCGTCGCCGTCACCGGATACGACGAAGCCTGCGAGGTCTACAAGGACCCCGAGACGTTCTCCAACATCGTCGCGCTCGGCGGTCCGTTCCCCCCGCTGCCGTTTGCGCCCGAGGGCGACGACATCAGCGCGCTGATCGACCGGCACCGCAGCTATTTCCCGATGAACGAGCACATGGTCACCATGGATCCGCCGGACCACACCAAGGCCCGGTCGGTGCTGAGCAAGCTGCTGACCCCGAGCCGGCTCAAGCAGAACGAGGAGTTCATGTGGCGCCTCGCCGACCGTCAGCTCGACGAGTTTCTGCACAACGGCGAGTGCGAGTTCATCGCCGAGTACTCAAAGCCGTTCGCCACGTTGGTGATCGCCGACCTACTGGGCGTGCCGGAATCCGACCACAAGGAGTTCCGCAAGGTGTTGGGCGCCGACCGTCCCGAGGCGCGGGTGGGCGCGCTGGACCACGAGTCCGTCGGTATCAACCCGCTGGAGTGGCTCGACGAGAAGTTCTGCAACTACATCGAGGACCGGCGACGCGAGCCGCGTAACGACGTCTTGACCTCGCTGGCGTCGGCGAAGTACCCCGACGGCTCGACGCCGCCGGTCATCGAGGTGGTCCGCTCGGCCACGTTCCTCTTCGCCGCCGGCCAGGAGACCACGGCGAAGCTGCTCAGCGCCGCGCTGCAGGCGCTCGGGGACCGACCCGACATCCAGCAGGAGCTGCGGGAGGACCGCAGCCTCATTCCCGGCTTCATCGAGGAATCGCTGCGGATGGAGAGTCCCGTCAAGAGCGATTCGCGGCTGGCCGTCAAGAAGACGACCATTGGCGGGGTCGAGATCCCGGCCGGCACCGTGGTGATGGTCCTTCCGGGTGCGGCCAACCGCGACCCGCGCCGGTTCGAGAACCCGCACGAGTTCGACCTGCACCGGCGAAACGTGCGCGAGCACATGGCCTTCGCCCGCGGCGTCCACTCGTGCCCCGGCGGACCGCTCGCCCGGGTCGAGGGCCGCGTCTCGATCGAGCGCCTGTTGGACCGGATGGCGCACATCGAGATCGACGAAGCCCACCACGGGCCCAGCGCCGACCGGCGCTACACCTACGAGCCGACGTACATCCTGCGCGGGTTGAGCGAACTGCACCTGACGTTCACCACCGCGGACGCGGTGGCGCCGGTCGCCTGAATCAGGCCGCCGCGCCGACGAAGTAGCAGCCCAGCAGGGCGGCGGCCATCACGATCACCCACGCGTCGGTCAACCTGCACAGCGCTACGGGGGCGTTGCGGACCTCCATGAACTCGCGAAAGATGATGCGCACCTTGATGAGTGCGATCACGACGACGCTCGACGTGACGATCGCGCTGGATCTCGGCGACACACCGGCGGAATGGTCTATCCACAGGTAGGCCAGCGTCAGCGACGCCAGGATCAGCCATACCACCAGCAACCGCTTGTTGAACTTCATCCCGGTCACCTCACCACGTACAGCAACGCGAAAATGAGCACCCAGAGGAAATCAACGGTGTGCCAGTAGGTCGCACAGGTCTCGACAATCTCCTGCTCCCGTCGCGCCGCACCGCGCAGCTGGTACACGACCACGCCCAGGGCGACGAAGCCGATCAGCAGGTGCACGAAATGGATTCCGGTGAGAAAGAAGTAGTAGGTGAAGAAGTCGTTGCTGTCCAACCCGTTTCCCATGCGGACCAACCGGACCCATTCGAACACCTTGAAGAACAGGAATACCGCGGCGAATGCGGCCGTGACGAACACGTCTCGCAGCGCGGCCCGGTAGGCGCCGGCGCGGGCGGACTGGACGCACCGCGCCACCGACCACGAGCTCAACAGCAGGACGAGGGTGTTGCAAACCCCGATGCGCAGGTCGAGCTGCGCCTGGGAACGCAGGAAGAGTTCGGGACTTTGGGCGCGGTAGAACAGGTAGAAGCCGAAATAGGCGGTGAATATCAAGGTTTCGAACAGCACGAAGGCCCACATGTCGGGCTGCCCGGGCACAGACCTGGCGGGTGCGTCGTCGTCGGCCAGGTCGGTCATCACGCGGCCGCCCGGGTGCGGGCCAAGCCGGACAGCGGGCCGGTGCCGAGGTCGTCGCGCCGGATCATCCGAAACAGCATGACGATGAACGTGACTTGATAGATGCCGAACACGACCATGTCCAGCCACCAGGCGATCTGGCCATTCCAGGCCAGCACGCCGCGCCGGAAGATCCAGCACGGTGCCACCACGACCTCGGTGAGCGCGTTGCACAGGTTGAGATAGCCGAACCACTTGGGGAATACCCGGTTCTTGTCGAGCAGGATCGCGACCATCCAGATCAGCGAGCCGATCAGGAACACGCCCATGGTTCCGTCGAACGACAAGAAGGCGAAGTCGTAGAGCCAGCCGACGGCTTCGGGGTCGCGCCCGGGCCGCAGCGTCCCGACCATCAGCGCGATGTTGAGCAGCAGCATGCCGGGAACGGCGCTGAGCGAGTAGATGATCAGATATGAATACGCGAACGCCGGGCTGACCGACATGCGCCGCATCGAGTACGCGATCAGGGCGTTGTTGATCGCGATCATGCCGCTGATGGCGAAGATGACGCCAAAGCCAACCGGTATCCCGAGGTGGCGCTCGTGGAACCAGTGCACCTGCGCCGCGAGGTCCCAGGTGGGCTGCGGCGGCGGCTGGACTCGTGCCACGATGAAGAACACCGGGAAGAAGACGTTGTAGAAGACGACGAGTATCCCCCAGGCCAGCCAGAGCTCGCGCTTGGGACCGCGGCGCAAGTGCCAGCCGATTCGCTGATGCAGGGGTCCCGACGGGACGGTGGCCGGCGACGGCGTGATCACCGCGCTCATGCCTCGACCAGTTCCGTTCTCCGTCCTCGGCTTTCGGCCCGCTCGCGATAGATGGTCCGGCCCAGCACCACGCCCATCACGACGATCCAGGCGGCGATGGCGATGTTCTTCACCCAGAAGGACAACAAGCCGTCCCAGGCCAGCGGTCCCGTCAAGGCGACGCCGACGAACGCCGCGGGCACCAGCGCGGCCGCTACGAGAAGGTTGAAGTGCGCGACCCAGCGGTTGAATACCGGGCGCGGTTGGTCGTCGAAATAGATTGCCAGGGAGAGAATCACGCTTTCCCCGATCAGGAACGGAACCAGGATCGTGAAGGTGATCCAGGCGAGGTCGTTGAGCAACTGGGTCAACTCGGGGCTGCGTTCGGGGCGGAAGGCGGCCAGCAGCCAGCACACGTTCGCGACGAGAAATAGTGTCGGGCCGCCGGCCACGCACCCGAGCATCGCGTAGGAGAAGATCGGTGTCCGGTGCGCCATCCTGCGGATCTGCAAGACGATCAGGGCCAGGATCGGCACCAGGCAGACGCCGAACCAGTTGAACAGGATCATGCTGTACCGGATCTCCGGAAGGTGCGCCGGGTCGCGATAGAACGCCGCGACCTGTTCCGCGGGCATCGTCGGTGACATCGGCGGGTTGAAGCCCGGAAACAGGAGGAACCCGGCGATCCAGAGGACCAGTGCCGCTGGCAACGTCCACAACAGGATCAGCTCGCCGTCGGTGCGCCGCGACGGGGCTTGCGCAGCTGGGCGATCGTCTGCACCGCTTCCGTCGACGGACATCGGTACCCCTTCCCCGCATTCCCCGCACGAATCGCCACCCGCACCCGGCTAGTGAGCGAAGCTAGCCGATCGGCTAGCCCCGGTCAAGAGCATCGTCTAGTCTCGGTGGGTGGGAACAGCACGGCAACAGGTCGCCGGTGGCCAATTCCGGCTGATCGAGCACAGCGCGGCCCGGACCCGGGTGCTCGATGCCGCGTTGGAACTGTTCGCCGCACACGGTGTCAGCGGCACGTCGCTGCAGATGATCGCCGATGCCGTCGGCATAACGAAAGCCGCTGTCTACCATCAATTTCGGACGAAAGAGCAGATCGTCATCGCGGTTACCGAGCGCGAGCTCGGCCGGCTGGAGCCGGCCCTCGAGGAGGCCGAGGCATACGACGACGGGCCCCAGGCGCGAGATGCCTTATTGGTGCGGGTGGTCGAGATGGCCGTTCGCGACCGCCGGTTGGTCCGCACACTGCAATTCGACCCCGTCGTCGTCCGATTGCTGGCCGAGCACAAGCCGTTTCAGGTTTTCATGGACCGTCTGTACCGGGTGCTGCTGAGCGATGCGGGCCTGGACGGGCGGATCGAGGCGGCCATGTTCTCCGGCGCGCTCAGCACGGCGGTCATGCACCCGCTGGTTGCCGACATCGACGACGAGACATTGCTCGACCGGGTTACCGATTTGAGCCGGCGCCTGCTCGGTCTGCCTCGCGAAGGCCACGAGTGATGGCTAGGTATCGGCGCGGACCCAGGTCATGACGCCGTCGTGGGCGAAACAGATGAGGAAAAGGCCGTCGGGCGCCTGCGCGACGTAGTTCTGGTAATTCTGGCAGCTGGCGCCTTCCTCCTTGACGCCCGCCATCGGCGGTGACCGGAACCACCGCGGCTGGTATCTCCTGGGGGAGCCGCAGAACATCAGCCGTCCGGGCTCCGATGCGAACGAAACGTATCCGTCGGCGACACCGAAGGCGTAGTAGGTGGTGTTCTCGCACGGCGCGCCCAGGACCTGATGCGGCATGATGCCCGGGGTGCAGGCGGGGTAGTCGCAAACGGTCGGCCCGGCAAGCGACGGCGGCGCGGCCAGCACGCCGGCGCCGACCAACGCGGCAGCCATTGCCACGAGGAATCGCACCCGATTACTTTGCCACACCCGAAAAGAAAATTCTCCTCGTTGGAGAAGATCACCCGAACCAGAAGCGATCGGCGCCGCGCCGCCCCGGCGCCACCCCGCCCGGCCCCCTTGGCGAGTGCGCATTTCCGCATGTCGGGGGCGCAAGGTCGGTGGCCGATGACGCCGTTGGGGCCGGTCCGAAGTGATAAGCTCCTTCTCCGTGCGCGACCCGGAACGGCCTGGCGCCGACCAGTGTGACGGCCCGGCGGACGTGGCCGATGCCGACGAATCGCGGCCGCGCCCAGGGGCGGGCACCGGCGACATGGCGCCAGTGTCGGACGTGGACACCGAAGAGGAAGTCGCCGAGGCCGAAGCGCGCGCCGAGGCGGCTCGGGCACGCCTCGCCAGGCTGCGCGCGGACGCCGACGACGACGCCTCCCACGCTGCCGAGCAGCGCCCCGCACGCTCGATCCGGGCACGACTGCGGTTGCCGGGGCGGCCACGGTGGCTCCGGCGCCCGGCGCGGAAAACCGTTGCCGCCGGCGTCGGCGTCGTGCTCGCCTCCGGTTCGCTGGCAGCGAGCGGTTACATGGTGTGGCAGCACCGTTCCACCGTGCACAAACAACAGCTCGCGGCGGAGTTCACCGCCGCAGCCCGGCAACGGGTCACGGCGCTGATGTCGATCGATGCCAACCATGCCAGGGACGACTACCAGCGCATCATCGACGGGTCCACGGGTGACTTCAAGGCCCAGATGTCTGCGATGTCGGCCATCATGGCCAAGCAGACCGAGGATTCGAAGGTCAGCAGCAAGGCCACCGTCGAAGCCGTTGCGGTCGAGTCGATGAGCGACAATTCGGCGGTCGTGCTTGTCGCGGCGAAATCCGATGTCACCAATGCGGACAACACGCATCGACCACCCGTCGTGTGGCGGATCAGCGTTGTCCTCGCACGGGACGGTGGTCAGCTCAAAATGTCGAAAGTCGATTTCCTGCAATGAGTCTCGAGCACGAATCGTCGCTGGACGGCGCGGACACGGCGCCGTCCGAGGAGGCGGGGTCGGCACCCGCTTCGCCGGGGCAGGGCAGAGCCAAGCGCCGGATCGGCCGGTGTGTGGCCAGCTGGCGTTCGATGCTGGCGACGGTGTTGGTCGTTGCCGCGGTGGGCGTCGCCGCCGTGCTGTACGTCGTTCTGTACCGACCGGATCAGCAGGTTTCCGAAGCGGTGGCGCACCGGGCGGTCCAGGCGGCGTCAGAGGGTTCCGTCGCGGTGCTGTCGTACTCTCCCGACAACCTGGACCGCGATTTTTCCCGGGCGAAGTCTTATCTCACCGGTAATTTCCTCGCCTACTACACCAAATTCACCGAACAGATCGCCGTGCTGGCACAGCAGAAGCACGTCACGGAGACAGCCCAGGTTATTCGGGCCGCCGTTTCGGAGTTGCACCCGGATTCAGCCGTCGTGCTGGTATTCATCAACCAGACCGCGACAAGCAGGGAGAAGCCAGAACCGCAGACAACCGCGAACAGCGCCCGGGTGACGGTGGTGAAAGTCAGGGGTTCCTGGCTGATCTCGAGACTGGATCCGCTGTCGTGACCGCTTGCGGTTTTTGGTTCAATCGGCATTTTGTCGGAGCCGACGCGGTGTTAATCTCATTGCACGAAAAGCCGCAAGCCGCATAACAATGTCGGTTGATTAATGCGGGCGGAGGAGCACCTGATGCGTTCGATTCGACCACTCACCGCCGTTACGCTGGTCGCCGCCACCGTATTCGGCGGTTTGAGCACGGCATCCATGGCGCGGGCAACGACCAAGGAAGAAGTGGCCGTCAACGGAACGTTCCGCGCCACGTCGATCGGCGATTGGGCCCAGCGGAACGATCAGTACTACGGCGAGCCGACCGTCGTCCAGACCTGGACGATCAGCTCGACGTGCGTCACGTTTCAGGAATGCCACGGCACGGTGACCAGCGACCAGGGATGGAGCGCTCCCCTGTACATGAATGACGGGGAGATGTGGAAGGTCAAACGCGAAGTGCGGGACTGGGAGCGGTGCGAGGACGGCACCGCGTTCACCGGGCAGCAGACCTATTACTTCTACCCGGTGAACGAATACGGCGGATATCAGCTCGGGTCGTCGACCTACGCCGGAAAAGACAAGACGGTCGGCCCTTCCGGTGCCTGCGGGCAAAACCAGTGGCTTGATATCGCGATGCCGTTACGCCTGGACAAAATCGGCTGACCGGGCGCTCCCACTCACTTACCTATCTCGCTTTGCGGCGGTCGCCGCGCAGCGATTTCAGGTCGGAAGCATGTCCTGCCACGTCTTGGGCGCCTTCGGGGCAACGAGATCCGACTGCTGGTACAACTTGCCGTCCGGACCGACATAGCGACCCGTACGCGGGTCGTACCGGGCGATGGTGACGGACGGCGCTGGCTTACCGGCCCCGCCGCGCAATGCGCTCGGTGCCGCCTGCGGGCCGCCGCCCCCGGCCGCGTCGGGGGGCGCGGCATCGGCCGGAATGGGCGCCGCGGGCGCGGCCGGTGGAGCGGGAAGCTCCCCGGCTGCCGGGACGTCCAGTGGCGCTATGGGCGGGAGGTCGGCCGACATTCTCGACATCGGCGCCAGCGGAGGCGGTCCCGACGACGGCACGGGCGGGACGGCCGCTCCCACCGTGCCCGGTGGCGGATTCTCTCCCCGAGGCCCCGCCGGCGAGCCGCGCGGCACCGCCCCCGGCGGCAGCGGGGTTCCCTCGACCGGGCCGAAGATCCTGTCGTTGACGGTCACCCGGTCGTCGGGCGGGACGCCCTGGGCGAGCAGGTTGGGGTCAAGTGGGTAGGGACCGAGAACGTGCTGCTTCATCGCCAAAGGCATGTACGGCTTGTCGCTGTTGCAGATTTCTACGGTGGGCGCGCGCTTGCCCGGGTGACCCATACACGGGTAGTTGCGGGCACCGCGAACGCCGATCGGCGAATCCTGCGGGAGTTTGCAATACAACCCGTCGGGTGTGTCGATGTCGGTGAGGTCGTCCGGGGATCGCCAGGTGTTGGGTGGCATGAAGCCGACCGTGCAGATCGGCGGGTCGTCGATCGTGAGCGCGAAGTCACCCTGGGCCGTGCCCTCGGGGTGGTTCGGCGCCGCGGCTGCCTGCTCGATGGCAACCGCCGACGGCAGCAACACCAGCAGCTGCTCCAGCGAGGGGTGGTACGTGACGCCGATCTGACCGATCGTGGTCAGGTTGGCCAGCAGCACCGGCAGCGTCGGTTTGATTTGTTCGAGAAGCCGGGACGCTTCGTTGGCGGCCTCAGGGCCGTTCTGCAGGATGGTGCGGAAGTGGGAATCATTGTTCACCAGCACATCCGAGATGCCGGCAAAACTGCGTGCCCACTTCCTGATCGAATCGGTGGTGCGCGCCTGCGTATCCAAAAGTGGCCCAGTGTCTTCGGTGAGGGCCTTGGTGCGGTCGACGACGCCGTTGGCGTCGCGGGACAACGTCTGTGACGAATCGAGCAGCGACCCGAGGTCGTAACCGGAACCGTTGAAGCCCTGGAATGACTCGTCGAGCAACTGGCCGAGTTTGGTCTTCGGGATGCTTTGGACCAGGGCATTGAGCTGGTCGAGCATCGGCCCGACCGGCTGCGGAATGGTGGTGTCGCGCGCGGCGATTACCGAACCGTCGTGCAGGTAGGGCGGCGAATCGTTTTTGGGCCGTAAGTCCACGTACTGCTCACCCACCGCGGAGACACTGAGCACCTCCGCCGTCAGGTCCGCGGGGACCTTCGGTGAAGTGCTAAGCGACAGAGTCGCTTTCGCACCGGTCGGCGTCAGGCCGATCGACGTGACCTTACCGAGCTGAACCCCACGGTAGGTGACGTTGGAGAACCGGTACAGGCCGCCGGTGGCCGGCAGCTCCAGCGTCACCGTCATCCGACCGATCCCCAGCAGGGTCGGTGCCTGGATGTAGAAGAGGACCATCGCGATCACCCCGATGGTCCCGGCGATCGCGAAAATCGCCAGCTGGATCCGGACGAAGCGCGTCAGCATCTACCCGCCACCTTCCGTCGGTGCCGTTGCGGGCGGCGTGCTTTGACCAACACCCGCGTCGGACTGCGGGGCCGCGGTCGGCGGCGGTCCCGGCAGCGGGGCCGCACCCGGCGGAGGCCCGGGCAGCGGAGGGAGGCTCGCCGGGTCGACCCACGGCGGCCGCACCGGGTCATGCATCGGATCGTGGGTGTATTGCAGGTAATACGGGTCCCCGGGTGCCGGTACCAACGGCTGGTCCAGCTGCCCCCAGTGGGTCCCCAGCATCAGTCCCCGCTTGAGCCGTGGAATCGACAAGTCCAGATCGACGTGCAGGTTGAAGTAGTCGCCCCGGACCGCCCGGTCGACGAAGTTCTGGGTGAACGGGAACACGAATCCCGCCGCCACCGCCGTCCCGAGTTCGGGCCCGACGTCGGCGAGCGCGCGGATGGTCGGCTCCAAGTTCTTGAGGTTCTTGACCAAGTCGGCCTGGGAGTCGTTGACCAACCGGGTGGCGGTGTTGCTGAAGACGCGCAGTTTGTCCAGCGCGGCCGTCAACCGCGGCCGCTCCTTGATCAGCACATCGAGCGCGGGTGGAATCTTCTGCAGCGCCTGGGTGAGAACGTCGCGCTGGTCGGCGAACGTGCCGGCAAGCCGGTTCAGCGCCTCGATGGAGTCGACGAGGTTGTCGCGCTGGTCGTCCAGCGTTCCCACGAACGTGTCGAGGCGGGTGATCAGATCGCGCACGGCGCCCTCGCGCCCCGACAGCGCGGCGGAGAAATTGTGGATGATCTCCCCGATCTGTCCGAGCCCGCCGCCATTGACGACCGCCCCCAACGACGACAGCGTCTGCTCGGTCGACGGATAGGCCGACGACCGGCTGAGCGGGATGGTGGCGCCCGGCTGCAGCCGGCCGCTGCCCTGCTGGCCGAGCGGAGTATTGAGCTCCACGTGCATCGACCCCAGCAGGCTGGTCTGACCGACGGTGGCCACCACGTTGGCCGGCACGACGACATCGCGCTTCACCGAGATCTCGACGTCGGCGTGCCAGCCTTTAACCCTCATCGTGCCGACACTCCCGACGACGACATCGTCGATCATCACCGGCGAATTCGACTCCATCGTGCCGACATTCGGCAGCTCGACGTGGTAGATGTTGGCGCCCGGCCCGCGTCCGACCGCGCCGGGCAGCGGTAGTGAATTCAGGCCGTGGAAGGCACACCCCGTTGCCGTCACCACCACGCAACAGCCCACGGCGAACACCCGACGCGCCGCTACCCCGGCGATCATTGTTGGGGCCCGTCGGCCGGCAGCAGCATGCCCGACGTGCTCTGCGCTGGGGGCGGTGGTGGCACCTCCGGGGTGCTCGGCGGCGGCGGCAGCGGCATCGCCGCGCCCGGTATCCGCGCGGGCGGCACCGCCCCCGGCGGTCCGACCGGATCGCCGGGCAAGCCGGTGTAGGCCGACACCGCGGGCGGGATCTCGGGCGGTCCGGGCTTCGGGCCCTCGCCGCCGGGTGCCAGGCGCGGTTCGCTGTAGAGGATGTTGGACGGATCGACCGACTTCTGCAGGAAGATGTTGATGGGGATCGGCAGGTTGTTGAAGTTGAGCACCCGCAAACCCGGACCGAGGAACAGCGAGCACAGCTTGCCCGATTCCACCGCGGTGACGTTCTCGATGGCGCCGAGCGCCGTGCAGCCCGGCACGGGCAGGGGAACCATCAAACCCGAGAACGTGGGGTTCGCGAAGTTCATGATCCCGAACCCGCCGACGATGGTTCCGGTGTCGGCGTTGTAGTCGTTGAAGAAGTTGCCGAGCGCGTTCGGCGCCGCGTGCAGGATGTTCTCCAGGTCCATGTGCTGATCGACCAGGACCTGCGTGACATCGGCCAACCGGGCAATCTGCTCGCTGGTCTGGTTGCGCGTCCCGGCGATGAAGCGCTGCACCTCGCCGACCGCCGTCGACAGGTCGGTCAGCGCCGCGTCCAGTTCGGATTTGCTGTCGTTGACCACACTGGTGAGCGTGGCCAGGCGGTCGTTGAACTGCACGATCTGGACGTTGCTGTCGCGCAGCGCGCCGACGAAGGTCTGCAGGTTCTTGATGATGTCGACGATGTTGCCGCTGCCGTTGGCGAGGATGCGGCCCACCCCCGACAGTTGACCGAGGGTTTGGCGCAGCTTGTCGCCGTTGCCGTCGAGCGCGTTGGCGGCGCTGTCGATGAACCGGCCCACCGACGTGCCCGAGACGCCACTCTTTGGCCCCAATTCCGTTGCCAGCCGCATCAACTGGGTCTTGACCTCGTCCCACTCGACCGGCACTGCGGTCCGTTCGACCGGGATCACCCCCCCGTCGCGCATGACCGGTCCACTATCTCGATAAGCCGGCGAGAGCTGAACGTAGCGGGAGGCCACCAGGTTGGGGGCGACGATCACCGCCTTCGCGTCCGCCGGAATCGGCACATCGCGGTCGACCTTCAGGGTCATCTTGGCCTGGGTGCCTTGCGGCTGAATGGATTTGATGTTGCCGACCTTGACACCCGACACGCGCACCTCGTCGTTGGGATAGATCGCGGTGGCCGTGGTGAAGTAGGCGGTGATCGTCTTCGGGCCGAAGACCGCATTGCGGACGAGCACGGCGGCGCCGGCCACGATGAGCCCGACCAGGACAACCGCCGCCACGGCCATCACCCTGTTACGGGGAATCCGGGAGGTCATTGCGATCCTCCGACCCTGCCACCCAACGTGCAGCCAGGGCACACCGGAATACCGTTGTACGGCCAGGGAGTCAGCGACCGCGGCAACGGTGAAGGGTGGCCAGGACCCTTCGAGGTGTCGAAGGTGCGGAATCCCCAGAGGTAATCGATGATCGGTTGGAAGAGTTGCGGGGCAAGGAAGTTCGGGACGAAGGCCTGATAGGCGTACATGCTGGAGATGCCCTCGCCGACCGTGATCTGAAATTTCTTCAGGCCCGTCAGCGCTTTGCTGATGTTGTCGCGATTCTTTTGCAGCATGGCGGTCACCGAATTCAGCCGCTGAAGCGTCGGCGCCAGCTTGCTTTCGTTTTCGTGCACCAGTGCCGTCAACTGTTTGGCCACCGCCGACGTGTTGGCCAGCAGGTCCACCACCTCCTGCCGGCGCGCCACCAGCACTTGGAGCAGAGAGTCGGAGTTGAGGATGAGTTTGTTGACCTGCTGGCTGCGTTCGGAGAGAACGCCGGTGACGTCGCCTGCGCTCTTGAACAGCTCGCCCAGGTTCTTGTTGCGGCTATTGAGGCTGCGCGACAACCGGGTGAGCGCGTCGAAGGCCGGCCCCATTTGCGGCGCGATCTGGTCCAGCGTCGCCGACAACGTGTCCAACGACTGGTTCAGCGCCGTGGTGTTCGTTCCGGCAGTGTCGGTTGTCAGGTCGCTGACCGCTTCCGTCAGCGAGTACGGCGAAGACGTGCGCGAGACCGGAATGAGCGCCATCGGGTGCAACGTGCCGCTGCCTGCGGACTCCACCGTCAGCATCCGCTCGCCCAACAGCGTGCCGGTGCGAATGTGCGCGGAAGTCTCCGACCCGAGCAGGACGTTGCCCTTCATCGCGAAGGTCACCAGAGCATCGCCGTGATGCAACTTCACATCCGACACCGTGCCGACCTTCACGCCCGACACGATGACCGGGTTGCCCGCCGCAAGGCCGCCGGCTTCGGTAAACAGCGCCTGGTACCTGACCATCGTCGCCCATGCGATGAACCGGTCGGGCGACAGGCCGACGAGGATGACCATCACCGCCAGGACGACGCCGATGAGTCCCGCCTTGACGAGCCCAGCTCCGCGATACTTGAGCATCAGGGTTCCGTACACCTTCCAGCGTCTGACCTGAATATCGGGGCTTTCACTGTCCTGCCCTGAAGATCGGTGCCGCGCAGTTCCAACTGGCACAGGTAGTACGGGATGGTGGCGCCGTCCGCGCCGAGTCGGACCAGCTTCCGGTAGTTCTTTGGTGCCTTCCCGATTGCGGCGTCGAGGCGGTCCTTGTCGTTATCGAGGATCGGCGCCAGCCGATTCAACTGGTCTATGGTGCCGGACAGCGGCGGCCGCGCGCTGCTCAGCAGATCCGCCAGCGAGGCGGTTCCCCTGTCCAGGGCGTCGATGGCGGAGCCGATGGTGTTGCGGTCGTCCGACAGCCCGCTGACGAGCCGCTCGAGGCGGTCGATCGCGCCGGAGAACTTGGTGCCGTCCTTGGAGATCGTGCCGATCACGATGTTGAGGTTGTCGATCAGCTGCTGCACCGTTTGATCGTGGTCGGCCAAGGTGTTTGAGAACGACGTCGTCTTGGCGAACAGCGACTCCAGCGTCCCGCCCTGCCCCTGGAAGACCTGCAACAACCCGGATGTCAGCGCGTTGACGTCACGCGCATTCAGGCCCTGGGTAACCGGTTTCAGCCCGCCGAGCAGCAGATCGAGGTCGAGCGCCGGCGCTGTGTGGCTGACCGGAATCTGACCCCCGGCCGGCAGATGCTTCGTCGAGCCAGGACCATCGACGAGTTCGAGGTAGCGGTCGCCCACCAAGTTCAGGTAACGGACCGCCGCCCTGGTGCCCTCGGTGAGGACGACGCTGCGGTCCGCGTCGAACTTCACCACGACCTTCTTGTCCGGCTGCAGCGAAACGCTGTCGACGGTGCCGACCCGGATGCCGGCGACCCGCACCGACTGCCCCGCCTTGAGGCGCGACACATCGGTGAAGACCGCCGAATACCCGTTGGTCGCACCGGTCCGGTATTGGCCGAAGATGAAGAACAGGAAGGCGGTCAGCATCGCCATCACGACCGCAAAGATCGCGAACTTGATCAGCGTGGCGCGCGTTCTCATCCGGGCATCCCCACCTGGGCGGAGTTACGTGGCGGCCCGGCGATCGGTCCGTACAACAGCTGTTTGAGGAGATCGGAGTTGATCAGCAGCTGTGGGTTTCCGTACCCCACCGGGTCGGCGCCGATATCGGTGATGAATTGCTTCGGATGCGTGTTGAACGGCAGGTTCGGCAGGCCCATGCACTGCGGGCCGCCGGTCGCCGCAACCTTGGGCAGGTTCGTCGGATACCGGTAGCGTTCGCCGCCCCAGGTGAGGCTCGCCGAGATGTTGATGCTCGGTTCCGACAACGGCGGACCGTGCGCGATATTGATCAGGCCACCGAATCCGCAGGTGAAAACCTCGTGGTACTCATTGGTCAGATCGGTGGTCGGCACCAGCAGATGCAGCGCATCCGTGAGCCGTTGGCGGTTGGTCGACAACACGTCGTTGCCGATGTCGGCCAGGCCGATCGCGCTGATCAGCAACGCATCCAGGTTGTGTTGCTCATCGACGATCGTCTTGCTGATGCGGGTCGCGTTGGCCGCGGTCTTCACCAGGTTCGGCGCCGCGTCGGCGTAGGCGTTGGACACCACCGGTAACACCGAGAGGTCATGCCGGAAAGCCGGAAGGCTCGGCTCCAGCTTGGCCAGAAACGAATCCAGGTCGCTCAGCGACTGGCCAAGCTGCGGGCCCCGCCCACTGAACGCTTGTGCGAGCGCACCCAACGACTCGTTGAGCTTCGGCGGGTCGATGTGCGCCAGGACCGACACCAATTCCTGGAACACCGTGTTGATTTCGACCATGACGTGCTGGCCCTGCAGCGTCTGACCGCCGTGCAGCCGCTGGGCCGAGGGTTGGGCAGGTTCGACCAGCTGGACGGACTTCGCACCGAATACCGTCGATGACGCGATGTCGACGAGCACGTTGCTGGGAATGAAGCGCAATTGCGACGGGTCCATCGCCAGGTGGATGGCCGCTTGCCCGTTGGGCAGTGATTCGACCGAGGCGACCTTGCCCACCTGCACGCCGCGCATCTTGACCTTGGCGTCCGAGTTCATGACAAGGCCGGCGCGTTGCGAGATCACGGTCACCGGAACGGTTTCGGTGAACGAGCCCTGAAACAGGCCCACCGCCAACGCGAAGATCAAGCCGATGATGACGACCGTGAGCAGCCCGAGCACGGGCGGCAGATAGTTCCGTCCGGCCGGCGGGTGCGCATGGCCGGCGCGCGGCGGTCGCCCGGCGACCGCGCGACCCGCTGGCACACTCTGCGTCACTGCCGTTCCACCTCCTTCGCTAACCGGACAGGTTGAAGTTGCCGTTCGTACCGTAGATAGACAGCGAGACCAGCAGCGTTACCGACACCACGACGATCAGCGAGGTGCGCACCGCGTTGCCGGTCGCATTGCCGACACCGGCCGGGCCCCCCGAAGCGAAGTAACCGTAGTAGGTGTGGATGAGCAGGATGGTGAGCGCCATCAGGATGGCCTGCAGAAACGACCACAACAAGTCGATCGGGTTCAAGAACGTGTTGAAGTAGTGCTGGTACAAGCCCTGCGACTGCCCGAGCAAGAACGTCGTGGTGAACTGACTGGCCACGAACGACAGGATGACGGCGATGCTGTACAACGGCGTGATGGCCATCATTCCCGCCAGGATCCTGGTGCTCACCAGGTAGGCGACCGGCCGAATTGCCATGCTCTCCAAGGCATCGACCTCTTCGTTGATCCGCATGGCACCCAGCTGGGCGGTCACCCCGGCGCCGAAGGTGGCGGCCAGACCGATCCCCGCGACCACCGGCGCCGCGATGCGCACATTGATGAACGCGGCCAAGAAGCCCGTCAGCGCCTCGATGCCGATGTTGCCCAGCGAGGTGTAACCCTGGATAGCCAGTGTGCCGCCCGCCGCCAGCGTCAGGAAGCCCACGATCACCACGGTTCCGCCGATCATCGCCAAAGTGCCCGCGCCCATGCTGATCTCGGCAACGAGTCGAACGACTTCGCGCGTGTAGCGGGTAGCGGCGAAGGGCACTCCGGCGAGCGCTTTGCCGTAGAAGATGGTGTGGTCGCCGATCCGGCCCATCAAGGCGACCGGCCTCTCGAATTCGCGGATCAACCGCGGATATGTGGCCCTCAGCGCCATTGCCAGCCCCTACTTCGCCGTCATCTTGATGCCGATCGCGGTGACGACCACGTTGACGACAAACAGGGACATGAAGGCATAAACCACGGTTTCGTTCACCGCGTTGCCGACGGCCTTGGCGCCGCCGCCGCTGATCGACAGGCCCCGATAGCAGGCGACCAAGCCTGCGATGAGCCCGAAAAGCGCTGCCTTGATGCACGAAATGATCACCTCGGGCACCCCGGTGAGCAACGTGATACCGGCGGCGAACGCGCCGGGATTGACGTCTTGGACGAACACCGAGAAGACGTAGCCGCCCAGGACGCCGATGATGACCACCAGGCTGTTGAGCAGGAAGGCGACCAACCCGGAAGCCAGCATGCGCGGTGTGACCAACCGCTGCACCGGGTTGATGCCCAGCACCTCCATCGCGTCGATCTCTTCACGAATCGTTCGCGCCCCCAGGTCCGCACACATTGCCGTGGCACCCGCGCCCGCCACGATCAAGACCGTGACCAGCGGTCCGAGCTGGGTGACCGCACCGAACGCGGCACCCGCACCGGAGAGGTCCGCCGCGCCCAGTTCGCGCAACAGGATGTTCAGCGTGAAGCTGACCAGGACGGTGAACGGGATGGCCACCAACAGGGTGGGAGCCAGCGACACCCGCGCGACAAACCAGGACTGCTCCAAGAACTCCCGCCACTGGAACGGCCGGCGGAACGCGAACTTCACCGCGTCGGCCGACATCGCGAACAAGGCCCCGACGGCCTGCATGGGTCCCGACAGGTCCCATTTCAGCCTCAGCTGGGGCAATCCCGCGGACCAGCGGTCTGCTCCTCCAGTCGCCATCGGCCTCAAACCCTTTCCTGAGTTACGAGACCGACGGTCTTGTTCCCGCCTATTGACTGCTGTAGATTTGGCTGAGACGACGGCCACGACGGCGCGCTGGCGACGACGAAACGCCCTGTGCGCGGCCGGAATCCGGCATCTGCCTCGGGCGGGACGGCGTTGTCCATCCTCACGCCGGGCCCTCCATTCTGTTGCGTGAGTTGACGCTCCAAAACGTGGGGCCCCATGTCTTGAAGCGTCCGGCGATTATGACTCATGCCGGGTCCGGACGGAATGGAAAACGCATAACCGTTATCCGACAAGCAATCAGCAGTCCGCTTAGTCGGGGCCAATGTGTCGCCGCAGCCGCGACGGTCGCCTCGAACATCGACGAGATCTCCGGTCCTAGGTGACGGCGCCGGCCGTCTTGAGTTCGATGATGCGGTCCCAGTCGAGTCCGAGTTCCATCAAGATCTCGTCCGTCTGCTCGGCGAATCCGGGCGCCGGCCCCGTTTGCGGCGCCGCGACATCGAACTGGACCGGGTTCGCGACCAGGTCGAGCTCGCCGGCGTGCACCATGTACTCGTTCGCCCGAACCTGCGCGTCGTCGGCGGCCTGCAGGGTGTCCTGGACGGGCGCCCACGGCCCCGCCAGCGTGGCGAAGCGCTCGCTCCACTCGGCCAGCGTGCGGGTTGCGATGGCCTTGGTCAGGAGCTCGACCGCATCCGCCGTGTTGGCGGCGATCTTCTCCACCGTTTCGAAGCGCGGGTCCTCGGCCAGCTCCGGTAGGTCGACGTGCCGGCACACGTCGGCCCAGAACTTGGTGGGCTGCATCATCACGAAGGAGATGTAGCGCCCGTCGGACGTCGTGTACAGGCCCACCAAGGGGTTGTTCGGGGCGCCGTGCACCCCCGGCGGCGGCGCTTCCAATCGCTGGCCCAAATGCTTTGTGAGCGCGACCGTGTGTCCCATCGACCACAGCCCGCTGCCCAGCAGCGACACGTCGACGATGGACGGTTCGCCGGTGCGTTCCCGTTTCAGCAGGGCCGCCGCGATGCCACCCGCGAGATTGGTGCCGGAGATGGTGTCGCCGTACGCGGGTCCGGGCGGCGCGATCATCCCCGGCATCCCCGCCGGCGTGATGGTCGCGGCGGTCCCGGCCCGGCACCAGAAGGCGGTCATGTCGTAGCCGCCCCTGCCGGCCTCCTCGCCGCGCGGGCCGAGCGCGCTTCCGCGCGCGTAGACGATGTTCGGGTTCACCGCCCGGATGTCGTCGATGTCGATCCCGAACTTCTGGCGGGCGCCGGGCAGGAAGCTGGTGAGAAAGACATCCGACCGTCGGGCCAGCTCGTAGAGCACCTCCTTGCCCTCCGGCACCGACATGTCCAGGCCGATGCTGCGCTTGCCGCGGTTCGCGTGTTCGATGTTGGGGTTGGGGTCGCCCTCGACGCGCAGCATGCCGGTCTGCCGCAGACCGCGCTGCGGGTCCCCGGTTACCGCGTGTTCGACCTTGACGACGTCGGCGCCCCACTCGGCGAGC
Organism: Mycobacterium europaeum; assembly: GCF_002102155.1. Classification (GTDB taxonomy): domain Bacteria; phylum Actinomycetota; class Actinomycetes; order Mycobacteriales; family Mycobacteriaceae; genus Mycobacterium; species Mycobacterium europaeum. The sequence continues at coordinate 45,567 of NZ_LQOU01000042.1, forward strand.
ACGGCGCCGGCCGACGGGACGAACCCGTACATCGCGACCTCCAGGACGCGGATGCCCTCGAGCGGCCTCACGCCGGGGCCCCCGCCGCTGGAACTGCATAAGTCTTGCTCTCCAGGAACTCCTCCAGCCCGGCCACACCCATTTCGCGGCCCACCCCCGACTGCTTGAATCCCCCGAACGGGCTGTCCGCACCGAAGTAGTTGCCGCCGTTGATGGAGAACGAGCCGGCCCGGATCCGGCGCGCCACCGCGAGCGCCCGGTCCTCGTCGCGGCTGAAGACGGCGCCCGCGAGTCCGTAGATCGAGTTGTTGGCGATGCGCACCGCATCGTCGTCATCGTCGAACGCGATCACGACGAGCACCGGGCCGAAGATCTCCTCCTGCGCGATCTCGCTGTCGGGATCGACGTCGGTGAGCAACGTCGGTGCATAGAAGTAGCCCGGATCCAGCCGCCTGCCCCCGGTGACCAGCGTCGCGCCCGCGGCGACGGCCCGCTGGACCAGGCCGTCGACCTTGTCCCGCTGGCGCTCGTTGATCAGCGGGCCCATGTAGGTTTTCGGATCCGCGGGGTCGCCGTGGCGGACGTGGGCGAAGTTCTGCGCGATCAGCTCGACGATTTCGTCGTGGTGCGACCTCGGGACCAGCAGCCGCGATGTCAGGGCGCAGCCCTGCCCCGCGTGGGTCACCATGCTGAACGCCGCGAACGTCGCCGCGGCGACGAAGTCGGCGTCGTCGAGCATGACGGCGGCCGACTTGCCACCCAGTTCCAGGAACACCCGCTTGACCGTCCCGCTCGCGGCGGCCATGATCTTGCGCCCGACGGCCGTTGATCCGGTGAACGTGACGACGTCGACGTCGGGGCTGGTGGTCAGCGCCTCCCCCGCCGCGGGTCCCGAGGAGCTGAGCACGTTCACCACGCCGTCGGGGATGTCGGTGTGCTCGGCGATGAGCTCACCGAGCGCCAACGTGACCAACGGTGTGTCCGGCGCACCCTTGAGGACCACGGTGCACCCGGCGGCCAGCGCGGGGGCGAGCTTCGCCAACGCCAGCTGGTTCGGATAGTTGTAGGCGATGATCGCCGCGACCACGCCGGCGGCTTCCTTTTCCACCCAGCGGTGGTGGAGCATGCCGCGCGACTGCCTCTCCCCGAGGTCCTCGGAGAACTGGTAGGTGCGCAGCAGATCGGCGTAGTAGCGCACGATGCCGATCGGCTCGTCGAGCTGGGCGCCGTGCGTCAGCGCCCGGGTGGCGCCGACCTCGGCGATGGTCAGCTCGCGCAGCTCGTCGGCGTGGTCGACCAGCGCCTGATGCAGCTGATCGAGGCAGCGGATGCGCAACTCGACGTCGGTCGGCCAGCTGGTGGCATCGAACGCATCCCGGGCCGCTTCGATCGCCGCCGCGGCCTCGGCGGCGCCGGCGTCCGGCGCATGCCCGATGACCGCGCCGGTGGCGGGATTGATCGACGGGAATGTGGTGTCGGCGGTGACCAGCCGGCCACCGATCAACAGCCGGCGGTCGGCGTGTGACTCAGGCGCGGCATCCGCGGCGGGCTCTGCCGTGTCCTGGGCAGCCATTCCGTACCCCCTAATGTGGTGACGGTCGCGATAATTCGGTTCTCTTCCCCGGCGAATCTTACATTCGCGTCTCGATAATTCAAGAAATTGTCAGGAATGAGAGCGGGCCGCTGACCAGCGCCACAACCGCCGATGGGGTGGTGCACCGACTGCCGCGACGCAGGCCGCGCGGGGTTTCCCGGCGAGGTTGCCACCCGCTCCGGCGTGAGAGTAGGGTTCTCATAATTGTAAGCGTGATTCTTTGTGACTGAGACGGTCACCCGTGGAGTAAGAGGCATCAACGTGAAGACTGCGGTGGTCACCGGTGGCGGATCCGGCATCGGCCTTGCCGTCGCGCAACGGTTGCGCGCCGACGGCCTCGACGTCGCCACGATCGACCTCCGGCCGTCGGACGACGACCACTCCTTCACCGCCGACGTCACCGACCGGTCGCAGGTGGATGCCGCCTTCGCGGCGATCCGCTCCCGGTTGGGCCCCGTCACGGTCCTCGTCAACGCCGCGGGCCTGGACGGATTCAAGCGCTTCACCAACATCACGTTCGAGGACTGGCAGCGGGTGATCGACGTCAACCTCAACGGGGTCTTCCACACCATCCAGGCGGTGCTGCCCGACATGATCGAGGCCAAGTGGGGGCGGATCGTCAACATCTCTTCGTCGAGCACGCATTCCGGCGCGCCCTACATGAGCCATTACGTGGCGGCCAAGTCGGCGGTCAACGGGCTCACCAAATCGCTGGCGCTCGAGTACGGCCCCGCCGGCATCACGGTCAACGCGGTGCCGCCGGGTTTCATCGACACCCCGATGCTGCGCGCCGCGGCGGAGAACGGCTTCCTGGGCGACATCGACGAGACCATCGCGCGGACCCCGGTGCGCCGGATGGGTAAGCCGGAAGACATCGCGGCGGCCTGCGCCTTCCTGGTGTCCGACGAGGCCGGCTACATCACCGGTCAGTTGTTGGGCGTCAACGGCGGTCGCAACACCTGAAACGTCGCGACCCTCGACGGTCTTCGGCGGCCAATTGGAAGGAGAAGCGGTGGCGGACGGCGCACACGGGCGCGTACGGGGCAAGGTCGCCTTCGTCACCGGCGCGGCGCGCGGCCAGGGCCGCAGCCACGCGGTGCGACTGGCCGAGGAAGGCGCCGACATCATCGCCGTCGACCTGTGCTGCGACATCGACACCATCGGCTACGCGATGGCCGCGCCCGAGGATCTCGACGAGACCGCCCGGCTCGTCGAGAAGACCGGCCAGGCCGTGGTGACCGCCCGCGCCGACGTGCGCGACGCCGCCCAACTGCGCGACGCGCTGGACACCGGGCTCGCCGAGTTCCGCCACCTCGACATCGTGGTCGCGCAGGCCGGGGTCGCCGGCATGAAGGGCGAGCCGCCGGTGCAGGCGTGGTGCGACGTGATCGACACCAACCTGATCGGCACCGTCAACGCCATCCAGGTCGCGTTGCCGTACCTGCGGGCCGGCGCCTCGATCATCGCCACCGGATCCACTGCGGCGCTGATGGATACGGCCAAGAAGGACGCCCCGGGTAACGATCCGGGTGGCATGGCCTACGTGCACTCCAAGCGCGCGATCGCGCACTACGTGCACGACCTGGCAACCGAGCTGGCGCCGTTGGGCATTCGCGCCAACGTCGTGCACCCCACGAACACCAACACCGCCATGCTGCAGAGCGAGCCGATGTACCGCTCGTTCCGGCCGGACCTCGAACACCCGACCCGGGCGGACGCCGAGCCCGTGTTCGGCGTGCAACAGGCCATGAGGATTCCCTATGTCGAGCCGGAAGACATCAGCAACGCCGTGCTGTGGTTGGCCTCCGACGAGGCCAGGTACGTCACCGGCATGCAGTTGCGCGTCGACGCCGGCGGCTACCTGAAGTGGTACGACTACCACAACTGAGAAGCCGCCAATTCGAGTCCACACCGAACCACCGCAAGGAGACAACCGTGAAGGTCTGGGTCGATCCCGAACGCTGTCAGGGCCACACCCTGTGCGCGATGATCGCGCCGGAGTCGTTTCAGCTCAGCGACATCGACGGCAGTTCGTCCGCGGTCGACGAAGTGGTGCCCGCCGATCGGCAGGACCAGGTTCGTGAAGCCGCCCAATCCTGCCCGGAGCAGGCCATCATCATCACCGAAGACGCCTGAACGGGCACCCCGGTACTGACCGACGAAATACGCAGGGAGACAGAGCTTTGAGTGTCGACGACGTCGTCAGCGACAGCGACCGCAAAAAGAACCAGTACCACTTCGATCGCCATTCCGCGGAGTACCGGTCACAGTTCGAGGCGATCACCAAGGAGATGCACACCAAGTGCCCGATGGCGTGGAGTGAGACCTATGGCGGCCATTGGGTGGCGGCCGGCAGCCACGAGGTCTTCGAGCTGGCCCGCTGCCCCGCCGTCTCCAACGATCACGACATCAACGGCGAACGGCGTGGCTACAAAGGCATTTCGATCCCCACCGCCAGCCGCATCAGCGCGGTGCGCGGCGGCATCCTGGAGATGGACGACCCCGAGCACCGCATCTACCGCACAGTGCTCAACCCGTATCTGTCGCCGGCCGCGGTCAAGCGCTGGGAGCCGTTCATCGACGACGTGACGCGCGCGTGCCTCGACGAAAAGATCGAGGGCGGCAGCATCGACTTCGTCGACGACCTGGCCAACATCGTCCCGGCCGTGCTGACGTTGGCGATGATGGGCATCCCGCTGAAGAAGTGGAAGATGTACAGCGAGCCGGTCCACGCCGCGGTGTACACGCCCGAACACTCCCCCGATATCGAGCGCGTCACCGAAATGCACAAGCAGATGGGCCTCGACATGGTGAACAACATGCTCGAGATCCGCCAGCATCCGCGGCCGGGAATCGTCAATGCCCTGCTGCAGATGCGCATCGACGGGGAGCCGGCGCCGGACTTGGAGATCCTGGGCAACCTCGGCCTGGTCATCGGCGGCGGGTTCGACACCACGACCGCCCTGACCGCCCATTCGTTGGAGTGGCTTTCCGGGCATCCCGAACAGCGCGACCTGCTCAGCAGGGAACGCAAGGCGCTGCTCGACCCCGCGACCGAGGAGTTCTTGCGCTACTTCACACCGGCCCCCGGCGACGGTCGGACGTTCTCCGACGACGTCGAGCTCGACGGCACCCGCTTCAAAGAGGGCGAGCGGCTGTGGATCTCGTGGGCGATGGCCAACCGCGACCCCGCGGTGTTCCACGATCCCGACGAGATCGTCCTGGACCGTAAAGGCAACCGGCACTTCAGCTTCGGGCTCGGCGTCCACCGGTGCGCCGGGTCAAACGTGGCTCGCACCGTGTTCAAGTCCATGCTCACCGCGGTGCTCGACCGGATGCCGGACTACCGCTGCGACCCCGAAGGCACCGTCCACTACGAGACCATCGGCGTCATCCAGGGCATGCGCAAGCTGCCGGCCACCTTCACCCCCGGCCGCAAGATCGGGGCCGGGCTGGACGAGACGCTGGAGAAGCTGCAACGCATCTGCGACGAACAGGAACTCGCCAGGCCGATCACCGAACGCAAGGAAGCCGCCGTCATCGACTGACCTGCGGCGTCGCCATGCAGAGAAAGCCGTCCATTGACCGCCCCAATTTTCCCGAGTACGCCTGTTCAGCGTGGCCGCGCTCTATATTCAGGCCAGGCGCGTGCGCAGAGACGGGAGACGCATCGGTGAAGACGTTCGCAGTAGGCCTTGCGCTCGCCACGGCCGCGCTGACTGTCACGCCGACCGCCCATGCCGACATCCAGGTCGGCAACTACCGGGTGGACACCAACCGGGACCCCGGCCACAGTTGGATTTGGGCGATTCGGCCGTGCCGATACGATCAAGGACCGGAATGCCTGAGCATCCAAGCGATTCCGCAACCCAACGGGCAGGCGGCGCCCTGGAGGTCGGACGCACATCTGTCCAACGGCCGCTACACCATGGCCGTTGACGTCCCCGACGGCGTGCGCTGCGTGGTCCAGTTCTTTCCCTCGCATGACGTTTACTCGTGGGATGCGGTGACGATGGCGGGTCAGGTCGACTCCACGTTCGACACGGGTTGCGGTGGCGGACCGGGGGGCACCGCCAGTTATCCGTTTTCGCTCGTGCGATGGTAGCCACGTGACCCGGAGTCAGTCGATATGAAAGTGACGGGCAGCAAGCGCGATGGCTGAGGCGAAGGAACCGCCGCAAGATCCGGCTCCATCGAAAGCCGACACGATGGCCATGATCGCGGAAGCCGAGGCGGAAGCCGCCGAAGCCGAAGCACTCGCGGCCGCGGCACGGGCCCGCGCCCGCGCCGCCCGGCTCCGGCGTGAGGCCCAGGCCCAGGCGGAGCGGGAGGCCGGGGCCAAGGCCGCCGAGGCGGCCCCGGGCACCGGCGAGGACGCGACCGAGACCGCCGAGGCACAGACCAAAGACGACACCACCGACACCGTCGAAGCAACCGACGAAGCGGAGACCGCCGGCGAAGTCACCGACGAGACCCCGGAAGAAACCGAGTCGGAATCCGAGCCGGCCCGCTCCCGGCGACGCGTGCGGCTGCCACCGTGGTCCGTGACGTGGAAAGCGGCCGTCATCGTTCTCATCTGCGCCTTCGTCGGGGCCAGCGGATACATGGTATGGGAACGCCACGAGACCACCGAGCGCAACCAGCGCACCGCCAACTTCATCGCGGGGGCCAAACAAGGCGTCGTCAACATGTTCTCGATGGACTTCAATCGGGCCAAGGAGGACGTCCAGCGGGTGATCGACAATTCAACCGGCCAGTTCAGGGATGACTTCCAGCAGCGCGCGAAGGATTTCACGACGGTTGTCGAGCAGTCCAAGGTGGTCACCCAGGGGACCGTGAATGCGGCGGCCGTGCAATCCATCGAGGGGAATTCCGCGTTGGTGCTCGTCGCGGCGTCATCGCGGATCAGCAACGCCGCGGGCGCCAAAGACGAACCACGCAATTGGCGGCTCAAGGTGACCGTCACAGACGACGGCGGGCAGTACAAGATGTCCAAACTGGAGTTCGTTCCATGAGCGACGACAGCCGCGACGTCGACGCCGCCGACGACTCTCCCGAACAGACCGACGACAGTGAACCGAGCAAGCCTCGGGCGCGGGGCAGGGTGAAGGTCGTTCCCTTCCTTCTGGTTTCGCTCCTGCTGCTCTCCGGTGGTGTGGCGACGTGGCTGTACTTCACCCAGTACCGGCCCGACAAACAAACCGACGCCGGCGTCGCCAACGCGGTCGTCGCTGCGGCGTCCGACGGCACGGTCGCGCTGCTGTCCTACTCGCCCGACACACTCGACAAAGACTTCGCCGCGGCGAAGTCGCACCTGTCCGGGGATTTCCTGTCGTACTACAACCAGTTCACCGAGCAGATCGTCGCTCCGGCGGCCAAGCAGAAGTCGCTGAAAACCAGCGCCCGGGTGATCGGGGCCGCCGTCTCGGAGCTGCATCCGAATTCGGCGGTCGTGCTGGTGTTGGTCGACCAGAGCACCACCAGTAAGGACAACCCGGACCCGGCGATGGCGTCCAGCAGCGTGCTGGTGAGTTTGAGCCGCGTCAACGGGGCTTGGCTGATCACCAAGTTCGACCCTGTCTAGCGACTCGGGTCGCTCGACAGGGGGAGCTAACCCCGCGGCAGCCCGAGCACCCGTTGGGCGATGATGTTGCGCTGGATCTCCGAGGTGCCCCCGGCGATGGTCCCCGAGAAGCTGCGGGCATAGCGCTCGAACCAACTGGCGAAGTAGTGGTCGAGGTTCATGTGTGCGTACGGCCCGGTCAGGCCCGGGTGAACCAGGCCGTCGGCGCCCGCCGACGTCAGCGCGAGCTCCATGGCACGCAGCTCGGCCTCGGACCCGAGCAGCTTGAGCACCGAGATCGCCGCCACGTCGTCTTCGCCGCGGGAGGCGCGGGCCAAGGCCGCCGACCCCAGCAGGCGCAGCGCCTGCTTGTCCATGATGGTGCTGGCGTACTGGTCGCGCTCGACCTCCGTGCGGGGATGGAAGTCGTCGATCATGTTGTCGAGCCGATCGGCGAAACCCAGCCACATCATCGTGCGCTCGTGCCCCAGCGACCCGTTGGCGACCCGCCAGCCCTGGTCGAGCTCGCCGACCAGATTCTCCGCCGGCACCCGGGCGTCGGTGAAGAACACCTCGTTGAAATCCCGGTCGTCGGCGCCGCAGATCGACGGGAACGGCCGGCGCACGACTCCCGGTGTGTCGGTGGGGATGATCAGCGCGCTGATCCCCTTGTGCTTGGGCGCATCCGGGTTGGTGCGCACGAACGTCAGCAGGACGTCGGCGTCGTGGGCGCCCGACGTCCACACCTTCTGCCCGTTGACCACGAAGTGGTCGCCGTCCAGCACGGCGCGGGTGCGCAACGACGCCAGGTCGGAGCCCGCGCTGGGTTCACTCATGCCCAGCGATGCGGTGATCTCGGCCCGCAGGATCGGCACCGCCCAGCGGCGCTTGTGTTCCTCGCTGCCGAACGACAACAGCGACGCCGCAACGATGTTCACGCCCTGCGGGTTGAAGCTGTGGTAGATCCGGCGGCGGCTGAGTTCCTCGAGGTAGACGAACTGCTGAATGACCGTCGCGTTGCGGCCGCCGAACTCCGGCGGCTGGCTCGGCAGCAGCCAGCCGTTGTCGAACAACAGCCGCTGCCAGTCGCGCGCCCACCGCGGCATATGGGATACCGAACGGGGCCGCTCCAGCGTTTCGCTTGCGGGCGGCAGGTTTTCGTCGAGGAAGGCCGCGAACTCCGACCGAAACGCCTCGACGTCGGAATCAAAAGTCAGCTGCACGGTACTCCTCCGCGATGCGCGCCCGGTGCTCGGCGGCGCCGCCCAGCATCAACTCACCGGCCTTGGCGCGCTTCAGCGCGAACTGCAGATCGTTCTCCCACGTGAATCCCATTGCGCCGTGGAGCTGTAAACCATGCCGGAAGACCAGCGACTGGCACTCCCCGGCCGACGCCTTGGCCATGGCCGCCGCGAGCCGGCGGCGGGGATCGTCGGCGGCGATGGTCAGCGCCGCGAAGTACGCCAGGGCCCTGGCCCGTTCCACCGCGACGTGCATGTCCGCGGCCTTGTGCTGAACGGCCTGGAACGAACCGATCGGCACGCCGAATTGCTGCCGGCTCCGGACGTGTTCGAGCACCAGATCGAGGATGCGCTGGCACGCACCGACCATGGTGATCGCCATGCCCGTCAGCGCGATGTGGTGCGCGCGCTCGGAGTCGACGGTGAGCCGGGCGCTGTCGGGCACCCGGACTTCGCCGAACGACAGGTCGGCGACGTGCAGGACGGGATCGAAGATCGCCGTCCGCCGCGCCGACACCTGGTTCGACGCGATGACGAACACCCCGGCGTCGGTCACCACCGCCAAGCGGTCGACGCGATCGCCGTCGAGCACATGCCGCGCGGTCCCGTCCAACACCCAGCCCTCGGCGTCCCGGTGCGCCGCCACCCCGCCGTACACGGCGGTGCCCGACTCGTGCGGATCGAACTGCTCAGCCGCCAACGGGGCGAACTGGCTCATCGTCGCCAGGAAGGGGGTGGGGTCGGTCGCGCGCCCCAATTCCTCGAGCACGACCGCCAATTCGACGGCGCTGGCGGCATCGTTCAGCTCGGTCCAGCCCTGGTCCACATACGACTTCCACAAGGGGCTGGGGTCGACACCGTCCTCGGCCACGCCGCGCACCAGAGCGGGTGGGCACTGCTTGGCGACGGCGTCGCGAACGGTCTTCTGCCACAGCCGCTGATCGGCATCGAACTCCAACAGCATGAAGGCCGCCTCCCTGTCATCACCGCCGGCGCGAGAATATCATTCTCGCATGCGGAAGTAATGATCTCGCAGTCGGGTTACGGGGTCACGGACGCGGCCCGGCGGATATCGATGCCGACCGCGTTGACCGGTCGCGATGCGAGACTGCGCTCGGGGCATTACGACGCCGGCGCCCCCGGACGAAGGGAAAGACCATTGGATCGCGAGACCTACCAGCGGGGGCTGGACATCCGCTCCGCCGTGCTGGGCGAGGAGTATGTCAGCCGCGCCCTGGCCGACGCGGACGACTTCACCAAGCCCCTGCAGGACCTGGTCACCGAGTACTGCTGGGGCGCGGTGTGGGGCCGCGACGAGTTGTCCCGAAAGACGCGCAGCATGCTCAACCTGGCGATGATCTCGGTGTTGAATCGCCCGAACGAACTGCGCACGCACGTCAAGGCGGCGCTGACGAACGGCGTCACCCGCGAGGAGATTCGCGAGATCTTCCTGCAGGTCGCCATCTACGCGGGAGTGCCGGCCGCGGTCGACAGCTTCCGCATCGCCCGCGAGGCGTTCGCCGAACTAGAGCGGGACCGTGGCGATCGCTAGCGCGGCGAAGCCGGGCGCTGCGGGTCGCGACCATCAAGATTCGGGGATCGCCGTGCGGGTGGGATTCGTCGGGCTGGGGAACATGGGTTTTCCCATGGCACGGCGCCTGATTGAGCAAAACCATGACGTCGTGGCGTTCGACACGCGCGAGGAGGCGCTGGAGCGCGTCGTCGCCTTGGGGGCGCGTCCCGCGTCGTCGCCGAAAGACGTCGCCGACCGTGCCGAGACGGTGCTGGCCAGCCTCCCCACGCCGGCCGCCTCGCTCGAGGTGGCGACCGGTGCGGCGGGCGTGATCGCGGGCGCGCGGATCGAGCGCTACGTCGACCTGTCCACGATCGGCAGCCGCACCGCGGGCCAGATCCACGACCGGCTCGCCCAGCGCGACATCGTGGCGATCGACAGCCCGGTCAGCGGCGGCGTCGGCGGGGCCGAGAAGGGCGCCCTCGCGATCATGGTGTCCGGTCCGCGCGCCGGATTCGAGGCCGCCCGACCCGCCCTCGAGGCGATCGGCCGACCGTTCTACGTCGGAGCCAAACCCGGTTTGGCGCAGACGATGAAGCTCGCCAACAACGTGCTGGCGGCCAACGTCCTGGCCGCGACCGCAGAGGTCGTGGTGATGGGCGTGAAGGCCGGGCTCGACCCGGCCGTGATGATCGAGGTGCTCAACGCCGGCTCGGGCGCCACCAGCGCGAGCCGGGACAAGTTCCCCCGCGCGATCCTGCCCGGGACGTTCGATTACGGGTTTGCCACCGGGCTGATGGTCAAAGACGTGCGGCTCTATCTCGAGGAAGCGGAAGCGCTCGGCGTGCCGACGGACGTGGCCACCACCATCCGCCGGCTCTGGGAGCGGGTCGCGGATGACCAAGGCCCCGATTCCGACTTCACGACGGTCATCAAACCGCTCGAGCGGGCCGCCGGCGTGACGGTCGGCCCGTCGCCCGCCCAGCCCGGTCACCCCCTGCATAGAGGCGGATGACCCCGATCCGCGGGCCAGAGAATGGTATTATCCGGATTTAAGAACGATACTTGCGAAACCCGTGGGAAATCGCCTACTACCAGCGATGATGACTAAACGAAACGCTTACCGAAAACCCATTGAATGACCGTTGAGAAGAATGTTAGGTTATCTATCATATGACCCGGCTGGGCTCGCGTTGGCCGCCCGAGTCGAAGGATGGCTTTCGTGATCGAACACGCTGACGGCACTCGCACACCCCTGATCGACGCGAGCGTGCACATTTTCTTCCCGTCCAACAAGGCGCTGCGGAAGACCCTGCGCGAGCCGTTCAAGAGCCGCGGCTTCCCCGATTACGAGATGGACTGGTATGGCGCTCCCGGCGGTGAGTACGCGCCGAACACCGAGGGACCGGACGGCCAATACCCCGGATCAGATCCGGAATTCGTTGCCCAGGAGCTGTTTTCGAAGCGCGGGGTCGACGTCGCCGTCCTGCATCCGATGGGCCGCGGCATCATGCCCGACCGGCACCTCGGCACCGCCCTGCACGCCGCCCACAACGAGATGATGGTGTCGAACTGGCTGGAGTCCAGCGAGTTCGGCGAGAAGTTCCGCGGCACCATCCGGGTCAATCCGGACGACATCGCCGGCGCATTGCGGGAGATCGAGAAATGGCGCGCGCATCCGCGCGTCGTCCAGATCGGCGTCCCGCTGCAATCCCGCGAGCTGTACGGCAAACCGCAGTTCTGGCCACTGTGGGAGGCCGCGGTCGACGCCGGGCTGCCAGTGGCCGCGCACATCGAGGTGGGCAACGGGATCATGTTCCCGCCAACGCCGTCCGGCAACACCCGCACCTACGAGCAATACGTCAGCTTCATGGCGCTGAATTACATCTACCACCTGATGAACATGATCGCCGAGGGAGTGTTCGAGCGCTTCGCCGGACTGAAGTTCGTCTGGGCCGACGGCGCCGCCGACTTCGTGACACCGTTCATCTGGCGGATGGACACGTTCGGGCGGCCGCACCTCGAGCAGACGCCGTGGGCGCCGCGCATTCCCAGCGACTACCTGCCCGGGCACGTGTACTTCGTCCAGGGCAGCCTCGACGGTCCCGGCGATGTCGAGTTCGCCGGCGAATGGTTCGGCTTCACCGGCAAGGACGACATGGTGATGTTCGGCTCCAGCTACCCGCACTGGCAGTTCGGTGATGCGACGAAGCTGCCCGGCGCGCTCTCCGCCGAACAGCGCGAAAAGGTGTGCTGGCGCAACGCGGCGCAGCTCTACGGCATAGACATGCCCGCCGGGGTCGGCGCACAGTAGGAGTAGGACGTGAGACCGAGGAGTTCGGAGATGACGTTGACACATTCGCAGGAGCGGATTCCCGCTGCCGAGCGCATAGCCGTCCGGTGCGTCGACTCGGATGTCCACCCGGCGCCCAAGCGCGGCGAGCTGGTTCCATACATCCCCGAGCCGTGGCGCAGCAAGTACTTCCTCAACCGCAATGTGGGTGAGCTGATCTACTACGACGCCCCCGACTATGCGCACTCCTACGCGATGCGCGTGGACACCTTCCCCCCCAACGGCGAGTTTCCCTGCAGCGACCCGGACTTGGCGTTTCGCCAGCTGATCATGGAGGCGGGCTCCGACATCGCGATCCTGGAACCCGCCGCCTACCCGGCCCGGCTGCCCGAAGCGCAACACGCGATGTCGTACGCGCTCAACGACTGGCAGGCCAATCACTGGCTGGACAGCCACAACAACTGGCACGAGCGGTGGCGCGGTTCGATCTGCCTGGCCATCGAGGAGCCGCAAGAGTCCGTGCGCGAAATCGAGCGCTGGGCGGGGCACCCCTACATGGCGCAGATCCTGATCAAGGCGGAGCCCAAGCCGTCGTGGGGCCATCCCAAATACGACCCGATCTGGGCGGCGGCGACCAAGCACGACATCACCGTGAGCTGCCACCTGTCGCGCAGCCAGTACGACGAATTACCGATTCCGCCGGTGGGATTCCCCAGCTACAACCACGACTTCATGGTGACCTATTCGCTGCTGGCCGCCAATCAGGTGATGAGCCTGATCTTCGACGGCGTCTTCGACCGCTTCCCGACGCTGCGGATCGTCTTCGTCGAGCACGCGTTCACCTGGATCCTGCCGCTGATGTGGCGGATGGACGCGATCTACGAGGCCCGCAAGTCGTGGGTGGACATCAAACGCAAGCCGTCCGAATACGTCAAGGACCACATCAAGTTCACCACCCAGCCGCTGGACTATCCCGAAGACAAGACGGAGCTGACCCGAGCGCTGGAATGGATGGAGTGCGAGAAGATCCTGCTGTTCTCCTCGGATTACCCGCATTGGACGTTCGATGACCCCCGCTGGCTGGTCAAGCACCTGCCCAAAGCTGCCCGCGACGCCGTGATGTACAAGAACGGCATCGCGACCTATCACCTGCCCGAGACCGTTCCGGTCCTCGAGGGTCAGACCCGGGTGCTCTGAGTTGACCTTCGAACAAGAAGGGGCAGCCAAACGGCCCGAGCCCCGTCTCGCCCAGGGCCGCGAGCATGTCGTCGCAACCGTGGACGAGATCCCGCCGGGCAAGCACAAGCTGGTACCCATCGGGCGGCACGGCGTCGGTGTCTACAACGTCAACGGCAGCTTCTATGCCATCGCGAATTACTGCCCCCACCAAGGCGGTCCGCTGTGTTCGGGGCGGGCCCGGGGACGGACGATCGTCGACGAAACCGCTCCGGGTGACTCGGTCATGGTGCGCGACCTGGAATACATCTATTGCCCCTGGCACCAATGGGGTTTCGAGCTGGCGACCGGCACGACCGCCGTCAAACCGGAATGGAGCATCCGCACCTATCCGGTGCGCGTCGTCGGCAACGACGTTCTGGTGCAGGCCTAACCACAGGAGAATCGCGTGCCTTCAATGGAGATCAACGGGGGAAATGTCGTCTACGAAATCCTCGGTGAGTCAGGCGATCTCATTGCGCTGACGCCGGGCGGGCGGTTCAGCAAGGAGATCGAGGGGCTGCGCCCCCTCGCCGACGCGCTCGTCGCCGGCGGGTATCGCGTCCTGCTGTGGGACCGACCCAACTGCGGTGCCTCCGATGTGCAGTTCTACGGACAGAGCGAGTCGCACATGCGCGCCGAGACGCTGCACAAGCTGGTGACCGGCCTGGGCTTCGAGCGCTGCATCCTCGCCGGCGGATCGGGCGGGGCACGCGATTCCATGCTCACCACGATGCTCTACCCCGAGATGGTCACCAAGCTGGTGGTGTGGAACATCGTCGGCGGCACCTACGGCACCTTCGTGCTCGGTTCCTTCTACATCATCCCGAGCATTCTCGCCGTGCGCGGCACCGGAATGGACGGTGTGGTGAAGGTGGCCGAATGGCGTGATCGCATCGAGGAGAACCCGAACAACAAGCAGCGGTTCCTCGACTTCGACAAAGACGAATTCCTCAAGGTGATGCTGCGCTGGCTCAACGCGTTCGTTTCCAAACCGGGGCAGACGATTCCGGGTGTCGAGGACGAAATGTTCGACCGCATCAAGGTTCCCACGTTGATCATCCGCGGCGGTGAGAACGACATGGATCACCCCAAACGGACGTCGCTCGAGGTGAGTTGTTTGATCAAGGGGTCCAAGCTCATCGATCCGCCCTGGCCGGAGGACGCGTGGGAGCGTGCGGCCGAAGACCGCGCGGCGGGGCGGGTGCAGCACTTCAACATGTTCGACACCTGGGTGCAGGCCGCACCCGCGATCCTCGAGTTCCTGGGCTCGTGATGTTGCTAGACGGTGCGAATGTGGACCTCGCAGTTGAGCGAGGCCTCCAGAGCCGTGTGAACCCGGCTCTCCGGGATGCGGTCGAGGTCCTCCTCACGCAGCGTCACGTAGACGATGTCGAAGCCTTCGTCGCCCGGGGTCCGCTCGATCTCACCGGTGAGCCCGAAACCGGACAGCACGCCGTGGGCATCGTCGTCGGTCCCACGGCTGATGAAGGTGACCACCCCGGCAACCGGGGAGCCGCCGAACACTGTGGTGCACAACCCGATCGCCGCCTCGATGGCCTCGTCACCGTGTTCGGCCGCGATCAACAATTCAACTTCACGGCGGCCCAGGGGCATAGCCGGGAGGTCGTTCTCGACCACGCCGGCACCCGACTGCCCGGCGAGCTGAAGGAGCGCTGCCATGCCGTCTCGTAGCTGCGCGGGCGTGCACACGTCTTTCGGATCGACATTGACGCGCACCACCGCAGTTCGCATGGGCGCAAGCCTAACCAAGACGCCGGCGGGCCAGCCGTGAACACCGCGCAATCCACCGCCATCACCACCGTCGCCTTCCCCGGGTGTGAACCCCGGTTGCTGTTCGAACGAACCGGCCAACCCCGCGAGGACCTCGCGGCGTATCGGCGGCTCGGCGGATACCGGCCGCTGGTCGACGCCGACTCGTTGCTGCGCGAGGTCGACGCCGGTGGGCTGGTCGGCCGCGGCGGTGCGGCCTTCCCGCTCGCGATCAAGTTGCGTACGGTGCGCGACAATGCCGGCCTCGCAGGGCGCGGTGCCGGTGGCGCCGTGGTCGTCGCGAATGGCGAAGAGGGAGAACCGGCTTCGATCAAAGACCGCTGGCTGCTGCGCAACCGGCCCCACCTGATCCTCGACGGGCTCCGGCTGGCGGCAGCGATCGTCGGCGCGGGCCGCGCCTACGTCTACGTGTCCGACCCGGAGTCGGCGCACAGCGTCGAGACCGCGCTCGATGAGCTGGGTCCCGACGCGCTCGGCGTCACGGTCGGCATGTTGACCGTGCAGCCCGGGTATGTGGCCGGCGAGGAAACCGCCGCCGTCCGCGCGATCAACGGCGGCCCGGCCAAGCCGACCGACAAGCCGCCACGCCCCTTCGAAACCGGCGTCGACGAGCGGCCCACACTGGTGAGCAACGTCGAGACGCTGGCCAACCTGCCGTTCCTGCAGGGCCACGGCGCCGCGGCATTCCGCTCGCAGGGCACATCACTCTCCCCGGGCACCTTCCTGGCCACCATCACCGGGGCCGGCCGGTCGCCCGTTCTCTACGAGCTTCCGCACGGCATGCCCTTCACCGAACTCCTTGCCCTGCACGGTGTTCCGGCGGAGCACGTGCGAGGTGCGTTGCTGGGCGGCTACTTCGCCGGTCTGCTCAACCGCACCGTGCTGGACACGACGCTGGACCACGAGACGATGCGGCGACTGGGCAGCGGCCTGGGTTGCGGCGCCATCTCGGTGATCACCGACGACTGCCCCGTCGCGGTCGCCGCGTCGGTGCTGGCCTACTTCGACCGCGAGAACGCCGGCCAATGCGGGTCGTGCTTCAACGGGACGGCGGCGATGGCCGCCGTCGCAGGCGCGCTGCGAGACGGCGTGGCGACAACCGAAGACGTCGAGCGGTTGCGCCGCTGGTCGGTGCTGCTGCGCGGACGCGGCGCGTGCGCAACGCTGGACGCCGCCACCAACGTCGCCGCCAGCCTGCTCGGTCAGTTCCCGGGCGAAGTCGCCACCCATCTCGACGGCGCGTGCCCGGACTGCGCCCGCGGCGCGTTCCGGGCCGACCGGCCCTACCAGGCGGAGGCGGTGAGGCTCGCATGAAGATCCGTTTGGACCGCACCGTTTGCGACGGCTTCGGAATCTGCGCGAAATACGCGCCCGGGTATTTCTCGCTGGACGACTGGGGCTACGCGTCCCTCATCGGCGACGGCACCGTGGCGGAGGCGGATCGCGACGCCGTCATGCGCGCATTGATGGACTGCCCTGTACACGCCATCGCCGAGATCGGTGAGCGCACGTCCCCGTCCGCACACCCGCCCCTCGCCGACGCGGACGATCCGGCCGAGCGCCTCAAAACCGAGGAGAACGAGGCGGAGTGGGGATTCACCCGTTGACCCGTCTTCGGTCGCGCTGATCACCGGGTGCGCTCTGTCGCCGCCCTTGAAAAAGTTCCTCCTGGTCAGGGCGGCATCGACGGAATAGGCTGACACCAGCCAAGGTCAGGATGGCCCCACTGGAGGCCCACCATGAGGTGGTTCGTTCGTCGTCTGGCCGCCGCCCTCGCGGTCGCCTTCGTGGCGATGGCGGTCGCGGTGATCGCGACGCCGGCAATCAGCTCGGCGGAGTGCGACCAAAACATGTCGTTCAACCCGGCGACCCGCGAGTGCAAACCGCCGCCGGCACCGCCGTCGTGGTCGTGGTACACACCCCCGCCGCCATACGCCCCCTCGTTCGCCGGGCAGGACGTGCCGCCGCCTCCGCCACAACCATGGTGGACATCGGAGCCCCCGATGTGGAGTGTCGGCTTTCACCAGTGGGGCATCTACGTGGGCGGCGTGTGGGTGCCGCTGTGACGGGTGGCGAGCGTGCCTCGATCGCGCCGCGTGCGAGTGATAACGTAATTCTCCGATTCGTATAACGGTCCTACCAGTTGCGCTGCAGGACCGTTCGACGCGCGGAGGTGACGTGCCAGCAGCACCGGGACGACCGTTGCCCCTGATCACCCAGGACAACGAATTCTTCTGGACCTCGGGCGCCGACGGCACGTTGCGGCTGCAGCAGTGCAATGGCTGCGAATCGCTGATCCACCCCCCGGCCCCGGTGTGCCGGTACTGCCGATCGCGCGATATGGGCGTGCGGCCGGTCTCCGGCAAGGCGACGCTCGCCGGCTTCACCGTGAACCACCGGTTCAGCGTGCCCGGCATGCCGGCGCCCTACGTGATCGCCCAGGTCGCCATCGCCGAGGACCCCCGGGTCCGGCTGACCACCAACATCGTGGACTGCGATCCCGACCGGCTCGAACTCGGCCAACAGGTGGAGGTCGTCTTCGAACCGGCCGAAGACGTGTGGCTGCCGCTGTTTCGGCCGGCCGCGGATTCCGCGCGCGCACCCCTGCCGGCCGACGAGATCGCGCCCGAGCGGTTCGGCGAATACGTCCGCCCGATGCTGACCACGGCGAAATTCGAGGACAAGGTCGCGCTGACCGGAATCGGCATGTCGCCCATCGGGCGCCGATTGATGCAACCGCCGCTGGCGCTGACCGTCCAGGCGTGCGAGGCGGCGATCGCCGACGCGGGGCTGACGTTCGCCGACATCGACGGCCTGTCAACGTATCCCGGCGGGGGCAACCTCGGAGGGTTCGGCGAGGGCGGCGTCACCTCGCTCGAGGCCGCCCTGGGCATCCGGCCGGTCTGGCACAACGGCGGGATCGAAACCTTCGGCCCGGGAGGATCGTTGATCGCCGCGATGCTCGCTGTCGCCGGCGGGCTGGCCCGTCACGTGCTGTGCTTCCGCACGTTGTGGGAAGCCACCTTCAACGAGCTGATGAAGCAGGGCAAGATCAGCGGATCGATGGGCCGGGCGCCTGGCTGGCTGATGCCGTTCGGCGCCACGTCGGCGGCCCACACGCTCGCCATGAACGCGCAGCGGCACTTTCACCGCTACGGCACCACCAAGGAGACGCTCGGCTGGATCGCGTTGAACCAGCGGGCCAACGCCGAGCTGAACCCCACGGCGGTGTACCGAAGCCCGATGACGATGGATGACTACCTCAACGCGCGGCCCATCACCACGCCCTTCGGCCTCTATGACTGCGACGTGCCCTGCGACGGCGCCATAGCGGTCGTCGTCTCCGCCGTCGACGCCGCCCGGGACCTCGCCAAGCCGCCGGTGCTGGTGGAGGCGGTGGGCACGCAGATCATCGAACGCATCGACTGGGACCAGAGCACGTTGACCCATGAGCCGCAGGTGCTGGGCCAGGCCGCGCACGTGTGGACACGTACCACGTTGCGCCCCAAGGATGTTGACATCGCCGAACTCTACGACGGTTTCACCATGAACTGCCTGTCATGGATCGAGGCCCTGGGCTTCTGCGGCATCGGCGAGGCCAGAGAGTTCCTGGACGGCGGCAAGAACATCGCCCGCGACGGCCAGCTGCCACTCAACACGCACGGCGGCCAGCTCTCGCACGGCCGCACCCACGGCATGGGCCTGGTCCACGAGGCCGTCACCCAGCTGCGCGGCGAGGCCGGCGATCGCCAGGTCGCCGGCGCCCGCGTCGGCGTGGTCAGCAGCGGCGGCCTCACCCCCAGCGGCGTGCTGTTGTTGCGGGCGGACACATGAGCGGCCCCGCGCCCCGCCCCCGGCTGGTGATCGTCGACGGCGTGCCGATGTCGGCGCTGATCGCCGAATCCCCCGAACCCACGGCCGTGATCGTCGCGATCCACGGCGGTGGCACCACCGCGATCTATTTCGATTGCCCGGGTCACCCGTCGCTGTCGATGCTGCGGACCGGCGCCGCGGCCGGATTCACCGTGGTCGCGCTCGACCGGCCCGGCTACGGCAGCTCCGCCCCCTATCCGGAGGCGATGGCGCTGCCCGAGCAACGGGTCAACCTCGCCTACGGCGCGGTGGACCGCATCCTCGGTGATCGGGCTCGCGGCGCGGGGCTGTTCCTGATGGGGCATTCCGGCGGATGCGAACTCGTGATGCGGATGGGCGCCGACGAGCGCGGCGCCGATCTGCTGGGAATCGAACTGGCCGGCACCGGTCGGCACTACCACCCCGCGGCCAAGGAAATACTCAAAACAGCGACCCGCGAACGACGCCCGTCGGGCATGCGCGACCTGCTATGGAGCCCGGAGCACCTGTACCCGCCCGAGGTCCTCGGCGGCGCGACGGTGTCCCCGTCCGCGCCGTCCTATGAGGACCAAATGGTGTCGGACTGGGCACGCCAGACTTTCCCAACGCTTGCCCCGGCTGTCCGGGTGCCCGTGCACTTCAGCATCGCCGAACACGAAAAAGTCTGGCAGGCCGATGATTCGGCGGTGCAGCAGATTACCGCGATGTTCTCCGCTGCGCCGCGGTTCACCGTGCATCGGCAGTCCGGCGCGGGGCACAACATCAGCCTCGGCCACACCGCCGCGGATTATCACGCGGAGGTCCTTGGGTTCGTCGATGAATGCGTGACGTCATCAAGCTCGGAAGAGGCCACCGGATGAGAGTCGGATTCATCGGTCTGGGCAGCCAGGGCGGCCCCATGGCGCGGCGGATCATCGAGGCCGGCTACGAGACGACACTGTGGGCGCGCAGGCCCGCAACCCTCGAGCCGTTCGCCGACACCACGGCCAAGGTTGCCGAGTCACCGGCCGAACTCGCCGCGGCCAGCGACCTGGTCTGCCTGTGCGTCGTGGGCGACGCCGACATCGACGAGATCGCGGGCGGTGAGCGCGGGCTGCTGGCGGCGATGCAGCCGGGCGGTGTGATCGCGGTGCACAGCACCGTGCACCCCAACACCTGCCGGATGCTGGCGAACAGGGCTGCGGCCAAAGGCATCTCGATCATCGACGCACCCGTGAGCGGCGGCGGACCGGCGGCCTCCGAGGGGCGGCTGTTGGTGATGGTCGGCGGCGACGCCGACGTCGTCGAGCGGTGCCGCCCCGTCTTTGCCACCTATGCCGATCCGATCGTCCACCTCGGGGAGCTCGGTTCCGGTCAAACCACCAAGCTGCTCAACAACCTGCTGTTCACCGCCCACCTGGCCACCGCCGCCACCGCGCTCTCGCTGGCCGGCGCCCTCGGTGTCGACCCGGACCGCCTCACCGAAGTCGTGTCTCGCAGCAGCGGGAACAGCTTCGCCCTCAACGCCCTTGGCGGGATCGGCGGATTGGAACGGCTCGCCGGCGTGGCCGGGACGCTGCTGCAAAAGGACGTTCGCCTGGTGGTCGACCTGGCCGAACGGGCCGGGGCGAGCGGGGGAATGGTGCTGGACGCGGCCGACGCCGCGCTGGACATGATGGGCACTTCCCGATGAAGGCCCAGTGAGAATCGGGTTCGTCGGTGCCGGACGGATGGGCCGACCCATGGTGGCCCGTCTGATCGAGGCCCGGCATGACGTCCTGACCCTGGGCCGGACGTCGGAAAAGCGAAGCGATCTCGAGCGGCTCGGCGCGCGTGCCGTCCACGACGTCGCCCAGGCCGGTGCCCGGGCCGACATCGTGGTGCTCTGCGTGTTCACCGACCAGCAGGTGCGAGAGGTATGCCTGGACGGCGGGTTGCTGTCCGCCATGCCGCAAGGTTCGGCGCTGGTGGTGCACACCACCGCCAGCCCGAAGACGATCGACGACCTCGCCGCACGCGCCGACGGAGTCGACGTCGTCGACGCCGCGGTCAGCGGGGGCCCGCACGACATCGCGGCCGGCCGGCTCACGCTGTTCGTGGGGGGAGCCGACGACGCGGTGGCGCGCGTGCGGCCCGTGCTGGACTGCTACGGCGACCCGGTTTTGCACGTCGGCGCGCGTGGCTGCGGACAAATCGTGAAACTGGTGAACAACGCCCTCTTCGCGGGGCAAATCGGGCTGCTCGCACACGCCATGCGATGGGGTGAGCGGCTCGGCGTGCCGGAACCGACGTTGCTGACCGCGTTGACACAGGGCAGCTCGACCAGCCGCGTCCTCGACCTGGCGGCGGCGGCAGGTTCCGTCGCCTCGTTCCTCGAGGTGGCCGGCGAATTCGTGCGCAAGGACGTGGCCGTCGTGCGCAGCATCAGCGCGGAACTCGGCGGTGACCTGGGCACCCTCGACGACGTCATGAAGTCCGTCGACGTCGCGAAGAGGGCTTGAGAACTTGGCGTTTCGGTCTTTCCGGTTCGTCACGAAGGTATTACCGTTACCGTTACAGTCAGCGACTCCGCTGTAACGGTTGCAGCCCGCCCTCGCCGCTGAGGAGGATTTCAGTGACAAAACCGAAGGTCGTCTTCGATCCGTACTCCGAGGACTACTTCAACAACCCGTTCGACATCTATCGACGGATGCGCGAGGAAGCGCCGCTGTATTACGACGAAAAAGAGGACTTCTACGCGCTGACCCGCCACGAGGACGTCGCGGCCGCGTTCAAGGACTTCGAGACCTACTCCTCGGCGCGCGGCTGCGACCTGGCGATGGTGCGCCGGGGCGTGTCCCCCGAGCAGAAGTCGATCATCTTCATGGATCCGCCCGAGCACCGCCACATGCGCAGCCTGCTCAACAAGGCGTTCACTCCCCGGGCGATCCAATCGCAGCGCGAGACGATCATCGAGGTGATCGACAAGTACCTCGGTGCCGCCGACCCCGGCAACTTCGACGTCGTGCAGGACTTCTCCGGGCCGTTCCCGGTCGAGGTGATCACCCGGATGGCCGGCGTGCCGGAGGAGTACCGGCAGCAGGTCCGCCACTGGATCGACACCAGCCTGTCCCATGAACCGGGACAGATCGAGATCAGCGAAGCCGGCATGCAGGCCAACATCGACACCGCGATGTACTACTTCGGCCTGGTCCAGGAGCGCCGCGCGGAGCCGCAGGACGACATGATCAGCAGGCTGATCGCGGCGGAGATCCCCGGCGAGAACGGTGAGATGCGCAAGCTCGATGACATCGAGATCACCGGCTTCGCGACGCTTTTGGGCGGGGCGGGCGCCGAGACCGTCACCAAGCTGCTCGGCAACGCGGCGGTGATCTTCGCGCGCCACCCCGACCAGTGGCAGAAACTGCAGGAGGACCGCGACAAGATTCCCGGGGCGGTGGAAGAGCTCCTGCGCTTCGAGGGGCCGGTGCAGTACAACGTGCGCTACACCCTGAAAGAGGCACACGTCAGCGGCGGCGTGATTCCCGCCGGCAAGCCGGTGTTCCTGTGCGGCGCCGCGGCGAACCGCGACCCGGAGGCCTTCACCGACGCCGACACCTTCGACATCGAGCGCGACCAGACCGAGGCGCAACACCTCGGCCTGGGGTACGGGATCCACAGTTGCCTGGGCGCGGCGCTGGCCCGCCTGGAAAGCAGGATCGCGCTCGAGAGGCTCCTCGATTTCATGCCGCGCTACGAGGTGGACTGGGCGGGCTGCACACGGGTGAACATGCAAAACGTCGCGGGCTGGAAGAACGTGCCCGTCAAGATACTTCGGTAAAGGGGGTCACGGATGACCAAGAAGATCGAAGTCGACTGGGGACTCTGCGAGAGCAACGGCGTCTGTATGGGCATCAACCCGGAGATTTTTCTGCTCGGCGACGACGACATGCTGACCGTGCTGCAGGAAGAAGTCACCCCGGAGAACGAGGCGGACGTGCGCGAGGCCGTTCGCCAGTGCCCCCGGCAGGCCATCTCGATCGTGGGCGAGTAGCGATCAGAATCCGGAGACGATGACGGCGTTGCAGTCGGCCGCGGCCTGCCGCAGCTTCGCCGCCTTTTGATAGGCCTCGGACTCGTACCACGCACGGGCCGCGTCCACCGATTCGAATTCCAGCACGACGGTCTGGTCGCCGTGCCAGGCGCCCTCGATCACTTTCGGAGCAGTGTCAACCGCCAGGATGGTGGCACCGGCCATCGCCGAACCGGCAGCCTGGGCATAGGCTTTCATGCCCTCCGGATCCTTGATGGCCTCGGTGAGGATGACGTACCCTTTCGCCACTGAATCTCCTTAACTCCGATCAGATCTTGCTGATGGCCTGCTCGGGACAGCACTCGATGGCCTCTTGAGTGGCGGCCTCGAATTCCGTTGGGACGTCGGACGTTATCGCCTCCGCGTAACCGTCGTCGGTGAGGGTGAACACCTCCGGGCACAGCGTGGTGCAGACGCCATGGCCGCGGCAGCGCTGGTCGTCGACTGTGACTTTCATGCCGGGGTGAACTCCAGGTGCAGTTCCGTCAATCCGCGCAGGATGTAGGTCGGAACGTATTGGTAGCGGCGGTGGTTCGCGGGGCCGTGCAGGTGCTCGTCGATCCTGATGTCCGACGTCCTGTCGAGTAGGCGCTCGATCGCCACCCGCGTTTCGGCGCGCGCCAGCGGCGCTCCCGGGCAGCTGTGGATACCGCGCCCGAACGAGATGTGCTGACGGGCGTTCTTGCGGGCCGGGTCGAAGGTGGCCGGGTCGTCGAACCGGCGCGGGTCACGGTTGGCGGCCGCCTGCACGACCATCACGGTGGTTCCCGCCGGCAGGTCGACGCCACCGACATTGACGGGCACCCGATTCAAGCGGAAGTCACCCTTGACCGGGCTCTCGTGCCGCAACGACTCCTCGATGAAATTGGGGATCAGGCTGCGGTCCTTGCGCAACTGCGCCTGGATGTCGGGTCGCTCCCCGAGCGTCTGCAATGCCGCCCCCAGGAGCCGCACGGTGGTCTCCTGCCCCGCGGAGAAGACGTTGCTGGCGACGCGGGCCACGTCTTCGACCTCGGGGGTCGAGCCGTCGGGATACGTGGCGGTGGCCAGGCCGGTCAGCACGTCGTCGCGAGGGTCGCGCCTGCGGTCGGAGACGTAGTCGGAGAACAGCCCGTAGAGGAACTCCAGCGGGCTGTGCGCGAGCGAGCCCTTGGTTCCCCCGACGCCGCCACCCGAGTGGTCGCGGATGCCCTTGACGAACTTGTCCCGATCTTCCTCGGGCACGCCGAGCAGGTCGGCGATGACGAGCAGCGTGAACGGGCCGGCAAAGCCCTTGATGAACTCGCCACGGCCGGGCGCCAGGAAGGTGTCGAGCGCCTGATCGGCGAGCACCCACATGGCGTCCTCGTTCTCCTTGAGACGCTTCGGGGTGATGAGCCGCATCAGCAGCGAGCGGTGGTTGGTGTGGGTCGGCGGATCGAGCGTCGGCAGTTGGTCGCTGAACGGCAATTCGTCGCGGTGCTCTTCGATCAACCCGGTGATGTCGTCACCTTCCAGCGGCACCGGAAAGCCGGGAAAGGGGCCGGTCACCGAGATGCACGAGGACCACGTGTCGGCGTCGTTGAGCACCGCGCACGCCTCGTCCCAGCCGGTGATCATCGTGACGTTGTGATGGGGTTCCCGCGTGACGGGGCAGCGCTGGCGCAGCGCCTCGTAGTAGGGGTACGGGTCGCCGATGAGCTCGCCGCCGCGGAAGAAGTCCAACTCGGAGAATTCGTTCGCCATCTCCCGCTCCTCGAATCTCGGCTAGTGAGAACGCGCCTCTCGGATATGAGTATTACATTTCCATAAGGCATGCCGGTCGTCAACGAGGGGCCCGGCCCTGGGCGGCCGGTGCACGGCTCAGCTGGCGGGAACCAGATCGGCGGCGACCGATGGCCAGGCCAGCAATCCGCTACGGAAGGTCTCGACGGGACCGATCGAGCCGTCTGGAAGAGCGGCGGCGGCCAGGGCCTGGGCCTTGAACGTGTGGGCGGCCATGCTCAGCCGGTGCTGCACCAGGCCGACGCTGTCGTCGAGCTCGGCCGGCCAGTTCTCCCCCCACAGCGTGACCTCGGTGACGCCGTGATCGAGGGCCTGCAACACGCCTTGCCGAACCCGCGAGTCGCAGCCGAACAGGTCCGCCGCGGCCGCCAGGGCCTGGGGACGGGGACGTGATTGCACCGACGCCAAGGCGTCTTCGAGGTCGATCACCCGGGCGCCGAGGATCTGCAGTGGCCGATCGTCGGGGTGGTCAGCAACGAGCACGGTGACGTCCCACCCTGCCATCGCCCGGTCGAAGAGCCAGCCACCGGCGAAGCGCACCACGTCGACAACGGTGGCGGCGACCACGTCGAGCCGGTATCTCATTTCCTCGCGTGGCTCTTCTACGGGGCGAAGTCCCGCGCCAGTGTCTCGGCGTACTGCTTGAACGCCTCGGTTAGCGGTATCGATGGATCGAGCAACCATGTGGTTTCCATTCCGTGGACGAAGGCGAGAATCTCTACTGCCTTGACGGCGGGGTCGATGTCCGCGCGGTATCGGCCATCGGCCTGCCCGCGGCGGATGAGATCGGCGACGATGTCGGTGGCGGCGCGATGCCGGGCCAGCATCCGGTCGTGCAGCGGGGCGTCGGGAAGGATGTTCTCGACCAGCAACACCGTGAATGTCCCCACCAGTTCGGGTGCCCGGTTGAACCGATCGGCGACCTGGGCGATCTGGGCGAAGAGATCACCGGTGCGGTCGGCGTGGAGGTCGTCGTCGAGGTCGCGCGCGTCGAGGACGGCGTGCAGCAGCTGCTCTTTGGATTCGAAGTGATGCAGCAGACCGGCGGGGGTGACCCCGGCCTCGCCGGCGATCTGGGCGAGGGTGGTGCTGCGCCAGCCGTTGCGCGTCAGCAGCCGTTGCGCGACGTCGAGGATGCGCTGCTTGCGGTCCTCACCTTTGGCGAGCAACGTGTCGTATCGCCGTGCGTCGGGCACCGGACTCCTTCGACCGAATGGCGGGCAACCAACCTAGTGAACACACAGTAGGTTAGTTTGCCGGCTGTGACAAGGGTCACCCGGGGCCTTTTGTTTTCGGCGTGCGGGGACGCCGGCGCTACCGCACGAGTTCGACCAGGGTGGCGTTGGCGGTGCCGCCGCCCTCGCACATGGTCTGCAGCCCGTATCGAATCCCGTTGTCGCGCATGTGGTGCACCATGCGCGTCATCAGCACCGCCCCGGACCCGCCCAGCGGGTGGCCCAGCGCGATGGCGCCGCCGAGCGGGTTGACCCGCTTGGGGTCCGCCCCCGTTTCGGCGAGCCACGCCAGCGGCACCGGCGCGAAGGCCTCGTTCACCTCGAACGCACCGACCTCCGACAGCTGCACGCCGGCCTTCTTCAGCACCTTCTCGGTCGCCGGGATGGGACCGGTGAGCATGAGCACCGGGTCCGCCCCGGTGACCGCGCCCGCCAGGTAGCGCACCAACGGGGTCAAGCCGAGGTCGACCGCCATTTCCGCCGTCATCACCAGCAAGGCCGCCGCACCGTCGGAGATCTGCGAGGAGTTGCCCGCGTGGATCACGCCGTCTTCGGTGAAGGCCGGCTTCAGGCCGCTGAGTTTCTCCACCGTGGTCCCCCGCCGCACACCCTCGTCGGCGGCGACGACCATTCCGTCTTCGGTGAAGACCGGCACGATCTGTTCGGTGAAGGCGCCGGCGTCCTGGGCCGCGGCGGCCCGTTCGTGGGAGCGCGCGGAGTATTCGTCGAGCCGGGTCCGGGACAAGCCCCACTTCTTGGCGATCATCTCGGCCGACAGCCCCTGGTTGAAGGAGAAGTCGTCATAGCGGGCGAGGACCTTCGGGCCGTACGGCATGCCGGTCGCCCGGGCCGAACCGAGCGGGACACGGCTCATGACCTCGACGCCGCCGGCCACGACGACGTCTTGCTGACCGGACATCACCGCCTGCACGGCGAAGTCGAGGGCCTGCTGGCTCGACCCGCACGCGCGGTTGACGGTGGTACCGGGGATGGTCTCCGGCCAACCGGCGGCCAGGACCGCGTAACGCCCGATGTTGCTGGACTGGTCACCGACCTGGGATACGCATCCCCAGATCACGTCGTCGACGGTCTCCGGGCCGACTCCGGCGCGCTCCAGCAGTTCGTTGAGGACGACGGCCGACAAGTCGGCGGCGTGCATGCCGGACAGGCCGCCGTTGCGCTTCCCCACCGCAGTGCGCACGGCTTCGACGATGACTGTTTCCCGCATATCCCTACTCTTCTTCCTTCGATCGTGCTGATGCCCACCGGCCAGTGAACGACGGCTCCCGCCGCTCCGCGAAAGCGGCGTACGCCGCGGCCGCGTCGGCCGTTGCGAAGTTTCCCACTTGCGCGCGTGCCTCGTTCGCGAGGGCACCGCGCAAGGTGCTGTCGGCGCCCTGGTTCAGCAGGGCTTTGGTGTGGGCGAGGGCGATCGGTGGACCCGCCGCCAACCGGTCCGCGAGGTCGTCGACGAAGGCGTCGATTTCCGCGCCCGGCACCAGCCACGTCACCAGGTTCAGGGCGTACGCTTCCGCCGCGTCAATCGTCTCGCCCAGCAGCGCGAGCCGCTTGGCCTGTTGCAGGCCAACGAGTTTGGGCAGGAGCCAGGAGCCGCCGAGGTCGATCGACAGACCACGCTTGGCAAAGATCTGGCAGAACCTCGATTCCGGTGTGGCGACCACGAAGTCACATCCCAGGGCGAGGTTCCAGCCCGCCCCGACGGCCACCCCGGTCACCTTGGCGATCGTCGGTATCGCGAGCTCGTGCAGAGCGAGCGCGACGTCGGTCAGCCGCTGCAGCTTGTAGTTCGGGTGCACGTCGTCGGGCGCCGAGATGTCGGCGCCCGAGCAGAAGCTGCCGCCGGAGCCGGTGAGCACGAGTGCGCGCACGCCACGATCCCGGCCGGCGCCGAGCAGCGCGTCGCGCAACGCGGCCCAGAGTTCGGGGTTGATCGCATTCTTTCGGCGCGGACGGTTGAGGGTGAGCGTGCGCACTCCGTCGCGGTCTTCCGACAGGAGCACGGGTTCGTCGGCGGACGTCAGTAGCTCCTCGGCAATTTCAGGACGTTCGCTCCCAGGAAGTTCAGGATCATCTCCTGGCTCACCGGTGCGATCTTCATCAACCGGGCCTCGCGGAAGTAGCGCGTGATGTGGTACTCCTCCGCGTAACCCATGCCGCCGTGGGTTTGCAGCGCCCGGTCGGCGGCGGTGAAGCCCGCATCGGCGCACAGGTATTTCGCGGTGTTCGCCTCGCGCCCACACGGTTTCCCATGGTCGTACAACCAGGTCGCCTTGCGCAGCATCAGCTCGGCGGCGTCGAGGCGCGCCAAAGAGTCCGCGAGCGGGAATTGCAGGCCCTGGTTCATTCCGATGGGCCGGCCGAAGACCTCACGCTCGTTGCCGTACTTGACCGCCCTGTCCAGCGCCACGCGGCCGATGCCGAGCGCCTCGGCGGCGATCAGCATGCGTTCCGGGTTCAGACCGTCCAGGATGTACTGGAAACCCTTGCCCTCCTCGCCGATTCGGTCCTCCACCGGTACCTCGAGGTTGTCGATGAACAACTCGTTGGAGCTGACGGCGTTGCGGCCCATCTTGCGGATCGGCCGGATGTCGATGCGGCTGCGGTCCAGATCGGTGATGAACAGGGTCATCCCGTCGGTCTTCTTGGTGACTTCCTCGTAGCTCTGCGTGCGGGTCAGCAACAGGATCTTGTCGGACTCCATGGCTTTGGAGATCCACACCTTGCGGCCGTTGACGATGTAGCGATCGCCGTCGCGTTTGGCGAAGGTGGTGATGCGCGAGGTGTCCAGTCCCGCACCGGGTTCGGTCACGCCGAAGCAGACGTGGACTTCGCCGGTTGCGACCTTGGGCAGGGTGCGCGCCTTGAGTTCGTCGGAGCCGTGCACCACCACCGGTTGCATGCCGAAGATGGAAAGGTGGATCGAGCTGGCTGCGTTCATGGCGCCGCCGGATTTGGCGACCTCCTCGAGCAGGATGGTGGCTTCGGTGATACCGAGGCCGTGTCCGCCGTACTCGGTGGGAATCGTCATGCCCAGCCAGCCACCCTGCGCGATGGCCTGGTAGAACTCGCGCGGAAATTCGTGCGCCTGGTCTTTTTCCATCCAGTACTGATCGTCGAATTTCCGCGCCAGCTCGGCGACCGACCGTCGGATCAGCTCCTGGTCATCGGTCAGCTCGAAGTTCATTCCAGCGCCGGGCATTTAGCGCTCCTCCTCTTTCAGCGCGAGCAGACGCAAACTCGCATAATCGCGACCGGAGTTATGCGAGTTTGCGTCTGCTCGCGGGGCTGGGGGACCCTCAGTCCTTGTTGCCGGTAAGGGCTTTCGCGTTGGCCGCGAAATCGGCGAAGGACGAACCGCCCCGGGTGTCCTTGTCGTGGCCCTGCGCCTTGATGGACACGTCATGCCCCTCGGCGGCCTTACGCAGCGCACCGACGGTCGCCTGTTCACGCGAGATGTGAGTGAACGGGTCGAACGAGTACCAGCGCATCGCGTTCTCGTAGGTCATCTTGTTGATCTCGTCGTCCGGAACGTTGTTGATGGACAACACATCCCACAGCTCTTCCGGCGCACCCGGCCACATCGAGTCGCTGTGCGGATAGTCGGCTTCCCAGCAGATGTTGTCGATGCCGATCATGTTGCGCAGCGCCACGCCGACCTTGTCGCTGATGAAGCAGGTCAGGAAGTGGTCGCGGAAAACCTCGCTGGGCAGCTTGCCCTTGAAGTCCTGGTGCGTCCAGGCGGAATGCATTTCGAAGGTCCGGTCGGCACGCTCGAGGAAGTAGGGGATCCAGCCGGTTCCGCCCTCGGAGAGCGCGACCTTCAGGTCCGGGTATTCCTTGATCGGCCGCGACCACAACAGGTCGGCGGCGGCCTGCACGATGTTCATCGGCTGCAGCGTGATCATCACATCCATCGGCGCGTCCGGCGCGGTGATCGCCAGCCGGCCCGACGAACCGATGTGCACGTTCATCACGGTGTCGGTGTCCACCAAGGCTTTCCACAGCGGATTCCAGTACTCGTTGTGAAAGCTCGGATATCCCATCGCGGCCGGGTTCTCGGTGAACGTCAACGCGTGCACGCCCTTCTTCGCGACGCGTCGCACCTCGGCCGCACACGCCTCGGCATCCCAGATGACCGGGATCGCCATCGGGATGAACCGCGCCGGGTAGGCACCGCACCACTCGTCGATGTGCCAGTCGTTGTACGCCTGCACCAGCGCGATCGAGAAATCGTGATCCTCGGTGGCGAAGAGCCGGGCGGCGAAGCCGGGAAACGAAGGGAAGCAGATGGAGGCCAGGATGCCGCCGGCGTTCATGTCCTTGACTCGCTCGTCGACGTTGTAACAACCCGGCCGGATCTCGTCGAGCCCGGTCGGCTCGATGCCGTACTCCTCCTTCGGCCGTCCGGCGACCGCGTTCAATGCCACGTTGGGGATCACGGTGTCGCGGAACTTCCACATGTCCGAGCCGTCGGCGTTGTGCACCAGGCGCGGCGCGTCGTCCTGGTACTTCTTCGGCAGGTGGTTCTTGAACATGTCGGGCGGCTCGACGGTGTGGTCGTCGACGCTGATCAGGATCATGTCTTCTTTGTTCATGGCCGTTGCCCTTCCATCGGGTCCGTCTATTCGATTCCGCTCCCACGCAGCCTCGGCGAATCGTTGTCCCGTGCCAAGATCACTAAAATGAAAACTATCTTCTCGCCAAGCGAGAATCAACATCCATCCGATGCGGTGGCCCGCGTGCGGCGGCCGACCAGGCGGGGACCGGCCCGGCGCGGCGCCCACCCCCGAGCGGCCGGGTGTGAAAGGTGAAGCGCGGCGTCGACCCGCAAAGCGGCGCGGCGGCCGGCGTTCTCGCAGGAAGGCGGGCATTTCGCCGCGCCGGGGCGGCGAACCGCCTGCGGCCCGGGCGCGTCGCCGGCCGCCGCCATTGACCCGCCGCGCGATTCATGCAACTCTATTAGTTGGAAATGAGAATCTGATTCTCCTTCACCGAGAGGTGCATCGGGGGATGGCGAGAGGAGTGCGCGGATGCGGTTGGCGCCGCTGCCCGCTGACCAGTGGGACGACAGTGCCCACCGGGCGCTCTCGGCGATGCGCGACCCGGACACCAACAATGCGCTCAGCACCCTCGCCCACCATCCCGCCCTCGCCAAGGCGTTTCTGCGCTTCAACGTCCACCTCTTGACCTCGTCCACGCTGCCGCCGCGCATTCGTGAGCTGGCCATCCTGCGGGTCGCGCATCGCCGAGGCTGCGCCTATGAGTGGTCTCACCACGTCGCGATGGCCAAGGCCGAGGGAGTGACCGACGACGAGATCGCCGCGGTCCAGCAAGGCCGGCCCGCGGACGAGTTCGACCGCGTGGTGATCGCCGGTGTCGACGAGCTCGAGGAGAAATCACAGCTGTCCGACCAGACCTGGGCCGCGCTCGGTGTGCGCCTCGACGACCGGCAGCGCATGGATTTCGTCTTCACGGTCGGCTGCTACGCGCTGCTGGCCATGGCCTTCAACACTTTTGGCGTACAGCTCGAAAACGCCGAACACTAAGAGAGGTAGAAAGTTGCCCCACTTCCCCAAGCCAGCCGCAGGCAGCTGGACAGAGAACTACCCCGAGCTTGGCACGGCGCCCGTCGACTACACCGACTCGATCGATACCGCCTTCTTCGAAGCCGAGCGCGACGCCGTCTTCAGGAAGACATGGCTCAACGTCGGCCGAGTCGACCGCCTGCCCCGCACCGGCAGCTACTTCACCAAAGAGCTGCCGTCGGCGGGCAAGGGCACCTCGGTGATCATCGTCAAGACCAAGGACGGATCGGTCAAGGCGTATCACAACGTCTGCCGCCACCGCGGAAACAAGTTGGTGTGGAACGACTTCCCCAACGAGGAGACCTCCGGCACCTGCCGGCAGTTCACCTGCAAGTACCACGCCTGGCGCTACAACCTCGACGGTGACCTGACCTTCGTTCAACAGGAAGAAGAATTCTTCAACCTCGACAAGGGCAACTTCGGCTTGGCGCCGGTCCGCTGCGAGGTGTGGGAGGGCTTCATTTTCATCAACTTCGACCCCAACGCGGCGCCGCTCACCGACTACCTCGGGCCACTCGCCAAGAGCATCGAGGGCTACCCCTTCGGCGAGATGACGGAGACCTACTCCTACCGCGCCGAGGTCGGCAGCAACTGGAAGCTGTTCATCGATGCGTTCGTCGAGTTCTACCACGCGCCGATCCTGCACCAGGGGCAATACACGAAGGAAGAAGCCGCCAAGATCCAAAAGTTCGGATACGAGGCGCTGCACTACGAACTGGCCGGCCCGCACAGCCTGCAGTCGACGTGGGGCGGTCAGGCGCCTCCCCCGGACATGTCCATGGTGAAGCCGATGGACCAGGTGTTGCGCAGCGGTCTGTTCGGCCCGTGGGACAAGCCGGAGCTCATCGAGAAGCTGGACCTGCCGCCGGGGGTCAATGTGAAGAGGGTGCCGCAATGGGGCATCGACTCGTTCCTCTTCTACCCGAACTTCATGCTGCTGATCTGGGAGCCGGGCTGGTTCCTCACCTACCACTACTGGCCCACCGCCGTGGACAAGCACATCTTCGAGTGCACGCTGTATTTCGTCCCGCCGCGCAACGCGCGGGAACGGCTGGCCCAGGAGTTGGCCGCTGTGACGTTCAAGGAGTACGCGCTGCAGGACGCCAATACGCTCGAAGCGACCCAGACCATGATCGGCACGCGGGCCGTCACAGAGTTCCTGCTGTGCGACCAGGAAGTCTTGATCCGTCATCTGCACAAGACGACCGGTGACTACGTGAAGGAGTATCAGAACAATGGCCACGTCGCTGCCCGCTGAATTCGCCGAACTCGAGCCGTTTTTGGACTGGGATCTCGCCACCGAACCCGAGCGCTACGCCAAGCGACTGGCCTCGACGATGGCCGAGATGCAGGCGTTCTACGACGTGGCCTTCCCGCGCCTCAATGACGTGATCGCCTACTGTGACAAATACCCACTAGACGATCTGCCCGAGGACGCAAGGACTCTCATGCACATCATGCAGTCGCTCGTCATGGTGTCGTTTCCCATCGAAGCGTGGAAGCAGCCGCGGGTGCCCGACAGCGGGGCCGCCTGGGTGGAGTGCATCCGGGAACCGGTGATCTAACCGGTGTTGACGCTCAAGGCCGCCGGGCTGCTCGACGTCGACGCCGGCGAGATCGTCTCACCCGGCATCGTCCAGATCGAGGGTGACCGGATCGCGAGTGTCGGCGGTGAGCCGGAAGGCCAACTCATCGACCTCGGCGATCAAATCCTGCTGCCCGGGCTGATGGACATGGAGGTCAACCTGTTGATGGGTGGCCGCGGTGAAAAGCCCGGGCTGTCCCAGGTTCAGGACGACCCGCCCACGCGGGTGCTGCGCGCGGTCGGCAACGCGCGGCGCACGTTGCGCGCCGGATTCACCACCGTGCGCAACCTCGGCCTGTTCGTCAAGACCGGTGGCTACCTGTTGGACGTCGCGCTGGGCAAGGCCATCGACGCCGGCTGGATCGATGGTCCGCGCGTGGTGCCGGCCGGGCATGCCATCACCCCCACCGGCGGCCACCTGGATCCGACGATGTTCGCGGCGTTTGCGCCGCACGCGCTGGAGCTGACCGTCGAGGAGGGCATCGCCAACGGCATCGACGAGATCCGCAAGGCCGTGCGCTACCAGATCAAACACGGCGCCGAGTTGATCAAGGTGTGCTGCTCGGGCGGGGTGATGTCATTGACCGGCCCGCCTGGCGCGCAACACTATTCGGACGAGGAGCTGCGCGCGATCGTCGACGAGGCGCACCGGCGCGGGCTGCGCGTCGCCGCCCACACGCATGGGGCCGAGGCCGTCATGCACGCTGTCGACGCCGGCATCGATTGCATCGAGCATGGCTTCTTGATCGATGACGACGCGATCGCGTCGATGGTCGAGCACGGCACCTTCCTGGTGAGCACCCGGCGCCTGGCCGACGGCGATGCCATGGACGTCTCTCATGCCGCCCCCGAGCTGCAGGCCAAGGCCGCCGAGATGTTCCCGAAGGCGCGGACCTCCATCCTGGCCGCCCACGAGGCCGGGGTGAAGATCGCGGTCGGCACCGATGCTCCCGCGATCCCGCACGGACGCAACGCCGACGAGTTGGTCACCCTGGTGAACTGGGGACTGCCACCGTTGGCCGTGTTGCGCGCGGCGACGGTGACCGCGGCCGAACTGATCAACTCGACCGACCGGGGCCGGCTCGTTGCGGGCCAGCTCGCCGACATCATCGCGGTGCCGGGAAATCCCTTGGAAGACATCACCGTTACCCAGAGCGTGAGCTTTGTCATGAAAGGCGGCAAGGTCTATGTCGACAAAACAGCCAACCCGAACTGACGACCTGGTCGAGATCCAGCAGCTGCTCGCCCGCTACGCGATCACCATCACCCAGGAAGACATCGACGGGCTCATCGGGGTCTTCACCCCGGACGGCACCTACAGTGCGTTCGGCGACACCTACCGGTTGGACAGATTTCCGGAGCTGGTGGCCGCCGCGCCAAAGGGCTTGTTTCTCACCGGGACTGCTCTGATCGAGAACATCGACGGCGACTCCGCCAGCGGCACCCAGCCGCTGTGCTTCATCGACCACGCCACCCATGACATGCGGATCGGCTACTACCGCGACACCTATGCCCGCACACCCGACGGATGGCGGCTGAAGACCCGTGCCATGACGTTCATCCGCCGCAGCGGCGTGCACGACTCCGGGCGCCCGCATGCCGTGGGCCGCCCCGCGCCGTGAATGTCGCGGAGTTCCGGGCAGGTTTGCGTGCGTGGCTCGACGACAATGACCTGACCCCCGGTCCCGACCACTCGCTGCAGGGCCATATGCGGCAGTTCGCCAGGGTCAGCCGCGCGCTCTACGACGCCGATTGGATGCGCTACGGCTGGCCCATCGAAGTCGGCGGGCTGGGCGGTCCCGCGGTCCTGCGCGCGATCGTCGGCGAAGAGGTGGTCGGTCGCCGCCTCGCCGAGCCGGGCCCCTACTCGATGCTCGAGGTGCTCGCGCCCACGATGATCGATTACGCGCCTTCGGCGCTCGCCGCCGAGATGGTGCCGCGGCTGCTGCGCGGCGAAGAGCATTGGTGTCAAGGCTTTTCCGAACCGGGCTCCGGCAGCGACCTGGCTTCGCTGACCACCCGCGCGACGCAGCGGGGTGACGACTGGGTCGTCAACGGGCAGAAGGTCTGGACCAGCTTCGCGCAGTTCTCGACCCGCTGCGTGCTGCTTACCCGCACCGCGCCCGGCCACGACGGAATCACCGCCTTCTTCGTCGACCTCGACACCCCGGGCATCACCATCCGGCCGCTCCGGACGATGCACGGCGTCGACGAATTCTGCGAGGTCTACTACGACGATGTGGTGATCCCGGGCAGCCGGATGCTCGGCCGGCCGGGTGACGGCTGGCGGCTGGCAATGGACCTGCTTCCCTACGAGCGGTCGACGTGCTTCTGGCAGCGAATCGCCTACCTGTACTCCCGCTTCGACGACCTCGTCGCCCAGGCCTGCGATGCCGGCGAGCCGGACGAATCCGCGCTTGGGGCGGCTTATCTGGCGCTGCACACCCTGCGCTGCCGATCCCGCGACACCCAGCACCGCCTGCGCGACGGGGCGCGACTGGGACCGGACACGTCGATCGACAAGGTGCTGCTGGCCGCCGCCGAGCAACGGCTTTACGACACGGTCCGTGACCTGCTGCCCGGAACGCTCGAGCTCGACGAGACGCCGTGGCGCCCGGAATACCTGTACTCGCGCGCGGCGACCATCTACGGCGGCACCGCCGAGATCCAACGCAACATCATTGCGCGCCGACTGCTCGACCTCGGGAAGGACTGAGCCGTGGACGATCCCGAGTCGCTGCGCCTACTAGAAACTTCGCTGCGGACGACGATGGCGGCCGCATCGGGGGGCAAGCTGGACGCGGCGCTGACCGAGCTGGGCTGGGGTGACATGCTGGACGAAATGCCCGGCATTGCGATCCCTTTGGTCTTCCGCTTGCTCGGCGAGACTGGCGCGCACGCCCCGGTGCTCAACGACGTGGTGTCACGCGAGACCGGCGCGGCGCCGGGAGGAACACCGCCGCTGCCGTTCGCCGGCGGTGCCTGGGTGATCTGGGCGCGCGGCGAGTGCGTCGGTTCGGCGATCGACGACGCGCTGCCGATACAGCGCGTGGCGCAGGGGGATTGGCTGCCGTCGTCCGCGCTGGCCGCCGGCAGGCAGGCACTGGGCTGGTGGTTGGTCGGCACCGGCCGGGCCATGCTCTCGCTGGCCCGCCGGCACGCGCTGGACCGCGTGCAGTTCGGTCGGCACGTCAGCTCGTTCCAGGCGATCCGGCACCGGCTGGCAGAAACGCTCGTCGCAATCGAGGGCGCCGAAGCAACGCTGCGCGTCGCCGCGCAGGTCGGGGATCACGACGGGCTGGCGTCGCTGCTGGCCAAGGCCGCCGCCGGCCAGGCCGCCCTGACCGCCGCCCGCCATTGCCAGCAGGTGCTGGCCGGTATCGGCTTCACCGCCGAGCACCCGCTGCACCACCACGTGAAACGGTCGCTGATCCTGGAGGGCCTGCTGGGCAACACCCGTGAGCTGACCCGCGAGGCGGGAAAGGTCCTGGCGGACAACGGTTTCGCGCCGCGGCTCGCCCAGCTCTAGGCTCGCGGCCCTTCCGGCGGGTGGGGCCCGAAGCCGGCGCGTAGACTGCGTCTGGCCGCCAACAGGATGGGACGCGATGAGTCAGCCCGAGCCAGCCCCCCGAAACGAGATGGGCGTCGCTTCGCTGCTCGTGGGCCTGGTCGCGCTCGGCACATGCTGGATGCTGGTCGGGGTGCCGTTCGGCATCGCGGCGGTGATAACGGGCGACGTCGGTCGCAGACGGGTGCTGCGGGGCGTAGCGAACAATCCCCGAGTCGCATTGGCGGGTATGGTGTTAGGGGCGGTTTCGATCGTTGCCGGGCTCGTCGCGATCGGCTACTACGCCTGGCTGGACGCCCGCTAGTT
Source organism: Mycobacterium europaeum (assembly GCF_002102155.1). Taxonomy (GTDB): domain Bacteria; phylum Actinomycetota; class Actinomycetes; order Mycobacteriales; family Mycobacteriaceae; genus Mycobacterium; species Mycobacterium europaeum. The sequence continues at coordinate 82,747 of NZ_LQOU01000042.1, forward strand.
CCGCGGCATCCCGAGCACGCGCTCGGCGATGATGTTCCGCTGAATCTCCGACGTGCCGCCGGCGATCGTCGCGGCGAAGGTGCGCGCGTAGCGGTCGAACCAGCTGCGGTAGTGGCTGTCGAGGTTCAGCGGCGCGAACGGGGCGGTGACCGCGCGGTGCACGAGCCCGTCCGCATGGGCGGCGTTGAGGGCGTCCTCGGATGCGCGTTGCAGGGCCTCGGAGCCCAGCAGCTTCAGCACCGACTGGGCCGGCACGTCCTCTTCCCCGCGAGCGGCCCGCGACAACGCGGCCGAGCCCAGTAGCCGCAGCGCATAGGCGTCCATCACCAGGCTGGCGTAGCGATCCCGCTCGAGCGGGCCCGTCGGCCGGAAGTCGATGCTCAGTTCGTGCAGCAGGTCGACGTATCCCATCCACAGCATGACGCGTTCGTGCCCCAGGGAACCGGTGGCCACCCGCCAGCCCTGGTTCAGCTCGCCCACCAGGTTCTCGGCCGGCACGCGCGCGTCGGTAAAGAAAACCTCGTTGAAGTCGACCTCGTCGCTGTCACACATCGACGCGAACGGGCGGCGCACCACACCGGGCGTGTCGGTGGGGATCAGCAACACGCTGATGCCCTTGTGCTTGGGCGCCTTTGGGTCGGTGCGCACGAATGTCAGCAGCACGTCGGCGTCGTGGGCGCCGGACGTCCACACCTTCTGGCCGTTGACGACGAAGTGATCACCGTCGAGCACCGCCCGGGTTTTCAGCGAAGCCAGGTCCGAACCCGCGCCTGGCTCACTCATTCCCAACGACGCGGTGACCTCGGCCCGCAGGATCGGGACCGCCCACTTCCGCTTCTGCTCGGGCGTGCCGAAGGTCAACAACGAGGCGGCGATGATGCCGACGCCCTGCGGGTTGAAGCTTTGATAGATGCGCCGCCGCCCCAACTCCTCCAAGTACACGTATTGCTGCAACAGCGTGGCGTTGCGCCCGCCGAACTCGGGCGGATTGCCCGGGAGCAGCCATCCGCTGTCGAACAGCAGCCGCTGCCAGCGCCGGGCCCAGGCCGGCACGTGCGAGCTGGAGCGGGGCCGTTCGAACGCCTCGGCCTCCGATGGGGAATGCGCCTGAAGAAAGGCGACGAATTCGGCTCGAAACGCCTCCACGTCGGCGTCAAAGGTGAGCTGCACGCGACTCCCCGCAACGGTCGTGAGCACTTCCCCGCGCCGATAGATCACGATTTCCGCCGACGGCCCGGTTCGCTCTTATGATTAACGCTTCCATACACACGTCTAAGAGAATAGTATTCTCGTGACGAGAAAGTTACAATCTCCGACATATGATCCGTGAGGGGGTCGAGCGCAGCGATGTCACGGCGTTCTCCGGTAGAGTCCAACCATGTTCTCCCCTCGCGGCAAGCAGCCGAGCCGGCTGTGACCAGCCCCAGCGAAGAGCCAGCCTGGAAGCAGCGCGCCGTCGAGAGGTCGATCAAGACGGCGAAATTGCGTGCCGCGCAACGCGTTCAGCGCTTCCTCGACGCGGCCCAGGCCATCATCATCGAGAAGGGCTCGACGGACTTTACCGTGCAGGAGGTCGTCGACCGGTCCCGCCAGTCGCTGCGCAGCTTCTACCTGCAGTTCGACGGCAAGCACGAGTTGCTGCTCGCGCTGTTCGAAGACGCCCTGAGCCGCTCCGCCGATCAGATCCGCGCCGCCACAGAAAGCCAGACCGATCCGCTGGAGCGGCTGAAGGTTGCCGTCCAGCTGCTCTATGAGGCCTCGCGTCCGGATCCCACCGCCAAGCGGCCGCTGTTCACCGACTTCGCGCCGCGTTTGCTGGTCACGCACCCGGCCGAGGTCAAGGTCGCGCACGCACCCCTGCTGGCGTTGCTGACCGAACTGATGGAAGCGGCGTCCGACGCCGGTGAATTGCGCCAGGGCGTCAATCCGAAGCGCATGGCCGCGATGACCATGCAGACCGTGATGTTCATCGCCCAATCCAGCGGCGGCTCCGACGACGCGACGGTCCACCCCATCACCGGCGACGAGGTCTGGGACTTCTGCTCGCGCGGTTTCGTCGGCTAGCGCGACGCACAACGCCGCCACGACTCCCGGTGCTGATCACATAGCGCACCGCATTTGCTGCCGAGAATCATATTCTCTAATATTTAGAACCATAAATAGCCAAAACGGATTCGTCGTTGACACCCGCGACGGGGTGGTGACAGAGTGCGAAGGCGGCGGCCCGGGGGATGCGGTTGCGGCCCTTCGCGATCGGCCGTGCGATCACTAGTCAGGAGTTGAGGTAACCATGACCGGACGTGTTGAGGGCAAAGTCGCCTTCGTCACCGGAGCGGCCCGCGGTCAGGGCCGCAGCCACGCGGTGCGGTTGGCGCAGGAGGGCGCCGACATCATCGCCGTCGACATCTGCAAGCCCATCCGCGACGGCGTTACCGACACCGCGATCCCCGCGTCGACGCCCGAGGATCTCGCCGAGACGGCCGACCTGGTCAAGGGGCACAACCGCAGGATCGTCACCGCCGAAGTCGACGTGCGCGACTTCCAGGCGCTGAAGGCCGCGGTGGACAGCGGAGTCGAACAACTCGGCCGGCTCGACATCATCGTGGCCAACGCCGGAATCGGCAACGGCGGCGACACCTTGGACAAGACGAGCGAGGAAGACTGGACGGAGATGATCGACATCAACCTGGCCGGGGTGTGGAAAACCGTGAAAGCCGGTGTGCCGCATCTCTTGTCGGGGGGCCGGGGCGGTTCGATCATCCTGACCAGCTCGGTCGGCGGGCTCAAGGCCTACCCCCACACCGGCCATTACGTCGCCGCCAAACACGGCGTCGTCGGGCTGATGCGCGCCTTCGGAGTCGAGTTGGGGCAGCACATGATTCGGGTGAACTCGGTGCACCCGACCCACGTCAAGACGCCGATGCTGCACAACGAGGGCACCTTCAAGATGTTCCGCCCGGACCTGGAGAATCCCGGTCCCGACGACATGGCGCCGATCTGTCAGATGTTCCACATCCTGCCCATCCCGTGGGTGGAACCGATCGATATCAGCAATGCGGTGCTGTTCTTCGCCTCGGACGAATCCCGTTACATCACCGGAGTGACCCTGCCCATCGATGCCGGTAGCTGCCTGAAATAGAGTGCCGTCCCATGGACGGGTTCGAAGGTCGCGGAACGGTGGTCACCGGCGGTGCGAGCGGTATCGGTCTGGCCACAGCCACCGAATTCGCCCGCCGGGGAGCCCGCGTGGTGCTGTCCGACGTGGATCAGCCCGCGCTGGAACAGGCGGTAAATCACCTGCGCGGCGAGGGATTCGACGCGCACGGCGTGGTGTGCGACGTCTCGCGGCTCGACGAGATGGTGCACCTCGCCGAGGAGTCCTTCCGCCTGCTGGGCCGCGTCGACGTCGTCTTCAGCAACGCCGGCATCGTGGTTGCCGGTCCGATCGCGCAGATGACGCACGACGACTGGCGCTGGGTGATCGACATCGACCTGTGGGGCTCGATCCACGCGGTCGAGGCGTTCCTGCCGCGGCTGCTCGAACAGGGCACGGGCGGGCACATGGCGTTCACCGCGTCCTTCGCCGGCCTGGTTCCGAACGCGGGCCTGGGGACCTATGGCGTCGCCAAATACGGTGTGGTCGGCCTGGCGGAGACGCTCGCGCGCGAGGTCAGGGACGACGGCATAGGCGTATCGGTGCTGTGCCCCATGGTCGTCGAGACCAGGCTGGTGTCCAACTCGGAACGGATCCGCGGCGCGGACTACGGGCTGGCGTCTTCACCCGAGGCGGCCGCCGCGACGTTGCCGACGCAGGACGAGAGCGTCGGCGTCGACGACGTCGCCCGGCTGACGGCCGATGCGATCCTGGCCAACCGCCTCTACGTGCTCCCGCACGAAGCCGCCCGTGCCTCGATTCGTCGCCGGTTCGAGCGCATCGACCGCACCTTCGAAGACCAGGCCGCGCAGGGGTGGAGCCACTAGCCGGACGGACCCAGGCGGTAGGCGCCCGTCTGCGGGTCGTGATACCAACCGCTCGCCGCGTGCGTGCCGCCGTCGACGTGCAGGGTCTGCCCGGTCAGGTATGACGACATCCCCGATGCCAGAAACACCGCGACGCCGGCGATTTCGTCGACATGACCGGGGCGCCCCAGCGGCACGACGTGGCCGATCCCGCTCAGCGCGGCTTCACCGCCCAGCTTCGCCAGGCCTTCGGTAAGCGTGATGTCGGGCGCGATCGCGTTGACCCGGATGCCGTGCGGCGCCAGTTCCAGCGCGGCGGTCTGGGTGTAGTTGATCACGCCCGCCTTGGCCGCCGCGTACGCCGCATAGCCCGGCGCCGCCCGCACGCCCTCGATCGAGGTGATCGCGATGATGCTGCCGCCGACGCCCGCTGACACCATCTGCCTCGCGACGCGCTGGGTGCACAACAGCACGTGGCGCAGATTGGCCCGGTAGAGCGCATCCCAGCCGTTCTCGCTGGTTTCCAGCAGCGGCGAGGAGAACACCCCGCCGGCGTTGTTCACCAGGATCGTCGGGGTGCCCAGTTCGGCGTTCGTGCGCTGCAGCGCGTCGTCGACCTGGGCGCCATCCCGCACGTCGGCCACGATTCCCAGGGCGCCAAGCGATTCCGCGGCGTCAGCACAGGTTTGCGGGTCACGTTCCCAGATCGCCACTGCGGCGCCGAAGGCGGCCATCCCGGCGGCGATGCCGCGACCGATGCCCGCTCCCCCACCGGTGACCACCGCCACGCGGCCGGTGAGCAAGACGTCCGAGGGATCGATCGCCATCGTGGGTCACATCGCCGGTGCGCGGCCGATGACGCCGTCGGCTTCCAAGCCGGCGATCTCCGCGTCGCTCAACCCCAGTTGGGCGAGCAATTCGTTGTTGTGCTCGCCGAGCAGCGGCGCGTGCCGGGTGTGGAATTCCGACGGCCCGGATGACATTCTCATCGGCACGGTGCTGAGCCTAGCCGGGCCGTTCACCGGGTGGTCGACTTCCTCGAAGAAGCCGCGAAACGCGAGCTGCTCGAGCTCCGTCTGGCGGTGTGGCTGCATGACCTTGGCCACCGGAACGCCGGCATCCCACAGGGTTGCCACGATCTCGTCGCCGCCTCGCCGCTCACACCATTCGGCCAGTCCCTTGTCGATGGTGTCGTGGTGCTCGCTGCGGCCGGCTGCGGAGGCCAGCTCGGGATCGGCTGCCCACGAGGGCGATCCGATCGCCGCGCACAGACCGTTCCACTGCTCGTCGGTGCTCACCGCTATCGCGACCCAGCAGTCCCGCAGGCCGAATTCGTCGGTGTCGGCGCTGCGGTAGAGGTTTTGGGGCGCCGCGGTCGGTCCCCGGTTGCCCGCCCGTTCCAGCAGCGCCCCGTAGGCGGAGTATTCGATGACCTGCTCGGCGGCGATGCTGAGCGCGGCATCCACCATCGCCGCCTCGACAAACACCCCCTGCCCGGTGCGGCGCCGGTGCTCCAGCGCCAACAGCAACGCGTTCACGGCGTGCACGCCCGCGTTGGGGTCGCCGATCGAGTAGGGGTCATACGGGGTGCGGTCGGCGTACCCGGTCAGCCACGTCAGTCCGGACGCGGCCTCGATGACGTAGGCGAATGCCGGATTATCACGCCATGGCCCGTCCAGGCCGAACCCCGGCATCCGGACCATCACGACGTCGGGCCGAATGGCTTGCAGGGCTGCGAAATCCAGCCCCATCTGGTCGAGCACCCGCGGCGTGAAGTTCTCCACGACCACGTCGCAGGTCGCGATGAGCCGGCGCAAGATGTCCCGGCCGCGCCGGTTTTGCAGGTCCAGCGTCAGGCCCTTCTTGTTGGTGTTGAGCGCCGCGAAGATCGGGGACTTCTCCCACCACTGATTTTCGGTGACGGGTACGCCCGCGATGAGCCGCGTCCCGTCGGGGCGGCGGGTGGACTCGACGTGGATGACCTCCGCGCCCAGCATCGCCAGGATATGGGTGCAGCAGGGGCCCGCCCAAAACGTTGTCATGTCCAGCACCCGAAGCCCCCTCAGCGGCAACCGATTCGCCGATCCGGTGGGCGCGGGCCGTGTCACGGCCTGCGCGGCGCGGTACCGCGCGGTGTGCTCGCCCAGCCGCGGCGCCGCTTGCGGCTCGCGCAGCAGCGCCGGCACCATGCGGTAGGGAGGGCCCGGCTGCCGGAACCCCCCGACCGGGTTGCGAACAAAGGAGCGCCGCGCGCGGAAGTGGTCCAGCGACGCGATGTTGGCGCCGTTGGCCACCGGAGCGTTGGGAATGCGGAATGCTGTTGCGAGTTCGCGGATCTCGTCGACCGTGTTCCCTTCGAACCATGCGTAGATCTCGGCGGCCTTGATGTTGGCCCGCTCGGTGATCGTCAGCGACGAATCCTCATCGATCCATTCCGGGTGCCCGACCATCGCGCACAGGTCGAACCACTGCTGCGCCGTCCCGCAGCCGACGTCGACCAGGCCGTCCTTGGCGCGCGCCACGCCCGGCACGGTGACGCGACGCGCGTCCCGCCACGGCCGCCCGAGCATCTCGAAATAGGTGACGGGATAGTAGGTCAGGGAGAGGATCTGCGTCTCCAGCATCGACAGGTCCACCAGTTCGCCCGGCTCGTCGCCGTTGCGGCCGTGGCGCGATGCCAGGACGGCCACACTCGCATAGAGGCCGGCCACGTACTCGCCCACCTGCCCGCCGACGAACACGGGGGCGCGGTCCGCCTCACCGCGCCCGAGGCCGATGATCCCACCCGACCATGCTTGCAGCGTGAACTCGGTGGCCGCCCGGCCGCGCCAGGGCCCGTCCAGCCCGAACGGGGTGATCGAGACGACGGTGAGATGCGGATGGCGCCGGTGAATCACCGCGGGCGCGAAGTCCGCGCTCTCCGCGACTTTCGAGCCGCCGGACCACACCACCGCATCCGCGGACGTCAGCAACCGGTCGACCAGCTCGACATCGTCGGCGATGCCGGGATCGGCGACGACGCTGCGTTTCGACCCGGCCAGAAAGCCGAACAGCGCCCCGTCGCCGCCGGGCGGTATGACGGCGCCCGAGGCGGACCAGGAACGCAGCGGATCACCCTCCGGCGGTTCGACTTTGACGACGTCCGCCCCGCCGTCCGCCAGCAGCCTGGTGCAGTAGGCGCCCGCTATGCCGGTGGACAGATCGACCACGGTGTACCCGGTCAAGGGAGGTTCCACGGCGGACTCCGCCACTAGCGCTTCCGCTTCCGGCCGCGCTCGTCGGGGCTGTCCTTGCGCTTGCGCCCCTTCTTGCTCAGGCGCCAGTCCGGGGGAAACTTGTCGTCGTTTGCCTTCACCGCCGTACCCAGGCCCCGTTCGATGGCATCGCCGAGCGTGAAGTCGTCGGGACCGTCCGGCCGGACGCGGCCGCCCATCGATTCGAAGAAGCCGCTCAGCATGCTGCCCAGGTACTCGCCCTGGAACTGCTTCATGATCTCGAAGAAGACCTTCTGCATGAACACCGTATCGGTGGGGCGATTGCGTGCGCAGGCCAGCGCGTACCTCTCCACCTCCGCCTCGAGCTCGTCACGGGGCACCACACTGTTGAGAAAGTTGCAGTCGTACATCTCGGCCGCGGTGAAAGCCCTTCCGGTGAAGACCATTTCCTGGAACTTCCGGATCCCCATGGTCTGCGCCCACCACCACATCCGCGGCCCCCAGCCGTAATAGCGGAACGAGGGATGCCCGAACAGCGCGTCGTCGCTGGAGATCACCAGGTCCGCGTCGGCCGCCTGGTAAAAGTGCCAGCCGTAGCAGTAGCCCTTGGCCTCGAGGATGCTGATCTTCTTGAAGTCCTGCAGGCCGCGTATCCCCGAGTTCGGGTTGGCGTACCACTGGCCCAGGGTGGCGCCATGCCGGAACGAGCCCTCGGGAGGAAAGCGGACGTCCTCGTCGTCGATCCGGTACTCGGCGAGCCGGTGACGCTGGTCCGCCGAGTTCTGCGCCGCCATTTCCTCGAAGAGATCCGCGCCCGAGCCGAGGTCCTCGCCGGATCCGCGCACCACCAGCACCTTGACCTCGTCGTCAACGGCGGCGCGGTGCAACAGGTCCGCGTAGCGCAGGCGCGCGGCGATGGTGGGGGCGTTGAGCTGACCGGGGCGATCGAACGTGATGGTGGCGATGCGGGTTTCGGGGTCCTTGTGGTACTTGATGATCTCCTCGGCCGGCGGGCCGGGCTTGCCGGACATGGCTATTCGCGCCACGACGGGCTGGATGTCAGAACCTCGGGCCCGTCGGCGGAGATCAATACGGCTTCCCGACCGAAGACGGCGCCGACGCCCCGCTCCCAGACATAGCCGGTGACCGCCAGCACCATGCCCTGCTCCAATCGTTCGGCGGCCGCGGTCGCGGGCAGGTGCTGGGAGATCACCGGCGGGTCAAAGCCCATGCCCAGCCCGCGGGCCACCGGCATCGGCGGCGCCGGCTCCCCCGCAGCCTGATAGGCCTCCAGCAGTTCGGCCGCGCCCGCTCCGGGTCGGCATGCGGCCAGCAGGCTGTCCCACAGGCGTTCCCATCGCCGATACACCGCATCCGCGCCGCGGGCCTCGCCCGCCGGCCAGGTTCGCCCGACCTCGCCCATGTAGCCGCCGGCAAGCACCCCGGCCGAGAACGCCACCAGGTCACCGTCTTTGACGCGGCGCGGAACACGATCGCTGCCAGCCGTCCGCCACGGGTGATCGGGTGAGGTCACCCACGCCACGTCTTGGTTCGACGGGGTGCTCACCCCGCCGGCCGCGACGGCCTCGAGCAGGGCCCCGGCGAGCGTCTGCTCGCTGACGCCCGGCCGCAGTTCGGAAACGGCGGCAGCCAGACCCTTTTCGGCCACCGCGATCGCCTCCCGCAACGACACCACTTCTTCGGCCGTCTTGATGCGGCGGGCGGCGCGCATCGCCAGTTCGCCGTCGACGAGCTCCGCGCCGGGAAACGCCGTCGGCAGCAGCTGGGCGAACACCGGTGATATCGCGTCGGTTCCGACGCGACGCGCGGTCGCGGCGCCATCGATGCGCCGCAGCGCCGACATCGTGTTCATCGGGTTCCACGAGATGCCGTACAGGTTCTCGTGTGGGATGTCCTCGGGGACACCTTCGTCCCATGTGCTGAGCAGATGGATCGCCCCGGTCGCGCGGACCAGCACACACGTCGGGCCGAACGGGCGGGTGCCCGCGACCCACAACTGCGGCGCACCGGTGACATAACGGACGTTGGCCTGGCGGCCGAGGACCAGGACGTCGAGGTCGTGCGCCGCCATCTGTTCCAGCACACGCCGGCGGCGACCCGAGCGCAGCGCGCGGTCGTCGGGGCAGACGTCAACTGACATGGCAGCCATAGGGGTCATAGGGGTAGTCGGTCAATCGGATCCAGCCTTCCTCGGTGATCACCAGGACCTCTTCGCTGCGGTACCCGCCGGTGCCGTCCTCCCACACCACGGGCTCCAAGACCAGCACCATGCCGGGTTGCAGGACGAAGTTCTCGTCGAATTCCTGGCCCAGATCCGTTCCGATCATGGGCATTTCGGCGGCGTTCACCCCGATGCCATGGCCCAGGTAGAAGTGCGGCAGCCACGGCTTGCGGCCGCCGTTGGCGTTGGTGGCCGCCCGCCCCAGATCCGCCGCCGTGGCGCCGGCCTTGGCGACGCTCAGGACGGCGGACATGATCTCGAACCATTTGTCGAACTGCGCCCGTTGGCGCGGCGACGGATCCCGGCCGACGATCCAGGTCCGTCCGAAGTCCGAGCAGTAGCCGCGATAGGTGATGCTGACGTCGGTCCACAGCACGTCGCCCTCGGCGAGTTCGCGCTCGGTGCTCAGCAGGGGCAACGCCAGGTCGCCGTGCGTGGTCCAGACACCGTCGGCCTTGCTCGGCGGCATCACCTGCCAGATCGGTTCGAGCATGCTGGCCGTCGCACCCAACTCGAAGGCTCGCCGCAGAAAGCTTGCCGACAGGTCGATTTGGCGGATTCCCGGGGCCAGCCGCTTGTGCACCTCGACCATCGCCTCGTCGGTGATCCGGATGGCGGTGCGCATGCACGACAGTTCGTCCGGTGTCTTCACCGACTTGGCGGCGCTGACGATGGCCGCGGCGTCGACGGGCGCCCCGCCGGGGAACAGCGCCTGTGCGGCGCGCGTCATCGCGCCGGTGCATTCGTCGACCGCAATCACCGCCGCGGTGGGAATCAGGCCGGCCAGCAGGCGAGCGAAGTCTTCGACGCCCTCGTCGAATTCGAGATACACCGGGCCGTGCACATGGTCGGCGGGCAGGTCCGACTCGTGCGAGGCGCCCTCGCGAAACGGCAGGAACAGGTGCGGCCACTCGTCCGCGGCGAGCACCACGGCCACCGGACGCTCCACGTAGGACAGACCCGCGTCACCGAGCGGCCAACTGGTGCCGGTGGCGTAGACCACCGCACTGTTGCCCAGCAGGATCATGGCGTCGACACCGCGTTCGGCCATGGCCGAGCGCAGCCGTGCCCCGGTCTCCCGGCGCATGCGGCCCAGGTCGGGCGTCTCGGGGATCACCAGGCTGCTGGTGCCCGCGCCCGTTTGCGCGAAGGTCGTCATCCGGCCGCCCTACAGTCCCAGGAATTTCGTGACGTTGCCGCTGACGATCTTCGCGGCGTCCGCGGGACCGACGGCCTCGACAACGGCGGCTAGCGACTTTTCGGAGTAGCCGTAGGTGCTTTCGTTGTGCGGGTAGTCGCTGGACCACATGACCTTGTCCACCCCGATCTTGTCGATCAGCTGCAGACCGAGCGGGTCGACCATGAACGACGCGCTCATGTGGTTGTCCCAGTAGTACCGCACGTCGTGCTGCAACGGTCGGTTGAACATGTGCTGGTAGGACGCCACCAAGTGCTCGGCGTCCTGCAGCGCCCATGGAACCCAGGCGATTCCGCCCTCGAACCAGCCGATCCGCAGAGCCGGGTGATCATCGAGGATGCCGCCGAAGATGTACTTGGAGAAGGTCTCCCGGAAACCGTCGATGTTGATCATCATGCCGACGACGACGCTGTTGAACTCGCACGGGCTCTTCGGCGGCGTTTCGCCGATGTGGTGGGTGAGCGGCAGGCCGGCGGCCTCGATCTCGTCCCAAACCGGCCTCATGGACGTGCTCGCGTAGTCGATCGGGTTGCCGTCGTCGTCCTTGCCGGGGTTCAGCGGCATCAGGAAGGTCTTGAGCCCCAACGACTTCAGCTCGTCGAGTGTCCGGCGGGTGCCCTGTGGGTCCCACCAGTTGATCAGGCCGGCGCCGTAGAAGTGGCCGCCCGAGCGCTCCTGCAGCTCCGCGATGTATTCGTTGTAGATGCGGAAGGCCAGTTCGCGCAGGTTCTTGTCCGGGTAGTGGAACAGCGCCAGAATCGCGTTGGGGAACGCCAGTTCCTTGTCGACCCCGTCGTCATGCAGTTCCTGGATGCGGGCCTCGATGTTGGTGCTCGCCGCGCCGGGCAGGTCGTCGTACTGCATCAGCACCGCGCTGAAGTCACCCGGCAAAAACGACTGGCCCTTGCGGCCGACCTGGTAGGCACCGTCCTCGTACCAGATCCGCGGCGCCTTGTCCTTGAGGTCGTCCGGAAAGCGTTGGTAGAAGATGTCGTCCGCCAGCGAGATGTGATTGTCCGCGGAAAACACCACGGTTCCCGCCGGCAGGCCGACGTCCGCGTCCGAGGCGTGGCCCCGGCGGTCCTTCGGGGCGCCGAAGCCTCCGGGCGGGTAGAGCGAAACGGTGCTGGTGTGAGTCGTCATCGTTGACCCCTCCATTCGGATCGGCATTGGGACAGTTGCGGCCTGGGGGCTACCAGGTCACCGGAAGTTCGTAGACGCCGTAGGCGAGCCGGTCGTCTTTGAAGGGCACGTCCTCGACGGGGATGGCCAATTCGAGGGTGGGGACGCGGCGGAACAGGGTGCGGTAGACGATTTGCAGCTCGGCGCGGGCGAGCTGCTGCCCCACGCATTGATGCCGGCCGTAGCCGAAGGCGACGTTGCGGTCGGCCCCGGAGCGGTGCAGGTACAGCCGTTCGGGTTCGGGGAAGGCGTGCGGATCCCAGTTGGCCGGGGCCAGGTCGATGATGATGCCCTCGCCGGCGCGGATGGTCTCCCCGGCGATGTGGATGTCTTCGAGCGCGACGCGGCGCTGCCCGTTCTGAATGATGCTCAGGTAGCGCAGCAGTTCCTCGACGGCGCTGGCGATGACCTTGGGATCCTCGGCGTCGCGGATGACGGCCAGCTGGTCCGGGTTCGTCAGCAGGGCAAGCACCCCGAGACCGATCATGTTCGAGGTGGTCTCGTGCCCGGCGATCAGCAGGCCGGTGCCCAGTTGGGCCGCTTCTTTGACGCTGAGCTCGCCGGCCTTGACGCGCTCGGCGAGGTCAGAAACCGCGTCCTCCGCCGGGTTCGCCATTTTCGCCTCGACCAGCTCCGCGAGGTACTTGTTGAGGTTCATGGCACCTTTGACGGTGTCTTCGCCGGTCGCGTAGCGCGCCAGCCCGACGTTGGCGTGGTGCTGGAACATGTCGGCGTCCTCATACGGGACGCCGAGCAGTTGGCTGATCACCAGCGACGGGACCGGCAACGCCAGCGCGGTGACGACGTCGGCGGGCTGCGGGCCGGCCAGCATCGCGTCGATGTGGTCGTCGGTGATCCGCTGGATGGTCGGGCGCAGGCCCTCAACGCGCTTGAACGTGAAGGGTTTCGACAACATGCGACGGAATCGGGTGTGCTCCTCGCCGTCGGCGGTGAAGACCGACCGTGGACGCTTGTGCACGGTGGACAACATGCCCGCGTTCCAGTGCGGGAAGCCGGGCAGCCGGTCGTCGACGCTGACGCGCGAATCCGAGAACAGTTCCCGCACTTGCTCATAGCCGGTGACGAGCCACGGCGTGCTGCCGTCCCAGATCCGGACTCGGGACAGCGGGCGCGCTTCGGCCAGTGCCATGACACCCGGCGGCGGGGCGAAGGGGCAGCCTTTCTGCCTGGGCATCGGGTAGTCGGGGATCTCCGCGGCCGCCTCGGTCGCAGAAGTGTTCGTCATCGTCTCGGACATCTCATTCCTCGATGTGAATGGCCAGCGCGGGGCACGCCGCGGCGGCTCGCCGCGCGCCCTCGGCCTGCTCGGCCGACGGATTGGGGTTGAGCAGAACGACGACGCCGTCGTCGTCGCGCTGGTCGAACACGTCGGGGGCGTTCATCACGCAGTTCCCCGACGAGGCGCATGCGTCTTGGTCGACAGTCACTTTCATCTGCAGACCTTTCACTGGTACGGCGTCACGGGCGCCAGCCACAGGCCCACGATCGCATCGATGAGGCCCGACGCGGCGGCCCGCCAGGAACGCCGGGGCGGCGAGGCACCCGCGGCGAGCGCGCGTTCCCGGTCGGCGCAGGTATGCATCAACAGGTTGCGGGCCATGATGTTTCGTTCGAAGTGCACCTCGGCCGGCAGGTCCGGCAGGCAGCGGTTGATGCCCTCGACGACCTGAACCAGGGAGGGCGAGCTCAGGGCGCCCTTGACGATGATGTGGTAGTACGCGGGATCGGTCATCGCCTGCGCCGCGAACCGCGCGTACCAGGTGGGATTGCCGAGCTCCTCCAGGTGATCGGTGAGGGGACGCACCAGGCAGGCCACCCAGTCCCTCAATTCGGCGGAACCACCCGACTCGAGCAGCTCGGCCACCATCCGCTCGCGCAGCCGCTCGACCGGTCCGCGGTGCTTGTGTTCGATCGCCCGGACCAGGTCGGCCTTCGTCCCGAAGTGGTAGCCGACGGCGGCGTTATTGCCTTGGCCGGCGGCCTCGCTCACCTGCCGGTTCGACACCGCGAACATGCCGTGCTCGGCGTAGAGGCGCTCGGCCGCAACCAAGATCGCTTCCTGGGTGGAGCTGGCCCGCTCGGTGCGAACGGGCCGGCCGATGGTGGTCACCCGGCCAGTCAACCGCGGCCCTTCGATTAAGTCAAGCGATTGATTTAATCAATGGGCTCTGTCGATGGGCCGTCGCTTGGATGCCACTTGGCGGGCGGCGGGTGACAAAGGTCCCTCGCCGGGGTCGGCGCCGCGGGGTCACGATGGTTTCTTGCGCGTCGGGAGCGTGGTGGTATCAGGGCAGTGAAGGACCGGTGGGGGTAGTCATGTTGTCAGCCGACCGCGTCTCGGCGATCGAGGAGTCCGCGTGGTTTCAGTCGAAGTGGGCACCGTACCTGTTGTGTGATGCGGACTGGCGGATCCGTGCGGTGAACGTGGCCTGCGAACGCGTGTCGGGGCACCCGCGGGAGAGCTTGCTCGGCCGTGAGCTGTTCGACGCCTTCCCGGAAAACCCGGCCGATCCGGAAGCGGACGGCGTGGCCAACGTCTCGGCGTCGCTGGAGTTTGTCCTTCGCCGCGGGGTCCGGCATTGGCTGGGTGTGCAGCGCTACGACATTCCCGACCCGCAGAATCCGGGCGAGTTCGTGTACAAGGTTTGGACGCCGATGAATTCGCCGATCAAGGAGGGCAAGAAGACCATCGCGGTGTTGCAGCACGCCCAGGACGTCACCCGCGTGGTGCCGCCGACGCCGGCGGAACGGGCGTATCCCAAACTCTTCGAGTTGCGGAGGGCGGCCGAGGTGCTGTCGCGCCAGTTCCCCGACCTTCCCAGCGAGGCGGTGTTGAGCGTGCTGACGCATTCCCACAGCGTGATCGCGGAAAGCGCCGGCATCGAGGACCTCGAGCGCGCGGAGGCGCTGGCCAAGCTGCGGCTGGAAACCCACGCGGGACATCCCGCGAAAGAGCTCTGACGCGCAACCTCACTCGCTCTTGGGCGAGCGGATGACCTTGCCGGCGGAGGTCCCCCCGTCGACCGGCAGCACGGCGCCGGTGACATACCTCGACCGATCGGTGGCGAAGTACAGCGCCGCCTCGGCGACGTCGTCTGGCGTGCCCTCCCGCTTCAACGGCCGGTCGTCACGCATCCCCTGGCGAATCCGCGCCTCGAACCGCGCCAGCTCGGCCGGGTCCACATCGACCGCCGACGACGCCAGGATCGGCGTCGGGATGCTACCCGGCGCTATCGCGTTGACCCGAATCTCGTGGCGCGCCAGCTCAATTGCCGCGGACTTGGTGAACTGGATGACCGCCGCCTTCGAGGCGCGGTAGATCATCACGCCGCCGCCCGCCTGGATCCCACCGATCGACGTGAGGTTGATGATCGACCCGCCGCCGCGGTCGGCCATGTGTCGGGCGGCATCGCGGGTACCGGCCATCACCCCCAGCACGTTGACCCCCATCACGCGGTGGAAGTCGGACAGGTCATCGTCGAGCAGCCGGCGCAACGGGCTGGAGATCCCGGCGTTGTTCACCATGACGTCCAGTCCGCCGAATTTCTCGACGGTGGTGGCGACGAGCGCGCCGACCTGTTCGGGATCGGAGACGTCCGTCCGCCGAAACAGGACTTGGGGACCCAGCGTGGCGGCCAACTCCTCCCCCCTGTCGGCCTCGACGTCGGCGATGACGACCCGCGCCCCCTCGGCCGCAAACCGTTCCACGATCCCGCGGCCGATGCCGGACGCACCGCCGGTGACAATGGCGACCTTGCCATCCAATTCGTTGACCACCCGACGAGTTAATCGGTGCCGCGAGCGTTAAGTCAAGCAGTTGATTTAAGGGCCGCCGTTCCTCGGCATCGCCTCGCGCAGACATTGAGGGTTCCGCACGTCCTGTGCAAGCGCCATGCTGGGTGGGCCAGTTCATCGGGAGACTCGGGAGGCGTGGTCATGAAGGTTTTGGTCGTCGGGGGCAGCGGACTCATCGGATCACAGGTCGTCGCCCAACTCAGCGAGCTGGGCCACGAGGCCGTCCCGGCCTCGCCGAGGTCGGGGGTCAACGCCGTGACGGGCGAAGGCGTCGCCGAAGCGTTGGCCGGTGTCCACACGGTTGTCGACGTCTCCAACTCGCCGTCCTGGGCCGACGAGGACGTTCTGAACTTCTTCACCACCTCGACCCGCAACCTCCTCGAGGCGGAGCGGGCGGCCGGCGTCCAGCATCACGTCGCGCTCTCGATCGTGGGGGCGGACCGGACGGCCGAAAGTGGCTACATGCGAGCCAAAATCGCCCAGGAAAAAGAAATCGTGGAATCGGGAGCCACGTATTCGATCGTGCGGGCGACCCAGTTCTTCGAATTCGTTGACGGCATTGCCGATTCGATGACCGACGGCGACACCGTCCGCGCGCCGCACGGGGCGTTCCAGCCGATCGCCGCGGCGGATGTCGCCACGGCCGTGACCCGCGCGACGACCGGTGACCCGGTCAACGGGCTGACCAACATCGCCGGCCCCGAGAAGCGCGGCATGGACGATTTCATCCGGACCCGGTTCGCCGCGACCGGCGATGAGCGCCAAGTGGTCACCGACAATGGCGTCCGCTACTACGGTGCGTTGCTCGATGACCGCAGCATCGTTCCCGTCGATGGCGAAGACGTCGTCGTCTACGCCACCACGTTCGATGACTGGATGGCTTCCCAGGCGCCCAGCGGCGCACAGTAGTAGGGACCCCGCCATCCCGAGATTGCCGTCGGGGCTGTGGTTGCCGTCGACGGCACGACCCTGGCGGCAATCTCGACATCAACCGCATGGGTAGTTGCGCTGAGCCCCGCGGCCGAGCAGCGTATAGAACGCCAGAGATCGACGACGACGAGGAGCGGTGATGTCTGTGCTTCCCACGAGCGAGACCACCGCCCCCGGCGGTCGGCTCACCAGGCGCGGATTCATCGCCGCCGGCATCGCCGGCGGATTCGCACTGGCGGCGTGCAGTCAGTCCAAGCCCCCGCCGTCCGGCAACGCTCAGCTGGCCGCCGCCATCGCCGCGGCCGAGGCCGCCCGGCCGCACAGCGGCCGCACCGTCACCGCCAGGCTGACCGCCCAGCAGGTCCAGGTCGACCTGGGCGGCCCGGTCGTGCGCACGCTGGCCTACGGCAACGCCATCCCGGGCTCACCGATCCGGGCCAGGATCGGTGACGAGCTGGCGGTGACGGTGTCGAATCGGCTCGACCGCCCGACGTCGGTGCACTGGCACGGCATCGCGCTGCGCAACGACATGGACGGCGCCGCGCCCGCCACCCCCAACATCCCCGCCGGCCAGGACTTCACCTACCGGTTCTCCGTCCCGGACGCCGGCACCTACTGGGCCCATCCGCACACCGGTCTGGACGCCGACACGGGCCTTTACCTGCCGGTCATCGTCGACGACCCGACCGAAGGCGACTACGACGCCGAATGGATTGTGGTCCTTGATGATTGGACCGACGGCGTCGGGAAGTCGCCGCAGCAGCTCTACACCGAACTGACCAGCCCCAACAAGCCCGGCCCGCCAAGCGCCCCCGAGACCACGACGAGCACGACCACCACTGGCACTACCACGACCAGTGAGACGCCGAGCACCACGTCGTCGACCGGTGAGACCTCGTCAAGGTCGACCAGCACCACCTCGAGCGGCCCGCCAGCTTCGCCGGCCGCGGCGCCGGGGGGCGGCGTCGGCAGAAGCGATCTGCTCGGCGGCGACACCGGGGACATCGCCTACCCCTACTACTTGGTCAACGGCCGAATTCCCGCCGCGCCCATGACCTTCAACGCCAAGCCGGGACAGCGCATCCGGATCCGCTTCATCAACGCCGGCTCCGACACCACGTTTCGCGTCGCGCTGGGCGGCCATTCGATGACGGTCACGCATACCGACGGTTATCCCGTGGTGCCGGTCCGGGTCGACGCCCTGCTCATCGGCATGGCGGAGCGCTACGACGTCATCGTGACCGCAGCCGACGGCGTTTTTCCGCTGGTCGCGCTCGCCGAAGGGAAGAACGCCCTGGCGCGAACGCTGCTGTCCACCGGCGCGGGCAGCGCACCCGACCCGGGGTTCCACCCGGCCGAACTCGACCGACGGGTGGGCACGGTGGAAATGTTCACCGCGACAACGCCAGTCAACCTGGGCCGGCCGCAGCCCGGCCTGAACCTCCCGGTCGTGCTGGGCGGCAACATGACCCAATACAACTGGACGATCAACGGAAAGCCCTACAGCGACACCGAGCCGTTGCACATCCGCCAGGGCGATCGGCCCACCATCACGTTCGACAACACCACGATGATGTATCACCCGATGCACCTGCACGGCCACACGTTTCAGCTGATCAAGGCCGACGGTAGTCCCGGTGCGCGCAAGGACACCCTCATGGTGCTGCCCAAGCAGAAGCTGCTCGCCGTGCTGGTGGCCGACAATCCGGGCCTGTGGCAGTTGCACTGCCACAACACCTATCACCAAGAGGCCGGCATGCAGACCCGGCTGGACTACGTGTTCTGAGCCTCAGGCGTCGCCGAGGAAGTCGAGCAGCAGCCGGTTCACCGTGGTCGACTGCTCGATCTGCGGGCAGTGTCCGGCCTTGTCGACAACGACCGACCGGGCGCCGTCGATCGCCTTGGCGATCTGGGCGGCCCAGCCGGCCGGAAGCAGCTTGTCGGCTCCCCCCTCCACGACCAGCGTCGGCACGGTGATGCGTTCGTACGCGCGGGCACTCGAAGGCGTGGCCGACGGTGTGGCGCCCGGGCGGCGGAACCTGGCCGCGGCGACCGCCTCCCACGCGCCGGGCGCGGTGCTCGACTCATAGCGGCGCCGCACGTAGCGGTCGTCGTCGGGATAGCCCGGGTCGCAGAACAGCGCCTCGACGATGCGCCGCATGCCCGGAAGCGTTGCGTCGTACTGTTGTAGGGCCTCGAAGTGCCGGTTCTGTTGAATCTCTCCGCCCCCGCAGATGATCGCCAGGCTGCGGACTGGCAGCCGCGGCGCGTCCGAGGTGGCATCGGTGAGCAGGTTGATGGCGCCCATCGAGTTGCCCACGAAGTGCGCCGAGCCGACGCCGAGCAACTCGCAGAACCGCGCCACGTGCCGAATCCGCATTCCGCGCCCGTCGACGAAATCGATGACCTTCGCCGACTGCCCGAAGCCCAGCTGGTCGGGCGCCAGCACCCGGTATCGAGCCGCGAGTGCGGCGATGTTGCATTCCCAGCCCAGTTCGGCGCCGGCACCGAACTCCCCGCCGTGCAGCAGTACCACCGGGTCGCCGTCGCCCGCCTCCAGGTAGCTGGTGGCCAGGCCGTCCACCAGCATCGTCTTGCGCTCAAAGTCCATCACTTGATCGCGATCGGGTTGACCGGAGAGCCCACCGCGCCGACAACCCGCAGGGGTGGGGCGACGAGCTGGAACTCGTAGACGCCGTCTGCGGCGCAGTCCTCGGCCAGCGCGGTGAGATCCCAGTATTCGCCGAAGATCATCCCCATATCGCGCAGGCAGAGCAGATGCAGGGGGAAGGTGATGCCGTCGATGCCGGACACCAGGTCTTCGACCTGAAGGTTGTCGGCGGCGACGGCAGCGATCTCGTGATCGTGCAGCCACTGGGCGCATCGCCAGTCCAGCCCCGAGTAACCTTCCGTCTTGTTCCCGGTCATGAGAAAACTTGTCCACCAGCCGGTCCGGATCAGCACGATGTCGCCCCGGCCGATCGTCACACCCTGGGCGCGAACCACGTCGTCGAGTTCTTCCGGCGAGATCGGGTTCCCGGCTGCGAGGAAGACGTCGGCCCCTCGGTGGCGAACCAAGTCCAGCAGCACACCGCGCGACGTGATGCCCTTGACGTCGACCTTGTCGATGCCGCAGTGGTAGGCGCCCATGCTGGTCACCGAATCCGCCGCAAAACCGTTGTAGAGGTGATCGTCGTAGTAGACGTGGGACAGCGCATCCCACTGGCTTGCCGCCTGCAACGGCATGATGATGATGTCGTCGTTGAAACGAAACGGGTTGTCGGCCGTCATATAACCACTGAGCTGCTGGGCCAACGGGTTACGCGGCCAGCTGGGTCCGTACTTGGCCAGCGTGTTCGCGTCGCCGCCATCGACGGTCATGATGTGGACCGGGTTGTGCCGGAACTCGAAGGCGCCCTGCGGCCCCGAGGCGCCGAAGTCGACGCCGAGCGGGAACACCTTGCCGTGCCTGACCAAACTCGCGGCGTGGGCCACCTTGTCCGCGGTGATGAAATTCAGCGTGCCGAGCTCGTCGTCGTCGCCCCACCTTCCCCAATTCGAAACGTCGCGCGCGACGCGCCGGAAATCAGTCAAGTCGGTCACGGGGCTCCTTCCCGTCCATTCACGAGCTCACGAGCGATCGCGGCGCCCACGTTTCCGCCGTCGACCCAGATGATCTGCCCGGTGATGTAGCTGGCTGCGCCGCTATTCAAGAAGAGCAGTACCGCGGCCTGCTCGGCCGGATCGGAGACCCGGCCCAACGGCTTGGGGATGTCGTCGAGGAAGCCCTGACCGTAGGCCGTGCGCAGCTGGTCGAGGATCGGGGTCTCGGTGACCCCGGGACCCGTGCAGTTGATGCGGATGCCCCTGGCTCCCAAGGGCGTAGCACTTCGCATGGTGTAGAAGATGATCGCCTCTTTGGACAGTTGGTAACCGTTGCCCAAGCCCTCGTGATTGGCGCGACACCAATCGATGCCTTCCCGCATTGTCGCGGTGTTCAGCAGAGGCGCCACCGCGGCCGCATGTTCGCGGTAGGCGGCGGCCGCGAGGGAGGAGACGCTCACGATCGAGGATCCCGCAGCCATCTTCGGGACCAGCGCCTCGGTCAACTGACGCAGGCCCAGGAAGTTGACTGTGGCGACCAGCACCGGGTCACCGATCCCGGACGAGACACCGGCGACGTTGAACAGTGCGTCGACCGGCCCGCCGATCGCCGCTGCGGCCTCATCGATCGAGCCAGGGTCGGCCAGGTCCGTCTCACGAAAGTCGTTGAGCGGGACATCGGGTCGACGCTTGTCCAGCCCGATGACGTCCGCGCCGAGTTCGCCGAGCTGGCGCACCACGTGTCCGCCGATGCCCGAGGCGCATCCGGTCACCACCGCGCGGCGGCCGTCGTAGCGCCAGAGCTCGTCGATCGATCCCAAGACCGGCTCCTCATTCAGCGACCGTCCGGGGTCACTTCTTCTGCTGCTGCTCCTTCAGGCGCTGCGCCGCCTGGACGCGGCCCTCGTTGATCTCCGCCATGGCTTCGGGGATCTCGCTGGCGGTGAACTTACCGCCCCGACCGGTGGGCAGGCCGCCGAACGAGTATTTCTCGTCGAACTGCGGCGCGGTCGGTGCGGGCCGCCGCGCTTCCACCTTCTCGATGACGGGTTCCAGCCGCTTCGCCTTCTCGGCGACCGCCTTGGCGTCGCGTTCGATGAACTCGGGCAGCACCTCGGAGCCCATCAACTCGATGGATTCCATGGTGCCCTCGTGGCTGCGCGGGTTGAGCAGCAGGATGATCTCGTCGACACCGCTCTCCTCGTACCCGCGCAGGAATTCCCGGACGGTCGCCGGCGACCCGATCGCGCCGCGCCCGGGCCCGTAGGCCAACGTCGGATCCTTTTCCACCTCTTCGAGATACCGCCTCCACACGCCGGTCCGCCCGGGGGTGTGCACGCCCGTCATGTAGTAGTGCATGATCCCGAACGAGAAGAATCCGCCGCCCTTTCCCAGCCGTTGCAGCGCCTGCTCGTCGGTCTTGGCGACCATCATCGACAGGTCGCCCCCGATGGCCAGGATGTTCGGATTGATCCGGGGTGTGACGGGAACGCCGCTCTCTTCGAACTCCTTGTAGTAGCCGTTCACCCGCTCGGTCAGCGGCCCGGGACCGGTGTAGGCGAAACTCAGTGCGCCGATTGCTTTTTGGGCGGCCATTTGCACGCTCGCCGGCCGGGTGCAGGCGACCCAGACGGGTGGATGCGGCTTCTGCAGCGGCTTGGGAACGACGTTGCGCGCCGGCATCTGGACGTGTTGGCCGTTGAATCCGGCGAACGGTTCCTCGATCATGCAGCGGATCGAGACCTCGAGCGCCTCCTCCCATTGGGCGCGCTTGTCGGCGGGGTCGATGTTGAATCCGCCGAGTTCACCGACGGACGACGATTCGCCGGTGCCGAACTCGACGCGGCCGTTGGAGAGCAGGTCCAAGGTGGCGATGCGTTCGGCTACCCGGGCGGGGTGGTTGACCACCGGGGGCAGGTGCATGATGCCGAACCCCAGGCGGATGTCCTTGGTGCGCTGGCTGGCCGCGGCCAGGAAGATCTCCGGTGCCGTCGAGTGGCAGTACTCCTCGAGGAAGTGGTGTTCGGTCAGCCACACGGTGGAGAAGCCCGCCTTGTCGGCGGCCTCGACCTCGTCGAGACACTCCTGCATCATGACGTGTTCGTCGTCGGGCGCCCACGGCCGCGGCAGGGCGAACTCGTAGAACAGCGAGATTTTCATCGTTACCTCCTATGAGAACTAAGGGTCCGTTTGGCCGCATGTGCGGCAATGTGATTCGCCGCGACGAAGCCGAAGGTCATCGCCGGCCCGATGGTCGCCCCCGCGCCGGCGTAGCTGCGCCCCATCACCGGGGCCGCGGTGTTACCCACCGCGTAGAGCCCCGGCACCACGGTGTCGTCGTCGCGAAGCACCCGCGCGTGTTCGTCGGTCCGCAGGCCACCCGACGTCCCGAGGTCGCCGAGGACGATCCGGAAGGCGTAGTACGGCGGGTTGCCCAGCGGGAACAGGTTCGGGTTGGGCAGCGTCGGGTCGCCGTAGTAGTTGTCGTAGACGCTGTCCCCCCGGTTGAAGTCGTCGTCATGGCCCGTACGGGCGAGTTCGTTGAATCGGCGGGCGGTTTCGGCCAGGTTCGCGGCCGGCACACCGATCCTGTCCGCCATTTCCTGCCACGTCATGGCCGCCTTGACCACGCCCGATTCCAGCCAGGCCGCCGGGACCCGACGCCCGGTGGGCACCGGCGCGCCCGGGATTTTCGGTATCGGCAGGTGCCCGCCGATGACGTAGCGATTCCACGACCGGTGGTCGGTGATCAACCAGCAGGGGATGTGGGTGACCCCCGATTGCTGGCCGTCGATCATCGCGTGGCCGAAGTCCATGTAGGGCGCCGCCTCGTTGATGAAGCGCTTGCCGTCGCCGTTGACGATGAACTGCGCGGGCATCATGCGCTCGTTGAGCATGAACTGCATGCGGCCGTCCGGCCATTGGATGGCGGGAAACCACCATGCCTCGTCGAGCAGCTCCGTTGCTGCACCCAGCTTTTGGGCCGCACGGATGCCGTCGCCCATGGCGGCGGGATTTCCGAAGCTCCAGTCCTGGTCCACGACGGGCAGGAGTTCCTTGCGCCAGGCCAGGTCGTGGTCGAAGCCACCGGACGCCAGGATGACGCCGAGCCGCGCCCCGATCCGCCGGATATCTCCGTCCCGCCCGACCGCCACACCGGTCACCGATCCCGCGGCGTCGGTGAGCAACTCGGTCATCGGCGAGTCCAGCCACAGCGGGATGCCGCGTTCGCGCATGGTCAACCGGAGCCGGGCGGCCAGCGATTGGCCGATGGCCGCCATGCGCTCGCCGAAAACCCGCGCCCGGACCATCCGCGCGATCAGCTTGAGCAGCACCCCCTTGCCGGCCCACGACTGCCGGATGCGGTAGAACGTGCGAAGCTCCCTGGGCCCCAGCCAGATTCCCTTCGGGGCCAGCGCCAGGGGCTGCAGCAGCCGCTGCTCGTCGCGGCCGAGCGTGCGCAGGTCGATGGGCGGCACGTTGATCGTGCTGCCGAGTTCGGATCCGCCGGGCAGTTCCGGGTAATAGTCGGCATAGCCGGGCTTCCAGACGAACTCACACCACCCCGAGAGCCGTTCGAGGAACTCCAGCATCTTCGGGGCGGACTCGACGTACTGCCGGATGCGCGCCTCGCTGACCAGTCCGTCGGTGATCCGGCGCAGGTATTCGACGACGCGTTCGGGTTCGGGGGCGTAACCCTCCCTGCGCTGGGCGGGCGCCCCGGGCACCCAGATGCCGCCGCCGGACAGGGCGGTGGAGCCGCCGAAGAACGACGACTTCTCCACCACCAGCGTGTCCAGTCCGGCGGCCTGGGCGGTCAGCGCCGCCGTCATGCCGCCGCCGCCCGATCCGACGACGAGCACGTCGACGACGTGGTCGAAACCATCCGGCGCCGCGGTCATTTCGGCACCGCCGTCCTGATGGCGAAACCGGCGATCAACTCCGCGGCCGGCTTGTAATAGCGGCCGACGGTCTCGTAGGGGCCCGCGCTCGCCAGCGCCGCGAATGCGGCGACCCAGGTTCGGATTTCCTGCGCGGAACTGCCGCCCTCGTGGGCCACGAACGAGTTCGACCACTGGTCGAGTTCGCCCAGCCGGCCGCCGTCGATGATCTCGAGGAACCGCTGATCCCACACCGGGTTCAGTTCCTGCAGGTCGCTGTCGCCGGCCGCGAAGCTCCTGGCCGCCTCGATCACGGCCGCCTGCCGCGCCTGGCGCTGCTCGGGTGTCATCGGCCGGCCGTGCACGATGCGCTCGAGCACCGGCGGCGGCGCGGTGGCCAAAGCCGGCACCGGTGGGCTGTGGGACAGCCCACCGGATCCCAGTAGCAGCACCCGCTTGTCCAGCGTGGCCAGATAGTGGCCGACGGCGGTACCGAGCGCTCGGCACCGACCTATCGGCCCGAGCGGCACGCCGATCGCGTTGATGAAGACGGGTATGACCGGGCGAGAGGTGGCTTCGCCGAACAGCTTCTCCAGCGGCTGCACGGTGCCGTGATCGACGTCCATGCAGGCCGAGACGGCGATGTCGACGCCCGCGTCCAGCACGGCCTTCGCGCACTCGGTCGCCAGGTCCTCCGGAACGTCCAGCGGGCCGGCATAGGTGCCGTAATCGCCGACCCCGGTGGCGCCGGTGCCGATGCAGAAGGGCGGCATCATCTTGTAGAAGAAGCCGTTGTAGTGGTCCGGGGAAAAGATGACGACGAGTTCGGGGTCGTAGTCGTCGACGAATTGTCGCGCGTCGGCGATCGCGCCTTCGATGTCGTCAAGCAGGTCCCGCGCCGGCCCCGGAAGATTCAGGAGCGGGCTGTGCGACATACAGCACAGAGCCAGTGCCACTTTGCGGATCACCCCCTCGGGGCGTGAGCGTGAGCGCATCGATGAGCGCGGCGCTCAGGTCGGGCGCCCGCTGCGCGATGCAGGCGCCGGCGACGCACCGGTCGGGACGCAGGAACAACACCGATTCCTGGTGGGTGTCGAACCAGGATTTGACGGCCCCGTCGCGGTCCCCCACGACCACGACATCGGGATCGTCGTGTCCGGTCCAGTGCAGCTGGGTCAGCGGCCGCAGCGCAACGAACCGGGCGCCCAGCGCTTTCCAGTTCGCGAAGGCGACGTCGCCGAGAATCCTGCGGGGGTGATTGTTCCAGCACAGCACGGCGAACCAGTCCCCGAGCACGTCGTCCAGCAGCACGTTCTGCCGATCGCGGGTATCGACCCGGGGCTGGATGAACAGCGTGCCCACCGGCGAATCCGCCCGGCCGGGAGCACTATGCACGACGGCCCCCTGCTCGTAGCGCGGCATCGGCTTGAACCGCATCTCGAGCACATACCGCTTGAGCGACGGCACAATTGAGGCCGACCGCACGAGCAGGTCGCGGGCGCCGGTCACCCGGCGGTTGGTCGGCGAGATCACGCGACCCACCATCGTGGACAGGTCGATCATCGCCCGCGCGTGTTTGCGGCGCTCCACGTCGTAGGTGTCCAGGAGCTTGTCGTCGGCGCGGCCGCTGACCACCGCGGCGAGCTTCCAGCCCAGGTTGGCCGCGTCCCGGATCCCGCTGTTGTAGCCCTGGCCCTGCCATACCGGCATCAGATGCGCGGCGTCCCCGGCCAGTAACATGCGGCCCCTGCGGAACGCGCCGGCGATCCGCGAGTGATGCGTGTAGACCCGCCGCCGGATCACGTCGACGCGGTCGGGATGGGGCACCATCCGGGCCAGCATCCGCGTCAGGAACTCCGGGTCCTCGGCCTGCTCGTCGGTCTCGTTGGCGTGAATCATGAACTCGAATCGGCGAATTCCGTGCGCGATCGAGATCGAGGCGTACGGGCGTTCGGGGTCGGCGCCGACCTCGCTGTTGGGATGGCCGAGCGGGTCGTTGGCGACGTCGACCACCAGCCAGCGGGTCGACGAGGTGGTTCCGTCGAAAGAGACACCCATCATGCGGCGGGTCGTGCTGCGACCACCGTCGCAACCGACCACGTAACGCGCTTGCAGGCTGGACGTTTCGTGGTCGCGCTCCCCGCCGAGTTCGACGGTGACCCCGTCGTCGCTCTCCTGGCACGCCGCCATCGGGCGCCCCCACCACACCTCGACGTGCTCGAATCTGTCCAGGCCGGCCAGCAATTCGGCGTCGACAAGCGGTTGGACGAAGCCGTTGCGCTTCGGCCATCCGAATCGCGCGTCGGGCGGGGCCATTTCGGCCAGCACGCGCCGCTTGGCGTCGACGAAACGCAGGATCTGATTGGGCACCGTGTGCGGCACCACCCGGTCGGCGAGCCCGATCGACTGGAATGTCCGCAGGGCCTCGTCGTCGAGCCCGACCCCGCGCGGATAGTCGATCAGGGTGTCGCGTTCTTCGACCACCACCGTGCGGATGCCCTGCAGGCCGAGAATGTTGGCCAACGTCAGGCCGACCGGACCGGCTCCGACCACGACAACGTCGGTCTCGATTCCCGCCGGCTCGCGCCCCGCCCCGCCCATCACCGCCCCAGCAGGAAGTCGAGATGCAAACGATTGAAGGTCTTGGGGTCCTCGTACTGCGGCCAGTGCCCACACCCGGGCATCACCTCGAAGCGCGCGCCGGGGATCATCGACGCGATGCGGCGGCCCTCCGTCACGTCCGCGGTGGGGTCGTCGCTGGTCCACAGCACCAGCGTCGGCGCCGTGATCGCGCCGTACTCGTCGGGACCGATGATGTTGCGCGCCCGGATCTCCGGATCCTGCAGCGCCATGATGTCGCGCATGGCGTCGACGAATCCCGGTTGCCGGTAGACGCGTTGGCGGCTGGCGACCAAGTCGTCGTAGTCCTTGGACTTGTCGGCCATCAACCACTTGATCCGTGCCTGCACCGTCTCCCAGGCCGGGTCCTCGGCCGCGGCCATCGACAGGGTGATGATCCGATTCATCACGACCGGGTCGGCCTGGGAGCCGCCGGCGGTGTTGAGGACGAGCCGGTCCACGACGTCGGGGTGGTCGATGGCGGCGCGGGCGGCCACCCAGCCGCCCAGCGACTCACCGCTGATGGAGGCGCGGTCGACGCCGATGGTGCGCAGGACCGCCATCAGGTGCTCGACGTAGTGGCGGACTTCCAGAGGGTGGCCCGGCTTGCCGGTGTAGCCGTGCCCCAGCATGTCGATCGACCACGTCCAGAAGTGCTCGGCATGCGCGGCCAGGTTTCGGACGTAGGCCTCGGCGTGGCCGCCGGATCCGTGCAACAGCACCAGCACCGGCGTGCCGGGATCCCCGGCCCGGAGATAGCGGGTCCGCACCCCCCCGGCGTCGAGGTAGCCCTGCTCGAACGCGACGCCCTGGAGATCGCTCCAGATGCTCTCGAACTCCGCCACGGTTCCTCTCCGGCCGAAAGATGGGAAATCTTGTTCTCGTTTTTGCCGTATCTGGTGTGCTAATATCGCACATTGATGTGCGTTATATATAGAGCTTCGCTCTCGGACGTGGGTCTGTCAAGGCTGTGACGGGTTCGGGAACGGGTTCGCAGACGCTGGCCAGGGGACTGACCGCGCTACAGATGGTCGCGGACTCCCCCGGCGGGCTCACCGTGCAACAGCTCGCCGACCAAATTGGGGTGCATCGCACCATCGCCTACCGACTGCTGACGACGCTGGCGGAGTTCCGGCTGGTGGCCAAGGGGGAGGATGGTCGCTACCGGCCCGCGGCCGGGCTCGCGGTGCTCGGCGCGTCATTCGACCGCAACGTCCGCCAAGTCAGCCTCCCGACGCTGCGCGCGCTGGCCGACGAACTCGGCACCACCGTGTCGTTGCTCATCGCCGAGGGTGACCAGCAGGTGGCCATCGCGGTCATCGTGCCGAGCCACGTGGCCTACCAACTGTCCTTCCACGAAGGCAGCCGCTATCCGCTGAACCGCGGCGCCGCCGGAATCGCCTTGCTCGCAAGCATGCCGCCGCGCCCGGGGGAACGAGAGCTGGTCACCCGCGCACGCGAACGCGGCTGGGTGACCACGTACGGAGAGATCGAGCCGAACACCTACGGGCTCGCCGTGGCGGTGCGCCGCCCGGCCCCGTCCCCTCCCACCTGCATCAACCTCATCTCGCACCGGGAAGACGTCGTGATGCGCGGAAAAGATGCGGTCGTCAAAGCCGCGAAGCAGCTGTCCGAGCTGCTGAGCTGAAGGGATAGCAGTCCATGTCCTGGGACAAAGAAGTCGACGTCGTCGTGCTCGGCACCGGCGGCGCCGGGCTCACCGCCGCCCTGTCGGCGGCCGCCGCGGGCGCCTCGGTGGAGGTCTTCGAGAAGGCGCCGACCGTTGGGGGGACCACCGCGGTGTCGGGGGGCGTGGTGTGGATCCCCGCCCATAACCGTTGCCCCGACGGCGAATTGACACCCGCGGACGCGTTGCGTTACCTGCGCGCGCAGTCCCTGGGCTCGATGGACGACGAGTTGGTGGAAACGTTCGTGCACACCGGCCCGGCGATGCTCGACTTCGTCGAGGCACACAGCGGTCTGCGCTTCGAGATCGCCACCGGCTTCCCCGACTACCGACCAGAGCTGCCGGGTGGACGGCCCGGCGGGGGCCGCTCACTGAGCGCGGGACCGTTCGACCTGAACCAGATCGGCGAGTGGGGCAAGCGGATCACCTCGTTTCCGGCCGACTGGTCCAACGTCGGTATCGACGCCGAAACCAGGGCGCGCCTGCATGTGACGATCGACGAGGGCAGCGACCTCTGCGTCGCCGGCACGGCGTTGATTGCGGGCCTGCTCAAGGGGCTGCTCGACGTCGGGGTCACACCGCACACCGACGCCCGGGCCGAGGAGCTCATCGCCGAGGACGGCGAGATCGTCGGGGTGCGCATCGCGGTGCCCGAGCGAACCATCACCGTGCGCGCGCGCCGCGGGGTCGTCCTGGGTGTCGGCGGCTTCGAATGGGATCCGGGTCTGGCCCAGGCATTCCTGCGCGGCCCGATGCACGGGGCGGTGTCCCCGCCCAACAACACCGGAGACGGCCTGCGCATGGCGATGGCGCACGGCGCCGACCTGGCCAACATGGGCGAAGCGTGGTGGGTGCCGATCGTCCAGATCCCCGGTGACACCATCGACGGCAAGCCACGCAGCCGCAGCGTGCGCCTGGAACGCACCCGGCCGAGAAGCATCATCGTCAACTCGGCGGGCCGCCGCTTCGTCAACGAGGCGTGCGATTACAACTCGATGGCCGGCGCCTTCCACTACCTCGATCCGCGCGGCGGGTACGTCAACGACCGCGGGTGGATGGTGTTCGATTCAATCCACTTGCAGCGCTATGGATTCCTGGGCACCGAACCGGGACAGCGCGTTCCGGAGTGGTTTTGCGAGTCGGCGGATCTCGTCGAGCTGGCCGCCAAGACCGGCATCGACGCGGCCGGCTTGGTCCGCACCGTCGAGGACTGGAATCGCCACGTCGCCGAAGGCGCCGATCCCGATTTCGGGCGCGGCTCCAGCGCCTACGACGGCTATTGGGGCGACGACAGCGCGACCACACTCGCCGGGAAAACCCTCGGCCCGATCGACACCGCCCCCTTCTACGCGGTGCCGGTGTGCATCGGCGCGATGGGCACCAAGGGCGGACCGCGCACCGACCGCGACGGGCGCGTGCTGCACGTCGACGGTGAGCCGATACCGGGCCTGTTCGCCGCCGGCAACGCGATGGCCGGAGTCACCGGACGCGCCTACGGCGGCGCGGGTGGAACCCTGGGCCCGGCAATGGTTTTCGGATACCGAGCCGGCCATGCCGCCGCCACCGGGAAGTCCGTCGACCTGAAGTAACGGGCCGCGCGATGTGATCACCTGCGGCCGGCGGCGTGCTGGTGGCTCGCCGTCAGGCATTCATCCACCGGCCAGCCCAGCTGCTCCCACATCGATAACTTGTTCCACTCCTTGATGAATTCGACGAGCTTCCCGTCGTCGACCTGGAAGAGGGCGGCCGCCGACCAGCGCGCCGTCCGACCAGTCGGCTGGATGTCTCCGTGCAGTTCACCACGGTGCGCGCCCTCGGCGGTATAGCGCAGACAGACGCGATCGGCGGCGGCGAACAGGACGTCGAAGCTGATGATGTGGAGGTCGTTCACCTGCTGCATAAGCCGGCCATGGTCCTCGGCGTACTCCTCGAGCGTATGAACGTCCGGGAAGGTGGTCGGCGCGATGAAGCGGTTGTTCGGGGCGCACAGGTGCGAAACGGCTTCCGCGCCGGCACGGCCGGGAGTGTAAGAGATCTCCAAGTACTCGCGGACGATGTCGATGTTGTGGTTCATTGCGATAGGCGTACCCAGAAGATCGCGACTTATTTAGCGATCGGCAACTCGACGCAGATGTGGGTGCCCACCGGAGCATCGAGAAAGGCGAAGACTCCCCCGGCGGCCTCCACGCGGGCCCGGTGCGAGGCCAATCCGATGTGGCCCTCGCCGAGGCGGCGCGCGACCGTCGCGTCGTTGAATCCCACGCCGTCGTCGATTACATGCAGCACGCAGGTCTGGTCGGTGATCCCGAGCGTGACCGACGCGCTGCGGGCCTGCGAATGCTGCACGACGTTGGACAACAACTCGCGCGCCACCCCGAACACCACCGGGTCGATGTCGGACCGGATCGGGTAGTCGATGTCCGTCGAAATCTCGATAGCCGATCGCCGGGCGGCGAAGGTGGCCAACTGCTGGACCGCGGCCGCCAGGCCGACCTGCTCGAGAACGGCCGGATGCAGCTCGAAGGTCGCCTGCCGCAACCGCTCCGACGCCAGCTGCAGTCCGGCCAGTGCGCGCCCCACGCGCTCGTCGCCGGGCATCGCCGCATCCAATTCGACGAGCTCCTGGCGCACGGCCAGGATGTCCTGCAGCGGCCCGTCGTGGATGGATTCCGAGATCCGGCGCTGCTCCACGTCGGAGGCGGTCATCGTCTGGGCGAGCAGTTCTTCGCGCAGGGTGCTGAGCCCGGCGATCGAGCGGGTATGCCGTTCCTCGACGCGCACGGCCACAAACGCTGTGACACACAAGAACCCGTAGAGCAGGAATCGGAACGTGGCTTCGGTGACGCCGATCGACCCGACCATCACAGGGTCCTCGAGCACCGCGATCCCGAACCCCACCATCGAGAAGATCAGCACCACCGCCGCCCGCCGGGACGAGACATCGAGCCCTATCAAGATCGGCAGGGCCGTCATGATCAGCAACGGGTGGAGCCCGTTGGTTGACAGCACTTGGAAGACCGTCAGCACGACAACGTCGATGACGGTGAACGCGAACGGCTCCAGGCGGGCGGCCCCGACCAGCCGGCCCCGGCCGAGCCAACGTCGACTCCGTGAAAATGCCAGCGCCAGAGCGCATAGCGCGACCACGGTGTAGGCGACGATCAGCACAGTTTGCTGAGGCCACTCGGAGCGCCGGGTGCCGCTGATCATCGCAGCGATCATCAGGCCCACCACACCGATCCGGAGGACCGCCGCGAGCCGGTACGAGCGCAGCTGGTGAAGCCTGCGCACCCGACCCAGTTCCGCATCACTGGCGATTGCCACGCGAACACAGTACTCATCCGCGACGGCTCCGTCGGGGCAAACCGCACCGACGCGCATCAGAGTTGCAGCCGATTGCCGCCGACGCTTTGCGGGCTAGACTCATCGCCATGGCCGGCCCCGCATCGTCCGACAAGGTGCGGGTGGTCGTCGGGGACGATCACCCGCTCTTTCGGGAGGGCGTCGTGCGCGCGCTCTCGTCGAGCGGTTCGGTGAATGTCGTCGCGGAGGCCGAGGATGGCTCGACGGCACTGGAATTGATCAAGCAGCACTCGCCGGACGTCGCGCTGCTCGATTTCCGGATGCCCGGCATGGATGGCGGGCAGGTGGCGGCGGCGGTGAGGAGCCAGCAATTGCCGACCCGCGTCCTGTTGATCTCGGCGCACGACGAGCCCGCCATCGTGTACCAGGCGCTGCAGCAGGGCGCCGCCGGGTTTGTGTTGAAGGACTCGACGCGCAGCGAGATCGTCAAGGCCGTGCTCGACTGCGCGCAGGGCCGCGACGTGGTGGCGCCCGCGCTGGTGGGCGGCCTCACCGCGGAGATCCGTCACCGCGCGCAACCGACTGGCCCCGTGCTCAGCGCGCGAGAACGCGAGGTGCTCAACCGGATTGCGCGCGGTCAGAGCATCCCCGTGATCGCCGCGGAGCTGTTTGTGGCGCCGTCCACGGTCAAGACCCACGTGCAGCGCCTGTACGAGAAGCTCGGCGTCAGCGATCGGGCGGCGGCCGTTGCCGAGGCGATGCGGCAAGGTCTGCTCAGCTAGCGGGCGACCAGTGGCCCGGTTCGCTCACCGGTGCCGGACGCTCCGCACGCAGTTGCGCGTTCGCGGACGCGGCGGCCTCGGCCACCAGGCGGCGGGCCCGTCGTTCCACCTCGTAGAGGTGCGCGGCGCTGACGCCCGCTCGGGTCAGCTGGCGCCGGGCGTAAACCAGGGGATCGACCCCGGCGGGGTGGTTGGTCCGATAGGTGACGGCCTCGACCAGGCGGGGGCCGCCGCCGGAGCCGGCCAGCTGCACGGCTTGGGCGACCGAGTCATGCACCGCCGCAACGTTCTTGCCGTCGACCGCCAGCACGGGCAATCCGTGGCGCTCGCGGGGACCACGGCGCACACCGGACCCGTCGCGAATGTCTTCGACGACGAACACCACCGGGAGGCGCCACGTCAGCGCGATCGCCGCGGCCGACTTGAACTCGGCGGAGTTCACGGCGTCGTCACCGATGACGCACAGCGTGACCTTGCCGCCGCCGGCCACCTGCTGCGCATACGCGTCACCGAGAGCGAACACCATCGATCGCCGCACCGGGTCCGACGCGGCGAAGATCTGCTTCCATTCGGTCGCGAACGGGCTCTCCGGCACGCCGCCGGCCGCGACCGGGCTCGGCACGATCAGCTCGGCGATGGCCGGTCCCAACGGCAGGACCCGACCGACTCGCTGGGCGTGTTCGAAATGCCGGATCGCGGTGCTCATGATGTCGCCCGGTCGAAGCGCCGCGATCGTGCCGACGGCCACGGCCTCCTGGCCGAACGCGGCCACCATGGGGCCGTTGAGCAGGCCGTCGATTCGCGACTCTTCCAGCGCCATGTCGAGCAGTCGCAGGACCCACATCCGGCGGTACAGCTCCAGCTGTTCACCGAGGTGTGCGGCCGACAGTTCGGGTGTGCGAGCCATTGCCGGGTCTCCTAACTCATGGCGGATCGTGCCGTCGAGCACAAGATCAACGTAGGGAGATCGGCGCGGCCGGGCCTCCGCCGATCGGTCCGCAAACGGGATGAATCGCCGTTCCCCCGATTGGGGGACAACGCCAGGCGTCAGTCCGGGTCTTGAGTGGTCGGTGACAGCAGCCGCTCGGCCGCCGAGTACGGGTCCCGGCCGCCGTCGACGACCGCTTCGGCGAGCCGGTCCAGCTCCGGCCGGCTCCTCAGGCGGGTCTGCGCCAGCGACAGGATCTGCGCTTTGGCGCGGGCCAGCCGGCGGGCACGACTGTCGGCGCGGTGATGGTCTTCGATGGCGGTCACCAGCTCCGCGACGCCGTGACCGCGGTCGGCGATGAGGCTCATGATCGGGGCGTCCGTCTCGGCCCGCAGGTCGCGCACGGTCTGCGCGGCACCCTCGCGATCGGCCTTGTTGACGACGACGATGTCGGCGACTTCGAGCACGCCCGCTTTGGCGGCCTGGACCGCGTCGCCCGCACCGGGATTGAGGATGACGACGGTGGGGTCGGCGACGGCGGCGATCTCGATCTCGGACTGCCCCACGCCCACCGTCTCCAGCAGGACCACGTGGTAACCGATCGCCCCCAGCAGGCGGATGGCGGCGGGGACCGCCGCGGCCAGTCCCCCGAGGTGACCGCGGGTCGCCACGGACCTGATCAGCACGTCGGAGTCGTTGATGTGCGCGGCCATTCGTATCCGGTCGCCCAACAGCGCACCACCGCTGAACGGCGACGACGGGTCCACCGCCAGCACCGCCACCCGGCGGCCCTGTTCCCGGTAGGCGCCGACCAGAGCGGCGATCGTCGTGGACTTGCCGGCGCCCGGGGGCCCGGTGATGCCGATGACGTTGACCGGGGCCGGCTCGATGCTCGCCAGCACCTCGTCGCGGCGCTCGCCCTCGACGAGGGAGAGGAGCCGACCCGTCGCACGCGGAGATCCGTTGCGCGCGCCGGCAATCAAGTCGGCGATCTCCATTTAGGGGGCTGGGACCTCGATGACGGTCGCGGACCCCATCCCGCCGCCCGCGCACATGGCCGCTACCCCGAATCCGCCGCCACGACGGCGCAATTCATGCACCAGCGTGACCAGCATCCTGGCGCCAGTCGCCGCCACCGGGTGCCCGAGCGAGCATCCGCTGCCGCTGACGTTGACCTTGTCCGGATCAAGGTCGAGTAGCTTGACGGTGGCCACGCACATCGCGGCGAAGGCCTCGTTGATCTCGAACAGATCCACGTCCGAGATGGAAAGCCCGGCACGGGCAAGCGCTTTCGGGATCGCCTCCACCGGCGCCAGCCCGGTGATCGCGGGGTCGACGCCGACTGACGCCCAGGACCGCACGGTCCCCAGCGCGGGCAGCCCGAGCTGATCGCTCGCGATCGTCAGCGCGGCGGCACCGTCGTTGGCGCCGCAGGCATTGCCGGCGGTGATGGAGAAGCCCTCGATCTCGGGGTGCAGCGGCTTGAGTGCGGCCAGCTTCTCCATGGTGGTGTCGCGGCGCGGGTGTTCGTCGACCGCGAACAGCCCGTGCGGCGTCTCGATGGGGACGATCTCCTCTTTGAAGCGGCCCTCGTCGATCGCGGCGATGGCGTTGTGGTGCGAACGCAGCGCCCACGCGTCCATCTCTTCGCGGCTCACGCCGGCTTTCACCGCGGCGTTCCAGCCCACGGTGATCGACATGTCGAGGTTCGGCGCCTCCGGACTGTCCGGGTGGGTGGGGGG
>NZ_LQOU01000043.1 GCF_002102155.1 Mycobacterium europaeum
GCAGCCGGCGGCGGCGCCTGGGGGGCCGGGGAATCCGATGCCGGCGCCTGGGGCGGCGCCACCGCCGGCTGCTGGCCCGGGAGGTGCTGATTGTTCGGAGGGATCTCGGGGGCGGAGCCGGCCGGGCTCGACGGCGACTGAGCCGGCACCTGGAGCGGGATCGGTGTGAGCCGCTCTTCGGGAATGTCGGGCGGCGGCACCGGCGGCTGACCGTTGATGAGCAGCTGTCCCTTGGCGCTGTCGACCAGCGTGGCCCAACCGCCGTTGCCCAGCGTCGCGCCGATGCTGCAGGCGACCTCGCGGCTTCCGGCCGTCCAGCTGGCCAGTGGGACGGTGGGGTAGATCAGCGTCAACGTGGTGGTGCGCAACTTGACCGGCGCCAGGTAGGCGTCCGTCATCTTGGTGCACTGATCCTTGATGAAGCCGTCCTGGTCGGGCTCCGCCGGCAGCGCGCCGGGGAACTTCTCGGCCAGGTTGACCGTGCCCGTCACCTCCATCGCGTGCGGGGCGGCGCACTCCACCGGGGCGTCGATCGGCTGGTTGGTGGTCGCGTCGATGCCCAGGCAGGTGCCGGCCGGCCAGACCTTGGACTGGTCGACGTCGGCGACCTTGCCCTTGAAGGCCTGTTGCTGATTGTTGGTGCCCGGCAGTTGCAACCCGCACAGCATGCGGCGCTCGCCGGACTGGCGCCAGGCCCGGTCCCCGGGCCACAGCAGGCTGACGGTGAACTTGCTGTTGGGATCGAACTTGGGGCCCAGGTAGTTGCGCACCGCGACCTCACACTGCTCCTGGGTGATCTGCTGGATGCGAGCGGGCGACGGGGGAGCGGCGTTGGGGCCGTACTCGGAGCCCGGGAACGTCCGCATGTCGATCGATTCGGCGACCTCGAACTTGTGGTCATCGGCGCAGTTGACGATCTTCGCCGACTCCGGGGTGGCGTCCGGCCACATCAGGCAGTCACCCCCGGAAGCCTTGTTGAAGGCGGCGTCGCTCCTGGTTCCGGTGGTCGGCACCGGGTTCCCGTCGAGATACCCGGACAACCGGCCCTGCCCGGTGCCGCCGATCGGCAGCGCGGTGACCAGGCCGGCAATCAGCAGGGCACCCAGCGCGGTGAGCAGCAGGGCGCGCCTGGTCGCCTGCGCGTGCAGACTCCGCGGCCACCGGAAGCCGGTGGGCGGCTGTTCCGGCGTGGCGGTGGGGGCCTCGGGGGCCTCCGTCTCGGGCGCTTGCGACATCGGCTCCATTCTGACAGCAGCGCTCGCCGTGGCGTGACAAAAGTTACTGATGTGAGTCCTGGGATGAGCCCGGGTGGACGCTCTGCCATCGGCCCGGAGGCGAAAAAGTAGTGTCAGGGCCGTGATCGACCTGAAGTTGCTCCGGGAAGACCCCGACGCCGTGCGCCGCTCCCAGCTCAGCCGTGGGGAGGATCCGGCGCTGGTCGACGCGCTGCTGCAGGCCGACACCGCGCGCCGGGCGGCGATCTCGTCGGCCGATGCGCTGCGCGCGGAACAGAAATCCGCCAGCAAGAGCGTCGGCGCCGCGTCCCCCGAGGAGCGCCCGGCCAGGCTGGCCCGCGCCAAGGAGCTGGCCGAGCAGGTCAAGGCCGCCGAAGCCGAGCAGGCCGAGGCCGAGGCAGCGTTCACCGCGGCGCACATGGCGATCTCCAACGTCGTGATCGAGGGGGTGCCCGCCGGCGGGGAAGACGACTACCGCGTGCTCGACGTCGTGGGCGAGCCCGCCGCGATCGACCACCCGAAAGACCACCTCGAGCTCGGCGAATCCCTCGGGCTCATCGACATGCAGCGCGGCGCCAAGGTGTCCGGCTCGCGCTTCTACTTCCTGACCGGCCGGGGCGCGCTGCTGCAGCTGGGGCTGCTGCAGCTCGCGCTGCGTCTGGCCGTCGACAACGGCTTCATCCCGATGATTCCGCCGGTGCTGGTGCGCCCCGAGGTGATGGCCGGCACCGGTTTCCTGGGCGCCCACGCCGACGAGATCTACCGGGTGGAGGCCGACGACCTCTACCTGGTCGGCACCTCCGAGGTGCCGCTGGCCGGCTACCACGCCGACGAGATCCTGGACCTGTCCGGCGGCCCGCTGCGCTACGCGGGCTGGTCGTCGTGCTTCCGGCGGGAGGCGGGCAGCTACGGCAAGGACACCCGCGGCATCATCCGGGTACACCAGTTCGACAAGGTCGAGGGGTTCGTCTACTGCACCCCCGCCGAGGCCGAGGCCGAACACGAACGGCTGCTCGGCTGGCAACGCGAGATGCTGGCCCGCATCGGGGTGCCGTATCGGGTGATCGACGTCGCCGCGGGTGACCTCGGGTCGTCGGCCGCCCGCAAGTTCGACTGTGAGGCCTGGGTTCCGACCCAGGGCACCTACCGCGAGCTGACGTCGACGTCGAACTGCACGACCTTCCAGGCACGCCGGCTGTCCACCCGCTACCGCGACGAGGGCGGCAAGCCGCAGACCGCGGCGACGCTCAACGGCACGCTGGGCACCACCCGGTGGCTGGTCGCCATCCTGGAAAACCACCAGCAGCCCGACGGCAGCGTGCGGGTGCCCGACGCGCTGGTGCCGTTCGTCGGCACCGAGCTGCTCGAGCCCGTCGGCTAACCGGCCTTCGTCACCGACCGGCCCGGGGTGTGCCCGAACGCCCGCCGATAGGTGTCGATGAAGGCACTCGCTGTGGCCCAACCGCATTCGGACGCCACCGAGGTGACGTCGCGGCGCTCGGCGAGCAGCGCCAGGGCGCGCTGCAGCCGCAGCTGGGTGCGCCACTGCGGAAACGTCATCGCCAGCTCGTCGCGGAACAGGCGGCTCAAGGTGCGCTGGCCCACGCCGACCCGATGACCGATCTGCTGCAACGTCAACGGTTCGCGCAGGTGGTCGGCGATCAGCGCGCACGCTTGCCGCAACCGGCCATCGACCGGAGTGGGAATCCACAGTGGCTCAACGGCGCTGATGGTCTGCAACTGGTCGTGCAGCACGGCCAGCATCCGGTGGTGCTCGGCGGTGTCGGTTGCGCCGGTTTGGGAGCAGGCGATGATGAGTTCGCGCATCAGCGGGTTGACCGCCAGCACGGCCGGTGCCGTGGGGCCGCGGCGATAGCGGCCGGGGTCCAGCGCGACACCGTGAAACTGCGTGTGGCCGTGGAACTTGTGTTGATGCCAGCAGCCCGCCGGTATCCAGATGGCCCGATTCGCCGGTGTGATCCAGGTGCCCGCCGGTGTGGTGACCGAGACCGCGCCCGACGACGGGTAGACGATCTGGTGCAGCGGGTGCCGGTGCCGCTCGATCCGGGCTCCCGGCGGCAGCGCCTGTGCCGACGTCGCCGGCCCGTGATGGCTGATTCCCGACATATCACGGCAGATTATCGGAAGTCCGCAACGCGCTACTCACCTAGCGTGGGTGATATGGCGATGAACCTGGTGCACCGGCGCCGGTGCAGTTCGGCGGGCTGGGAGAAGGCCGTCGCCGAGCAGCTGCTCCCGTGGGCATTGGAAGGCGTCGAATTGGGCGCGCGGACATTGGAAATCGGCCCCGGCTACGGGGCCACGCTTCGCGCGCTCGTCGAGCGCACCGCCTCGCTCACCGCGGTGGAGGCCGACGCCGCGATGGCCGACCGCTTGCGACACCGCTACGGCGAACGCGCCCGCGTCATCCACGGCGACGGCACCGACACCGGGCTGCCCGCCGACCACTTCACGTCCGTGGTGTGCTTCACGATGCTGCACCACGTTCCCGGCGCCGAGTCGCAGGACCGGCTGCTCGCCGAGGCGTTCCGGGTGCTGCGACCGGGCGGGGTCTTCGCCGGCAGCGACGGCGTTCCATCGCTGTCGTTCCGGCTGCTCCACCTCGCCGACACCTACAACCCGATCGCGCCGAAGGACCTCCCGGGGCGGCTCGAGGCCGCGGGATTCACCGAGATCCGCTCGGGCGTCAGCGGCCGTCGTCAGCGGTGGCGGGCCACCAAACCGGTGGGCCGGGCGACGGGCTAGGCGTCCACCGTCTCGCGGGCCTGTTGGTGCCGGCGCTGCCGCTCCATGGTTGCGAAGTAGAACGCGAACCCGAACGTGAAGCTGGTGAAAAGGCTGGACACGAAGTACAGCCACGGGCGCTTCAAACCGCGGCGGTAGCCGTCCACGATGGTGAACAGCGGCAACAGAATGACATTCGCGATCGTGTAATCCTGGCTGGCGGAATCCGCGGCGGGATTGGTGAACATCAGCCGGATGTATTCGGCCCAGCTGCCGTGCTCGCCCCACAACGGATTGGTGGACCCGTGCGAGTACTGCTGGACGTAGGTGATGTTGAAGTACCAACCCAGGGCTACCGAGGCGATGCCGATGACGTAGTACAGGCATTCCAGCGGTGTGAACAGCGGCCCGGCGGCCGGCCGGGCGAACACCTTCGAGTTCGAGGCGACGATCCAGCTGATGACACCGAACCCGAGCACTGCATGCACAAGAAGCGAGACCATGGGCGCAGTCTCACCCCGGACCCAAAGTTTTGTCAATACTGACAAAAGGCGGTTGGGGTACCTTACTTGCATGGTCCGGCCGGCGCAGACGGTGCGCAGCGAGCGCACGCGAGAGGCGTTGGTCCAGGCCGCCATGGTCCGGTTTCTCGCCCAGGGCGTCGAGGAGACGTCGGCCGAGCAGATCGCCGCGGACGCCGGGGTGTCGCTGCGGACGTTCTACCGCCACTTCAAGTCCAAGCACGATCTGTTGTTTGCCGACTACACCGGGCTGAACTGGTTTCGGTCCGCGCTGGACGCCCGGCCCGCCGATGAGCCGATCATCGATTCGGTGCAGTCGGCGATCTTCTCGTTCCCGTATGACGTTGAGGCCGTGACGAAAATCGCCGCGCTGCGGGGCGGCGAGCTCGACCCCGGCCGCATCGTGCGGCACATGCAGGAAGTCCAGGCCGACTTCGCGGGTGTCATCCAGGCGCAGCTGCATAGGCGTAGCTGCAGGGTGGGCGGGACGCTGGACGGGCGGCTGCGGGCCGCGGTGATCGCGCGCTGCATCGCGGCGGGTGTTTTCGGTGCGATGGAGTTCTGGATGCTCGGCGACGATCGGTCGCTGGGCGAGCTGGCGCGGATGTGTCACGCGGCGCTGGAATCGCTGCGCGCGGGGATCACCGACGCCTGGAACACCGACGACGGATAAGAGTTTCGTCATAATTGACAAAACTTCGGCGCCGTGTCAGCCTCCTGTCGTGGAGGGCAGGAACATGACACGGTATGACGCGATAGTTATCGGTGCGGGACACAACGGCCTGGCGGCGGCGGTGCTGCTGCAGAAGGCCGGCTTGCGGACAGTGTGCCTGGATTCCAAGCTCTATGCCGGCGGGATGGCGTCCACGGTGGAGCTTTTCGACGGGTATCGGTTCGAGATCGCCGGTTCGGTGCAGTTCCCCACCTCGAAGGTGGTGGTCGACGAGCTCGGCCTGGACACCCTGCCGACGCTCGACCTGGACGTGATGTCGGTGGCGGTGCGCGGCATCGGTGACGACCCGCTGATCCAGTACAGCGACCCCGTCAAGCTGTTCACCCACCTCAACGAGGTGCACGGGGCGGACGCGGTCAACGGGATGGCGGGGCTGATGGCCTGGAGCCAGGCGCCGACGCGCGCGTTGGGCCGGTTCGAGGCGGGGACGCAACCCAAGACTTACGACGAGATGTATGCCTGTGCTACAAACGAATTCGAGCGCTCGGCCATCGACGACATGCTGTTCGGGTCGGTCACCGACGTGTTGGACCGCTACCTACCCGACCGCGAGAAGCACGGCGCGCTGCGCGGCTCGATGACCGTTCTGGCCGTCAACACCCTCTATCGCGGGCCCGAAACCCCGGGCAGCGCGGCCGCGCTGGCCTTCGGGCTGGGCGTCCCCGACGGGGACACCATGCAGATGAAGAAGCTGCGTGGCGGCATCGGGGCGCTCACCTCGCACCTCGGCGAGCTGCTGGAGAGCCACGGCGGCGAAGTGCGGCTGCGGACCAAGGTGACCGAGATCGTGGTCACCGACGGGCGAGTCACCGGGGTGCGCACCGAGGGCGGCGAGGAGTTGACCGCTCCGATCGTCGTCTCCGGCGTCGCGCCCGACATCACCCTCAACGAGCTGATCGACCCGGCCTTGCTGCCCGGCGACATCCGGGCGCGGTACGCCCGGACCGACCACCGCGGCAGCTACCTGCAGATGCACTTCGCGCTCGAGGAGGCCCCGGAGTTCGCCGCGCCCTACCAGGCGCTCAACGATCCGGCCATGCAGGCGTCGATCGGCCTGTTCTGCACGCCGGAGGAGGTCCAGCAGCAGTGGGAGGACGCCCGGCGCGGCATCGTGCCGGCCGACCCGACCGTCGTGTTGCAGATCCCCACCCAGAACGACCCCGACCTGGCGCCCGCGGGCAAACACGCGGCCTCGGCGTTCGCGTTGTGGTTCCCGATCGAGGGCGGCGCGGACTACGGCGACGCGAAGGTCGAAATGGGCCAACGGGTGATCGACAAGATCACCCGGTTGGCGCCGAACTTCGAGCGCAGCATCATCCGGCACACCACCTTCACGCCCAAGCACATGGGTGTGATGTTCGGCGCCCCCGGGGGCGACTACTGCCACGGACTACTCAACCCCGACCAGATCGGGCCGAACCGGCCCGGGCCGAAAGGCTTCCGCGGCCAGCCGATACCGGTCGAGGGCCTGTACCTGGGCAGCGCGGGCTGCCACGGCGGACCGGGCATCACGTTCATCCCGGGCTACAACGCCGCCCTGCAGGCGCTCGCCGACCGCAACGCCTGACGGTCCGCCCCGGCGCCCTCAGCGCCAGGCCGCACAAAGCGCCCCACAGCGACGCGGGCTAGGCTACCCACGAACCCCAGCACCGCCGGTGTTCGGCGGATCCCGCCGACACGCAGTCAGCTGCCGTTCTCCACGCAGGGCCGTCGGTGCTGAAGCACGGGAGGTAGCAGTGCGGATCGGCCCATTGGATGTCTCCACGGTCGACGACTGGGCGCCGGCGCCCGGCACGTTGTTGTCGTGGCACCCGTCGCCGGCCGCGCGGGAGAGGGCCCTCGCGGCACCGGCGAGCGCCGTGCCGCCCAGCTACGTGCAGGCCCGGCACTTACGGAGCCTGTGCGAACAGGCCGCGCGCGGCCTGGACCATTCGCGGCTGTTGATCGCTTCGGTCGAGGTGCCGGGCCGCTGCGACCTGCGGGCCATGACCTACGTCATCAACGCCCACCTGCGCAGGCACGAGACCTACCGCAGCTGGTTCGAGTACCGCGACGCCGACCACATCGTGCGGCACACCCTCGCCGACCCCGCCGACATCGAGTTCGTCCCCACCGAGCACGGCGAGATGACCAGCGCGCAACTGCGCGACCACATCGTGTCCACCCCCGATTCGCTGCAGTGGGATTGCTTCAGCTTCGGGGTGATTCAACGCCCGGACCGCTTCACCTTCTACGCCAGCATCGACCACCTGCACGCCGACGGGCAGTTCGTCGGGATGGGACTCCTGGAGTTTCAGACGATGTACGCCGAGCTGACCGCGGGAAATCCGCCGGTCGAACTGGCGCCGGCGGGCAGCTATGCCGACTACTGCCTGCGGCAGCGCGACTACACCGAGGCCCTGACCGTCGACTCGCCCGAGGTGCGCGCGTGGATCGACTTCGCCGAACTCAACGACGGGACGTTCCCCGCGTTCCCGCTTCCCCTCGGCGACCCCGCCGCGCCCTACGCCGGTGACCTGCTGGGCGCGACGCTGCTGGACGAGGAACAGACGCATCGATTCGAGACCGCCTGTGTGGCGGCCGGTGCCCGATTCGTCGGCGGCATGTTCGCCTGCCTGGCTCTCGCCGTTCACGAGTTGACCGGCGCCGGAACGTATTTCGCTATCACGCCGAAAGACACCCGCAGCACTCAGGAGGACTTGACGACGCAGGGTTGGTTCACCGGACAGATCCCGATCGCCGTTCCCGTCGCCGGATCGTCGTTCAACGCCATGGCGCGAAGCGCCCAGGCGTCCTTCGATTCGGGCGCGGACCTGGCGCGGGTGCCCTTCGAGCGGGTCGTGGAACTCGATCCGTCGCTGCGCAGGCCCCCGCCGCTGTTCTCGCTGGTGAATTTCTTTGACGCGCAAGCCAGCCCGCTGTCGATGATGACCAAGCTGTTCGAGGGACTGACCGTCGGCGCGCACAGTGACGGCAGGGTCACCTACCCGCTCAGCACCATGGTGGGGCGGTTCGACGAGACGGCTGCGAGCGTGCTGTTCCCCGATCACCCCGTGGCCCGAAATAGCGTCAGCCGTTACCTGGGTGCCCTAAAATCCGTGTGCGTCCGCATCGCCGACGGCGGGGCGGCCGACGGTGCGCGTAACGTCGCCGGGCTGGACCGGCAGGCGGCGTACTGACGCTTGGCGAA
This sequence comes from Mycobacterium europaeum, assembly GCF_002102155.1. Taxonomy (GTDB): domain Bacteria; phylum Actinomycetota; class Actinomycetes; order Mycobacteriales; family Mycobacteriaceae; genus Mycobacterium; species Mycobacterium europaeum. The sequence goes on from NZ_LQOU01000043.1 coordinate 8,425, forward strand.
GAATGCGGTTTTCCATGTCACTAGCGAAGACTGACCGGGACGACCCGGTGGGCGTCTTCCCCCGCCTCGGGCGCCTGGCCGCGCGAAGGCCGTGGCTGGTGATCGGCGTCTGGATCGCGCTCGCGGGAGTCCTTGCGCTGACCGCGCCGTCGCTGGAAGAGATCTCCCAGCAACACCCGGTCGCCATCTTGCCGTCCGACGCGCCGGTGCTGACCGCCACCCGCACCATGAACGCCGCGTTCGGCGAGGCGGGACTGCAGAGCATCGCCGTGGTGGTGCTCAGCGACGCCAAGGGCCTGAGCGCGGCCGACGAAGCCACCTACCGCAAACTCACCGAAGCCCTGCGCCGGGACACCCGAGACGTGGCGATGCTGCAGGACTTCTTGACCACGCCGCCGCTGCGTGAGCTGATGACCAGCAAGGACCACCAGGCGTGGATGCTGCCCGTCGGCCTGCCCGGCGACCTGGGTTCCCCCCAGTCCAAGCAGGCGTACGCGCGAGTGGCCGACACCGTGCGGCGGACCGTGGCCGGATCCACGCTGACGGCCAACCTGACCGGGCCCGCGGCCACCGTCGCCGACCTGAACGTCACCGGCCAGCGGGACAGGACGCGGATCGAGCTCGCGATCGTCGTGCTGCTGTTCGTCATTCTGCTGGTCATCTACCGGAACCCGGTCACGATGGTGTTGCCGTTGCTGACCATCGGCATGTCCGCGGTGGTGGCCCAGCGGTTGGTGGCCCTGGTCGGATTGGCCGGCCTGGGCATCGCCAACCAGACGGTCATCTTCATGAGCGGCATGATGGTGGGCGCGGGAACGGATTACGCCGTCTTCCTGATCAGCCGCTATCACGACTACGTGCGCCAGGGCGTCGACTCCGACCAGGCGGTCCTCAAGGCGCTGGCCTCCATCGGCAAGGTGATCGCGGCGTCGGCGGCCACCGTCGCGGTCACGTTCATGGGGATGATCTTCACCCAGTTGGGAATCCTGCGAACCGTCGGGCCGGTGCTGGGCATCTCAGTGGCCGTCGTGTTCTTCGCCGCCATCACGCTGCTGCCCGCCCTGCTCGTGCTCGCCGGGCGCCGCGGTTGGATCGCGCCGCGCGGCGATCTCAGCCGCCGCTTCTGGCGGCGGTCCGGCATCAACATCGTGCGGCGGCCCAAAGCGCACCTGCTGGCCAGCGCGCTGGTGCTGGTGATCCTGGCCGGGTGCGCGGGCCTGGCCCGGTACAACTACGACGACCGCAAGGCCCTGCCGGGCAACGTGGAAAGTTCGGTGGGCTACGCCGCGCTGGAAAAGCACTTCCCGGCCAACCTGATCGTCCCCGAGTACCTGTTCATCTCCTCGCCGCAGGACCTGCGCACGGCCAGGGCGCTGGCCGACCTCGAGCAGATGGCGCAACGGGTCAGCCAGGTGCCCGGCGTCGCCATGGTCAGGGGCATCACCCGGCCCACCGGGCAATCCCTGGAGCAGGCCAAAACCTCGTGGCAGGCCGGCGCGGTCGGCGACCAGCTGGACGCGGGCTCCAAGCAGATCGTCGACCACACCGGTGATCTCGACCGGCTGGCGGGTGGCGCGAACGTGATGGCGGGCAAGCTCGGCGACGTGCGGACCCAGGTCAACCAGGCCGTGTCCGCGGTCGGCGGCATGGTCGACGCGCTGGCGGCCCTGCAGAACATCTTCGGCGGAAATCGGGCGCTGGCCGAACTCGATGGCGCCGAACGGCTGGTCAACGGCATGCGTTCGCTCGGCGATGCGATCGGCGCGAACGCCAACTTCGTTGCCGACAACTCTGACTGGGCCAACCCGGTGCTGGCGGCGCTCGACAACAGCCAGATGTGCAGCGCCGAGCCGGGCTGCGTCAACGCGCGCGACGAGCTGCAGCGGCTGGTGACGGCGCGCGACGACGGGACGCTGGGCAAGATTTCGGAGCTGGCCCGCCAGTTGCGGGCGACGCAGGCCATGCAGACCCTCGCGGCGACGGTCTCCGGGTTGCGCCGGGCATTGTCCGCCGTCGTCGGCGCGATGGGCTCGTTGGGGATGGGCAGCCCGGGCGGCATGCGGGCGAAGATCACCTTCCTGCAGCAGGGCACCAACACTCTCGCCGACGGCAGCCGCCAATTGGCCGACGGCGTGCAGCAATTGGTCGACCAGGTCAAGAAGATGGGCTTCGGGATGGGCGAGGCATCCGCGTTCCTGCTGTCGATGAAGAAAGAGGCGACGACGCCGGCGATGGCCGGCTTCTACATTCCCGCGCAAGCGCTGTCGTACGCCACCGGTGAGGGCGGCAAGCCGGGGGCGTTGCCCGGCGAAGTGCGGGGCCTGCTCGGGGGCATGACCGCCGACCAGCTGAAAAAGCTTGCCGGCGCGTTTGTTTCGTCCGACGGACACGCGATGCGGTACTTGATCCAGACCAATCTCGATCCGTTCAGCACCGCGGCGATGGACCAGGTCAACGCGATCAGGGCCGCCGCGCAAGGCGCCCAGCCGAATACCACGCTGGCCGATGCCAAGGTATCGGTGGTGGGGTTGCCCGTCGTGCTCGAGGAGACGCGCGACTACTACGACCACGATCTGCGATTCATCATCGCGATGACCATCTGCGTGGTGCTGCTGATCCTGATCGCCTTGCTACGCGCGGTGGTCGCGCCGCTGTATCTGATCGGGACGGTGATCGTCTCGTACCTGTCGGCCATCGGCATAGGCGTCATCGTCTTCCAGCTGATCTTGGGCCAAGAAATGCATTGGAGCGTGCCCGGTTTGACGTTCGTCATCCTGGTGGCGGTCGGGGCCGACTACAACATGCTGCTGATCTCGCGGCTGCGGGAGGAATCCGCATCGGGAATGCGCTCGGGTGTCATCCGAACCGTGTCCTCGACCGGCGGAGTGATCACCGCGGCGGGTCTGATCATGGCCGCATCGATGTACGGCCTGGTCTTCGCGAGCCTGTCCACCGTGGTCCAGGGCGGCTTCGTGCTGGGCACCGGTCTGCTGCTGGACACGTTCCTGCTGCGGACGGTGACGGTGCCCGCGATCGCCGTTCTGGTCGGGCGGGCGAACTGGTGGCGGCCGCCGCTGTGGGCGGGTGCGAGGCGGTGGGCGCAGCGGTGGCACCGCGAACCGGTCAGACGCAAGCCGCTGCTGCCCGACGCCGAGAAGTCACCGGCGTGGATGGCCGAGCAGCTGGTCGGCTTCTCGCCGCACGAGGGGCTCAGGCTCTAGCCGGCCCTACTTCTTGGCTTTGAGCACCACGCGCACGAGTTTGGGCAACAGGCCCTTGCCGCCCCGGCCGAGTCCCGGTCCCGGCGCGACGTTTCGGGCCAGGTTTGCCACCGCGAACGAGTTGGTGGCCAGGTTGATACCCGCGGTCGCACCGCGGACGGGCCAGACGGCGGCGGAGATCGCCGTCGGGATGTGGGCGACGCCGTTGATCATCTGCACCGGGTTGTGCGCCGGGCCCGGGTCGTAGGCCCTGTCGATCAGCGGCCGCAGCGCCGCGTCGATCGGGCCGACCGCCTCGGGCGGCATGCCCGCCCCGTCGACCAGCGCCCGGGCCAGCGGCAGTTCGGGATTCCGGATGAAATACGTCGTCGAGGTGGCGCCCAGGCTATTGGTCGTCCTCTTGACGTCCCAGGGTGCGACGCGGGACGGGTCGGAGAACGCCGTGGCGGTATGGCCGTAATATCCCCCGGCCGCGACGGCGTTCAGGTCGGCCAGCAGGTTGCCGGGGTGGTTGGGCGGGTCGGAGAACGGGTCGTACTGGCCCACGATGCTGATCGTGTCGTACTGGCTCTCCACCGGAGCCGGGACCGTGTAGTCGATGATCGGCACGTGCGTCCCCGGCCCGAACGCCTTGTAGAGCAGGTTGTTGGGGTTGCCGGCTTTGATGAACGTCAGCTGGTCCGGCGGCGGTGCGGTCGGATCGTGCGCCAGGCGCGCCTGCTCGCGGTCGAGCGCCAGCGAGCCCTGCGACAGGCCGGCCACCGAGATGGGCCCCTGGGTGTTGCGGATGGCGGCGTCGAGGTTGTTCGCACCGGTGTTCACGGAGCTGTTGACGGTCGGCGAATCCAGGCCGGTGACCGGCCAGAAGCTGCCGGGGTAGGGCACGATGCGCCGGACGGCCGCGGGACTGTAATAGTTCTGGTCGATCTGCGGCTGCATCGCGGGATCGAAGTGATACAGCGATCTGAGCGGCCCGTACGGAGAGGGTGCCGTGCCCGGCACTATCAGAGCGGTGTCGGCGTCGGCGACGCCGTCATCGAAAATCGTTGCGCACGTCAGCATTCCCACGGCAAAGGCCCCGGCGAGCAGTTTATTCACGAACTCCCCTCGGACCTGTCGGTAGAGCTATAGCAGGGATGCTACCCCGCGCCGGCGCCGGTCAGCCCGAGCACCAGCATGAAACAGCCTCCGGCCGCGACCAGGACGGCGACGTCGCGGTGGCCGCGGGAGCGCAGCCAGGTTTGCAGCGCGGCCATCAAGGCCCGCGTTTTCTGCGGGGCTGCGAGGTAGCCGATCAGCGGGATCTCGGCCACGGTGAACGCCACCAGGTTGAAGGCCAGCAGGGCCTGAACCTGTGCGACCGGAGCGGCGTGCGAGGCCAGGATGGCCGCCATCGAGCCCATGTAGTTCGCCGACGGCAACGACGCGCCCATCCCGCTGACCGCTGCGACGCTGAGGGAGTCGCCGCCCAGGAACACGCGGGCGCGCTCGGCCAGCCGCTTCCGGGCGCTCGGTGCCTCCCGCTGAAGCAGCACGACGCCCCCACCGCCATCGCCGCTCGCCGCGGCGGGGCGGACGAGGTTGCGCAGCGACCAACGCGTGGCCAAGACGACGGCGATCAGCAAAGCGACCGCCCCGGATGCGATCTGGACCTGCGGCACGCTCAGGTGGCCCACGACCGGCGCTGCCCTGAGCACGAAGAGCACCACCAGACCCGCTCCGACCCCCAAGGCGAAGCCGCCACACAAGAAGACCAGCAGCTGCAAAAGCGGGCGCCGCCTGCTGAGGAGGAGGATCACCAAGCCGAGCCGTATCGGTTCGAAGATCACCGAGCCGGCCAATACCAGCACGGTGATCCACATGCTGGGCAACCGTACCGGACGCGGCCGGGCCCCGTCGGGTAACCCATCCGGCCGAAACCGTCGGCCGCTGATCACGCACCGACGGCGAATCTCGGCGTCTTGCGTTCAGCTGGACGTCATTCAGGCGTAACGCTCCCGAGGGGCTTCACAGTGCGGGTTCAGCCAAAGCGGTTATGCTGAGGATTCCGCAGCTCCATTGCGGCTGGAGAAATCCTGGGGGCGGCCGGGCCTTTCCGTTCGGTGCCCGCCGTTATTTGGTGTCCACCAAGGGATTTCGTGGCGGAGCCGACCACGTCCGGCCGCGGGCAGCGGCGGGCGCGGCTCCGTGGCGGCAGCGCGGACCGTAAGTTGCCTGAAGCATCGCTTTGCGGGGCCGCTCAGCCTGGGGCGATGCCGAGCCGAATAGTGCGGAGGTGCAGGGGATTCAGTGTTTGGCATAACGACACTTCGGGACTGGACACCGCAAGCAAACCCCGTCATCTGCTGGCATGCCTCCGCCGCGGCGAAGGCGAAAGCCGCAGAAGCACCGGTCAGCCCGGTGCCGCCCAGCTATCAGCAAACGCAACATCTTCGGCGCTACAGCGATCACGCGGCGCGGGGCCTGGACATGTCGCGCCTGATGATCTTCACCTGGGACGTCCCGGGCCGCTGCGACGTCCGCGCGATGAGTTACGCGATCAACGCGCACATTCGTCGACACGACACCTACCACAGCTGGTTCGAGTACCGCGATGCGAACCACATCGTGCGGCACACGATCGCCGACCCCGCCGACATCGAACTCGAGCCGATCGACCATGGGCCACTGACCCCGGAAGAGCTGCGCGACCACATCTCCACCCCACAACCGCTGCAGTGGGACTGCTTCTTCTTCGGCGTGGTGCAGAGCGATGACCGCTTCACCTTCTTTGCGAGCATCGCCCACCTGTGCGTCGACCCGATGATCGTCGGCGTCCTCTTCACCGAAATCCATCTGATGTACGCGGCCCTGGTCGGCGGCGACGCCCCCGTCGAACTCCCGGAGGCCGGCCGGTACGGCGACTACTGCGTCCGGCAGCGGGAGGAGATGGACGCGTTGACGGCCGATTCTCCCGAGGTGCGGGCGTGGATCGAGTTCGCCGCCGGCAACGGTGGAACGCTGCCCTACTTTCCGCTGTCCCTCGGCGACCTCTCGGTGCCCTACGCCGGAAAGCTCGTCACCGAGACGTTGCTGGACGAGCGGCAGACGGAGCGGTTCGAGCGGGCCTGCGTCGCCGCGGGCGCTCGCTTCAGCGGCGGGGTGTTCGGCTGCGCCGGCCTCACTCACCGTCAATTGACCGGCGCCGACGCGTTTTCCGTGGTGACCACCACCGACACCCGCAGGACGCCGACGGAATTGATGACGACCGGCTGGTTCACCGGCTTGGTCCCGGTCACGGTCGGTGTGGGCGCGGGTCTTTTCGAGGACGCGGCGCACTCGGCGCAGACGTCGTTCGATTCGGGCATCGAACTCGCGATCGTCCCGTTCGACCGGGTGCTGGAGCTGGCGCCCCCGGAAGCCGGGCTGAGCAGGCCACGGCCCGGCAACTTCGTGATGTCGTTCCTGGACGCGAGCATCGCCCCCCTGTCCTCGGTTGCCAACTCGGACTTGAACTTTCGGATCTACGACGAGGGCAGGGTCTCCCATCAGGTCTCCCTGTGGGTGATTCGCCTTCAGCACGAGACCAAGGTGACGGTGCTCTTCCCCGACAACCCGGTCGCCCGAGAGTCGGTGGGCCGGTACATCGAGGCCATGAGGTCGGCATACGTCCGGGTTGCCGACGGCAGAAGCAGCCAGGCGGTCGCGCACTCGCGCGCGCCGCTAACCGCGCTGACTTAGCAACTCGTCCAAAAGTGCGGTGAACTCCTCCGGCCGTGCCGGTGTGAAGGCCGGGCTGGGCCGAATCCCCGGCACGTCCAACGTGACCAACGTCGATTTGAACGGCCTGCCGACGTCCAGCGGCAGCCAGCGCCGGAAGTCGGAGCTGCCCCAGATCCGGAATCGTTGCGTGAACAGCCCCAGCCCCTCGGCCTTGTACCCCCGGACCTTGTTCAGCGCGATGACTTTCGACGTGCCGGACGGAAAGTGATAGCGGCGCAACGTGATCGCCGCACGGTCCAGTTGGATCAGGCCGTCGTCGTAAGACTGGCCGCTCATGCCCGCGAACTTCGCAACTGGTGGCCCCGCGCGGTCAGGCAGTGCCCGTCGTCCAATCGCCACTGCCAGCCGTGCAGGTTGCAGGTCAACGTGTTTCCCTCGACCACACCGAATTTCGACAGGTCAGCCTTCAGGTGCGGGCAGCGGCGCTGGATCTCCCAGCCCTCCAGCGTGACCGACGACGAATCGTCATGCGTCTCGGCGAACCAGCCGTCGGCGTAGGCGATCCGCTCGTCGGTCAGACACTTGAAGAAGGTGTACAGGTATTCGTTGTAGCCGCCGACGCGCCACGCCCGGAAGCGGGTGGACAAGAAGATGGTGTTGACCCAGTCCGGTTCCCGATCGCGCAGCACGGTGCGGACCAACTCCGGGGCGACCGCGAACCCGTAGCGGCACTTCTCGTCGGGAATGCGTTCGCGCACAGCACGCTTCGGGAAGTCGAGGACGACGGTCTCCGGGCCGATCACGAGTTCGACGGGATAGCCGATGCCGTCGCAGATCTCGTCGCTCTGCGACATGATCGGCTCGAACAGCGCACGCAGCGGCTCGAGCAGTGGCTCTCCGGTGGCGGGCGCCCAGCTCGCCCGTTCCGCGGCCACGACGGGAGCCATCCGCTCGGCGTAGTCGGCGATGTAGGCCTGTTTCCCGGTGGTGAAGATCGCCTCGACCTGGTCGTCGGGCAGTGGGTGGCGCAGCGAATTCAAGGCGGTGCCGGCGAAGTCCGCGGTGGAGCCGGGAATCATCAGCAGGCCGCCGTCGTGCCCGTGGCTGCGCATCTGGTCGAGGAACACCATCTGGTCCGGAAAGATGTTGGCCGCATCGCCGTGGTCGTCGTTGAGATGACGCAGCTCCGGGTCCAGGAAGCACGGCGGGCCGGCCGACGGGATGACCCACGTGGCGCCCACCTGCGCGATGTACTGGCGGGCCCGGTCCATCTGCCGCTGCCGCTTTTGGACACCGAACGACTCCTTGGCGCGGGCCGGCATGTCGTAGACCATCGGGTACCAGATCGCGCCGGAGTACTGCAGCATGTGCACGTCGATGCGCCCGAATGCGGATCCCAACACGTCCAGGTCGACCGGCCGGGCGTCGTTCATGTTGAAAGCCGTTGTCTCCCCGTCGGAAACCACCAGCGCCGAGTCGCCGAGCGGGCCATCGGCCGGCGCGCGCAGGGCGATGATCATGACGTCGAGGTCGCCCTTCGGGCCGCTGACCCGGTGCTTGACCGAATTGGTGGTCTCGAAGAACCGGTGGAAACCGAGCTCTTGCAACGCGTTCCGCAAGTCCGGCACCGGAAAGTCGGGCAGCAGGACGACCGCGTCCTTGTTGACGTGTTCGGCCAGATTCTTGGGGTCGAAGTGATCCTTGTGCAGGTGCGAGACATACAGGTAGTCGCAGTCGCCCAGCCCGTCCCAGTCCAGCGCGCTGTTGTCCGGGAAGGGGAACCACGACGCGAAGTACGCCGGATTGACCCAGGGGTCGCAGAGGATGCGGCCTGCGGGGGTCTCGATGAGAAACCCGGCGTGACCTACGCTGGTGACCTGCACAAACACCTTCCTGGGGTCCGTGACGGCCGATGGCCGGGTAACGGTTTTCCAGCCCCCGAGCTTAGCGCGAGGCGGCATGGTCGGCCCGTCCCACGCCTCGGTGGAACTCGATGCGTCCGGGCCCGGCTCCACGCCGGGGACGCGACGCAACCCGGCTTCAGGCACTCCGCCTCGCCGGCAACGTCCGCGACGCCGGCGCCGGCGACCGTGACGGACCCGGCGCCCGAGTGTTCATCGCCGTTGCGGGCCGTCATGAGCCCGGGTTCGCCGGCCCCGACGACGGCCACCGCCCCGGTGGCGGCAAACCGGCGGAGGACCGCAGGCGTCGGAACGGGGAACGTCGGGGAGGCCAACGGTCGGCCTCTTTCCGGCACTTGGGGTGGCTCACAGCCGGGAGCACTAGGCTGAACAGCTGTGGAACCGGTATACGGGACTGTCATTCAGCTCGCCCGCTTGGTCTGGCGCGTACAGGGTCTCAAGATCACCGTCGTGGGCGTCGAAAACCTGCCCAAGAACGGCGGTGCGGTCATCGCCATCAACCACACCGGCTACCTCGACTTCACGTTCGCGGGTCTGCCCGTCTACCAGCAGGGTCTGGGCCGCAAGGTGCGGTTCATGGCCAAGCAGGAGGTGTTCGACCACAAGATCACCGGGCCGATCATGCGGAGCCTGCGGCATATCTCCGTGAACCGGCAGGACGGGGCCGCGTCCTACGAGGAGGCGGTCAGGAATCTCAAGGACGGTGAGCTGGTCGGGGTCTATCCGGAAGCCACCATCAGCCGCAGCTTCGAGATCAAGGAATTCAAGTCCGGGGCCGCCCGGATGGCGGTCGAGGCCGGGGTGCCGATCGTTCCGGTGATCGTCTGGGGTGCGCAGCGCGTCTGGACCAAGGGGCACCCCAAGAAGTTGCTGCGCCCGAAGGTGCCCATCATCGTGATCGTCGGTGAGCCGATCGAACCGACGCTGGGGGTCGAGGAGCTGAAAGGGCTGCTGCACTCGCGGATGCAACACCTGTTGGAGCGGGCCCAGGAAATGTACGGGCCGCATCCGGCCGGGGAGTTCTGGGTGCCGCGCCGGCTGGGCGGCAGTGCCCCGTCGCTGGCCGAAGCCGCCCGGATGGACGCCGAGGAGGCGGCCGCTCGCGCGGCGCGGCGCGCCCGACCCGCGGGAGCGCCGGAGTAGCCAGCGATGGTGGAGCCGACCTTCCGCACGCTCGAGATTCTGGCTCGGCTGTCGGTTCTGGCCACCGGCACCCGAATCTCTTACGGCGGCGAGGAGAACATCCCGGATACCGGCGGCGCCGTGATCGCGATCAACCACACCAGCTATGTCGACTTTCTGCCGGCCGCGCTGGCCGTGCATCGGCGGCGGCGCCGGCTCAGGTTCATGATCAAGGCCGAGATGCAGCAGGTGAAGATCGTCAACTTCCTGATCAGGCACACCCGGACCATCCCGGTGGACCGGGGTGCGGGGGCCGGCGCGTACGCGGTGGCCGTGCAGCGGCTGCGCGAGGGTGAGCTGGTCGGCGTGTATCCCGAGGCCACGATCAGCCGCAGCTTCGAGCTCAAGGAGTTCAAGACGGGCGCCGCCCGCATGGCCATCGAAGCGGACGTCCCGATCGTTCCGGTGATCGTCTGGGGTGCACACCGGATCTGGACCAAAGACCACCCGCGGGCGCTGGGCCGCGCCAAGGTACCCATTAGTGTGCAGGTGGGGGCGCCGGTGCTGGCGGCCGAAGACATCGCGCGGACCGACGCCGCGCTGCGCGAAGCGATGACCGAGCTGCTGCACCAGGCGCAACGGGGTTACCCGCACGAGCCCGGGGCGTACTGGACGCCCCGCCGGCTGGGCGGAGGTGCACCGACCGTGGCGGAGGCTGCCCGGATGGAGGCAGACGAGGCCGCGGCACGGGCCGCGGGCCGCAGTGGGCGGCCGTCGCGGTAGGCGAAGGAGAATGCATGCCCGAGGGGTTTTACCGGCTGTGCGAGTGGATCGTGCCGCCGATGGTCGCGATGCAGGGGACGACGTTCACCTATCGCGGCCTGGAGAACATTCCCGACCGCGGCGGCGCCCTGCTGGCCCAGAACCACACCAGCTACCTCGACTGGCTGCCGACGCTGCTCGCCGTGCGGGAACGGCGCCGGCGCGCGTATTTCATGATCAAGGCGGAGATGGCCGACGTGAAGGCGGTCAACTACGTGATCAACCACGCTCGGCTGATCCCGGTGGACCGCAGGGCCGGGCACGACGCGCTCGAGGTCGCCGCGCAGCGTTTGCGGCAGGGCGAGCTCATCGGGATGCATCCCGAAGCCACCATCAGCCGCAGCTTCGAGCTCCGGGAGTTCAAGACCGGCGCGGCCCGGATGGCGCTGGACGCGCAGGTGCCGATCGTTCCGATCATCGTCTGGGGTGCCCACCGGATTTGGCCCAAGGATCATCCGAAGAAGGTGTGGCGCAACAAGATTCCGATCACCGTCGCCGCGGGGCGGCCGCTGCCGCCGGACGGCACGCCCGAGCAGCTGAACGCGGCGCTGCGCGGCGCGATGAACGCGTTGCTGTACCGCGTGCAGGAGGAGTACCCGCACCCCGAAGGCGAGTTCTGGGTGCCGCGGCGGCTCGGCGGCGCCGCGCCCACCCAGGAGGATTCGCGGGCGATCCGCCTGTCGGAGTTGCAGGCGCGGATGCAGAAATTCGGCACCGACGGCGTGACGCGTCCGGGACAGAACCAGAGCGGCGTCCATTGATCAGACCGGCGAGCGGTGAAGGCGGACCGTCACGATGACCCTGCCGGCGCTCATAGCCTGCGACGTCGACGGCACCCTGTTCGACGACAACGAGACCATCACTCCGCGCACCCGCGACGCCGTGCGCGCGGCCGTCGCCGCCGGCGCGACCTTCGTCGTGGCGACCGGCCGGCCGCCGCGGTGGATACGCCCCGTCGTCGACGCGCTCGGTTTCGCGCCGATCGCGGTGTGCGCCAACGGTGCCGTCATCTACGACCCCGCGGCCGACCGGGTGGTGTCGACGCGCACGCTGCCGGTCGACACCCTGGCGGAACTGGCGGAGCTCGCGACGCGCGTCATCCCCGGCGCCGGCCTCGCCGTGGAGCGGATCGGCGAGCGCGCCCACGATACGGCGACGCCGCAGTTCGTCAGCTCGCCCGGCTACGAGCACGCCTGGCTGAACCCCGACAACACCGAGGTCTCGATCGAAGACCTGCTCAGCGCGCCGGCGATCAAGCTGCTGATCCGCCGCAGCGGGGCCCGCAGCGCCGACATGGCGGCCGAACTGGCCAAGCATGTCGGCCTCGAGGGCGACATCACCTACTCCACCAACAACGGCCTGGTGGAGATCGTGCCGCTGGGCACCAGCAAGGCCACCGGGGTGGATGAAATCGCCAGGCCCCTGCAGATCACCAGCGAGGAGGTGGTGGCGTTCGGCGACATGCCCAACGACCTGCCGATGCTGCGCTGGGCCGGTCATGGGGTGGCGATGGGCAACGCCCATCCCGAGGTGCTCGCCGCGGCGGACGAGGTCACCGCCGCCAACAACGACGACGGGGTGGGCCGGGTGCTGGAGCGCTGGTGGCTTTGACCCGCTTCTCGCTAAGTGGCGGACGGGTGCGCCGGCAGCGAGAAGTGTTCGGGCGCCACGGTCGGGCCGCTTGGTGACTGCGTCGCGAGTGGAGTCGTGATTCCCTCCGCGACCTCGGTGACGTTTCCGGTGAGCCGTTCGTAGTTGAGCGTCCCGTGTTGGAAGTTCTGCGTAATCTGTAGCGGCTCTTGGATCTCCGCGCTGGTGGGCAAGCCGAGCGGACCGCGTTCGTAGCTCAGCGACGCCCAGGCGTCGTAGATCGCGCCGGTGACGGGTTGGGCACCGGTTTCGGGTGACCAGTACATCGCACCCCGGGCGAACGTCACGTACCGCGCGTCACCCTCCGCGCTGTCTTCCGGGGACGTCGGCGCGCCCAGCACGCTGTTCATCCCGCCGATCGCCTGCCAGTGCTCATAGATCGCGCCGCCCTGCAGGGCCTTGATCAATTCCTCCGGCGGGTCGTTGAAATGCGATGCGACGTCGCGCACTTCGTCCATCAGCGCGTAGGCGGCGTTGCCCGGGCAATCGGTGTTGCCGACGTCGCGGTGGGTGAAGATGGTCGGCAGCGTCGCCACCGAACCCGCCGCGAAGGTGGTGTAGTGACTTCCCGCCGATTCCAGCTGCACCGTGCCCTTCGGATCGACGCCGTCCAGGCCCAGCCGCCAGCCGAGGAGCCGGCCCACCGTGCGCAGCTGGATGGGCGTCGGCGGTACGTCGTCGAAATTCCCGATCATCGCCAGACCCCAGGTGTTGCGGTTGAACCCGCCGGTGTGGAAGGCCTCGACCGCTTTGGTGAGCCCCCCGGCGCTGCCCTCGAAGACCTGGCCGTACTTGTCGACCAGGGCGTTGTAGGCGATGTCGCACCAGCCCAGGGTCTTGCTGTGATACGTGTAGATGGCCTTGACGATCCCGGCTGATTCCAGCGGCGAGTAGTCGTTGCTGCCCGCGGTGTGGTGCACGACGGCCGCGCGAATCCCGTTGTCGTACTGCGGGCTGCCGCATCGCAGCGACTCGTCGGCGCCCCATTCCGCCCGGCTGATGATCGCGGGCGCCTGGCCTGGCATCAAGACCCCCGACGGCGGAGTCCATTGCTTCCTCGCCGGCGATTGCGGCGGGGAGATGAGGATCGCGGAGATGTTCTGCCCGAAAGGTTGTTCCCGCGACGCCGGCTTGTAGCCGAGACCGGCGTCAGTGGTGGGTGCGGGCGGTCCCTGGGTCACCGGGGCATCGATCGGACGGGTGACCGCGATCTGGACGGTCGTCGTGCTGCCGACGAACACCGGGTCGGTGCCCCGGGGTCCCTCGAGTGACCCGGCCGCCGTCACCCCGTCGGGCGCCGCGGTCTCGTACTCGGTCTGATACCAGGGCCCCCACGAGCCGTCGGGGTGTTTCGCCCGCACCCGGGTCGACGTGCCGGCGAGGTCGCCGGTGAGGGCCACCAGTGAAAACGGGGCGGCCTGGCTGATCTCGCGAACCGTGACGCCGCCACCGAGCCCGATCAGCGGCTGTTCGGCCAACTGGGTGTCGTGGGCGGGTGGGGGGCCGATGGTCCCGCGCTCGTGGGTGGTGTCCGCCACCCAGGACACGATGACGACCGTCGCCGCGATGGCGGTGAGCAGCGTCGTCGGCCCGCGACTGGGAGGCACCAGGTGATGTTACTTGTGTTTCTAGTGTTAATGATGAGGCGACACGACCTGGGCGGCGGGAAACTGCACAAAATCGACGGCACCGCAGAAACAATCTGCGGTGCCGTCTGGGTTGGAGGTTCCCCGGAGGTCTAGACGGGAGGCAGGGCCGGTGCCGCGGCCGCGGCGGCCGGCAATGCTCCGGCGGCGCCCGCGGCGGCCGGCAGGGCACCCGCGGCGGCACCCGGCAGGACGCCCGCGGCACCCGGCAGGGCACCGGCGGCACCCGGGAGAGCGCCCGCGGCGCCCTGCTGCATGCCTTGCGTGATCGCCGGCATCACCAAGCCCTTGAGCAGGTCGATGGCCTGACCGGCACCCAGCTGGTTGGCCGCCTGCATGACGTCGTTGACCAGGCCACCACTGCCACCGGAGCTCCCGCTGCCGCCGCCGAGTCCGGTGCCGCCGAGGGGCGAACTGGGCCCGAAGGAGGACGGGTCGCCGAGGATCGGGTAGGTGCCGTCGGCGCCGGGGTCCAAGCTGGCGGGAGCGGTGATCGGCACTTCGCCCGCAGCCGTCGGGCTAGTGAGGCCCGGTGTGACCCCGGCCGGGCTGGTCAGCCCGGGGTTGGAAAGCGCAGGGTTGAGTCCCGCGCCCGGGGTCGCCACCCCGGCGCCCGGTGTGGTCGGCAGCGCACCCGTCGCGGTCAGGCCCGGCGTCGCAGGTGTCAGGCCCGGGCTCGTCAGGCCGGGGCTCGTCAAACCGGGACTGGTCAAACCGGGGCTGGTAAGTCCCGGGCTGGTCAGGCCGGGGCTCGTCAGACCGGGGCTGGTGAGCCCCGGTGTCCCCAGGCCCGGCGTCCCCAGGCCCGGCGTGCCCAGGCCGGGGCTGGTCAGGCCCGGAGTGCCGGCCGCGCCCCCGCCGAGAGCGGGCACCGGCGGCAGGTTGATGCCGAATTGCGACAACCCCTGCGACAGCGCGCCCATCAGCTCCCCGGGCAGGTCGGTCATCACGGCCGCCTGCTTGAAGTCGTGGTGCTCGGCCGGCTTGCTGCCGGCGGTCGATTCGTAGACAAGGAAGTATGCGCAAGGACTCGCCACTGCCACGGCGGCGACCGCGCTCATGGCTGTCGAAAGCTTGCGTCGGCGTCGGTTCGGCACGGAAGTCTCCTCAATCTGGACAACTCAATCTCAACTTGTTGTGTCGGTGCGCTCCGCCGTCCTTCCTGGCGAGATCCACACAGAATCGATGGTACGAGTGAGATTCTTGTGACTAGAGTGGTGATATTGAATCGTGAGGTAATTGCGACCCCGACTGTGATCGCCGCGGTCGAAGCGCCCTGACGGGCCGTCATCGGGCCGAACGCCGATTGCGGGCCTCGCCAAATGGGTTAGGCCCACGCGGTCGGATACCCTAAGCAACCGATGACCGCTCGATTCGATCTCCTCGTCGTCGGCTCCGGATTCTTCGGCCTGACCATCGCCGAGCGCGTGGCTACCCAACTCGGGAAGCGCGTGCTCGTCGTGGAACGCCGCCCGCACATCGGCGGCAACGCCTATTCAGAGGCCGAGCCGCAGACCGGCATCGAGGTCCACAAATACGGTGCCCACCTGTTCCACACCTCCAATAAGCGGGTCTGGGACTACGTGCGGCAGTTCACCGACTTCACCGACTACCGGCACCGGGTGTTCGCCATGCACAACGGGCAGGCCTACCAGTTCCCGATGGGCCTGGGGCTGGTGTCGCAGTTCTTCGGCAGGTACTTCTCTCCGGAGGAGGCCCGCCGTCTGATCGCGGAGCAGGCCGCCGAGATCAAGACCGAGGACGCGCAGAACCTCGAGGAGAAGGCGATCTCGCTGATCGGTCGGCCGCTCTACGAGGCGTTCGTCAAGGGCTACACCGCCAAGCAGTGGCAGACCGATCCCAAGGAACTGCCGGCCGCCAACATCACCCGGCTGCCGGTGCGGTACACCTTCGACAACCGGTACTTCAGCGACACCTACGAGGGCCTGCCGGTCGACGGGTACACCGCCTGGCTGCAGAACATGGCCGCCGACGACCGCATCGAGGTCAGGCTGAACACCGACTGGTTCGACGTCCGGGACCAACTGCGTGCGGAGTCGCCGTCGGCCCCGGTGGTCTACACCGGCCCGCTGGACCGCTACTTCGACTACTGCGAAGGGCGGCTCGGCTGGCGCACACTGGATTTCGAGTTGGAGGTGCTGCCGATCGGGGATTTCCAGGGCACGCCGGTGATGAACTACAACGACCTCGAGGTCCCGTACACCCGCATCCACGAGTTCCGCCACTTCCACACCGAGCGCGACTACCCGACCGACAAGACGGTGATCATGCGAGAGTTCTCGCGGTTCGCCGAAGGCGACGACGAGCCCTACTATCCGATCAACACCGAGGCCGACCGCGCGCTGCTGGCCGCCTACCGGGCGCGAGCGAAGGCCGAAACCTCCTCAGCGAAGGTGCTTTTCGGTGGCCGGCTGGGCACCTACCAATACCTGGATATGCACATGGCGATTGCCAGCGCACTGAACATGTACGACAACACCCTCGCGCCGCACCTGCGCGACGGTAAAGCTCTAGTGGAGGAAGGCGCGGGGGGATGACTGCGGTAAGCCTGCTTTCCAGAATCATCCTGCCGCGTCCGGGCGAGCCGCTCGACGTGCGCAAGCTGTATCTCGAGGAATCGACCACCAACGCCCGGCGCGCCCACGCGACCAGCCGCACCTCACTGGAGATCGGCAAAGAGTCCGAGGTGTCGTTCGCCACGTACTTCAACGCCTTCCCGGCCAGCTACTGGCGCCGCTGGTCGATCTGCACGTCGGTTGCGTTGCGGGTCGAGCTGACCGGGACCGGGCGCATCGACGTGTACCGCACCAAGTCCACCGGGGTGCGAATCTCCATGGAGGGCCGCCAATTCGTCGGCACCGAAGATCAGCCGGCCGTCGTCGAGATCGAGGTTCCACTCAAGCCGTTCGAGGACGGCGGCTGGATTTGGTTCGACATCACCACCGACACCGCGGTCACCCTGGTGAGCGGTGGTTGGTATGCGACCGAGCCCGCCCCGGGCACGGCCAACATCGCCGTCGGCATCCCCACCTTCAATCGACCCGCAGACTGCGTCAACGCGCTGGCCGACCTCACCGCAGATCCCTTGGTGGACGCCGTGATCGGCGCGGTCATCGTCCCGGACCAGGGCGTCCGCAAGGTGCGCGATCACCCGGACTTCCCGGCGGCGGCGGCCGGCCTGGGCGACCGGCTGTCCATTCACGACCAGCCCAACCTCGGTGGTTCCGGCGGCTACAGCCGCGTCATGTACGAAGCGCTGAAGAACACCGACTGTCAGCAGATCTTGTTCATGGACGACGACATCCGCATCGAGCCCGACACCATCCTGCGGGTGCTCGCGCTGCACCGCTTCGCCAAGGTGCCGATGCTCATCGGCGGCCAGATGCTCAACCTGCAGGAGCCGTCGCACCTGCACATCATGGGCGAGGTGGTCAACCAGGCGAACTTCATGTGGACCGCCGCGCCGCACGCCGAGTACGACCACGACTTCGCGGAATTCCCGTTGAACGACAAGAACGCTCGCAGCGCGCTGCTGCACCGACGCATCGACGTCGACTTCAACGGATGGTGGACGTGCATGATTCCGCGGCAAGTCGCCGAGGAGCTGGGCCAGCCCCTGCCGCTGTTCATCAAGTGGGACGACGCCGAATACGGCCTGCGCGCGGGCGAACACGGGTATCCGACCGTCACGCTGCCCGGCGCGGCGATCTGGCACATGGCCTGGAGCGACAAGGACGACGCGATCGACTGGCAGGCCTACTTCCATCTGCGCAACCGGCTGGTGGTGGCGGCGATGCACTGGAACGGTGATGTGTCGGGTCTGGTCCGCAGTCACCTCAAGGCGACCCTGAAACACCTTGCCTGCCTTGAGTATTCGACGGTGGCGATCCAGAACAAGGCCATCGACGACTTCCTGGCCGGCCCCGAGCACATCTTCTCGATCCTGGAATCCGCGCTGCCCGAGGTGCACCGGCTGCGCAAGGAATACCCCGACGCCGTCGTGCTGCCCGCGGCCAGCGAACTGCCGCCGCCATCGCACAAGACGAAGGCGATGAAGCCGCCGGTGAACCCGCTGTCGATCGGGTACCGGCTTGCCCGCGGCATCGCGCACAACGCCACCAGGGCCGACCCCGAAGCCCACCAGCGCCCGGAGTTCAACGTGCCGACGCAGGACGCCCGCTGGTTCCGGTTGTGCACGGTCGACGGCGTCACCGTGACGACGGCCGACGGGTGCGGGGTGGTCTACCGGCAGCGCGATCGGCGCAAGATGTTCGAGCTGTTGTTCGCCTCGCTGCGCCGGCAGCGCCGGCTGGTGAGCCGCTTCGACGAGATGCGCAAGACGTACCGGGACGCGTTGCCGTTGCTGTCCAGCAAGCAGAAGTGGGAGACGGCGCTGCTACCCGCGCACGCCGAGCGCGAGCATGCCTGACGTCCCTCCTTCGACGCCCCCGACGGGCGAGGTGGCCGCGTTGGTGGCCGTGCAGTCCGCGCTGGCCGGCCGCCCCGCAGTGCTGGCTGCGGCGCGGGGGCTGTCCCATTTCGGCGAGCACAGCATCGGCTGGCTGGCCGTGGCGGCGGTGGGCGCGGTGCTGATGCCGAAGCGCAGCTGGGATTGGCTGGTGGCCGGGGCCGGCGCGTTCGCCGCCCACGCGGCCGCCGTACTGGTCAAGCGGGTGGTTAGACGCAAGCGGCCGCACGATCCGGCGGTCGTGGTGAACGTCGGGACCCCGAGCCAGCTCAGTTTCCCGTCGGCGCACGCGACTTCGACGACGGCCGCGGCCATCCTGATGGGCCGGATCACCGGGCTGCCGTTGCCCGCCCTGCTGGTGCCCCCGATGGCGTTGTCGCGGATGCTGCTGGGGGTGCACTATCCCAGCGACGTGGCCTGTGGCATCGCCCTCGGCGCCGTCGTCGCGCGAACAACCGTTCGGCTGCAGGGCCGGGCGCGGGAGGTCTGGGCGAATGAGTGAGGACGTGGTGACCGGGCCGTCGGGCAACCTGGTGGTGGGCGTGGTCAAGGCGATCCGCCCACGGCAGTGGGTGAAGAACGTCCTGGTGCTGGCTGCGCCGCTGGCCGCGTTGGGCGGCCCCGTGCACTACCAGTACCGCGACGTGCTGGACAAGGCCTACCCGGCCCTGGGTGCGTTCGTGGCGTTCTGTCTCGCCGCGTCGTCGATCTACCTGGTCAACGACGCGCGCGACGTGGAAGCCGACCGGGAACACCCCACCAAGAGGTTCCGCCCGATCGCCGCGGGCGTGGTTCCGGAGTGGCTGGCCTACGCGCTGGCGGCGGTGCTGGGAATCGCCTCGCTGGCCATCGGCTGGTGGATCACACCGAATCTGGCGTTGGTGATCGCCGTCTACCTCGCGATGCAACTGGCCTACTGCTATGGCCTCAAACACCAAGCGGTGATGGACATCTGCATCGTGTCGTCGGCTTATCTGCTGCGTGCCATCGCCGGCGGCGCGGCCACCGACATCCGCCTGACCCAGTGGTTCCTGCTGGTGATGGCGTTCGGATCGCTGTTCATGGTGGCCGGCAAGCGCTACGCCGAGCTGCAACTGGCCGAGCGTACCGGGGCCAAGATCCGCAAGGCGCTGGAAAACTACACGAGCACCTATCTGCGGTTCGTCTGGACGCTGTCGGCGACCGCGCTGGTCGTCTGCTACGGCCTGTGGGCGTTCGACCGGGAACGCGGCGCGGCGGGCTGGTTCGTGGTTTCGATGGTCCCGTTCACGATCGCCATCCTGCGCTATGCGGTCGACGTGGACGGCGGGCTGGCGGGGGAGCCCGAGGACATCGCGCTCCGCGACCGGGTCTTGCAGCTGCTGGCGGTGGCGTGGATCGCGACAGTCGGAGCCGCTGTTGCCTTCGGCTAGCCCCGAACTGCAGGCCCTCAAAGCGCGCATGATGCGCAGCCGGCCGGTCGTCAGGCGGTTGGGCTGGCCGGTGTTCCCGTACACAATGCTGGTCCGGGTCAGCCTGTGGATCAGCGTGGCGGTGGTCGCCGTCCTGTTCGCCTGGGGCGCGTGGCAGCGGCGCTGGATCGCCGACGACGGGCTGATCGTGTTGCGCACGGTGCGCAACCTGCTCGCCGGCAATGGCCCGGTCTTCAACCAGGGCGAGCGGGTCGAGGCCAACACGTCGACCGCCTGGACCTACCTGATGTACGTCGGCAGCTGGGTCGGCGGGCCGATGCGCATGGAATACGTCGCGCTGGCACTGGCGCTCACGCTCTCGGTGGCGGGCGTTGCGCTGCTCATGCTCGGGGCCGCCCGGCTGTATGCGCCCAGCCTGCGCGGTCGCAGGGCCGTCATGCTGCCCGCCGGCGCGCTGGTCTACGTCGCCCTGCCGCCCGCGCGTGACTTCGCCACCTCCGGTCTGGAGACCGGACTGACGCTGGCCTACCTCGGGTTGCTGTGGTGGATGATGGTCTGCTGGGCCCAGCCGGTGCGAAACCGCCCCGACCGCAGGATTTTCCTCGGTGCGTTGGCGTTCGTGGCCGGCTTCAGCGTCCTGGTCCGGCCCGACCTGGCGCTGATGGGTGGGCTGGCGCTGATCATGATGCTGGTCGCCGCGCGGACGTGGCGCCGCCGGGTGCTGGTCGTGGTCGCCGGGGGATTGCTGCCGGTCGGGTACGAGATCTTCCGGATGGGTTACTACGGCCTGCTGGTGCCCGGCACCGCCCTGGCCAAGGACGCCGCCGGGGACAAGTGGTCCCAGGGGTTGATCTACCTCTCCAACTTCGATGCGCCCTATGCGGTGTGGGTGCCGGTGGTGCTGCTGGTGCCGCTGGGCGTGCTGCTGCTGGCCGCGCGCCGCCGGCCGTCGTTCCTGCGCCCCATGCTGGCACCCGACTACGGCCGGGTGGCCCGGGCGGTCCAAAGCCCGCCGGCCGTCGTGGCCTTCGTGCTGGTGAGCGGGCTGGTGCAGGCGCTCTACTGGATCAGGCAGGGCGGCGACTTCATGCACGGGCGGGTGCTGCTGGCGCCGTTGTTTTGTCTGCTGGCCCCGGTGGCCGTCATCCCGGTGGCCATACCGGACGGCCAGGACTATTCACGCGAGACGGGGTATTGGGTGGCCGGCGCGGCCGGGGCGCTGTGGCTGAGCGTGGCTGGCTGGTCGCTGTGGGCGGCGAACTCGCCGGGGATGGGCGACGACGCCACCCACGTCACCTATACCGGGATCGTCGACGAGCGCCGCTTCTACGCACAGGCCACCGGGCACGCCCATCCCCTGACCGCCGCCGACTACCTGGGGTATCCGCGGATGGCGGCCATCCTGACCGCGCTCGACAACACCCCGGACGGCGCGTTACTGCTGCCCTCGGGAAATTACATCCAGTGGGACCTGGTGCCGATGCTTAAGCCGCCGCCGGGCAGCACCGACAAGTCCCTCGAAAAGCCGCAGCACACAGTGTTTTTCACCAACCTCGGCATGGTGGGCATGAACGTCGGGCTCGATGTCAGGGTGATCGACCAGATCGGATTGGCGAATCCGCTTGCGCAGCACACGGAACGGTTGAAACACGGCCGGATCGGACACGACAAGAACCTCTTCCCGGATTGGGCGATCGCCGACGGGCCGTGGGTGAAGGTCCCTCCCGGGATCCCGGGATACCTGGACCAGCAGTGGGTCGCGGAGGCGGTCGCGGCCCTGCAGTGCCCCGAGACCAAGGCGGTGCTGAGCTCGGTGCGCGCACCGATGACCCCGCACCGATTTTTCTCCAACCTGCTGCATTCCTATGAATTCACCAAGTACCGGATCGATCGGGTCCCGCGCTACGAGCTCGCCAGGTGCGGGTTACCCCTGCCCGCAGAGGCGCCGCCGCCGCCCCGCGAGTAAGCCGCGCGCAGAAGAATTTTCGACCAATTTCGAAATGATCACGACCGGCGGCCGGTGAAAAATTGCCAGCAACTTCACATTTGGGTCTTTACCAGCTGGCAATGGAGCTCGAGCACATGCGAAAACGCCGCCAAATTGGTCGGTGTTTGGCCTGGAAATCACTGGGTACCGAAGCGCGAGCGGCGCTTTGCAGGCCCGCCTCGATGCGACCCTCGGGGTGAAGGTGTGGTTGACTACACGAGCACTGCTGCGCGGAGATCGTATGCAGTACGACCCAAATCATGGACGCGTCCGGATTTACGGGCGCGCCGAAAGGATGAGGAAGCAAGGATGACGCTTGTCGACAGGTTTCGCGGCGCCGTGGCCGGTATGCCGCGGCGGCTCGTGGTGGCGGCCGCCGGCGCGGCCCTGCTCTCGGGCCTGATTGGCGCCGTGGGGGGCTCGGCGACCGCTGGTGCCTTCTCGCGCCCCGGTCTGCCCGTGGAATACCTGCAGGTTCCCTCCGCCGGAATGGGGCGGGACATCAAGGTGCAGTTCGAAAGCGGCGGCGCCAACTCGCCCGCGCTGTACCTGCTCGACGGGATGCGCGCGCAGGACGACTTCAACGGCTGGGACATCAACACCCCGGCGTTCGAGTGGTACAACCAGTCGGGCATCTCGACGGTCATGCCGGTCGGCGGTCAGTCCAGCTTCTACTCCGACTGGTACAAGCCCGCCTGCGGTAAGGCCGGCTGCGTGACCTACAAGTGGGAGACCTTCCTGACCAGCGAGCTGCCGGAGTACCTGTCGGCGCAGAAGCAGGTCAAGCCGACCGGCAGCGCCGTGGTCGGGCTGTCGATGGCCGGGTCGTCCGCGCTGATCCTCGCCGCCTACCACCCGCAGCAGTTCGTCTACGCGGGTTCGCTGTCCGCGCTGCTGGACCCCTCCCAGGGCATGGGCCCGTCGTTGATCGGCCTGGCCATGGGCGACGCCGGTGGCTACAAGGCCGCCGACATGTGGGGCCCCAAGGAGGACCCCGCCTGGGCGCGCAACGACCCGACGCTGCAGGTGGGCAAGCTGGTCGCCAACAACACCCGGATCTGGGTGTACTGCGGTAACGGCAAGCCGTCCGACCTCGGTGGCGACAACCTGCCGGCGAAGTTCCTCGAGGGCTTCGTGCGGACCAGCAACCTGAAGTTCCAGGACGCCTACAACGCCGCCGGTGGTCACAACGCGGTGTGGAACTTCGACGCCAACGGCACCCACGACTGGCCCTACTGGGGCGCGCAGTTGCAGGCCATGAAGCCTGACCTGCAGTCGGTGCTGGGTGCCACGCCGGGCGCCGGTCCCGCGACCGCCGCCGCTGCCGCCGGGAACGGCCAGGGCGCTCAGGGCGGCCAGGGCACCTAAACCCAAACAGATCGCCACTAGCGGCGGGGACCCCTCGGGGTTCCCGCCGTTAGTCGTCTTGGTGTGTGACTTGTTTCACTACCCCGCGGGCGGGGGAACTACGGCGCTGGCTAGTGTGCAGACAGCGACTAGACGATGGAGGGTGGAGATGAGGGTCGTGCGGGGTATGTCGGCGCTTCTTCGGGTGTTCTCCGTGGCGGCGTTCTCGGTCGGGTTGATCGCTGTGACCGTGACGGGCGGGCCCGCCGGGAAGGCGCGGGCGGCCGGTTACGAGAGCCTGATGGTGCCGTCGGCGGCGATGGGTCGCGACATCCCGGTGGCCTTCCTGGCGGGCGGTCCGCACGCGGTCTATCTGCTGGACGCCTTCAACGCCGCCCCGGACGTCAGCAACTGGGTCACCGCGGGCAACGCGATGAACACGCTCGGCGGCAAGGGGATCTCGGTGGTGGCGCCCGCCGGTGGGGCGTGGAGCATGTACACCAACTGGGAGCAGGACGGCAGCAAGCAGTGGGACACCTTCCTGTCCAGCGAGCTGCCCAACTGGCTGGCCGCCAACAAGGGCCTGGCACCCGGCGGCCACGCGGCCGTCGGCGCCTCGCAGGGTGGTTACGGCGCGATGGCGCTGGCAGCCTTCCACCCCGACCGCTTCGGCTTCGCCGGGTCATTGTCGGGATTCCTGTACCCGTCGAGCACCAACTACAACGGCGCGATCCTGGCCGGCCTGCAGCAGTACGGCGGCGTGGACGGCAACGGGATGTGGGGCGCCCCGCAGCTGGGCCGGTGGAAGTGGCACGACCCGTACGTGCACGCCTCGCTGTTGGCGCAGAACAACACCCGCGTGTGGGTCTACAGCCCGACGAACATGGGCGGTGACGACGCCGCCATGATCGGTCAGGCGGGCGCGGCGATGGGCAGCTCCCGCGAGTTCTACCAGCAGTACCGCAGCAACGGCGGGCACAACGGCCACTTCGACTTCCCGGGCGGCGGCGACAACGGCTGGGGCTCGTGGTCGGGGCAACTGGGAGCCATGTCCGGCGACATCGTCGGCGCCATTCGCTAGCGGTGATCGCGAGCGCGGCGTGGCCGGGCGAAGCGGGTCGCCGCCAAATTCGGTAGCGGATCGCCGCCGTTCGCGGCCGCGCTGGCCGGGTCGCCGGAGCCGGTACCGTGTAGGGGGTGCAGCAGGGGTCGGGAGGACCGCTTGGCTGCGATCCACCGACTCTGCTAGCGGGAGAACATGGCCACCAACGCCCGGCGCAAGCGCCACCGAGCCCTCGCCTGGACCGCCGCCTTGGCGATGGCGGGCGTGGTGTTGTTGGTCATCGTGCTGGTGGTGGTCTTGCTGCGCGGCCACGAGGCGCCGCCCAGCGCGGTGCCGCCCGGCGTGCTGCCTCCACCGTCGACGACCACCCACCCCCACAAACCCCGGCCGGCTTCACAGGACGCGTCCTGTCCCGATGTCCTACTGGTCAACGTCCCCGGCACCTGGGAGTCGGCCCCGCAGGACAATCCGGTCAACCCCATGCAATTCCCCAACGCTTTGCTGCACAAGGTGACCGAGGCGATAACCCAGCAGTTTCCCCCGTCCCGGGTGCAGGAGTACACCACGCCCTACACCGCGCAGTTCCACAACCCGCTGAGCGGTGACACCCAGATGTCCTACAACGAGAGCCGCGCCGAGGGCACCCGCGCGACAGTCCAGGCGATGACCGACATGAACGCCAAGTGCCCATTGACCAGTTACGTGTTGATGGGCTTCTCGCAGGGCGCGGTGATCGCCGGTGACATCGCCAGCGACATCGGCAACGGCCGCGGGCCCGTGGACGACGACCTCGTGCTCGGTGTGACGTTGATCGCCGACGGCCGCCGCCAGCCCGGAGTGGGCAAGGACGTCGGGCCGAACCCGCCGGGGGAGGGCGCCGAGGTGACGCTGCACGAGGTGCCCGTCCTGTCCGGGCTGGGTCTGACCATGACCGGAGCGCGGCCCGGCGGGTTCGGGGCGCTCGACAGCAAGACCAACGAGATCTGCGCACAGGGCGACCTCATCTGCGCGGCCCCGGAAGAGGCGTTCAGCGTGGCCAACCTGCCCAACACGCTCAACACCCTGGCCGGCGGTGCCGGGCAGCCCGTCCACGCGCTGTACGCGACGACGCAGTTCTGGAACCTGGACGGCCAGCCGGCGACCGATTGGACGTTGAATTGGGCGCAGGGACTGATCGCCAACGCCCCGCATCCCAAACATGGATGACCCGGACGCGGGACACAGCCGTCAGGAGCCCGTTGCCGGTGCAGATCAGCGGTACCTTGTGATTTGGTGTGCCGCGGGCCGCCCCTTAACATTAAGAGGAATTTAAGAGCTATAACACTTTTTTGCGGACCCGGTCCTGGTAGCAGCCCAGGGATGACCAGGAGGCCGGCGCCGGTGGCGCCGCGCGAGGACTGGTCCGCGTAGAGATGGAAGCCGTCGGCGTGGCCGACCAGAACAAAAAACGCCGGCGTAGCGCCGGCCTAAAACAGGTGTGACAGGAGAGCGGAATGCCGTACCACAACCCGTTCATCGTGAATGGAAAGATCAGGTTCCCCGACAACACCAACCTGGTCAAGCACGTTGAGAAGTGGGCAAGGGTTCGCGGCGACAAGCTGGCCTATCGGTTCCTCGACTTCTCCACCGAGCGCGACGGCGTCGCGCGCGACATCGTCTGGCGCGATTTCAGCGCCCGCAACCGGGCCGTCGGCGCCCGGCTGCAGCAGGTCACCCAGCCCGGGGACCGCATCGCCATCCTGTGCCCGCAGAACCTGGACTACCTCATCGCCTTCTTCGGCGCGCTCTACGCCGGGCGGATCGCGGTGCCGCTGTTCGACCCGGGCGAGCCGGGCCACGTCGGCCGTCTGCACGCGGTGCTCGACGACTGCACCCCCTCGACGATCCTGACCACCACCGAGGCCGCCGAAGGCGTCCGCAAGTTCATCCGCGCCCGTTCGGCCAAGGAGCGGCCCCGCGTCATCGCCGTCGACGCGGTGCCCAACGAGGTGGCCGCCACCTGGGTCGAGCCGGAGGCCGACGAGAACACCATCGCCTACCTGCAGTACACGTCCGGCTCCACGCGCACCCCGACCGGTGTCGAGATCACCCACCTGAACCTGCCGACCAACGTGCTGCAGGTCCTCAACGGGCTGGAAGGCAAGGAGGGTGACCGCGGCCTGTCCTGGCTGCCGTTCTTCCACGACATGGGTCTGATCACGGCGCTGCTGTCACCGGTGATCGGCCACAACTTCACCTTCATGACGCCGGCCGCGTTCGTGCGCCGGCCCGGCCGGTGGATCCGGGAGATGGCGCGCAAGCCCGAGGACGCCCCGGACAGCGAGGTCATCACCGTCGCGCCGAACTTCGCGTTCGAGCATGCCGCGGTGCGCGGGGTGCCCAAGGAGGGTGAGCCGCCGCTGGACCTGAGCAACGTCAAGGCCATCCTCAACGGCAGCGAGCCGGTCTCCCCGGCGTCCATGCGCAAGTTCTACGAGGCGTTCGCGCCCTACGGCCTGCGCGAAACCGCGATCAAGCCGTCCTACGGGCTGGCCGAGGCGACGCTCTTCGTCTCCACTACGCCCATGGACCAGGCGCCGACGGTCATCTACGTGGATCGCGACGAGCTGAACAAGCAACGCTTCGTCGAGGTGCCCGCCGACGCGCCGAACGCCGTCGCGCAGGTCTCCGCGGGCGTCATCGGCGTCGACGAGTGGGCCGTCATCGTCGACCCCGACACGGCCAGCGAGCTGCCCGACGGGCAGATCGGCGAGATCTGGCTGCACGGCAAGAACCTGGGGCTCGGCTACTGGGGCAAGGAGGCGGAGACCCAGGAGACCTTCCGCAACATCCTCAAGTCGCGCGTCAGCAAGTCGCACGCCGAGGGAGCCGAGGACGACGGGCTGTGGGTGCGCACCGGCGACTACGGCACGTACCACAACGGGCACCTCTATATCGCCGGCCGCATCAAGGACCTGGTCATCATCGACGGCCGCAATCACTACCCGCAGGACCTGGAGTACTCGGCGCAGGAGGCCAGCAAGGCCCTGCGCACCGGCTACGTGGCCGCGTTCTCCGTCCCGGCCAACGAGCTGCCCCAGGTGGTGTTCGACAACCCGCACACCGGCCTCAAATACGACCCCGAGGACGGCTCCGAGCAGCTGGTGATCGTCGCCGAGCGCGCCCCGGGCACGCACAAGCTCGACTACCAACCCATCGCCGACGAGATCCGCGCGGCCATCGCCGTGCGGCACGGGGTCACCATCCGCGACCTGCTGCTGGTGCAGGCCGGGACCATTCCGCGTACCTCGAGCGGCAAGATCGGGCGTCGCGCGTGCCGCGCCGCCTACCTCGACGGCAGCCTGCGCAGCGGCGTCGGTTCGCCGACCGCCTTTGCCAGCTCCACAGACTGAATTCACGAAAAATATGGCTGAGACTGATCACTCCGAGAACCCAGAGAACACCGGCGGCGACGTCCCCGCCAAGAAGGCCGACATGACGGTCCCCGAGATGCGCGAGTGGTTGCGCAACTGGGTGGGCAGGGCCGTTGGGCGCTCACCGGACGACATCGACGAGTCGGTGCCGATGGTGGAACTGGGGCTGTCGTCGCGCGACGCCGTGGCGATGGCCGCCGACATCGAGGACATGACCGGTGTCACCCTGTCGGTCGCGGTGGCCTTCCAGCATCCGACCATCGAGTCGTTGGCGACGCGGATCATCGAGGGCGAGCCCGAAGTGGACACCAGCTCCGACGACGTCTCGGACTGGACGCGCAACGGCCCCGCCGAGCGGGTCGACATCGCGATCGTCGGCCTGTCCACCCGGTTGCCCGGGGACATGAACACCCCCGACCAGACGTGGCAGGCGCTGATGGAGGGCCGCGACGCCATCACCGACCTGCCGGAAGGCCGCTGGGCGGAGTTCCTCGAGGAACCGAGGCTGGCCGAGCGGATGGCGAAGGCCCGCACCCGCGGCGGCTACCTGAAGGACATCAAGGGCTTCGACTCCGAGTTCTTCGCGGTCGCCAAGACCGAGGCCGACAACATCGACCCGCAGCAGCGGATGGCGCTGGAGCTGACCTGGGAGGCGCTCGAACACGCCCGCATCCCCGCGTCCAGCCTGCGCGGCGAGTCCGTCGGCGTGTACGTCGGCGTCTCCAACAACGACTACAGCTTCCTGGCGGTGTCCGACCCGACGGTCGCGCACCCCTACGCGATCACCGGCACCGCGACGTCGATCATCGCCAACCGGGTCTCCTATTTCTACGACTTCCGCGGCCCGTCGGTCGCGGTCGACACCGCGTGCTCGAGCTCGCTGGTCGCCATGCACCAGGCCGTCCAGGCGCTGCGCAACCGCGAGGCCGACGTCGCGGTCGCCGGCGGCGTCAACGCCCTGGTCACGCCCGTGGTGACGCTCGGTTTCGACGAGATCGGCCAGGTGCTGTCGCCCGACGGCCGGATCAAGTCGTTCTCCTCGGACGCCGACGGCTACACGCGCTCCGAGGGCGGCGGCATGCTGGTGCTCAAGCGGGTCGACGACGCCCGCCGCGACGGCGACCAGATCCTGGCCGTGATCGCCGGCAGCGCGGTCAACCACGACGGCCGGTCCAACGGCCTGATCGCCCCCAACCAGGACGCGCAGGCCGACGTGCTGCGCCGCGCCTACAAGGATGCCGGCATCGACCCGCGCACCGTCGACTACATCGAGGCGCACGGCACCGGAACCGTCCTGGGTGACCCGATCGAGGCCGAGGCGCTGGGCCGCGTCGTCGGCCGTGGCCGCCCCGCCGACCGCCCGGCCCTGCTGGGTGCGGTGAAAACCAATGTGGGCCATCTGGAGTCGGCGGCCGGCGCGGCCAGCATGGCCAAGGTGGTGCTGGCGCTGCAGCACGACAAGCTGCCGCCGTCGATCAACTTCGCCGGTCCCAGCCCCTACATCGACTTCGACGCGATGCGCCTGAAGGTGATCGACCAGCCCACCGACTGGCCGCGGTACGGCGGCTACGCACTGGCCGGGGTGTCCAGCTTCGGTTTCGGCGGGGCCAACGCGCACCTGGTGGTGCGCGAGGTCCTGCCCCGCGACGTGATCGAGCGTGAGCCCGAGCCCGAGTCGAAGGTCACCGCCGAGGCGGCCTCGGAAGCCGCTGAGCCCCCCACCATGGAAGCCCACGCGCTGCGCTTCGACGACTTCGGCAACATCATCCCCGACGCCGAAGTGCCCGAGGAGGAAGAGCCCGAACTGCCGGGCGTCACCGACGAGGCGTTGCGGCTCAAGGAGATCGCGCTGGAGGAGCTGGCGGCGCAGGAGGCCGCGGAGCCCACCAAGCCCCTGATCCCGCTGGTCGTGTCGGCGTTCTTGACCTCCCGCAAGAAGGCCGCCGCCGCCGAGCTCGCGGACTGGATGGAAAGCCCCGAGGGACAGGCGTCGTCGCTGGAATCGATCGGGCGGGCGCTGTCGCGGCGCAACCACGGCCGCTCGCGCGCGGTGGTGCTGGCCCACGACCACGAGGAGGCCGTCAAGGGCCTGCGCGCGGTGGCCGAGGGCAAGCAGCGGCCGGGCGTGTTCAGCGTCGACGGGCCGGTGACCAACGGGCCGGTGTGGGTGCTGGCCGGCTTCGGCGCGCAGCACCGCAAGATGGGCAAGAGCCTGTACCTGCGCAACGCGGTCTTCGCCGAGTGGATCGAGAAGGTCGACGCGCTGATCCAGGACGAGCTGGGCTACTCGGTGCTCGAGCTGATCCTCGACGACTCGCAGGACTACGGCATCGAGACCACCCAGGTCACCATCTTCGCGATCCAGATCGCCCTCGGCGAGCTGCTCAAGCACCACGGGGCCAAGCCCGCCGCGGTGGTCGGGCAGTCGTTGGGCGAGGCCGCGTCGGCCTACTTCGCCGGCGGGCTGTCGCTGCGCGACGCCACCCGGACCATCTGCTCGCGCTCGCACCTGATGGGTGAGGGCGAGGCGATGCTGTTCGGCGAGTACATCCGGCTGATGGCGCTGGTGGAGTACTCCGCCGACGAGATCAAGACGGTGTTCTCCGACTTCCCGGATCTGGAGGTGTGCGTCTACGCCGCCCCCACCCAGACCGTCATCGGCGGCCCGCCCGAGCAGGTGGACGCGATCATCGCCCGCGCCGAATCCGAGGGCAAGTTCGCCCGCAAGTTCCAGACCAAGGGCGCCAGCCACACCCAGCAGATGGACCCGCTGCTCGGGGAGCTCGCCGCCGAACTGCAGGGCATCAAACCGATGAGCCCGACGGTCGGGATCTACTCGACCGTGCACGAGGGCACCTACATCAAGCCCGGCGGCGAGCCGATCCACGACGTCGACTACTGGAAGAAGGGGCTGCGCCACAGCGTCTACTTCACCCACGGCGTCCGCAACGCCGTCGACAGCGGCCACACCACCTTCCTCGAGCTGGCGCCCAACCCGGTGGCGCTGATGCAGGTGGGCCTGACCACGGCCGCGGCCGGGCTGCACGACGCGCAGCTGATCCCGACGCTGGCCCGCAAGCAGGACGAGGTCGAGTCGATGATCTCGACCATGGCGCAGCTCTACGTCTACGGCCACGAGCTGGACATCTGGACGCTGTTCAGCCGCGCTTCGGGACCGGCAGGCCCCGAGGATTTTGCGAACATCCCGCCGACGAGGTTCAAGCGCAAGGAGCACTGGCTGGACGTGCACTTCGCGCACGGCAGCAGCTCGGTGCTGATGCCGGGTAACCACGTCGCGCTGCCGGACGGCCGCCACGTGTGGGAGTACAACCCCCGCGGCCTGACGGACCTGCCCGCCCTGGTGAAAGCCGCTGCGGCCGAGGTGCTTCCGGACGCGCAGCTGGCCGCGGCCGAGCAGCGCGCGGTTCCGGGTGAGGGCGCCCGCCTGGTGACGACCCTGACCCGGCACCCCGGCGGTGCTTCGGTGCAGGTGCACGCCCGCATCGACGAGTCCTTCACGCTGGTGTACGACGCGCTGGTCACCCGCGGCGGCGAGGCGGGCGTCGCCCTGCCGGCCGCGGTCGGGGCGGGCGCGGCCATCACGGCCGCCTCTAACGGGGCGGCAGCCGCGCTTGAGGCACCCGCCGACGAGGCCGGAGCCGAAACCCTGACGGACAGCCTGACCAACCGGTACTTCTCGGCCAGCATGGGCAAATGGTCGCCGGACTCGGGCGAGACCATCGGCGAGCGCCTGGGCCTGATCGTCGGCTCGGCCATGGGTTACGAACCCGAGGACCTGCCGTGGGAGGTGCCGCTGATCGAGCTCGGCCTGGACTCGCTGATGGCGGTGCGGATCAAGAACCGCGTCGAGTACGACTTCGACCTGCCGCCCATCCAGTTGGCCGCGGTTCGCGACGCCAACCTCTACAACATCGAGGAGCTGATCAAGTACGCGGTCGAGCACCGCGACGAGGTCGAGCAGCTGCACGAGCACCAGAAGACGCTTACGCCCGAGGAGATCGCCAAAGAGCAGGCCCAGCTGCTCAGCGGGGCAACGCCGGCAACGGCGGCCGCACCCGCGCCGGACCCGCTGGGGGCACCTCCCGCTCGCGGGGGAGCCGAGCCCGAAACTCAGCCCGCGCCGCCGGCGTCCGACGCGACGGTCCCGCCGCCGCCGACGGATCCGTCCGGCCCGAAGGGGGCGGCGACCAACGGCGCGAAGCCCGATCTCGCGGGGGCGCTCAGCCAGGAGGCGGTGTCCAGGGCGCTGAATTCCGATGTGCCGCCGCGTGATGCGGCCGAGCGGGTCACCTTCGCCACGTGGGCGATCGTCACAGGCAAGTCGCCGGGCGGCATCTTCAACCCGCTGCCCAAGCTCGACGAGGACACCGCGGCCAAGATGGCGCAGCGGCTTTCCGAGCGCGCCGACGGCACCGTCAGCGCCGAGGACGTCCTGACGTCGGACACCATCGAGGCGCTGGCCGAGAAGGTCCGCCAGTACCTGGAGGCCGGCCAGATCGACGGCTTCGTCCGCACCCTGCGGGCGCGCCCCGAGGGCAGCTCGAAACCCGCGGTGTTCGTGTTCCACCCCGCCGGCGGTTCAACGGTGGTCTACGAGCCGCTGCTGAACCGGCTGCCCGCGGACACGCCGATGTACGGGTTCGAGCGCGTGGAGGGCACCGTCCAGGAACGGGCCGCCCAGTACGTGCCGAAGCTGTTGGAGATGAACGCGGGCAAGCCGTTCATCCTGGCCGGCTGGTCGCTCGGCGGCGCGCTGGCGTACGCGTGCGCGATCGGCTTGAAGCGCGCGGGTGAAGACGTGCGCTTCGTCGGGATGATCGACACCGTGCGCGCCGGCGAGGAGATCCCCCAGACGCAGGAGGAGACCCGCAAGCGCTGGGACCGGTACGCGAAGTTCGCCGAGCGCACCTTCAACGTCGAGATTCCGGCGATCCCCTACGAGCAGCTCGAAGAGCTCGACGACGAGGGCCAGGTCCAGTTCGTGCTGGACATCGTCCAGCAGAGCGGCGTGCAGATCCCGGGCGGCATCGTCGAGCACCAGCGGACGTCCTACCTGGACAACCGGGCGCTCGAGACCGTGCAGATCGAGCCGTACGACGGCCACGTGACCCTGTACATGGCCGATCGCTACCACGACGACGTGATCGAGTTCGAGCCGCGATATGCGGTCCGCCAGCCCGACGGCGGCTGGGGCGAATACGTGGCCGACCTCGAGGTGGTACCCATCGGCGGCGAGCACATCCAGGCCATCGACGAACCGATTATCGGCAAGGTCGGTGCTCACCTCTCCGACGTGCTGAATAAGGTGGAGGCCGAAACCAGTCAGACGAGTGAGGTGGGCAAGTAGTGACGGAGATGGCGCCAGCTCCCAGTCAGCACACCACCGCCGAGAAGCTGGCCGAGCTCTACGCTCGCCTGGAACTGGCCAAGGAGCCCGGCGGCGAGAAGGCCGTCGCCAAGCGTGACAAGAAGGGCATCCCCAGCGCCCGCGCCCGCATCCACGCGCTGGTCGACCCGGGCACCTTCATGGAGGTCGGGGCGTTGGCCAAGACGCCGAACGACCCGAACGCGCTCTACGGCGACGGCTGCGTCACCGGGCACGCGATGATCGACGGCCGGCCGGTGGGGGTGTTCTCCCACGATCAGACCGTGTTCCAGGGCACGGTCGGCGAGATGTTCGGCCGCAAGGTGGCCCGGCTGATGGAGTGGTGCGCAATGGTCGCCTGCCCCATCATCGGCATCCAGGACTCCGGCGGGGCCCGCATCCAGGACGCCGTCACGTCGCTGGCGTGGTACGCCGAGCTCGGCCGCCGCCACGAGGCGCTGTCCGGGCTGGTGCCGCAGATCTCCCTCATCTTCGGCAAATGCGCTGGCGGAGCGGTCTATTCGCCGATCCAGGACGACCTGCTCGTCTCGGTGCGTGACCAGGGCTACTTCTTCGTCACCGGCCCCGACGTGATCAAGGAGGTCACCGGCGAGGAGGTCACCCTCGACGAGCTGGGCGGCTCCGACGCGCAGGCCCGCTACGGCAACATCCACCAGGTGGTGGACTCCGAGGCCGAGGCTTTCCAGTACGTGCGCGACTTCCTGTCGTTCCTGCCGTCGAGCACCTTCGGCCAGCCGCCGATCGTCAACCCCGGGCTGGAGCCGGAGATCACCCCGACCGACCTGGAGCTCGACGCGATCGTGCCGGACTCCGACAACGCGGCCTACGACATGCACGAGATCCTGTTGCGCATCTTCGACGACGGGGACTTCCTCGACGTCGCCGCGCAGCACGGCCCGGCCATCATCACCGGCTACGCGCGTGTCGACGGCCACCCGGTGGGGGTGATCGCCAACCAGCCCATGTACATGTCGGGGGCGATCGACAACGAGGCGTCCGACAAGGCGGCGCGGTTCGTCCGGTTCTGCGACGCGTTCAACATCCCGCTGGTCTTCGTGGTGGACACCCCGGGCTTCCTGCCGGGCGCCGAGGAGGAGAAGAGGGGCATCATCAAGCGCGGCGGCCGGTTCCTCTACTCGGTGGTCGAGGCCGACGTGCCGAAGGTGACCATCACCGTGCGCAAGTCCTACGGCGGCGCCTACGCGGTGATGGGGTCCCGGCAGCTGACCGCCGACTTCAACTTCGCCTGGCCCACCGCGCGCATCGCGGTGATCGGCGCCGAGGGGGCCGCGCAGCTGCTGATGAAGCGCTTCCCCGATCCGACCACGCCCGAGGCGCAGCAGATCAAGAAGGAC
This sequence comes from Mycobacterium europaeum, assembly GCF_002102155.1. Taxonomy (GTDB): domain Bacteria; phylum Actinomycetota; class Actinomycetes; order Mycobacteriales; family Mycobacteriaceae; genus Mycobacterium; species Mycobacterium europaeum. The sequence goes on from NZ_LQOU01000043.1 coordinate 42,983, forward strand.
TTCATCGAGGGCTACAACCTCAACATGGCGATCCCGTGGACCGCCGCGGAGCGCGGGTTCATCGACGCGGTCATCGACCCGCACGAGACCCGGCTGCTGCTGCGCAAGTCGCTGAAGCTGTTGCGGGACAAGCAGTTGTGGTTCCGCACGGCACGCAAGCATGGGTTGATCCCGGTCTAAGCGCGAGTACTAGTCGACCAGCGACTGGGTCCCCAGGACGATGGCGAGGGCGAGCCTCTCGGCATCCTCGGTGCCGGGTTCGGCGGTGTAGATCATGATGCGGATGTCGTCGGCGGCGACGATGAACGTGTCGCAGGCGAGCGCGATGTGGCCGACCTCGGGGTGGTCGATCACCTTGTGCCGGCCGAAGTCGTGGTGCGGCTGCGGCGCGCCGGCTTCCCAGAGTTCGACGAACCGCGGGCTGTGCTCGGCAAGTTCGCGGATCAGCGACTTCAACCGCTGGTCGGCGGGATAGCGGGCGGCGGTCAACCGCAGGTCGGCTACCAAGCCGGCCTCGAACTCGGCTCGCTCCCGGGGCGTGTGGATGGCTCGGGTGCCGGGGCCGATCAGGTTGCGCCAGAGGCTGTTTCGCTCGTTTCCCCGCCACGCCGTGGTCGGTCCCATCAGCGCGTCATACGGAGGGTTGGCGACCAGGAGTGTCCAGGTGGCGTCGTAGACGGCGACCGGCGTGTTCGCCAGGCGGTCCAGGATTCGCTGGACGCTGGGCGTTACCCGCGACGACACCATGTGCTGCCCGGGCGTGGCGTGCCCGGCCAGCCGGAAAAGCAATTCGCGCTCGGAGTCGGAGACGCGCAACGCACGAGCGAGGGCTTCGACGACCTGGATCGAGGGTGAAGTGGCCCGGCCCTGTTCGAGCCTGGTCAGGTAGTCCACCGAGATCCCGGCCATCGCCGCGAGCTCTTCGCGGCGCAGTCCCGCCGCTCGCCGGCGCCCGCCGACCGGGACGCCGACCGCGGCGGGCGCAACCCGGTCGCGCCACTGCCGCACCGTTCGCCCGAACCCCCACGTTTCCATCCCTCCACTGTGCGCGACGCCGGCGTCATGGGAAAGCGGTTGTCCTGGCCCTGCCAGTCCTACGAAAACGGGACGACTACCTGAATATCCGGCGAGGGCCAAGACTGCAACCATGAACGACATCGCTTCCGGAACCGTCTTGCTCACCGGGCCGACCGGCGGCCTGGGAAAGGCTGCGACGCTGGCCATTGCCCGTCGCCCCCCGTCCGATCGTCCCGATCTGCTACTGGTGGGCAGGCCGGGTCAGGCGCTGACCGCGGTGGCCGACGAGGCCAGGTCGGCGGGCGCGACCGTGCATGAAATCGCCTGTGACCTTGCGCGGCTTTCCGACGTGCGCAGCGCGGGCCGGATGGCCAAGGATCTCCTGCTGTCCGGCGCGGTGCGCCCGCTGCGCGGATTCGTGGCGAACGCCGGGCTCGGGTTTGCCGACACGCACAACGCGTCAGCCGACGGATACGAGCTGACCTTCGCCGTCAACTACCTGGCGCATGCGCAGCTCATCGGGGACCTCCTGGGCTCATTCTCCGTGCCGGCCCGGGTGGTGCTCGTCGGCTCGAACACCTATTACCAGAACGTGTTTCGCCGGTGGCTGCGCGTCCCGCCGGCGCGCTGGCGCGATCCGCTGGAGCTTTCCCGGCCCACCCCCGCGGACACGCCGTCGACATTCGAGCAATCCGGGATCGCCTATTCCAACTCGAAACTCGCGCTCCTGTATTACGCCCACGAACTGCAACGGCGCGCCCCCGCCGGAGTCAACGTGACGGTATTCGAGCCGGGCTTCATGCCGGGCACCGGGCTGAGCAGGGCCCAGGGCCCCGCGATGCAGCGGGTCGGGCGCGTCATCGAGCGAATCCCCGGGGTGTCCGCCCCGCGCCGGTCCGGCCCCGCGCTGGCATCGATCGTGCTCGACAGTCGGTGGGCGCATCTGCGCGACGGCGCGTTCGTCGTGAAAAATCAAGAGCGCCAGGTGGAACCGTTCGCGCAGGATCGTCAACGCGAAGCGCGGCTGTGGGAGGCCACCACCGGACTGCTCGACGCCGCCAAGTGACCGTCTATTCCCTCAGCGCGCCGTGGGCCAGTTCGTCGAAGCGCTCCAGCGCCTCGTCGCGGTCGGCATCGATGCCGCGCAGCGCCCCGCGGTCGGCGAGATACCGCTGCGCGTGGAGCCGGGCGACCAGCGCCTTGCGCTCCCCGCCGCGGGCGGCGCGTTCCCAGGCGGCCTGCTCGATGAGCAGTGCGCCCGCGTAGACGTCGCCCATGAATTGGGCCAGCGGGAACAGCCGCGCCTCGGCCAGGTCGCGGTCCAGTTTGGACCAGGCGGTGATCGCCGCGTCCAGGTCCTCGATGCGCCCCGCGACCAGCCGGGTGGTGTCGTCGTCGTCGGAGACCGAGACCGCGTCGCGCAGCCGCGCCAACAATGCCTCGTGCGCGCGGGCCTGTTCGATGCCGCGCCGCACATCCAGGCACAGGATATTGTCGGGCCCCTCCCAGATGGTGTTGACCTGGGCGTCGCGCAGCAGCCGGGCCACCGGCCAGGTCTCGATATAGCCGTTGCCGCCGTGGATTTCGATGGCATCGGACGCCGCGGTGATCCCGATCCGGCACACCTTGAGCTTGGTGACCGGCACCGCGATGCGCTGCCGCATGCCGCGGGGCTGGTGGTGATTGCTGGCGCCGGTGCCGTCGAAAACCATTGCCTGCGCGGCTTCGACGTCCACGATCAGCTCGGCGAGCTTGCGCCGCATCAGCGGCTTGTCGATGAGCGCGCCGCCGAACGCGTGCCGCCGCCGGGCATAACACAGCGACTCGACCAGGGCACGGCGCGCGTTGCCGAGCCCGAACAGGGCGATGCCCAGGCGCGCGGCGTTGGTCAGCTCCATCATGCGGCCCAGCCCCTTGCCGTCGGACGGGCCCGCCTCCCCGGTCGGTTCGCCGGACAGCAGAAACGCCTCGGCGTCAACGAATTCCACCTCGCCGGACGCCACCGAGCGGGTGCCGAGCTTGTCCTTGAGGCGGCGCACCCGCACCCCGTTGCGCGACCCGTCGCGGCGGGTGCGCAGCACCAGGAAGTTGGCGACGCCGCGCGTGGAGTCGGGCGCTCCCTCCGGTTTGGCCAGCACGACGAACGCCTCGCCGGCGCAGTTGGAGGCAAACCACTTGAAGCCGTTGAGAATCCAGGAGTCGCCAACGCGTGTCGCCGTGGTCTCCAGCGCGCCCAGGTCCGAACCGCCCGTGCGTTCGGTCAGCAGCTGCGCCGTCTCGCCGGCCCACTCGCCCGAGGCGAATTTGGCCAGCACGTGGTCTCGCACGTCGGCAGGCGCGTAGGCGGCCACCAGCGACTGGACCATGCCGCCGCCCGTGCCGAGCGCGCAGCCCATCCCGATATCGGCCTGGTTGAGCAGATAATTCGACGCGAACAGGCCCAGACCCGAGCTCACCTTGGCGCCCCGCGCGTCGTTGCGCAGGGCCTGCTGGGCGTCCAGGACCGCGCGCTTGGACTGGGTGAAGGAGGCCGGCATGACGACCTCGCTGACGTCGTGCCCCCAACGGTCGTAGCGCTCCAGCCGGGGCGGGTTGCGGTCGGTCTCCTCCGCCCATCTCGCGACCGGTCCGCCCATCAGCTCGCCCATGCGCACCAGGTGCGGCTCGACGACCGCAAGCTCGTCGGGCTGCAGGTAGTACGCCATGGTGAACTGCAGCGTGGGATCGGTGAGGTACCAGTTGAGACCCACGGCCCCGCGGTAGTTCTCGGTCCGGTAGCGCTGCGCCTTCTCCTCGGTGGAGAAGGGCAGCCGGTCCACCGCCTCAACGGCGTAGTCGCTCATGGCAGAGACGCTACGCGTTGGCGAGGAAAAGCAGGCGCACCCGGCCGAGCTGGATTTCGTCGCCGTCGGTCAGCACGGCGGAGTCGACGGCCTCGCGGTTGAGATACGTGTGGTTCATACTGCCCACGTCGACGATGCGGAATTCGCCGCCCTCGCTGAGGAATTCGGCGTGCCGGCGGCTGACCGTGATGTCGTCGAGGTAGATGTCGCTTTCCGGATGCCGACCCGCTGACATCACGGGTTGGGTCAAGGCGAACCGCGACCCGGTGTTAGGCCCGCGCGTGACGACGAGCAGCGCGGAGCCCGGACTCAACGGCGGCCTGTTCTCGACCGCCGCCTCCGCGGCGGCAGTTGCCGGCGCGTCGAATTCGGCGGTGACGGCAGTGCCCATGTCGCCGGTCAGCTCCTCCGAACCCTCCCGCTCGGTCGGCCGGCGCGGCGTCGACTCCTCGTCGCTCACGCGGCGCGAGGCAGGTCCGGATTCGCCGCTGCCGCTTGCGATGTCGGCCGCTGCGGTGCGGGCGCCCAGCCGACGTAGGCCAGGTAGAGGCCGACGAAGGCGAAGATCACGCACAACGTGATCCACCAGGCCTGCGCGCCGATCATGTCGTTCGCCAGCGAGGCGAAGAACTTGGGAAAGGCCACCAGCAGCACCCCGCGTAGCACGATCAGCCAGCCGAGCAGGGAAACGATGACGGCCGCGGCGCCGCGCCAGCTCTGGTGCGCCGCAACGATGCTCAGGCCGAACAGCAAGATGAAGGCGCCCGACACGAAGGTCCACATGGAATTCGCCTCGAACTGCGACAGCAGCGACTGCATGTCGGAGGCGCGCGCCACCGCCGTCACGTCGACGACGAGGAGGAAGGGACCGAGCACGCGCGAGAAAAAGCGCGTCGCGGTCTGTGACTGGGGTGAATCGTTCATTGCCGTGCCTCTCATCCGCCGCCGGTCATTCGGCGATCCCCTTTATCGGAGCACTTGACCGAGGCGGCGAGATAGGGACTTTTGGCACTCCGTCGGCCGACCGAAGTTATGGCGGGGCGGCGGTTATACCGGCGCCACGAACTCGGAGGTGTAAAACTCCGCCGGATTCTGCGAGTTCGCGTTTCGCCGCTCGATAATCACCCACACGCCGGTCGTGCCGGGCCGAATGGTGTCTTGCACGGTCGCCGTGCCATTGCCCGCCGCGTCGGTGTCCATGCCGGAGAAGGCGGTGCCCGGGTCGCCGGGTCCGCACGTGCTCGCCGCCGGCCGGGGCATCTGGATCAGCCCGACGTCGAAGTGGGTGCCGGGCTCGGGTTCGTCGTACAGATGCACCTCGGCGACCGCTCTCGACCCGGAGGTATTGATCAGGGCGGAACCGGTGCCGAGCATCGGCCGCGGCACCTGGGGCGCGACGCTGACGCGGCTGAAATCGCAGCGCCGCAAGTAGTTGTCCAGGGCTACCGTGGTGCCGCCCTCGGCCGCCGCCCCGATGATCTCGAACGTGGCCGCCGGGGTGATCACCGTGATGGTCACCGCGGCACATGTTCCCAGCCTTCTCAGCGCGCTCATGGGGTCACCTATTGTTCCTGTGTGAAGTGGATCACAGCGAAATAGGTATTAGCCCGGGTGCGGCGAAATCAAACCTTTTTTCAAACAATTACTCAATCGTCAATTTCCGCGCTTTATTTGGCGGCTGACGAATTACGGCCAGACTCCGATAAAGCCCGTCAGGGTTTAATGCGGATGGGCCCCGGAGACCACCAGCCGGTGCGGGTCGCGGTGCCGAGCTCGAGCTGCGCGGGCTGGGCATCGGCGACGGTCTCGAACTTGCGCAGCGAGCCCCAGTCCCGTCCCCAGTCGTGGGACAGGTAGGTCGACATCACGTGCGCCCGTAGCAGCAGGTCGGTGATGCCCAGCAGGCCGCCGTTCACGCCGTCCTGCCAGGTGTCGGTGTCCTGTTTCTTGGCGTTGTAGTCCGGGGTGATGCGGAACTTGGGGATTTCGGTGACGCCGTTGACGTGCAGCATGGGCTGCTGGCACGGGAAGGCCAGCCCGACCGCCCAGTCCATCAGCACCGGCTGTCGGGAACCCACGTACTCCTGCAACGAGCGCAGTTCCGGCACGCGCGGCGGGGTCAGCGCGATCCAGTCATCCGGCGTCAGGGACAGGTCCTCGGCGACCACGCGCACCGCGACCGCGTCGGCGGGGATCTGGGAGCGGGGGAACCGAAGGTTGCGCCACACCTTGGGCTGCTGACCGTACAGGTCGTAGGGCACCAGCCTTCCGGCCGGCAGCACGGAGCCGTCGGGACCGGGCCTGCCGATTTCCAATTCCACGGTCTGCCCGTTGGTGTGGTGATGCAGGATGCTGTTGCCGGCGATCGTGCCCGCGGCGGTCACCACCACCAGCGGGTGGGCGTCGTCGGGCTTCGGCAGCTGGTACCACGCCGAGGTCAGCTTGCTCTGCTGTTGCGCGCCGGTGGTGTAGCTGCCGGCCAGCGGAACCTGATCGGGGTTGAGGCCATAGGGCAGCGGCACCGTCGACCCGTTGATGCCCGGCGCCGCCAGTTTGAGCGGCGCGTCCCAGTCGTAGTCGGTGCCGGGCTGCGGCACCGATGTCTCCTTGACCGACTCGGCCAGGGTGCGGTCCGGCACGCCGTTGGGGGTGAAGCCGGTGGGGTTGACACCGCCCAGCGGGCCCAGGGGGCCCCAGTTGCCGGGCAGGGCCGCCATGAAGCCCGCGTTGCTGTCAGGCTCGACGAGAATGTCGTCGGCCAGACCGCATCCCCCGCTGAACTCGCGCAGGTTGTCCCAGGCGTTGGAGTAGGTGGGGTACTGACGGACGATGCCGGCCACCATGGAGGCCACGAACACCAACGCCATGAAGCCCGCGGCAATGGGGATGGGCGCCGCCGTCAGCGCTCGCGCCAGTCGGCCCTCGCCATGGCCGGTGTCGGCGAAGTGCAGCCACGCCGCGTACACCGCGGCGATCACGAACAGCACGAAAAATATTGTGCTGACGGTGATTCCGCCGACCTTCGGCATGCTGCTGTTGAACGGCACACCGTAGCTGGAGACGTACCACCAACCGTTGGTGGTGGCGAAGCACAACGCCAAGATGAACAGCACCGCCGCCAGGAACGCCATCCGGTTTCGCGACCAGCGCAGCACCTTCGGCGACACCAGCACCGTCGTCAGCGCCGCCATCGCGGCGCCCACCGCCGCGAACAGCCCGAAGTGGTGCACCCACTTGGTCGGGGTGAACATCAGGAAGAACATGGTGCCGAAGATGACGCCCATCAGACGCCAGGCCGGTCCGCGGGCGACCCCGGGAACCCGCTTGCGCCGCAACATGATGAACATGGCGGTGAAGAGGCACAGCGCGGTGATCAGGAAGCCGAAGCGGCGCGAGAGCGAGCCGTCGACGGTGGGCAGGATCAGGTAGTAGTAGCGCAGGTTCTCGGTGTACCAGGCCTGGCTGGGCCCGATGTCGGTGCGAATCCTGGTGGCCTCCAACACCGTTGCCAGCGTCTGGTCGGCGAACACCACGGTCAGGATCACGGTGCCGGCCGCCAGTATCGGAGCCACCAGCGGCAGCGTGCCGACCAACCGGTGGCGGCGCACCAGGATGCGCAGGATCGGGCGACCGCCGGCGACCAGCGCGGCGACCGCGATCAACCCGGTGGGCTGGACACCGAGCGTGAACGCCGCGGTGATGACCGCCAGCGCGGCGGGCGTCAGCCTGCTGTAACGCATCGAGCGCTCGATCAGCACATAGGTGACCAGAGAACCGAGGGCGATGATCGGCTCGGGGCGCAGGCCGTTGTCGAAGGGCATCCACGCGGTCAGCAGCACCATGCCCGCCGCCCAGTTCGCGGCCTTGCTACCGGCCACCGCCGGACCCAACCGGGGGAGCACCTCACGCGAGAGCAGCAGCCAGCACAGGATTCCCGCGATCAGGTCGGGTAGCCGCATCCACAGGCTCGCGTCGGTGACGTGGGTCATCAGCGCCAGCAGGTTGTAGTACCAGCCGAAGGGGTCCTCGGGGCTGCCGAACCAGCGGAAGTAGTTCGACATGTAGCCCGCGTGGTCGGCGACCCGGGCCATGCCCAGGATGTAGCCGTCGTCCGACGAGTTCGCCCCGATCACATGCCAGAGCACGAAGCCAAAGATCACCACGACGTCGGCCAGGGTGAACGTGCGCCAGTTCGCGGGTATGAGCCGCCGCATGCGGTGGCCGTCCAATTGGTCGAGGCGCCACAGCGCGACCAGCGCGACGATGGTGGACACGATCGCCAGCACCATCGCAGCCAGTTTCAGCGTCGTCGGCGTGGTGGAGAACCGGGTGTCGATGGTCGCCGAGAACTTCAGGCCGGGCGGGGCGGGGCCGCTGAGATCGGTGAACACCCCGACGATCTGCGGCCGCAGGTTCGGGTCCGGGAAACCGCCGCCGATCGGTCGGCCCGCCGAATCCTTCAGCCCGACGAAGGTGGCGAAGGCGCCGGCCTTCGTCGAGGTGATCTCGATTCTGGAACATCCGGGGGCACCTGCGGCTCCTGCCACCTGATCCCGCGGCGCGCTGGCGATCACCACGTTGCGGTCGGTGACGTCCACGCGCTTGCCGTTGACGACGACGAACAGCGCGTTGAGCGCGGCGTCCTTGCCCTTCTTGGGCGCCGTGCTCAGCACGACGCCGCCTTCCGGCGGCAGGGCTCGCACCGCGGAGCAGGGCACGGTCGCGGTCACGTCGACGGGGGTCAGCGAAATCAGCGGTGCCGTAACGCTGTTCAGCAGGCCGTTCTGTGGCCAGTTGAGGGTCGCGGTGGTCTGCACGACCGGCAACAGCGGGGTGGCCACCGACAGCACGAACCCGATCAGGCCCGCGATGGTCGCCACCCAGCGCGTCGTCCGCACATCCCTGTCGGCCGTCGTCACGCTCATGGGAGTGCCCGAATCGGTCCCTGCCGGCTCCAGCCGTGCACTGTCATCACACCCTGTTCGATCACGGCGTCCGGCGCCTGGTCAGCCGGCACCAGCCGGAAGTACTGCTCGACGGATCCCCAGTCGCGGTACCAGTCGCCACGCAGATACGTCGAGATCGTCGACGTACGAAGCATCGCCTGGGTGACCAGGAACGGGCCACCGGCCTCGCCGGCCTCCCACCCGTTCGACGACGACGCCGTCTGCTTGTGGTCGGGCAGGATGCGGTATTGCGGAAGTTCGGCAACGCCAAGGTGTTCGGAGAACGGCCGCTGGCACGGGAAGTTCGCCGCCGTCGCGATGTCCAGCAGCACGGGCGCGCGCGACCCCATCAGCTGCTGCAGGGTTTCCAGCACCGGCACGCGCGGCGGCGTGAACGCGAACCACTGATCCGAACTCAGGTTCGGGTCGTAGGCGACGATGCGCGCCACGTTGGCCTCGGGCGGCGCCCAGGTCAGCGGGAACCGCAGATTGCGCCACGCCGGCTCGGGGCCGATGTCGATCGGCTGCACCTCGGCCAGCGGCTGGGTGGTGCCGTCGGGGCGGGCGACGCCCCACTGCAGTTTCAGCGACTGCCCGTAGGTGAAGGTGCCGTCCTCTTTGTAGGACCAGATCGCGCCGGACGCCGACACCACGACGATCGGGCGGTCCGGGGTGCGCGGGGGCAGCTGATACCAGGCCGAGGTCGCCGTGGCGGCCAGCGAGTTCTCGCCGTAGCTGCCCATCACCGGGGTGCGGGCCGGGTCGAGGCCGAACGGCAGCGCCGCGTGTGAGCCGTTGACTCCGGCCGGGCCCTTGCCGCCGGCCGTGCCCGCCGAGTCGCTCATCGCGGCGTTGGGCTTGTTGGGTGACGCATCGGAATTCACCACGCCCGGCTTGGTCACCACCGGATACGACCTCAGGTCATCGCCCACGCCGTCGGGTTTGAAGCCCACCGGGTTGAGCCCGCCGAGCGGGCCGTCGGGGCCGAAGGTCTGCCCGGGCGCCGGCGCCAGCATGCCGGCATTGGGGTCGGGCTCGGTGAGCACGTCGTCGGCCATGGCGCAGCTCTGCGGGGACAGCCCCGAGCTGATGGCGGCGAGATTGGCCTTGGCGGTGGTGTAGAGCGGGTAGCGGAACACCGCGCCCTTGGTCAGCGAGGCGACCTCGCCGACCACCATGATGGTCGCGACCACCAGCAGCGGGGTCGAGGCCAGGACGCGGTTGCGCCGGTTGTCCTCGACTTCGGTGTGGCCGGCGTAGTCCATGCGGAAGTGCTGCCACGCGGCCAGCAGCCCGGTGAGGATGGACAGCGTCAGGAACATCGACGTCACCGGATGGCTCGCGATCACCGGCTGGATGTCGTACCACGGCACCCCGTAGTTGCCGACGTAGAACCAGCCGTTGACGCCGGAGGTGGCCCACGCCAGCACGAACAGCAGCGCGGTCACGTACAGCGTCAGGTTGCGGCGGTTGTGCAGGCCAATGCGCGCGAGGGCGAACGCGGTGACCGCGCCCAGCGCCCCGGCCAGTCCGGCGAAGGCGCCGAACTGAACGGCCCACTTGGTCGGGGTGAACGTCAACAGCAACAGGCCGAGCGCGGTGGTGCCGATCAACCGCCACGCCGGGCCGCTGGCCAGCCCCGGGACCCCGCCGCGGCGCAGCAGGATGACCAGCATCCCGAACAGGCACAGGAAAAGGACGAGCACCGCGAATCGCCTGGACATGGATCCGTCGGGGTTGGACTCCACCGTGAGGAAGTAGTAGCGCAGCCAGTCCTGGTACCAGGCGATCGTCGGTCCGACCTTGTATTTGATGCGCGCCGACTCCGCGACGGTGGCCAGCGTCTGACGGTGGAACACCACGACCGTGATGAGGGACAGCGACGCCACCAGCACGGCCAGCGGCGCCAGCAGCCCGTCGGTCGCCCGGCGGCGCCGGATCGTCCGGGCGATGGCGCGTGCTCCGGTCAGCAGCGCGGCGACGGCGATCAGGCCCTGCGGTGCGAGCGTCGCCGTGAGCATTGCGACGAAGACGGCCACCGCGGCCGGGGCCAGCCGTTGCAGCGCGATCGACCGTTCGACCAGGATCCAGGTGACCAGCACGCCGAGGGCGATCAGCGGCTCGGGCCGCAGCCCGTTGTTGAACGGCAACCAGGCGGCCAGGAACACCGCACCCGCGGTGAACACCGCGACCCGGTTGGCCGCCAGGCCGCCCCGGCCGGGCCCCAGCCTGCGCAGGATCCAGTGGCTGATCACCAGCCAGCAGGCGATCCCGGCCAGCGTGGCCGGCAACCGCATCCAGACGCCGGCGGTGCTCACCGACGCCAGCCTGGACAGCACCCCGAGATACCAGTCGAACGGAGCGTCCGTCGCGCCGAAGTAGCGGTAGTAGTTGGCGATGTAGCCGGCCTTGGGGGCGACGCGGGCGATGGTCAGGTTGTAGCCGTCGTCGGACGAGGTGGCGCCGATGACGTGCCAGAGCAGCAGTGTCGCGATCACCCCGGCGTCGGCGATCCAGGTGGCGATGCCGACGCGCCGCCAGGAGCTCCACCGCACCCGGGGGCGGTACCGGGACAGCCTGGCAATCGGTGTCCGCCAGTTGACCAGCGTGCCGCCGCGGCTGTGCCGGTCGAGCGCGGCGAGCGCGACGACGGCGGTCAGGACGGCCAGGGTGCCCACCAGCATCGCCAGCCGCTTGAGGGCGGTGGGGGCGGTGATGAATCGGGTGTCGATGTCGACGCGGGCGGACAACCCCGGCTGGGCGGGCACCTTCAGGTCGGTGAAGATCCCGCCGACCTGCGGCTTCTTCTCCGCGGACAGGGTTCCGGAGGCGCCGGGGATGCCGACGAACTCCGCTCCCGTCCCGCCGGTGTTCGCCCAGGCGTGCAGCACGCTGCAGCCCCCGCCGGCGACGGCGGGCCGCGGCGCCACCGCGGCGACGGTGTCGCGGAACGCGACCACCACCGAGTCCTTGTCGGCGCGCACGAACAGCCCGTTCTTGCCGGCGTCGATGCCCCCGGCGGGCAGCGTCGAGACCACCAGGCCGCCGCCGGCGGGCAGGGTGGCGATCGCCGCGCACGGGACGGAGATGTCCAGCGCGCGGGGCGCACCGGACACCAGGGGCGCGGTGACCTGGGCGACGTGCCCGTCCACGGTGCCCTGCGGCCACAGCACCGTCGCAGTGGTTTGGCTGACCGGGAGCAGCGGGACGAGCACGCACAACAGCAGTCCGACGATTCCGGCGCCGGCGGCCACCAACCGTGGGATCCGCTGCGATCGCTGATTACCGTCGGGGGACACGAGGCTCGATGGTAAGCGAAGCCGCTTTGTCCGCTGAGGACGCGGGGCCGGGGGCGGGCCGCGCAGGTTCAGCGGACGAGCCGCGCGGCCAGCGTCTGCAGCCCGGGGCCGGCGAGGTCGGCCAGGGCGGCGGGCCGGCCGGTCATCGCCATGAGGAGCGTCTCGCCGGGCCCGGTGACCTCCGGTCCGTGGCCGTGTTCCCAGTCGACGTCGGTGGCGCGCAGGCGCAGGCCCCGGATGCGGCGGCCGGCGCCGAGCCTGGGGTTGCCGGGCACCAGGGCCAGGACCTGCTCGAGCCGGTCGGCCGGGACGGTGCGGGGCCGGCCCAGCGCGCGGCGGATGTCCTGATGATGGATGGTGCCGTCGACGAGCGCGATCATCCCGCCGAAACCGGCCGTCAGCCCGCGCGGTTGGAGGTGGGCGCGCAGAAAGTCGAGCAGCTGTGGGGCACTGAAGTCGGTGAACTCGTCGACGCCCACCTGGTTGGCCCGCACGACCCAGCCCTTCGCGAAGCGCTTGAGCAACCCCAGTGTGCCGAGCTCTTCGTAGCTGATCATGTGCGCGACGACGTCTTTGACCGTCCAGTCGGCGCACAGGCTGGGCGCCTCCCACTCCTGCGGCGTCAGCGTCGCCAGAAATTCCGCCAGGTCGGCCCGCTCGTCGCGGGCCATGCTCATCAGCGTCATTGCCGGCTCCCGGCGGGCAGCAGGCGGGCGTAACGATCGAGGTACAGCGGCCAGCCCGCGTCACCGGCGACGCCGTCGGCGACGGATTCCCATCCGGGGCCGTGGCGGTCCAGGTGGCGATGCTCGAGGTCGACGCGGGTGCGGTTGTCGGATTCCGCGGTGAAGCGCACTTCGACCTCGCTGGTCCTCGACGGGTCGGGCTCCAGTTGCCAGGTGGGGCCGATGTCCCAGGTGAACACCAGGCGGTGCGGCGGCTCGTAGGCCAGGACTCGCGCCCAGCGGCACACGCTGCCGTCGACGCCGCGGTCGTAGATGTGCCCACCGACCCGGGGCTCGAAGACCGTCTCGGCGATCGGGACGGCCAGCAGGTTGTGCTCCCGGGGCTTGAAGTCGCCGAACTGCGCGGTGAAGACGGCGAACGCCCGCTCGATCGGGGCGTTGACGACGACGTGGTGTACGACGTTCGGAATGCGCTGCGTCACAAGTCTTCTCCTTTACCCTCATCGATCTTCTGCGCGTAGCCGGCCAGCGCTCGCGTCCAGAACCGGTCGAGGTCGGCGCGCAACGCCTCCAGGCCAGACGGGTCGAGTTGATAGACGCGACGGGTGCCCGCGGCGCGGTCACGCACCAGTCCGGCGGACTTGAGCACCTTGAGGTGTTGTGACACTGCAGGCCGGCTGACGGGCAGGTCGCGAGCCAACTCGCCGACCGCCGACGGGCCGTGCGCGAGACGTTCGACGATGGCCCGCCGCGTTCCGTCGGCCAGGGCCAGCCACACGTCGCCGCTTTGGTAAGTGGCCACGAACGGTAAGTCTACGCTTACGGATGAGTGCCGGGCAAGGCCCGGCTGACTAGGTCTTGCGCAGCGGCGCGGGATTCCACAGGCCGCTGCGGGTGGCCGTCCCGAGCTGCAGGCGCGCGGGCTGGGCGTCGGCGTAGTACGGCGTCAACCGTTGCAGCGAGCCCCAGTCGCGCGACCAATCGTCCTTCAGGTAGGTGGCCATGGTCGTCGCCTTCACCAGCAGCTCGGTGACGCCCAGCGGGCCGCCGCCGTTGTTGTCCATCACCGGCGAATTGGCTTCGGCGCCGAAACGGTCCGGCAGGATGCGCCATTTCGGGGTCTCGTCGACACCGTTCTGGTGTCCGAACGGCCGCTGGCAGGGGAAGGCGAGGCCGACCAGCCAGTCCAGGAACACCGGGTCTTTGGAGCCGACCACGTCTTGCAGCGTGCGCAGCTGCGGAATCCGTGGCGGTGTGAGCGCGATCCAGTGCTGCGGCGCCAGGTCTTCGTCGTCGGCGACCAGCCGGATCTGGGTGGCGCTGCCGGGGATGGCCGACAGCGGCAGTCGCAGGTTGCGCCACGCCGGGGAGGCCCCCACGTCGGCGAACTGGAACGACCCGCCGGCGTGTCCGCTCGCGGCTTCCTGGTCGGTGGCCCACTGGACCTGGACCTCGCGCGGGTCGAAACGGCCCGCCGCGCTCACCACCAGCAGCGGCCGCGCCTGGTCGCGGCTGGGCAGCCGATACCAGCCCGACCGCAGGTGGGCCGGCACCTGAATGCCCGGGCGCCAGCTCCCCAGCACGGGCGTGCGGGCGGGATCCAGGTTGTAGGGCAGCTGGGCGACCGAACCGTTGATCCCCGGCGCCGGGGTGGTGCCGCCCTCGGTACCGGCCTCGGCGCCGGTGACGAGCTTGTCGTCGTTGATGAAGCTGCGGTCACCCGGCCGCTCCATTACCGGGTCGGCCCGGACGTCGGCGGGAATCCCGTTGGGCACGAAGGCTTCCGACAGCCCCGCCCCCAGGGCGTCACCCACCGGCGCGCTCACCGGTGCGAGCATTCCGGCGTTGGGGTCCTGCTCGACCAGCACGTCCTCGGCGAGTCCGCAGGACTTGCCGGTAAGCGCCTCCAGATTGGACCGACCCACCGACCACGCGGGGTACTGATCGACCATCGCCAGGGTCAGCGACGCGACTTCGAACACCACCAGCGCCCACGTCGCGATTGCCAACGGGGACTGGATGATTCCCGCTGCCCGCGCCCCGTACCGAGTCCGTGGTGGGCCGTTATCGGGCGACACGAAGTGGAACCACGCCGCCAGCGCCAGCACCACGACGGTCAGCCCGAGCAGCGCGGTGGCGAACGCATAGTGCCATGCCGGGAACGAATTCGACCACGGCACACCGAAATTCGATACGTACCACCAGCCGTTGACGCTGGCGAACGACAGCGCCACCAGGAACAGCACCGCCGCGGCGAACATGGTGCGGTTGCGGCGGGACCGCATCGCCGCCGCGGTCACGGCGACCGCGGCCAGCGCACCCAGCGACCCGGCCAGCCCGGCGAACACGCCGAAGTGGTGGGTCCACTTGGTCGGGGTGAACATCATCGCGATGAACGAGATGATGGTGATCCCGACGATGCGGCGGCTCGGCCCCGCGGCCGTGCCCGGAATCCGGCCCTTGCGCAACGACATGGCGACCGTGATGCCGAGCGCCAGGACGAGCGCCAACACGGCGAAGCGGCGGGCGACCGATCCGTCGGGGCTGGCCATGAACAGCCGCTCGTAGCGGATGTGTTCGTCGAACCAGCTCAGGCTGGGCCCCACGGCGCGCTTGAGCATGCTGGCCTGCACCTCGCCGGCCAGGGTCTGGTCGCGGAAGATCAGGATGGCGGTGACGGTGACCGCGGCGAACAGGGGCGCGACCAACGGCAGCGCGCCGAACAGTTTGGATCGGCGGTGCAGGATGGTCCGCAACGGCCCGATCGCGACCAGCAGGGCACCGATCGAGGCGATGCCCGTCGGCCCGGAGAACAGCGTCAGGGCGCCGATGATGCAGGCGACCGCCACCGGCAGCAACCGGCTGGTGGCCACCGCGCGTTCGACCGAGCACCAGGTCAGCAGGATGCCGAGCGCGATGATCGGCTCGGGCCGCAGGCCGTTGTTGAGCGGCAGCCACACGGCCAGGAACATGCCGGCCGCCGTCCAGGCCGCCCCGCGGTTGTGTTTGACGGCGTGGCCCAGGCGGGGAATGACCTCGCGGCTGATTACCCACCAGCACGTCAGCGCCATCGCCAGGGTGGGCAGCCGCATCCAGATGCTGGCGGTGCTGACGTGCGCCCACAGGGCCAGCAGGTCGTAGTACCAGCCGAAGGGGGCCTCCGGCGTGCCGAACCAGCGGTAGTAGTTGGCCATGTAGCCGGCGTGCTCGGACACCCGGGCCATGGTCAGGATGTAGCCGTCGTCGGAGGTATTGGCGCCGACGAACTGCCACCACACCAGCACCGCGATCACCAGCGCGTCCAGCGCGCTGACCGACCACCAGCGCGACGGCAGGAAGCGATGGTGCCGGGTGCCGTCGGCGGTGTCGAGCAGGTGCAGCGCGACCAGGGCGGCGGCGGTCAGCACCACCCCGAGGATCATCGCCGCCATCTTCAGCTGGCTGGGGCTGCTGCTGTAGCGGGTGTCGATGGTCGCCGAGAAGCTCAGGCCCGCCGGCGCCGGCCCGGTGAGGTCGGTGAACACGCCGACGATCTGGGGCCGGAAGTCGTAGCCGCTCTTCTCCCCGCGCAGCGGCGAGCCGGGGTGCTGTGCGTTGGGGCCCTGGGCCAGCCCGACGAACTCGGCGGTGACCTTCTCGGCGTGCGCGGTGAAGGTCAACCGCTGGCAGGCCGGGCTGAGCACCTGGCTGAGCGGGGCGGTCACCACCGCGACGTTGCGCACCACGACCACCAGGTAGTCGTTGGCGCGCTGGATGAGCAGCCCGCGGTCCACGGCCTTGGGGGCCTGCTTGGGCACCGTCGACAACAGCACCGTCTTGCCGGCGTTCTGCGGGCCGGTCAGCCCGGCGGCGGCCTGGCACGGCACGGTGACGCTGAGGTCGGTGGCCACGTACCCGATCAGCGGCGCGTCGACGCTGCCGAAGGTGCCGTTCTGCGGCCAGTTGAGCTGCGCGGTGGTCTGGTTGACCGGCAGCAGTGGGGTGGCGATGGCCAGCAGCGTCCCGAGCAGCCCCGCGACGGTGGCCACCAACCGGGCGATCCGGTGGTTGGCACCCCTGTCGGTCACGGTGGTAGATGCTAGTTCTTCGACGCCCGGCGGCGAGGTGTCGGTGCTCATCAGCGGCCCGTCAGTGGCTTGCCGGAGGTTTGCGGACGGCCACCACGAACGGGCCGGCGCCGTGGACGACGAACTGGGGGCTGTCGAAGAGTGCGGCCCGCAGATCGACGGTGTAGCGGCGGACGTTGGGCTGGTTGGGGTAGACGTCCTCGGCGAGCCGCAGCGTGTAGTTGCCGTTCGCACCGCGGCGCATGAGGAAGACCGTGGGCGGCGGCCAGGGGCAGGTGTCCAGCGCGTGGATGAGCTCGTCGGCGGACTTGAGCTTGGACCACTTCTTGATCTGGGCGGCCCGCAGGTCGAACTGCGCCAGCGGGTTGGCGTAGTGCGACGTCAGCCCCTGGAATCCCCAATAGGGATAAAAGGACAGGAAGCTGTAGTCGGCGGTCATCACCACGGTCTGGTCGCGGGGCCTGCCGGTCACGGTCGCAATGGTGTGGTCGATGTCGGGATAGAACTTCTCCGAGCTCGGCGGCCGCCGGTCGCCGCGCTGGCCGTTGCCGTCGGTGTCGGTGTAGGCGATGGTGAGATCGGGGCGCAGCACGTCGGGAATGTCCTGGCTGAACGCGATCGCGGCGGCCAGGCCGACGGCCCCGGCGACGGGAAGGGCGGCGCGGCTCCGCGCGGACAGCGCCCGCGCCGCTTCGACGAACCCGAACGCCCCCGCGGCCACCAGCAGCACGGTCAGGGTGGGCTGGAGCCGGAACGACAGCAGCGTGGTGCGCGCCAGCGTGGTCAGCATCGACAGCAGCGACCACACGTAGACGGCCAGCACGCCGATGGCCAGGGCGCCGGCCCGCACCGAGGATCGGGCGCGCAGCACCAGCCACAGGGCGCCGAGCAGGCAGATCGCGCCCAGCAGGGAGAACTGCAGCATCGGGAAGGTCAGGACGGCGCCGTCGGCCGGCAGATAGTGAAAGGCGCTGCCGGAGTTGCTGATCGGGCTTCCGGCCGCCCGGACCAGGAACGGCAGCCAGGTGGTGGCGGCGATGACCGCGGCCAGGACGGCGATGACGGCCAGCCGGCGCAGCGGGTCGAGGGCGGCCCTGACGCCGCCCGGCCTGTTTTGATGCCAGCGCAGGACCGCCAGCCACAGCGCCATCAGCGCGACGGTGAAGGCGCCGAACCCGAACAGCAGCGAATACCAGGTGGCCGTCCAGCCGAGGAACAACCCGCCCCCCGTGACGGCGGCCCAGCCGCCCCCGCGCTCGTCGCCGCGCAAGCCCGACCACGTCAGCACCAGCACCGGGGGCAGCAGCACGGTGATCATCGCCGAGTAGGGCTCGGGCGAGCCGTAGGCGAGCGTGGCCGCCGCGGTCGCCGTCGTGACGATCAACGCGTACTCGAAGCGGACCATCCGCCACCACAGGACCAGCGCGACGGCGACGGCGACGGTGATCGAGGTGATCGCCCACGGCTTGTAGATCTCCCAGGCGGGCGTGCCGCTCAGCGCCGCGGCCCGACCGCCGATCCAGAACCAGCCCGGCGGGTAGAACGGCGGCAGCCCGAGGTAGGTCATGTCGCGCAGGGCCGGGCTGTCGGCGAACCGGGTCAGGTACTCGGTGCGGAACTGCTGGTCGACCGAGATGCCGAACAGATAGAGCTTGGTCGCGCCCAGCGGCATGCCCAACGTCACGACGGTGAACGCGGACACGAAGGCCAGCCCGCCGAGCTGGGCCGCCCAGCGGTACCGGCCGGACCGCCCCCACGCCCAACCGACGGCGACCAGGCCGGCCAGGCAGCCGACCTGCCCCACCGTGGTCAGCGCGTGCAGCTGGTTGGAGGACGGGAAGGCCGGCCACTGCACGCGGGCGATAGCCGCCAGCGACACGGCCGCGACGACGACGGCCACCGCGGCCGCCAGCGCGATCTGGCCCAGGGCGGCCAGCGCGTTACGCATGATCAGATCGGCAGCTTGCGGAACACGCTCCGCGGAATGTGTCGCAACACCATCATCACGTAACGGAATGCTGCCGGCGCCCAAACCAATTCCTTACCCTTTGCGGCGGCGGTCACCGCGAGGTTGGCGACATACTCCTTGTCCACGGTGAGCGGGGCCTCCTTGACGTGCGCGCTCATCCGGGTACGCACCTGACCCGGGCGGATCACCAGAACGCGAACCCCGTACTCGCGCAGCGCTTCCCCGAGTCCCAGATAGAAGCCGTCCAACCCCGCCTTGGTGGAGCCGTAGACGAAGTTGGACCGCCGCACCCGCTCCCCGGCGACCGTGCTCATCGCGATGATCTGGCCGAACCCCTGGGCGCGCATCTTCTCGCCGAGCAGCACCCCCACCGAAACGGCGGCCGTGTAGTTGATCTCGGCGGCCAGCACGGCCTTGTGCTGGTCCTGCCACAGCTCTTCGGCGTCGCCGAGGATGCCGAAGGCGACGATCGCCACATCGACGTCACCGTGGGCGAACGCCTCCTCGATCATCTTCGGGTGGCTGTCGGGGTCGGTGGCCTCGAAGTCGATCAGCTCCACCGACCGCGCGCCCGCCGCCTTCATCTGGGCGACGGCGGCATCGCGGCCCGGGTCATTGGGCATGGCGGCCAGCACAATTCGGGCGTGCGCGTTCTGCAGGTAGCGCTCGCAGATGGCCAGCCCGATCTCGGACGTGCCGCCCAGCAGCAGGATGGTCTGCGGATTCCCCACCGCATCTAAAACCATTGACGCACCATTTACAGCAGCTCCAAACGTCGGGCCATGTCCGATGCGAACACCCCGGAGGGGTCCACCTTGCGCCGCACGGCGATCCATTCGTCGATGCGCGGGTACATGGCGTGGAAGGTCTCGGCACTCACCCGGGAATCCTTGGCGGTGTAGACGCGGCCCCCGAATTCCAGTACACGCCGGTCGAGTTCGTTGAGGAACTCGTTGATGCCCGGCTTGTTGGGGAAGTCCATCGCGACGTTCCACCCGGCCATCGGGAAACTCAGCGGCGCGCGGTTGCCCGGGCCGAAAAGTTTGAACACGTTCAGCGCCGAATAGTGGCCACGGGTCTGGATCCAGCGGATGATGGCCTTGAATTCGTCCATCGCGTCCGGCGGCACCAGGAACTGGTGCTGGGCGAAACCCATTGGGCCGTAAGCATTGTTCCAGCCGCTGACCAGGTCGAGCATGTGGTAGAACTGCGACAGATTCTGGATCTTGCCGGTGTAGTTTCCGCCGAGCCGGTAGTACACCTCGCCGATGGCCATGAACGAGAGCTTGTTCATCGCGCTGACCGGGAACACGTCGGGCACCGTGAGCAGTTGCGGCGCATCGAATTTCAGCGGGTTCTTGGCCAGCTTCTTGGGCAGTTGGTCCAGCTTGGCCAGGCTGCCGCGGCTGATGGCGGCGCGGCCCAGCTTGGGCGGCGGGCTGATCAGGTCGAACCACGCGCTGGAATAGGTGTAGTTGGCCTCGCTGCCGTCGAGGTGGGCCGCGACCGTCTCGTCGAGGTCCTTGGTGGCCAGCCCGTCGGCGATGAAGTAGGCCGTCTCCGTCGGCGTCATCTCGATGGTGGCGCGCAGGACGATTCCGGTCAGGCCGTTGCCGCCGACGGTGACCCAGAACAGCTCGGCGTCGTCCCCGTCGGGGGTGAGGGTGCGGACGGTGCCGTCGGCCATCAGCAGGTCCATCGAGCGCACGTGGTTGCCGAAGCTGCCCGCGCTGTGGTGGTTCTTGCCGTGGATGTCGCACGCGATCGCCCCGCCGACGGTGACCTGTCGGGTGCCCGGCAGCACCGGAACCCACAGGCCGAACGGCAGGGCGGCCTTCATCAGTTGGTCCAGGCTGACGCCGGCGTCGACGCCGACCAAGCGGGTGTCGGCGCTGATCGAGTGGATGCGGTTGAGCCCGGTCATGTCGATCACCAGGCCGCCGCCGTTCTGGGCGTTGTCGCCGTAGGACCGGCCCAGGCCGCGCGCGATCACGCCCCGCCCGTGCGGGCCGCCGGATTCGGCCACCCGGGCGACCGCTTTGGCGATCAGCTCGGGGTCGCGGGTCGAGAGCACCTCGGCCACCGACGGCGCGGTGCGGCCGAAGCCGGTCAGCCGGGTGGTGGTGGTCGGAACGTCGGTGCTCAACATCGTCAAAGAGGGTACCGCTTGCGGACGTCGGCTCAGCGGATGCGGAAGATTACCGCTCGCTGGACGATGAAGTTGATCACCGTCGCGGTGCCCTGGGCGATCACGAACGCGACCGGGATCGCCCACCCGCGGTAGTGCAAAAGCGCCAGGCACAGATGGTTGAGCCCGACCTGCACGGCGAAGGTGATGGCGTAGAGGAGCATGACCGCGACGAAGCGTGCGGTGCTCGGGGCCGCCTGGAACGTCCACCGGCGGTTGATCAGGTAGGCGGTGATGGTGCCGACGACGAAGCTGGTGGCCTTGGCCAGGTCGACCTGGACGCCCACCGCCTTGTAGAGGATCAGGTACAGGCTGAAGTCCACGACCCCCGCCAGGCCGCCGGTGACGACGAACCGCGTCACCTGTGTCGTCAGGCTCAGCTGCGGGCTGGGCGGCGCGGCATCGGGCAGCGGGGCAACCATTGGGGGGAGTCTATCGGGGCGGCCGGAACGGCCGGGGACGCGTCAGCGGGGGAGTTTGACCGCTATCAACTCGACCTGCTCCTCGCCCTGCGGCGTCGAGTAGGTCACCGTGTCGCCCGCCTTGTGCCCGGTCAGGGCCTGGGCCAGGGGGCTGCGCGCGGTCAACGTCTCGCCTTCCCCGCCGGCGGGCGTCTCCTCCACGATCGAGATCACGCGCATCGTGACCACCTCACCGTCGGAGAACCGCAGGGTGACCTCGGTCCCGCCGGGCAGCGTCTCGGATTCGTCCGGTTGCGACGGCCCGGCCCGCAGCCGGCGGTCCAGCTCATTGATCCGGTCGCTGAGCCCGACCAGCTCCTCGGCGCGCTGGATCGCCTCGGCCGCATCGCCGTGATCGCCCACCATGCCGCGGTCGTTCCTGACCTCGACCTCGAGGCGGTCGCGCCGCTGCCGCAGCCGCTCCAGCTCCGCGGCCAGGCTCTCCCGTGCCGCGTCCGCCGCTGATTGGACCTTCTTGCTCACGTCGATGGACCTTTCGTCCAGTTTGCTCAGGTGGCGTTCCAGTGTTGCACCACGGCGCGGCGGCCGCCACCATTATCGGGCAAGCGCCCATCCGCGTTGCGTAACCGATATTCGAGTGGTTTGCGGGATCCCACAACGACTTCTCGGAGCCGCCCACCGGACGCCACGGTCCCTATCGTTGTCACTATGAACGTCGATCTCCGGGCGCTGGGTGCGGGCCTGCTGTGCGCCGCGGTGTTCTGCTCGCCCCCGGCGGCGGCGGATCCGCCCGACGACGCCTTCGTCGGCGCCTTGGCGGAGAACGGGATCGTCATGAACGACCCGGACACCGCGATCTCGATGGCCCACACCGTCTGCGCCGGGCTCGACAAGAAGCAGAAATCGAGCGTCCTGGCGATGAAGGTGATGAAGGACGCCAACCTCTCGGCCCGGCAGGCGGGGTTCTTCGTCGGGGCGTCCGTCTCCGCCTACTGCCCGCAGTACAAAGGGCAGACCGACGGTTCGCTGGACTGGCTGAATGTGCCGCCCCCACTGATGTGAGCTACACCCAGTACGGCACCCGGGCGCGGTACTGCCGCATCGCGAACGCCGCCAGCACCCAGCCGACGACCGTCAGTGCCACCACCACCGCCCAGTGCCGCAGCTCCTGGTGGGCGCCCAGCAGCGGGGCGCGCACGATGTCCAGGTAGTGCAGCAGCGGGTTGAGCTCGACGATGCTCGACCATCGTCCGGCGCCCTGCTGCCTCAAGGTGTCGTCGTTCCAGATGATCGGCGTCATGAAGAACAGCAGCTGGACGACCGAGAACAGCAGCGGACCGATATCGCGGTAGCGGGTCGCCAGGATGCCGAAACACAGTGACACCCAGATGCAGTTGAGCACGATCAGCCCCAGCGCGGGGATCACCGAGAGGTCTGCCCACGACCACGGCTTGGGGAAGATGATCGCGATGACGACGTAGATGACGATGTTGTGCGCGAACAGGATCATCTGCCGCCACACCAGCCGGTAGACGTGCACGCTCAGCGGCGTCGGCAACTGCTTGATCAGTCCCTCGTTGGCGACGAAGACGTCGGCGCCCTCGAGGATGGCGGCGTTGATCAGGTTCCAGATGATCAGGCCCAGCGTGACGTACGGCAGGTGCACCGAGAGCTCGAGGTGAAACAGCTTGGAGTACAGGCCGCCCATGGCGACGGCGGTGGTGCCGGTCGCGATGGTGATCCAGAACGGTCCCAGCACCGAGCGGCGGTAGCGCTGCTTGATGTCCTGCCAGCCCAGGTGCAGCCACAGCTCGTGCCGGCGGAAACCGGCCACCAGATCGCCCCGGGCACGGGTGAAGGTCCGCGACTGGGCCGCGGCGTCGAGAAACGTCACTGGGGTCCTCCAGGTTCCGATGGTGGCGACCCGCTTCGCCCGGCTTCGCCGCGCTCGCGATCGCCACGACGTTCCGATGGTGGCGACCCGCTTCGCCCGGCTTCGCCGCGCTCGCGATCGCCACCAGGCTTGCCGAATTGCTCATGGCGTCCCAAGCGGCGCAAGCGAATCCATTCGGCCAGGCCCTTGGGGTCGCGCCGGGTCACCAGGAAGTACCAGCCGAACCGAACCCACTCCTGAATCAGGAGCTTGCGCAGGCCCGGTTGTGCCAACAGGTAGCCGCGGTTGCGATAGGTGTAGAACCGCTTGTTGGGGTCGTCGGGGTATTGGGTGTGCATGCGACCGCCCAGGATCGGGCGGAATTCCGCCGAACCGCACGGGTGCAGGTAAACCGCGTCCAGGCAGGTGCCGAACGGCAGGCCCGATCGCACCAGCCGCCGGTGCATTTCGACCTCGTCGCCCCGGATGAACAGCCGCAGGTCGGGGACGCCGATCGCTTCGAGGGTGGTCGCCCGGAACAGCGCGCCGTTGAACAGCGAGGCTATCCCGGGCAGCAGGTCCTGTCCCGCTTCGGTGCGCAATTCGCTTGCGCGCCTGCGCCATACCAGGCCGCGGCGCAACGGGAATGCGAGCCGCTCCGGGTCGTCGGAGTTGCACACCATCGGCGACACCTCGGCCAGCGCGTGCCTCTCGGCGCACGCCAGCAGGGTGGCCAGCACGTGCGAGTCCTGTGGGCGCCCGTCGTCGTCGGCCAGCCACACCCAGTCGGCGCCCTGGGCCAGCGCGTGCAACATCCCCAGCGCGAAACCGCCTGCGCCGCCGAGGTTTCGGCGGGAGGCCAGATAGGTGGTCGGGATCGGTTGCGCGGCCACCAGATCGCCCACCCGGCCGGAACCGGGGCCGTCGTTGTCGATCACGATCAGGTGGTCGGGTAACCGGGTCTGGCTGCTCAGCGTGCCCAGCGACTTGGCCAGCTCGTCGGGGCGCCGGTGGGTGACGACGACGGCGATCACGGTCTCGGTCATATCTCGTTGCGCGTTTCGGCCAGCACCTCGCGCACGTGCCGGGCCGCGTCCTCCCCCTCGTAGGCGCGCACCACCTCTTCGATTCCGCCGGCCATCCGGATCACGCCGTGGTCGATCCACATCGCGGTCTTGCACAGCCGCGCGAGGAATTCGTTGGAATGGCTGGCGAACACCAGGATTCCGGACCGTTCCACCAGGCTCTGCAGCCGGGACTGGGCCTTCTTCATGAAGTCGGCGTCGACCGCGCCCAACCCTTCGTCGAGCAGCAGGATCTCGGGGTCGATGCTGGTGACCACGCCCATCGCCAGCCGCACCCGCATTCCGGTGGAGTAGGTGCGCAGCGGCATCGACAGGTAGTCACCCAGTTCGGTGAACTCGGCGATCTCGTCCACCTTGGCCATCATCTGCTTGCGGGTCTGCCCCAAAAACAGCCCGCGGATGATGATGTTCTCGTAACCGGAGATCTCGGGGTCCATCCCGATCCCCAGGTCGAAGATGGGAGCTACCCGTCCGGTGACCTCCGCCCAGCCGCGGGTGGGTTCGTAGATGCCCGAAAGCAGCCGCAGCAGAGTCGATTTCCCGGCGCCGTTGTGGCCGACCAGGCCGACTCGGTCGCCCAGCTCGAGCGACAGGGTGATGTCCCGTAGCGCCTCGACGACGACGACGTTGGAGCTGTTGCGCCCGATCGTGCCGCCCGCCTTGCCCAGGAACGCTTTCTTCAGGGAGCGCGACTTCGCGTCGAAAATGGGAAATTCCACCCACGCGTTGTGCGTCTCGATGTGAGGACCCGCCACCGTGCTGCGCTTTACAGGTACTGACCGTGTCCGGATCCGCCGGGCTTGCCGACGCCGGGGGGCAGCGCGCCCTGACGCATGTTCTCCAGCTGCGCGCGGGCGGCCATCTGCTGGGCGAACAGCGCAGTCTGGATGCCGTGGAACAGCCCTTCCAGCCAGCCGACCAATTGGGCCTGGGCGATGCGCAGTTCGGCGTCGGACGGCGCCGCGTCCTCGTTGAACGGCAGGGTGAGGCGGTCGAGCTCTTCGCGCAGTTCCGGCGCCAGGCCCTCCTCGAGTTCGCGGATGCTGGTGGCGTGGATCTCACGCAGGCGGTTGCGGCTGGCCTCGTCGAGCGGTGCGGCACGCACCTCCTCGAGCAGTTGCTTGATCATGGTCCCGATGCGCATCACCTTGGCGGGCTGCTCAACCAGATCGGTCAGGGAGCGCTCGTCGGAGTCGTCCTCCGTCACCGCCGTGGTCCGCGGGTCGACGTCGCCGATGATCTCGATGCCATCGTCGTCGTTGCGGGTACTCAATCCATCACCATCCTTTGCGGACTAAGAGTGCGGCGCCGCGCCGCTTCCGCGCCATTCGTAGATTCGGGCTCCACCATTGTCGTAGATCAGCGCCCACGACGGTGATTTATCCAGTGACACTAGTCCGTCGGGTACGGCGAACCCGCGGACCGTCGGCCGGCTGGTGTAGATGTACCGGATATTGAGCGCTTTGATCGCCTCGACCACCCGCGGGTCGGACTCGCCCTTGCGGGCGTAGGCCCAGAAGATGTAGCGGTTGGGGCCCGGGCCCATCTGCTGGGGGTAGTCGTAGTGGGTCCACAGCGGGTGCAGGTCGGCGACGGCGTACATCCACGCGGTGCCGTCGGTGTTGGCGTTGCCGATCACGGTGTTGTGCGCGCCGGGCAGCGTGGCCAGATAGGCCATGGCCATCAGGTCGCGTTGGTCGATCATCACCGAGTCGTACTTGTCGCCGAATAGGAACAGGTGTCGATAGAAGTAGTGGCGGGCGGTCAAGACGGTCGTCGCCACCAGCAGGACCGCCGTGGCGGCGGTCCACACCGGTGCGGGTTGGGGGCACCTCCCGCTTGTGGGGGACGGTTTGAATCGGCCGGCGACCCGTTTGGCGCCGGCCACCACCACCATGACGATCACGAACAACGCGACCCCGGCCATCGGTTGCAGCAGCAGGGTGATCGCGGCCGAGATCCGACGCGGGTCCTTGTAGAAGAACTCCCCGAACGCGCCGGCGATCGCGCCGACCGGGCCGCCGAGCGGGGTTCCCGCGTCGACCTCGACCACGACGAGCAGGAGCCACACCGCCAGCGGCCACCAGATCCTCTTGTAGGCGAAGAAGGCGCCGCCGATGATCGCGAGCGCCATGAGCCCGTACTGGTACGGGAAGTCGTTGAGGTGGCGCGAGTGCTGGAAGACGGCGTCGAACAGGCCTCGCTTCTTGCTGAGGTAGGTGAGGAACGAGTGCCCGGCGATGATGTCTTCCTGCTGACGGACGCTGATGAACTGCGGCAACAGGATCAGCGCGGTGGCCACGGCCACGCCGGCAAGCGTCACTGCGTCGGCGACGCGGCCGCGGACCGGGCGCCGCAGCACGTCCAGCATCCACCAGGCGACGACGAACAGCACGACGATGAACCCGCCGGTCAGGTGGACCGACATCACCCCCACGAAGGCCAGCACGGCGGCCGGGATCCGGTCGCGGTGGCGCAGCGTCGAGGCGATGAGCACGAACGTCGGCACGACGACCCCGTAGGCCGCCAGGTTGGGCATCGCGGCGACACCGAATTCGACATAGGGGAGGGCGGTGAACGACACCGACAGCGCGGCGGTGGTGGCGGCCGCGCCGGCGGTGAGCCATTGGCCCCAGTGCGGGCGCAGCAGCCGCCAGGCCAGCATCGCCGCGCTGGTGGGGAACAGCCAGACCGACACCGCCACCGAACCCAGCGTGTAGCCGGTGGTCGGCGCCGCCCCGGTGAGCTGACAGAACACCGCCACCCACGCGTGGAACACCGACGGGTAATACAGGGTCTGGTGCGTTTCGACGTTGCGCAGCTCGCCCATGTGGGTGGACGATGCCTGCCCGGTGTCGAGGATGAAGCGCACCTCGTTGGCGTGCCAGACGGCGTCCCAGGTGCTGGGGATGGTCTGCCAGTGGGTGGCCAGGCCGCGGTAGGCCGCCCACATGATGAGCAGGGCACCCAGCAGCACCCCGGCCGCCACCGTGATCGCGGGCCAGCCCCCGATGCCGCGGGCTTCGGCCGCGGTGTCGCGATAGCGGCCGAGCAGTAGCTGCAGGACCGTCATCACCAGGCACACCACGACCAGCGTGGCCAGCGCCGTCCAGCCGTTCCAGGGGATTCCGACCGCGCCGAACGGGATGATCGCCAGCGCGACCGCACCGTAGGTCAGCGCCGGGCCCACCGCGACCGCGATGGGCCAACTCAGCTGACTGACACGTGCGATGATCGCTCCGGGCGCTATCAGCAAAAACAATGCGATCAGCGTTCCGAACCAGAGCCCCACTCGACTAGTATGGCTGGCCGGGTGTCCTGGCTCGGGAAGCCACCGGCTGGCCGCAACGGCTCGAGCGTTCCGGGCACCCGCTACCGTCACGGTTTCGCCGAAATGCGCAAGCTCTAAGGTGGCTGGCATGGCTTACGACGTCGCCCGGGTGCGCGGACTGCATCCGTCATTGGGTGACGGGTGGGTGCACTTCGATGCGCCTACCGGGATGCTGATCCCCGATTCGGTCGCGACCACCGTTTCGACGGCCTTCCGCAGGTCCAGCGCCACCACGGTCGGTGCGCATCCCTCGGCGCAGCGCAGCGCCGCCATCCTGGAGGCGGCGCGGGCGGCGGTGGCCGACCTGTTCAACGTGGATCCGGCGGGCGTGGTGCTCGGGGCCGACCGCGCGATCCTGCTGTCGGCGCTGGCCGAGGCGTCGTCCTCGCGGGCGGGGCTGGGCTATGAGGTGGTGGTCAGTCGCCTGGACGACGAGGCGAACATCGCCCCCTGGCTGCGGGCGGCGCACCGCTACGGCGCCAAGGTCAAGTGGGCCGAGATCGACATCGAGACCGGCGAGCTGCCGACGTGGCAGTGGGAGGGCCTGATCGGCAAGTCGACCAGGCTGGTGGCCGTCGCATCCGCGTCCGCGACGCTGGGCACGGTCACCGACCTGCGGGCGATGACCAAGCTGGTGCACGACGTCGGCGGGCTGGTCGTGGTCGACCATTCCGCCGCGGCGCCGTACCGGTTGCTCGACGTGCGGGAAACCGACGCCGACGTGGTGGCGGTGAACGCCCTGGCATGGGGCGGTCCGCCGATCGGCGCGGTGGTGTTCCGCGACCCGGCGCTGCTCAATTCGTTCGGCTCCATCTCGACCGACCCGAAGGCGACCGGCGCGGCGCGCCTCGAGATCGGTACGCACCAGTTCGGTCTGCTGGCCGGGGTGGTCGCCAGCGTCGAGTATCTGGCGGCGCTCGACGAGTCGGCCCGCGGCAGCCGACGCGAACGCCTGTCGGTGTCGATGCAATCGGCCGGTGCGTATCTGAACCGGGTCTTCGATTACCTGATGGTGTCGTTGCGGTCACTGCCGTTGGTCATGGTGATCGGCCGTCCGGAGGTGCGGATCCCCGTGGTGAGCTTCGCCCTGAACGGCGTGCCCGCCGAGCGGGTGGTGCAGCGGTTGGCCGACAACGGGATTCTGGCCGTCACCAACGAGAACTCCCGCGCGCTCGACGTGCTGGGCGTCAACGACGTTGGCGGTGCGGTGACCGTCGGGCTGGCGCACTACTCGACGACGGCCGAGGTCGACCAGCTGGTGCGCGCGCTGGCGTCCCTGGGCTGAGCCGCTCAGACCGTTAACACTCGAGAGTGCAGCCATGGCTTTCGGTGTGCGCTCACGGCGGGGATGCCGCCAAAATGGCGCCCGCACAGCACGCTCGAAGCCCTAGGCGCACACTCGACGGGCCGGGCTCGGTAGAAGTCGCGAGCCGCTCAGACCGTGAGCACGATCTTTCCGGTGACCTCGCCCGACGTCAGCCGTTGGTGCGCCTGAGCGGCCTGCTGAATCGGCATGCGCGCGCCGATGATCGGCCGGACGCGGCCCTCGGCGATCATCGGCCACACCTCCCCGATCACCGCCTGCACGATCTCGGTCTTGCTGTTCGGCCCGGTCACCGGGCGGGCACGCAGCGTGGTGCCGATGACGCGGGCGCGCTTCGCCAACAGCTTGCCGATGTTCAGCTCGCCCTTGATGCCGCCCTGCATGCCGATGATGACCAGCTGCCCGTCGGTGGCCAGGGCGTCGACGTTGCGGTCCAGGTAGGCCGCCCCCATGATGTCGAGGATCACGTCCGCGCCGCCGCTTTCGCGCAGCCGCTCGACGAAGTCCTCGTCGCGGTAGTTGATGGTGATCTCGGCGCCGAGCTCGCGGCAGAATTCCAGCTTCTCCGGCGAGCCGGCGGTCACGGCCACCCGGGCGCCCAGCGCCCGCGCGACCTGGATCGCGTGGCTTCCGATGCCGCTGGCGCCGCCGTGCACCAGCAGCAGCTGGCCCTTGCCCAGGTGGGCGGTGAGCACCAGGTTCGACCACACGGTGCAGGCCACTTCCGGTAGCCCGGCCGCGTCGATCAGGTCGACGCCGTCGGGGATCGGCATCACCTGGCCGGCGGGGACGGCGACGTACTCGGCGTAGCCGCCACCCGCCAGCAGCGCGCAAACCTGTTGTCCGGCAGGCCAATTGGTGACGCCGTCACCGGTCTCGGCGACCACGCCGGACACTTCCATGCCGATGATGTCGCTGGCGCCCGGCGGCGGGGGATATTTGCCGGCGGCCTGCAGCAGATCGGCCCGGTTCACGCCGGCAGCGGCGACCTTGATCAGCACCTCGCCGGGCCCGGCGGATATGTCCGCCACGTCTTGCCAGGAAAGCTGATCGGGGGATTCGGCGACGATGGCGCGCATGGGGCCACGCTACCGACCCCCGTTACCCTTATAGCGGTGGCGTGGCAGAGCGGCCTAATGCACTCGCCTTGAAAGCGAGAGACGGCTAACACCGTCCGGGGGTTCAAATCCCTCCGCCACCGCGCGTGTCAGCCGGCGCTCTGGTGCAGCGTCGGCGCGTAGCGAAGCAGCGCGCCGACCCCGTCGGCCGGGGCGATCCGCTCGTCGGTGCGCACCAGTGACGCCCCGACGGAAATCGCGAACAGCGGCAGGGCCTCATCGGCCCGCAGCGTCTTGCCCGCGGCCGCTGCGGCCGATCGGCGGGGCGCAGGCCCAGAACGGCACGCCCGATGTCCTCGATCACCGCCGTATCGGCGCCCTGTCTTCCCAGTTCTTCTTCCAGCCCACGCCATTTCAGCTCGAGCTGAGCTTCGGCGTCGTGGGTGTCGTGCGAGTCGTCGAAGTAGAGCGAGGCGAATGGCGCGGGGGCCTCTAGCAGCTTGCGGAAGCGTTCAGAGTCCATGTCTTTTCGGGTGCCCCGCGTGTCGGGGTGCAAAACCCTAGTAGCTGCGGTCGCCTTCGCTGTGGTCGAAGAAGCGCCATGCGCCGTTGGCCTCGACTTCCATGCGCCAGCCCAGTTCGTTGCCCTCGACGGCCTCGTCGGCGAACCACGCGTGTGCCTTGTCGGCGCTTTCGATGTCCTTGGTCGCGACAACGTCGCCCTTGGGGTTGAGCACTCGGTAGGTAGCCATGGCGGCAGTGTTCCCACCGTCGGGTGCCCTCAATCGGTGGCGATCTCGGCAGCGATGGTGTCCATCAGGGCGGTGTAGCGCTTGGCTTCCGGGTCGCGCCCGGGCTTGCCGCTGCTGATCACGCCGGCCGCCAGCCCGCGCGCGGGGTCGGCCCAGATCGCGATGTTGACCAGGCCGAGGTTGCCGAACGCGTGGGGAGCGTGCAGGCCGAACGGCCCCCACCGGTCGGTCCCCAGGATGAAGCCGGTGCCCCAGCGCGCGGGTTGCAGCCCGACCGCGAAATCCGGTCGCAACCGCCGGCATTCCCTGACCGCGCCGTACATCGTCTCCGGGCTCACCACCCGCACGCCGTCGAGATTGCCGCCGCGACGCCATATTTCGGCGAACCGGGACATTTCGTTGGCGGTCGACACCGTGTTGGACGACGGGATGATCGTGTTGAGAAAGAGCGGGGTGTTGGTGATCGGGATCATCTCGTGCACGGTTCCGCCGATCGCCTTGCGGAAGATCTGCGCCACTATCGGCGGGAGCGGGCGGCCCGTCGCGTGGCTGGGCGCGACCAGGGGCAGGTCCTCTTTGGCGACACCGAAATTCGTCCACCGGAAGCCGAGCGGATCGAGGATCTCCGTTGCGAGGATCTCGCGAATCTCCTTGCCGGTGGCGGCGTACACGATCTCGCGGACGAGCGGGCCCCAGGTCAGCGCGTGGTACATGTGGAACAGCCCGGGCCGGTAGATCGGCCGCAGCTCGCTGAGCTTCTGCTGCGCGTATTCGTGGTCGTCCGCGCGTTTGACATCCGGCTTGGGCCCGGTGGGGAAGGGCAGCCCGGCGCTGTGCGTCATCACGTGCCGAATGGTGATGCGGTACTTGCCGTGACTGGTGAAGGTGGGGATGTAGTCGCAGACGCGGTCGTCGAGTGAGAAGACGCCGCGCTCGACGAGCATGTGCACCACGGTCGCCGCGATGCCCTTGGCGGCCGAATAGACGCAGAACGGCGTGTCGGTCGTGACCGGGATCTTCTCGGCGTCGGGTGCGTCGCTCGGGGCGTTGCCCCAGCCGTGGCCGATCGCCCGGTTGAGTACCACGCGCCCGTGCCGCCGGATGCACAGCTGGATGGCCGGGTGGAAGCCGGCCTGGTACCAGTGGCGCGTGGCGGCCCAGATCCGCTCGACGGCGGCGCTGTCGATCTCCGAGTGGTCCTCGTCGCCGATCGCCGTCACGGCGTCCAAGTCGGCCGGGAGGCGGATCTTGCCGTCTGGTGTCGTCACCTCAGCGAGGGTACGTGGCCGCGGATCACTCCCCGGTGAACTGCGGGGGGCGCTTCTCGAAGGTCGCCGCGATGCCCTCGGTCAGGTCCTTGGAGGGCAGGAAGGCGGCGTTCCATGCGGCGACGTAGCGCAGGCTCTCCGATACCGCGGCGGTGCGCTGCTGGTCGAGGACGTCCTTGACGCCGTGGACGGTCAGCGGCGGGTTGGCGGCGATCTCGGCCGCGGTGGCGCGCGCGGCCGCCAGCGCGGCCTCGGCGTCGGCGTAGACGTCGTTGACCAGGCCGATCTTCTCGGCCCGGGCCGCGTCGATGTCCTTGCCGGTCAGCGCCAGTTCGCGCAGGTGCCCGTCGCTGAGGATGTACGGCAGGCGGGCCAGGCTGCCGACGTCGGCGACGATGGCCAGCTTGACCTCGCGCACCGAGAATTTGGCGTCGGCGCTGGCGTAGCGGATGTCGACGGCGGAGATCAGGTCGACGCCCCCGCCGATGCACCAGCCGTGCACCGACGCGATCGTCGGGGTGCGGCAGTCCGCGACCGCGGTGATCGCGCCCTGCATGCGCTTGACCTCGCGGTGGAAGACCGCGCGCGGGCCGGCCAGGGCGTCGCCGGACAGCAGCGGGGTGAAGGAGCCGCCCATCGCGGGTACGTCCAGCCCGTAGCTGAAGTTCTTGCCCGAGCCGGTCAGCACGATGGCCCGCACCTCGGGGTCGGCGTCCAGGGTCGCGAACAGCTCCGGCATCTCCGACCAGAACGCCGGGCCCATCGCGTTGCCCTTGCCCGGCCCGATCAGCGTCACCTGCGCAACGTGATCTTTGGTCTCCACCGTCACGGATTCGTATGCTTGCGCCATATCGAGACCGTAGCGTGGCAAAGATGGCTCCTGATTTGCGGCCCGGCCCCCATTCCCCGCCCACCGACGAACTGCACAGCGCCGAGGACACACTCGGGGTGTTGCAGCGGGTGCTGCACACGATCGCGGCCGACGACCTGCCGCGGCGGACGCCGTGCGCCGAGTTCGACGTGGCGCAGCTGACCGAGCATCTGCTGAAGTCGATCGCCGGGCTCGGGGGCATGGTGGGCGCGGAGATGCCGGCGCGCGAGCAAGGCGATTCGGTGGAACGGCAGGTGGTCGCCGCGGCCCGGCCGGCGCTGGATGCCTGGCATCGGCGCGGGCTGGACGGCACGGTGCCGTTCGGCAACAGCGAGCTGCCCGCCAAGACGGCGTGCGGCATCTTCTCGGTCGAATTCCTGGTCCACGCCTGGGATTACGCCGCGGCGGTGGGCCACGAGGTCAACGCCCCGGAACCACTCTCCGAATACGTGTTGGGGTTGGCGCACACCATCATCCGACCGGAGATCCGCGCCGGGGCCGGGTTCGACGACCCGATCGACGTCCCGGCCGACGCCGGCGCGCTCGAGCACCTGGTCGCGTTCACCGGGCGTGACCCGGCACGGTAGCTCGAGGGGCTCTGCCATCGCGGTGTGCGACTAGGGCTTTGAGTGTGCACGCAGGGCGGGGTTTGGCTCCGATTCCCGACCTGGACGCACACACGAGGCCGTCAACGCACACCCGAACGGCCGGCCCGACACACCGGAAGGCTGAGGCGCTACACCCGCTCGAGGTAGAAGTAGTAGTACCGGCCGTTATCCCGGACGCCCTTGCCGTTCATGATGCCCATGACGGCGTTGTCGTCGATCTTCTTGAAGTGGTCGTGCACGGGCTGGCCGTCGTAGACCATCGTCGCGGTGACCTCCCCGCGGAACTCTTCGAGCCAGAGGCTGGCCTCGCCCTTGCCCATCTCGACGTTGGAGAACTTGTTGCCGTCGGCGTCCAGGCAGACCAGCGGCTGCACGTCCCGGGCCGACTTGAAGGTCTTGCCGAACCACCCGGCCTTCTCCAGCTGCCCGTTCATCCGGTGGCCGGTGCGGAATTCGCCGCCCTTCCACTCGCCCAGCATCCCCTCGATCGTGGCGGGCTCGAGGCCGGCCCAGAAGTCGTCGAGCTCAGTGTCGGGGATGTCACCGCCGCGCTCCTTGAACTCGGTGAACAGTTTGCGCGCCAAGTCCAACGGAGTCTCCTTACGGTTCGGTGCGGGAAATCCACTCCCGGGCGAAGTGCAACAGGGCGTCATTCTCCTCCACGGCGCCGATGGTGATGCGCACCCCCTCGCCGGCGAACGGTCGCACCACCAGTCGCGCGTCGGCGGCCTGCTCGGTGAAGTCCGTGGTACGAGAGCCCAGCGGCAGCCAGATGAAGTTGGCCTGCGACGGCGGCAGGGTGAACCCGGCGTCGCGCAGCGCGGTGCTGACGCGGGTGCGCTCGGCGACCAGTGCGTCGGTCCGGGCCATCAGCTCGTCGGACGCCTCCAGTGACGCGATGGCGGCCGCCTGCGCGACGTTCGTCACGGCGAACGGCATGACGACCTTGTCCAGCGCGGTAATCAGCTCCGGGTGACTGATCGCATAACCGACGCGCAGGCCGGCGAGCCCGTAGGCCTTCGAAAAGGTCCGCAGCACAACGACATTGCTGCGGGACAAGGCCAACTCCAGGCTGTTGGGCACGAGGCCGTCGCGGATGTATTCGACGTAGGCCTCATCGATGGCGATCAGGATCTCCGGCGGCACCGCCTCCACGAAACGGGTCAGGGCGTCCGGATCGACGACGGTCGACGTCGGATTGTTCGGGTTGCAGACGAAGATCAGCCGGGTGCGATCGGTGATCGCGGCAAGCATGGCGTCGAGGTCGTGGGTGTGGTCGGTCAGCGGCACCTTGACCGCGGTCGCGCCGGACACCTGGACGATGGGCAGATAGCACTCGAAGCTGCGCCAGCCCATGATCACCTCGTCGCCGCCCGCGGACGTGATCTGCACCAGCTGCTGACACAGGCTGACCGAGCCGCTACCGACCGCGATGTGCTCGGGCGCGACGTCGGAACCCAGGTGCATGGCCAGGGCCGCCTTGAGGTCGACGCTGGCGTTGTCGGGGTAGCGGTTGACGACGGCGACGGCGCGCTCGATCGCCGCGTGCACACTGGGCAGCGGACCGTACACGGTCTCGTTGCTGGCCAGCTTGATGGAGCCCGGCACGTTCTTGCCGGGGACATAGACTGGCAGTCCGACCAGTTCGGGACGCAAGCGGGCGGTCACTTCGACAGTTTATGTCGCGGATGTGTACGCTATGGCCGGTTCCGCGAGACCGGAAAGGGGTCGGGTACCCTCGAACAGTCCAAGGGAGGCGTGCCAGAGCGGCCGAATGGGGCTCACTGCTAATGAGTTGTCCCCCTCAAAGGGGACCGGAGGTTCAAATCCTCTCGCCTCCGCCAAGGAACACGACGCACGACAATTGAACACGGGCGCCCGTAGCTCAACGGATAGAGCATCTGACTACGGATCAGAAGGTTAGGGGTTCGAATCCCTTCGGGCGCGCTCACTGCAGGCGTATATTTGACTGCCTCGGGCAACAATTCAGTTCCGCGCGAACCATCGGAGTTGAGCCATGTCCCGTATGACCAGAACCCTCGCCGCCTTGATGATCGCCTCGAGCGCTTTCATGATGTCGGGTTGCGGCTGCACCACAACTGCTGGTGTCACCACCTGCACCTTGATGTAAGCGGTCGAAGCTGTTGTGCCGTCAAGTTTGACGGAACCGGGGCCTGCCCGGATCGTCGGGGTGGGCTGGGGCGGGGACAACAGTTCCGTCCGTGAGAATCGGAGTCGGGCACGCCACGACTCCGTGAGATCAGGCGCCCTGATGGCCGCCACGATCCCCCTGATCGCCGCCGCCACCGCCGTGGTACCAGTGCGGCCGGACGGCGGCCCGGGTGCGTCCGCGGTAATGGATTTGTTCGCGGTAACGCGGCAGGACACGGAGTTGCCGGGGGATCAGGGCTCGTTCTCGATGAGGCCCAGCGCGCGCTCGAACAGGTGAACCGTGGCCGCGTGCAACTGGTCGCCAACCTCTTTCTCGGCCTTGCCCGCACAGGCCCGGGCGAGCGTGCCCTCGATGACGATCCCCAGCTTGAAGCAGGCCAGCACGGTGTACCAGGTGATGTGCGACAGGTTGCGGGTGGTGTTTGCCGCATAGCGCTCGAAGAGCTCGTCGGTGCTGGCCAGCCCCTCCTGCCCGCCGAGGGCGTGGCTGAACACGCTCGACCCGTCGGGCTGGCGCCAGGTGGCCAGCAGCCAGCCCAGGTCCAGCAGCGGATCCCCGATCGTGCACATCTCCCAGTCGACGATCGCGACCACGTCCGGGCCGGTGTTGGAGAACATCACGTTGGCGGCGTGGTAGTCGCCGTGCATGATCCCGGGCGTCCACGTGGCCGGCCGATGGCGCTCCAGCCAGGCCGACACTTCCGCGATGCCCGGGATCCGCGGCCCGGGGTAGCCGTCGTACTCGTTGTAGGAGTCCAGCTCGGCAAGCCAGCGTGGAACCTGGCGTTCCAGGAAGCCCTCCGGTTTCCCGAAATCGCCGAGACCCACCGCGAGATGGTCGACGGCGCCCAGCTTGGCCAACGCATCGGCCATTGAGAGGCCCATGCCGTGCCGCACGCCGGGATCGCCCGTATGCAGCGGCGGCAGTCCTTCGCCGGCGTTGAATCCCTCGACCGGGTCCATCAGGTAGAAGACGGCGTCGCCCAGCACGGCGGGGTCCTCGCACGCCGCGATCAGGTGGGGGTGCGGCACGTCGGATCCGGCCAGGGCGGCAAGGACTTTCGTTTCCCGCAGGATGACGCTGTTGCTCCGGGGACGCAGGTGCCGCGGGCCCCGCCGCAACACGTACGGCCGGCCGGCCCTGGTGAACCGGATCATGACGTTCTGCGTTCCGCCCGTGACGGCGGTGACGTCCTCCAGCGGGCCCTCGCCGAGTCCCCGCCCGGACATCCAGGCCGCGACGGCGTCCAGGTTCACGGCATCCACGTTCAGCCGATACCGATCTCGTCCATGTCAGCGCTCCTCCGCAACCCTGTGGGCAGTCTGGGAAAAAGCGTAGGCCACCGCCGGGAACGGGCTTCGGGCGGCGGAGCCTGGAACAATAGTGTGCGCAACTAACTGAATCTTGCTCCTGAAGGGACTGGCGATGCCGCGTACCGACAACGACTCCTGGGACATCACCCAAAGCGTGGGGG
Organism: Mycobacterium europaeum; assembly: GCF_002102155.1. GTDB lineage: Bacteria > Actinomycetota > Actinomycetes > Mycobacteriales > Mycobacteriaceae > Mycobacterium > Mycobacterium europaeum. The sequence goes on from NZ_LQOU01000043.1 coordinate 80,237, forward strand.
CCACCGCATTGGGTGTCGCGGCGGCGCGGGCCGCCGAGACGGAGAGCGAGAACCCACTCATCAGCGACCCGTTCGCGCGCGTGTTCGTGGACGCGGCCGGCGAAGGCATGTGGAGCATCTATGCCGATCCTGAGCTGCTGGCCAAGGCGGTGGAGCTCGAGCCCGACGTGCGCACGCGCATCCAGCTGATGATCGACTTCATGGCCACGCGGACAGCCTTTTTCGACGAGTTCTTCCTGGGCGCCGCCGAGTCCGGCGTACGGCAGGTGGTGATCCTGGCCGCCGGGCTGGACGCCCGCACCTGGCGGCTGCCGTGGCCCGACGGCACGGTCGTCTACGAACTCGATCAACCCAAGGTCCTGGAGTTCAAATCCACCACGCTGCGCGAGCACGGCGCGCAGCCCAGGGCGCGGCTGGTCAACGTGCCCATCGACCTGCGGCAAGACTGGCCGAAGGCTTTGCAGGAGGCCGGGTTTGACGCGTCGAGGCCCGCCGCCTGGTCGGCCGAGGGCCTGGTGCGTTACCTGCCGGCGCAGGGCCAGGACCTGTTGTTCGAGCGCATCCATTCGCTCAGCGCCGACGGCAGCTGGCTGGCTTCCAACGTGCCGGGCGAAGGGTTCACCGACCCCGATCTCGTCCGGCGTCAGCGCGAGGAGATGCGGCGCATGCGGGCAGCGGCGGCCAAGCTGGTCGATTCCGAGATCACCGATTTGGACGACCTCTGGTATCCCGAAGAGCGCACCGCCGTCGACGCCTGGCTGCGGGAGCGCGACTGGGATGTCGCCACGGCGACGTTCGCCGAACTGATGGCTCGTTACGGTCGCAGCGTTCCTCAGGACTCCGAGGGCGCGGTGCCGCCCACCCTGTACGTGTCCGCGCGGCGACGTTAGCTAGCGCGTCAAACCACTTCGATTCGGTCCCCGGGCTCCGCTGGCGCACTGCCGAATTCACCCGCGACGAATGTTTAGACATAAGTCGAATGGGTAACTATGCTCCACGAGAAATTTTTCTCGACCACATTGGAGGGCACCATGCGTGGCAGCGGAATCATCGGCACCCTCGCCCTGGTATGGCTGCTCATCGGGGTATTCGCGGCATGGCAACGCGACTACTTCAAAGGTGACTCGACCAGCTGTGTCACGGCGGGCAACATCGCGTTGACCGTCATCGCGGGGCCTTTGAATTACGGGGGCGTCAACCCGAAAGTCAAGGACTGCCATGTTCCGCAGCCCAGTTCAATGCCTGGTGTTTTACTGCCCCTCACCTAAAGGAGTCGTCATGATTGTCTTGGGCGTAGTCCTGCTTATTCTCGGGTTTGTATTCAGCGTCCCATTGCTGTGGGAAATCGGCGTCGTCGTGTTGGTCATCGGCGCCGTGTTGTGGATCATGGGCTCGATCGGTCGTCCAGTCGCCGGCCGGCGCTATTGGTATTAGCCACCACGCCGGGAAACGGGATCGCGCGACTGTCCGGCAGTCGCGCGATCCCGTTCACAGCTGGCGCAAAGCTGCGCCATAGCGGCGGCTCAGCACGGTGCGGATACTGGAACTCGTGACACAGCCCCGCGCCTCCGTCGAACGGGTGGTCATGTGTCGCGCGGACGGCAATCCGATCAATGTGTTGGTCGTGGACGACGAGTCCGTCCTGGCCGAAATGGTGTCGATGGCGCTGCGGTACGAGGGGTGGAACATCGCCACCGCCGGCGACGGTGCTTCGGCCATTGCCGCCGCCCGGGCCCAGCGCCCCGACGTGGTCGTCCTCGATGTGATGCTGCCCGACATGAGCGGGCTCGACGTCTTGCACAAGCTGCGTGAAGAGAACCCGCAGCTCCCGGTGCTGCTGCTGACGGCGAAAGATGCGGTGGAAGACCGCATCGCCGGGCTGACCGCGGGCGGCGACGACTATGTCACCAAGCCGTTCAGCATCGAAGAGGTGGTTCTGCGGCTGCGCGCGCTGCTGCGGCGCACCGGGGTGACGACGCTGGACAGCGGCGCGCAGCTGACGGTCGGCGACCTGGTGCTCGACGAGGACAGCCACGAGGTCACCCGGGCCGGCGAGCCGATCGCGTTGACCTCCACCGAGTTCGAGTTGCTGCGGTTCATGATGCGCAACTCCAAGCGGGTGCTGAGCAAGGCCCAAATCCTCGACCGGGTATGGAGCTACGACTTCGGCGGCCGGTCGAACATCGTCGAGCTCTACATCTCCTATCTGCGCAAGAAGATCGACAACGGGCGCGACCCCATGATCCACACGCTGCGGGGCGCGGGTTATGTCCTCAAGCCGGCTCGCTAGGAGCGATCGCAAGCGCGGCGAAGCCGGGCGCAGCGGGTCGCGATTTTTGGCTAGGCGCGCTGAGCCGCGGCGGGCCTGGTCGCTGCGGCTGCGGCTGCTGGTCGGGCAGATCGTCGTGCTGGCCTTGGTGTGCGTCGGAATCACCGCGGTGACCGAACTGGCGCTCAACCACCACCTGGTCAAGCAGCTCGACGGGCAGCTCGCCGGTACGTCGTTCCGTTCGGCGCTGATGTATCCCGAACCGAACCACCCGGGATGGCGGCGCGAGCACTCCTACTATCCGCGGCCGGGCCCCGGCCCGCGATTCCTGGACGCCCCCGGCCAGCCGGCAGGCATGTTGGCCGCGGTCGTCAATCACGGCGAGATCGTCGACGCCGGCTACCTCACGAGCAGCGGCACCCGCGCCGCGCTGACCCCGACGGCCCAGAGCCAGCTGGAACGGATAGCCGCCAGTCGCGCGCCGGTCACCGTGGAGCTGGACGGCCTCGGCCGATACCGGGTGGTTGCGGCCCCGAGCCGGAACGGCGCCGACACGATCGTCACCGGCCTCTCGATGTCCAACATCGACGCCACGCTGATCCGGATGCTGATCATCTTCGCCCTCGTCACCGTGGTCGCGCTGGCGGCCGCGACCATCGCCGGGGTGGTCATCATCCGCCGGGCGCTGGCGCCCCTGCGCCGCGTCGTGCAGACCGCGAGCAAGGTGGCCGACCTGCCGCTGGATCGCGGGGAGGTTCAGCTGCCGGTCCGGGTGCGCGAATCGGACGCGAATCCCTCCACCGAGGTGGGCCAACTCGGGTCGGCCCTCAACCGGATGCTGGACCACATCGCGTCCGCGCTGTCGGCGCGGCAGGCCAGCGAGACCCGCGTCCGTCAGTTCGTCGCCGACGCCAGCCACGAGCTGCGCACCCCGCTGGCCGCGATCCGCGGCTACACCGAACTCACCCAACGCATGGGGGACGACCGCGAGGCGGCGGCGCACGCGATGAGCCGGGTCGCCTCCGAAACCGAACGGATGACGCGGCTGGTCGAGGACCTGCTGCTGCTCGCCCGCCTGGACTCCGGCCGCCCGCTGGAACGCGAACCGGTCGATTTGTCGCGGGTGGCCGTCGACGCGGTCAACGACGCGCATGTGGCCGGGCCGGACCACCAGTGGGAACTCGACCTGCCGGAGGAACCTGTGATCGTCACCGGTGATGCGGCCCGGCTCCACCAGGTGCTGACCAACCTGCTCGCCAACGCCCGCCTGCACACCGGCGCGGGCACGGTGGTGACGACGCGCCTGGGCACCGAGCCTGATCACACCGTGCTGCAGGTGATCGACAACGGCCCCGGCATCCCGGTGGCACTGCAATCCGAGGTGTTCGAGCGGTTCGCCCGCGGCGATACCTCGCGCTCCCGCAAGGGCGGCAGCACCGGGCTGGGTCTGGCGATCGTGTCCGCGGTCGTCAAGGCCCACAACGGGACCATCACGGTGGACAGTTCACCCGGCCATACCGAGTTCACGGTGCGGTTGCCACTCAACGGGTGGCAACCGCCCGCAACCTCGGCTAGCTAGAGCAGGTGACGTCGATTTCGAACGGCTTGTTCACGGGCTGCATGGGGTTGGCCATGTCGACCCCGGTGGCCGTTCCGGTGATCTTGTAGCTGTTCCCGTTCTTCTCGGCGGAGGCGTTGCCCTGGCCGGTTCCCGAGGTGTACCCGAGCGTCACACCGTTGACGTTGCCCAGGCCAACGGATTTCACCTGCGGCGGGTTGGCGTCGGTGAGCACGGCGGCGATGCCGGTCGCTGCGCCACCGATCGCGATGTTGACGGTGCCGCCCGCGGACGTGCACACGACGGAGCCGCTCACGTTCTGGTCCTTGCCGTCGATGAGGACCTTGGTTCCGCTGGCGGCGCCCGCCGAGGTGTTCACGGCGGAGCTGGTGCCCGAACCGCCCGAACTCTGCTTGTTACTCGAACAGCCGGAAACTCCGGCGGCCAGAATTGCCGCTCCAGCCACCGCGACGATCAGTCCACGCTTCACGGGTTCTCCTTTGCCCGATAGTTGCGGCCCTCGGCATTGAGGGCCGTGGGGGCAGTATGCGGGTTAACTAGTCCGCGAATCCAGGGTTCCGGGTAATCGGTTTTTGTGTCCATTGGCCACTTGACGAGATCCGATGGAATGGCCCCGGTCAACGGCACGTCGGTGGCACTGTATTGGCGTGCAGCACAAACCCCCCACCGCAGTCATCGACGCGGCGCACCGCGCACACGCGCTGCCATTCGATGACGACGCGGACTTCCACAACGCTGACCGCGGGTTCATCGCCGCTCTGTCGCCGTGCGTGATCAAGGCGGCCGACGGCCGGACGGTGTGGGACAACGACGCCTACTCCTTTCTGCGCGGTCAGGCGCCGGCGTCGGTGCACCCCAGCTTGTGGCGGCAGTCGACACTGGCCGCCAAACAAGGCCTCTACGAAGTGGTGCCCGGCATCTACCAGGTCCGTGGCTTCGACATCTCCAACGTCACGTTCGTCGAGACCGATACGGGCGTCATCGTCATCGACCCATTGGTGTCCACCGAGGTCGCGGCGGCGGCGCTGGCGTTGTATCGCGCCCACCGGACGGGCGAACGCCCCGTCGTCGCGGTGATCTACACCCACAGCCACGTCGACCACTTCGGCGGCGTGCTGGGAGTCACCTCACAGGCGGACGTGGACGCCGGCGCGGTGGCCGTGCTGGCGCCGGAAGGCTTCGCCGAGCACGCCGTCCGGGAGAACGTCTACGCCGGTCCGGCCATGGCGCGGCGGGCCACCTACATGTACGGCACCCTGCTGCCCCGCGGGCCGCAGGACCAGGTCGGTTGCGGCCTCGGCCAGGCGCCGTCCACCGGTGAGGTGGCGATCATCGTCCCCACCATCGACGTCCGCGAGACCGGCGAGAGGCACACCATCGACGGCGTGGAGATCGAGTTCCAGATGGCACCCGGCACCGAGGCGCCCGCCGAAATGCACTTCTACTTCCCGCGTTTCCGCGCGTTGTGCATGGCCGAGAACGCCACCCACAACCTGCACAACCTGCTGACCCTGCGCGGCGCCCTGGTGCGCGACCCGCACGCGTGGTCCGGTTACCTCACCGAGGCGATCGACACCTTCGCCGACCGTGCCGACGTGGTGTTCGCCTCCCACCACTGGCCCACCTGGGGCAGGGAGAGCATCGTCGAATTCCTTTCACTGCAGCGCGACATGTACGCCTACCTGCACGACCAGACGCTGCGACTGCTCAACCGGGGCTACACCGGGGTCGAGATTGCGGAGATGTTCCAGATGCCGCCGGCGCTCGAGCGCGCGTGGCACACCCACGGGTACTACGGTTCGGTCAGCCACAACGTGAAGGCCGTCTACCAGCGTTACATGGGCTGGTTCGACGGCAACCCGGCCAGGCTGTGGCCGCATCCGCCGGAGGCCCTCGCTCCCCGCTACGTCGAGGCGATGGGCGGAATCGACCGAGTGGTCGAGCTGGCCCGGACGGCGTTCGACTCCGGCGACTTCCGTTGGGCGGCAACGCTGCTGGATCATGCCGTCTTCGCCGACAGCGCTCATGCTGGCGCGCGTGCGCTCTACGCCGACACGCTCGAGCAGCTGGCCTACGGTGCCGAGAACGCGACGTGGCGCAACTTCTTCCTCAGCGGCGCAACCGAATTGCGGGGCGGGAACTTCGGCACCGCGACTCAGGCCACCTCGCCCACCATGCTGTCGCAGCTGACCCCTGAGCAGATCTTCGACAGCCTCGCCATCCGGGTCGACGGGCCGCGCAGCTGGGATCTCGACCTCGCCATCGACATCGCCTTCGCCGACCTGGCCGTCAACTACCGGCTGACCCTGCGCAACGGAGTGCTCGTCCACCGCAAGGCGGCGGCCGAGCCCGCGACGGCGACCGTGACGGTCCGGCTGGACGGCAAGTCCCGGCTGCTGGCCGCGGCGCTGGGCGACTTCAGCTCGCCGGGTCTGCAGATATCCGGCGACCAGGCGGCGCTGCGGGCCTTCCTGGGTGCGCTGGACCAGCCCGACCCGGGCTTCAACATCGTCACGCCCTAGTTGGCCTCGCGAGCAGACACAGAATCGCATCAAACTCGCCGACTTTGTGCGACTTTGCGTCTGCTCGCGCAAACTAGCGCGCCACCTCGATGACGACCTTGCCCAACACTTTGCGGTCGGCCACGTGCCGCAGCGCGGCGGCGGTTTCGGACAGCGGGAACCGCGCACCGATGTACGGACGAATCGTGCCGGCGGCGAACATCTCCGAGAGCTCCCGCATGTCGCGGGCGGCCTCGTCCGGGTGGTCGGTCATGAAGGTGCGGATCTCCATGCCCCGCACGCAGATGTCCTTGAGCAGAACGAGATTGAGCGGGATGGCCGGTATGGACCCCGCGGCATAGCCCAAAGTGACGAAGGTGCCACCGCGGGCCAGCGCCCGCAGCGCCGGCTCGGCGTACGGCCCGCCGACGGGGTCGATGACCACTCGGGCGGCATCGCCGGTGAGCTCGCGGATGCGCGCCTTCAAGTCCTCCCGGTCATAGTCGACGGTCGCCTCGGCGCCGCGTCGACGGCACAGGTCCAGTTTCTCGGGGCTCGACGCGGCGGCCAGCACCCGGGCCTTCATGGCGACGGCCAGGTCGACCGCGGCCAGCCCCACGCCGCCCGCGGCTCCCAGCACGACGACCCAATCCCCTTCCGCCACCGCCGCGGTCGAGCGCAAGGCGTGATACGCGGTGCGGTACGTCACGCCGAAGGCCGCGGCCGAAGCGAAGTCGGCGTCGTCGGGGATGAGCGACGCCTGGCCCGCATCGAGCAGTGCGCGTTCGGCGAACGCCCCGAAGGTGGTTCCGGACACGCGCTGACCCGGCGCGAACGGCGCGCCGGCGCCGGTGGCGATCACCTCTCCGGCGATCTCGTTGCCCGGGATGAATGGCGGCGGGATCTTGACCTGGTACTTGCCGGCGATGAACAGCACGTCGGGGAAATTGACAGCGGCGGCATGCACCCGCACCAGCAGCTGCCCGGGGGCCGGAACCGGCTCGTCGACGTCCTCGAGAACCAGATCTTCCGGTGAGCCATAGGAGCGGCAGACGATCGCGCGCATCAGCTGACCCCCAGACCACGCAGGCAGAATCCCACCAGGTGTGCGATGTCGTCGGACCCGGGCCGGTCGGCCGAGCCCACGTATCGTCGCATACTCGCCGCCGTGCAACTGAACACCGCCTCGACGTCGCGGTCGACATCTCTGCTGCCCAGTGCCGCAACGGGTTCGACGAGCAGGTCGCGCAGCGGCCGCAGCATCTCCCGGTCCACCGCTCGCCAATCCGACAGCTGTCCGGCGGCCGCTCGGCTCATGCTGATCAAGTGCGGGTCGGCGACCTGCGCCAGCGTGCCCTCGATCCAGCGAGCGACCCGCTCGCGCGGCTCGCTCTCCTTGGCCATCTGGTGCTCGAGGTAGGACACGACGATGCTGACCCCGCGCTCCATGACGGCCAGGATGAGATCGTCCTTGCCGGCGAAATAGCGGTAGAACGCCTTGTTCGACGTGCCGGCCTCGGCGACGATGTCGCTCACCCGCGGCGGCTCGGGCGCGACCCGTTCCATGACTCGCACCGCGGCAGACAGGATGCGCTCCACCTCTTCGGTGGCCTCCCGCTGGCGGTCGTCGAGCGCCCGCTCGACCGCCGCGGTCACCCTGCTGCTCACGGCGAATCGGGCAGCGCCGGAACGCGGTCGACGAGGTCGCCGTACTTGGTGCGGGCGGCCTCCCGACGGATGTCCAGCAGCTCACTGGGCCACTCGGGGTCCTCGGCCTCGTATCCTTTGAGCAGTAGCCGGGCCAGGTTGACCTTGTGGGCCTCGGTCGGCCCGTCGGCCAGGCCAAGCGCCACCCCGCCGAGCAGCACGTTGACCAGCGGCAGCTGGTCGGTGGTGCCCAGCGCCCCGTGCACCTGGATCGCACGCAGCCCAATGGATTTGAGCACTTGTGACGCCAAGATCTTGCAGGCGCCGATCTCGGCGCGGGCCGCATGTTCGCCGGCGGTGTCGATCAGCCACGCGGCGTGCAGCACCGCCAGCCGGAACGGCATCAACTCGGTGTAGGAATCGGCGATGAATGCCTGCACCAACTGTTTGTCGGCCAGCGAACTGCCCTGAGTGAAACGGCTTTTCGCGCGGCGGGCCATCATCTCCACCGCGCGTTGGGCGACCCCGATCGATCGCATCGCGTGGTGCAGCCGCCCGCCGGCCAGCCGTGTCTGCAGGATCATGAAGCCCTGGCCGGGTTCACCCAGCAGCGCGTCCGACGGCACGCGCACCCCGTCGTAGTGCACCAGCGAATGCCCGGGTTCGTGCGGCAGCGCACCGACCAGATGATGGGTGGCCTCGATGGTCAGGCCATCGGTTCCGGCCGGCACCAAAAACGTCGACGCGCCGCGGTGGACCGGCACGTCCGGGTCGGTGATCGCGACGACGATGAAGAACGAGGCCACGGAGGCGTTGGAGGAGAAGTACTTTCGCCCGGTGATCACCCAGTCGTCGCCGTCGCGGAACGCGCGCGTCCGGAAAACCCGCGGGTCGGCGCCGCCCTGCGGCTCCGTCATGGAAAAGCAGGAGAAGATCTCCCCGGACAGCAGGCCCGCGAGGTAGCGGTCCTTCTGCTGCTGGGTTCCGAAGCGGGCGATGATCTCCGCGTTGCCGGTGTCAGGCGCCTGCGTGCCGAACACGATCGGCGCCCACGGGCTCCGGCCCAGGATTTCGTTGATCAACGTCAGCTTGACCGCGCCGAAGCCCTGCCCGCCGAGTTCGGGCCCCAGATGTGGTGCCCACAAACCCTGGTCGCGCACCCGCTGTTTGAGCGGGTCGACGATCCGGCGGCGCTCGTCGTTCAGCGGCAGGAACTCGCAACCCGGGAACAACACCTCGAGGGGTTCCACCTCTTGGCGGACGAACTGCCGGATCCACTCCAGCTTCTTCTCGAACTCCGGTTCGGTGGAGAAGTCCCACGACATTCGGATACTCCTATTCGTTCATTGGCGCCGACCCCGCCGCGTCACGGAATTCCGCCGTCGGCGCGCAGGATCGAGCCGGTGGTGAAACTGGACGCGTCGGATGCCAAAAATAATGCCGCGCCGACGATTTCGGCCGGGTCCCCGGCGCGCTGCAGTGCCAGGTGCCCGAACGGCTTGCCCTCGGCCGCCTCGAGGTTCCAGGCCTTGCTCACATCGGTCAGAAACGGTCCGGCCATCAGTGTGTTGACCCGCACGGCCGGTCCGAAGGCCTTCGCCAGCGCCTCGGTCATCGCGTTGAGCCCGGCCTTGGCGGCGGCGTAGGGGATGATGTCGGGCGTGGGGCGCAGCGATCCGGCCGTGCTCACGTTGATGATCGACCCGCGTCCGGCCGCCACCATCCGCTCGCCCACCAAGGCCGACAACCGGAACGGCCCCTTGAGGTTCAGGTTGACCACCGCGTCGAACAACTTCTCGGTGACATCGGTCAGCTTGTCGTACAGCGGTGACATCCCGGCGTTGTTGATCAGTGTGTCGACCTTGCCGAAGCGGTCATAGGTGGCCTCGACCAGCCCGTCGAGCTGATCCCAGCGACCGACGTGCACCTGATACGGCATGGCGGAGCGACCGGTTTCGGCTTCGATCTCCTTGGCGGTGGTCACGCAGTTGTCCATGTTGCGGCTGGCGATCACGACGTCGGCGCCGCAGCGCGCGGCGGCGAACGCCATCTCGCGGCCCAGTCCGCGGCTGCCGCCGGTGACCAGCACGACTCGGTCGGTGAGATCGAAAAGCTGGTCGGCGTAACCCATTTCAGTGGCCCCGGGAGGGCAGCGAGCGCGCGAGCTCGGCCGCGGTCGCGATCAGCTGCGGGATCATCGTCCCGAAGGCGTCCTGGATCTTGGGGTCGACCTTTCTGGTGCGCACCCCCGCAGCGTAAGTCTTTTCCAGCACGATGCCGAGCTTCCAATTGGCCAGCACCAGGTAGTAGTCGATGTTCTCGGTCGACAGCCCGCTGACCGTCTCGTAGTGCGCCAGCAATTCGCTTCGGCGGGGCATGCCGCTCATGTCCAGATAGAACCCGTCGGCGCGCGGCTCTTCACCGTCGTAGCCGAGCAGGCACCACGCCAGGTCCAGCAGCGGATCGCCGACCGTCGTCATCTCCCAGTCCACGATCGCGGCGAGCCGCGCCGGCGCGCCGTGGGCGAACATCACGTTGGCGAATTGGTAGTCGCCGTGCATGATGCCCGGTCGGTACTGCGCGGGCCGGTTGTCGCGCAGCCAAGCCGCGGCCTCGTCCAGGCCGGGCAGCTCGCGCACCTGGTAGGCGCTCAGGAACGCCAGCCAGCGATCGACCTGCCGGTCGTGGAATCCGTCCGGGCGGCCGAAGCCCTCCAGCCCTTGGGCGCGCCAATCCACCCGGCCCAGCTTGGCTGCGCCCTCGACGAGTTCGAAGGCCAGCCCGCGGCGGGCGTTCAATTCGGTGTCGAACGGCGGTTGCCACCCGCCGTCCATCGGGCTCCAGCCGTCGATGGCCTGCATGACATAGAAGGGCATCCCGAGGACGGTGCCGGTGTCGTCGGCCGCGATCAGCGCCGCGTGCGGGACGTCGGTGCCGGACAGCGCTCGCACCAGCCGGATCTCGCGCAGCAAGCCGTCGATGCGGGCGGCGTCGGCGCGGGCACCGGGCATTCGCAGCACCATCCGCTCGCCGCCGCGCTCGAGCAGGTACAGCGTGTTCTGCGAACCGCCCTTGAGCTGTTGCAGCCGCGGTTCTTCGCCGCTTCCCGGTGCGTCGTTCGCATCCAGCCAGCGACCGAGCACGCCCGCATCCAGTTGGGACTGGTCTACCGTCGTCATTCGCACACCCCGCTCTCTGTGCGGAGAATAGCATTCTCCCGACGGACCGCCGACCTTTCGGCTCCCGCGTGCGCCCGCATTTTGCGGCGGCCGGTCCGCGTGCTTTGAATGAACACGTCGCGCCCCGCACAGACAGGAACCAACACATGCAATTGCTTCTGGTCCGGCACGCGCTGCCGCTGCGCAGCGAACACGGCGAGGGTTCCGATCCCGACCTGTCGGACGAGGGACTGGCGCAGATCGAGCGGCTACCCAGGGCGCTCGACCGCTTTCCGATCTCCCGGGTGGTGAGCAGCCCCCAGCGGCGCGCCATCCAGACCGCCCAACCCGTCGCGACGGCGCGGGAACTCACGGTGGAGATCGACGAGCGATTCGCCGAATACGACCGTGACCTTCCCCTGTACATCCCCGTCGAGCAGATCCGCGAGGAAATGCCCGAGGAGTGGGCGCGCCTGGCCCAAGGGCACCTGCCCAGTGCGGTCGACGAGGACGCGTTCCTGGCGCGGGTGCGCGCGGCCGTCGACGACCTCGTCGTCGCCGCCGAACCCGAGGACACCGTCGCAGTGTTCAGCCACGGCGGGGTGATCAACGTCCTGCTGCACCAGATTCTGGGGACGTCCCGGCTGTTGTCGTTTCCGGTCGACTACGCGTCGATCACCCGGTTGCTGTTCTCCCGATCCGGTCAGGCGACGGTGGCGGGGGTCAACGGGGTCGAGCACGTGTGGGACCTGCTACCGCGAAATCAGAGGTGGTAAACAAGTCCGGTGACTTCAGCTGACCAACTCGAAGGGCTGGACCTGGCCTCGCTGGACGCCTACCTGCGTTCGCTGGGCATCGGGCGCGACGGTGAGTTGCGCGCGGAGTTCATCTCCGGTGGCCGCTCCAATCTGACGTTCCGGGTCTACGACGACGCGACCAGCTGGCTGGTGCGGCGCCCGCCGCTGCACGGGCTGACCCCGTCGGCGCACGACATGGCGCGCGAGTACCGGGTGGTCGCCGCGCTGCGGGACACACCTGTACCCGTGGCGCGCGCGATCGCGCTGTGCGAGGACGAATCCGTGCTGGGCGCCCCGTTCCAGATCGTCGAATTCGTCGCCGGCCAGGTGGTGCGCCGCCGCGCGCAGCTGGAAGCCTTCAGCCACACCGTCATCGAGGGCTGCGTCGACTCGCTGATCCGGGTCCTCGTCGACCTGCACAACGTCGACCCGGCGGCCGTCGGCCTGTCCGATTTCGGCAAGCCCAGCGGTTACCTGGAGCGCCAGGTGCGGCGGTGGGGCTCGCAGTGGGCGTTGGTGCGGCTGCCCGACGACCGCCGCGACGCCGACGTCGAACGTCTCCATTCCGGCTTGCAGGAAACCATTCCCCAGCAGAGCCGCACGTCGATCGTGCACGGCGACTACCGGATCGACAACACCATCCTGGACGCCGACGACCCGACGAAGGTGCGCGCCGTCGTCGACTGGGAGCTGTCCACCCTCGGCGACCCGCTGTCCGACGCGGCCCTGATGTGCGTGTATCGCGACCCCGCGCTGGACCTGATCGTCAACGCCCAGGCCGCCTGGACCTCGCCGCTGCTGCCGACGGCCGACGAGCTGGCCGACCGGTATTCGTTGGTCGCCGGCCTGCCGCTGGCGCATTGGGAGTTCTACATGGCGCTGGCCTACTTCAAGCTCGCGATCATCGCCGCGGGCATCGACTTTCGCAGGCGGATGTCGGACCAGGCCCGCGGGATGGACACCGACCACATGCCGGAGGTCGTGGCGCCGCTGATCTCCCGCGGGCTGGCCGAGCTGGCCAAGCTGCCCGGCTGAGGCGCGCTAACCCTTACGCGCCGCCGCGTGGTGCTTCTTGGCCGCCCGGCGCAGCTGCAATATCCGCGCGGTGCCGACGGCCACCGTGATCAGGCCGCCGACCACCGCCGCCAGCAAAATGGCCACCCCCAGCGGCAGGCGCCAGTGCCAGCCCAAGAACGTAAAGGGGGTCTCCGCCGTGTTCTGGGTGATGAAGATCAGCAACAGAATCAGGATCAGGAAGCCGCCGATCAGGGACGACCACAGCGCACCGGCGCGGGTGAACCCGATCGCCGGTTCCTTGGGCGCGGTGCCCGGTGTGGGCGCCGCGGCGGGTTTGGCGGGCGGCTGGCTGGGCGAGTCAGGGGTGTGGCTGCTCATAGTGTCATCTTGGTCCCATCGGGCGAGGAATGAAACCAAACCGCGCAACCGGCCTGCCGGGTCCCGGCGCCCGCGCGATTCTGCCGTTAGTGTCGGCGGTATGACGATGCCGTCGCGCGCGCACCGCGCGAGCATCCAAACGGCGGTGTGGCTCACGGCGATCTGCGTTCTCGCGGCGTGCAGCAGCTCCGACCCGCTGGGCGGCGCGGTCAGCAGCCCCAAATCCATCGTGGTGGGGTCGGGTGACTTCCCGGAATCTCAGATCATCGCCGAGATCTACGCACAAGCATTGCAGGCCAACGGTTTCGACGTGGGCCGGCGGATGGGGATCGGCAGCCGGGAGACCTATATTCCCGCGCTCAAAGACCATTCCATCGACCTGGTGCCCGAGTACATCGGCAACCTGCTGCTGTACTTCGCGCCCGAGTCGACGGCGACCATACTGGACGCCGTCGAGTTGGAACTCGACCGCAAACTTCCCGGGGACTTGGCGATCCTGACTCCGTCGCCGGCGTCCGACACCGACACCGTGACCGTGACCGGTGACACGGCTAATGCCTGGAAGCTGAAGACGATCGCCGATTTGGCGGTCTATTCGGCGGATGTGAGGTTCGGCGCGCCCTCGGCGTTCGCGACCCGGCCGGCCGGACTGCCGGGTCTGCGGCAGAAGTACGGACTCGACATCAGGCCCGGCAACTTCGTCGCCATCGACGACGGTGGCGGCGCGGTGACGGTGCGCGCACTGGTGGAGGGAAGGGTCAACGCCGCAAACGTTTTCACCACGTCACCGGCCATCCCGCAGAATCACTTGGTGGTGCTCGACGACCCCGCGCACAACTTCTTGGCCGGCAACATCGTGCCGCTGCTGAACTCGCAGAAGAAGTCGGACCGGCTCAAGGAGGTGCTGGACGCCGTGTCGGCGAGGCTGACCACCGCCGGGGTGGCCGGACTCAACGCCGCGGTGGCGGGGAACTCCGGCGTCGATCCAGACCAGGCCGCGCGGAAATGGCTGCGGGACAACGGCTTCAATCATCCGGTCGGCCAATGATCGTCTTCGACGAAGTGAGCAAGGCCTTCGCCGACGGAACCACCGCGGTGGACCGGTTGAGCCTGACGGTCCCGAGCGGGGAGTTGACCGTCTTCGTCGGTTCGTCTGGCAGCGGAAAGACCACGGCGCTGCGCATGATCAACCGCATGATCGAGCCGACGTCCGGCGTCATCACCGTCGACGGGGTGGACGTGTCCACCCTCGACCCGGTGCGGCTGCGCCTCGGCATCGGCTACGTCATCCAGCACGCCGGACTGATGCCGCACCTTCGGGTGATCGACAACGTCGCAACGGTTCCGGTGCTGAAGGGGCAATCTCGGCGGTCGGCCCGCGCCGCCGCCTACGCGGTGCTCGAACGCGTCGGGCTGGACGCCCGGCTCGCCGGCCGCTACCCCGCGCAGCTGTCCGGCGGTGAGCAACAACGCGTCGGCGTGGCCCGTGCGCTGGCCGCCGACCCGCCCATCCTGCTGATGGACGAGCCGTTCTCGGCCGTCGACCCGGTCGTCCGGCTCGATCTGCAGAACGAAATCCTGCGGCTGCAAAGCGAATTGCACAAGACGATCGTGTTCGTCACCCACGACATCGACGAAGCGCTCAAGCTCGCCGACAAGGTCGCGGTGTTCCGGGCCGGGTCGTTACAGCAGTACGACGACCCGGCGCGGTTGCTGTCGCGCCCGGCCAACGATTTCGTGGCAAGGTTCATCGGCCTGGGCCGGGGCTACCGCTGGCTGCAACTCATCGATGCCGCCGGCCTGCCGCTGCACGACGTGCAGCGCATCCCGGCGGATGACCTGTCGAGGATCTGCCCGGCGGATGGCTGGGCGGTGGTGGTGGATGGCGCCGGCGCGCCGCTGGGCTGGATCGACACCGAAGGGGTGCGCCGGCATCGCGGGGGTGCGTCGTTGTCCGACAGCATGAGCGGCGTCGGCTCGCTGTTTCGTCCCCACGGCAACCTCAGCCACGCGCTGGACGCGGCGCTGTCGTCGCCGTCGGGGGTGGGCATCGCCGTCGACGACGGCGGCAGGGTCATCGGCGGTGTGCTCGCCGGCGACGTGCTGGCCGCGGTGGAAGCCCGACGGCGGGGCTGAGCGATGCACTACCTGCTCACCCACCTCGATGACGCCTGGGTGCTGACTCTCGTCCATCTGCGGCTGTCGTTGGTGCCGGTGCTGATCGGCCTGGCGATCGCGGTCCCACTGGGCGCGGCGGTGCAGCGTGCGCCGGTTGCGCGACGGCTGACGACGGCCACCGCGAGCGTGGTGTTCACCATCCCGTCGCTGGCGCTGTTCGTGGTCTTGCCGATGATCATCGGGACCCGGATCCTCGACGAGGCCAACGTCATGGTCGCGCTGACCGCCTACACCGCGGCGCTGCTGGTCCGGGCGGTGCTCGAGGCGCTGGACGCGGTGCCGGCCCCGGTGCGTGACGCCGCCACCGCGGTCGGCTACTCGCCGATCACGCGAATGCTGAAAGTCGAACTGCCGCTGTCTGTTCCGGTTCTGCTGGCTGGGCTGCGGGTGGTGGTGGTGACCAACATCGCGATGGTCTCGGTGGGTTCGGTGATCGGCATCGGCGGCCTGGGTGCCTGGTTCACCGAGGGCTACCAGACCAACAAGAGCGACCAGATCCTCGGGGGCATCATCGCGCTCTTCGCGCTGGCGATCGTCATCGACGCGTTGATCGTGGTGGCGGGCCGGCTGGTCACACCGTGGGAGCGGGCCGCGCGCCCGCCGCGCCGACGGTCGGTGGTGGCCCCGATCGTGGGCGGCGCGCGATGAACTTCGTGCAGGGCGCCGTCGCCTTCCTGTTGACCGCCGAGAACTGGACGGGTCCGGTCGGGCTGGCGGCGCGGGTCTTGGAGCATCTCGAGTACACGGCGCTCGCGGTGGGCGCCTCGGCCCTGATCGCCATTCCCGCCGGGCTGATCATCGGGCACACCGGCCGCGGCACCCTGCTGGTGGTGGGCGCGGTCAACGGGTTGCGCGCCCTGCCGACGCTGGGCGTGCTGCTGCTCGGAACGCTGCTGTTCGGGCTCGGCGTTGGGCCGCCACTGGTCGCCCTGATGCTGCTGGGTGTCCCGGCGCTGCTGGCCGGCACGTATGCGGGGATCGCCAACGTCGAGCCGGCCGTGGTCGACGCCGCCCGTGCGATGGGAATGACGGAGGCTCAGGTGCTCCGGGTAGAGGCGCGCAACGCGCTGCCGTTGATCCTGGGCGGGTTGCGCAGCGCCACGCTGCAGGTGGTCGCCACCGCGACGGTCGCGGCCTACGCGAGTCTCGGCGGGCTGGGCAGATACCTGATCGACGGAATCAAGGAGCGCGAATTTCACCTCGCCCTGGTCGGCGCCTTCATGGTGGCCGCGTTGGCGCTCGCGCTCGACGGGCTGCTGGCGTTGGCGGTGTGGGCATCGGTGCCGGGCGGCGACCGCCTGCGCATGGCCGCCGGCCGGCGCGAGCGCCGGGCAGGTACGCGACCGTCGACGGGCACGATTACGGTAGATGAGTGAACACAGATTCCTCTGATTCGAGTCGGCGGGTATGGCAGGCGATACTCACCTGGCGTGCACAGGACGTATCGCGGATGGAATCGGTACGAATTCAGGTGTCCGGCAAGAGAATCAAGGCCAATGGCCGCATCGTGGCCGCCGCCACCGCAACCAATCCGGCGTTCGGCGCGTACTACGACCTGCAGACCGACGAGACCGGCGCCACCAAGCGGCTCGGCATGACCGTCACGCTGGCCGAGCGGGAACGTGTGATCTCCATCGCCCGTGATGAAGAGAACATGTGGCTGGTCACCGACCATCAGGGCGAGCACCGGGCGGGGTACAACGGAGCCCTCGACTGCGACGTGGTGTTCAGCCCGTTTTTCAACGCGTTGCCCATCCGCCGGCTCGGCCTCCACGAAAGGCCGGACTCGGTCACACTGCCGGTGGTCTACGTCAATCTGCCTGATATGTCCATCACCGCGGACGTCGTGAGCTACAGCAGCTCGGGCGGCCTCGACGGCATCAAGCTGCGCTCCCCGGTCGCCGATACCGTCGTGAGCGTCGACGAAGAGGGGTTCATCGTCGACTATCCAGGCTTGGCAGAGCGGATCTGATCACCCCGCCCGCCCGGCCGGCGGCGGCCAGCTCCTCGCGCCAGTTCTCGGCGCCGATGACGACGTGGAAAATCTCGGAACGCGGGAAGTTGTCGTAGCGCGTCCGGGCGGCGTGCCCGGCCTCGACGAGTTCGGCCACCGAATTGTTCCCGACCAGGGATTCACGGGCCCGGCTCAGCAGCTCGATGACCCGGCCGGCGGCCGGCACCAGCTGGTCGGAGTTGCCCTCACACATCGCGCGCACCAGGTCGGGGGCGGTGGCGGCCACCCTGGTGCCGTCGCGGAAAGATCCGGCGGCCAGCGCGAAGGCCAGCGGGACCTCCCCGGCGATGACCGCCAGGGCCTCGGCGAGCAGGTGCGGCAGGTGTGAGATGGCGGCCGCCGCGGCGTCGTGGTCGTCGGACTTGGCCGGCACCACCACCGCGCCGCAATCCAGCGCCAGCGTCATCACCATCGACCACACCGCCGGGTCGACGTGGTCGTCGACGCTGACCACCCACGGCGCCCTGGTGAACAGGCCGGGGTTGCCCGCGCCCCAGCCCGAATGAGCGGTGCCGGTCATCGGGTGACCACCGACGAAACGTTCCTGCAGACCGGCCGCGACGACCTCGTCGAGCACCGCCCGTTTGACGCTGGTGACGTCGGTCAACGGACAGTTCGGGGCCAGTTCGCCCACGTGGGCGAGCATGCCGGCCATCGCCGGCATGGGCACCGCCAGGACGATCAGCGCGCCGGTGTCGGCTGCGCGGGTCAACGTGACCGCCAGGTCGGTGCTGGCGTCGAAACCGTCGGCGGCGGCTCCGCGTGCACCCTCCACCGACCGGTTGTAGCCGAACACCTCCCGGCCCGCCGCCTCGGCGGCCCGCATGATCGAGCCGCCGATCAGGCCCAGCCCGAGCACGCACACCGGTGGTTGAGAAACGGGGCTAGCCACAGACCAAGGTTGGCACAACCCGGCGGCGCGGTGCGGTCAGACGTTGCCGCGTTTCGCTCCATCTGGTCAGGGGGCCTCGTCTGCGACTACCGTAAGCGGCCATGGGAGCACAACGGGCCCCAGCCCAAGGCCCGTCCGCGGATACGCCGGACGGTTTCGGCGTAGCGGTCGTGCGCGAAGAGGGCCAGTGGCGGTGTTCCCCGATGGCCCGGAAATCGCTGATGAGCCTCAAGGCCGCCGAGACGGAGCTGCGGGAGCTGCGCAGCGCCGGCGCGGTGTTCGGGCTGCTGGACGTGGACGACGAGTTCTTCGTGATCGTGCGCCCGGCGCCGTCGGGCACGCGGCTGCTGTTGTCGGACGCCACCGCCGCGTTGGACTACGACATCGCCGCCGAAGTGCTGGACAAGCTTGACGCCGACATCGACCCCGAGGATCTGGAGGATTCGGATCCTTTCGAGGAGGGCGACCTCGGGTTGTTGGCCGACATCGGCCTGCCCGAGGCGGTGCTGGGCGTGATCCTCGACGAGGCCGACCTGTACGCGGACGAGCAGCTTGGCCGCATCGCCCGGGAGATGGGCTTTGCCGACCAGCTGTCGGCCGTGATCGACCGCATCGGTCGGTGATCGCGAGCGCGGCGAAGCCGGGCGATGCGGGTCGCCGCCATCAGGCCCGGTCGGTGATCGCGAGCGCGGCGAAGCCGGGCGATGCGGGTCGCCGCCATCAGGCCCGGTCGGTGATCGGTGACGAAGACCTGATCCGTGCCGCGTTGTCGGTCGCGGCGACGGCGGGTCCCCGCGACGTGCCCATCGGTGCGGTGGTCGTCGGGGCCGACGGAACCGAACTGGCCCGCGCGGTGAATGCCCGGGAAGCTCTGGGCGATCCCACGGCGCACGCCGAGATCCTGGCGCTGCGCGCGGCCGCCGGCGTCCTCGGCGACGGCTGGCGGCTGGAGGGCGCCACTCTCGCGGTCACCGTCGAACCGTGCACCATGTGCGCCGGCGCACTGGTCCTGGCCCGCATCGGCCGGCTCGTGTTCGGCGCGTGGGAACCCAAGACCGGAGCGGTCGGATCCCTATGGGACGTGGTCCGCGATCGGCGGCTCAACCATCGGCCGCAAGTACGCGGCGGCGTGCTCGCCGAAGAGTGCGCCGCACCGCTGGAGGCCTTCTTCGCCCGCCAGCGATTGGGGTGAGGGGCTCACGGTTAGGTAAGCTGCTCGGCGGTGGCGTGTCCGAGCGGCCTAAGGAGCACGCCTCGAAAGCGTGTGACGGCTAACACCGTCCGAGGGTTCAAATCCCTCCGCCACCGCCAACGCCCTCTGGTTGTTAACGCAGCTTAGAGGGTGTTTTCATGTTTGCTGGCCGACCTGGTGCACATTCGGTGCCCACATTTTGCCCACACTTCCGAGTGAGTAGGACTTGTGCAAAGTGACCGCAACCGCATCAAGGTCGGTGTCGAACAGGTCTGCGTAGGTGTCCAGAGTGACCTTCGCCGACTGGTGTCCAAGCATCCGCTGCAACGCCAGGACATTGACGCCGGCCGACACCGCCAGTGACGCGCAAGTGTGCCGTAGGTCGTGGGGAGTGATTGCCTGAACGCCCGAGCGCTTCACCGCGCCGTGAAACCACCCGCGGGTCGACTTCGGCCGCGGAAGGAACGCGCCTTCGGGGCCGGGGAACACCAAAGTGCCGGCGTCCTTGTCTTTGCATCGCTGGGACAGCTCATCAAGCACGAACGACGGGACTGGAATACACCTCGTTTTGCGGCCCTTGGTCGGGCCGACCGCGTGGTCAACACCGAGCTGTACCGCGTTCTCGGCAACAACCAGGCGCCGCTTGAGAAACTCGACATCACGCACTCGGAGTGCAATCGCCTCGCCCCAGCGCAAACCGCAGAAGGCCAGCACGAGCACCAGGGCGCGGTGTTCGCCGGCTTCGGCCGCCAGCCGATGCACGTCATCAGCGGTCAGGTACACGTGCCGACGCGCCGCCTTACGAGGCAGCCCCTCAACACCTTTCGCCGGGTTCACAGCCAGCCTCTTGGCCTTCACCGCGTCGGCCAGAACTCCGGATAGAACGCCCTGAGCTCGCAGAACTGTTGTGGCGCCACGGCCATCGCGAACCATCTGGGCTATCCATGCTTCGACGTCGGGAACGGTGATCTTGGATACCTGCCAGCCTCCCCATTTCGGTTTGACGTGCACACGCCAGGCTGACTCGATCATGCGGTAGTTCGACGCTGCGGTGGCCTGTTCCTTGCGAGTCAGCCAGTCCGGCGCCAGCTCGCCCACCGTGATCCTGCCGGCAGTCTCCGGGATGAACTCGCCGGTGAGCTTCTTCACCTCGACGGTATTGGCGAACGCCTCCGCGGCTTTCTTGGTTCTGAAGCCTCGCTTGTCGGTCTGCCGGTTATCGGGCTTGCGATACCGAACACGGTAAAGCGTTGACCCACTGGCAGTTTCGTACTTACTAATCGTCGCCATCGGTGCCCCTGGACCATCTGGCCCACTCCCAGGCGGGCACGCCGTTCGCCTCAAACAACGGCCGGGACACATTGGCCCACGACGGTGGAGTACGCGTGATGTCTGCCTTAAGCCAGTTCCACAGTTCCCCGAGATACACCCTGTGTTCGACCCCGGTGACCTCAACCTTCGCATCAGGGTCGGGAACCGCCGGCATTCCCGGCAGCAGCAACGAGATTGGCGAAACCCCGAGGGCCAGAGCCAAAGCGACGAGGTCGTCAGCGTCTACTCGCCGCCCACCCGACTCGATCTTGCGCAGGCCCCATGTCGGTATCTCGCGCTGAAGGGACTTGAGTCGCGCCGCAAGTTCTGTGTACGCGAGGCCGCGAGCCTGACGTATCGACCTAATGTTTTTGGCGACAGTCGTGCCAGTTTTCCCCAGAGAGTCGAGTGGTTCCCACTGCTCTTCATCACGTCTCACCACGCCATCACATTAAATGAGGAAAATCCTCGTTTCAATGATGTTCTTGACACTCAAGCTCAGTTGAAGTAAATCTATCTGTGAACGAGGAAAATCCTCGTTTGAAGGGAGGAAAGGTGACTCTATGGACGCGCTGCCGGCCTTGATGACGACCGCCGAGGTAGCGGACTTAATCAGAGCGAGCAAGGAATCTCTCAACCAGGATCGTTATCTCGGTCGAGGATTGCCCTACGTCCGAATTGGCCGCAAGATCCGTTACCGCCGCGAGGACATTCTGAAGTACCTGAGCGACAACACGATTCGTGGCGGCGCGGCCTAATGTGTGATCGCCCGCAGCAGGATCACGCCGACCTCGGGCTGGTCGACGACGACCGGACCGAGGACTTACGCAGAACGGCCCCCGTTGACCCGGTGTTACCAGCACCGGCGGGGACCGCTCCAACCCACCAACCACAAGAAAGTAGGCAACCGTGACGATACCCGCTGATGCTGCCCTGCGGGAGCGGCACCTGAAATCGGCCCGCGAGCACATTTTGCAGGCTGTTCGGTGCGTCGAGGGTTTGGCCGGCCGGCCCGGCGCTGACCTCGACTACTTGTACGCAGAGCGCCGTGAATTGAGGCACATCGCCGAATGCCTGGCCGACATCCTCGGTGATGTGCCGGGGGTGGTTTGGTGACCACAGAACTGCCCGGTTCTCCGCTGGGGGTCATGCTGGGACATGGCTTTTCGGTCGGGCCGCTCGACGGAAAGCTACCCCGCACCGCCCACGGGATACATGACTTCACCCGCGACCGCGACGTGATCGCCTCGTGGGCCAGGAAATACCCGGGCACGAATTGGGGAGTCACTCAGCGAGGCGTGGTCGCGCTCGATGTTGATCCACGCAACGGTGGCCGGGCATCGGCGCTCAAACTCCGGCCCGAACACGCGACGTTGTGCGTGCAGACCGGCGCAGGCGGGTGGCACATCTACTACCGGGTGTCCGGCCCGGTGCGGGGCAAGGTCCACGGTGTTCCCGGTATCGACGTGAAAGCCGGCGGCGCGGGGTATTTGGTCGCGCCTGGTTCGATCCACCCGATCACCGGGAAGCCGTATCGGCTGCATCGTGACGCCCCCATCGCGGCTGTACCCCAACACATCTGGGCACTGATCGCCGCCTCGACGTACACCGCACCCAGCGTGCCCGTACAGCCATCGGGTGACAGGTGGGGCGGTTTGATCCACGCGGTGCAGACCGCGCAGCCCGGTAACCGTAACGGCACCCTGTTCTGGGCCGCAGCCCGTGCCGCAGCCGACCAAGCACCCGCCGCCGTCTACTCGGCCATGGCCGCCGCAGCCCACCAGATCGGGTTACCGGCCGGCGAGATCCAGCAGACCATCCGATCCGCCCAGTCAAAGGGAACATCGTGAACGACGACTTTTGGTCGGCCCGGCCGATTCTGGCGCACCTTCACCAGTTCGCTCAGGCTCGGCGGCGCTGCCCGTGGGCTGTGCTGGGTGTGTGCCTGGTCCGCGCCAACGGCATCATTCCGCCGTCGGTGGCGTTGCCTCCGCACGTCGGTGGCCGGGCCAGCTTGAACACCTTCGTGGTGCTGGCCGGCCCCTCTGGCGCGGGCAAGGGCACCTCTGAGTCGGCGGCACGAGACGCCATCTCGTTTCGCTGGCATCACGGTGGTGTTGTGGACCTTCCTGAGTTCCCGATCGGGTCCGGGGAAGGCGTTTCGCGTACTTTCATGCCGCCCACGCCCGGCAAGGGCAAAGACGGCATTGAGGCCCAGGCAGAGCAGATCACCACCGCCGTGTTTTCGGTGCCCGAGGTCGACACCGCCGCCGGCTTGTTCTCCCGCTCGGGCTCGACGTTGGAGGGCGAGCTGCGCAAGGTGTTCTCCGGTGAGCAGCTCGGTTTCACCAACGCCCAGGCCCACACCCGCACCCGGGTGGCGGCGCACTCGTATCGGTGTGGGCTGATCGTCGGCGTGCAGCCCGGCCGGGCGGGAGCGCTGCTCGACGGGGCGGACGGCGGGACGCCGCAACGCTTCGTGTGGCTGCCGGTGCTGGATGCGGATGCGCCTGAGGAGCGTCCCGCCGAGCCCGCGCCGGTCGTGGTCACGCAGCCCCGATTCTCAGGTGATCTCGCGGTCCCGGAAGTCGCCCGGCAGGCTATCGACGCTCACCAGCTTGCGATGCACCGCGGCGAAGTCGACCCGCTCGACGGGCACAAGTTGTTGGTGCGGCTCAAGGTGGCTACCGCCTTGATGGTGCTCGACGGCCGCGACGGGCAACCGGCCCTGAGCGATGAGGACTGGCACCTTGCCGGCGTGGTGATGGCGATGTCGGACCGCACCCGCGCATGGGTGCAACAGCAACGGGTCGAGGCGTCTCGCCGCGTCAACCGTGGCCGGGCTCTGGCTACCGCGGAACGCGACGAGGTTATCTCGGACCGCAAACTCCAGCGGGCCAAGGAAGCGGTGCTGCGGTGGTTGGCAAGAGCATCTGGCGAAACATTCGGTGCCGACCTTCGCCGGAGGCTGAAGGCGGACCTTCGCGTCAACTTCGCTCCGGCCGTATCTGAGTTAGCTGACGAGGGTCGAATCATCGTCATCGAGACCGACAGGGGAAGCCGCTACCGTTTGATGCCCGAAAGTACACCGTGTACCGAAAGTACACCCGTGTATTCGCAGGTCAATAGCGGTGTACCCGAAGTACACGGTGTACCTCCCGCTTATGTAGCAGAGGTCGATTCTGCCAGTTCGTCATCCGACGCCGAAGAAGCCGGGCGTCAAAGTCCGGTCGCTGCGCAGACCCCCACACCTAGCGAGGAGCCCATGAATCCACCCCGCCCGAAAATTTGCCGGCGGTGCAACGTCAGTCTCCCGAAAGCCGCGACCCGCCCGCTGTGCGATGACTGTGACGGCGCACCGCCCCGGCCGCCGGCCACCCGGAAAGCATCCGAAACCAAGCCCCTGCGGGTGGTGCACGGAGGCGCCGACCGCGCGGACGGCCCACTCCTCCAATTGCCTCTCAGCAAATGACAACGCGGGTGCGCGAAGCGGGTCTGACATTCGGCGCCGTGCTGCCGCCGCGGTGGCTTCAGATGGCCGTCGCTGATGCCGCCCTGGCGTCCCGCAGCCGCCGGTTCAACGGACTGCCCGAGACCTCGGAGCACCGGACTTACGTCGACGCCCTCACCGAGGCTTTGTCCGCGGCGCGACACAACGACGTCGTTGATCGCGAGCCGGTGCAGGCTTATCCGCAGACCCTCCCGACCCTGACGGTCGAACAGGCCGCCGCCATGTTGGGAAGGTCGAAACGCCAAACACAGAGGCTTGCACCGCGACTCGGAGGCCGTATCGTCGCCGGCCGCTGGCTACTCGACGAACAGGCCGTACGACAACACTTGGAAGGCAGCACATGGTCCACTTCTTCGCCAGCGGAGGCGCAGCGCCCCCCGCGCTGATCGGCGGATCGACCGGATACAACCGTGATGGCTTTCGCTGCCACCTGAGCGCAGTCGAGACATGCACCCAGGCCGGTATCGCGCCACCAGCCCAGTGGGAGGCCCTGAAGGACCGCTACGCCGCGTACATCAACATGGGCAACCCCAGCACCGACCGGCTGGCCGCCGAGGTTGTGCAGCCAACCGGGGCCGACCTGGCGACGCTGCGGGCGGTGGCAGTCGCCGAGGAGCAGGCCACCGGCGGCGCCGACGCCACCGTCAACGAACGGGTACAAGCCGCTGTGCTGCGTCAACTCGAAGCGTTGTATTCGGCCGTGGCGAAGCGCAATTACCGAACCGCTGCCGACTGCTACGACACGGCGGCCAAACGCTTCACCGGCGCCGCCAACACCGTGAATGTGGAATCCAGCGGTGACATGCTCATCAGCGCCAGCGGTGCGCAGAGGGAAGCCTGGTTGCAGGCACCGAGCCTGGCAGCCGATTTGGACGCAGCCCGCCATGTGCTGTTCGCCGCTGCCACCCTGGCCGGCGCATCCCCAGACGTAGCGTTTGTCAGCGCAGCCACCGATGCCCGCACCGTTGAACATCAGATTGCCCTGGCATGCGATCCCGGGCGCGCGCACCGCCGCAAGGTATGGCTGGCGTGGGCGACAACCGATGGCCGCACCGGGAAATGGGGAGCACTGCACGCCCTGGGCGTCAAACTCCGCGCCGCCGGCGACCCCACGAAAACAGTCCCATACAAGCAGCCCGAACAACCCGTCGCTGTATCGAAACCAGGTGGGAGACTTGGGTATTGGGATCCACACGACGGCGACCTACCCCGCGGCTGGCAGCCCGTCAACACCGGCTGGATAGCCGAAAAACCGTCGACCAGCGGCGTCCTCTAAGACCGGGCAGGCGCTGGGGATGGCTTTCTTCCACGGCTTGTTCATCCCCAGCGCCGAGCCCCCATCCAACAACCGAAGCGAAAGGCCCCAATCATGGCACTCAACAAAGCGAGCTACTACACCGGCGAAGGCCCCGAAATCCCAGCCGCCGGAAACGATTACGGCGCACCAACACCCCACGCAGCCAAGTCCAATCAGCGACCATTCGAGGCACCCAACACCAACCCCGACGGCACCTACGGGGGAGTCGGCTCTGTGACGCCCAACGACTACATGTTCGGCAACCCGGCTACCCCAGCGACCTACCAGCCCACCACCGGCGATGCCTCAGACACCGCGAGCCCGGCGCAGGACGCCGCCAACACCAGCTTCAACAACGCCAGCATCCACGACAACCAACCGTGGACGGCCACATAACACCCACAGACCAGCCCGGGGGGCCGGGCGCTTTTCTCCTTTCGGACCGTCCCCCCGGGCTGCCCCACCCGCGAGAATCCCCGTTTTTTGCACCCCCGGCGCGGCGACCCGTTGCCCAGCTCGCACACGCCGGACTGCTACAGAAGTTCGTTTTTGGGTTGATCGGCACGAATCCGGTCGGATTGCACCGGAATGGCGTTGATCAGCGCGAATCGCGGCCAATGGTCGCCGGGCGGCCCCGGACGAGATAGGAGGTAGCGATGCCCAGACGGCCGAAACCGCAGTACGTGGCGCCTTCAAGGCCGCCTTCGGCGCCGGTTAAGCCTCGTCCAATTCCGCGGTGCCCGGCCGGTTTGGGGGAGGCTGGGCGCGCGGCGTGGAAGCGGGTATGGGCGCTTCACTGGGTGGTGCCCGAGCGGCACATGATCATCGTGACCCGGTATTGCACACTGCAAGACCTGCTGGCCCGCGCGCTATCCCAGGTCGAGAATGACGGCATGACGTCGGCGGGTTCGACCGGTCAGCGGCGTACGCATCCGTTGCTGGTAGAGGTGCGGCTGTTGAGTACCGAGTGCAGGCTGATCGAGTCGGAGTTGGGGTTGACGCCTGCGTCCGAGTCCCGGGCCGGCGCCACCAAGGAGTTGCCGCGCCAACACTTGGACGACCTGATAGCCAAGCGGCGGCGGATACTGGACGGCCACGGCGACGACGACGACGGCGACGGCGACGACCCACGGAAGCGGCTTAGGCCCGTGAATTGAGTTCCGTGATCGCTTTGGCGTAGGCCCGGTCCATCGCCGTGCCGTGGGCCAGCAGGCCGGCCAGACGTCGATCGCATTCGTGGGAGAGCGCCACCAGGTGTTCGGTGTAGGCGTCGCTGTCGATGTCCATGACGCCAGTATGGCAGCCGCCCACCGCCATATCTCGTATCGTTACCCCGTTGGTGCAGCCGAACGGGCCGGTAAGCGCGGTGCGGGCGTCGGACCCATGATGAGCAGTGTCCGCCCCGCCGCTGCACCCCAACAGGGGCACTACGGTGGTGTGCTGTGGGTGCGATCCAGCCGGGGTGAATTCTGCGTGTGGCGGGTAAACACGTCAGTACGGCGTGTCATACTTGCGCCGTAATCAGCGAACGGTTGTGTCCGGGCTGACGTTGGGAAGGGCAAAGTCCATGGCAAGCGTTCATGATGTAGCGACCTACATCCTGGAGCGGTTGGGTCGGATGAGCGCCATGAAGCTCCAGAAGCTCGTCTATTACTCCAAGGCTTGGCACTTGGTATGGGAAGACGCCTCCCTGTTTCCTGAACAGATTCAGGCCTGGGCCAACGGGCCCGTCGTGTACGAACTCTACAAATCGCATCGCGGCAAATTTGAGGTCACTGCCAAGATGGTGAAAGGCGACTCGGGCAATCTGACGGACAACGAGAAGGAATCCGTCGACGTAGTACTCCAGCACTATGGGAGCCTCAAGGCCTACGAGCTGAGCGACATGACGCACCGAGAGGCGCCGTGGAGGGATGCTCGAGACGGCCTGCCGGCGGGCGCTCCCTGCTCGACTCCAATCACTGACGTCGCGATGTACGAGTACTACCTGGGACTCGTCGGGGCGTAGTGGGCGGCCCAACGAAGCGGCCGAAGCTGGTTCCGGAGTCTAGCGCTTCGCCTCGGCCGGAGAAGCGTGCGGTCTCCAGCCCTCCCCAACCAGAGCAGACTCTGCGGTTCCGGTTTGGTCGCCTCGATCACGGCAAATGGGCATTGTGCAAGATCGACCGCAAGCATCACAAGCGCCTGCTGGACCGCCTCGCGTACTTCGAGAAAATGACTGTGGGACAGGCCAGGTCGAACGATCTTCTGGCCGACTACGAGATGGCCGAATGCCCAAACCAGGCGGCACGCAAGCGGCTAAACAACCAATACGACGGCCAAGACTCAATCTGCCGACTCACTATCGCGCCTAGCGAGTCATTGCGGCTCCTGGGGATCCGCGAAGGGCACGAGTTCCACATCGTGTGGTGGGACGCCAACCACGAGATCTGGCCTGAGGGTAAGCAGGTGCGGTAATTCCGCTGGATGGGAGGCCCACGCCCACCTTGTGCCCACAAACTGCCCACAGTTACACATAACTAAATTTAACTACACTGATGTGTTTTCGCACCTCAAATGGGCTGAAGCAGGTCATCGAGTCCCGAAAATAGGGTTCAAATCCCTCCGCCACCGCCAATGTGATGAGTCGAGTCATAGGTGACAGATGAGTCGCGTCATGGGTTACAGATTCCCCGGCCATCGGCCGGGGTTTTT
>NZ_LQOU01000044.1 GCF_002102155.1 Mycobacterium europaeum
GGCCGGGGCCTGGGCGCGGATCAAGGCACCGTGGGCGTGGCCGCGACGCTCACCGGCGGCCCGGCCGCCACCGGCATCGGTTTCGGGGCCGCGGGTGCCGGCGCGGCGGCCGCGACCGGGGCCGGCTGGGGCTGGATCGCGGTCAACCCCACCAGCCCCACGAGGCCGGCCGCGGCGCCGGCCGGCAGGGCGAGCGTGAACGCCGCGATCTGGGGGGCGAACGCCTGGAAGGCCTCGATCGCATGGGTGAACTCGTCCGCGATCAGCAGCCCGATGTCGTTGAGCAGCTGGGTCAGCGCCTCGGACGGGTTTTCCGGAAACTCCTCCAAATCCCGTGCGATGGTCTGGAAGATCTCCGTGAATCGGTTGATCCACCAGCTCAGCTGGTAGGGGTTGCCGCCGTCGTTGTCGACGATCCCGGTGTCGTCGGGTTCGTCGCCGCCGTCGGCGTGCAGGATGACCGGCGCCGGGTCGGTCTGCGGCGTCGAGGCCACCGCCGCGGTCGAGACCGCCTGGTAGGTGGACATCGTGGTGGCGGCCTGGACCCACATCCGCGCGTAGTCGGCCTCGTTGACCGCGATCGGGATGGTGTTCACGCCGAAGAAATTGGTCGCCACCAGTGCGCCGTGAACCGCGTGG
Organism: Mycobacterium europaeum; assembly: GCF_002102155.1. Lineage (GTDB taxonomy): Bacteria > Actinomycetota > Actinomycetes > Mycobacteriales > Mycobacteriaceae > Mycobacterium > Mycobacterium europaeum. Next base: position 640 of record NZ_LQOU01000044.1, read on the forward strand.
TTGGCGGCCAGCTCCGGCACGGTCGGCATGGCGGCCAGCGCCGCGGTGTAGGCCGCGGCGGCGGTCTCGTGCCGGGCGGCGGCCGCGGCGCTGGTGGCGCCGGCCCGCGTCAGCCACGCCAGGTAAGGCGCGTGGGCGGCCACGTACTGCTCGGCGGTGGGGCCCTCCCACGCCCCGGCCTGCGCCGCCGCCAAGGTCGCCGACAGCTCGTCCGCCGCGGAGGCATAGGTGGCGCTCAGCGAGCTCCAGGAGGCCGCCGCGGCCAGCAGGCCGGCCGGGCCGGGGCCGCTGCTCAGCTGTGCCGAATGGACCTCCGGCGGTAGCGCCATCCACACGGGGGCAGTCATCGCCGACCGCCGGCCGGACCGTCGGAAAAAGCGCGCAGCGTCACGCCGGAACTCCTCGCCGGGCCGAGACCGACGCCGCCCGGGCTGTTGGGCGGCGCACCGATCAGCCCGGTAGTAGTCGCAGCACGGCGCGGGAAAGTTCCGGCGCGCGCTCAACTCATGGAGAACTCATCACGCGCCCGAGCGGGCCGGGTCAGCCTTTGACGGCGCTCACCAGGGTGTTACGGGCGACCATCGGCCCGGCGTCGATGTCCGGCCCGGGAACCGGCCTGCCGTTCTGGCGCAGAAAGTCGGCCAGCGGGGTGCCGACCGCGGTCCAACCCCGCTCGCCGAACCATTCGGTCGCGGGCGCAATCCGCTCGTTGTAGACCAGCTGGTAGAAGGGTCGCTCGGCGCCCTCGGCCATCTTGGCGCGCTCTTCCTCGCGTTTTGCCTCGAAGTCGTCCTGGTCGAGAGGGGCCCCGTCCTCGACCGCGACGTGGCTGCCCGGGGCGGCCAGCCCGTCGATGCCGGTGAACAGCTGCTCCTGCGCGGCGGCCGGGAGGTAGATCAGCAGGCCCTCGGCTATCCACGCCGACGGCCGGGTGGCGTCGAAGCCGCTGTCGCGCAACGCCTGCGGCCAGTCGTCGCGCAGGTCGACCGCGATCTCGCGGCGCTCGGCGTTCGGCCGGGCGCCCTGCGAGGCGAGCACCTCACGCTTGAAGTCGAGGACCTGCGGCTGGTCCAACTCGAAGATGGTCGTGCCGGCCGGCCAGTCCAGGCGGTAGGCGCGGGAGTCCAGGCCCGCCGCGAGGATCACCACCTGCCGGACGCCCGCGTCGGCCGCGCGCCGGAAATATTCGTCGAAGTATTTGGTGCGGGCGCCCTGGAAGTTGACGAAATGCTGGCCGAAGTCGGCCGTCGTCAGCTCGTGATCGGGGGCCTTGCCGTCCAGGACGTCGGCCGCCCATCCGCCCACGGCGCGGCAGAACACCTCCGCATAGGGGTCGACGGCCAGCGGGGCCGGCTTGCGCGCCTCCAGCGCCCGCGCCGTCGCCACGAACAACGCCGTCGAACCGACACTCGTTGTGATGTCCCAGGTATCGCCTTCGCTACGCACGGAGTCGACATTACCGGCGCCCGGTGACGGGCGGATCCGGCTCCGCGGCGCCGTCGGCGTCCCAGGTGCCCGGCGTCATGGGGACTTGCGGGCCGCCGCCGAACCCGTCCCCGGCCAGCGTGGCCAATCCCGCCGCGGCGGCGGGCGCGTGCCTGAGCGCGGTCCCGGCGAACCCCAGCCTCCCGGCGCCGAGGTCGGATGCGACCGACGGCCCCGGGCCGGCCGGCGCGCCCCAATCCGGATCGACGCCGACATTCATGTCCGCGAACTCGTCGCCGTAGTCGCGCCGGGTGGCCCGCCTGCGGCGCCGCACCCTGGCCTGCTCCCGCGCCGCCGCGGCCGCCGCCGCGGCGCTATCGGGTTCCGGCGCTTTGCGTTTGGCGCTCGAGCTCGCGGCCGCACCCATCCCGGAGCCGGTTCCGATGCCCGGCGGGGCGACGACATAGGGCGGTGCGAAACCCGCCGCGTGCGGCGGCGGGGCGGAGGGCGCGGTTGTGGTCACCGTGGTCGCCGTCGGCGCGGGAGGGGACGCGGGGGCCGAGGCGGGAGCCGCCGCCGGCGCGGCGGCGGTCGGTGTCATCGCGACGGCCGGCATCGGGGCGGGCGGTGGGGCGGGTGCCGGCACCGCCGCCGGCACGACCTGGGGCTGCGGTATCCCGGCCAGGCCGGCCAGCCCGGCGAGGCCGCCGACGGCTCCGAAGGGGGCGACGGCGAGCAGCAGCGCGGGCGCTAAGAGCTGGGGCGCCGTGGTCAGGATCTCGAGGATGTGCGTTGGCCAGTCGAACAACGCGAGCTGAACGATGTATTGGAAGGCCAGCGCCGGATTGTGCACCAGGTAGTAGCCGAACTGCTCGAAATCCTCGAGCAGTTCGAGCGCCCGAACGACCCACCAAATCGGTTGCGACGCGTTGGTGTACGCGTCATAGGGCAGCCCGTTGACGGTGCCCTGCGCGGGGTCCCAATTGATGCCGAGGTTTTTCAGGACCTTCGCAATGAAGTCGTCGAGCGGATTGTCGATCGTGGGATCGTGGAAGCTGCTGCCCGAGTTTTGGTTGTTGGCATCGGTTTTCACGATCTGCGGAGCCGGGTCGGTCTGCGGTGTCGCCGCGACGGCCGCGGTCGAGACCGCCTGGTAGGTGGTCATGGTGCCGGCGGCCTGCACCCACATCCGCGCATAGTCTGCCTCGTTGACCGCGATCGGAATCGTGTTGATGCCAAAGAAATTCGTCGCCACCAACGCGCCGTGGACGGCGTGGTTGGCGGCGAGCTCCGGTAGCGTCGGCATGGCCGCCAGCGCCGCGGTGTAGGCGGCGGCGGCGGTCTGGTGTTCGGCGGCCGCCGCCGCGCTGTTCGCACCGGCCCGGGTGAGCCAGTCCAGGTAGGGCGCATGCGCGGCCACATACGACTCCGCGCTGGGCCCCGCCCACGCACCGGCCTGCGCCGCGGCCAAGACACCGCTGAGTTCGGCTGCGGCCGAAGCGTATTCGGCGCTCAGTTCGGACCAGGCACCCGCCGCCGTGAGCAGCGGCGCCGGACCGGGGCCGCTGCTGAGCAGCGCGGAGTGCACCTCGGGTGGCGAAGCCATCCAGATCGGCGCCGTCATAGGTACTCCTCGGGCTGGAGGGCTTACCAGGCAGAGGAGAGCTTAATGAATATGATTGTCGTTATCAACACGACGCGGTGCGGCGCGCCCCCGCGCCTCAGACCAGCGGGCGCCCCGTCCTGATCCGGCGATCGACGTCGGCCAGCAGGACGTTGAACGGGAACCGGCGAACGAACCGCGGCAGGCTCCGGTTCACCAGCGCAAGCGCCGCCAGGAGGCGGTCGAAGCGCCGTTGCCTGGCGGCGTCCCAGGGCAGGCGCATCTCGTCGCGGAACCGCTGCGGCAGAAAGCCCGTGGTGATCAGCAACGCGAAGTCGTCGAAGGCGCGCTGCAGCCGGCGCGGCAGCGCCAGCCCAGGCATGCGGGCCGCCGCGATGGGGTAGAGATACTCCCGGACCGCGTCGTCGATGTGGACCTTGGCCAGCGACTCCTGCCAGTACCGGTCGAACGCGGCCCGGTCCGCCGGCCACATCTCCGGCGGCACCTGCAGGGTGGTGGCCAGCGCCATGCCCTCCCGGTAATGGCGGTCGGCGTCCTCGCCTTCCAACTCGCCGACGAACATGCGGTAGATGTCGACCCCGCCCTTGTACAGGCATGCCCCCACCCACAACTGCAGTTCGGGGTCGAAGGCGTTGTATCGCACCGGGCTTTCGGGCGTGGAGTAGACCTGCGCGTGGGCGCGGTTCACCGCACGACGGAAGGCGTCCTTCTGGGCGTCGCTGCCGTTGGTCGCCACGGCCAGGTAGGTGAAGGTGGTGCGCGCACGCTTGATCGGATGCAGGTCGACGCGCCCGCTCTCGACGCGGCTCTCCATGACGCCGTAGCCGACACCGGGGCGGGCCAGCTGCATGACCACGTTCGCCGGGCCGGCCAAGAGGGCGACGCCCATCAACCCCTCATCGATGCCCAGCGCCCGCCGGCGCCGCAGTCCGGGGGATCGCCGGGGCGGGTCGGCGATGGGGCGCTCGACATGCCGCGCCGGTTCGTGAGCAGCCTCGCGCATCGCCATCGTCATCCCCTCCCGCGGCACCGCCCGCGAATGTGCGAACGGGTGTTTCCCGATATTGTCGCGGCGCCCCGCCGGTGTCAAGATGGTTGGCATGAGCGAGACCTCCAGCGCGCGGCCGTACCGCGGCGTCGAGGCCGCGCAGCGCCTGGCGACGCGGCGCAACCGACTGTTGGCCGCGGGCCTCGAGCTGCTCGGCGCCGAGCAACAGAGCGTCTCGGCGGTCACCGTGCGCGGCGTGTGCCGGCAGGCCGGGCTGGCGGCCCGGTACTTCTACGAGAGTTTCGCCGACAAGGACGAATTCGTCGCCTCCGTGTTCGATTGGGTGGTCGCCCGGCTGGCCACCACCACGCAGGCCGCGGTGGCGGCGGTGCCGGCGCACGAGCAGACCCGGGCGGGCATGGCCAACATCGTGGGCACCGTCACCGACGACCCCCGCCTCGGGCGCCTGCTGTTCAGCACGCACTTGGCCGATCCGGTGATCGTGCGCAAGCGCGCCGAGTCCAGCGCGCTGTTCGCCATGCTGTCCGGCCAGCACGTCGGGGACGCGATGCGGGTTCCGGCAAACGACCGCATCAAGGCGGCGGCGCACTTCGTGGTCGGCGGCGTCGGGCAGACGATCAGCGCCTGGCTCGCCGGCGACGTCCGGCTCGAACCCGACCAGCTCGTCGATCACCTGGCCGCCCTGCTCGACGAACTGGCCGAGCCAAGGCTCTACCGGGCCACCGAAGCACGGGCGTCGGCCGACACCTAGCGCAGCGTCACGCCGGGCAGACCGCGCGCCAAGCCGTGGTGGCGGTGAGGCCGAAGTCGCTCAGCGCGCTCGAAACATTCTGCAGCAGTTGCTCGATCGAGTTGTGCCGGCCGAGCTCGTAGGCGAGGAAGGAGACGAATACTTGACCGTTCACCCGCCCGGACAACAACGCCAGTGCGCCGTTGGTGCGGTACATGGTCGCGGTGGTCACCCCCGGGTACACGGTCCTCATGGCGAAGTGATCGGCGTCGGTGCCATCCGGCCGGTTGACGGCCGGTTCCAGCGCCCCGAGGTTGGACGACACGACGGTGGTTGAACCGCCGGTGACCACGCCGATCAGGCGCCGCATGACGCGCTTCGGGATCAGCGGAACCAGCGGCAGCAAAGCCCAGCGCTCGTCGGGCTCGTCCAGGTGGCGGGTCAGGGCCTCCTTGACCCCGGCGCGAATCTGGCGCAGGTCGGTCGTCGCGGGACCGGGGTCGACCGTGATGTCGACGTTGACGACCGCGTTCGCGCGGGTGTCGCCCGGGGTGCGCTCGTTGACCGGCATTCCCACGGTGACCGTTCCGTCCGCGGCGACCCGCCCCACTCGCCGGGCGAGGTGCGCGGCCAGTCCAGCGAGCAGCGCGTTGCTCGTTCCCCCGAGCGCCTCCGCGCGCGCGTCCCACTCGTCGGCGTTGATGAACAGCGTCGTCATGGGCAGCGTGATGAGTTCGTCCGCCCCGCTGGGGGGCGCGGGCCGCTTGGCGGCCGGCGCCGCGCCGCCAGCGTGGCGCGCGGTCCCGGCCAGGCGGATCGCGGCGACCAGAGCGCCGCCCACGCTTGATGCGTCGCATGCACTTTGGTGCGCGTCCTCACGCAGCGCCCGCCACCGCGGCCGTGCCGCCGGGGCCGGCCAGTCGATGGTGTCGTCGCGACCGGACGCCGCGTCCGCCAACGCCTCGCAGAGCCCGACGCCGTCGGTGAGGCAATGGGTGGTCACCAGGCTCACCACCGCGCCGCCGTCGGTCAACGGGAGCACGGCGAGGTGGTAGCCGGGCCCGTGCTCGGCGTCGGGCCGCTTGCCCGCCTGTTCTTCCAGCCAGTCGCCGATCGCCTCACGGGGCCGTGGCGCCGCGACCATCTCGAGCTCCGGCTGAGCGGTGGGGGCCACCCAGCGATGCCTGCCGAACGGCAACGCGGACCGTTCGATGCGGCGACGCAGCCGGCCCCGACCGAGATGGCGGTGGAACCGTCGCAGACCGTCGACGTCGACAGCGCGGTCGTATACCCAGACGCATTGCAGCACACTGGTAGCGGCGGTCGCCCGCTCGCCGAGAAAGAGGGTCTGGTCGGCCAGGTCCAGCACGTTGCTCATCATCACGACTCCCGCCGTCTTGTGCGCCTAGGCCGCAACCACATCGGGCTGGTCGGGGGTGGTCTCGATGACGCGGGCGAACTCCCGGATCAGCGCGGCCAGGTAGCAGTGCACCGACTCCCGGGCTATCTCGTTGTCCGGGAAGGAGATCGTCACCGTGGTGCGTTCGACGTGCCGGTTGATCCACATGTTGATCCCGCCGGCGGACAGGCTGTCGCCATAGGTCCCGAAATTCATCTCCGCCCACATCCCGACGAGGGGAATCTTCCGGAAGTCGAGGAACGACATCATCATCGGCAGTCGGGTGGGCAGCTTGATGCCCAGCTCATCCGGGGTCGCCAACTCCAGCACCCGTTCGACCGGCACCGCGGCGAGGTCCTTGGCGGAGTCGAAGGACTTCTGGGCCGCCCGCGCCGCCTCCGGGAACGAACCGCCGGCCGTCGGCACCGTGACCGGGATCAGGCTGGCGAACCATCCCACCGTCATCGTGTCGACGCCCGGGGTCCGGGTGTCCCGAGCGGTGAACCCGAAATAGGTGTTCTTGCCCGTCAATTCGCGCTCTGCCAGCGCTGTGCAGGCCAAGACGCCTCCGATGAACCGGGCACCGGCCCCGCAGCAGGCGGCGTCGAAGGACTCCGTCCCCGCGGCGTCCAGCAAGTCGACCGTGATCAGGTCACCCTTGCAGCTGGCCCACGTGTCGCCCAGCGGCAGCGGAAAACTCGGCCAGTCACCGTCGGTCTCGCGCGCGAACGCAATCCAGTCCTTGATCTCCGGGGAGGACAGGGACAGGCTCGCCGCCGTCTCGCGCTGCCGCACGGTGTAGTCGCGGTAGCTTCTCACCTCGGGGGGCGGGGGAAGTTCGACACCGGGCGCACCCAGCACCAGTTCCTGGTACGTGAGGTGGATGTCGAGGAAGATCAGCGCGGCGGACACACCATCGATGTGCAGGTGGTCGACGCTGGCGTAGAAGGTGAAGTGGCCCGGTCCCTGGATGACTCCGTAAGTGAAGCAACCCCATCCGAGCGTCTCGGGTGTCGTCGTCAGGACGTGCGCACGCGCCTGCTCGGGGCTCATCGTTCCGAACGCCGTCGGAGCGAATTCGATGACCCCGGGGTCGGCGATCGCCCGGCGGACGATGGCGCCTTCGACGATGTCGAACCAGCTGTGGTAGGTGTCCTGCCCACGGACATGGGCATTGATCGCCGCCGTCATCGCCGGGATGTCACACGTGCCGGGGATGTCCCACGCCACGACCATCAGCCGGGGGAGCTGTCTGTTCATCGTGTTGCCGAGGTGGGCGGTCCAGAGGTGTTGGGTCTGCTGATAACTCGGAACCAAATCGCTCAACGGCGCGGTGCGGGCCGCTTCGTGCGCGGCGGGAGTGGCCGTCCACGTGGTCAGTGGGCCGTGCGGCGGTTCCCATTCGTAGATGTTTCCGAGTGCGACCATTGGTTGATCCTCGCTCTGTAAGGTGCTGATTCCGTTGTGCGGCAAAGAGGTACCGGAAACCCAGTCCGCGAATGGGTTTATGCGCGATATGAATTCAATGTCGTACCAGGGATCTTCGCGAACCGATTTCCGTAGCTGCCGTTGCCTCTACGGTCGTCGCTCGTACCCCCGAGTCGCTGTTGTTGGACGTTAGTACAGGAAAGCGGGGATTACGCGGTTTTTGCCGAGATTCGCAATCCCCCGCGTTCTCGCGACGACGCCGGTAACCTCTTCTACCCTGACCGCACCACGGCAGGGACTCACGGCAACAGCGGTAGCTGCCACATCCGCATCCCGGGATCCAGCAGCCAGAACCGCTCCATGGTCAGGCGCATGAGCCGCAGCGCGCTGACGATCATAAAGACCGCCAGCGGCAGCTCGACCAGCACCGCGGTGGCCACCGACAGCCAGAGGTCCCTGGGGCCGGCGGTCATCAGGTCGAACCATGCGTCGCAGATCAGGAGCACACCGGTAGTGAACGCGGCCGGGATGAGCACCTGACGGCGCAGGTAGCCGAACGCGGCCGTCGCCGCCATGAAGATCATCAACAGCGCGTCGTAGCCCATCCAGGTGAGGGGCCAGTTGTGCACGACGTAGTTCTCCGGCAGCGTCGTGGACAGATAGCCCAGCCAGGGGATCATCACCGCCGAGCCACCGGCCGTCAGGCGCAACCGGATTCGCCGCACGCGGGCCAGGAATACCGGGTCGACGATGTCGCTCACGGGTTGTTCCAGCCGGGTGATCAGGTCACGCCGCTGGCCGGGCGTCAGGGCCGCGATCTGGGCGTCGGACAGGATGCCGTCGGTCACGGCCGGCCGGCCGGCACGGCGGGCCGCCGGTCGGCCGCGGTCCTCGGCACCGTGCTCGCGTCGCGGGGGCCGAATTCCTTGACCCAGCATGCGAATTCGAGCGTGATGCCGTCGGGGTCCTGGAAGTAGAACGAACGGACGTACACCCCGGGGTGCACGGTGGCCGACACCTGCATGGGGCTTTCATCGTGGTTGAGCACCGGCCCCACCCGCACGCCCTTCTCCTTGAGCCGCTGGCGGTAGGCGTCGAACTTCTCGGCCGGCACGTGGAATGCCAGGTGGTTCATGGTGCTCACCGCGCTGGTGATGTCGCCGATGCCGGGGATGGCGGCCGGCGACGAGATGCCCGGCACCCGGTCGGGGGCGTCGGCGAACCAGAAGAAGGCGACGCAGTCGCCGTTGCCGGCGTCGAAGAAGAAGTGCTGGCCCGCGCCCCCGGGCAGGTCCAGCGACTTGATCAACGGCATGCCCAGGACGTTGGTGTAGAAATCCACGGTGCGGGCCATGTCCGAGCAAACCAGCGCGACGTGGTTGATTCCGCCGAGTTCGAATTCCGTGTTGGTGTTGTGGGGCTTGATCATCGCGCGGCTCCCCTCCGTCCCGGCGTGGGAAATCCTGGCCAAGATGTAATTCAAGAATCTAACATCAGCTTCAGTTTTCTCCGAGATCTCCATCGCCAGCAGGGCTGCTGAAATGACTGTTCACACCGGTGCCGCGGGAGTGGTCCGCGAGTTCGTCGGCTTGCCGTCGCCCACCGCCGGGCGCGCCGGCGCGGGCGGGCATCCCTGCCAGGGCCTGTACCACCGCGGGGTGGGGCGCAAGCCCAAGGTGGCGATGATCGCCACCCACTACCAGATCGACTTCTCCGAGCACTACCTCGCCGACTACATGGCGGCCCGTGGGGTGGGCTTCCTCGGCTGGAATACCAGGTTCCGTGGCTTCGAGAGCAGCTTCCTGCTCGACCACGCACTGGTCGACATCGGCGTCGGGGTGCGCTGGCTGCGCGAAGTGCAGGGCGTCGAAACGGTTGTGCTGCTGGGCAACTCGGGCGGCGGATCGTTGATGGCCGCGTATCAGTCGCAGGCCGTCGAACCGAACGTAACCCCATTGGAGGGGATGCGGCCCGCGACGGGCCTGACCGAGCTGCCCGCCGCCGACGGCTACGTGGCCACGGCGGCCCACCCGGGGCGGCCCGACGTGCTGACGGCCTGGATGGATGCCGCCGTCGTCGACGAGAACGACCCCGTCGCCACCGACGTCGACCTCGACCTGTTCAACGAGCGCAACGGCCCGCCGTTCGCGCCGGAGTTCCTCGACCGCTACCGCCGTGCGCAGACGGCACGCAACCACGCCATCACCGACTGGGCCGAGACGGAGCTCAAACGCGTTCGCGCGGCGGGGTTTTCCGACCGTCCGTTCTGCGTCATGCGCACCTGGGCCGATCCGCGCATGGTCGATGCCAGCATCGAGCCCACGAGGCGTCAACCGAACATGTGCTATGCCGGCGTCCCGGCCAAGGCCAACCGGTCGGCGCACGGGATCGCCGCGGCCTGCACCCTGCGCAACTGGCTGGGCATGTGGAGCCTGCGGGTGGCGCAGACCCGGGCCGAACCACACCTGGCCCGCATCAGCTGCCCCGCCCTGGTGATCAACGCCGAGGCCGACACCGGTGTGTTTCCGTCCGACGCCCAACGGATCTTCGCCGCGCTCGCCGGCCCCGACAAGACGCAGGCGTCGATCGACACCGATCACTACTTCACCACCCCGGGCGCCCGCGGCGAGCAGGCCGACATCATCGCCAAGTGGATCGCCAAGCGCTACCACTGAGAGCCCGCACCGCCCGGCGGCCCCTGTGGTCAACCAACCGACCGGTTGTTAGTTTGGAAGGCGCTTGGCCGAGACGGAACCCGAACGCATGGGAAGGCGACCAATGCCGATCGCTATCACTCCTGAGCATCAAGACCTGGCCGATTCGGCGCGGTCCCTGGTGGCGCGCATCGCGCCGTCCGAGGCGTTGCACGCGGCCATGGAAACACCGATCGACAATCCCCCGCCGTACTGGCAGGCCGCCGCGGACCAAGGCCTGCAGGGCCTGCACCTGGCCGAGTCCGTGGGCGGGCAGGGCTTCGGGATCCTCGAGCTGGCCATCGTGTTGGCCGAGTTCGGCTACGGCGCGGTGCCCGGGCCTTTCGTGCCGTCGGCGATCGCCAGCGCCCTGATCTCCGCCAGCGATCCGCACGCCAAGGTGCTCTCCGAGCTGGCTTCGGGCGCCGCCATCGCCGCGTACGCGATGGACTGCTGCGGGCTGACCGCGACCCGTCAGGGTGACACGCTGGTGCTGCGCGGCGAGGTCCGCGCGGTACCCGCGGCGGCGCAGGCCTCCGTGCTGGTGCTCCCGGTCGCGATCGACAGCGGCGAGGAATGGGTGGTGGTGCGCGCCGAGGAGCTCGAGATCGAGCCGGTGCGAAGCATCGACCCGCTGCGCCTCATCGCCCATGTGCGCGCCAACGCCGTCGAGGTGGGCGCCGACGCCGCGCTGGGCAACCTGAGCATGGCGACCGCGCACGCGTTGATGACCACCCTGCTGTCGGCGGAGGCGATCGGGGTGGCGCGCTGGGCGACCGACACCGCGTCGCAATACGCCAAGATCCGCGAACAGTTCGGCCGGCCGATCGGGCAGTTCCAGGCCATCAAGCACAAGTGCGCGGAGATGATCGCCGACACCGAGCGGGCTACCGCGGCGGTGTGGGACGCCGCCCGCGCTCTCGACGAGGCACGCGAAAACGATTGGGACATCAGCGGTCCCAAAGTGGAGTTCGCGGCCGCCGTCGCGGCGACACTGGCGCCGGCGGCCGCCCAACGGTGCGCGCAGGATTGCATCCAGGTGCACGGCGGGATCGGATTCACCTGGGAGCACGACACGAACGTGTACTACCGCCGGGCGCTGATGCTGGCCGCCTCCTTCGGGCGCGGTTCGGAATACCCGCAGAAGGTGGTGCACACCGCCACCAGCACCGGGCTTCGGGCGGTCGACATCGACCTCGACCCCGACACCGAGAAGCTGCGCGACGAGATCTGCGCCGAGGTGACCGCGCTCAAGGCGATGGAGCGCGACCAGCGCAAGGTCGCCATCGCCGAGGGCGGCTGGACGCTGCCGTACCTGCCGAGACCCTGGGGCCGCGCCGCCAGTCCGATCGAGCAGGTCATCATCGCCCAGGAATTCACCGCCGGCCGGGTCAAGCGCCCGCAGATGGGCATCGCGACGTGGATCATCCCGTCGATCGTCGCCTTCGGCACCGAGGAGCAAAAGCAGCGGTTCCTGCCGCCGACCTTCCGCGGCGAGATGATCTGGTGCCAGCTGTTCTCCGAGCCGGGCGCCGGATCGGACCTGGCCGGGCTGAGCACCAAGGCAACCCGGACGGACGGCGGCTGGCGAATCACCGGTCAGAAGATCTGGACCACCGCGGCGCAGCTCTCCCAGTGGGGCGCGCTCCTGGCGAGAACGGACCCGAACGCCCCGAAACACAACGGCATCACCTACTTCCTGCTGGACATGCGCAGTGAGGGCGTCGAGGTGAAGCCGCTGCGCGAGCTCACCGGGAACGCGATGTTCAACACCGTCTACATCGACGACGTGTTCGTGCCCGACGAATGCGTGCTCGGCGAGGTGAACCGTGGGTGGGAAGTCAGCCGCAATACCCTTACGGCGGAACGGGTTTCGATCGGCAGCAGCGAGGCCAACTTTCTGGCCACCCTCGGCCAGTTCGTCGACTTCGTGCGCGACGGGCAGTTCGACCCGGTCGCGCAGCACCGGGCCGGTCAGTTGATTGCCGAGGGCCACGCCGCCAAGGTGCTGAACCTGCGCTCGACGTTGTTGACGCTGGCCGGCGGCGACGCCATGCCGTCCGCGGCCATCTCGAAGCTGCTCTCGATGCGCACCGGGCAGGGATACGCCGAGTTCGCGGTGTCCTCGTTCGGCACCGAGGCCGCGATCGGGGACACCAATCAACCGCCCGGCAAATGGGGCGAGTATCTGCTGGCGAGCCGGGCCACGACGATCTATGGCGGCACCTCCGAGGTGCAGCTGAACATCATCGCCGAGCGGTTGCTCGGCCTTCCGCGCGATCCCTAACCGCCGGTTGGCCATTCGGCCTTGGAAGAGGGCCATGCCGACCTGAGGGGTGGTCAGGCCGGCATGGTTTCCCCCCCATCCCGTGGGCCGGTCAGCCTAGGAGTGGATCGGCACGTCGAGGCTGGCCGGCTAACACGGGGAGGCTGGTTCACCACCACCAGTTCCACCAGTGCCCGGGGGCCCAGAATCCGCGGTTCCCCCAACCCTGGCCACGGTGCCCCCCGTTCCATCCGTGGCCACCGCCCCATCCGCCATGACCCCCTCCTGGACGGTCGGGAAGGATTCCGGGCCCACCGGGCGCCCCGTGCGGGCCGGCGGTGGTGAAGCTGTTGCCGGTTCCCGGTGCGGGAGCCGCCTGGGCGACGGCGCCGCCGCCGAACAGCAGCGCTGCGGCCATGGCCGACGCACCGGCCGCGCTTGCGGCCGCGCGGCGGAGCGATCGCGAAGAGTTCGTCATCGCAGGGCCCCTTCCAGAATTTGATACCGACAGGAAAAACGTTAGCTAGGAGTTTCCCGGCAAACAACCAAACTACACTGAAATTGCGCTGTGAATTATGTAACAACGCTATTGCGCGCACTCATCCAGGCCCGGAATTATCTTATTTACTGAACCTCTGATTTCAGGAAACTGCGCGATACTGATCCGCGCAGCCCACGGATATATCCTGCTAGAAAAGGCTTTACTGAAATACTGGCTTACGCGGCCGCGTACCCGCATATTGGCTGAATTAGTCGGTGCAGAATTCTCGTCATTTTCCCGCACGCCGCAATGAGCCCCCTTATGCGCCGCGGCATCCAGCTACTAACAGTGATTTGCTGCCGAAATCCCCCGGCGGCGGGACCGCCGCCGGGGCGGCCGGGCGGCGGCCCGGTCACGCGACTTACGCCGTAGACGGTGGAAGAATCAGTATTGACACATTCGAGCGCTGATTTACTGATCGGCCACTCATCGGAGGACGACCGCCGCAGTGAACTTCAACCGCAGCCACATCGGACCCGGCGTCGGAGGCTTCCGGGGCCCCGCGCAGTCGGGCGCCGCGGCGGGAGATGCCGCGCCGACCGAGCGCCTGACCGGGCTCGGCCAGCAGTCCCCGCAGCGGATGGTCAGCCCGCCGGCAACCAACCAGGCGGGACGGGTTCAGCGGACGCGGCGCACCGTCGACCTGCCGGCGGCCACCCACCGTGCCCTGGACATCTGGCAGCGGGAGGCCGCCGACCGGCTGGGCGTCGCCCGGGTGACCGGCCAAGAGGTTCTCACCGCGCTCATCGACCAGCTGCTGGTCGACCCGAAACTCGCGGCACAGATCACCCGGGCCATCAAAGACCGGCGCTGACGCCGGGCTAGTCGACCTCCATCTCGCGCAGCTCGCGCTTGAGGATCTTGCCGGTCGGGTTGCGCGGCAGTTCGTCGAGGAAGACCACCTCACGTGGCACCTTGTAGCGCGCCAGGTGGTCGCGGACGTAGTGCTTGATGGTGTCCTCGTCGACGTCGGAGCCGTCCTTCTTCACCACGAAGGCCCGCAGCCGGTGGCCCCATTCCTTGTCTTCGACGCCGATCGCGGTCGCCTCGACCACCTCCGGGTGCCCGCTGATGAGGTCCTCGACCTCGGCGGGGAAGACGTTTTCCCCGCCGGAGACGATCATCTCGTCGTCGCGGCCGCTGACGTACAGCAGGCCGTGCTCGTCGAAATACCCGACATCACCCGAGGACATCAGGCCTTCGATGATCTGCTTGTGGCCGCCGCCGGTGTAGCCCTGGAACGGGAACGCGTTGCCGACGAAGATCCGGCCGACCTCGCCTTGCGGCTTCTCCTTGCCGTTGTCGTCGAGGATCTTGACCTTGACACCCTTGACCACCGGTCCGACGGTCGCCGCGTTGCGTTCCAGATCCTGCGGTCCGGCGATGGTCGCGAACGCGATCTCGGTGGAGCCGTACATGTTGTAGATGACCGGGCCCAGATCCTTCAGCGCGCGGCTGGCCAGCTCGGCGCCCAGCTGCGATCCGGAGATGAAGACGATCCTCAGGCTGGACAGGTCGGGCTTTTTGTCCATCTTCTCGATCGCGTCCAGGATCCGCGACAGCATCACCGGCACCACCACCATGGCGGTCACCTTGTACTTCTCGATGTCTTCGAGCACGTGCGGTGGCTTGAACTTGCGGCGCAGCACCAGGGTCGAGCCCAGGAACATCGCGATGGTGCCGTGCAGGTAGCCCAGCGCGTGGAACATCGGGGCGGGCAACGAGGTCACCTCGTTGGCCTTGAACGGAACGTGCGAGAGGATGCCGCCGACCGGCGCCAGGGTCGGCGGGGTGCTGCGGTTCGCGCCCTTGGGGGTGCCGGTGGTGCCGCTGGTGAGGATGATGATCGACGCGTGCTTGGACGCCTTCGGGGCGGGTTCTTTGCTGCTGCGCTCGATCAGGTCGGCCAGCGTCTCGTCGGTGCTGCCGGACGGCTCATCCGCATCGGGGTTGGTGCCCAGCGCGCGCAGCTTGCCCAGTTCCGGCTCGGCTTTGCTGACGGCCTTGGTGTACTCGTCGTCGTAGATGATGAGCTTGGCGCCCTCGCGCTCCGACACCTCCTTGATCTGCGGGCCGGAGAATTCGCTGTTGAGCAGGATGATGCGGGCACCCACCCGGGCGGCGCCGTAGTTGGCGATCAGGAACCAGCGGGTGTTGCGCGCCAGGATCGCCACCCCGTCGCCGCCCTTGACACCCATCTCCAGCAGGCCGTTCGCCACCGCGTGGGCGGCCTCGTCGAGTTGGGCGAAGGTGAACTCGCCCTCCTCGTCGATGCACGCGGCCCGGTCGGGGTGGCGCCGGGCGTTGAGGGAGGGCAGCATGCCGAACTCGCCCCACTTGTAGATGTCGTTGGCCATCGCGGCGTAGTTCAGCGGCGGCTCCAGCCGGAAGGCGCCCGCCTCGAAGATCTTGCGCACGTAGTGCAATTCGGCTGACCCGCGTTCCAGGTACTGCTGAACCTTGGCAACCGCCTGCCCAGGCAGGCCAATCAGATTAGGCATGAATCCCACCCTATGTGACGTCCGTCGCATTCCGAGGGGTAAGTACCCATCGACTTACGATGATGAACATGGGCCCGGTTTCGCTGGAGGTGGCCGGGCGCACGGTCACGATCACCCACCCGGACAAGGTGGTGTTCGACGCCCACCGCGGCTCGGGAGCGCACACCAAGCTCGACCTGGTTCGCTACTACCTGTCGGTGGCCGAGGGGGCCCTGCGCGGCGTGGCCGGCCGGCCGATGATCCTGAAGCGCTTCGTCAAGGGCATTTCCGAGGAGGCGGTGTTCCAGAAGCGCGCCCCGAAGAACCGGCCCGACTGGGTGGACGTCGCCGAATTGCGCTACGCGCGCGGCACGTCGGCCGCCGAAGCCGTCATCCACGACGCCGCCGGCCTGGCGTGGGCGGTCAACCTGGGCTGCGTCGACCTCAACCCGCACCCCGTGCTGGCCGACGACCTCGAGCATCCCGACGAGCTGCGGGTCGACCTGGACCCGATGCCCGGGGTCGACTGGCGGCGGATCGTCGACGTGGCGCTGGTGGCCCGCGAGGTGCTGGAGGACTACGGCCTGGTCGCGTGGCCGAAGACGTCGGGCTCGCGCGGCTTTCACATCTATGCCCGGATCGCGCCGCGCTGGGAATTCCGGCAGGTGCGCCTGGCCGCCCAGACCGTCGCCCGGGAGGTCGAGCGCCGAGTGCCCGACGCCGCGACCAGCCGCTGGTGGAAGGAAGAGCGCGAAGGGGTGTTCGTCGACTTCAACCAGAACGCCAAGGACCGCACGGTGGCGTCGGCGTACTCGGTGCGGGCGACGCCGGACGCCCGGGTGTCCACGCCGCTGTTCTGGGACGAAGTCACCGAGCGCCGCCCCGAGGAGTTCACCATCGACACCGTGCCCGGGCGGTTCGCCGCCATGGGTGACCCCTGGGCGGGGATGGACGACGCCGTCGGCGAGCTCGACCGCCTGCTTGCGCTGGCCGAGGAGATGGGGCCACCCGAGCGCGCGCCGAAGGGATCCGGCACGGCCGACGGCCGGCGCCGGTCGGTGATGCCGCTCATCGAGATCGCCCGCACCAAGACCAAGGACGAGGCGCTGGCCGCGCTGGACACCTGGCGCGGCCGCCACCCCGCCGCGGCGGCCCTGCTGCAGCCGGCCGACGTGCTGGTCGACGGGATGCGGGGACCGAGTTCGATCTGGTACCGGATCCGGATCAACCTGCAGCACGTGCCGGCCGACCAGCGCCCGGCGCAGGAGGACCTGATCGCGGACTACTCCCCTTGGGACGGATACGGCGGCAGGCAGAAGCCGTCACGCTGAATCCGGCTACACCCCGACCCGCGCTGGCGCCTGGTAGGGGCTCTTCTTCCGCAGGTAGCAGTGCCAGGTGACCGCGAGCAGGACCAGGAAGAAGGCCACGTAGAACCGCAGCGCGGGCTCGATGCTGCCGAAGTGCGACCTCGACCAGGCGTACGCCAGCGGCACGATGAAGCCGCCGAAGGCGCCGATCGACGAGATCACGCCCAGCGCGCCCGCCGCCTGGCGGCGCATGTGCACCATGGTGTCCGGGTCGCCACCGGCGAGCTCGCCCTTGATCACGAAGATCCTCGAGATCATCCGGTAGGTCGAGCCGTTGCCGATGCCGGTCGCGACGAACAAGAACATGAAGCTGGCGAAGAACACCGGCAGGCTTTTGGCGTTGACCGACCACAGCGCCGCCGCGGCGCCCACGGCGAGCATGACGAAACTGACGGCGGTGATCCGGGCGCCGCCGATCCGGTCGGCCAGCTTCCCGCCCAGGGGCCGGATGACCGAGCCGATGCCCGCGCCGAGGAAAGCCCACGTCAACGCGATGTCGCCCCGGCCGAACACGGTCTTGAGCAGCGTCGGGAAGGCCGCCGAGTAGCCGATGAACGATCCGAACGTGCCGATGTACAGCAGCGACATGACCCAGGTGTCGGGATGCCGCAGCGACTGCCACACCGGCTTCACGTCGGCCTTCGCTTCGGACAGGTTGTTCATGAATCCAAACGCGCACACTGCGGCCACCACGGCCAGCGGGATGTAGAAGAGGCCGGCCCGCGACAGCGCCACGCCCCCGCCGGCGACCACGATGGGCGGGATGATCTTCTGCACCACCGCGACGCCGATGTTGCCGCCGGCCGCGTTGAGGCCCAGCGCCCAGCCCTTGTCCTTCTCCGGGTAGAAGAACGAGATGTTGGCCATCGACGAGGCGAAGTTGCCGCCACCGAAGCCGGCGGTGGCCGCGATCGCCACCAGCACCGCGAACGACAGGCCCGGATGGCTGACCGCCCAGGCCAGCAGGACGCACGGAATCAGCAGCAGCGCCGCCGAAATGGTCGTCCAGTTGCGCCCGCCGAAGAGCGGCACCGCGAAGGTGTAGGGCAGGCGCAGGAAGGCGCCGACTCCGCTGGGCACGGCGACCAGGCACAGCGCCTGGCTGGCGGTCAGCGCCCAACCGGACGCGGACGGGTGCCCGTGGGAACCGGCGGTCATCTGGACCACCACGATGCTCCACAACATCCACACGCTGAACCCGACGTGCTCGGCGAAGATGGAGAAGATCAGGTTGCGCCGGGCGATCGGCTTGCCGGTCGCCTCCCAGAACGCGGGGTCTTCGGGCCGCCAATCGTCGATCCAGTGCCCGCCCCGATGACTCGGGTGCTGCGGACGCGCGGGGGCGAGGACGGGAGCGGTCGACTCTGGCGTGGTCGTCGTAGTCACGCCCCGACGTTAAGAAGGGACTGTTACCGGGCCGCGTGGGCGCAGTTACGTCGGCGATACGTGGATCTCGCAACGGCGGTTCGTCGCTTGTCAGAACTTTTTACCCCCCGAGTGCGGGAGAATTGCCGCATGCCGGCGACCGATCAGCTCCTGGGGCTGCGCGAACGCAAGAAGATCAAAACCCGCCATGCCCTCCGCCGCGAGGCGTTCCGCCTGTTCGACGCGAACGGCTACGCCGCCACCACCATCGAACAGATCGCCGAGGCCGCCGAGGTGTCGCCCAGCACGTTCTTCCGCTACTTCGGCTCCAAGGAGTCGTTGCTGCTCGCCGACGACCTCGACCCGCTGATCCTGGCGGCGTTCGACGCCCAGCCACCCGACTTGTCGCCGAGCCAGGCGATCCGCCGCGCCTACGCAACGACGATGGCCGGCCTGACGCCCGAGCAGCAGGAGTTCGAGAACACCCGGCAGCGGCTGATCTTCTCGATACCCGAGCTCAAGGCCGCCCTCTACGACGAGTACCACCGCACCGTCAACGTCATGGCGGAGGCGATCGGTCGCCGGATCGGCCGTCCCGCAACCGATTTCGAGGTCCGCGTGTACGTCGGCGCGATGGTCGGCGCCATGATGGCCGCCTACGACAGCGCGCCGAAGACCTCCGACACCATCTATCGCGCCCTGGACTTCCTGGACGCCGGCATGCCGCTGGGCTGAGCGGCGCAACCGCGCGGCGATGTCGTCGCGAGCGCGGAACGCGATAATCTCACGCGATGCCACAGGGTTGGAATCGACGGGGATTCTTGCAGCTCGCAGCGGCTGCGGCCGTCGCTGCGGTCGCCGGCTCCCCGGCGGCGTGCTCGTCGCGCAAACCGTCCCCGGGCACGGGCGGCGGCAAATCCGTGACGATCGACCACCTCTTCGGTCAGACCGTGATCAAGGAGCCCCCCAAGCGCGTGGTCAGCGCCGGTTACACCGAGCAGGACGACCTGCTCGCGGTCGGCGTCGTGCCGATCGCCGTGACCAACTGGTTCGGTGATCAGCCGTTCGCGGTGTGGCCGTGGGCACAGCCCAAACTCGGCGGCGCCCAGCCGGTGGTGCTGAGCCTCGACAACGGCATCCCGGTCGACCAGATCGCGGGGCTCAAACCGGACCTGATCGTGGCCACCAACGCCGGGGTGGACGCCGACACCTATCAGAAGCTCTCCGCGATCGCCCCGACCGTGCCGCAGTCGGACGGCGACGCCTTCTTCGAGCCGTGGAAGCAGCAGGCCACCGTCATCGGCCGGGCCGTGTTTCAGGCCGACCAGATGAAATCGCTGATCGACGGCGTCGACCAGAGATTCACCGCCGTCGCCAGGGAACACCCGAACTGGACGGGCAAGAAGGCGTTGCTGATGGAGGGCACGCTCTGGCAGGGGACCGTCGTCGCGACCATGGCGGGCTGGCGCACCGACTTCCTCAACCAGATGGGGTTGGTGATCGCCGACAGCATCAAGCCCTTCGGCAGCGACCACCGCGCCGTCATCCCGCGCGATCACGTCATAGCGGTGCTCGACTCCGCCGACGTGGTCATCTGGACGACCGAGAGCCCCGACGACCAGAAGGCGTTGCTCGCCGACCCCGACGTGGCGGCGTCCCAGGCCACCGCGCAGAACCGGCACATCTTCACCACGAAGGAGCAGGCCGGCGCAATCGCGTTCTCCTCGCCGTTGAGCTACCCCTTGGTCGCCGACCAGCTGCCCCCGCAACTGGCCAAAATCCTCGGTTAGATGCCCGCCGCGCCAGCGGCGTTTGAGTGTTTGCTAAGGCAGCTCTGGCAGTGTTCGAAAATCCGACGCTCGCCCCTCGCCCGGCCCACGATCGTGCGGTTACCGTCGAGTAATGAGCGTGACGGACCTTACCGGCAACATGGCCAAGGAGCTGCCGACGGAACTGGTCGGCAACACGGTTCTGGACTTCGGCGACAGCGCGCTGATGCTGCAATGCGGCGGCACCGCCGAGGTGCTGGCATGGGCGGCGCAGTTGCGGGCCGCGGCGTTGCCCGGCGTGGTCGACATCGTCCCGGCGGCCCGCACGGTGCTGGTGAGGCTCGACGGGCCGCGCCACCAAGGCGTGGTCCGTCAGCGACTGCGCAAGATGCGGGTCACCGCCGAGCAGGACACCGCTGCGCCTCGCCGCGCCGACGTGGTCATCGACGTCGTCTACGACGGCCCGGACCTCGCCGAGGTGGCCGGGCACACCGGACTGACCATCGCGCAGGTGATCGACGCCCACACCGGTTCGCTCTGGAGGGTCGGATTCAGCGGGTTCGCCCCGGGCTTCGCGTATCTGGTCGACGGGGATCCGCGCCTACAGGTGCCGCGCCGCTCGGAGCCGCGCACGTCGGTGCCCGCCGGCTCGGTCGGTCTGGCCGGCGAATTCAGCGCGGTATACCCGCGCCGGTCGCCGGGCGGCTGGCAGCTGATCGGCCGCACCGACGCGGTCATGTGGGACCTCGCACGGCCCGCACCGGCGCTGCTGACGCAGGGCATGTGGGTCCAGTTCCGGGCCGTCTGAGGTAAGGAGACCGCCGTGGCAACCCTGGAGATCCTCCGCACCGGACCGCTCGCCGTCGTCCAGGACCTGGGCCGGCCGGGGCTGGCCCACCTGGGCGTGAGCCGGTCGGGGGCCGCCGACCGGCGCGCGCACCAACTGGCCAACCGGCTGGTCGCCAACCCCGGTGACCGCGCCACCGTCGAGGTCACGTTCGGCGGTTTCGCGGCCCGCGTCCGGGGCGGCGACGTCGACATCGCGGTAACGGGGGCCGACACTGACCCGACCGTCGACGGAAACAGGTTCGGCACCAACAGCATTCAACACGTTCGCGACGGCCAGGTGATCGCCTTGGGCATGCCCCGCGCCGGGCTGCGGACCTATCTGGCGGTGCGCGGTGGCATCGGTGTGGAGCCGGTGCTGGGCTCGCGCAGCTACGACGTGATGTCGGCCATCGGCCCGGCGCCGCTGCGGGCGGGAGACGAGCTTCCCGTCGGTGAGCACACCCCCGACTACCCCGAGCTGGACCAGGCCCCGGTGGCGGCGATCACCGGCGACCTGGTCGAACTGGCCGTGGTGCCCGGGCCGCGCGACGACTGGTTCGTCGACCCGGATGTCCTGGTGCACAACCATTGGGTGGCCTCCGACCGCAGCGACCGCGTGGGGATGCGCTTGACCGGCCGCCCCCTGCAGTACTGCTACCCGGACCGCCAGCTGCCCAGCGAGGGCACCACCCGCGGCGCAATTCAGGTGCCGCCCAACGGTTTACCGGTGATCCTCGGACCAGATCACCCGGTCACCGGCGGTTACCCGGTGGTGGGCGTGGTCGTCGACGTGGACATCGACAAGATCGCCCAGGTGCGCCCCGGCCAGTCGGTGCGCCTGCACTGGTCGCGCCCTCGGGCTGCGGTGGTTGTTCACTCACAGGTCGGTGCCACGGGCTCGCCCTTGTGACGGCGCACACGATTGCCGGGTCGACCCACGCACGTTTGCCCCTCGAGCGGCAAGGATGTGTTCTACAGCTCACACATGACCGTACGCCAGGGACGAATTCACCTGCGCGGGCGCGAATATCGTCGCTCGCCCATTGGGCGCTCGAGAGCGTCTCCGACCAGGGGTCTTTGCGGCCCCGACCGTTCTTCAGCGATTTGCCAGATAACTGGTAATCAACTAACAGGCGATTTCACCCGAATCGAGTTGACCCGCTCCCCTCGTTGATGTGAGCATCGAAAACTACGGCGGGGCATGCCTCTTCGGTTTGAGGTGCCCACGTGGCGTCGCCAGCCAGATTCCGCGCAACTCTCCCGGCCCACGGGTTGAGCTCACCGATTCCTGGTCCGTCGTCAGCCGGATGCGCCGGCTAGTGGAGCCTGACGAGAAGGAGCCGTATGCACGCCGCCTTGGGGGCTGTCCGCGACCCGGCTGTGGCTCAGCGTCCGCTTCATACCTCAACGCTCCCAGGCGATCTCGGCGAAGGATGGGTGACGCTGACATCCACGAAGCCTCGGCGACAAGTGCGCCGCCGGCCGACGGCACGGCGCGGTGCCAAACCCCGGAAAGAATGCCGTCGATGAAAGGTGACCATCGGATGAGCCGCGATCACCGCATCACGCATTGGGATCCAGAAGACGCCGTGGCCTGGGAGGCCGGCAACAAGAAGATCGCTCGCCGCAACCTGCTCTGGATCATCGCGTGCGATCACATTGCGTTCGGCGTCTGGACCCTGTTTCCGGTGATGGCGCTGTTCATGCCCCAGAGCGTCTACGGCTTTTCGGCCGCCGACAAATTCCTCCTCGGCGCAACGGCCACCTTCGTCGCCGCTTGCCTGCGTATCCCCTATTCACTTGGCATTGCCACCTTCGGCGGGCGCAACTGGACGGTGTTTTCGATCCTGGTCTTGGTCGCGCCCACCGCCGGCACGATCTGGCTGCTGGCTCACCCCGGTCTGCCGCTGTGGCCGTATCTGGTGTGCGCCGCCCTCACGGGAATGGGCGGCGCCAATTACGCGGCATCGATGACAAATACCAACTTCTTCTACCCGCATCGGCGCAAGGGCTTCGCGCTCGGCTTCAACGCCGGCGCCGGCAACCTCGGCGTGCCGATGATCCAGCTGGTCGGGCTCTTGGTCATCGCCATCGCCGGCCGCCGCCAACCGTATTGGGTGTGCGGGCTCTACCTGGTCCTGCTGACGGTCGTCGCCATCGGAGCGGCCCATTACATGGACAATCTCGAGCACGCCACGTACGACGTCAGCCATCTGCGCTCGATCCTGTTCGAGCGCGACACCTGGCTGCTCGCGATGCTCTACCTGGGCACCTTCGGCTCCTGGATCGGGTTCTCGTTCGCCTTCGGCCAGGTGCTGCAGATCAACTTCGTCGGCACCGGCCAGAGCCACGCGCAAGCCTCTTTGCACGCCGCCGAATTCGCGTTCATCGGCCCGGCGCTGGGGTCGATAGCCCGCATCTATGGCGGGCGGCTGGCCGACCGGGTCGGCGGCAGCCGCGTCACCCTGGCGGTCCTGGCCACGATGGGAATCGTCACCGCGTTTCTCATCGCCATCAGCGTTCACGACGACCACACCCCAGGCCTCACGACCTCGGCCACCATGGTCGGTTACGTCTGCGGCTTCATGGCCCTGTTCGCTCTGGCCGGGCTCGGCAACGGGTCGGTGTACAAGATGATTCCGTCGGTCTTCGAGGCGCGTAGTCGTCGGCTCGAGATGCCCGAGGCCGATCGTTGCCGATGGTCGCAGGCCACGTCGAGCGCGGTGATCGGATTCGTCGCCGCGTTCGGCGCGCTCGGCGGTGTGGGCATCAACCTCGCACTCCGGCAGTCCTACATCAGCACCGGCACCGACACCTTGGCGTTCGCGGCCTTCTTGGCCTTCTACGTCTCGGCCGCCATCGTGACCTGGGGAAGGTATGTGCGTCGGCCCGCCTCGACGGGCGCGTCCGTAGCGGACGCCCAAGCGCACTCCGAGCCCGCCCGGATGTGAGACCACCCTCATGGCGGGCAATGCGCAAGCAATTGCCAGGTAACGCAACCGAAATCTGATGGGCATACACAGGTGATATGGGCCAGCCGGACTCCCAGCCGCTGACGGGCTACCGCATCGCGGTGACGTCGGCGCGGCGCTCCGAGGAGCTGTGTGCCCTGCTCAGCCGCCAGGGCGCCGAGGTGTGCAGCGCGCCGGCGATCAACATGATCGCGCTGCCCGACGACGACGAACTGCACCGTAACACCGAGGCGTTGATCGCCGAACCACCCGACATCCTGGTCGCCCACACCGGCATCGGCTTCCGCGGGTGGCTGGCCGCCGCCGAGGGCTGGGGGCTGGTCAACCCGCTCCTGCACGCGTTGTCGTCGGCCCGCGTCGTCTCGCGCGGACCGAAGGCGACCGGCGCGCTGCGCGCCGCAGGCCTGCACGAGGAGTGGTCCCCGGAATCGGAGTCATCCCAGGAAGTGCTGGAATACCTGCTCAAGTCGGGCGTGGACGGGCTGCGGGTGGCGGTCCAGCTGCACGGCGCCGCGGACGCGTGGGATCCCTTCCCGGAGTTCCTCGGCGGGCTGCGCATGGCGGGCGCCCAGGTGGTGCCCGTCCGGGTATATCGCTGGAAGCCAACGCCGTTGGGCGGCACGTTCGATCAGCTCGTGACGGGCATCGCCGCGCGCCAGTTCGACGCGGTCACCTTCACGTCGGCGCCCGCGGCCGCGGCGGTGCTCGAGCGCAGCCGCGAGCTCGACGTCGAGGACCAACTGCTGGGCGCCCTGCGCAGCGACGTGCACGCGATGTGCGTCGGCCCGGTGACGTCCAAGCCGCTGATCCGCAAAGGCATCCCGACGTCATCGCCGGAACGAATGCGGTTGGGCGCCTTGGCCCGTCACGTCGCCGAGGAGCTGCCGCTGCTGGGCTCGTGCACGGTCCGCGCGGCCGGCCACACGGTCGACATCCGCGGCACCTGCGTATTGGTGGACGGCTCGATCAAGGTGCTGTCACCGTCGGGCATGGGCATTCTGCGCGCGCTGGCGAAGCGCCCCGGCGACGTCGTCGCCCGCGGCGATCTGTTGCGCGCGCTGCCCGGCAACAGCAACGACCCGCACGCCGTCGATACGGCCGTGCTGCGTCTGCGAACGGCCCTGGGCGACAAGAACATCATCGCGACGGTGGTCAAGCGCGGCTACCGGATCGCGACCGATCAACGGCCGGATGTCCCATGACGCTGATCCTGGTCGCACACGGCACCCGCCGGCCCGAGGGTGTGTCGATGGCGGAAGACCTTGCCGCACAAGCGGGCTCGCTGATCGGACGCCCGGTGGAGCTCGCGTTCGTCGACGTGGTGGGCCCCACGCCCAGCGAGGTGCTGTCGCGGGTGAGGGCCACCGGCCGGCCTGCGGTCGTGCTGCCCGCGTTCTTGTCGCGCGGCTACCACGTCCGCGCGGACCTACCGGCCCACGTCGGGCGCAGCGGGCATCCCGACGTCATCGTCACGCCGGCCCTGGGCCCCAGTGGCCAGCTGGCCCGGATCGTCGGCGACCAATTGGTCAAATGCGGCTGGCGTCCCGGCGATTCGGTGATCCTGGCGGCGGCGGGAACCTCGGATGTCAAAGCGCGCGCCGACCTGCACACCACCGCGACGCTGGTGTCGGCGCTCACCGGGTCGCGAGTGAGCCTGGCGTTCGCGGCCAGCGGAGATCGGCAGCTGCCCGAGGCGGTGGACGAGGCGAGGCGCCACGCTCGCCGTAACAACGCGCGCGTTGTGGTCGCGTCCTACCTGCTGGCCGACGGCCTCTTCCAGGAGCGGCTGTACGCCTGCGGTGCCGACCTGGTCAGTCGACCGCTGGGCACCCATCCCGGCCTGACCCGCCTGATCGCCAATCGATTCCGCCGGGCCATGCCGCCGGTGCTCGCCCCCACCATCCGGCACGCTTCGCGCCGGTCGAGCGTGCACCGACTGGTTCACGACCGCCTCGTGCGCCCCAATCCCGCCGCGTGAGGAAAGCCGCGAAGAGCCGGCCGTTGAGGCGCGCCGACGCCGCCCACGCTTGATCTTTGGCCTGATTCCGGCGATCCTGGCACCATGTCCCGTCGCGAAGAGCCGTCGCGCGGGCTCCTCGACCCGGTGGCCAAGATGCTGCGGTTGCCCTTCGGCACACCGGAATTCATCGACCGGATCGTGACGGGCGGGGCCAATCAGGTGGGCCGGCAAACGCTGCGCATGCTGATCACCACCTGGGACGCCGCCGGCGGCGGGCCGTTCGCCGCGAGCGCCATCGCGTCCACCGGGATGGCCAAGACCGCCGAAACCGTCCAGAGCATGTTCGTCGGGCCGGTGTTCGGCCCGCTGCTCAAGTTGCTCGGGGCCGACAAGGCCGCCACGCGCGCCTCGTTATGCGCCTCGCAGTTGGTGGGGCTGGGCATCATGCGCTACGGCATCCGCTCCGAGCCGCTGCATTCGATGTCGGTCGACGCGCTCGTCGACGCGATCGGCCCGACGATGCAGCGCTACCTCGTCGGCGACATCACCCGCTAGGCTAGGCGGCGATCCGGCCGACCTGGACGAAGCCGTCGGCGGTGATGCGCGCCGGATACACCGGCACCGAGAAGTTCGGATCGTCCAGGCATTCGCCGTCTTCCAGCGAGAAGGCCTGCTTGAGGATCGGCGATTGAACGGTGACCCGGCCCCCGCGGTCGCCCACGATGCCGCGCGAGAGCACGGCCGCGCCGGAGAACGGGTCGACGTTGCCGACCGCGTGCACCGAGCCGTCGTCGAGCCGGAACAACGCCGCCTGGGAGCCGTCGTCGAGCAGCACACCGACTCCCCGGCCCGGGATGAGACGGTCGTACTCGCAGGCCGTCGTCCATACCGCAATGTCGTTGAGAAGCGTCATGATTCCTCTCCAGCTCCCGTACGGATCTTCGGCATCCCAATGGACACCGGGATTTTGCGCCCGGCATGCTCGGTGAATTCCACCGTCGAATCGACTTCGTCCGGGGCGTTGACGAACGAGACGAACCGCGACAGCTTGTCGGGGTCGTCGAGCACGCCCTTCCATTCACACTTGTAGTTCTGCACGTGCCGCTCCATTGCGGCCTCGAATTCCCCGGCCAGGCCCAGCGAGTCCTCGCACACGACCTCGCGCACGTGATCGAGGCCGCCGTCGAGCGAATCGACCCAGGGCGCCGTGCGCTGCAGCCGGTCGGCGGTCCGGATGTAGTACATGATGAACCGGTCGACGTAGCGGACCAGCGTCTCGGTGTCCAGGTCGCTGGCCAACAGCTGGGCGTGCTTGGGCGTCATGCCGCCATTCCCGCCGACGTAGAGGTTCCAGCCTTTTTCGGTCGCGATGACGCCGACGTCCTTGGAGCGGGCTTCGGCGCACTCGCGCGCACAACCCGAGACGCCCATCTTGATCTTGTGCGGCGCCCGCAGACCCCGGTACCGCAACTCCAGATCGATGGCCAGCTGCACCGAATCCTGCTGCCCGTAGCGGCACCAGTCGGTGCCGACACAGCTCTTCACGGTGCGCAGCGCCTTGCCGTAGGCGTGGCCCGATTCCATGCCGCCCTCGACCAGCCGCCGCCAGATCTCCGGCAGCTGGTCGACCCGCGCGCCGAACATGTCGATACGCTGGCCGCCGGTGATCTTGGTGTAGAGCCCGAAGTCCTGTGCGATCTGGCCGATCAGGATCAGATGCTCGGGTTTGATGTCACCGCCGGGCACCCGCGGCACCACCGAGTAGCTGCCGTTCTTCTGGATGTTCGCCAGGAAGTGGTCGTTGGAATCCTGCAGCGAGGCCTGCTCGCCTTCGAGGATGTGGTCCGAGCCGGTGGAGGCCAGGATCGAGGCGACCACGGGTTTGCAGATGTCGCAACCCTTTCCGCGACCGAAGCGCTCCAAGAGGCCGGAGAAGGTCCGGATCTCGGTGGCCGAGATGATCTCGAAGAGCTCCGCCCGGGACTGGCTGAAGTGCTCGCACAGCGCCTTGGACTGTTCCACGCCCTCGGCTTCCAGCAGCTGCTTGAGCAGGGGCACACACGAGCCGCACGACGTGCCGGCCGACGTGCACGACTTGAGCGAGGGCACGTCGGCGCAGCCGTCGGCGATCGCACACTTCAGGTCGCCCTTGGTGACGTTGTTGCAGGAGCAGATCTGGGCGGAATCGGGCAGCGCACCGATTCCCAACGCCGGAGCGTCGCCGGAGACCGGAGCGATCAGCGCGAGCGGGTCGCCCGGCAGCTCGCTGCCGACCATGGGCCGCAGCACCCCGTACGCCGAGGCGTCGCCCACCAGGACTCCGCCCAGCAGGGTCTTCGCGTCGTCGGACAGCACCAGCTTGGCGTAGGTTCGCTTGACCGCGTCGTTGATGGCGACCTCGAGGCAGTTCTCGGTCACCCCCATCGCATCGCCGAAGCTGGCGACGTCGACGCCGAGCAGCTTGAGCTTGGTGGACAGGTCCGCTTCGCCGAACTCCGCGGCGCCGTCCAGCAGGCGGTCGGCCACCACCTCGGCGGAGGTGTAACCGGGCCCCACCAGGCCGTAGCACCGGCCCTGGATCGCGGCCACCTCGCCGACCGCGTAGATGTCCGGATCGCTTGTGCGGCAAGCCAAATCGGTGAGCACACCGCCGCGCTCGGCAAGGTCGAGGCCCGCGGTCCGGGCCAGCTCGTCGCGCGGCCGGATGCCGGCCGCGAAGATGACCAGCCCGGCGTCGATGACCTCGCCGTCGGTCAGGCGCACCCGCACCGACGACACCCCGTCCGGGTGGTCGATCGCTTCGATCGACTCCGTGCCCGTGCCCACGTGCACCGCGATGCCCAGGTCACCGACCATCTTGGCCAGCAGCGCGCCGCCGCCCTCGTCGATCTGCTGGGCCATCAGTCGTGGCATCATCTCGACGACGTGCGTCTGTAAGCCGAACTGGCGCAGTGCATTGGCGGCTTCCAGGCCCAGCAGACCACCGCCGATGACCACACCCGCCGGGGTGCGGCCGGCTTCCACCGTGCGCTGGGCGTCGGCGCGGATGGCGTCGAGATCGTCGAGCGTGCGGTAGACGTGGCACGCGGGCAGGTCGTGGCCCGGCACCGGGGGCACGAACGCGTAGGAACCGGTGGCCAACACCAATGTGTCGTAGCCGCACCGCTGCCCGTCGGCCGTCACCACGGACTTCGCTTCCCGGTCGATCTCGGTCACCCGGGCGTTCAGCACCAGCCGAACCCGTTCGTCACCCGCGTAGTCGTTGCCCGGCAGTGCCAGCAGCTTGCGGTCCCAGCTCTCGGTGTACGAGGTCAGCCCGACGCGGTCGTAAGCCGCGTCCGCCTCCTCGGCGAAAACCGTGATGCGCCACGACCCCTCGGTGTCGCGCGCCCGGAGCGCCTCGACCAGACGGTGCCCCACCATGCCGTGCCCGACTACGACGGTGTGACGGCCCGCACAGTGCGCGCGCGAAATCCCGTCTGCAGCCATGGCTTTGAGGTTAGCGGTCAGAAATTACCGCGGTTTCGCCCAATGTGACGGTCCTATGACGAGGATCTCACAACTCACAGGGAGCGTTGTGAATATTCGTTCGCCAAAGGCGAACGCCTAGGTGGAACTTAAGCGTGGTCGACTCATGTTTCTCCTTGTAGCCGGCCGCAACGGCGCCGGACACAGCAAATCCACAACAAAGCTCAAGGAAGTGCAAGGAGATCCCGATGAGTAACCTCGCATTGTGGTCGCGACCGGCCTGGGACACCGACCGGTGGTTGCGCGACTTCTTCGGCCCCGCCGCCTCGGCGGACTGGTACAAGCCCGCTACCAGCGGTTTCAATCCGGCTGCGGAGATCGTCAAGGACGGTGACGACGCGATCGTACGCGTCGAGCTCCCGGGCGTTGACGCCGAGCAGGATGTCAACGTCGAGGTCGACCGCGGCCGGCTCGTGATCCATGGCGAACGCCGCGATCAGTACGCCCACGACGAAGGGGAAGGTGTCGGGCGCACCCTGCGCGAGGTCCGGTACGGCTCCTTCCGCCGCTCGTTCCAGCTGCCGGCCCACGTCACCGGGGACGCCATCACGGCCTCGTACGACGCCGGGGTGCTGACGGTGCGGGTCGCCGGCGCGTACGCCGGAAGCCAGGCGCAGCGGATCGCGATCAGCAAGTAACAGGTGGACAACGGTTCCGGCGGGGCCCGCACCCCGCCGGAACCGCTTGCCGCGCCGCGGTTTTCTCCGGTCACCCGAGCCGGTCAACGATGCGCGCGCTCGGCGGCCATCAGGAAGTAAGAAAGCGAGTCGGCTGACGCCGGGCTGTGCCGTGGATAGGATCGCAAGCGTACTGTGATCCGCAACACCACCCGCCTAGGAGATTTCCGTTGACACTTCCTACTGGCACGACTGAACTCGCCGAACTTCACGACCTCATCGGCGGCCTGCGGCGGTGCGTGGGTTCGTTGAGGAATCGCTACGGGGACACCCCGGCGATGCGGCGCATCGTCATCGACGCCGACCGCATCCTGTCCGACGTCGAATTGCTCGACACGGACGTGTCCGAACTGGACCTGACGCGCGCCACGGTGCAGCATTCCGCAGAGAAGATCGTCATCTCCGACACCCCGTACGACACCGAATTCTGGCGCGATGTCGACGACGAGGGTGTCGGGGGTCACAGCAGGTACTGACAACCCAAGCCCCCCGGAAGTGAGGGGGTGCTCTCTGTGTACCCTTCGACCAACAGCCCGTTCGAAGAGGAACACTAGATGAGCGCACCCACGGCGAACCGTCCTGCGTCCGGTGTCTTTTCACCCACACGCGCCCGCATCCCGCAACGGACCCTACGTACCGACCGGTGGTGGGTGTCGCCGCTGAGGATCGACCTCGGCTTCGCCGCGTTCCTCATCTACGCGACGGCGCGCGCGTTCCAGCAGAATTACTTCTTCGTCCCGAAGTACCACTACCTGACGCCGTTCTACTCGCCCTGCGTGAGCAAGGCCTGCGGTGAGGCCGGCGACTTCTGGCCGCAGATCCTGCCGGACGTGTGGTGGCTGCCGTACGCGGCGCTGACGCTGCCGTTCCTCTTGCTGTTCCGGCTGACCTGCTACTACTACCGTGGCGCCTACTACCGCACGGTCTGGCAGTCGCCCGTCTCCTGCGCCGTGGCCGAGCCGCGCGTCCACTACACCGGTGAGACCCGGTTCCCGCTGATCGTGCAGAACAGCCACCGGTACTTCTTCTACATCGCCGGCATCATCTCGGTGATCAACACCTACGACGCGATCATCGGTTTCCACTCCGACTCCGGCCCGCACGGCTTCGGCTTCGGCCTGGGCAACCTGATCATGGTGGGCAACGTCATCATGCTGTGGGTCTACACGCTGTCCTGCCACTCGTGCCGGCACGTGACCGGCGGGCGGCTCAAGCACTTCTCCAAGCACCCTGTGCGGTACTGGATCTGGACCCAGGTCAGCAAGATCAACACCCGACACAAGATGTATGCCTGGATCACGCTGGGCACCCTGATGCTCACCGACTTCTACATCGCGCTGGTGGCCGGCGGCGCCATCCCTGACCTGAGATTTGTTGGCTGAAAAGCCTTTCGAGGAACAATCGGAACTTAGCGAGCGAGGGTTTTCATGGTTGAGGTCGAGCGGCATGCCTACGACGTAGTCGTCATCGGCGCCGGCGGCGCGGGGCTGAGAGCGGTCATCGAGGCGCGCGAACGCGGCCTCAAGGTCGCGGTGGTGTGCAAGTCGCTGTTCGGCAAGGCCCACACGGTGATGGCCGAGGGCGGCTGCGCGGCGTCGATGGGCAACACCAACCCGAAAGACAACTGGAAGACCCACTTCGGCGACACGATGCGCGGTGGGAAGTTCCTCAACAACTGGCGGATGGCCGAGCTGCACGCCAAGGAGGCACCGGACCGCGTCTGGGAGCTGGAAACGTATGGCGCGCTGTTCGATCGCCTCAAGGACGGCAAGATCAGCCAGCGCAACTTCGGCGGCCACACCTACCCGCGGCTCGCGCACGTCGGTGACCGCACCGGCCTGGAACTGATCCGCACCATGCAGCAGAAGATCGTCTCGCTGCAGCAGGAGGACTACGCCGAACTCGGCGACTACGAGGCGCGCATCAAGGTGTTCGCCGAGTGCACCATCACCGAACTGCTCAAGGACGGTGACGCGATCGCCGGGGCCTTCGGCTACTGGCGCCAGACGGGCCGATTCATCATGTTCGAGGCGCCCGCGGTCGTCCTGGCCACCGGCGGCATCGGCAAGTCGTTCAAGGTCACCTCGAACTCCTGGGAGTACACCGGCGACGGGCATGCCCTGGCCCTGCGGGCCGGTGCGTCGCTGATCAACATGGAGTTCGTCCAGTTCCACCCGACCGGCATGGTCTGGCCACCCAGCGTCAAGGGCATCCTGGTCACCGAGGGCGTCCGCGGCGACGGCGGTGTGCTGAAGAACTCCGACTCCAAGCGGTTCATGTTCGACTACATCCCGCCGGTGTTCAAAGGCCAGTACGCCGAGTCCGAGCAAGAGGCCGACCAGTGGCTCAAGGACAACGACTCGGCCCGCCGGACCCCCGACCTGCTGCCCCGCGATGAGGTCGCGCGCGCGATCAACTCTGAGGTCAAGGCCGGCCGGGGCAGCCCGCACGGCGGCGTGTTCCTCGACATCGCGTCCCGGCTGACGCCCGAGGAGATCAAGCGACGCCTGCCGTCGATGTATCACCAGTTCAAGGAGCTGGCCGGAGTCGACATCACCAAGGAGCCGATGGAAGTCGGGCCCACCTGTCACTACGTGATGGGCGGTGTCGAGGTGGACGCCGACACTGGTGCGGCCACCGTGCCGGGCCTGTTCGCGGCCGGTGAGTGCTCCGGCGGCATGCACGGCTCCAACCGCCTGGGCGGCAACTCGCTGTCGGACCTGCTGGTCTTCGGGCGGCGGGCCGGCCTGGGCGCGGCCGACTACGTGCGGGCGCTGAGCAGCCGCCCGACCATCTCGGCCGAGGCCGTCGAGACCGCCGCCAAGCGGGCGCTGTCCCCCTTCGAGGCACCGCCCAACGGCGCCGCGGCGGAGAATCCCTACACGCTGCAGCTCGAGCTGCAGCAGTCGATGAACGACCTGGTCGGCATCATCCGCAAGGCCGACGAGATCTCCGAGGCCCTCTCCCGCCTGGACACGCTGCGCGAGCGGTTCAAGAACCTGCACGTCGACGGAGGCCGCGAGTACAACCCCGGCTGGAACCTGGCCATCGATCTGCGCAACATGCTGCTGGTCAGCGAGTGTGTCGCCAAGGCCGCGCTGGAGCGCACCGAGAGCCGCGGCGGCCACACTCGCGACGACCACCCGTCGATGGATTCCGGCTGGCGCAAGGTGCTGCTGGTCTGCCAGGCCGCCGGCGGCGACGAGGTGATTCCCGACATCAGCGTCACCCGCAAGGACCAGGTTCCGATGCGGCCCGATCTGCTGGAGCTCTTCGAGATCTCCGAGCTGGAGAAGTACTACACCGACGACGAGCTGGCCGAGCATCCAGGACGGAGAGGCTAATGACCTACAACGCGACCATGCGTGTGTGGCGCGGTGACGATGCCAGCGGCGCGCTGCAGGACTTCACGGTGGAGGTCAACGAGGGCGAGGTGGTGCTCGACATCATCCATCGCCTGCAACAGACCCAGACGCCCGACCTGGCGGTGCGGTGGAACTGCAAGGCCGGCAAGTGCGGCTCCTGCTCGGCGGAGATCAACGGGGTGCCGCGGTTGCTGTGCATGACCCGGATGTCCACCTTCGCCGAGGACGAGGTCGTGACGGTCACGCCGCTGCGGACCTTCCCGGTGATCCGGGACCTGGTCACCGACGTCTCCTTCAACTACGAGAAGGCGCGCGAAATCCCGTCCTTCAAGCCTCCCAAGGATCTACAGCCGGGCGAGTACCGGATGGCGCAGGAGGATGTGCAGCGGTCGCAGGAGTTCCGCAAGTGCATCGAGTGCTTCCTGTGCCAGAACGTCTGCCACGTGATCCGCGACCACGAAGAGAACAAGAAGGCGTTCGCCGGACCCCGTTTCTTCATCCGACTCGCCGAACTGGAGATGCACCCGCTCGACACCGCGGACCGGCGGGATCTGGCGCAGGATGAGGCGGGACTCGGATATTGCAACATCACCAAGTGCTGCACCGAGGTCTGCCCGGAAAACATCAAGATCACCGACAACGCCATCATCCCGATGAAAGAGCGGGTCGCCGGTCGCCGCTACGACCCCGTGGTGTGGCTGGGCAACAAGCTGTTCCGACGCTGAGGCGTTAGCCCGCCCGGCGCGCCGGGTACCCGCATATCGACCCTGTCGGGCGCGAGCCCGACGGTCTGCCCCCAAACTCCGGAAGGCAGCGTGGGAGATATGCGAGAAACCACCAGCATCAACGAAATTCGCACCGCGATACGCGAGTTGTCCGCGCGCGCCGATCTTGCGCGCAAGGAGGGCCGCCCCGACGACGCCGCCGAGATCGAGCAGCGGATAGCGGGCTTCCGGGCGGAACTCAGCCGGCGGCCGTAGCCGCGTTCAGGCTCCGAGGCGCCGGAACCCGCTGCGGTGAAACACGATCGGCGCCACCTCGGCGTCGATGGTCACCTCGTTGACCCGCAGCACCACGATGGTGTGATCCCCCGCCGGGATCAGCTGTTCGACCGAGCTTTCCAGCCACAGGCCGGTGCCCTTGATGAACACCGCCCCGCTTTCACTGGACACCGTCTCCAGGCCGGCGAACCGGTCCCCGGTCTTGGCGGCCAGGGTCCGCGCCGCCTCGTCGTGAGCCTCGCCGAGCACGCTGATGCCCAGCATGGGCAGATCCTTGAGCCTGGGCCAGGTCGTCGAGGTGTTCTGGACGCAGAACGACACCAGCGGCGGTTCCAGCGAGACGGGGACAAAGGTGCTCGCCGCGAGGCCGTGCCGCGTTCCCCCGACCTCCGCGGCGATGGCGACCACCCCCGACGGGAAGTGGCCGAAGGCCTCACGAAGTGTGGACGGTGTCAGATTCTTGTTCGAGTTCACCGGAATTCATTCGCCCCTTGAGATTCGCCCCTTGAGCCGAGAACTGGATTCTCGTTCCCCGACCCTACCTGGCCAATACCCGTGCGCTGAAGGCACATCGGGGTCCGCGCGCAGTTCGGCGGCCGGCGTCGGCCCGGCCCCGCATACCGGGCACCGGCAGGACGGCCACGCTCCCCGGGAGTTGTCAGTCGTCCCACCATCACCGCAGGTGGCGGCGGTGCCATCGGCTACCCAACCGGTTGGTTAATTAGACAATGAAATCTGGCTCACATTGACTTGCGTCGAACAGGTCCGGAGCGATATTTTAGCGGTGTTACTGGTGGGTAACTTAGACCTAGTACCCAACCACTCGAGTGGCATTCTCAACGAGGAGGAACCGTAGTGAGCCACTACAAGAGCAACGTCCGTGACCAGGTGTTCAACCTGTTCGAGGTCCTGGGCGTTGAGCAGGCTTTGGGCTCGGGCGACTACAGCGATCTGGATGTCGACACCGCCCGCGAGATGTTGTCAGAGATCAGCCGGCTGGCCGAGGGGCCCATCGCCGAGTCGTTCGTGGAGGGTGACCGCAATCCGCCGGTCTTCGACCCGAAGACCCACTCGGTGACCCTGCCGGAGTCGTTCAAGAAGTCAGTCCGCGCCGTCACGGAGGCCGGCTGGGACAAGGTCGGCATCGACGAGGTCCTCGGCGGCATGCCGATGCCCCGCGCGCTGGTATGGGCCCTGCACGAGCACCTGCTGGGCGCCAACCCCGCCGTGTGGATGTACGGCGGCGGTGCCGGCTTCGCCAACATCCTCTACCACCTGGGTACCGAGGAGCAGAAGAAGTGGGCCGTGATCTGCGCCGAGCGCGGCTGGGGCTCCACCATGGTGCTGACCGAGCCGGACGCCGGTTCCGACGTCGGCGCCGGCCGGACCAAGGCGATCAAGCAGGACGACGGCTCCTGGCACATCGAGGGTGTGAAGCGGTTCATCACCTCCGCGGACTCCGGTGACCTGTTCGAGAACATCTTCCACCTGGTGCTGGCCCGCCCCGAGGGCGCGGGTCCGGGCACCAAGGGCCTGTCGCTGTTCTTCGTGCCGAAGTTCCTGTTCGACTTCGAGACCGGCGAACTGGGCGAGCGCAACGGCGTCTTCGTCACCAACGTCGAGCACAAGATGGGCCTGAAGGTGTCCGCCACGTGTGAGCTGTCCTTCGGCCAGCACGACGTGCCCGCCAAGGGGTGGCTGGTCGGCGAGGTGCACAACGGCATCGCGCAGATGTTCGAGGTGATCGAGCAGGCCCGCATGATGGTCGGCACCAAGGCGATCGCGACCCTGTCGACCGGCTACCTGAACGCGCTGGAGTACGCCAAGTCCCGCGTGCAGGGCGCCGACATGACGCAGATGACCGACAAGACCGCGCCGCGGGTGACGATCACGCATCACCCCGACGTGCGCCGTTCGCTGATGACCCAGAAGGCCTACGCCGAGGGTCTGCGCGCGCTGTACCTCTACACCGCGACATACCAGGACGCGGCGGTTGCCGAGGCGGTCCACGGGGTGGACGCCGAACTGGCCGTCAAGGTCAACGACCTGATGTTGCCGGTGGTCAAGGGTGTCGGCTCCGAGCAGGCCTACGCCAAGCTGACCGAAAGCCTGCAGACCTTCGGCGGGTCCGGCTTCCTGCAGGACTACCCGATCGAGCAGTACATCCGGGACGCCAAGATCGACTCCCTCTACGAGGGCACCACGGCCATCCAGGCGCAGGACTTCTTCTTCCGCAAGATCATCCGCGACAAGGGTGTGGCGTTGGCCCACGTGTCGGGGGAGATCCAGAAGTTCGTGGACAGCGAGTCGGGCAACGGCCGGCTCAAGACCGAGCGCGAGCTGCTGGCCAAGGCGCTGGCCGACGTCCAGGCGATGGCGGCCACGCTGACCGGTTACCTGATGGCGGCGCAGGAGGACGTGACCAGCCTCTACAAGGTGGGCCTGGGATCGGTGCGCTTCCTGATGAGCGTCGGCGACCTGGTCATCGGCTGGTTGCTGCAGCGTCAGGCCGCGGTGGCGGTGCAGGCGCTGGACGCCGGCGCCAGCGGCGAAGAGCGCTCGTTCTACGAGGGCAAGGTCGCGGTGGCTTCGTTCTTCGCGAAGAACTTCCTGCCGCTGCTGGCCGGCACCCGCGAGGTGATCGAGACGCTGGACAACGACATCATGGAGCTCGACGAGGCCGCCTTCTAGGCCGCTTTCCGAGGTGATGAGCAAAACCCCGCTCCCGAAATGGGAGCGGGGTTTTTATCTACCGCGGTTTTTGCGGACCGCGCGGAAACAAAAAGGCCGCCGCTGGATCCCCTCACTCCAGCGGCGGCCCTTTTCGCACGCCCGGCGCGTTCTTCCGCCGCCCGGGCGACGGACTGGGGATGCCCCGTATTGCCGTCGGGGTCGGGGGGTCAGACCACAACACGGGGTCATCCGCGCACTCGGATACCCCTACGCCCGGATTACTAACCCGCTGTGACCGATGTCATGAAACGGGCGGTTCAGGCCTCCAGAATCGCGGCCACACCCTGGCCGCCGGCGGCGCAGATGGAGATCAGGGCGCGCAGCGGCTTGCCCGCGCCGCCCTTCTGATCCGCCTTCTTCTGCGCGAGCTGCTTGGCCGCCTGGGCGAGGATCCGCCCACCGGTGGCGGCGAAGGGGTGGCCGGCGGCCAACGACGAGCCGTTGACGTTGAGCTTGGCCCGGTCGATCGAACCCAGCGCGGCGTCCAGGCCCAGCCGTTCCTTGCAGTAGTCCTCAGACTCCCACGCCTGCAGGTGCGCCAGCACCACCGAGGCGAAGGCCTCGTGGATCTCGTAGAAGTCGAAGTCCTGCAGGCTCAGGCCGTTGCGGGCCAGCAGCCGCGGCACCGCGTAGGTGGGGGCCATCAGCAGGCCGTCCCGGCCGTTGACGTAGTCGACCGCTGCGGTCTCGGAGTCCACCAGGAAGGCCAGCGGGGTCAGCGAGTGGGCGGCCGCCCACTCCTCGCTGGAAACCAGCGCCACCGACGCCCCGTCGGTCAGGGGCGTCGAGTTGCCCGCCGTCATCGTCGCGTCGCCGGACTTCACACCGAACACCGGCTTGAGCTTCGCCAGCTTCTCGGCCGACGAATCCGGCCGCAGGTTGTCGTCGCGGTAGAGGCCGAGGAACGGGGTGACCAGATCGTCGAAGAAGCCCCGGTCGTAGGCGGCCGCCATGTTGCGGTGGCTGGCGGCGGCGAGCTCGTCCTGGTCGACGCGCTTGATGCCCATCTGCTTGGCGGTGATCGCCTGGTGCTCCCCCATCGACAGGCCCGTACGCGGCTCGCTGTTGACCGGGATCTCGATACCCAAAGTCGCCGGCAGCGTGCCCACCAGCCGCAGCCGCTGCACGTTGGACTTGGAGCGGCGCAACTTGAGCAGCGTGCGGCGCAGGTTGTCACCCAGCCCGATCGGCGGATCGGAGGTGGTGTCGACGCCGCCCGCCGCGGCCACCTCGTAGCGCCCGGACGCGATGCCGTCGGACGCGGCGATCGCCGCCTGCAGGCCGGTGCCGCACGCCTGTTGCAGGTCGAACGCGGGCGTGTACGACGACAGCTCGGAGCCCAGCACGCATTCGCGGGTCAGGTTGAAGTCCCGGCTGTGCTTGAGCACGGCGCCGCCGACCACCACACCCAATCGCTCGCCGGCCAGCCCGAAGCGGTCCACCAGCCCACCCAGTGCGGCGGTGAACATGTCCTGATTGGAGGCCTCGGCATATGCGCCGTCGGACCGGGCGAACGGAATGCGGTTGCCGCCCAGCACGGCGACTCGTCGCCGCTGCGAGCTGCGCTGGTTGCTTGCCTCGGAACTTGCAGGGGCCACTGTCTTCTCCGTGTATCTGCGGTCTGTTGGTTTTCCGGATGCCCGTTGGGGCCATACTACCCACTGTTCTTACTCTGAAGTAAGTTCGACCTCGATACGGTTGTGCTGTAACACACCCCCGACTGAGAAGCAGATGGAAGGTAGCTCCGGTGGCTCCCAAGGTCTCGTCCGACCTGTTCACGCAGATCGTCAACTCCGGTCCTGGATCGTTTCTGGCCAAGCAGCTCGGCGTCCCGCAACCCGAGACCTTGCGCCGCTATCGGCCCGGCGACCCGCCGCTGGCCGGGTCCCTGCTGATCGGCGGTGAGGGCCGCGTGGTCGAGCCGCTGCGCGCCGCGCTGGCCAAGGACTACGACCTCGTCGGCAACAACCTGGGTGGCCGCTGGGCCGACCAGTTCGGCGGGCTGGTCTTCGATGCCACCGGGATCACGACGCCGGAGGGGCTGCGGGGGTTGTACGAATTCTTCACGCCGCTGCTGCGCAACCTGGGCCACTCCGCCCGCGTCGTCGTGGTCGGCACCACGCCCGACGCCGCCGCCGGCCCGCACGAGCGGATCGCGCAGCGCGCGCTGGAAGGGTTCACCCGCTCGCTGGGCAAGGAGCTGCGCAACGGCACCACGGTGGCGCTGGTGT
The DNA here is from genome assembly GCF_002102155.1 of Mycobacterium europaeum. Lineage (GTDB taxonomy): Bacteria > Actinomycetota > Actinomycetes > Mycobacteriales > Mycobacteriaceae > Mycobacterium > Mycobacterium europaeum. Next base: position 40,034 of record NZ_LQOU01000044.1, read on the forward strand.
ACCTGTCGCCCGACGCCAAACCCGCTGCGACGGGCCTGGAATCCACCATGCGGTTCATCCTTTCGGCCAAGTCCGCCTACGTCGACGGCCAGGTGTTCTACATCGGTGAGGCCGATTCCACTCCCCCGGCCGACTGGGAGCGGCCGCTGGACGGCAAGGTCGCCATCGTGACCGGCGCGGCCCGCGGGATCGGCGCGACGATCGCCGAGGTGTTCGCCCGCGACGGCGCCCGCGTCGTCGCGATCGACGTCGAGTCGGCCGCCGAGGCGCTGGCCGAGACCGCCAGCGGGGTCGGGGGCACCGCGCTGTGGCTCGACGTCACCGCCCCCGACGCCGTCGACAAGATCAACGAGCACCTGCGCGAGCACCACGGCGGGCGCGCCGACGTGTTGGTCAACAACGCCGGCATCACCCGGGACAAGTTGCTGGCCAACATGGATGACGCCCGGTGGGATGCCGTGCTGGCCGTCAATCTGCTTGCCCCGCTGCGCCTTACCGAGGGCCTGGTGGCCAACGGCACTCTCGGCGAGGGCGGCCGGGTGATCGGGCTGTCCTCGATGGCCGGCATCGCGGGCAACCGCGGGCAGACGAACTACGCCACCACCAAGGCCGGGATGATCGGCCTCACCCAGGCACTGGCGCCCGAGCTCTACGGCAAGGGCATCACGATCAACGCCGTCGCGCCGGGGTTCATCGAAACCCAGATGACGGCCGCCATCCCGCTGGCCACCCGCGAGGTGGGCCGCCGGCTGAACTCGTTGTTGCAGGGCGGCCAACCCGTCGATGTCGCGGAGACCATCGCCTACTTCGCCAGCCCGGCGTCAAACGCGGTGACGGGCAACGTCATCCGCGTCTGCGGCCAGGCCATGCTGGGCGCATAGCTGCGAGGAGGAGAACGCGATGAACCAGCCAAGCGGCCTGAAGAACATGCTGCGCGCGGCGGCGGGTGCCCTGCCGGTGGTGTCCCGCGGCAACCACCTGCCGACGCGCACGGTGGACATCGAGGAGCTGCCCATCGACCGCACGAACGTGGCCGAGTACGCCGCGGTCACCGGTTTGCGATACGGCAACGCGGTGCCACTCACCTACCCGTTCGCGTTGACCTTCCCCGCAATGATGTCGCTGGTGACCGGGTTCGATTTTCCTTTTGCCGCAATGGGTTCGGTGCACGTCGAGAACCACATCACGCAGTATCGGCCGATCGCGGTCACCGACACCGTCGGCGTGCGCGTGCACGCCGAGAATCTGCGCGAGCACCGCAAAGGCCTGCTGGTCGACCTGGTGACCGAGGTGAGCGTCGGCGTCGACACCGCCTGGCATCAGGTCACGACCTTCCTGCACCAGCAACGCACCAGCCTGTCCGACGAGCCCAAGCCGCCACCGCAGAAGCAGCCCAAGCTGCCCCCGCCCAGCGCCGTCCTGCGCGTCAGCCCCGGGCTGATCCAGCGCTACGCCGTCGTCGGGGGCGATCACAACCCCATCCACACCAACCCGATCGCGGCCAGGTTGTTCGGCTTCCCGACCGTCATCGCGCACGGAATGTACAGCGCCGCAGCCGTACTGGCGAACATCGAAGCCCGACTCCCGGACGCGGTGAAGTATTCGGTGAAATTCGGCAAGCCGCTGGTGCTACCCGGCACCGCGGGTCTCTACATCGACGAAGGCCATGACGGCTGGGACATCTCGCTGCGCAACGTCGCCAAGGGCTACCCGTATCTGACCGGCACGGTCCGGGCGCTGTAGGGCGCTTCAGCCCGAGTGCGTCGCGCCGTTCCCGCTGACCAGAAGCTTCAGGCCGTGCGCACCGACCGCGGCGGTCAGGAAGACCGCGAGCAGCCAGACCGGCGGGCGGGCGAGCTCCCAGACGAAGATCGACGCCCAGATCGGTGAGCCCTGCGTCACGGCGAGCACCCCGGCGGCGCCCGCCAGGGAGACCGTCGGCTCGTGCAGATGCGTCCCGGCTGCCGTGTTGATCGTCAGCGCCAGCAGCGATCCGGCCGCCGCGCCGGTGGCCAGCGACGGCGTGAGCATGCCGCCGGCACCACCCGCACGAAGGAACAGTGCGGTGAGCAACGGCTTGAGGGCGAGGATCGCGGCCGCGGCGGCCAGCGTCAGCCCGCTGGCCAGGCCGACGGTCAGGATGCTGCGGCCGTTGCCGGGCAACTCCGGCCACCAGTGCGAACAGATGCCCATGACCAGACCGGCGCCGGCGAGCGCGGGGACCAGCACCCAGGTCCGCATCTGCCTGGCCGGCCGCGCCGCCGCCATCAACCTGTTGAACGCCCACCCCACCACGACCGCCAGCGGAGCCAGGATCAGCGCCTGACCGGTCAGTTCGAAGGACAGGTTCGCGTTGGGCCAGTCCAGGATGGGCTCATCGTGCGTGGCGGCCGAGCAGACGGCCACCGCCAGGCTGGACGTGACGAGCGCGGCGCCCAGCGCCCGCGGATGCCAGGTTCTCAGCATGATCCGGGCGGAGAACAGCGCACCGGCCACGGGAACGGCGTAGACCGCGCCGAGCCCGGCGCCGGCCGCGCACGCCAGCAGGATCTCGCGATCGCGGGTCGTCAACCGTCCCAGCCACGCCGTGCCCCAGTCACCCAGGGCGGCGGCGAACTGGCGGGGCGCCCCCTCGCGGCCCAGGGACGCGCCGGAGCCGACCAGCAGCACCTGCAGCAGCGCGTCGACGCTCCAGGAGAGCCGCGGTATCGGTTCCCGGCGGGCGATGGTTTCCGCGAGCGGGGGCACCGCGGCCCTGCGCCGCAACGCCCACCAGCCCAGCCCCGCCAAGGCGCCGCCGATCATCGGCCCCACCACACGGCGCACCGGGCTGCTTGCGGCGACGCCGGCGAGCAGCGCGCCAAAGGTGTAGTGGTAGGTGAGGTGCTCGACGTAGCGCAGCACGAACGTCGCCGCCAGCCCGGCGACCCCGGCCAGCAACCCGACGATGACTACGGCGCAGAAGAAGTCGACGTTGCGGCGGGCGGGTGGTCGAGCCACATGACGAATCTAGGGGTTAGCGACCGCCGGCGGTGCGGCCGCCCTTGCCGGGTCGCACCGTCGCGGCGGCCTCCCGCTCCTCCGGCGCGCCGCGCAGGCCGTGCCAGAACAGGTTGATCATCAGCTCGGCCGCCTCGTCGGCGTCGATGTCGCCGGTGGACAGCTGGTTGGCCATCGCCTCCCCCGCACCCACCAGCGCCACCGCCATCATCTCGTTTTCACGCTCGGTCCGCGGGGTGCGACTGCCGGCCCGCACCAGCCCGGCGACCAGTTCGATGATCTGCTCGCGGCCCTCGCGCACCATGTGCGCGAACGCCTGCGAACTGGTGGCCTGGGTGTACATCACGATCCACGACGCCCGGTTGGCGTCGATGTAGCGCATGAACGACACGATGGTGTTGCGCAGCAAGTCTTTCGGGCTCTGCGTGAAGTCGATGTCGGCGCGCACCGCGTCGATGAACCGGCCCATCTCGCGGTTCAGGCAGGCACCGAACAGGTCCTCCTTGGAGCCGTAGTACAGGTAGAGCATCGGCTTGGAGATCTGCGCCTCGGCGGCGATGGCGTCCATCGAGGTCTCGTGGTAGCCGTTGACCGAGAACATCTGCACCGCGGCGTCGAGCATTTGCTGTTCGCGAACAGCGCGCGGTAAGCGCTTGGTGCCACCCGCCATCGCATGCCTCTCTTAGCCCCGCTATCTGACTCCAGGGTAAGCAACGCGCCGCACGCGCACAGGCATTCTAGTGGCCGCAGGCGGGGCTGCGGCCTTTCATCGTCGCCACCCGCCCGAGCGCCTCGTCGACCCGCTGGGCGGGCAGTTCGCCGGCGGCCACCGCCTTCTGCAGCCGGTCCAGGACGGCGGGCACCTCGTCGGTGGTCACCCACAGCGCGACGTCGGTCCCGGCCTGCAGGGTGCGCAGCACCGCCTCGGCGACGCCGTACCGGTCGGAGATGGCGCCCATGCTGGACAGGTCGTCGGTGAACACCGGGCCGTTGAACGGCGGGCCGCCGTAGCCGACGCCGTCCCGCAGCAGCTGCACGGCCGCGCGGCTCAGGCTGGCCGGCTCGTCGCCGGTCAGGCCGGGCACCTGCAGGTGGCCCAGCATCACCGCCACCGGGGATGCGGTCACCAGCGTGCGGTAGGGCACCAGGTCGACGTTCTGCAGGTCGGCCAGGGGCGGCGTCACCACGCCGCCGGTGTGCGAGTCGCCCGAGCCGTGCCCGTGGCCGGGGAAGTGCTTGAGCACCGGCAGCAGCCCGGCGTCCCGCAGCCCCTGCGCGTACGCGCCGGCGTAGGCGGTGACCGTGTTGGGGTCGCCGCCGAACGAGCGGTCCCCGATCACGCCGCTGGTGGCGTCGGTGACGTCGACGACGGGGGCGAAGTCGACGGTGATGCCCAGGTCTTTCATCTTCTTGCCGCGCTCGGCCGCCAGGTCGTGGACCTGGGCCACGGTCTGGGTCTGGGCCAGTTCCCGCGGTGACGGCGCCGCGCCGATCAGCGACCGCAACCGCGACACCCGGCCGCCCTCCTCGTCCACGCTCACCGCCAGCGGGAGCGGCCCGGCCTTCGCCGCGATGTCGGCCAGCGGCCCCTTGAAGATCGACAGGTCCGTCCAGCTGCCGATGAAGATGCCGCCGACGTGGTAGCCGTCGACCACCGACCGGGCGTCATCGGCGTTCTTGACACCCACCATCAACAACTGGGCCAGCTTGTCGCCGACCGGCAGCTTGGTGAGGTCACCGCATGCCGGCGGTACGGGCGCGGCCGACGGCTTGCTGACCGAGGCCGACGGGCCCGGAGGCCGCGCGGCGTGGTGAGCGCAGCCCGCCAGCAACGCCGACACGGACGCGAGCACGGCCAGGGTGCGCGAAAATGACATCGGGCCATGTTTTCATGGCGCTATCCGGGCCCGCGGAGCTGGGGAGCGACGGGGTCTTCGTCGGGGGTTTCCTTCTTCGGGCGCGGGGGCATTCCTGGGCTGGTGCCAGCGGGGCTAGGGGGCAAGATGCCAGCGATGACCGGTTTCACCCTGGCCGCCGCGGCCAGCATCGCGGTCGGTCTGTCGGTCGGTTTCGCGACGACCGTCGGCGTCACGCTGGCCGTCGCCGAGCACGCGGCGCCGGTGCGGGGCCGCCCGGCGCTGCCGATCCCCCTCGGCCCCGGTCAGGTGCAGTACGGCGACCGCTGCTTCCACGGGCACTGCCTGCCCTGACCAGGGCACGGGGGCCGCGAACGCGCTTCTGCTAGGTTGTCGCTAGGCCGTCGCCACGTATCCCGATGCTTGAACCCGATGCTTGAAGGAGCCGTTGATGAACCGGATCATTGCGCCCGCCGCCGCGAGCGTGGTGGTCGGGCTGTTGCTCGGCGCGGCGGCGATCTTCGGGATCACCCTGATGGTGCAGCAGGACACGAAACCGCCACTCCCCGGGGGCGATCCGCAGTCGTCAGTGCTCAACCGGGTCGAGTACGGCAACCGTAGCTAGCGGGCGCAGCGGGTCGCCGCCAACGGATCCGGCGGCCATAGCGGAGGCCGGCCCGCCCGTCTCGTGTTCGCCGGCCGCGCCCCTTTCGCGCCGGTGGCTGTGGGTGGTCGGCGCGATCGCCCTGCTGCTGACCTTCGCGCAGTCGCCCGGGCGGGTCTCCCCCGACACCAAGCTCGACCTCACCGCCAACCCGCTGCGCTTCCTGGCCCGGGCCACCAACCTGTGGAACAGCGAGCTGCCGTTCGGGCAGGCGCAGAATCAGGCCTACGGGTACCTCTTCCCGCACGGCACGTTCTTTGCGATCGGCCACCTGCTTTCGGTGCCCGGGTGGGTCACCCAACGGCTGTGGTGGGCGCTGCTGCTCACCGTCGGCTTCTGGGGTCTGTTGCGGGTCGCCGAGGCGCTGGGGATCGGCAGCCCGGCGTCGCGGGTGATCGGCGCCGCCGCGTTCGCGCTGTCGCCGCGGGTGCTGACCACGCTGGGCTCCATCTCGTCGGAGACGCTGCCGATGATGCTGGCGCCGTGGGTGTTGCTGCCCACGATGCTGGCTCTGAAATCGGGGGGGCGGGCGTGCACCGACCGGTCGGTGCGGGCGCTCGCCGCGCGGGCCGGCGTGGCCGTCGCGTTGATGGGCGCGGTGAACGCGATCGCCACCGTGGCCGGCTGCCTGCCCGCGGCGATCTGGTGGGCCTGTCACCGGCCGAACCGGCTGTGGTGGCGCTACACCGGCTGGTGGCTGGTGGCGCTGTTCCTGGCGACGCTGTGGTGGGTGGTGGCGCTGGTGCTGCTGCGGGCCATCAGCCCGCCCTTCTTGGACTTCATCGAGTCCTCCGGGGTGACGACGCAATGGTCGTCGCTGACCGAGATACTGCGCGGCACCGACAGCTGGACCCCGTACGTCGCGCCGACCGCCACCGCGGGCGCGCCGCTGGTGAACGGCTCGGCGGCCGTGCTGGCCACCTGCCTGGTCGCGGCGGCGGGGCTGGCGGGGCTGGCCAGTCCGGCGATGCCGGCCCGCGGCCGGCTGGTGACGATGCTGCTGGCCGGCGTGCTGTTGATCGCGGCCGGCTACAGCGGCGGGCTGGGCTCGCCGGTGGCGCACGCGGTGCAGGCGTTCCTGGACGCCGGCGGCGCGCCGCTGCGCAACGTGCACAAGCTGGACTCGGTGGTCCGTATCCCGATCGCGCTGGGCCTGGCCCAGATACTGGGCCGCGTCCCGCTGCCCGGCCGGGGGCCCGCCTCGGCGTGGCTGCGCGCGTTCGCCCACCCCGAGCGCGACAGGCGGGTGGCGGTCGCGATCGTCGTGCTGACGGCGCTGATGGTGAGCACCTCGCTGGCGTGGACCGGGCGGCTGACCCCGCCCGGCACCTTCAGCGCGATACCCCGGTACTGGCAGGAAACCGCCGACTGGCTCGACCGGCACAACACCGGGACGCCGGTCCCCGGCCGGGTGCTGGTGGCCCCGGGCGCGCCGTTCGCCACGCAGGTGTGGGGCACCAGCCATGACGAGCCGCTGCAGGTGCTCGGCGGCAGCCCGTGGGGCGTGCGCGACTCCATCCCGCTGACCCCGCCGCAGACCATCCGGGCGCTGGATTCGGTGCAGCGCCTGTTCGCCTCCGGGCGGCCCTCGGCGGGTCTGGCCGATACTCTTGCGCGGCAAGGCATTTCGTATGTGGTGGTGCGCAACGACCTGGACCCCGACACGTCGCGGTCGGCCCGCCCCCTGCTGGTGCACCGCGCCGTCGCCGGATCTCCGGGGCTGCAGAAGGTGGCGCAGTTCGGCGAGCCGGTGGGACCGGGCACCCTGGCGGGCTTCGTCGCCGACAGCGGGCTGCGTCCGCGGTATCCGGCCGTCGAGATCTACCGGGTGGCGGCCGCCGGCGATCCGGGCGCGCCGTACTTCGCCGACGTCGACCGGCTGCCCCGGGTGGACGGCGGACCGGAGGTCCTGCTGCGCCTCGACGAGCGCCGCCGGCTGCAGGGCCGGCCGCCCCTGGGTCCGGTGCTGATGACCGCCGACGCGCGCGGCGCCGGTCTGCCGGTGCCGACGGTGACCGTCACCGACACCCCGGTGGCGCGCGAGACCGACTACGGCCGGGTGGACCACCATTCGTCGGCCATCCGGGCCGACGGCGACGCGCGGCACACCTACAACCGGGTGCCCGACTATCCCGTCCCCGGGGCCGACCCGGTCGTCGGTGCCTGGACGGGCGGACGCGTGACCGTGTCGAGCTCGTCGTCGGATTCCACCGCGATGCCCGACGTCGCGCCGGCGACCTCCCCCGTCGCGGCGGTCGACGGCGACCCGGCGACCGCGTGGGTGTCCAACTCCCTGCAGGCCGCCGTCGGGCAGTGGCTGCGGGTCGATTTCGACCACCCGGTGACCAACGCGGCGATCACGCTGACCCCCAGCGCGACCGCCGTCGGCGCGCAGGTGCGCCGCATCCTGCTGGAAACGGCGTCCGGCAGCACGACCCTGCGCTTCGACGAGCCCGGCAAGCCGCTCGCCGCGGCGCTGCCCTACGGCGAGACGCCGTGGGTGCGGATCACCGCCGCGGGCACCGACGACGGCTCTCCCGGCGTGCAATTCGGCATCACCGACCTGTCGATCACCCAGTACGACGCGTCCGGGTTCGCCCACCCGGTCGAGCTGCGGCACACCGTGCGGGTCCCCGGGCCGCCGCCCGGTTCGGCCGTCGCGGGCTGGGACCTGGGTTCGGAATTGCTCGGCAGACCGGGTTGCGCGCCGACGCCCGACGGCGTGCGCTGCGCGCCATCGATGGCTCTGACGCCGGAAGAGCCGGTGAATCTCAGCCGGACGCTGACCGTTCCGGCCCCGGTGGCGGTGACCCCGCTGGTGTGGGTGCGGCCCCGACAGGGCCCCAAGCTGGCCGACATGGTCGCCGAGCCGAACACCACCCGGGCGCGGGGCGACTCCGACCTGGTCGATGTCCTGGGCTCGGCGTACGCGGCGACCGACGGCGATCCGGCCACCGCGTGGACCGCGCCGCAACGGGTGGTGCAACACAAGAGCGCGCCCACGCTGACGCTGACCCTGCCGCGGCCCACCGAGGTCACCGCGCTGCGGCTGGTGCCCAGCCGGTCGGCGTTGCCCGCGCACCCGAGGATGGTGGCCGTCAACCTGGGTGACGGCCCGCAAGTGCGCGCGTTGAAGCCCGGTGAACCGCAGACCATCCCGCTCAACCCCCGGGTGACCGACACCGTCACCGTCAGCCTGCTGGACTGGGACGACGTCATCGACCGCAACGCACTCGGCTTCGACCAGCTCAAGCCGCCCGGGCTGGCCGAGCTCGCGGCGCTGGGCGCCGACGGCAACCCGATCGCGCCGGCCGACGCCGCCCGCGACCGCGCGCGAGAGATCGCCATCGACTGCGATCACGGCCCGGTGATCGCAGTCGCGGGCCGGTTCGTGCACACGTCGATCCGCACCACCGTCGGCGCGCTGCTCGACGACGAGCCGATCGCGGCGCGGGCCTGCGACCGCGACCCGATCGCGCTGCCGGGGGGCCAGCAGGAGCTGCTGGTCAGCCCGGGCGCGCAGTTCGTCGTCGACGGCGTCGACCTGTCACCGGCCGGCCAGCGCGGTACCCCGCCCGCCGCCGCGCCGGCCGCCGTGGGGGTGCCGGCCTGGCGGGCGTGGGGCCCGGACCGTCGGGAAGTGCAGGCTCCCCCGTCGACCACGTCGCGGGTGCTGGTGATTCCCGAAAGCATCAACCCCGGATGGGTGGCGCGCACCGCCGCCGGAGCCCGGCTGACGCCGGTGGCCGTCAACGGCTGGCAGCAGGGCTGGGTGGTGCCGCCGGGCGACCCCGGCACCATCACGCTGACCTTCCCGTCCAACGCCCCGTACCGGGCGGGGTTGGCGGTGGGGCTGGCCTTGCTGCCGCTGCTGGCCCTGCTCGCGCTGTGGCGCACCCGGCGCGGTCGAGTCGACGACCCGCCCGCCCGGCCGTGGCAGCCGGGGGCATGGGCGGCGGTCGGGGTGCTGGCCTGCGGGGCGGTGATCGCGGGCGCGGCCGGGGTGGCCGTGGTCGGCGCCGCCCTGGGCCTGCGGTACGCGCTGCGGGGTCGGCGCCTGGACCGCGCGACCATGGCGCTGAGCGCCGGCGGGCTGATCCTGGCCGGGGCCGTGCTGTCCCGGAATCCCTGGCGGTCGGTCGACGGCTATGCGGGACATTCCGCGAATGTTCAGCTGCTGGCGCTGATTTCGCTTGCGGTGCTCGCCGCTTCGGTGGTGACCATGCCGGCTCGGCCACAACGCCACGCACGCTGACCTGATGCACCCAGACCATCGCGGTGCCGCCCGACCACTCAGGGCCGCTTTCACCCGATACAGCTAGTATCGTTGAAGTGACGAATCCGCAGGAGGCACCGCAGGAGCCGTCGGTATGGGCGCGTCCGGGCAGCACGAGTTCTGCGGCCCAACCTGCGGCCCCGGCCGAGCCACCGACCACGGAGATCCCTCCGGCTTACGCCGATGGCACGGGTGAACCACCCGACCGGCTCACTATCCCGCCAACCGCACAGCCCTATTCGGCCGTGCCGCCGTACGCCCGGCCGCCGTCGCAGGTAACGGCGGCCTCACAGAAAACCGGACACCGCTTCATCCGCCGCCTCATCGGCGACCCGCTGTCGATCACCTTGATTCTCGTCATCGTGCTGGCGCTACTCGGAATAGGCCTGATCGGAGCCGAACTCTACGTCCGCAAGCGCGTCGGCGACGCGGTGGCCGCGGCGGTCGAATGCGAGGTGAAGGACACGGCCACGGTGTCCTTGGGCCCCACCCCATTCCTGTGGCAGCATTTGACCGGCCACTACACCGGCATCTCCATACACACCGCGGGAAACCAGATCCGCGGCGGCAAGGGCATGAAGGCCGATATCACCGTCAACGACGTCGACCTGCATGGCAACGCCAAGTCGAAAGGAACCATCGGCGCGCTGGACGCCACGGTCGCCTGGACGTCGGATGGCATCAAGGAAACCGTGGGGGACGCGGTTCCCGTTGTGGGCGGCCTGATCGACAGCATCAAGACCGACCCCAGTGCCGACACGATCCGGCTCAGCGGTCCGCTGGGTCTGGGCAGTATCACGCTCAAGCCGCGCAGTACCGGCGGCAAGCTGGGGCTGGAAGTCGTGAAAATCAACGCGATGGGCGCCCCGCTACCCCGCGAGAGCGTGCAGATGGCGCTCGACGTCTTTACTTCGCGGCTGACGAAGGCCTATCCCCTGGGTGTCCGTGCCGACAGCGTGTACGTCACCGATGACGGTGTGCTCGGCCATTTTTCGGCGCGCAATGCCGCGATCCCGGCAAGCAAGTGTTTGGCCCACATTTAGCGCGGATACCCGCGGCCGCAGCGGTCGTGACACGGCGCGACCGATTCAATCGTCGTCAATGGTGACAAGCGCTCCGCACCGGCGCCGTAACAAATTACTCTCGGGTGTTGGCTACCGGTTTACCGGCTGGTTGACTGGATATGCGGGTCTGAGTGACCGCCACCGTCCGAGGAGTTACGGCCATGGGCTGGTTTTCCGCACCCGAATATTGGCTCGGCAGACTAGTGCTCGAGCGCGGTGTCGCCGTGGTGTACCTGCTGGCCTTCGTCGCGGCCGCGGCCCAGTTCCGCGCGCTGATCGGGGAGCACGGGATACAGCCGGTCCCCCGGTTCCTTGCCCGGCAGTCGTTTTGGCGGGCGCCGAGCCTGTTTCACCTGCGCTACTCCGATCGGCTGTTCGCGGCGGTGTCGTGGTTCGGTGCCGCGGTATCGGTGGCGATCGTCGCAGGCGGGGCCGACGCGGTGCCGCTCTGGGCGGCGATGCTGATGTGGCTGACACTGTGGGTGCTCTACCTCTCGATCGTCAACGTCGGGCAGACCTGGTACGCGTTCGGCTGGGAGTCGCTGCTGCTGGAGACCGGCTTTCTGATGATCTTCCTCGGCAACGACCGGGTGGCGCCGCCGCTGCTCACGTTGTGGATGGCTCGGCTGCTGCTGTTCCGGGTCGAGTTCGGTGCGGGGCTGATCAAGATGCGCGGCGACCCGTGCTGGCGCGACCTGACGTGTCTGTACTACCACCACGAGACGCAGCCCATGCCGGGGCCGTTGAGCTGGTTCTTCCACCACCTGCCCAAGCCGCTGCACCGAATTGAGGTGGCGGGCAACCACTTCTCGCAGCTGGTGGTTCCGTTCGGGTTGTTCGCGCCGCAACCGGTCGCCAGCATCGCCGCGGCGATCATCGTGATCACCCAGCTGTGGCTGGTGGCGTCGGGCAACTTCGCCTGGCTGAACTGGGTGACGGTCCTGTTGGCGTGCAGCGCGATCGACGACTCATCAGTGACCGCGTTGGTGGGCTTGCCCGCCCATCGCGCGTTTTCGTCGACGCCGCTGTGGTTCGCGGCGGTGGTCATCGTGTTCGCGGCGACGGTGCTGTTCATGAGCTACTGGCCGGTGCGCAACATGCTGTCGTCGCGGCAGCGAATGAACATGTCGTTCAACTCTTTTCATCTGATCAACACCTACGGTGCATTTGGCAGCATCGGGCGCGTCCGCCACGAGGTGGTGATCGAGGGCACCGAGGACGCGCGGCTTACCGAGCAGACGGTGTGGAGGGAATACGACTTCAAGGGCAAGCCGGGCGCCGTGCGCCGGCTGCCGCGACAGTGGGCGCCCTATCACCTGCGCCTGGACTGGATGATGTGGTTCGCGGCCATCTCGCCCGGCTACGCACAGCCCTGGCTGACCCCGTTCCTGGAGCGCCTGCTGCGCAACGACCGGTCCACGCTGCGCCTCTTGCGGCACAATCCGTTTCCGGATGCCCCACCGCGGTATGTGCGCGCACGGCTCTACGAGTATCGCTTCACCACACCCGCCGAGCTGCGGCGCGAGCGGGCCTGGTGGCACCGGACCCTGATCGGCGGCTACGTCCGACCGATGGCGCTGCCGACGGCGACGTCACAGCGCGGCTGAGCCCTGGTAAGACAGGGCTCCGGTGCCCGCGAGCTTCCCGCCCGCCACGATCAGGTATTCGTCGCGGATGGGCTTCCCGGCGAAGAAGCATTCCAGGATCTCGCGGGTACCGGCGGCGTAGCGGGCCTGAGCCGACAGCGTTGTGCCCGAAACATGCGGCGTCATCGCGTTATTGGGCATGGTCCGCCAGGGGTGATCCGGTGGTGGCGGTTGCGGATACCAGACATCTCCGGCGTAGCCCGCGAGCTGACCACTGTGCAGAGCGGCCGCGATCGCTTCGGGAACGGTCTCCTCGCCGCGTGCGGTGTTGACGATGTAGGAGCCCCGCCGCATCGTTGACAGCAACTTTTCGTTGAACATCTGGCGGGTAGCTTCGTACAACGGTGAATGGATCGAAACGATGTCGACGGACTTGACCAGCGATTCGACGTCGGGGTGGAACATGACGTCCAGTTGCTTCTCTACTTCCGCTGGCAGTCGGCGCGTGTCGGTGTAATGCAGCTTGACGTCGAACGGCGCGAGCCGACGCAGCACCGCACGTCCGATCCGGCCGGCAGCGATCAACCCGACGTCCATGCCCTCCAGGTCGTACGCCCGTTCCACGCAATCGGCGATGTTCCAGCCGCCCTCGACGGCCCACCGATGCGACGGGATGAAGTTGCGCACCAGCGCCAAGATCTGCATCACGGTGTGTTCGGCGACGCTGATGCTATTGCTGTAGGTCACCTCCGCCACGGTGACGCCGTGCTGTTTGGCCGCGTCGAGATCGACATGGTCGGAGCCGATGCCGGCGGTCAGTGCCAGCTTGAGATTGCGCGCCTTCGCGATGCGCTCCTGGGTCAGGTACGCGGGCCAAAATGGCTGCGAGATAACGAGGTCCGCGTCGGGAAGTTCTCGCTCAAATTCCGAATCCGGTCCGTCCTTATCCGAGGTCACCACCAGTTCGTGGCCGCCGTCTTCGAAGAACTTGCGGAGCCCCAGCGCACCCGAAACACAGCCGAGGAGCGCGCCGGGGGTGAAGTCGATCGCCGAGGGGGTTGGCACGGTGTTGCCGTCCGGGTAGCCGTTAATTGCCGGAACGGTGTCTCGCGCATATCGCGGCGGATAGCCGTTCACGGGGTCGGGGTAGAGCACCATCACACACTTGGCCATGAGAATCCTCCTTGACGGGCAACGACTTCCAGTCTTGGCGGACGGGGGTGGGGTCGTCCAAGACCGGATTCCGACCAGCCGATAGGCGGTGCCGATCAGGCGAGCTCAGGGCCCATCGAGTGTCTCGGCGATGCGCGCCTCGAGCGCCGTCTGCCTCAGCGCCCGGGCCAACAACGAGCCCGGCTCGGCCCGGTTTGTCACCAGCGCGATCAGCGCCGTGACGGACGGGCGTTCCAGCCGCAGCACGTTCACCCCGGCTGGAGCGCCCAGGGTGTGGATCCAGGGTTGTGGGACGATGCTGGCCCATCGGCCAGTGCGAACGTGGGCGAGCAGGGCCACCACGGAGTCGGTCTCCAGCTGTGGGGTCACCTCGAGGCCCTGGGTGGCCAGCGCGTCATCGATGACCCGGCGTCCGCGCATGCCCTGCGTCAGCAGACACAGCGGCAGCCGCAATGCGTCGAACCACGCGATGGTCTCCCGTTCGCCACCAAGCAACTCCGCGCTCGCGAGCAGCACCGGCTGCTCGTGGTACAGCGGGGTGACCAGCATGTCGGCGGTGTCCTGTTGGTCCGGATAGAGAATGCCCGCGTCCAGTTCGAACCGGCGGACCCGCTCGACGATTCCTGCCGAACGCAGGTTGACCTCGAGTTGGACCCGAACCAACGGATGCGCCGCGCAAAACGGGTCGGTAAGCAGCGCAACGGTAGTCGAGGCAGCGGGCACCACCCCGAGCCGCAGTTCGCCGGTCAGGCCGGTCTGCAGTGCCGTGACTTCCTGTCTCAGGGCGTCGCGGTCGGCCAGGATGCGTCTGGCCCAGGGCACCAGCCGCTCGCCCTCGGGAGTGAGGCCTTCGAACTTCTGTCCACGCCGCACCAGCGGGACGTTGAGCTCCTGTTCGAGCTTGCGGATCGCCTCCGACAGCGCGGGCTGCGAGACGTAGCAAGCGCTCGCCGCGCGTGCGAAGTGGCGCTCCTGAGCGAGCGCTACGAAATACTCCAGCTGACGGAATAGCACGGACCATTCGACCACGCGCAGAGAGCGGCGGCGCTGTCGCTAGGCCGCGTCGTCATCATCGTCGCCGTCGCGCAGGAGTTTTTCGGGGTGGTGGAAGGTGTTGGTTCGGGGTTGGCCGCGGTCTTGGTGGGGCGGGGGCATCCATTCGGTTTGGCCTTTGGTGTTTTTGCGGGTGGTCCAGCCGTCGGGTCGCAGGAGGCGGTGGTGGGGTCCGCAGGCGAAGGTGAGGTTGGTGATGTCGGTGCGCCGGCACTGGGTCCAGTCGGTGACGTGGTG
>NZ_LQOU01000045.1 GCF_002102155.1 Mycobacterium europaeum
ACCCCCGATGGCCCCGCCACCGCCTCCCGACCCGCAGGCGGCCCCGCCGCCGGCCGCACCAGCGCCGGCACCGAAACCGGCCGGCCCGCCGAACGCGGCGCCCAAGCAGCCGGGCCCCGTTGCGGGCGCCTGACCCTCCCATCTCGTCGCGCGCCTACACTCGGCGGTGATGTCCAGTCATGACACTGCCGACTTGAGCGCGGCAATCCGCACCGCACTGGGGAAAGTGATCGACCCCGAACTACGGCGCCCCATCACCGAACTCGGCATGGTCAAGAGCATCGACACCGAGCCCGACGGCGCCGTGCACGTGGGGATCTACCTGACCACCGCCGCCTGCCCGAAGAAGACCGAGATCAGCGAGCGGGTCACCCAGGCCGTCTCCGACGTGCCGGGTACGGGGGCGGTGAAAGTCACCCTGGACGTGATGAACGACGAGCAGCGCACCGAACTGCGCAAGCAGTTGCGCGGCGACGCCCGCGAACCCGTCATCCCCTTCGCCCAGCCCAACTCGCTGACGCGGGTCTATGCGGTCGCGTCCGGCAAGGGCGGGGTGGGCAAATCCACCGTCACCGTCAACCTGGCCGCGGCGATGGCGGCCCGCGGCCTGTCGGTCGGCGTGCTCGACGCCGACATCCACGGCCACTCCATCCCCCGGATGATGGGCACCACCGACCGGCCCACACAGGTCGAGTCGATGATCCTGCCGCCCATCGCGCACGAGGTGAAGGTCATCTCGATCGCGCAGTTCACCGAGGGCAACACACCGGTGGTCTGGCGGGGTCCGATGCTGCACCGGGCGTTGCAGCAGTTCCTGGCCGACGTCTACTGGGGCGACCTGGACGTCCTGTTGCTGGATCTGCCGCCGGGCACCGGCGACATCGCCATCTCGGTGGCTCAGCTGATCCCGAGCGCCGAGCTGATGGTGGTCACGACGCCGCAGCTGGCCGCCGCCGAGGTCGCCGAGCGGGCGGGCAGCATCGCGATGCAGACCCGGCAGCGCGTGGCCGGGGTGGTGGAGAACATGTCGGGCCTGACCCTGCCGGACGGCTCGACCATGCAGGTGTTCGGCGAGGGCGGCGGCCGGCAGGTGGCCGAACGCCTGTCCCGCGCGATCGGAGCCGATGTGCCGCTGCTGGGCCAGATTCCGCTGGATCCCGCGTTGGTGGCCGCCGGCGATTCCGGCACGCCGATCGTGCTGAGTGCCCCCGACTCCCCGGCGGGCAAGGAACTGCGCGCCGTGGCCGACAAGCTGTCGTCGCGGCGCCGCGGGCTGGCGGGCGTGTCGCTGGGGCTCGACCCGACGCGGCGCTAGGAATCGCTATACCAATTGAGTGTGCACTCAGGATTTTGACTGTGCGCCCACGGCGGGATTTCGGCCGTGATCCCACCCTGGGCTCACACTCAACGCCGTGCGTTCACACTCACGTCGCGTCGGCGTCGAATGGCGCGGGGCCGCCGATGGGGGGCTCGGGCTGCGCCGGCGGCGAGGGCTGTAACGGCGTGACCGCAGCACCGTTGGCCGGCCTGTCGAAGTTGCCGGTGAGGAAGGAATCGTCGCCGTCCAGCAGGTGCTTGGTCAGGGCGGCGCGGGGAGTCATCCCCCGCAGTCTCTGCAGTTCGCTCAGCGGAACCCGCAGCTCGTCGAACTCGGGCCCGAGGTCCTCACGCAGCTGGGTGGTCACCCCGCTGAGGTAGTCGCGCGCCTGGCGCAGCGCGGTCGACGTCCAGCGGATCGCGCCGGGGAGCCGTTCGGGGCCGAGGACCACCAACCCGACCACGACGAGGACCAGGATGTGCTCCCAGCTCAGGCTGCCGAACATCTAGCTGCCGTCGGGGTCGGGCTTGACGGTGAGGGTGACGTGCCGGCCGTCGCGGACCACCTCGACCGGGGAGTCCTGCCCGATGGTCAGCTGGCGCACGGCCACGACGAACTCGTCGGCGTCGGCGACCGTGCGGTTACCGACCTTGACGATGACGTCGTTCTCCAGGATCCCGCCCTTTTGCGCGGGGCTGCCCGCCTTCACGTTGGCGACCTGCGCCCCGGAGGCGATGGCGTTGCTCACCGACCGGGTGCTGATCCCCAGCGTCGGGTGCACGATCTTGCCGTCCTTGATCAGCGTCTGCGCGACTTCCTTCGCCTCGTTGATCGGGATGGCGAAGCCGAGCCCACTCGCGCTGTCGGACAGGGACTTACCCGCGGTGTTGATGCCGATCACCTGTGAATCCATATCGATCAGCGGACCACCGGAGTTGCCGTGGTTGATGGACGCGTCGGTCTGCAGGGCATCGATGACGGTGTCGGTGTCCGAGCCCTCCCCCGACAAGGGAACGGGCCGGTGCAGCGCGCTGATGATGCCGTGGGTCACGGTGCTGCGCAGCCCCAGCGGCGCACCGGCAGCGAGCACCTCGTCGCCGACGCGCACCTTGTTCGAGTCACCGAACCGGGCCACGCTCAGATTGTCGACGTTGTCGACCTTGAGCACGGCCAGGTCGGTCTTGGGGTCGCGGCCGACCAGGTTGGCCGGCACTTCCTTACCGTCGTTGAACACCACGGTCGTCTTGAATTGGCTGGGGTTGTTGGCCGCCTCGGAGATCACGTGGTTGTTGGTGACGATGTAGCCGCGGCCGTCGACCACCACGCCGGAGCCCTGCATGCCCTCCTGGTCGCTCTTGGACTCGATCGTCACCACCGCGTTGGCGGTCGCGGCCGCCACCTTGGCGAAGCGACCGGCCGGGCCTTCGCCGTTGCCGTTGGTCGACAGCGTCACCTTCGAGGTGGTGAACGCCTCGGCGACCTCGGCCGTCTTGCGGCCGACCACCCCGCCGATGACGCCGATGAGCAGCGCGATCAGCAGTAAGACGAGCAACGCCAGGTAGGACACCTTGCCGCCGAACAGCACATCGCGCACCCCGAGCTTGCCGCCGTAGCCCTGCGGCCCCCGCGGTCCCGACGGGGCGACCGCCGGGGTGCCCAGCGCGGCCGCCGCCGACGGGTCACGCCATGGGTCGACCTCGTCCGGCCCGGCGCCGTCCTTCTCGGCCGCCAGCGCGCCGGCGTCGACGGGGTGGCGTTGCAGGGAGTCGGGGCTGCCGGTCGGCCGACTGAACGCCTCCTGAAGCACGGGATCGGCCGGCTCGTCGTGCGGGGAGAACTCGGTCTGGTCCCGATACTTCGGCGGGCGCACGCGATCGGCCACGAAGGATCCGCGCAGCCCGGCGGGGCGGCGGAACAGTTGACGCGACGCGGGGTCGACCGGCGGACGCGAGATGGGGCGCGGCGCCAGACGGTTGCCGCGGTTCTGGCCGCTGTCCTGCTTCTGGTCGAAGCCTTGATCGGAGGTCACGTTACCCCTTTGGATCCTCTTCTTGAGCGCTCGAGACGGGCCCTTGACCGGGCGAGATGTGCGACACCGGCGCGGTCGTGTCCACCCTAGTATCCACGGTTCGGGACACCTCGCCCATGAGCGCACGGGCGGGGTGCGCAAAATTCGGCCGGATCAACCGCGGGGATCTCGAGGAGAAGGAAGCGAGCTAGCGACGCTTGCGCTGTTCACGGGCGTCGCGGTCAGCAAAACGGTCGGCCGCGCTGGTCTCCGCACCCTCTGGCGACTCGTAGGGAATCTCGGCCAGCATCCCGAGCAGCGCGCTCGGGATGCGGATCGGGTGCGAGTCCCGCAGCGCCGCGCGCGCCCGGCTCTGGTCGTCGACCTCGGCCGCGCATTGGGGGCACAGCGACAGGTGGTGCGCCGCCCGCAGGTGCGCGTTCATCCGCAGCTCACCGTCGACGAAGGCCGCGATGGCCTCCACCGACAGGTGCTCGGTGGAACCGAACTGCCGCGGCGCGCCGACGGGCGCATCGCTCTGAGAGGCGAACTGGGCGGGAAGCCAGGAGAACGCGCGCCGGAAGACATGTCCTCGATCGGCCATCACCGGGTCCTTTCATCGCGCCTACCCCTCGAATGTAGCGCGAGGCGACGCGCAATACCGCGTCTACCGGCGGCAAAACCGCTGGCATCGCGGGCCGCGGCGGGCGCGGGGCTACGCCGACTCGGCGTGCAGCGCGTTCCGGCCGGTGCCCTGGTCGGGATGCGCGGCCAGGTAGTCGCGCAGGGCCTGCCGTCCGCGGTGGATGCGGCTGCGCACCGTTCCCAGCTTCACGCCCAGCGTCGCACCGATCTCCTCGTAGGACAGGCCCTCGATGTCACACAGCACGACCGCGGCGCGGAACTCCGGCGGCAGCGAATCCAGCGCCGCCTGCAGATCGGGGCCGAGCCGCGAATCATGGTAGATCTCTTCGGGATTCGGCTCGTCGGCCGGTACACGCTCGTAGTCCTCGGGCAGCGCCTCCATCCGGATCCGGGCGCGCCGGCGCACCATGTCGAGGAACAGGTTGGTGGTGATGCGGTGCAACCAGCCTTCGAACGTTCCCGGCTGATAGTTCTGCACCGACCGGAAAACGCGGATGAACGTCTCCTGGGTGAGGTCCTCGGCGTCGTGCTGATTGCCGGAGAGGCGGTACGCCAGCCGGTACACCCGGTCGGCGTGCTGGCGCACCAGTTCGTCCCACGACGGCATCGTGGACTTGTCCCCGGTCGCGTCGAATACTGCGGTGCCCTGCAAACCGTCGGACTCCTCCGCCCACTCGTTTGCGGGGCAGTCCTGCGCGTGCGACATGCTGGTCGGGCCCAAAAGCGTGGTGATGATCAGATCCTCCGAATCCGTCCTGCCCAAAAGCGACAAGTCGTCACCGGCGGCAACACGTGGCCGCCAGTCCGTATTCCCGTGCCAACGCGCTCCGCGATCCATAGGGACACCGTCGCGTATCGGCGTATGTGCGATATATGAACAATCTGAGCTCAACCTGAGAAACCGGATCGTTACCATCGCTGCGCAGGAGATATCCGCCGCGCGGTGAAGTTAAACGCGTCGGCCCTGCCGGGCGTGTCACGAGGGTGCGGCTTAGGCGTGCCATGCCGGGGTGCGCAACGGAGTGGAATACGCTGCGGGCATGGACGGCACCGACGCAGAACCCCCCGGCCAGCCGGCGCCCAGTCGAGCCGAATCCCTCTTCGCGCACGCCGAGGGGTCGATCTCGGAGGACGCGCTGCTGGCGGCCGCCCGCGAGCGTGCGATGGACATCGGCGCCGGGGCGGTGACCCCGGCAGTGGGTGCGCTGCTGAGCCTGCTGACCAAACTCAGCGGCGGCAAGGCCGTCGCCGAGGTGGGGACCGGAGCGGGGGTCAGCGGGCTCTGGCTGTTATCCGGCATGAGCGACGACGGGGTCTTGACGACGATCGACATCGAGCCCGAGTATCTGCGGCTCGCCAAGCAGGCCTTCTCCGAAGCCGGGATCGGGCCGTCGCGCACCCGGCTGATCAGCGGCCGGGCCCAAGAGGTCCTCACCCGGCTCGCCGACGCGTCCTACGACCTGGTGTTCGTCGATGCCGACCCCGTCGACCAGCCCAACTACGTCATGGAGGGCGTGCGCCTGCTGCGACCCGGAGGCGTCATCGTGGTGCACCGGGCGGCCCTCGGGGGGCGGGCCGGCGATCCCGCCGCCCGCGACGCCGAGGTGGTCGCGGTGCGGGAAGCGGCGCGACTCATCGCCGAGGACGAGCGGCTCACCCCGGCGCTGGTGCCGCTGGGCGACGGCATCTTGGCCGCCGTGCGCGATTAGCCGGCGCACCCGGATCCGACCGATACGAATTCTTGACGCGCCACCCCCTTGACCGGCGACTGAACGCACGTTTAGTGTGCTGAACATGCGTTCAGCCGACCTGACCGCCGCCGCCCGGATCCGGGACGCGGCCATCGAGCGGTTCGGCGAGCAGGGGTTCGGCGTGGGCCTGCGCGCGATCGCCGAAGCGGCAGGCGTGAGCGCCGCGCTGGTCATCCACCACTTCGGCTCCAAGGAGGGCCTGCGAAAGGCGTGTGACGACCACATCGCCGAAGAGATCCGCAACAGCAAGTCCGAGGCGCTTCGATCGAATGACCCCGCCACCTGGTTCGCCCAGCTGGCCGAGATCGAGTCGTACGCACCGATGATGGCCTACCTGGTTCGCAGCATGCAGTCCGGCGGCGAGCTGGCGAAGATGTTGTGGCGCAGGATGATCGACAACGCCGAGGAGTACCTGGACGAGGGCGTGCGAGCCGGCACCATCAAGCCCAGCCGGGACCCGCACGCCCGGGCCCGCTACATGGGCATCACCGGCGGTGGCGGCTTTCTGCTGTATCTGCAGATGCACGAAACCTCAACGGACATCCGGGCGGTCCTGCGCGACTACGCGCGCGAGATGGTGCTGCCCGCGCTGGAGATCTACACCGAAGGGCTGATGGTCGACCGCACCATGTACGACGCCTTCCTGGCCGCAGAAGAGCAAGGAGAAACCGATGCCAGTTGACACTGCCGCGCCGATCGACATCCGCGGCTTGACAAAGAGATTCGGGGCGGTGCGCGCGCTCGACGGCCTCGATCTCACCGTGCGCGAAGGCGAAGTGCACGGCTTCCTCGGCCCCAACGGCGCGGGCAAGTCCACGACCATCCGCACCCTGTTGGGTCTGGTCAAGGCGGACGGCGGCAGCGTGCGACTCCTGGGCGGGGACCCGTGGACCGACGCGGTGCAATTACACCGTCACATCGCCTATGTTCCGGGCGATGTCACGCTGTGGCCGACGCTGACCGGGGGCGAGACCATCGACATGCTGGCCCGCATGCGCGGCGGCATCGATCACCGGCGCCGCGCCGAGTTGATCGAGCGCTTCGACCTCGACCCGCACAAGAAGGCGCGGACCTACTCCAAGGGCAACCGGCAAAAGGTCTCGCTCATCTCGGCCTTCTCCTCGCGAGCCCGGCTGCTGCTGTTGGACGAGCCCAGCAGCGGCCTGGACCCGTTGATGGAGAACGTCTTTCAGCAGTGCGTCGCCGAGGCGCGCGACCGGGGCGCGACGGTCTTGCTGTCCAGCCACATCCTGGCCGAGACCGAAGCGCTGTGCGAGCGGGTGACCATCATCCGGGCCGGCAAGACCATCGAGAGCGGTTCACTGGCCGCGCTGCGGCATCTCAGCCGCACCTCGATCCGGGCCGAAATGACCGGCGATCCCGGTGACCTCACCCGGATCAGGGGGGTCGAGGACGTCAGCGTCGAGGGCCACACGGTGCGCGCGCAGGTCGACGGCGAAAGCCTCGGGGAATTGATCCGCGCGCTCGGGGACGCCGGCGTGCGCAGCCTCGTCAGCCAGCCGCCGACGCTCGAGGAACTCTTCCTGCGCCACTACGACACGGCGGGCAGGGTTTCCGCGTCATGACCACCGCAACCCTGGCTCGGTCGCACCGACCGGCTCACCCCGCGCCGCAACGCCGGCCGAACTTCTCGGGGACGCTCGGGATGCTGCGGCTCTACCTGCGCCGTGATCGAATCTCGCTGCCGCTGTGGGTATTACTGCTGTCGGTACCGCTGGCAACGGTGTACGTGGGCAGCATCGCAAAGGTCTATCCCACCCAGGCCGAACGCGCCGGGTTCGCCGCCACCATCATGGCCAGCCCCGCACAGCGCGCGCTCTACGGGCAGATCTACAACGACAGCCTTGGGGCCGTGGGCATTTGGAAAGCCGGGATGTTCCATCTGCTGATCTCGGTGGCCGTCATCCTGACCGTCATCCGGCATACCCGCGCCGACGAGGAGGCCGGCCGGACCGAGCTGCTGGACTCGACCGCGGTCGGCCGCTACGCCAGCCTCAGCGCCGCGCTGCTGTTGTCCTTCGGGGCCAGCATCGCCACCGGCGTGATCGGCGCGGCGGGGCTGCTCACCACCGGCGTCCCACCGGGCGGGTCGCTCGCCTTCGGCGCCGCGCTCGCCTGCTCCGGCCTGGTGTTCACCGGCGTCGCCGCGGTGACCGCGCAGTTGTCGCCGAGCGCACGGACCGCCCGCGGCGCCGCGTTCGCGGTCCTGGCGGCCGCGTTCACGCTGCGCGCCCTCGGCGACGCCGGTTCCGGCGCGCTGTCGTGGCTCTCGCCGCTGGGCTGGTCGCTGCAAGTGCGGCCCTACGCGGGCGACCACTGGGCGGTGCTGGCGCTGCACGTGGCGACCACCGTCGCGCTCACCGCGATGGCGTATCGGCTGCTGGCCGGCCGCGATGTCGGCGCCGGGCTCTTCGCCGAACGCCCCGGCCCCGGCTCGGCCGCGCCCGCGCTGGGCAACGTGTTCGGGCTGGCGTGGCGGCTGGACCGCGGCGCCCTGCTGCTGTGGACCGTGGGCCTCTGCCTGTATGGCGTCCTGATGGGCAGCGTCGTGCACGGCATCGGCGACGAGCTCGGCAACAGCAACGCCGCGCGCGACATCGTCGTCCGGATGGGCGGCACCAACGCGTTGGCGGAGGCCTTCATCGCCGTCGCGTTCACCATGCTGGGCATGGCGGCCGCCGCGTTCGCCGTCTCGCTGACACTGCGATTGCACCAGGAGGAAACGGGTCAACGAGCCGAGACGACCCTGGCCGGCGCGGTGTCCCGGACCCGTTGGCTGGCGAGCCACGTACTGGCGGCGATGCTGGGGTCCGCGGCGGCCATGCTGGTCAGCGGCGTGGCCGGCGGGCTCGTCTACGGCGCCGCGGCCGGCGACGTCGGCGGCAAGGTGGCCGTCATGGTGGGAAGCGCGGCCGTCCAGCTGCCCGCCGTCTGGCTGCTGTCGGCGGTGACCGTCGCCGCGTTCGGTCTCGCGCCGCGATTCACGCCGGTGGCCTGGGGCGTTCTCGTCGGGTTCATCGCCTTGTACCTGATCGGGTCGTTGGCCGGCTTCCCGCAATGGTTGCTCGACCTGGAACCGTTCGCCCACGCGCCCCGGGTCGGCGCGGATTTCACCGGCGTGCCACTGCTTTGGCTGTTGGCCATCGACACCGCACTCGTTACGCTCGGCGTCATGGCTTTCCGGCGCCGGGACCTGCGTAGCTAGGAGGCGTTGTGAAAACCGGCATCCGCGTGGCGCTGACGTCGATCTGGGGAATCGTCTCGTTCGGCTTGATCGTCTTCGTACCGGCGGGCACGTTGCGCTATTGGCAGGCATGGGTTTTCATCGCCGTCTTCATGGCGGCGACGATCGTCCCCGTGGTCTACCTGGCGCGCAACAACCCCGCCGCCCTGCAGCGGCGCATGAAAGCGGGTCCGCGGGCGGAACCCCGGGCGATCCAGAAATTCATCATCACCGGCTCGTTTCTGACCCTCTTCGCGACGATGGTCTTCAGCGCGCTCGACCACCGGTTCGGCTGGTCGTCGGTGCCGGCCTGGCTGTGTGTGGTCGGCGACGTGCTGGTGGCGACGGGACTCGGGGTCGCCATGCTGGTGATCGTCCAAAACGGTTATGCCGCCGCCACCATCACCGTGGAAACGGGCCAGACGCTGGTGACCGACGGGCTCTACCGATTCGTGCGCCACCCCATGTACGTCGGAAACGTCATCATGATGATCGGCATGCCCTTGGCGCTCGGCTCCTATTGGGGACTGTTGTTCGTCATTCCCGGCGGCCTCATGCTCGCGCTGCGCATCCTCGACGAGGAGAAGTTGCTCACCGAGCAGCTGACCGGGTACCGCGACTATCGCCGACGGGTGCGCTACCGGCTGGTGCCCTACATCTGGTGACGGCCGAGACGACCCGCGCGTCACCGGCGCGAGCGGGGACCGCCCCGGCTAGATCCAGACGCCCTTGCCCACCGCGACCACACCGCCGGCGCTGATGGCGAAGCGCTCCCGGTCCTTCTCCAGGTCCACGCCGACCATCTCGCCGGGGCCGACGACGACGTTCTTGTCGAGGATGGCGTGGCGTACCACCGCGCCCCGGCCGACCCGCGCGCCCGGCATGATCACGCTGCCCTCCACGATCGCCCCGTCGTCGACCACGACGTTGGACGACAGCACGGAGTTGCGCACCGAGGCCGCCGAGATGATGCTGCCGGCGCCGACCACCGACTCCTGCGCCGAGCCGCCGTTGACGAATTTGGCCGGCGCCAGGTTCTCGGACTCCCCGCGGATCGGCCAGCGCTTGTTGTAGAGGTTGAACACCGGGTGCACCGACACCAGGTCCATGTGCGCGTCGTAGAACGCGTCCAGCGTCCCCACGTCACGCCAGTAACCCCGGTCGCGGTCGGTGGCGCCGGGTACCTCGTTGTCTTTGAAGTCGTAGACCGCGGCCATCCCGTCGCCCACCAAGCGGGGGATGATGTCGCCGCCCATGTCGTGGTCGGAGTGGTCGTCGTCGGCGTCGGCACGTATCGCGTCGATGAGCACCTTCGTGGTGAAGATGTAGTTGCCCATCGACACGAAGGTCGACTCCGGATCATCCGGTGTGCCCGGCGGATCCAAGGGCTTCTCCACGAAGTCGCGGATCCGGCCGGAATCGTCGGCGTCGATGCACCCGAAGGCGGTGGCCTCGCTACGCGGCACGCGGATGCCGGCCACCGTTGCGCCGGCCCCGCTTTCGATGTGGAACTGGACCATCTGCTCGGGGTCCATCCGGTACACGTGGTCGGCGCCGAAAACGACTATGTAGTCGGGGTCTTCGTCGTAGATCAGATTGAGCGACTGGTAGATCGCGTCGGCGGAGCCGGTGTACCAGCGCGGGCCCAGACGCTGCTGCGCGGGCACCGGGGTGATGTACTCACCGGCCAGGCCGGACAGCCGCCAGTTCTGCGAAATATGACGGTCCAGTGAATGCGACTTGTACTGAGTGAGAACGCAGATCCGCAAGTAGCGCGCATTGACGAGGTTGGACAGCACGAAATCGATCAGCCGATAGGCGCCGCCGAAGGGAACCGCAGGCTTGGCCCGGTCCGCGGTCAGCGGATACAGCCGCTTGCCCTCACCGCCGGCCAGGACGATGCCCAGCACGTGTGGCGCTTCCCTCATGGTTTCAACCTATCGGCCGTCGCGAAACGCTGCCAGAGGGACCGCGCTATTGACGGTGTTCTGTGCGGCTGTCCGTCAAGGTATTTGGCAACCCGGAACCCCACCACGGATTGTCGGCCCGACTCGCGGGGCTGGCCGCGAGCGAACTACCGTGCGGGTATGCGGGTGGCGATGATGACTCGGGAGTACCCACCAGAGGTCTACGGGGGCGCCGGTGTACATGTCACCGAACTGGTCGCCCAACTGCGCCGATTGTGCGCGGTCGACGTGCACTGCATGGGCGAGCCGCGGCCGAACGCCTTCGTGCACCAGCCCGATCCGCGCTTGCGGGGAGCCAACGCGGCGCTCACGACGTTGTCCGCGGACCTGATGATGGCCAACGCCGCGTCCGCGGCCGACGTCGTTCATTCGCACACCTGGTACACCGGCATGGCCGGGCACCTGGCCGCGCTGCTCTACGACGTCCCCCACGTTCTGACCGCGCATTCGCTCGAGCCGCTGCGGCCGTGGAAGGCCGAACAGCTCGGCGGTGGCTATCGCGTGTCGACGTGGGTGGAGCACACCGCGGTGCAGGCCGCGCACGCGGTCATCGCGGTCAGCTCCGCGATGCGCGAAGACATCGTGCGGGTCTACCCCGCCCTGGATCCCAGCCTGGTGCACGTCATCCGCAACGGGGTCGACACCGACGTCTGGCATCCGGCCGGGCCGATGCAAACGGGCTCTGTGCTGGCCGAACTCGGGGTCGACCCGAACCGGCCCACCGTGGCATTCGTCGGCCGGATCACCCGGCAGAAGGGCGTGGCCCACCTGGTGGCGGCGGCGCACCACTTCGACCCCGAGGTGCAGGTGGTGCTGTGCGCGGGCGCCCCCGACACCCCGGAGATAGCCGACGAGATCCGGTCCGCGGTGGCGCGGCTGATCGACCAGCGGCGGGGCGTGTTCTGGATCAGGGAGATGCTGCCCGTCGGCGAGCTGCGCGAAATCCTATCGGCCGCAACGGTTTTCGTATGTCCATCGGTGTATGAGCCGCTGGGTATCGTGAACTTGGAGGCGATGGCGTGCGCGACGCCCGTGGTGGCGTCCGACGTCGGTGGGATACCCGAGGTGGTCGTCGACGGGGTGACCGGCTCGCTGGTGCATTACGACGCCGGCGACCCGGCCGGTTACCAGACCAGGCTGGCCGACGCGGTCAACGCTCTCGTCGCCGACCCCGAGAAGGCGAAGCGCTACGGCCGGGCGGGGCGCCAGCGCTGCATCGAGGAATTCTCCTGGGCCCGCGCGGCCGAGCAGACCCTGGACGTCTATCGAAAGGTGTGTACGTAGCGCGGCCGTCGGCCGGCACGTCTTAGCTGGAGCTCGTGACACCCTTGAGTTCGTCACCGAGGGCCGCGGCTTCGTCGGGCGTCAGCTCAACGACCAGTCGACCGCCACCCTCAAGTGGTACCCGCATCACGATGCCGCGCCCCTCCTTGGTTGCTTCCAGAGGACCGTCGC
Source organism: Mycobacterium europaeum (assembly GCF_002102155.1). Classification (GTDB taxonomy): domain Bacteria; phylum Actinomycetota; class Actinomycetes; order Mycobacteriales; family Mycobacteriaceae; genus Mycobacterium; species Mycobacterium europaeum. The sequence goes on from NZ_LQOU01000045.1 coordinate 12,389, forward strand.
CGGTCCGGGGCTTCATCGCCGCCATCGAGTGCTCCCTCCAGGTTCGAGCTGGCCCGCCTTTGCGGACCTGGTCGGCGCCGAGCATGCCCCGCCAGCGATTTTCCAGCCATACCCGACATCGAACTGCCAAATCACCCCCCCATTGTTCCCTATCCAGGTCACGAGTTGTACAAAGACCCGGTTCTCCGGGCTTAGCGGGCGGCTGAAGAGCGACCGCCCGACGGCATCGTCACCGGGCGGAAGGCACCCAACAATCCCGGACATGGTCGTCGACCATCCCCGTTGCCTGCATCAGCGCATAGGCGGTGGTCGGCCCCACGAAGCGGAACCCCCGCCGCTTGAGCTCGCGCGCCATGGCCTTCGATTCCTCGCTCGCCGAGGGAATTTCGGAGCCGTCAGCGGGCCGGGGACGCGGCTCCGGCGCAAACGACCACAGCAGCTTCGACAGGTCCGCCGCACCCCCCAGCTCGGCCGCGGCGCGCGCGTTGGCGATCGTCGCGTCGATCTTGGCCCGGTTGCGCACGATGCCCGTGTCCGCCATCAGCCGCTGCACATCGGCCTCCGTGTAGCCGGCGACCTCCTCGAAATCGAACCCGGCGAAAGCGCGCCGGAAGTTCTCCCGTTTGCGCAGGATGATCAGCCAGGACAGGCCGCTTTGGAAGGCCTCCAGGCTCATCCGCTCGAACAGCGCCACCCCGTCGTGCACCGGGCGGCCCCACTCCTGGTCGTGGTAGTCGCGGTACATCTGGAAATCCGGGCCGGGCCGAATGGCCGCCCAACCACACCGGACCAGCTCGTCATCGCTCACATCTAGCCCTGACGATCCTCGCCGCCCCCGGGTTCCACGGACTCGGCCTCGCCCTCGGCCGCCGCGGGGGCATGCACCGCGGCCAGCTCACCGCGCAGCGCCTCGAGCTCGCGGGCGAGCCGGTCCAGCACCCAGTCCACCTCGCTGGTCTTGTATCCGCGCAGCACCTGGGTGAATTTGACGGCGTCCACGTCCGCACCCGTCACACCGTAGGCGGGCAACACCGTCGCGGTCGTCCCCCGCGGCAGGGGCGGCAGCTGCTCACCCCGACCGAACAGCAGACTCGCCGCGCCGAACAGCACGATCGCCACCAGCACCAGGACCACCAGGTACAGCAACACCAACGCCACGTCGTCGATACTGCCCTATGCCGCCGACACCGCGGCGAAGCAGCGGGTCCTCAGCGCGGCCGCAGGACCGTCATGGGGGGGCGGTCAGCCAGCGACACCGGGGAGGTGTGCTGGGTGTAGCCCTGGCCATCGGGTCCGTCCTGGCCAACGGCGAAGAACTGCGTCAAGCCGACCCCCGAGTCGGGAACCCCGCAGCGCGAGAGCAGGGTCGCGATGACCTGGCGGCTCATCGCGCCGAGCTCGGCCAGCGGCCGGTTGCGGTGTGCGCGCACACCCAGGTTGACCTGCGCGATCGCGTCGGCACCCAGCCGGTCGAAGGTGTCCAGCAACAGGCCGATCTCCACCCCGTAGCCCGGCGCGAACGGCACCGACGTCAGCAGCTCACGGGTGGCCGCGTACTCCCCGCCGAGCGGCTGCAGGATGCCGCCCAGCTCCGGCCGCAACGCCGCGAGCAGCGGCCGGGCCACCAGCTCGGTGACCCGCCCGCCGCCGGTGGCACCCGCGGCGCCCCCCACGTCGCCGACCTGCAGCGGCCGCCGGTAGAAGCTTTTGACCAGGTGGATGCCGTCACCCGTGAGCAACGGGCCGACCAACCACGGCACGAACATCGGGTGCGGGTTGATCAGGTCGGAGTCGACGAACACGACGATGTCGCCGCTGGTGGCCGCGAGCGAGCGCCACAGCGCCTCCCCCTTGCCGGGCCGGATGGGCACCTCGGGCAGGGCCTGCTCGCGGCTGACGACGCGGGCGCCGGCGGCGACGGCGCGGATCTCGGTGTCATCGGTCGAACCGGAATCCAGCACGATCAGCTCGTCGACCAACCCGTCGACCAGCGGGGAGATGCTGTCGACCACCGATTCGATGGTTTCTTCCTCGTTGAGCGCCGGCAGCACCACCGAGATGGTCCGCCCCGCCTTCGCCGCCTCGAGCTCGGCGACGGTCCAGCTGGGGCGGTTCCAGCTCCGATCGGACAGCCAGGTGTCGCCGGGCCGGGCGGACAGCACCGCGTCCGCGGTCAGGTCGCCGGCGACCAGGTCGGATGCCGTCATGCCAGCCCCCTCACCGTGCGCGCCGGCGGGCGTATCCCCTGGATGGACGCCACCATCTCCAGCACCCGCCGCGTCGCGGCGACCTCGTGCACGCGAAACATGCGCGCTCCGGCGGCGGCCGCCAGCGCGGTGGCCGCCAGCGTCCCCTCCAGCCGCTCGGTCAATTCCACACCCAAAGTCTCCCCGACGAAGTCCTTGTTACTCAAAGCCATCAGCACGGGCCACCCGGTACTAACAAGATCGTCCAGGTGACGCAACAACAGCAGGCCGTGGAAGGTGTTCTTGCCGAAATCGTGGGCCGGGTCGATCAGCACGCGGTCGCGGGCCACCCCGTGGGCGACCGCGCGCTCGGCGGCCGCGGTGACCTGGCGAATGACGTCGTCGACCACGCCGCGCGTGCTGGCCCCGTAGCTCACCCGGAACGGACGCGTGCGGGGCAGCGCGCCGCCGGTGTGCGAGCACACCAGCCCGGCGCCGAACTCGGCGGCGACCTCGGGCAGGGCCGGGTCGATGCCACCCCAGGTGTCGTTGATCAGATCCGCCCCGGCCGCGCAGGCCACCTTGGCCACCTCGGATCGCCAGGTGTCGACGCTGATCAGCTGGTCCGGATAGGCGTCGCGCAGCCATTCGATGAAGGGGATCAACCGGGCGATCTCGGTCTGGGTGTCGACCTCCTGGCCGGGGCCGGCCTTGACCCCGCCGACGTCGATGACGTCGGCGCCCTCGGCGACGGCCCGGTGTGCGGCGGCCCTGGCGGCCTCGTCGCTGAACGTCGCGCCCTTGTCGTAGAACGAGTCGGGGGTGCGGTTCACGATCGCCATGATCAGCGGGCGATCGCCGGCGACCGGACGGCCGCACCAGGTGGATCGGCCGGCCGTCGCCGACGGTGTGAATTGCACGCGTCTATGGTGCCCGGTCACCGGGTTACGCGCCGCCCCGGGATCGGGTGTGCGGCCGGGGCGCGGTGTCACGGCGTGTCGCCACCGCCGGCGCACACCCGACGCCATGGGTGCACACCCGGTGCGAGCAGCGCACACTCAGCCGCGCGGCCGCTTACCGTCGGCGACTTCGTCGGGGTACTCGTCGTAGTACGGCACGTAGCCCTCGTCGCGGCCGGCCAGCACGTAGAGCGGGTCCGTGATGTCGGACCCGTAGGCCTGCTCGCGCAGCTCCACCTTGCGGCTCTTGAACGTCGTGGTGTGCTCCAGCGACTCCACGACCCGCACGAACAGCGGCAACGCATAGGCGGGCAGCTGGCCGTATACCGCGCGGGCCAACGACTTGCCGTCGAACTCCGCGCCGTCGCGCAGCTTGACCGCGGCCATCCCGGCGCGGCCGCCGGTGCGGGGGATCTCCACGCCGAACACCGTGCATTCCTCGACGGACGGGTCGGACGCCAACGCCGCCTCCACCTGGGTGGTGGCGACGTTCTCCCCCTTCCACCGGAAGGTGTCGCCGAGCCGGTCGACGAACGCGGCGTGCCCCATGCCCTGCGGGCTCATCACGTCACCGGAGTTGAACCACACGTCGCCCTCGCGGAAGGCGTTGCGCACCAGCTTCTTCTCGCTCGACTCCTTGTCGGTGTAGCCGTCGAACGGCTGCAGCCGGTTGACCGGGCTGAGCAGCAGGCCCGGCTCCCCGGAGGGCACCCGGCGCACCCGTCCGTTGTCGTCGCGCAGCGGGGCCCCGGTGTCGGGGTCGTACTCCACGTAGGCCAGCGGCATCGGGAAGACACCGGTCGTGCGGGGCACGTTGAAGACGTTGATGAACGCGGTGTTGCCCTCGCTGGAGGCGTAGAACTCGCAGACCCGGCCGATGTCGAACCGGTTGGTGAACTCGTCCCAGATCTCCGGGCGCAGCCCGTTGCCGGCGATCACCCGCACCTGGTGCGCGCGGTCGGTGACCTTGCTCGGCTGGTTGAGCAGGTACCGGCAGATCTCGCCGATGTAGATGAACGCCGTGGCTTCCGCGGCGATCACCTCGTCCCAGAACTTCGACGCCGAGAACGACTTGCCCAGCGCCAGCGTCGCGCCCGAGTTGATCACCGACGACAGCGCGACGGTGAGGGCGTTGTTGTGGTACAGGGGCAGGCAGCTGTAGAGGGTGTCGGAGCTCTTGAGCCGCAACCCGATTCCGCCGAACGCCGCGAGCGCCTTGAGCCACCGCAGGTGGGTCATCACGCTGGCCTTGGGGAACCCCGTCGTGCCCGAGGTGAAGATGTAGAACGCGGTGTCCCTGGCCTGCACGGCCGACACCGACGCCGGGTTGGTGGCGGGGGCGCTGACGGCGAACCGCTCCAGGTCCTCGATGGTCATCGTCTCGGTGTCGCCCACGCCGCCGCACTCGGCGACCGCGCTGACCAGGTCGCTCTCCGCGACCAGGACCTTGGCCTTCAGCAAACCCAGGCTGTGCGCGAGCACCTCGCCCCGCTGGTGGTAGTTCAGCATTCCGGCGACGGCACCGCACTTGACCGCGGCCAGCATGGTCAGCACCGCGTTGGGCGAGTTGCGCAGCATGATCGCGACGACGTCGCCGCGTCCGACGCCGTGGGCGGCCAGCACCGCGGCGTACCTGTTGGCGGCGGCGTTGGCGTCGCGGTAGGTGAGTTGCTGGTCGCCGAACCGCAGGAAGATCCGGTCCCCGTAGCGGGCGGCCCGCTCCTGGAACACCGTGCCGATCGACTTCTTCGAACCCGGCTGGGCCAGCAGGCCGGTCATCGCCCCGCGCATGATCACCGGCATATCGGCCAGCAGGCCCGGCGCCCGCGACGCGATGTCGGTCAGTTTGACCGCGGTCCGCGCTCCCCCGTCGTGATCGGCCACGTCATCCCTCGATTCTGCGTATACAACTCGGCGGACAGCCTAATAGGGATAACGATGTTGCCGGCGCGCTCAGTCCGGTGCGCACGCCTCGACGGCGTCGCTCACCTTGTCGACCAGCAATAACCGGTCCATCGCCGGCTGCGAGACGTACCCACTGTCGAGCAACCCGCCCAGCCAGGCCCACAGCCCTTGGTAATGCCCCAGCGGATCCAGCATGACGATGGGTTTGCGGTGCAGACCCAGGTAGCCCGTGGTCCACGAGTCCAGCAACTCGTCCAGGGTGCCCACGCCGCCGGGGAGCACGATGAACGCGTTGGCGCGCTCCTCCATCACGTGCTTTCGCTCGTGCATGGTCTCGGTGACGATCAGCTCGTCGGCGTCGATGTCGGCGATCTCGACGCGCATCAGCACCTGGGGGATGACGCCGACGGTCCGGCCCCCGCGGGCGCGCGCGGCGGTCGCCACCGCGCCCATCGCCGACACCCGGCCCCCGCCCCACACCAGGGTCCAGCCACGCTCGGCGACCGCCTCGCCGAGTTCGGCGGCGACCGCAAGCAATTCGCGATGTTGCGGGCCGGACGCGCAGTACACGCACACCGCCCAGTCGCCTGTTGGCTCGGGTTCCGGGCGCATACACCGAAAGGTAGACCAAGCTTGCTGACGGCCGCACACCGCGCGCAATAAAATCCGGCGATGCCGATTCGATGGAACGTCCCCCGGCACGCGCCGGCCCTTCAGCGGCTGGAGGCGGCGCTGGCGACCGGGAGGGGCGCCGTCGTGCTCGGACCGGACGGCTGCGGCAAGTCCACGCTGGCGCGGTTGGCCGTCGACGACTTCGGCCGCCGGCACCCCGGCACGCGCGTGCGCTGGGTCACCGGAACCCCGACCGAGCGCGCGGTTCCCTTCGGCGCGTTCAGCCACCTGGTGCACATCGCCGACATCGGCAAGCCGGCCGCGCTGTTGCGCGCCGCCCGCGCGTCGCTGGACGGTGACGACCTGCTGCTGGTGGTCGACGACGCCCACGACCTGGACATCCTGTCGGCCACGCTGGTGTACCAGTTGGCGCTGGCCGGCAAGGCCGGAATGGTCGTCACCGGCCGCGCGGATCCGGCTCCCGAGGCCATCGCGGCGCTGTGGACCGACGGCCTGCTGCCCCGAATCGACATCGAGGCGCCCGGCGGGACGACCACGCCGGCCGAGGTCGACGCCTTCCTCGCCGAAATGCCGGCCGACGCCCGGGCGGTGCTGGACTATCTGGCCGTGGCCGAGCCGCTGTCGCTGGCGGATCTGAGCGTCCTCGCCGGCGCGGATGCGGTGAGCGCGGCGAGGGACTGCGGGGCGGCGGAGACGCGGGTGCGCGGTGGGGCCTCGGACGACCCGGTGGTCTACACGGCCCACCCGCTGTTCGCCGAGCGGGCGCACGTCGCGCTGGGCGGTGATGGCGCGCGGCGCCGCCGCACCGACGTGGTGCGGCTGTTGTCGCAGCATCCGTCGGAGCACCTCAGCGACCGGCTGCGGTTGGCGTCGCTGGCCCTGGACAGCGACGCCCCCCAGCCGGCGGCCGAGCTGGTCGCCGCCGCGCAGCAGGCGCTGCGGCTGGGCGATCTCGCCCTCGGCGAACGGCTGGCCTCCTCGGCCCTGGAGCGGTCGGGCGGGTTGGCGGCGCGGCTGGCTTTGGCACACGCCCTGGGCTGGCAGGGCCGCGGCCGCGAGGCCGACGCGGTGCTGGCCGGCCTGGATCCCACCGCGTTGACCGAAGCCGCCCTGATGGACTGGGCGCTGCTGCGCGCGGCCAACCAATTCTGGATGCTCAGCGAGCCCGAGCGGGCCACCGCGTTCTTGCGCACCATCCGCAATCGCGTGTCGGATGCGGGCGCGCGCACCACCCTCGACGCGCTGAGCGCCACGTTCGCGATGAACGCCGGCAACGTCGAGCACGCCGTGAAGGTCGCCGACGCGGTGCTGGCCACCCCGGAGGCCGACGACCAGGCGGTGGCCTGGGCGGCCAGCGCGGCGGCGCTGTGCGCGGCCCGGCAGGGGCGTTTCGACGACGTCGAGCTGCTGGCCCAGCGGGCCCTGGCCGCCGAACATCCCGGGTTGCTGCGCTTCACGATCGGGCTGGGGCAGACCACCGCGTTGCTGATGGCGGGCCGGCTCGAGGCGGCCCGCGAACTCGCCCAGCAGTTCACCGATTTCGCCGAGCTGCAGCAGCCGGGCCGGGCGATCGGCGAGGTGCTGCTGGCGCACGTCCTGCTCGCCGGCGGCGAGTTCGCCCAAGCCGCAGCGCTACTCGGCCCCGCCGGCGCCACGCTGGAGCGCACCGGGTATTCGTGGGGCCCGTTGTCGTTGACGCTGCTGGCCACCGCGCTGGCCCAGCAGGGCGACATCGCCGCCGCGGGAAAGACGTTGGGCCGGGCCGAATCCCGGCACGGTACCAAATCGGCGCTGTTCGCGCCGGAGCTCGGCGTAGCCCGGGCATGGCGGCTGGCGTCGATGCGTGACCAGCACGGTGCGGTGGCCGCAGCCCGCGACGCCGCCCGGATGGCCGAACGCGGCGGGCAGCGGGCCGTGGCGCTGCGCGCATGGCACGACGCCGTGCGACTCGGCGACACCCGGGCGGTCGATCCGCTGGCCCGGATCTGCGACGACATCGACTGCCGGGCAGGAGAACTCGCGCTTGCACACGGGCGGGCGCTGGCCAGCGGCGACGCGGCGGCGCTGCTGGCGGTATCGGACGACCTGGCGGCGGTGGGCATGCGGGCGGCGGCGGGCGACGCCGCCGCGCAGGCGCAGCGCTGCGGCGCTCGCTAGCGGCTCAAGTACTCGCGCAGCATCGCCACCGCGGCGGTGATGTTGGCGACCGGAACGCTCTCGTCGCGCTTGTGCGCCAGGTTCGGATCACCCGGGCCGAAGTTGACCGCCGGGATGCCCAGCGCGGCGAAGCGGGCGACGTCGGTCCACCCGTACTTCGCCCGCACCTGGCCACCGGCCGCCTCGACCAGGGCCTTGGCCGCGGGCTGGGACAGGCCGGGCATGGCGCCGGCGGCGGCGTCGGTCTGTTCGATGTGCACGTCGAGCCCGTCGAACACCTCGTGCACGTGCTGCAGCGCGGCGGTCACCGACCGGTCGGGGGCGAAGCGGAAGTTGACCGTGACCGCGGCGGCGTCGGGGATCACGTTGCCCGCGACGCCGCCGTCGACGCGCACCGCGGACAGGCCCTCGCGGTACTGGCAACCGTCGATGTCCACGGTGCGGGCGGTGTAGGCGGCCAGCCGGTCCAGGACGGCGCCCAGTTTGTGAATCGCGTTGTCGCCCAACCACGGCCGCGCCGAGTGGGCGCGCGTGCCGGTGGCCGAGATCACGACGCGCAGCGTGCCCTGGCAGCCGGCCTCGATGTATCCGCCGGTGGGTTCGCCCAGGATGGCCACGTCGGCGGACAGCCAGTCCGGCAGCTCGCGCTCGATGCGGCCCAAACCGTTTGCCGCCGCGTCGATTTCCTCGCAGTCGTAGAACACCAGCGTCAGATCGTGGACGGGTTCGGCCACGGTAGCGGCCAGATGCAGGAAGACCGCGTCACCCGATTTCATGTCCGCGGCGCCGCATCCGTACAGGTCGCCGCCCTCCCGGCGGCTGGGCAGGTTGCCGGCGGCCGGGACGGTGTCCAGGTGTCCGGCCAGCAGCACCCGCGACGGCCGCTGGCGCCGGGTGCGCGCCAGCACGGCGTTGCCGTTGCGCACGATCTCGAAGCCGGAGGTCTGAGCCCGCAGCGCGGCCTCCACCTCGTCGGCCAGGCGCGCCTCGTCGCGCGATTCGCTGGGGATGTCGACCAACGCGGCGGTCAGCTCGATCGGATCCCCGCGTAAGTCCAGCACGCCCCCAAGGGTAATGGGTCGCCTTCATTCGGCGAGCAGACACAGAATCGCGCTATCGACCGCCCTGGGATGCGATTCTGCGTCTGCTCGGCGGCCCAAGTAACCTGACCGCCGTGACTGGAGCTGTAGGGATCGGGCTGGCGACGCTGGCCGCCGACGGATCGATCCTCGACACGTGGTTTCCCGCACCGGAACTGACCGCACCGGGCACCGGGGGCACGTCGCGCCTCGCGCCGTCGGATGCCCCGCCGGAGTTGGCCGCGCTCGTCGGCCGGGACGACGACCGCGGAACCGAGAGCGTCGCCGTGCGCACGGTCATCGGCTCGCTCGACGACGTGGCCGCCGACGCCTACGACGCCTACCTGCGGCTGCATCTGCTGTCGCACCGGCTGGTGGCGCCGCACGGGCTGAACGCCGGCGGCCTGTTCGGAGTATTGACCAATGTCGTGTGGACCAACCGCGGGCCGTGCGCGATCGAGGGGTTCGAGGCGGTCCGGGCGCGGCTGCGCCGGCACGGCCCGGTGACCGTCTACGGCATCGACAAGTTCCCGCGGATGGTCGACTACGTCGTGCCCACCGGCGTGCGCATCGCCGACGCCGACCGGGTGCGGCTGGGCGCGCACCTGGCGCCGGGGACGACGGTGATGCACGAGGGCTTCGTCAACTACAACGCCGGCACGCTGGGCGCGTCGATGGTCGAGGGCCGCATCTCCGCCGGCGTGGTGGTGGGCGACGGGTCGGACATCGGCGGCGGCGCGTCCATCATGGGCACGCTGTCCGGCGGCGGAACGGAAGTCATCTCGATCGGCAAGCGGTGCCTGCTCGGCGCCAACGCGGGGCTGGGCATCTCGCTCGGCGACGACTGCGTCGTCGAGGCCGGCCTGTACGTGACCGCGGGCACCAAGGTCGCCACGCCCGACGGACAGGTGCTCAAGGCCGCCGAGCTGTCCGGCGGCAACAACCTGTTGTTCCGCCGCAATTCGGTCACCGGGGCCGTCGAGGTGGTGGCCCGCGGCGGTCAGGGCATCGCCCTCAACGAGGACTTGCACGCCAACTGAGCTACCCGGCGGCGTCTATCCGGCCCTCGTAGAGCGGCGCGGTCCCGTTGGTTTCCGGCAGTAGATACGTGCAGACCAGGCTGGTCAGGGCAAGAAGGCCCAGCATCAGGCCGATCGCCCAGCTGCCATAGGTGGCCAGCAACGTTCCGGCCAGCAGCGGCGGCAACGCGCCACCGATCACCCCGGCCAGGTTCTGTGCCAGTGCCGAGCCACTGTAGCGGTAGCGGGTGGCGAACAGTTCGGGCACGAACGCCGCGGTGGGTCCCGAGCCGATCGCGGTGAGGGCGAACATGCCCACGATGGCGACCACATACCAGGCGGGTCTGCCGGTGTCGATCAGCGGGATGATGACGAACGACCACGCCAGGCACCCCGTCCAACCCAGCAACATGATGCGGCGGCGTCCGACCCGGTCGGACAACGTGGCCGACAGCGCGACGCAGGAGATGCTCACCAGCCCTACGAGCGCGCCGACGGACCAGATGAAGCCGCGCGAATAACCCAGGTGTGAATGCGCGTACATGACGAGGTAGGTGTTGCCCATGTAGACGAAGCCGAAGGCGGTCATCATGCTCCCGGCGGCCAGCCCGATCTCCCGGCGCTGCAGGCGCAGCGCCTCGGTGGTCGGCGCCTTGGGGATCAGGTTGTGCGCCTTCTCCTCGGCAAAGACCGGGGTCTCGTCGATGTTGAGCCGCACGTACAGGGCGATTCCGATCAGCGCGGCGCTGACCAGGAACGGAATGCGCCACCCCCACTGCAGGAACGCGGGGCTGTTCTCGCCGATGGTGACGTTCACGCCGAGAAAGGTCAGACTGCTCAGCACCGCCGCGGTACCACCACCGAGCAGCGTGAACATGCCGTAGCGGCCCCGTTGGCCACTCGGCGCGTACTCCGCGCTCAGCAATGCCGAGCCCGCCCACTCGCCGCCGACGGCGAATCCCTGCAGCAGCCGCAGGCCGACCAGGATCAGCGGGGCCGCCATCCCGATGGCCGCGGTGCTGGGCACCAGGCCCACGCCGACGGTGGAGACGGCCATGATCAGCAGCGTCGCTATCAGCGTCTTTTTGCGGCCCAGCCGATCTCCGAAGTGGCCGAAGACGGCCGCGCCGAGCGGCCGGGACAGGAAGGCGGAGGCGAAGGTTCCCATCGAGCCGATCATGGCCACCGTGGGACTAAGGCGCGGGAAAAACACGGCGGGGAACACCAGCGCCGCCGCGGTCCCGTAGATCAGGAAGTCGTAGAACTCGATGGCCGAGCCGACGAGGCAGGCGGCGGCGATCCGCCGCATGGGGGTGGCGGGCGCCGCGGCGCCCGCCATGGTGGCGGTGCCCACGGACCGATGCGGGTCACCCGTGTGGCCGCTCGCTGCCCGGTCGGATCGATACACGGTTACGACGGTAGGTGAAGCGTCACGGTCACGCTCGCGCTGAAGCTGGCAACTTGCTGCGTGTCGAGCGGTCAGCCCTCGGTCAGCAGCTGCTTCTTGAGCACCTTGCCCATCGCGTTGCGGGGCAGCGCATCGACGAGGCGGACCTCGCGCGGCCGCTTGTGCACCGAAAGCTCCTGGGCGACGCGGTCGATCAGGTCGTCGGGGTTCAGGTCGGCCGCGCCGACGACGAACGCGACGATGCGCTGGCCCAGGTCGGCGTCCGGCATCCCCACGACCGCCGCCTCCCGCACGCCGGGATGCCCGAGCAACGCCGTCTCGATTTCCCCGGCGCCGATCCGGTAGCCGCCGGACTTGATCAGGTCGACCGACTCGCGGCCTACGATGCGGTGCATGCCGCCGCCGTCGATGACCGCGACGTCGCCGGTGCGGTACCAGCCGCCGGCGTCGAACGCCTCGGCGGTGGCCTCGGGGCGGTTGAGGTAACCGTCGAACATCATCGGACCCCGAACCTCGAGCTTCCCAACGGTTTCCCCGTCGTGCGGCACCTCCGCGCCGGTGTCGTCGAGCAGCCTGGTCTGCACGCCGGTCAGCGGGAGGCCCACCCACCCGGCGCGTCGCTCGCCGTCCGCGCGGGTCGACAGGGTGATCAGCGATTCGGAGGCTCCGTACCGTTCGACCGGCTCGTGCCCGGTGAGCTCGACCAGCCGCCGGAACACCGGCACCGGCAGCGGCGCGCTGCCCGAGACCAGTAGCCGAGCCGGCCGCAGCGCCCGGGCCGCCGCCTCGTCGGACCCCACCCGCGACCACACCGTCGGCACGCCGAAGAACAGCGTGCCCCCGGCATCGGCGGCCTGGGCGTAGCCCGCCGGCGTCGGTTTCCCGGTGTGCACGAAGCGATTCCCCACCCGCAGCGACCCGAGCAATCCCAGCACCAGCCCGTGCACGTGGAACAGCGGCAGGCCGTGCACCAACACGTCGTCGGCCGTCCATTGCCAGGCCTGGACCAGGGCGTCGAGGTCGGCCGCGATCGCGCGCCGGCTCAGCACCACGCCCTTGGGCAGGCCGGTGGTGCCGGAGGTGTAGATGATCATCGCGGTGGCGTCGGGCGACGGCTCGGGGTAGCGGTGCCAGGACCGGGCGTGCAGTCGCACCGGGATGTGCGGCAGGCCCTCCGGCTCGTCCGGCACGGGGCCGAGCCAGGCCTGCGCCGCCGAATCGGTCAGCATGTGCCGGCGTTCGGCGGCGCCGACGTCGGCGGGCACCGGGACGAAGGGGACGCCGGCGATCAGGCACCCGGTCACCGCGAGCACCGTCGCCGCGGTGGGCGTGGCCAGGATCGCGACCCGGTCCGCGCCGCCGACCCGCTCGGCCACCGACGTGGCGGCGCCGACCAGGTCGCTGCGGCTCAGCACGGCGCCGTCGATACGTACCGCGTCGGCGATGTCGGTGGCGGTGACCGCCGCGGGGTTCAGTGACGCCAGCAGCACGTGAGCAGGCTACCCGGCGTCGGGAACGTCAGTTCTGCTCGTCCCAGATCTTCGTCAGCGTGGACAGGATCTCCTCGCCGCGGCCCAGCCCGCCGAGGTGGCTTTCGCCGTGCAGCACGATCAGCTCGGCGTCGGGCAGCAGGGATACCACGTGCTCGCCGTGGGCGAACGGGACGATGTGGTCGCTGTCGCCGTGCCACCAGCGGACCGGGACCTTGACCTCGTCGAGCCGGAAGCCCCAGTCCCGGGTGAACAGGATGATGTCGTTGAACGGGGCCGCCAGCTGCTTGCGGCTGCCGTTGAGCAGGTCGTCGAGGAACATGGCCCCGAACTCCGGCCGGGTGAGCAGCCGGCGGTCGCCCTCCGGGGATATCGCGGCATACAGATAGAGCGCGGGATTCGCGACCGGGCGGACCATCCGGACCACCAGGCTGGCGCCGATCCGCAGCGGATCACCGCCCAGCCGCAGCAGCGGCGCCACCCGCTTGCCCAGGTTCATCAGGCCGCTGGTGATCCCCTCGTCGCCCAGGAACGGCGCGACGCCGCCGAGCACGCCGGCCGCGACGACCCGGTCGTGCAGCACCGCGGCGGACGCGAGCGCGTACGGGCCACCGCCGGACAGGCCGATGACGGCCATCTTGTCGATGCCCAGCGTGTCCGCGATCGTCCGCAGGTCGTCGCCGAACGCCCGGATGTTCTCGTACCGGTGCGGCGTCGACGAACCGATGCCCGGCCGGTCCAGGCCGATCAGGCGGATATTGTGCTGCTCGGCGTAGACCCGGGCCTCGACCGGGATCTGCCGGCGGGCGCCGGGGGTGCCGTGCAGCCAGAACATCGCGCGCCCTTGCGGGTCACCGAACTCGGCGAAGCCGATCTGGCGGTCCTCGCCGACGGCGACGTTTCCCTCGAGCTTGGGGCGGGCGATCTCGATGGCCATGCCAGCAGCCTTGCACGTGACGGGCCGTTTACCAAAGGCTCACGGCTCAGGTGCCCAGCGGCCGCTCCCCGATGACCCGTTCGGACCGCAGGCTCGCCACCTCGTCGGCGGACAGGCCCAGATCGCGCAGGATTTCGTCGTTGTGCTGACCCAGCGTCGGCGGGGCGGCGCGGTGGTGGCGGACCGGTCCGGGGGTGATGCGAAACGGCCAGCCCGGGTAGCGGTGCGGGCCGGTGATCGGATGAGTGAACTCCTCGTAGTAGCCGCGCACGTCAAGCTGGCCCCCGATCAGGTCACCGTCGTACATCCGGTCGCCGGTGATCACCCGTTCGGCCGGGATACCTTGCTCCTGAAGGGATTTCACGACCGCCGCCGCGGCCTGGGCGCGGGTCCACCCGGTGACGAGCTCGTCGAACGTGTCGTGGTCGAGCCGTCCGTCGTCGGGCAGCGACACCGCGACCCAGACGCCCTCCTCGGCGGTCGGGTAGACGCCTTGCAGGTAGCCGCGCTGCCGGTTGCCCTCTCGCGGGCGCACGGCGCCGGTCATCGAATACTCGATCACCGGTTCTGCGGCCACGCAGGCGGCAACCTCGATCTGCGCGATCTCGATCAGCTGGCCCTCCCCCGTGCGGCGCCGGTGCTCGAGGGCGGCCAGCAGCGCCACCCCCGCGTGCACGCCGACGATCGGATCGGCGGGGCCCTGTGGGTTGCACGGCGGACCGTCGGGGTAGCCGGTGACCGCCGACATCCCCGAGGTCTGCTCGAAGTTCAGCGCCCAGCCGACGTAGTCGCGCCACGGACCCTGCAGGCCGTATCCGGGCATGCGCACGGCGATCACGTCGGGGTTCAGCGCCGCCAGCGCGTCGTAGTCCAGGCCGAACTGCTCGACCACCCGCGGCGAGAAGTTCTCCACCACCACGTCGGCCGCCGCGGCCAGCCGCCGGGCGATGTCGACGCCACGCTCCGAGGTCAGGTCGAGGGTGAGGTCGCGCTTGTTGAGGTTGGTGCCCTGCCAGATGGGGCTGCGTTCGTACCAGTCGTCGCCCTCGTAGGCGAAGGCGCCGGAGTAGCGGTGCCCGTCCGGCCGCTGGATCGACTCGACCTTGACGATGTCGGCGCCGAACGCGCCCAGGTAGCAGGTCAGGTAGGCCCCGGCCCAGAACGTGGTCAGGTCGAGGACCTTGAGACCGGAGAACGGCTGCGGCCCAGTTGTGTTGAGTGATCGGGCGGCGGTGGCCCACCGCCCGGGGCGCGCGCCCAGGCGCGGCGCCGGGCGGGGTTGCGGCACTGGGGTTTTCGAGAAGCGGAACGCCGGCCCGGGGCGACGAAACGACCAGCCGGGGCCGCCGGCTTGCACGAAAAACCCGCGCTCGGCGTACTGCGGACATTCCAACACGGTGGCCCCGTCGTTGACCGGAGCGGCCGGAATGCGCAGCGCCTGGCCGAGTTCCACGATCTCGGCGACGGTCTGCCGGGCGAGCAGGGGCTCCGCCTTGCCGAAGAACTCGTCGCGCTCCGGACCGCCCAGCATGATGGCGATCTGCCGCTCGCCGTACTCGGGCAGGCCGAGCATCGCGCACACGTCCAGCCAGTGCTGGCCCGTCAGGCAGTTGATGCCCACCCAGCCGTCGGCGGCGCGGACAACTCCCAGCATGGGGGCCGAGCGCAGGTTCGCCGGCAGGCCAAGGTTTTTCATGCGCTGTGCCATCAGCATCGGGTAGGGCAGCGTCGACAACAGCGCCTCCACTTGGGAGACGTCGACCTCTCGGACCCGGCCGGCCGGTGGCAGTCGCAGCGCGGTCAGCGCGCCCAACGCGCCGTAACCGCCCGCGACGTACTCGGAGATCCGCGCGCCGACCTGTACCGGCGGCCGGTCCGGGTCCCGGTTGCTGACCCAGCCCGACGCCGCCTGCACGGTCAGGGGGGTGGCGCGCCGGTGCTGCCAGGGCCCGCACTGACCGAACCCGGAGATGCGCAGCAGCACCAGGTTCGGGCTCAGCCGGCCCAAGTCGTCGGGTCCGAGGCCCCAGCCCTCCAGCGTTCCAGGGGTGAAGTCCTCGACGAGCAGGTGCGCCCCCGCGATGAGGCCACGTGCTTCCGCCAGGCCGTCCGGTCGGGTCAGATCGACTGTCGCGCCGCGCTTTCCGGCGTTGAGGTAGTGAAACAGGCCGGACCGCTCCGGGTCGGGGACCCCGCCGGGAAACGGGCCCCACCGGCGCAGCGGATCCCCGGCGGGCGGCTCGATCTTGGTGACCTCGGCGCCGAGGTCGACGAAAAGCTTTGCGGCGTAGCAACCTGAGATCTCGCTGGCGAGTTCGACGACGTGGAGCCCATCGAGGGGTCCCGTCATGCCGGGATCCCGATGGCCTTCACCTCCATGTACTGGTGCAGCCCGCTGACTCCGCCGCTCTCGCGACCGAACCCGCTCAGCTTGAAGCCGCCGAACGGCGCATCGCCCGGCCCGATGCCGTTGACGGCGACCTGGCCCGTGCGCATCCGCCGGGCGATCGCGAGGGCCCGGTCCACGTCGGTGCCCCAGACGGCGCCGGAGAGCCCGTAGCACGAGTTGTTGGCGATCGCGACGGCGTCCTCGTCGTCGCGGTAGCGCAACACCGAGAGCACCGGCCCGAACACTTCTTCCTGTGCGATCGTCGAATCCGGTTGCACGCCGGTGAGAATCGTCGGTTCGAAGTAGTAGCCGACATCCAACCCGGCGGGGCGGCCGCCGCCGGTGGCCAGCTTCGCGCCGTCGCGGACGGCGCCGTCGACGTGCGCCTGCACGCGCTCGCGTTGCGCCGCGCTGATGAGCGGGCCCATCTGGACCGTCGGGTCCGTGGGGTCGCCGACCTTGACGTCGCGGGCCAGCGCGACGAGCCGGTCGACGACGTCGTCGTGCAACGAATCGGGCAGCAGCAACCGGCTGTGCAGGATGCAGGCCTGCCCGGCATGCAACGAGCAGCAATCGAACAGCATCTGCCGCAGCATCTCGTCGGTCACCCGCGTGTCGTCGAGGATGATGCTCGCCGACTTCCCGCCGCACTCCAGCAACAGCCGCTTCATGGCGTCGCCGGCGGCCCGCATGACCTCGCAACCGACGGCGGAGCTGCCGGTGAAGCTGATCATGTCGATGCGCGGATCCGTCGTGAGCAGTTTGGCGGCCTCGAGGCCCGACGGCGTGACGACATTGACCACTCCCGGGGGGATGTCGGTCTCCTCGTCGATGATGCGCGCGAGCGCGAGCCCGGCGAACGGCGTCAGCGGTGAGGGCTTGAGCACGACGGTGTTGCCGGCGGCCAGCGCGTTGTTCACCTTCATGACGTTGAGGCAGTGCGGGAAGTTCCACGGCGTCAGGATCGATACGACACCGAGCGGCTCGCGGCGCAGCAACGTCGTTCCCGCGCCGATCCCGGTGACCGGCTCGTCGACCAGCTGCGTGGCGAGCTGGGCGGCGTGCATGGACATGTAGCCGGCGCCGTCGATCTGCATCATGCGCTCGTTGGTCACGCAGCCCCATTCGACCTGGGACAGCGCGAAGATCTCGTCGGCGTGCTTGAGCAGGGCCTCACCGAGCTGGTTGAGGCAGCCGGCCCGCTCGTCGGGGCCCATGCGCCCCCACGGCCCGGCGTCGAAGGCCGCCCGCGCGGCGCCGATCGCCGCGCCGACCTGGGTGACGCTCGCGTCGGGCGCGGTGCCGATGGACTGCTCGGTGGCCGGGTTGATGTCGTCGTAGCGACCGTCCTCCGGCTCGACCCATCTGCCATCGATATAGAGCTGATAGGTGTCGACAAGAGATCGCGGAGTGTGCAGCTCGGTCATGCGCTTCCTCACCCGAACGTCGGTCATCTAACCACTTGGTGTACACCCATGCCCCCGTACCGTCAATCATCAACCTCTCGAATTGCGCGGTATTTACCGCGCTTCGCGGCGGTATTGACACGGGTGGGCGACGCGGGGTAGACACAAGGCCGCAAGACACATCGCGTCAATGTGTCGGATCGTCTGGTCAGGGAGGCCGCCGTGCGGACCACTTTTCCCGCTTCTCTGTTGCACTCCCCCGACTTCTACGCCGGCGATCCGTACCCGGCGTACCGCGAGCTGCGCGCGACGGCGCCGGTCTGCTGGAACGACGTCACCAATTTCTGGGCGCTGTCGAAGTACGAGGACATCCGCTTCGTGTCGACCAACCCGGCCACCTTCACCTCGACCCGCGGCATCACCATCCCCGATCCGCAGATGGGCAACGCGGTGCAGGAGGGCAACCTCATCTTCACCGACCCGCCGCGGCACCGACAGTTGCGCAAGCTGATCAACTCGGGGTTCACCCGGCGGCGTGTTGCCCTGCTGGAGCCCAAGATCCGCGAGATCGTGCGGGGCATCCTCGATGGCGTCCAACCGGATTCCGTGCACGAGTTCGCCGATGAGGTCGCCGCCCCGCTGCCCACCCGGATGATCGCCGAGCTGATCGGCGCCCCGGCGGACGACTGGGAGCAGTTCCGGGCGTGGTCGGACGCGGCCACCGGGACGGCCGACCCGGAGATCGAGTTGGACCCGGTGGTCGCCATGGGTCAGCTGTACGAGTACTTCCAGAAGTTGATCGCCGCCAGGCGCGTGGACGCGCGAGACGACCTGCTGTCGGTGCTGGCCGGCGCGGAGATCGACGGTGTCCGCCTGACCGATGAGGACCTGCTCAATTTCGCCTACCTGCTGCTGGTGGCCGGCAACGAAACCACCCGCAACCTGATCGCGCTGGGCACGCTGGCGCTGATCGCCCATCCCGACCAGTGCCGCCTGCTGGCCGACGATCCGGCGCTGATCCCGGGCGCGGTCGAGGAAATGCTGCGCTGGACCAGCCCGGTGGTGCACATGGCGCGCACCGCGACGACCGACGTCGAGATCCGCGGCCAGCGGATCGCCGAGGGCGACGTCGTGGTGATGCTCTACGGCTCCGCCAACCGGGACGAGGAGATCTTCGGCCCCGACTCCGAGGAGTTCAAGGTGACCCGGCACCCGAATCCGCACATCGCGTTCGGGTGCGGCGAACATTCCTGTGTCGGTGCGCAATTGGCCCGGTTGGAGGCGTGCGTGATGTTCGACGAGCTGCTGCGCCGCTTCCCCAGGCTCGAGCTGGTGGGCGCGGTGGACCGGATGCGGGCCACCATGGTGCCCGGGGTCAAGCGCATGCCGGTGCGGCTGGGGGCCTGATGGATCTGGAGTACTCGCCCGAGCAGCAGCGGCTGCGCGCCGAGATCCGCGCCGCGCTGGAGCAGGTGATGACGCCCGAACGCACCCTCGCGCTCGACGCACGCATGGAGGGCGGCCCGGAAGTGCGCGAGTGCGTACGGGCGCTGGCCGCGGCCGACCTGCTGGGCGTCGGCTGGCCCAAAGAATATGGGGGACGCGGGTTCTCGGCGATCGAGCAGTTCATCTTCTCCGAAGAGGCACAGCGGGTGAATGCACCGATCCCGCTGGTGACGCTGAACACGGTCGGGCCAACCCTGATGCAGTGCGGCACCGAGGAACAGAAGCGGCAGTTTCTGCCCGCGATCCTGGACGGCAGCGTCGAATTCGCGATCGGCTACTCCGAGCCCGAAGCGGGTAGCGATCTGGCGTCCCTGCGCACCACCGCGGTCCGCGACGGTGACGAGTACGTGATCAACGGGCAGAAGATGTTCACCAGCGGCGCCGCCTACGCCGACTACATCTGGCTGGCCGCCCGCACCGATCCGAATGCCAAGAAACACAAGGGCATTTCCATCTTGATCGTGCCCACCTCGTCGCCCGGGTTCTCCTGGCAGCCGCTGCACACCATGCCCGGCATCTCCACCTTCTACACGTTCTACGACGACGTGCGGGTCCCGGCCAGCGCGCTGGTGGGCGGCGAGAACCAGGGCTGGCAGCTGATCACCACCCAGCTGAACTTCGAGCGCGCCGCCCTGGGCAACCTCGGCGCGCTCGAGCCGCTGTTCGAGAAGACCCTGGAGTGGGCCGCCACCACCGAGCTCGACGGCGGCCGCGTCATCGACCAGCCGTGGGTGCAGCTCGCCCTGGCGAGGGTCGAAGCCCAGGTAGCGGCGTATAAATTGGTCAACCTGCGGGTGAACGCGGCGATGACGAAGGGCATCCTCAACATGGGGGAAGCCTCCGCCGCGAAGGTGTTCGGCACCGAACTGACCCAGCAGGTCGCCCGCCAGCTGCTGGAAGTGCTCGACCACAACGGGGTTCGCCGGGGCACTGATGCACCGCTACGCGGCGCGCTGGAAACCGCGTATCGATGGGCCGTCATCAACACGTTCGGTGGCGGCGCCAACGAGATTCAGCGTGACATCATCGCCATGGCGGGATTGGGCATGCCGCGCGCTCCCCGTGACCTACGCGCCACCGCACAATAGGAGGACAGTCGTCAGTGACCGACTCAGAAACCGTCAGCACCAAGGTGAAAGCCCTCGTCGGCCAGCCCACCGGCGGCACCGGAAAGCCCTCGCTGGCCCCGGATCCGGTCAACCAGCCGATGATCCGGCACTGGGCCTACGCGATGGCCGACATGAACCCGGTCTACCTCGACCCGGAGTTCGCCGAGAAATCGCGGTTCGGCGGCATCGTCTCGCCGCCGGTGATGCTGCAGACCTGGACCATGCCGTCGCCGATCCTGGAGGGCATCGGCGAGCGTGGTGGCGCGCCGGTCGTGATCGAAAGCAACCCAACGGCGTTCCTCGACGAGGCCGGCTACACCAGTACCGTGGCGACCAACTCGGAGTTCGAGATCGAGCGCTACCCGCGCCTGGGTGACGTCATCAGCGCGACGACGGTGTACGAATCGGTCTCCGACGAAAAGAAGACGGCGCTGGGCACCGGCTTCTTCCTGACCTGGCTGACCACCTACACCGACCAGAACGGTGAAGTCCTGGGACGGCAGCGATTCCGCGTGCTGCGATTCAGGCCGGCGCGCTGATGGCCACCCGACTGGCGCCGGCCATCACCGCCGACACCGAATTCTTCTGGAACGGGTTGCGGGAGAACAAGCTCCTGATCCAGCGCTGCGGCGGATGCGGCCGGCTGCGCCACCCACCCCGCCCGATGTGCCCGCACTGCCGCTCCCTGGACTGGGACACCGTCGAGTCGTCGGGCCGCGGCACCGTCTACAGCTACGTGATGCCGCACGAACCGAAGTTTCCGTTCTTCGAATATCCCTACGTCGTCGTGCTGGTGGAGCTCGAGGAGGGCGTGCGGCTGGTGTCGAATCTGACCGGCATCGACCCGGCGGACGTCACAACGGGAATGCCGGTCGAGGTCTACTTCCAGAGCTTCGACGACGGCCTGGTGCTGCATCAGTTCCGGCCGGCCGGCTAGGCGAGCGACATGGACTTCACGTTCACCCCGGAGCAGGAGACCATCTCCAAGCTCGCCCGCGACCTCTTCGAGCGCCGGGCGACACCCGAACATCTGGCCGAGTTGGAAGCCGGTGACGTTCGCTTCGACGACGCGCTCTGGCAGGAGCTGGCCGCGGCCGACCTGTTGGGCACCGCGCTGCCGGAGTCCGTCGGCGGTAACGGCGGTGGCTTCGTCGAGCTCGGGGTGCTGCTGGCCGAGGTGGGCTGGGCCGTCGCGCCCGCACCCGCGTACGCGACGCTGGTGCTGGGGGCCGACCCGATCGCCCGGCACGGCAATTCCGAACAGCGGCAACGATTCCTGCCGGGGGTCGTGGCGGGGAACCGCATCCTGACCGCGGGGCTGGCCGAGCCGGGTCGCTCCGACGCGACGCCAGTCGCCACCACCGCGCGGCGCGATGGCGGCGACTGGCGGCTCGACGGCGCCAAGGAGCTGGTTCCGGCCGCCCAGATCGCCGACACGGTGCTGATCCCGGCGTCGATTCAGGACGGGCAGGTCGGCCTGTTCCTGGTGGCGGCCGACGCCCACGGCGTCGATCTCCGGCCGGTGCCGACCACCAACCGCGAACCGCACGCCGACGTATACCTCGACGGCGCAACGGTATCCGACGCCGACCGGCTGGTCGGCGCGGGCCTGCTCGAGTCGCTGCGCACCCGCGCGCTGGTCGGCCTGTGCGCGGTCCAGCTCGGCGTCGCGGAGCGGGCCCTGCGGATCGCGGCCGAATACACCACGGGCCGCGAGCAA
The DNA here is from genome assembly GCF_002102155.1 of Mycobacterium europaeum. GTDB lineage: Bacteria > Actinomycetota > Actinomycetes > Mycobacteriales > Mycobacteriaceae > Mycobacterium > Mycobacterium europaeum. The sequence continues at coordinate 34,292 of NZ_LQOU01000045.1, forward strand.
TTCGGCCGGCCCATCGGCAGCTTCCAGGCCGTCCAGCAACGCCTGGCCGATGCGTTCATCGACGTCGAGGCGATTCGGTGGACCACCTGGCACGCGGCGTGGATGGTCGCGCACGGGCGCCCCGTACCCGAGGCCGACCGCGCCGCCCGCATCGCGAAGTTCTGGGCCGCCGACGCCGGCGCGCGGGTCGCCGCGACCGCCCAGCACGTCCACGGCGGCATCGGTATCGACATCACCTATCCCCTGCACCGCTACTTCTTGTGGGCCAAGCACAACGAGCTGGCACTCGGCCCTGCCGCGGCGCAGCTGGCCCACCTTGGCGCAACGTATGGCGCAACGTATTCGGAAGGACTCCCATGACGACCACCGCGAGCCGTACCACCACCCTGCGCTGGGCGGACATCTCCGTCGGCGACGAGGTCACCCCGCTCGAAATACCCATCACCACAACGATGATCGTCGCCGGGGCGATCGCCACCCGCGACTTCATGCCCGTGCACCATGACCGCGACTACGCCAACAAGCAGGGCTCGCCCAACCTGTTCATGAACATCCTGACCACCAACGGTTACTGCGTGCGGTTCCTCACCGACTGGGCCGGGCCCGAAGCGATGGTCAAGAACCTGTCGATCCGCCTCGGCGTGCCGTGCTTTCCGGACGACCCGTTGCGCTTCACCGGCAGCGTCACCGGGAAGACCGAGGGCGTCGGGGGTGAGAACTTCGTCGAGGTGACGTTCAAGGGCGCCAACAGCCTGGGCGACCACGTCTCGGGCACGGCGATCCTCAGCCTGCTCGACGGGACGCGCGCATGAGCGGCTCGCTGCCCGGCGCCGCCGCCATCGTCGGGATCGGCCAGACCGAGTTCTCCAAGGAATCCGGCCGCAGCGAACTGCAATTGGCGTGCGAAGCGGTGAGCGCCGCGCTCGACGACGCGGGCCTGGCGCCCGGCGACGTCGACGGCATGGTCACCTTCACCATGGATTCCAGCGACGAGATCGAGATCGCGCGCAACGTGGGCATCGGCGACCTGAGCTTCTTCTCCCGCGTGCACCACGGTGGCGGCGCCGCCGCCGGCACCGTCGTGCACGCCGCGATGGCCGTCGCGACCGGGGTCGCCGACGTGGTGGTGTGCTGGCGCGCCTTCAACGAACGGTCCGGCATGCGGTTTGGCGGCAGCGGACGCACCGACCTGGGGACCCCGCTGTTCATGGCGCACTACGCGCCGTTCGGGCTGCTCACCCCCGCGGCGTGGGTGGCGATGCACGCACAGCGCTACATGTCCACCTTTCGCGTGACCAACGAAGACTTCGGTCGGATCGCCGTCGTGGACCGCGCGCACGCCGCGAAGAATCCCGATGCCTGGTTCTACCAGCGCCCGATCACGCTGGACGACCACCAGAATTCGCGCTGGATCGTCGAACCGGTGCTGCGCCTGCTGGATTGCTGCCAGGAGAGCGACGGCGGGGTCGCGCTCGTGGTCACCAGTGCGGAACGCGCCCGCGACCTACGGCAGCCGCCGGCGATCATCACCGCGGCCGCCCAGGGCGCGGCCGCCAACGGCGAGATGATGACCAGCTACTACCGCGACGACATCACCGGCCTGCCCGAGATGGGCGTGGTCGCCGAAAGGCTGTGGCGCGACTCGGGCCTCAAGCCGCAGGACATCCAAACCGCCTTCATCTACGACCATTTCACGCCGTTCGTGTTCACCCAGCTCGAGGAACTCGGCTTCTGCGGACGGGGCGAGGCGAAGGACTTCGCCACGGTCGAGCGGCTCTCGCTGGGTGGGGAATTCCCGATCAACACCAACGGCGGGCTGCTCGGCGAGGCCTACATCCACGGCATGAACGGCATCACCGAGGGGGTGCGCCAGGTGCGCGGCACGTCGTACAACCAGGTCGACAACGTCGAACACGTCCTGGTCACGTCGGGCACCGGGGTGCCCACCAGCGGGCTGATCCTGGCGCCGGCCGACTGAAGGGGACCCTCATGCCCAAGCTCGCGCTGCTGACCGCCCACGGCGGGCCGATCGAGCTGGCCGAATTCCCGTTGTGCACCCCGGCGCCCGGAACGGCGGCGCTGCGGCTGCGGATGGCCGGCATCTGCGGATCCGACCTGCACATCTTCCGCGGCGAGCTGCCGTTGCCGTGCCCGTTCGCCATGGGCCACGAAATGGTCGGCGAGATAGCCGAACTCGGCGAGGGCCTGACCATCGACGCGACCGGCAAGCCACTCGCCGTCGGCGATCGCGTGGTGACGCCGTACTTTTGGTTCTGCGGTCAATGTCACGCCTGCGCGCGCGGCCGCTCCTATGCGTGCCAGAACCTGATGGCCGGCGAATACCGGACGCACGACCGGGAGCCGCACTTCGTCGCGGCCTATGGGGAGTACTACTACACCAGCCGGCGGCAACCGCTGTACAAGGTGCCCGAGGACCTGCCCGACGCGGCGGTCGCGCCGCTGAATTGCGCGCTGGCGCAGGTGCTGTTCGCGCTGCGCGACGTGCGACTGGGCGACACGGTCGTCATACAGGGCGCGGGTGGACTGGGCATCAACGCCGCGGCCGTGGCCCGCACCGCGGGGGCCGCGGAGGTGATCGTCATCGACAAGATCGCCGAACGGCTCGACGTCGCGGCCGATTTCGGCGCCACGCAGTGCATCGACGCGAGCGACCTGTCGACCGCGGAAGTCACCGAACAGGTCCGCGCGCGCACCGACGGCATCGGCGCCGACTGGGTGCTCGAGGTCGTCGGCGTGCCGGGCGTCATTCCCGAGGGAATCGGCTTCCTCAACAACGGCGGAACGCTCCTCGAGGTCGGCAACGTCGGCATGGGACGAACCTTCGAGCTGGATCCGAGCGTCCTGGTCTACGGCAACAAATCCGTGCGCGGCGTCATGTTCTACGAGCCCGTCACGCTGGCGATCGGCCTGAGTTTCCTGCAGCACACCGATTTTCCGTTCGACCGGTTGATGCCCGAACCGTTCCACCTGGCCGACGTCAACGCCGCTTTCGCGTCCGCCGATGCCGGGTTGGTGCCGCGGGGTGCGTTGGTGCCGTGACGACGCAAGCCGCCGCCCAGGCCATCGACACCCGCGAGCTGATCGTGGAATCCGCGTACGCCTGCTTCCGCAAGCAGGGGCTGCAGAAGGCCACCATCGTCGACATCGCCAGGACCGCCGGGGTGTCGCGCAGCACCATCTACGAGTACTTCGGCGACAAGGCCGCCATCATCGAAGCCTGTGCCGAACACGCTTCCGAACGGTTCTACCGCGAGATGTCCACAGCCATGGCGCGGGGCGGCTCCCTTGAGGAAAAGCTGAGCCAGGCGGCCGTTTTCGTGACCCAGGCCCGGCGATCCATCGCATCCGAGAAGTACTTCGACGAGGATGCGATCAGTCTGCTGCTGACCAAGGATGCCGCCGTCCTGCTGCGCGAGTGCGTCGACTTCTTCGCGCCCTACCTGTCGGCCGCCAGGCTCACCGGGGAGGTACGCAAGGACCTCGACGTCCAGACCGCCGGCGAATGGTTCGCGCGCATCCTGTTCTCGCTCTTCAGCACGCCGTCCTCGACGCTGGACATGGACGACCCCGAGGCGGTGGCCGAGTTCGTGCGCGCCTACGCGGTACGCGGGTTCGCCGGCGAACGCGCACGGTCCAGGCGCGCCCCCTGAGTCGCCCCGATCGGCCCGGTGCGACCGTTACCATCCTGGGTGTGCGACGCATGCTGGCGCTCACCGCGGTCGTGGTGGCCACGACATCGATGCTGTTGGGCTGCGGCAGATCCGACGAGAAACGGGCGGCGTCGCAGGCGGTCGTGATCGTCTCCGGCGGGGATGCGACGAGCCCGTTCACCACACCCGACCAGGCGTGCTCGACCGGGTTGGCGGCGGGCAACACCGACACCGCGATCCGCGAGTACCTGCTCAAGCAGGGCTACAAGGTGTTCACCTCACCGGCGATGGCCGGCCGCGGGCAGGTGACCGACCAGACCGGTTTCGGCCCGTTCGGGGTGTGCCCGATCACGCTGCCGGAGAACATGACCGTGAACTCCACCGGGAGCATCGACACCGCAGGCGAACACCTGGCGCGGTTCCTGACGTACCTGCACACCGACAAGGGCATCGACGACGTCGACCTGGTCGGCCACTCGATGGGGGGCCTGTACGCGCGCGCGGCGATCCGGGTGCTGACCACGACGAACTCCCCGATCCGCGTCCGCTCGCTCACCACGATCGGCACGCCGTGGCAGGGCTCCTACCTGTCGGACTACGCCAACGACGCCCTGCCGCTGACCGACTGCGCGGGCGACCAGTTCTGCGAAAACGCGATGAAGGGCTTCAAAACCGACGTGCTGCGGCTGGTGTCGGGCTCGGGCCGCGAGGTGAACCAGGCCTACCTGATGGGCAAGGACGGGTGGAACCAGTTTCAGGCCGGCGTGCTGGACAAGATCCCGGTGGTGTTGATCGGGGGCAAGAAGTTCACCAAGGCCGGGCAGGTCAACCCCATGGTGTGGCCCAACGACGGCATCGTGGCGTTGCGCAGCGCGCTGGCGGTCGATCTCGCCGATTCCGTGCTGCCGCACCGGCGCTGCTACGCCTTCGACGACACGCACAGCATCTTCGTCTCCAACCAGGCCGGGCTGGACTGGAAGACGGCGCTCACCTGGGATCCGCAGGTCTTCGACGCGCTGCACTCCGCCCTCGAGGGCACGCCGAAGGCGCTTGACGGCGCGAACCGTGAGGGCTGCCCCGGGTGACGCCGAGGTCAGGCATCTCGTCGACGACCGCGCTGCCAGCCTAGTTGTCGAGCGGAGGTGGTTGTGGTTGGAAGGGTTCGTACCACCACCAGTCGGCGCGTTCGCCGGTGGGTCCGGGGCATGGCGGGACGGCGGGCGGGGGAAGGG
>NZ_LQOU01000046.1 GCF_002102155.1 Mycobacterium europaeum
GCCTTCGACGACAGGCCCACCTTGTGCCCCAGCACGCGGGCGCCCTCGGCGACCCGCTGGCGGATGTTGATGAGCTGAATCTCGTACGCGTCGACGACGTCGATCTCCGGGTGAACAGCGGTCAGCGGAGCGATCGGCTCACGGCTCCGCTCAGCCTCCGCCAGCTGGACACCCAGCTGGCGCCGTAATTCCCTGCTAAGCACGAGAACTGCTTCCCTCAGCATTTGCAGGCGAAGTCATTGCCTTGGCGTCCATCCCGCCGAGTGGGCCGGTGCCGATCTCGGCATTATGGGCATGCGCGAAGTGGTGAAGACCGAAGACAGCCTCCATGCCGTTGCGTAATCCCATGTGGTCTTCGCATTGGTTGACCGCTCGCTTGGCCAGGGCGAGCCCGAATTGGGGCATCGCCGCGATACGCGTTGCAAGGCTCAAGGTTTGGTTCCACAGCTGCGATCGCGGAACGACTCGATTGACCATGCCGATTTCGTAGGCGCGCTGTGCGCTGAACCTCTCACCTGTGTACAGGATCTCCTTGGCAAACCTGGGTCCGAGCACCCAAGGGTGGGCGAAGTATTCGACGCCCGGAATACCCATGCGCACAACGGGATCGCTGAAGAAGGCATCATCGGCGGCCACGATCAGGTCGCAGGCCCAGGCCAGCATCAGTCCACCGGCCACACACGCGCCTTGCACCATCGCAATAGTGGGTTTGGGGATCTCGCGCCACCGACGGCACATCCCAAGGTAAACCTCCGCCTCCCGCGCAAAACGTTGGTCGCCGGCTGGCTTGTCAACATGGTCCCACCACAACACCGCCCGATTTTCGTAGCGCACATTGTGGTCGCGTTCGGGGGTGCCGATGTCATGGCCGGCGCTGAAGTGCTCGCCGGCCCCGGCCAACACGATCACCTTGATGTCGTCGTCGTTGACTGCGCGGCTAAACGCGGCATCCAGGGCGTAGGTCATCGCCGAGTTCTGCGCATTGCGGTAGCGCGGACGGTTCATGGTGACCACAGCGACCCCGGAAGTCACTTCATAGGTGACCACCTCGTCTACATCTGGCGTGTCCATGTTGATGCCTTCCGTCACCACGCATTCCGGTCCCGACCATCATCAGCGCAGTCCGACTCAGACAGGTGGTCGGTGTCCATACACCGGGAGTCATCTCGCTCACAGTTGTTGGGATCCATCCCGGCAATCAGTGCGGCACCGCCACGTCACTCGGAGCATCCCGACTGTCGGGATTACCGAACCAGTACATGCGCCGTTGTCTCGTAGCGTCAACGCTATGCGCTTCTCCTGCCGCTTCGAGCGGACATGTGCCGCGCCGGCGCAGATCGTTTACGACCTGCTCGCTGACGTCGCGCGATGGCCGCAGTGGTTGGACGGTGTACGGGCGGCCGACTGGGAGTACCCCGGAACGGCCAGCTCCCGGATAGGGGCTATCCGCCGAATCACGGTGAGCGGCTTGACCATGCGGGAAAAGATTCTCATTGCCGATCGGCCGTACCACCACGCCTATACCATCCTGTCGGGAATCCCCGTCACCGATCACCGTGCCGACGTTCACATATCCACGACACCTAGCGGATCTCGCATCGTGTGGAAGGCAACGTTTCGCCCCCGCATCCCGCTCACGGGGCCGCTGATCTGGCTGCTGCTGCGCGCGAGCATGCCCACGATGGTGACCGCTCTAGCCCGGGGAGCCGAAGCGCAGCCGACGTAACCACCGTGCCGGTGAGCATGGATTGCAACCGGTCTCGGCTGCAGGATCACGATGTCCCAAAGCCATTTGCCGCCAGGCTCGTTGGTCGTTACACGCGGCCCGACAACGGGCTGGGTTTGGTGTCCCACGTGGGCCGGATCCAGCCCGTTGTCCTCGCATCGCCGATCACCGCTACCCACACGTGCGGACCAGTGACCGAAAGTCGTTGATGTTAGCCACTCGCCGCGCAGGGGAGGAGGTTAGAATGCACGAGCTACATGCGCACCAGGGTGAACGGGTACGTGTAGGTTCCCGCCGGCGACCCGTTACAGCCCGAGGAAAACGAGGAGTCCAACGAGCCGGCAAGGGTGGACGCATCCCATGCGTAGACGTCGTGCGTGGGTATCACGGGGCCGTAGTAGATGTCACCACAGCGCAGACCGTCGGGAACGTCGACACTCAAGATATAGCGGCCATCGGCGAACCGCGCGCTGCCATGGTACTCGAATGCCCTGGCCACCGGTTGGGGTATCGCGCTCACGCTGACACAGTCACCGCTGCACGACGAAATCGCCCAGATCCAGGTATGGAAGTCGTACCTGCCGGTGATCAAAAGCTGGTAATTGCCGGTTCGCATCTCCGCATGGGCCACGGGCGCGAGCCCTAAGGCCGCCGGCGCCAGGCAGATGCCCAGTATGAGCGCCTTCATGTTCGTTCCATTCTGCTTGGGCCGAGGATCAGACAACATGCCATTACCCACCGCAATGGTGGCCTGCTCATGGCGAAGCCGCTGGTTTCGGCTCACATATGCGAGCCGCCGTCGACACGGACTTCGGTGCCGGTGATGAAATAGGCGTCGGGACAGCCCAGCATGGCCACCACGGCGGCTACGGCGTCTGGTCTGGCGAAGATCGCGCCGTCAGCCAGTGGAAGCACAGGCTGCACCTTGCCGAAGAGGGAAAAGTCGACGTCAGCGGGTAGGCCCGGACCGATGCTCTGCTTCGATTCTCCTGTGCCATCAGTCATTCCGGAGGAAATCGAACCCGGCTGCACTGAGTTGAACCGGATTCCCTCTTTGCTGAACTCCATGGCCAACGCATGTGTCATCGCCTGAATTCCGCCCTTGGACGCGGCGTAGGCGGACATATACGGGTGAGCAAAGGCCGCCGAGGTGGAGCTGAAGTTGACCACCGCTGGACCGACGCCCTGGCGTAGGGCCGGGATCGCCTCGCGGGTCATCAGGAAGGTGCCGACCAGGTTGATGCGGAGTACCTGCTCAAAATCGGCCGCGGTGGTCTCCAGGAAATGGGCCGAGCGCAGAATCCCCGCCGCGTTGACCAACGTGTCGAGACCTCCCAGCGCGGCGAGCGCCCGGCCGACACCGTCGCGGACGGACTGCTCGTCTCCGACGTCCAACGTCACCGTGGCGAGTCGGTCCGCATACGTGTCGGCCTTGGCCACCGTGTCCTTCAACCCGGACTCGCTGATGTCGGCGGCCACAACTCGCCCGCCTTCCTCCAGCACGCGCAGCACGGTTGCCTGTCCGATGCCCGAGCCACCCCCGCTGATCAGGACGCGGCGATTCGCATATCTCTGAGGACTGTTCACAGCGGGGATGGTGCTCCGCGGAATCGGCAATGTCAGCCGCGTGTCCCGGTGGGTGGTCCTCTCCTCGGCGGGAACGGCCCGGAATGGACCCGGTTCGGGCACCCTCGCGCCGTGATCCGCAGCGATGGATAGGCGTCCCGGTAAGCGGGACATCGTGTGGTCCACGTCTCACCCGACTGGGAGGGTTCTGCTCGACGCAGCTCGGACCGATGTGGTGCAGGGCGTGACCCGAGCTGCGATGTCTGCTGTCGACGAGGTGAAGGAGCCACAGCTAGTGATCACGAAGGCGCCCGACCGTTGGTCGCCGGGGCTTTCGTCGTATGGCGCCAAGCTGGCCGGGCCCATGCAGGCTATCGGGGGGCTGGCCGCGATGGCGGCCGATGCGGCGAAGTTCGCTGTCCGCAGGCCATTTCAGGGACGAGAGTTCCTGGACCAGTCGTGGTTTGTCGCGCGCGTCTCGCTGATGCCCACGCTGCTGGTAGCCATTCCGTTTACCGTGCTGGTCAGCTTCACGCTCAATATCTTGTTGCGCGAGCTGGGTGCGGCCGACCTTTCGGGGGCGGGTGCGGCCTTCGGGGCGGTCACCCAGGTCGGCCCCCTGGTCACTGTGCTGATCGTTGCCGGCGCCGGCGCCACGGCGATGTGCGCCGATCTGGGTTCGCGCACCATCCGTGAAGAGATTGACGCGTTGGAAGTGTTGGGAATCAATCCCGTTCAACGATTGGTGACTCCGCGCATGCTGGCGTCGGGACTGGTGGCATTGCTGCTCAACAGCGTCGTCTGCATCATCGGCATTCTTGGTGGCTACACGTTCTCGGTGTTCGTCCAGGATGTCAACCCGGGTGCCTTCGCAGCGGGCATCACGCTGCTGACCGGGGTGCCCGAATTGATCATTTCCTCGGTCAAAGCGCTGCTGTTCGGTCTGATCGCCGGCCTGGTGGCCTGCTACCGCGGGCTGACGATCACCGGTGGCGGCGCCAAAGCTGTGGGCAACGCCGTCAACGAGACGGTGGTATACGCGTTCATGTCGCTGTTTGTCATCAACGTCGTGGTGACGGCTATCGGTATTCAGATGACGGCGAAGTAGGCAGCCGGTGACGCTGCGAGCGGCATATCCGGGCCTGGCCCGGGAAATCAACAGACCGATCACGGCGCTGACCGGGATCGGTGACCACGTCGCGTTCTACGGGAAAGCGATCGCCGGGGCCCCGTTTGCGGCCACCCGCTACCGGCGAGAAATCATCCGCTTGATCGCCGAAATCAGCATGGGCGCTGGCACCTTGGCGATGATCGGCGGGACAGTGGTCATCGTCGGGTTCCTCACCTTGGCGACGGGTGGGACGCTGGCTATCCAGGGATACAGCTCGCTGGGCAATATTGGCATCGAGGCGTTGACCGGCTTTTTGGCCGCGTTCATCAACGTCCGTATCTCGGCGCCGATTGTCGCCGGTATCGGCTTGGCGGCCACCTTCGGCGCTGGCGTGACCGCCCAACTGGGTGCCATGCGCATCAATGAGGAAATCGATGCGCTCGAAAGTATGGGGATCCGGCCCGTTTCCTACCTAGTGAGCACACGGATCGTCGCCGGGATGCTCGCGATCACGCCGCTGTACTCGATCGCGGTCATCTTGTCCTTTGTGGCTAGCCAATTCACCACCGTGGTCGTGCTGGGGCAATCCGGTGGGCTCTACGGTCACTACTTCTCGACCTTTCTGAACCCAACCGACCTCTTGTGGTCATTTCTGCAGGCGATCCTGATGGCCTTGGCCATCCTGTTCACCCACACCTACTACGGCTACTTCGCCAGCGGCGGACCCTCGGGTGTCGGGGTCGCAGTGGGCACTGCGGTGCGCACGTCCCTGATCATCATCGTGTCGGTCACCCTGCTGGTTTCGCTGGCCATATACGGCGCCAACGGCAATTTCAACTTGTCGGGCTAGGGGAAGAAAGCTGATGTGGAACAACGCAGTCCGCCCCTTGCTGGGTCTGGCCACCGTCGCGGTGATCGGCGCGATCGTCGCTGCCACCGTCGTGTTGTTTGAAGGCGGCGCCATCGAATCGGTACCGGTCACGGTGCTGTCGCCCCGGGCGGGACTGGTGATGAACCCCGACGCCAAGGTGAAGCTGCATGGTGCACAAGTGGGCAAGGTTTCCTCGATCGACAACCTGCCCGACGGCCGGGCCGCGATTCACCTGGCGATCAATCCCTCCTGGCTGCATCTGATTCCCGCCAATACCGGCGTCGACATCGAGTCCACGACCGTCTTCGGGTCGAAATTCGTGCAACTCATCCCGCCGCGCGATCCCTCCCCCCAGTCGCTGAAGGCGGGCCAAATCCTTGACTCCGAGCATGTCACCGTCGAAATCGACACCGTATTCGAGCAATTGGTGTCGGTGTTGTCGCAGATCGAACCCGCAAAGCTCAATGAGACGCTTGGCGCGCTCGCGCAAGCGTTCAGCGGTCGCGGTGACAAACTCGGACACACCCTGGCCGATCTGGACACCCTGTTGACCAAGATCGACCCGAGCCTGACCTCCCTGAGCCACGAACTCTCGGTGGCCCCAGAGGTGCTCAACGCCTACGCGGACGTGGCCCCCGACCTGGTCAAGACAATCCAAAACGCGACCCGGCTGAGCGACACCGTGGTCGACCGGCAGCGTGATCTGGACACCGCGCTCATCAGCGCGATTGCACTGGCCGACATCGGAAACGACGTCCTGGCCGGCAACGCGCAGGCGTTCACTGCCGTCCTTCATCTGTTGGTCCCCACCACGAACCTGACCAACAAATACAACCAGGCCATCACCTGCGCCCTGGGTGGCCTCAAGCCGCTGGCCACCGGTCCGCCCCTGCCCGTACCGGGTGTCCTGTTGCTGGATTCGTTTCTGCTGGGCACCGAACGTTACCGGTACCCGCAGAACCTCCCCAAGGTCGCGGCGACGGGCGGTCCGCAATGCATGGGCCTACCAGACGTGGGCTTCGGGAACCGCCCGCCCTACCTGGTCACCGATATTGATGCCAACCAGGCACAGTACGGAAACCAGGGAATCCTGCTGAACTCCAATCGCCTTAAGCAATGGCTGTTCGGGCCGATCGACGGGCCGCCGCGCAACACCCCACAGATCGGGATGCCGGGATGACGGGCTCGGTCGCGACGACCATCAAGTTTGGGGTGTTCGCGGCGGTGACCATTGTGCTGACGGCTGCCCTGTTCGCCATCCTCGGCCAATACCGCACCGGTTCGACATATGGCTATTCCGCGGTGTTCAGCGATGCCTCCAGCCTGAAGACCGGTGATTCGGTGCGTGCCGCCGGGATCCGGGTCGGCACAGTCAACGGTGTTGCACTGCAACCGAATAACACCGTATTGGTGCGTTTCGACGCCAACCGCGAGGTCAGGCTCACTACCAGCACGCGCGTCGCGGTGCGTTACCTCAACCTGGTCGGGGATCGCTACCTTGACCTGCTCGACGCGCCCGGTTCTGCCGGGATTCAGCCGCCCGGATCGCGGATTCCGCTAACCCGCACCGAGCCGGCGCTCGATCTCGATTTGTTGTTGGGTGGGCTCAAACCGGTGATTCAGGGCCTTAACCCTCAATCGGTGAATGCACTGACCAATTCGTTGATCCAGATTCTGCAAGGCAGCAGTGGCGATGTGGAGTCGTTGTTCGCCAAGACCTCATCGTTTTCCAATGCGCTGGCAGACAACGGGCAAGTGGTGCAGCGATTGATCGACAATCTCAACGAGGTGGTCGCTACGGTGGCCAAGGACGGCAGCAAATTCTCGGCGACGGTCGAGCGCCTCGAGCGGCTCATCACCGACTTGTCGGCTGACCGCGATCCGATCGGAGACGCCATCACCGCGCTCGACAAGGGAACCGCATCGTTGGCCGACCTGCTTACCCAGGCCCGTCCGCCGCTGGCCGGTACCGTCGACCAACTCAACCGGCTGGCTCCGTTGCTCGACAATGACAAGGCGCGGCTGGACCTCGCGCTGCAGAAAGCCCCCGAAAACTACCGCAAACTCGTGCGGTTGGGCGCCTACGGAAGCTTCATCAACCAATACCTGTGCGGCATCTCCATTCGCGTCACCGACCTGCAGGGCCGCACGGCCGTCTTCCCGTGGATCACCCAAAACACCGGACGATGCGGGGAACCCTGATGTTGAAATATCGTGGCGCACAACTTATCCGGGCCGGCTTCATCGCGTTCGTGCTGGTCGCGCTAGTCATCATCATCGGCCTGCACCCCCAACAGCTGGTGTCGATGGCCACCTCCATCCGGTACCAGGCGCTGTTCACCGAGGCCGGAGGCCTAACTCCAGGCAACGACGTCCGAGTGTCGGGCGTGAAAATGGGAACGGTCTCCGACGTCACGCTCAGCCATGGCAAAGCATTGGTGACGTTTAGCCTCGACGCCAAGGTGCACCTGGGATCGAGCACGACGGCCCACATCAGGACGGGCACCCTGCTGGGTGCGCGGATGCTGGCCGTAGAGCCCGCAGGCACCGGCAGCATGCACGCCTCCGATGTCATCCCGGTACATCGGACGTCCTCGCCATACTCCCTGACCGACGCCGTCAGCGACTTCACCGCCAACACCGCCGCCACCGACACCGGCGCGCTCAACGCATCCTTGGACACCTTGGCCGAAACGATCGAGCGGATCACACCACGACTGGGGCCCACGTTCGACGGCCTGAGCAGACTGTCGCAATCGTTGAACAGCAGGAATGAATCGCTGGCCCATCTGCTCAAAAGCGCCGCCGATGTCACCGGCATCCTGTCGGAACGCAGCCAGCAGGTCAACACCATGTTGCTCAATGCCAACGACCTGCTCGGAGTTCTGAATCAGCGTCGCCACGCGATCGTCAACCTGTTGGCCAACACCTCGGCGCTGGCCAAGCAGCTCTCGGGCATGGTGGCAGACAACGAAAAAGAACTGGCGCCCACGCTGGCCAAACTCAACTCGGTCACCGCGATGCTGGAGAAAAACCGCGACAACATCGCCAAGGCGATCGTCGGACTCGCCAAATACCAAGTAACCCAAGGCGAATCGGTCAACAACGGCTTCTATTACAACGCATTCGTCGGCAATCTGATCCCGGCGCAGGCCCTGCAACCGTTCCTGGACTACGCGTTCGGATTCCGGCGAGGCGTCAATGCGGGCCAACCACCCGACAATGCCGGCCCGCGCGCGGAATTCCCCTGGCCGCACAACGGCATTCCCGGAGGACGATGATGGCGGCCGGGCCGAACAAGGCGTGGTACACCAAGGCGCTGCTGTTGACGTTGGTGGGACTTGTCGCTGCGGGAACGGCTCTCGTGGTACATGCCGAGGTCTTCGGGCCCAAGATGATTACCGCATATTTCAGCTCCGCGACCGCCATCTACCCCGGCGACGAGGTACGCGTGGTCGGGGTCAAGGTGGGCACCATCAAGTCCATCGAACCCGAAGGAACCCAGGCCAAGATGACACTGGCCGTCGACCGTGATGTGCCGATCCCGGCCGACGCCAAGGCCGTGATAGTGGCACAGAACCTGGTGGCGGCACGGTATGTGCAGCTGACGCCGGCTTACGACGCCGCGGGAACCGGCGGCCCCACGATGGCCGATGGGGCGGTGATCGGCGTGCAGCGAACCGCGGTGCCCGTCGAGTGGGATCAGGTCAAAACGCAACTGATGCGGCTGGCCACCGAATTAGGTCCCGCAAGTGGCCTTTCCACCAGCTCGCTCGGGCACTTTATCGACACCGCGGCCAACGCCATGGCCGGCAACGGCGACAAGCTCCGGCGGACGATCACCGAGCTGTCTCAGGTTGGGCGCATCCTTGCCGGCGGTAGCGGCAACATCGTCGACATCATCAAGAATCTCCAGATCTTCGTTACCGCCCTGCGTGACAGCAACGTCCAGATCGTCGAATTCCAAGACCGCCTCGCAGCGGTGAGCAGCGTCGTGGACGGTAACCGGTCAGACCTGGACGCCGCGCTGACCAACCTATCCTCGGCGGTCGGCGAGGTACGCCGATTCATCGCCGGAAGCAGAGACCAGGCCGCAGAACAGATTCAACGGCTGGCCAACGTGACGAAAAATCTCGCCGACAACCGCATGGCGGTGGAAAATCTTCTGCACGTGGCGCCCAATGCAATCGCCAACGGCTACAACATCTATAGCCCGGACTCCGGAACGGCGCGGGGAGCCTTCGCCATGTCGAACTTCGCCAATCCGGTGGCACTGGTGTGCTCGGCGATCGGCGCGGTCAAGAATGCCACCGCGACCGAAACGGCGAAGCTGTGCGCCCAATACCTGGGCCCCGCACTGCGTTTGATCAACTTCAACTACCTGCCGATCCCGTTCAACGCCTATCTGGCCAAATCGCCGAGCCCGGACAACCTCGTCTACTCGGATCCGAACCTGATGCCCGGCGGGCCGGGCGGGGTCCCCCCCATCCCGACCGATCCACCCGCAGTATCGGCGTACACCGGCGCGGGTGACATACCACCCCCTCCGGGATGGGAATTGCCCCCGGGTCCTCCGGGAATTTACGCCCCCGACGGATTACCCGCGGACCCTTCGCCAGCGCTGTTTCCCCGTGCGCCAATCCCACCGGGAGTGCCCCGGCCAGCCCCAGTGGCCCCCGGACCGGCCAACCTGCAGGACATGCTGCTGCCGGCTGGTCCGCAACCACCGCTGCCGGCCGCATCGCAGCCCGCCGGAGGCACACCATGATCGACTTGCGATCAACGCGTCGTCTCGCAACGATCGCGTCATGGGTGGTGTTGACGGCGAGCGGATGCGCCTTCGATGGCCTCAATTCACTGCCTCTGCCCGGCACTGTCGGACGCGGCCAGGACGCGGTGACCTACCACGTCCAAATCGCTAACGTCGGTACACTGGAATCTAATTCGCCGGTCATGATCAACGACGTCGTCGTTGGCAGCGTGGGCAAGATGACGCTGCGCGACTGGCACGCCGACGTGGATATCTCGGTGCGTCCCGACACCGTGGTGCCGGCCAACGCTATCGCCAGGATCGGCCAGACAAGTCTGCTGGGCTCGATGCACCTGGAACTGAACCCCCCACCAGGCGTGCCCGCGGCCGGCAGGCTCGCGCCCGGGGCGACCATCGGTCTGCAACGCTCCTCGACCTATCCATCCACCGAGCAGACCCTGTCTTCGCTGTCGGTTGTCGTCAACGGTGGGGGACTGGGCAAGGTAGGCGGCCTCATCAACGAGTTCAATGCGGCACTGGGCGGGCGCGAGGACAAGATCCGTGATCTGCTGACGCATTTGAACGACTTCGTCGGTGTTTTGGATTCCCAGCGTGACAACATCAACGCATCCATCACGGCATTGAACGCCCTGGCCGGCACCCTGGCCGGGCAAAGCGGCGTCATCACCCAAGCACTGCAACGGATTCCTCCCGCCCTGGACGTTCTGATCAAAGAGCGGCCCAGGATCACAACAGCGCTGGAAAAATTTCGGGTGTTCAGCAACACCGCTACCGGATTGATCAATGCCACGCACGCCGATCTGGTCGCCAACCTGAAGAACCTGGAGCCGACCGTGCGCGCACTCGCCGACGTCGGCCCGAGCCTCGACACCGTCCTGGCCTTCGCGCCGGCCTACCCCTACCCGCAGAACTTCATCGACCGCGCGATCCGGGGCGACTATTTGAACGAGTTCATCACCTTCGACTTCACCATCCCGCGACTGAAGAGGGGACTGCTGCTGGGCACGCGATGGGGGCAGGAGGGAGCCACGCTGGTGCCCGCCCCGGGAGATCCCTGGTATGCCACCTTCACCAAGGATCCGCTCAACGCCCCCCTCACGGCCCCGCCCACCGCGGTGGCGACGCCGCCCATGGCCGGTCCGCCAACGCCAGCCGGCGCCCCGCTGACCACCCAACAGCTCAGCCAGCCACCGATCCCGGCGCCTACCGATTTCGTGCCACAGGATGTGGGGGACCGCTGATGTTGACGCGCTTCGTCCGAATTCAGCTGACCATCTTCACCATCGCGTCGGTCATCGGGATGACCGTGATGATCGTCGAATACCTGCAAGTGCCCACCCTGCTGGGCGTCGGCCGCATGCGCGTCACGCTGGAATTGCCGGGCACCGGCGGACTTTACCGGTTTTCCAACGTGACCTATCGCGGAGTGGAGGTCGGAAAAGTCACCGACGTGCGGCCCACCCGCGCCGGCGCCGTGGCCACACTGTCGTTGAACACCAGCCCGAGAATCCCGGCGGAGCTGCGCGCAGAAGTGCTCAGCGTTTCGGCGGTCGGAGAGCAATATGTGGACCTCCAGCCAGCGACGGCGGCGGGTCCGTACCTACACGACGGTTCCATCATTCCCGCGGCACACACCTCGATCCCACAGGCCGTCGGACCGATGTTGGATCAAGTCAGCACACTGATCAACAGCGTCCCCAAGACCAAGATCAGCGGGCTGCTCGACGAAACGTTTAAGGCCTTCAACGGATCCGGGTACGACGTCGGGTCGCTGCTGGACTCCTCGTCACAACTCATCGGCGACGCCAACGCCAACGCCGAGCGGTCACGCACCCTCATCGACGACAGCCGGCCCCTGCTCGACGGCCAGGCGCAATCCGGCGACGCCATCCGCACGTGGGCGCGCAGCCTCGCCGGCATCAGCCAACAACTCGTCACCGACGACCACCAGACACGGACGCTGCTGCGCGGGGCACCCGGCGCGGCCGATGAGGCGTCACGCCTGTTCAACCAGGTCAAGCCGACGCTGCCGATGCTCCTGGCGAACCTCACCACGCTGGGCCAGGTCGGTGTCACCTATCACCCCTCCCTCGAACAGCTGCTGGTGTTGCTGCCGCCCACCATCGCCTCCACTCAGTCCTACGGCGCCCCCAAGAACAATCCCACCGGATTCTCGCTGGGCGACTTCACCCTTACCATCGGTGACCCGCCCGCCTGCACGGTAGGGTTCTTACCGCCGTCGTCGTGGCGGTCACCAGAGGACACCACGGTGATCGACACTCCCGACGGCCTGTACTGCAAACTGCCGCAGGATTCACCCATTGGTGTGCGCGGCGCCCGGAACTACCCGTGCATGGGCCATCCCGGTAAGCGCGCGCCCACGGTCGAAATCTGCAACAGCGACAAACCTTTCGAGCCGTTGGCGATCCGCCAACACGTCCTGGGTCCCTACCCCCTCGATCCGAACCTCCTCACGCAGGGCATCCCGCCCGATGACCGCGTCACCTTCGGAGACCAAATCTTCGGACCACTCGAGGGCACCCCGC
Source organism: Mycobacterium europaeum (assembly GCF_002102155.1). Lineage (GTDB taxonomy): Bacteria > Actinomycetota > Actinomycetes > Mycobacteriales > Mycobacteriaceae > Mycobacterium > Mycobacterium europaeum. The sequence continues at coordinate 12,592 of NZ_LQOU01000046.1, forward strand.
CGCCAGGACCGCTGCCGCCAGCGGCCGGCCCCGCGCCCGCGCAGCCGGATTCGCCGCCGCCCGCCCCGGCCCCAGCGCCGCCACCCGACGGTTCCGAGGGGCCAGCCCCGGCTGCCGCGCCGAGTGCCTACACACCCCAGCGGCCCGGCCCATCGGTTGCCGTCGCAACCTATGACCCGCGAACCGGGCGGTACGCCGCCCCCGACGGCACCGTGTATCGGCAATCCGACCTGGTCCCCCACGCCGGTACGCGGTCCTGGAAAGACCTCTTCCCCACATGAGCAGCCGCTCACGCCGACGTCTTCGGATCGCAGCCCTCATCGGCGCCGTCGTGGTCGCGATGCTGGGCACCGCACCCCCCGGCAGCGCGACCGGCGACTGGGGCCTCAACGGCACCTACACCGCGACGTCCAACGGGGAGTGGGCCAAGACCAACGAAATCTTTCACAACGAGGCCAGCATCCGAAGCATCTGGACGATCAACACGACCTGCAGTTATCCCACCGAATGCACCGGCACGGTAGTCAGTGACTGGGGCTGGCGGGCACCGATCTATCAAACCGGCGGTGTCTGGTTCGTCAAGCACATCGTCGACAATTGGCAGCCCTGCCCGGACGGAACCGCGGTTCAGGGATTCCAGGTCTTCAGATTCGCCCCCACCAACCCCGACGGAGATGCCGTCGATCCAACCTCGGCCGTTCTCACCGGCGCCGACGAGACGACCGGCGTCAGCGGCGCCTGCGGACGAAGTAAGACATGGTTCATCAGCATGCCGTTCAAGCTCGTCAAGACGGGGTGAGGGGTCGAGAATGAAACCGTACATCCCCTTGCAGCATTCGGGTCGTCTTGCACTCCCACGCCTCAAAAGCATCGCGACGCAAGCGATCCTGCCCGCAGCCATGGCGGTGACGGCCCTCGTGGCGTGCACACCCGTCCACGCGTGGGCCGAACCGTCCGCATGTGACAACCCATCCTGCGTCCCGGGTATCACCGGAGGTGTCGTGCTGGGCGCGCCGTGCCCGGACACCACCCACTTCGTGTTCGGCACCACCTCGTGGGGCCGGTTGGTCTTCTGCGGATCTCCGCGGCGTTATGAACCGCGATACTTCCGTTCCCCCTCGATGTGGGGAATCAAAGATGAGAACTCGAACTGCGAGGGCTTCGAAAACTCGGTCGCACAAGCCCCCGATGGCCTGTTCCTCACCTGCGTGTCTGTCGACGGTGCACCCCGGTGGGTTCGTGGCGACACGTAAATCACCCCACGTGACCGTGGCGAACAATATGCTCAGGCGCCCCGCGCAGTCCCTCGCCGGGCTGGCCGCGACAATTCTCGTTGCGGCGGCCGCAGCCGCAACGCCGGTCACCCGCGCTGACGAGCCGGTGCTGCACCACGTCACCTACACCGTGACCGCGCAGCGCCGCGTCACCGCAGACATCTACTTCCGGGACGCCGATCCACCCGGCTGGGCCGAATATAGCCACGACCCCTACCAATTCAGTCCCAAGGTCGAGGCCGACGTGGGTCCAGGCACACGGTGGACGCGGGACGTCTGGTTGGCAACTCCCGATGAATGGGCCATGGTCATCGCCACCAGCGGGATGTCGCCGGCCACGCCGGACTTTCACTGCGAACTCGCCGTGGACGGGACAGTCGTGGCCACCAACAACGGCGCCAAAGGCGCGCTGTGTTCGGTGCGTCACTGGTAACTCGGCGGCCACCGGTACCCAGGTGAATGCTCACTGAGCGGGAACTACAGTCCACGACCGTTTCGCCGAGGCCTATCGTGTGCTCTATTAGCCGCTGGTATCAACCAACCGCCGGGTCGGCTTCCCTCATACCCGGTGGAAACGGAGAGAGGACGGCAATGCCCGCCACGAATTCATCCCCGAAACGTGACGCCGGCCCTCTCGATGTCACCTCAGAGCGGGCCGATGATGCAGACCTCATCGAAGCAGCGGAGGCAGCAGCTGCCGAAGCCGAAGCACTCGCTGCGGCTGCGCGCGCCCGCGTCCAGGCCATCCGGCAACGCCAACAGGCCGAAGCAACCGACACCGCATCGGCAGAAACCGCTGAGACCTCCGCCGACGATAGGGCAGCAACCCCCACTGACGAAATAACCTGCGCTGCAACCCTACTCGCCGATCCCGAGCGCACCTATGGCACCGAACCGCCTGATCAAGGCGGGGCGCCACCCCGACGGCGCAGGAAGACACACTTTCGCCGCCCGAAACTAACCACAATGGTGGCTGTCATCGGGATACTGAGCACCGCGGCGCTTCTCGCAGCAAGCGCGGTCATGGTCCGACACCACGATCAGCTGCTCAGCAAGCAACAACGGGGCGCGGAATTCACGGCTGCCGCGCGACAAGCCGTCGTCACCCTGATGTCGATTAGCGCCGACAGCGCTAAAGACGACGTACAGCGCATCATCGACAGCTCGACCGGCCAGTTCAGAGATGACTTCCGCGGCGCGGCCGACGAGTTCGTCAAAGCCGCGCAGACTGCGAAAGTCTCGACCAAGACAACTGTGCAAGCCGCGTGCCTCGAGTCCATGACCGAAGACACTGCGGTCGTGGCCGTTGCTGCCAGCTCCACGCTCACCAATACCGCCGGCGCCGCCGAGCAGCCACGCTCGTGGCGGTTGAGCGTCAAACTGGCCCGCGACGGTGGGAAAATCAAAATGTCGAGCATGGAGTTCATCCCATGACCATCGGACAGCTCGAAAACCAAAGCCTCACTGACCTTGAACTCGCCCTCGCAGTGGCCGGCGACGACCAGCGCGACGACATCACCGGTGACGATCAACGGACGACCGCGAACGACGCCACCAACAGTCGCCGCATCCGGATAGGAACCGCACTATCGCACTGGCCACTACTGATCGTCGGCCTGCTGTTGGTCGCGGCCACTATCGCAGCCGCCGCGCTGTACTTCGGTGAATATCGACACGACCAGCAAACCAACGACTCCACAGCCAAGTCGGTGATCAGTGCGGCAAGCGAGGGAACCGTCGCGCTGCTGTCGTATACGCCCGAGAAACTGGACAGTGACCTGGCCGGCGCAAAGTCACACCTGACCGGCGACTTCTTGACGTACTACGGCAAATTCGCCGACCAAATAGTGGCGCCCGCGGCCAAGCAGAAAGCCGTCAACACCCAAGCCGCGATCAAGCGCGCCGTCATCAGCGAATTGCACCCAGACACCGCCAGGGTATTGGTCTTCCTCGATCAAACCACAACAAGCAAGGATGCACCTGAGCCGGTTCAGACCGCCAGTAGCGTCATGGTTAGCTTAACCAAAGTCCGTGGTGCATGGCTTATTTCGGCATTCGATCCCATCTAGGATTGCCCTCACTCCACCCGGGCGGGATTGATTCCGCTGAACGAAACATTCAGCGTATCGGCTACGAGACAATGACCGGTGTCGCATTCTCATTGAGGAGATGATTGATGGCCACCCCTGAGACCCCGTCCCGCTACACTGTCATTTCTGCGGATACCCACGCCGGCGCCGACCTCCTCGAATACAAGCCGTATCTCCCGCAGGCTTTCCATGACGACTTCGACGCGTGGGCCAAGACGTATGCGAGTCCATTCGATGACTTGATCATCGCCACCGCGAAGCGCAACTGGGACCATGAGTTGCGTATCTCCGAAATGGACGCTGACGGGGTCGCAGCGGAGCTGTTGCTGCCCAACACTGTTCCTCCCTTCTTTCCGACATCCCCCAACATCACCATCTCGTTGCCCGAGAACCGAGCGGAATTCGAACACCGCTGGGCGGGCGTGCAGGCGCACAACCGATGGCAGGTCGATTTTTGTTCGCTGGCACCCGCACGCCGGCGAGGATTGATCCAGGTATTCCCCAACGACGTTGACGCCGCACTGGACGAAATCCGTTGGGGCAACGAGCAAGGCTGCTTTGGTGGAGTGTTGCTGCCCCCGGTATCGCCGGGCGACCCCAATGTCGCCCCGCTGTTCCACACTCGATATGAGCCGATTTGGCGGTTGTGCAGCGAACTGGATCTGACGATCGTGCAGCACGGCGGCCCCGGAAGTCCGGCAATGCCCATGGATCAGCCGGCATCCAACGCCGTGCTCATTACGGAAATGGCGTTGTGGGCACAGCGGACCCTGGGACATCTCATCCTGGCCGGGGTTTTCGAGCGTCACCCCACGCTGAGGTTCGCCCCCACCGAGCAGGGCACACTGTGGGTGCAGCAGCAACTGATGATGCTCGATGCGATGGTGCCGACGATGAAGTCCGAAGCCGGCAACCGCACGTACGGCATGTTCGGTGGTTCCTCGGTCGATGGGCTTACCCTCACGCCGAGTCAGTACGCCCAGCGGAACTGCTACCTGGCCAGCGAATTGGCGCCCTTCGAATCAGTCATGATCGATTTCATGGGTGCAGACCACATTCTGTGGGGAAGCGACTACCCGCACGAGGAGGGCTTCGCTCCGCAATCCAGGCTGGCCATCCGGTGGGCGCTACACAACAGATCGGAAAGCGAGTGCCGAAAAATTCTGGCGGAGAATGCGGCCCGGCTGTACCGATTCGACCTCGACGCGCTGGCACCGATTGCAGCCGAGATCGGGCCGACCGTGGCCGAAGTGCATACGCCCCTCGAAGACACCGGGTACCGCGCCCCAGCCGCATTCGGCTACCGCCCTTTCGAAGGCGGACTCGCGTTGAAGCGCCTCGCTCCCCAACGCCAGTAAACGCGGTCTCTCACGAGAATCTCAAAAGCCCAGTGCATAAAACTTGCCTGGGATTAGGCTCCGCGTCACCCGGTAGAGCGGTCTTGTGCAGTGCGCTGTTTCCGGCCTACTGCGGCGGTTGTCTCGGTGTTAGATCCAGAGTCGGACGTGGTGATGGGGGCCGCCCGGCACAACCGTTCGGTTCCAGGATCCGCCGTAGAGGTGAGCGCCTTTGATGTCTGTGCCTATGAAGTTATGAAGGCTCTTCTTTGGCGGCTTTGGCGGCGGAGTCTTCTGTGGCGAGATGGTGCAGGACGCGTTCGTTGAGGGCGGCGAGTATGTCGAGTTCAGCCGGGCTGAGCAGGTCGATGAAGTTCCGGCGGACATCCTCGACGTGGGCGGGCGCCGCCTTCTCGATGGCGGCGCGGCCAGCCGGTAGCAGGCAGACCATGGTGCTGCGGGCGTCGTCGGGGTTGGGCTCGCGGCGGATCAGCCCGCCATTCTGCATGCGCCGCACCTGATGGGAGACACGGCTCTTCTCCCAACCCAGGGCGTGGCACAGCTCGTGCGCGGGCATGCGGTCCCCGTCGTGACTCGAGAGCACCGCGAGGATCTCGTAGTCGGCCCCGGATAAGCCGGACTTCTGCAGGCCCCGACTCAGGTGCACGTCGAGCCGATGATGCGCGTGCTGGAAGGCGCGCCAGGCACGGTCTTCACGAGGGTTCAGCCAGTTCGGTTCCATCGAGCCCCACTCTACCCGATTGGTTGACATGTCATCCAACTGCCATTAAGGTGGACATGTCAACCTTTTCGACTCGTTCAGACGGAGACCCTCATGAGCAGCATCAGCATCATCGGCACGGGAAACATGGCCCGGGCCATCGGGGCGCTGGCGGTAGCGGGCGGCAACACCGTCGAGGTCATCGGCCGCGATCGGTCCAAGGCCGCCGACCTGGCCAAGGATCTCGGCGGCGGCGCCACGATTGGAGAGTTCGGCGCCGTCCCGGCCGGGGACATCGTCATCCTGTCCGTGCTGTACGCCAACGTCGTTCCGGTCGTCGCCCAGTACGGGGACGCCCTCGCGGGCAAGGTCATCGTCGAGATCAGCAACCCCTTCAATGCCGCGGCTGACGGGCTGGCCATCCCCGGTGACACGTCGATCGCGCAGGAAGTGGCCAAGGCCGCCCCGGCCAGCGCCAGCGTGGTGAAGGCGTTCAACACCATCTTCGGCGCGGTCCTGGCTCAGGGCCGGCCGCTCGACGTCTTCGTCGCCGGGGACGACGCGCGCGCCAAGGCGGGCGTGGCGGAGTTCATCGAGAGCCTCGGGCTGCGCCCGCTGGATGTCGGCGGCCTGCACATGGCGCACTGGCTGGAAGGAACGGGCCTCGTCATGATGGGTCTTGCCCGTCACGGGGTGGGGAATTTCGATTTCGCCCTCGGCGCCGTCGTTCCGGCCTGAGCCGCGTTGACGACCGGGGCGCCTTGTGCCCCGACAATGGTTGATGGATCACCGAAAGGAACTCCTAATGAAGCTTGGTTTCGCAATTCCGATGGTCGGGCCCGCCGTCAGCGGCGCCGCTGGTCTGGGCGTGTTCTGTCGCGGACTCGAGGATCTGGGCTACGACACGCTGTGGGTCGGCGATCGGCTGGTCACGCCGGTTGCTATGCACAGCACCTATCCGGGCAAAGAGCAGCCGTACCCGCCGCAGATGACCCGTTACCTCGATCCGGTGCTGCTGTGGACGGTCGCCGCGACGGCGACCACCCGGATCCGGCTGAACTCCAGCACGCTCAGCACGTTCTATTACGAGCCGCCGCACCTGGCCCGCCTGCTGACCACGCTCGACGTGCTCAGCGGCGGCCGCCTGGACGTGGGCGTGGGAATCGGATGGATGAAGGACGAGCACGACGTCGCCCGCGGCGCGGACTGGAGCCGGCGCGGGAAGATGCTCGATGACCTGCTGGCGTTCCTGCGCGAGTGGTGGACGACCACCCCGGTGAGCTGGGAGAGCGAGTTCTTCTCGCTGCCGCCGGTCCATGCCGACCTGCGCCCGGTCCAGCCCGGCGGCCCGCCCATCTGGATCGGCGGTGCCAGCGAGGCCGCCATGCGCCGGGTCGGCCGCAGCGGCACCGGCTGGCTCGGGGTCGAGGGACTGCAGGCCGAGGTCACCGACCACCTGTGGTCGGTCGCGCGTCGTGCGGCCCAGGACGCCGGCCGTGACCCCGACGCGCTGAGGACGGCCATGCGGATCAACCTCGAATCGGGCACGTCGGTGGACTCGGTTGCCGACAGGCTCGAGCGGCTCGCCGGGTCCGGTGTCGATGAGGCGATTGTGGATGCCTTCGCGATGTTCCCCAGCCTTGACCAGATGCTCGACTTCGCCGGCCAGGTAATCGCCCGATGGAGTGGTCATCGGAAAGCTTGACGGCAAGGCGGCGGTGACCACGGTTGGATCAAGCGGTATGCCGCACCGCCGGTGCCACGTTGTCCGTGGACGAGGAAGCTCACGTTTTCGTCTCGGGTCGGCGGCAGGAAGCCATCAAGCCGGTCGGCCGGAATATGATTGGCGTGCAGGCGGATTCGGCGCGGTCAAGCGGAAAAAGGGACGCCGTCGACGTGCTGTGGGGTAGCGCCGGGACGGGCGAGCACCAGTTGTCACTTCGAGGAGACGGGGTGCCAATAGCGTGCACGAAGGCCAGCGAACGGTATCACTTCCGCAGACACGGTTTGTGCGCAAGTTCTTGGTTCCAGGACCTGCCGTAAACTTAAGAAACACGCTGCCGGCAATCTCCCGAGAATTCCACAAACCCACAGTTAGAGACATGTCCTCTCATGACCGAAGGGGAATTGCAGCGGCCCCCACCCAACCATCACGGTCGTGTTCAACATGCATCACGTTGCGGCTTGGTCGAGCGCAGTCATGATGTTAAACGCCCTCTTGCTCTACGCTATCGCCGTTCTGCGCCAACAGAGTCTTCGAAGACCGGAGGCCGTTTCTCGGAGAATACGCGCACACCTTCGAGGCCGTCGGGAGTGGCGCCAAGCCGAGAGATGTTGTGCGCCTCCACATCAAGGTGCGCGAACAAGTCGGTCGTCATGCTTGACCGGATCAGTCGCTTGGTGGTGGCAAGGGATTCTCGCGACATTGACGCGAGAAGCGCGGTAACCTGGTCCACCGTTTGGTCGATGCCGGCATTCGAGTCACTCACCGGCCCCACAAGTCCGGTGCGCTCCGCCTCATCGACTCCCACCGTCCGGTTGGTTAGCGTCATTTCCAACGCTCGGCCCAGGCCGACACGCTGAGTCAAGAACCATGACCCACCACAGTCCGGAGACAGTCCGACGCCGGTGTAGGCCATTTTGAATTTCGTTGCCGGGGACCCGATGACGATGTCTCCGACCAAAGCCAGCCCGACTCCGCCGCCGGCAGCTACGCCATCGACGACGGTGACAATGGGAACCGGCGCCGTCACAAGAATTTTGATGGCTTCATGGATCGACCCGGCAACGTAGTTGAGCTCGGCGGCCATGTTCGCCACGCTGGTGAAGTGAACGAGATCGCCGCCGACACAGAACCCGAACCCTTCGTTGCGTAGGACTGCCACTCGCAGCCGACCAGCCTTAGCGTCGGCCACCACCCGATCCGCCCATGCCACCAACGAATCCGCGAGAAGGCGGTCGATCCCGTTGCCCACGTCACCACGGCATAGCGTCGCGGTCATGACGGCCCCCCGCTGCCTGATTCGAATACGTTCGTCGCTCACAGCGTGCATCAGCCTCTCCGTCTCTCGGGTCGTCTTTGAGTAGGTGGGTAGCGCCCGTCACCATGCCGCGTCGAGGAGCGCGAGGATGTCTTGTTTGCCGACAGGTCGTCGGCTTGCTGCGACGGCGGCATCGCCCATGATGTGCTCGGCCAAGTCGGCCAATCCTTCGCGGGTGCCTCCGGCTGCCGAGATGGTGTTGGTGACGCCGAGGCGGGTGACCAGGTCCCGAACGGCCGAGATGGCTTGCTGCGCAGCAGAAGCGTCGTCTAAGTCGCGTGTGTCGCGCCCCAGCGCGTCGGCGATGCGGCGCAGTTGCGGCGCGGTGAGCGCGGCATTGAACTCCATGACGTGCGGCAACATGATGGCCGAAGTGACGCCGTGGGTGATGTCGAATTGCGCGGCGAGCTGATGCCCGATCCCGTGCGACAGACCCATGCCGACGTTGGTGGCGCCGAAGATCGACAGCCAGCTGGCCAGCAAACAGTTGGTGCGCGACTGCGCGTCGTGGGGATTTTTGGTGCTGTGCTCGAGGTTGGCGGCCAATAGGCGCAGTGCCTCGAGTCCGAGGGCGTCCGCCATGGGCATGCTCCTCGCCGAAAGTATTCCCTCCACTGCGTGGTCGATGGCGCGGACCCCCGATGCCGCCCAGAGCCAAGGGGGGGTGCGTGCCGCTACTTCGGGGTCGAGGATGACCGACTTCGGTGTAAGGGTTGGCGCCGTGTAGGCGTGCTTTGTGTGGGTGATCTCGTCGGTGACGCCCGCCAGCCCGGTGTGTTCGCCGCCGGAAAGGGTGGTCGGAACCGCGACGTGCGGGATGGCGTGTCCGGGGATGGCGGGGACGTCGTACACATCTGGATAGGTGAAGCGAATTCGGTACTTCTCGAAATCGTCGGGTGTCGTGATGCCGGTAGCCAGGCACATCGCGACGGCTTTGGCGCAGTCGATGGGTGTTCCGCCTCCGATGCTGATCAAGCTGTCAGCACCGCCGTCACGCGCCATCGCGGCGGCCTCGAGCACGGCCGCCCTCGGTACGTGCTGGGGAATGCTGGCATAGACCCCGACCAGGGCGTCGCCGAACTGAGCTCGAAGCGCTTGGGCGACATCGGTTGCCGCCAACGATCCCGACATGATGGCGGCGGGCCGGCGCCCTCCCTGCGCGCGGACAGTATCGCCCAGTGCGTCGAATGCCCCCTCGCCGTAGGTGATTCCCTCGACCTTGGGAACGGTGAATGTGCGTGCCATGGTGTACTCCCGATGTGCCGTGGTGTGGTGCCGAGTGACTATGCCGGTGCCGCGATGTCGACGACGACGTTTCCCGCGCCCGTCCCGGCCTCGACGGCTTCGTGGGCTGCGGCGGTGTTCTGCAGGCAGAAGCGGCGCCCTATCCGTGGGGTCAGGTCGCCGGCGGCGATCCAGCGATTGAGATCGTCTGCGGCGAGCCGATGTTCGTGGTGCGGGAGGTTGTAGAGCAGCACGTTGCGTAGGTTGACGCTTTTGTTCATCAGGCGCCACAGCGGCAGCTTCGGTGCGTGACCGGAGTCGGTCGCATAGACGGCGATGGTGCCGTTCGTCGCGATCACCCGGCTGTCGGTGTCGATGTTGGCCGCGGCGTCCACTTCGACGATCCGGTCGAATCCGTGGCCGTCGGTCAGCTCCAGGAGTTCGTCGGCGATACGGTCGGAGCGGTAGTCGATGACATGATCGCATCCCGCATCGAGCGCGACCTTGCGGTTCTCTTCGCGGCCAACGGTTCCGATGACTCGGGCGCCGCTGAGCCGGGCCTGTTGTACGGCTGAGTGACCGACCGAGCCTGCCGCACCCGCTACCAGCACCGTGGCGCCGTCGATGGGCCCGTCGGTGAACAGGCATCGATGCGCGGTCCTGCCGGGGATGCCCAGGGACGCTCCTGTTGCGAAGTCGACACTCGCCGGCAGCGGCTCGACCTTGATGTCTGGAACGCAGACGTATTCGGCCGCCGTCCCGGTCTGTCGTCCGAGTCGTGCGTCGAACACCCAGACGCGGTCGCCTTTGTGCACACCCGCCACGCCGGGTCCGACCGCGTCGACGACCCCGGCGCCGTCGTCGTGGGGAATGAGGTAAGGGGTGTCCAGCGTAATCCGGCCCCATCCCGAACGCCGTTTGACATCAGCGGGATTCACGCCGGAGGCATGGACGCGGACACGGACTTCTCTGTAGCCCGGCTCGGGGACGGGCAGATCCACTTGTTCGAGCACTTCCCTGGCTGGACCGGTTCTCGTGTACCGCACCGCGCGCATATGTTGTCTCCATCGCCACCGTTCGTCCATTCTATCTTTACTAATCAGTAAGTATTAATCAAGCGAGCGCTCACCCGATCGGTGCGCATTTCGGGCGGCGGTTTCGAACTTATCGGGTGGCCGCCACAGCCGATCCGCACGAACCTCGAATTAATCCTGGGCGCCCGCCTCTACCGGGCCATCAGGCACGGCAACAGCGAGTGCTGTTCTACGCCCGGGATGTTGCCTCAAGGATCGCCCAGCGCGGACCGGCCCGAGGAACGGCGGCTATTCGAAGACGCTCCCGAACAGCAACCAGATCTGTTCTGCCAGGCGTTCTGGCGAGGTGCTGCCCTCGGGGTCATACCACCGATACAGCGTCGCCAGCATCGATTCGAGCAGGTTGGCCGCGATACGGGTGTCGACGTCCGGGCGCTTTCGTTTCGAGCCGGCGCGTGCGGCGAGGCATTCGTCGAGTAGCGAGGCGAATTCCTTCGTTTGCTGATGGGCCCAGCTGCGGAACGTCTTTCGTGCCGCGTCCGAGAGTTCGGCCTCCTCGCTGAAAACGATCGCGTAAAACGTTCTGTTCGCCGACGACGCCTGGATGTGGGCCATGATCGTCTTCCGGAGGCGCTCCACCGGGTCGTCGGCAGCGGACTGGACGCTGCGTAGTTCCTCTTCCAGTTTCATGGTCATCTCATCGACCATGAGATCGAGAAGCTGTTGCTTGGTGCGGGTGTACTTGTACACCGTCGGCCGGGATATACCGGCGGCCAGGGCGATGTCGTCGATGGTGGAGTTGCGGTAGCCCTTTTCCCGGAATGTTTTCGCGGCGGCTGACACCAGCGCTTGCGTATCGGTTGCGCGTTCCCTGGCCATCAACCCTCCGATGGATCGGATCGGTAATATTACCCAGTCAATATAGAGCTTGGATCGGGCTCTCGGGCGTTGCGGCGAGTCGATCGACCACCTCGGGTGGCACACCGGCTTCTCGGAGAATCTCGGCGGTGTGCTCGCCGAGGCGTGGGGTCCCCCGTGTGGGCCCGTGGGGCACACCGTCGACGATCAAGGGCTGCCGGACGAAAGACCTCTCACCGTCCGGGGTCGCGACTGACTGAATCATCTGTCGGGCCAGGGTGTTCGGGTCACCGAGCACATCGGCCAGTGTGCTCACCCGGCCGTAGGGCACGCCGGCCGCTAGCAGGACCTTGTCCCAGTGGTCGGCCGGTGAGGCGAGGATCCGCGCCGCGATCAGGCCGCGCAGACGTTCGCGTTCCCCGATGCGCTCCGCGGCCGAAATGGCACCGATTTCAGGCAGGTCCAACGCCACGCAGAGGGCCATCCAGAAGTGGTCCTCGAAGGCGATGCTCAACGAGATCCATTCGCCGTCGGCCGTGGCGAACAGGCCGTACCCGGGGTCGAGGCCCAGAGTGTCGGGCGGCTGACCATTGGCCGACGGGACCAGCCGTGTCGCCGCCAACGTCAACAGCGTGTCCAACATCGCGACGTCGTAATGGCCGCCGCGGCCGGTCTTCTGGGCCGCGACGACACCGGTGAGCGCGGCGAACGCGGCGAACATCCCGGCGCTCAGATCCGCGAGCGCCAACACCGGCGGGTGCGGGGCCGCCTCGGAATCGAGCAGCCCGGCCATCGCCTGGAAACTCAGGTCGTGCGCCGGATGATTCCGCAACGGGCTCTCCTGACCGAAACCGGAGACCGACACGTAGACCAGGCGTGGATGTCGGCGCAGGAGTTCGTCGGGCCCGAAGCCGAGTCGGGAGAGCACACCCGGTCGGAAACCTTCCAGCAATACGTCCGCGTGACTGACGAGCCGGCCGAATGCGTCCGCGCCGTCGGCATCCTTGAGATCCAGGGCCACCGAGCGCTTGCCGCGGTTGAGCGCGTCGTAGTGGCCGGGGAACGCACGTGACGGGTCGCCCCCGTTCGGGCGTTCGACCTGGACGACGTCAGCACCGAGGTCGCTCAGCAGCAGCGTGGCGAACGGGCCGGGAAACTGCTCGGCGAGGCTGACGACACGGATGCCCGCCAGGGGCGCATCGGGGGTGGTCATGCCGAGACGGCGTAGCCGCCGTTGACCGGGTAGGTCTGGCCGGTGATCCATTCGCCGGCAGACGAGGCGAGGAACACCACCAGGCGCGCGGGATCGTCGGGCTCGCCGAAGCGCCTGACCACGTAGGAGCGCAATGCCTTCTTGGCCACGTCGGGGTTCTCCAGGGCGGTCGCCACCCCCGGGGTGTTGATTCCGGACAGGGCAACGCAATTCACCGTGATCCCGTAGCGGCCCACGGCCTTGGCAAGGCCGCGGGAGAAGCCCGCGGCGCCGGCCTTGGCGCCGCCGTACACCACGAGATTGGGTTCACCGATGCGGCCTGCATCGGAGATGACGGTGATGATGCGCCCATACTGCCTGTCGACCATCCCGGGCAGCACCGCGCGAGAGGCGTTGAGCACGCCGAAGAAATTCGTCCCGATCCACGGCCCCCAGTCCTCGGGGCCGGTTTCCCAGAAGGGCGGTGCGGGTGCCATCGGGTCTTCGGCCGGCCCAGCGTTTCCCGCGTTGTTGACCAAGACGTCGATGGCGCCCAACTCGCCGGATGCCCTGCGCGCCATCTCCATCACCGCGTCGAATCGGGTGACGTCGCACTGGATCGGCAGTGCGGTGCCGCCACCGCACTCGATCTCCGCGGCGACCGCCTTCGCCCGCTCCTCGTGGAAGTCGTTGACTACCAACGCCGCGCCCTGTTTGGCGCAGTGCAACGCGACCGCACGCCCGACGCCCTGCCCGGCCCCGGTGACGAGCACGACGCGGCCGGACAAGCTCAGGAAGTTTTCCTCAGTCATAGGATGTGGCTCTCTTTCCGTTATCGTCCAACGTATTTCGGCGGGCGCTTCTCGTTGAATGCTGCGAGGCCTTCGCGCCAGTCGGCTGAGGTCTCGTGCAGGGCGGACTGCTCGAGCTCGATCGTCAGTCCGACGTCCGGTGGTACCTGCAGGGCGGCATTGGCGAGCATCTTCATCCGCGCCAGGCCCACGGGGCTCTTGGTCGCGATCTGCGCGGCGATCGCCTCCACCTCGGGTTCGAGCCGGTCGTCGTCGACGACGGCGACGAGCAGATCGGTGCCCTCGAACCGTTCCGCGGGATGGAGCTCGCCGGTGAACATCAGATGTTTGGTTCGGGACAGTCCGAGTCGACGTGTCAGACGGACCGAGGCGCCGCCTCCGGGGATCTGGCCGTAGGTGGCATGGCCGTCGCCGATGCGTGCGGAGCGGGAGGCGAGCGCCATGTCGCAGCACAGGACCAGTTCCAGGCCACCCCCGACGGTGATCCCCTGGATGGCGGCGATGGTGGGCATCTCGACGGCCTCGAGCCGGTCGAACAGCTCGCGGACGCGGCGCAGAAAGAGTTGACCGGGGCTGTAACGACCGGGCGGCCGCTCTTGGGCCGCCAGGGACCGCGCGTACGCCAGGTCGGCGCCCGCGCAGAACGCGCGTCCTGATGCCGCGATGACGATGCAGCGGGTGCCGGGGTCGCCGGCGGCCTGATCCAGACCGCGGTGCAGCCCGTCAAGAATTTCCTGATTCAGCCCGTTCATCGCGGCGGGCCGGTTCAAGCGCAGCCATAGCGCGCTGTCACGCCGTTCGACCAGCACCGCATCACTGCCAGTAGCCATGTCAGTCCCTGCTCAAGATGGTGACCGCGCAGGCGGCGGCTTCGGGATGGCTGTAGCCCCCGGCGTTTTCGGCGAGGGCCCGGCGTGCGCCACTGACCTGGCGGTCGCCGGCACGCCCGCGCAGTTGGGTCACGAGTTCGACGATTTGAGCCGCGCCGGTCGCGCCGACCGGATGTCCCTTGGACACCAGCCCGCCGCTGGTGTTGACCGGCAGGTCCCCGCCGAGGGCGGTCGCGCCGCTGCGGGCGAGTTTCGGGCCTTCGCCGGGGGCGCACAGACCGAGCTCTTCGTAGAGGATCAATTCGTTCGGCGATGCGGCGTCGTGCAGCTCGACGACGTCGAGCTCGTCGGGCCCGAAACCCGCCTGCTCGTAGGCGGCCTCGGCGGTGCGGCGTTCCAGGGTCTGGCTGCCGCCACCGGGTATGCCCGTGCGTACCACCGACGCCCGCACCCGCACGGCGTCGGGGGACTCGGTGTCGTCGGTCGCGCGCAGCACCAGCGCCGCGGCGCCGTCGGCGACCGGCGAGCACATCAGCATGGTCAGTGGGTCGGCGATGAGCCGGCTGGCCAGCACCTCGTCGGGGGTCCGTCGAGTTCGGTACTGCGCGTGCGGGTTGAGCGCGGCATGACCGGAGTTCTTCGCGGCGGTCGATGCGAAGTCCAGCGGGGTGGCTCCGGAGCGGGCCATGTAGTCGCGGGTTTCCTGCGCGTAGATCTCCATGAAGAAGGACTCGGCGCCGTCCGTGCGGCCGGTCAGCTCCCGGTTGAACTCCTCGATCCGGTCGACGTCCGCCGCCGTGGCCAGTGCATCCAGGACCGCGCGGGTGCCGCGGCCGCTCATCTTCTCGTTCCCCACGACCAGGACGGTGCGGTACATGCCCGACAGGATCGCGGCCGTGGCCAGGTGCAGAGCCGTCGAGCTGCTCGCGCAGGCGTTTTCGACATTGACCAGGGGGGCCCCGGCCAATGCGGTCCCGGAGACGACGACCTGTCCCCGGGTCATCTCCTGCCCCGTCAGCAAACCCCCGGCGGCGTTGGCGTGGACGACGAGGTCGATGTCCCCCTCGGCCACGCCGGCGTCGGTGAGAGCTTCGGCGATCGCCGCCGTCCCGAGATCGCGCAGCGACCGGTCGGGGAACTTGCCGAACGGCGTCATCCCCACGCCGACGATGCTCACGGTGTCCATACGGCCTCCGAACTGGCAATTTGTATTAAGTCGACATTCACTATTGCGAAATACTAACTGATAAGTCAAGATTGGCTGAGCGGAGACCCGCGTCACAGCGGCGGGATCTGTGAGGTGGACGTCACGAGACGGCAGAGGAGCGATGTGTGACCACGACAGCGGCTACCGGGCCGAACTACAGCAGCCTGATCGTCGAGGCGCTGACCCGGTATCCCACCCGGGAGGCGTTCGTCCTGGGGGATCGACGCGTCACCTATGCCGAAGCCGCCGACACCACCGCCCGCATCCAGCGGGTCATGCACGACCACCGCGTCGGGCGCGGATGCGGCGTCGGGGTGCTCAGCCCCAACGCACCCGAAGTCTTCATGACCCAGGCCGCCGCCTTCCTGTCGGGCGCCCGCTACAGCGGACTGCATCCGATGGGATCGATCAGCGATCACGTATTCCTGTGTGACGACGCCGAAATCGAACTGCTGGTGGTGCACCCCAAGTTCGCGGAAGCCGCCGCGATCATCGCGGAGCGCGCCGCCTCGGTGCGCCACGTGCTCACGATCGGACCCACCGGCGGTTTCCCGGACCTGCTGGAACTCGCCGGCCGCGTCGCACCGGGCCCGCTGCGGGCGCTGCCGGTTGACGAGGAGGAGGTCGGCTGGCTGCAGTACACCGGCGGCACGACCGGCAAGCCGAAGGGGGCCATGTTGTCCCACCGCGCCCTGGTTCAAGAGGTGCAAAGCCTGACCGCCGGCTGGGGCTTGCCGGAGAACCCGCGCTACCTGGCCGCGTCGCCGATCACCCACGCCGCGGTGCTGCCGCTGCTGCCGACGCTGTTGCGCGGCGGGACGGTGGTGCTGCAGCAGGGCTTCGACCCCGACGCGTGGCTGCGTGCCGTTGAGGCCGAAAGGGTCAACTACACCTTCCTGGTGCCGACCATGCTCTACACCCTGCTGGACAAGACCGACCCGGGCGCGGTCGAAACGTCGTCATTGGAGACCCTCGTCTACGGCGCGGCACCGATGTCGGCGGCCCGCATCGAGGAGGCCCAAGAAGTCTTCGGCCCGGTCCTGCTGCAGGTCTACGGACAAACCGAATGCATGGGCATGACGACGAGCCTGCGCAAAGACGAACACGACCCGGTCCGCCGGCCCGAATTGCTGGCCTCCTGCGGGCGCCCGGTACCGGGAGTGGAAGTCCAACTGCTCGACGACGCCGGGTCGCCGGTCGCCGACGGGGAGATAGGCGAGATCGCCGTCCGTTCGCGAAACCTGATGAACGGCTACTGGAAACGCCCCGACGAGACCGCCGCCGCCCTGCGCGGCGGCTGGCTGCACACCGGCGACATGGCCCGCAGGGCCGACGACGGATTCTTCTACATCGTCGACCGCAAGAAAGACATGATCGTCACCGGCGGTTTCAACGTCTTCGCCAAGGAAGTCGAAGACGCCATCGCCGCCCACGCCGACGTGTCTGCCGTCGCGGTGATCGGCGTGCCCGATGAGAAGTGGGGTGAGGCGATCACCGCCTTCGTCGTCGCCCGGCCCGACGCGACGATCGATGCGGACCAACTGATCGCATCGGTGCGGGCCCGCAAGGGTCCCCATCAGGCGCCGAAACGGCTCGAGATCGTCACCGACCTTCCGATGACCGCGGTCGGAAAGATCGACAAGAAGGCGCTTCGTGCCCGGCACTGGGCCGATCGTTCGCGCCAAATCAATTGACCACCAACGTTACCGGCAATTCAACGCTTCGGGAGGAAGCCCCTGTGTCACCTTCGCCGTTCATCCTCGATGAGGACCATCTCGCCTTCCAGCAAGACGTCCGCAAGTTTGCCCGGCGCGAATTCCTGCCCGGCTATCTCGACCGCGCGAACAGCACCGAGTTTCCCCACGCCGAACTCGCCCAGCTGGCGCAGGCCAACCTGACCACGCTATCGCTCTCGGAAGAATTGGGCGGTCAGGGAGCAGACCTCCTCGCCGTCGGCATCGCATGCGAGGAGATCGCCTACGCCGACCCGAACATCGGTTACATCTTGTTCAGCACCAACAGCCTGGTGACTCTGCTGGCCGGGCATTCGTCCCCGGCCGTCGCCGCGCACGCCGCCGCGGTCGCCAGCGGGAAGACGCTGGGCTGCTGGGCGGTCACCGAGCCCGGCGCCGGATCCGACGCCGCGGCAATGACCACCAAAGCGGTGCGCGTCGACGGTGGATGGTCGCTGAGCGGAGAGAAGACGTCCGTGACCCAGGCGCCCCACGCCGGGATTGCCGTCGTTCTCGCCCAGACGGACCCGTCCAAGGGCTCCAGGGGAATCGGCTGTTTCCTGGTCGACATGACAGCGGACACGGTGTCATCGCAGAGCTTCGACGACCCGGGATTCAAGCCGCTCGGGCGCGGATCGGTGATGATGGATAGTGCTTTCGTCCCCGACGACTGTGTAATCAGCGCTCCCGGAGCGGGATTTGGCGCCATCATGGCCGAGTTCGACCTGAGCCGCACCCTGATCGGTCTGCTCACGGTCGGCACCGCCCAGCGCGCCATCGACATGGCGACGGCCTACGCGCGGGACCGCCGAAGCTTCGGCCGGCCGTTGGCGGCGCACCAGGGTGTTTCGTTCGCCATCGCCGAGCACACGACCTACCTCGCCGCCGTGCGATCACTGGCCTACCACACCCTGGGTCTGCGCGCAGCCGGACTGCCGCACACCAAAGAAGCGGCGATGCTCAAATGGTGGGCGCCGAGGGTGGCGTTCAACGCCATCCAGGAATCGGTCGTTCTGCACGGGCAGGTCGGTTGGTCGAACGAAATGCCGCTGCAGGCCATGCTGCGTGACGTGTCGGGCTACCAGATCGGCGACGGCACACCGCAAATTCAGAAGATGATCATCGCCCGGGATGTCATTGGCCGCGATGCCGTGACCGGCTGACCCACCCATGCCCCCAGGACGCGGACCCGTCTGGCCGACGAGACCATGTCGCGGCGCTCTGCCCACGGCCAGGCGACTGGCCTGCGCTCAAACACAATTCGAAGGATAGGAAGCGGCAATGACCGAGCAGGTTCAGTATCAGATCGGCTGTGATATCGGCGGCACGTTCACCGACGTGACCGCGGTCGACAGCCGCGGCAACGTCTACTCCGACAAGTCCGACACCACCCCCGACGACCTGAGCGTGGGGTTGGTCGCCGCGCTGGAAAACCTCGCCGAGCGGATCGGTGTGCCGCTGGACCAGGTGTTGGCGCACACCACCCGCTTCGTCAACGGCACCACCGCGGTGACCAATTCGATCGCCGAACTGCGGGGCGCGCGCGTCGGTCTGCTGACCACGCGGGGGTTCGGCGACAATCTCCTCATCGCCCGGTCGGCCCGCAGCGCCGACCGGGATCACCACCGCCAGCTCAACATTCCCCAGATCGTTCCCCGCGAACGTGTCATCGAGGTCAACGAACGCATCGACCGCAAAGGGGCAGTCGTCGTCCCGCTCAGCGACACCGAGGCCCGCGCGGCGGTCCGGCGGCTGGTCGACATGGGCGTGGAGGCCATCGCCATCTCGCTGCTCTGGAGCTTCGCCAACCCTCACCACGAAGAGCAACTCGCAGCCGCGGCCGCCGAGGAGGCGCCCGGCTTGTTCGTCAGCGTCTCGTCGCGACTGCACCCCGTGATCCGGGAATACGAGCGCACCATGACCACCGTCCTCAACGCGTTCACCGGAATCCGAGTCGCGGAGTACACCGGGCGCATCGAAAAGGAACTCGGCGACCGCGGCCTGCGCACGCCCATCGGATTCATGCAGGGTTTCGGCGGGACGCTGACCGCCGATGAGGCCCGCGAACGCCCCATCACCCTCGTCGACAGCGGACCGGCCGGCGGAGTGATCGGCGCCCAGGCACTGGCCACCCGCCTCGGAATGCACAACGTGGTCACCGCCGACATGGGCGGCACCTCCTTCGACGTCTCGGTGTTGCAGGGCAACAAGCCGTTGGTCACGCAGCGCGTCATGCTGCGCGACCAGTTCCTGACCGCCCTGCCCAAAATCGACGTCCTGCCCATCGGTGCCGGCGGCGGCAGCATCGCCTGGGTCGACGCGCGCGGCATCCCGCAGGTCGGACCGCGCAGCGCCGGCGCCGACCCGGGACCGGTCTGCTACGGCAAAGGGGGAGTGGTACCCACGGTCACCGACGCCTCGGCCGTCCTGGGGCTGCTTGCGCCGCAAGCATTTCTGGGTGGGCGCCGCGAGCTGGCGCTGGAGCCGGCCCGCCAGGCGATGGAAAGCGAAATCGGGAAGCCGCTCGACGTCGACGCCGTGCATGCCGCGGCGGCGGTCTACCGGATGGTCACCGCGAACATGAGTAACGCGGTGCGCACGGTGACTGTGGAGCGCGGGCACGATCCGCGGATCTTCAGCATGGTCGCCTACGGCGGCGCCCTGGGTATCTTCGCTGCCGACATCGCCCGCGAGGTCGGCATCCGGCAGGTCGTTATCCCCGCGGACGCCGCGGTCTTCTCGGCCACCGGCCTGCTCAACAGCGACGACGTGCGCACCAGGTCGCAATCGGCGATGTGGGCCGGCGGGGACGCAGGGCCCATCGCGGCGGCGCTCGGCGAGCTCGACGACGAACTGACCGCCACGCTGCGCACCGCCGGATACTCCGACGACGCCATCGACGTGGTGTGGGAGGGCGAGTTCAAATACGCGGGCCAGCAATGGGAGTTGCCGGTCTCGCTGCCGCGCAACCGCAACCTCGGCGAGGCCGATCTCGTCGACGCCCAACGGCGCTACGGCGAATTGTACGAAGCAGAGTACGGCTCGGGCAGTGCGTGGGTGGGCAGCCCGGTGGTGCTGGTGGCCGTGCGGGTCACCGCCACCGGACGAGTCTCGGCGCTGGAACCCGTGCCCGCGCAAGCGGTCCCGGAGTCCGAACGGGTCCTGGCCCCCACCGGAAGCCGGCGCGTCTTCTTACCCCTGGAGGGGCGGGAGGCCGATGTGGCGGTCTACGACACCGGCAGCGCACGCGCCGGTCACGAGGTCACCGGACCGGCGATTCTCGAGCATCCGCTGACCACCCTGCAGATCCCGCCGGGCTGGACCGCCCGCATCGATGAGTGGGGCAACTTCATCCTCACCGACCAGACCGCATCCACGACCCAGGAGAACGCGCAATGAGCACACCGACCATGCAACGCGGTGCCGCGGCAACCGATCTGCCCGTCGACCCCGTCACCATCGAGATCTTCTCGAAGGCCTTGGAGAACGTCGCCCACGAGATGGGCGTGGTCATGATGCGCGCCTCGGGCAGTCCGGTGATCGCCGAAGCCGTCGACTTCTCGACGTTCATCGCCGACGCCGACGGCGACATCATCTGTTACGCCGGATACATCACCATCTACATCGGCACCGCCCGTCAGGCCGTCAAGCACATTCTGGCCACGGTGCCGCGCGATCAGATCCGCCCGGGCGACCTGTTCATCTGCAACGACCCGTTCACCACCGGCAACGCGCACCAGGTCGACGTCGGCGTGGTGCGTCCCATCTTCTACGGGGACGAACTGATCGCCTGGTGCTGGGCCGAGGCGCACGTCAACGACTTCGGCGGCTTCGCGCCGGGGAGCATGGCGCCGATGGCGACCGAGACCTATGGCGAGGCGCTGCGCCTGCCCGGGGTCAAGATCGTCGACCAGGGCCGTCCGGTGGACGACATCTGGCGGATCATCGAAACCAATATCCGCGTGCCCAGCGTGGTGATGAACGACATCCGCTGCTTCATCGCCGCCTGCAACCGCTGCGACGACCGGCTCCAGGTGCTGATCGACAACTACGGCACCGACGCGTTCAAGCGCTACGTCGAAATCGCAAAGGACCTCGCGGAGAAGGCGGTTCGTGACCGGATCGCGGAATTGCCCAGCGGCGTCTACACCGATGTCGACTACGAAGAGCACAACGGCCACACGGATGACATCTACCCGATCCGCTGCACCATGACCGTCGATGACGGCACCATCACCATGGATTTCAGCGAGTCATCTCCCCAGACAGACGGTTTCGTCAACTGCAGCGCGGCGATCACCTTGGGCTGTGCCTTCAGCCCGGCCTTGTTCATGCTGTTTCCCGATCTGCCGATCAACCAGGGCACGCTGCGCCCGATCCAGGTGATCACCCGGCCCGGGACGATCTGCGACGTGCAGATGCCCGCGCCGGTGTCCGGCGGGCATCTCGAAACCGGGCTGCGGCTCGGCCGGCTGGTGACGAGGATGCTGGCCAAGATTCAGTCGCAGAGCAAAAGCCTGTTCGTGCGTGAGCATTTGATGGCGCAGTGGCAGGACTCGTGGAACGCGGGCTTCTTCTACGCGCCCAACGAGGACGGTGAACTGGTGCCGTTCCCGGACATGAACGGCGGCAGTGGCGGGGGCGGCGCGCAGCCCGTGGCCGACGGCATGGACGTCGCCGGCGCGCTCGCCCAGCCGTCGAACAGCCTGCCCGACATCGAGATCAATGAGCTCGCCTATCCGATCCTGTATCTGTGGCGCAAGCTGTATCAGAACTCGGGCGGCCCGGGGCGATACCGCGGCGGCAACGGCCTGGAACTGGCGTGGACACCCTGGTACACCCCGGGCGGCCAACAGCATGTCATGACTCCCTGCTGGCAGGTCCCGCCGACGGGCCAGTCGGGCGGCTATCCCGCCTCGACGAGCGGCTTCACGCTGGTGTCCGGTGCGGGCGCCGATGGCGTGCTGGCCGCAGGCCGCGTGCCGACCTCGTTGGAGGATTTCGCGGCGACGCCAGAGTTGCTCAACGGCAAGCAGTTCGGGTTCGGCATCATGCCCGGCGACGTGCTTCGGCTGCGGTCCGGGGGCGGCGCCGGCTACGGTGACCCCCTCGAGCGGCCCGCCGACGAGGTGGTCCTCGACGCCCGGTGGGGCAAGATCGACCGGCAGGCGGCGGCCAACGCCTACGGTGTCATCCTCACCGACGGCGGGGACCTCGACCGCGCGGCGACCCAGCAGCGCCGCGACGCCATCCGCGCCGAACGCCGGTCATGGCCCATCGAGGATGGCCATGCGGTGCGACGCACGCTGGCCGCCGATCGCCTGGCCGAGCTGGGCCAGTGGTGCCAGCCGCGCCAGGGCATCGAGCTCGTCGAGGTCGCCGACCCGGTCACCGGCGAACTGATCAGCGCCGACATCAGCGTGCGGGAGGCGTAGGTGTCCTGCTACTTCCTCGCGGTTGTCGACAAGCACGACCGAGAGCGCTACGCCGACTACTCCAAGGCCAACGTGCAGCTGCTGTCGGGCGTCGACGTCAAGGTGCTCGCGGTCACCGACGACGTCAAGGTCCAGGAAGGCGAATTCGACGCCACCACGGTGGTGCTGCTGGAATTCGCCGACGACCGCGAGTTCCGCAATTGGTTCCACAGCGAGCAATACGCCGCGGTCAAACCCATCCGGCTGGAGTCGTCGACGGCGAAGTTCGCGGTGACCTTCGGTGAGGACGCCTGAGTGCAGGCGATTACCTACCAGGGCCCGGAGACGGTCGGGCTGGAGCACGTCAAGGATGCCCAACTGCCCGACGAACTGGGCGCCGTCGTGCGGGTCGCGGCCGCGGGTATCTGCGGCAGCGACCTGCACATCTATCACGGCCACGGGTTCAGCGACGACATCGGCTACCCGCTCGGCCACGAGGCCGTAGGCGAGGTCGTCGAGATCGGTTCGCAGGTCAAGAGGTTCGCCGTCGGTGACCGGGTGTTGGTGGCGGCCTCGGTTGGCTGCGTGTTCTGCGCGGCGTGCGCGGCCGGCCACGTCACCGCCTGTGAGCATCGGCGCCAACCGTGGAAAGAGTTGTGCTACGGCATGAGTCACCGGTTGCCCGGTAGCCAGGCGGAGTTCGTCGCGGTCCCGCACGCTGACCGCAACCTGTTCACGGTTGGTCTCTCGGTGTCCGACGACGCCGCCCTGGCGCTGACCGACAACGCGCCCACCGCGTGGTACGGGGCACGCCGTGCCGGGGTGGGGCCCGGCGACACCGTGGTGGTGATCGGCGGTGGGCCCGTCGGTCAGTTGGCCGTGCAGTCGGCCTTCCTGCAAGGCGCGGCGCGGGTGCTGATCGCCGAGCCCGTCGATCACCGCCGCCAGGCGGCAGAGTCGCTCGGTGCCGAGCCGATCGACGCAATGGACCCGAAAGCTCACATCCGTGAGCTCACGTCAGGGGAAGGCGCCGACGCCGTCATCGAGGCGGTCGGCCTGGATGAAACGATCGCTCTGGCGATCAGCGCAACCCGGAGGGCGGGCCGCGTCAGCGTCATCGGTGTCAGCCAGAACGATGCGTTCTCGTTCCGGATGCAAGCTGTGCAAACCAAAGAACTCCAGTTCTGCGCTGGGTTGTGCTCCGCCCAAAGGGAACTGCCGATCCTGCTCGCGCTGACGGCGGCGGGTCGCTTCGACCCCGGGGTGGTGGTCTCCCATCACCTGACGTTTGCAGAGGGCCCGGCCGGGTACGCGATGCTCGCCGAGCGCGCCGCAGGGGTCGGCAAGATCGCGCTTCGACCCGATGGTGCCGTCGCGTGAGTGCTCAAGCGGGACGCGTCGCCGTCGTGACCGGCGCCAGCCGCGGCATCGGTCTGGCGATCGCGCAACGCCTCGTCGATGACGGGGCCACGGTGTGTATCACCGGCCGCAAGCAAGGCGACCTGCAGCGCGCCGTCGAACAGCTCGGTTCCGCGCGGGCCATCGCCGTCGCCGGTCACGCCGATGACCCCGACCATCAAAGCCATGTCGTCGACACGGTGATGGGGACCTTCGGCCGTATCGACCTGCTGGTCAACAACACCGGCATCAATCCCGTCTTCGGAGCGCTGGCCGACCTGGACCCGGTCGCCGCACGCCGAACCTTCGAGGTGAATTGCCTGGCGGCGCTGTCCTGGACCCAACAGGTGCAGACCCGCTGGATGGCCGGCAACGGCGGCGCCGTAGTCAATGTCGCCTCAATCGCCGGACTGATCGCCTCACCCGGAGTCGGCTTCTACGGAGCAACCAAGGCAATGCTCATGCATCTGACCAAACAACTCGCCTTCGAGATGGCGCCACAGACGCGGGTCAATGCGGTTGCTCCCGCGATGGTCAAGACCAGGTTCGCTGCCGCCCTCTACGAGAACCGGGAAGAGCAAGTCGCCGGCCGGTATCCGCTGCAACGGTTGGGCACACCGACCGACGTCAGTGCGGCGGTGGCGTTTCTCCTCTCTGATGACGCCGGATGGATCACCGGACAGACGCTGGTCATCGACGGTGGCGTCACGCTGGCTGGTGGTGACGCGTGACCGAAAGTGCTACGAGCGCCGGGACACCGGGACTGGACATGGATGCGTTGCAGCGCTGGCTGGATGGCGCGCTGCCCGGTGACGGCGCCGGCCCGCTGACCGCCACGTTGCTGGCCGGGGGGAAGTCGAACCTGACCTATCTCATCCAAGACCAACAGCGTCGTTGGGTGCTGCGCCGCCCACCGCTGGGGCATGTCCTGGCCACCGCACACGACATGCACCGCGAGTACCGGGTGCTCGCTGCTCTGCACGGCACTGGTGTGCCCGTCCCGGCCGTTTACGCCCACTACGCTGCCACCGACGTGATCGGCGCGCCTTTCTACGTCATGGAGTTCATCGACGGCGCGGTCTACCGCACCGCCCGCGAACTCGCCGCCACCGGCCCGGACGCCACCGCGGCCATCGCCGCGGCGATGGTAAGGGTGTTGGCGGACCTACACCGGGTCGACATCCACCGCGTCGGTCTCGCTGACCTCGGCAGGCCGCAAGGTTATCTGGAACGCCAGGTCAACCGGTGGGCCAGGCAATTGGATGCATCGCGCAGCCGGAGCCTGCCGCAGGCCTCAACCCTCGTCGGCCTGCTGCGCCGCCACGTCCCCACCGAAACCCGGACAACCCTGGTGCACGGCGACTTCCGTCTCGACAACCTGTTGATATCGGGAACCGAGGTCCACGCCGTCATCGACTGGGAAATGGCGACTCTGGGCGACCCCCTCACCGATGTGGCCCTGCTGGCCATTTACGGCCGGTTGCCGGCGCTGGTGACGACGCCTGCCCTCCCCGACGTCAGTAGGGCCCCAGGCTATCCGAGCGAATCGCAACTGTTGCAGGCCTACGCCGTGGCGAGCGGCCACGACCTGCGGTCGTTGACCTTTCACCTCGCGCTGGCCTGTTTCAAGTTGGCGGTGATCTTGGAGGGCATCCACTACCGCCACAGTCACGGGCACACGGTCGGGACGGGCTTCGAGTCAGTCGGCGCGGCCGTAACACCCCTTCTGGAGGCCGGCATCCGCGAATTATCCACGCACAGCAAGGATTACTGATGGACTTCACTTTCGACGACGTCACCAAGGATCTGCAGAAGCGGTTGACGGCGTTCATGTCCGACCACGTCCACCCCGCCGAGCAGCGGTTCAGAGCCGATCTGGAAGCCTTGACCGATCCCTGGGCGTGGTCACGCACCCCGACGTTGAGCCGACTGCGAGAACTGGCCCGCGGTGAGGGATTGTGGAACCTGTTCCTGCCCGGCGCGCACGGCGGGGGCCTGACCAACCTGCAGTACGCGCCGCTGGCCGAGATCACCGGCCGCAGCCTTGCTTTGGCGCCGCCGGCGCTGAACTGCTCGGCACCGGACACCGGCAACATGGAGGTGCTGTCCATGTTCGGCACCGATGCGCAGAAGGAGCAATGGCTTTACCCGCTGCTGGCTGCTGAGATCCGTTCCGCATTCGCCATGACGGAACCGGCCGTCGCCTCCTCGGATGCCACCAACATCGCCACCCGAATCGACCGCGACGGCGATGATTACGTCATCAATGGCCGGAAATGGTGGATCACCGGTGCGATGAACCCCGATGCCGGCGTCTTCATCGTGATGGGCAAGACCGACCCGACCGCAGCCCGGCACCGGCAGCACAGCCAGATCCTCGTTCCGCGAGACGCCCCAGGGGTCAGCGTCGCCCGGGGGATGGAAGTTTTCGGGTACGACGATCGCGACCACGGCGGACACGCCGAAATCGAATTCCGCGACGTCCGGGTGCCGGCCGCCAACCTCATCGGCGACGAAGGCGACGGCTTCGCCATCGCCCAGGCACGGCTCGGGCCGGGGCGAATCCACCACTGTATGCGCGCGATCGGGGTCGCCGAACTCGCCTTCGACCTCACCTGTCAGCGAGCATCCGGCCGCGTCGCCTTCGGGCGGCCGCTGGCCGAACAAGGAGTGGTGCGGGACTGGATTGCCGAGGCACGGGTGCGCATCGAACAGCTCCGGCTGCTGGTCCTTAAAGCGGCCTGGTTGATGGACCGGGTGGGCAACCGAGGCGCGCACGGCGAGATTCAGGCCATCAAGATCGCCACCCCCCGGACCGTGGAATGGGTATTGGACAAGGCCATCCAGGTGCATGGCGCGGCCGGCCTGAGCCAGGATCTGCCACTCGCCGCCGCCTTCGCGAGCATCCGCACCCTGCGCTTCGCCGACGGCCCCGACGAAGTCCACAAAGACGCCCTCGCCAAGTCGGAAATTCTGCGCCGACAAGCCGACGGCGCGACTACCGCAGAGGAGAAGGTCGGTGCCTGAGCGCACGTCGTTTGATCTGTTTCAGTTGCCGGAGGAGCATCAGGAGTTGCGGGCGGCGATTCGTGCGTTGGCGGAGAAGGAGATCGCCCCGCACGCCGCCGATGTCGATGAGAACTCGCGGTTCCCGGACGAGGCGCTGCAGGCGTTGAACGCGTCGGGTTTCAATGCGGTGCATGTGCCCGAGGAGTATGGCGGGCAGGGTGCGGACTCGGTGGCGGCGTGCATCGTGATCGAGGAGGTCGCCCGGGTTGATGCGTCGGCGTCGCTGATCCCGGCGGTGAACAAGCTGGGCACGATGGGGCTGATCCTGCGGGGGTCTGATGAGCTCAAGAAGCAGGTGCTGCCGCAGATCGCCGACGGTTCGGCGATGGCGTCCTACGCGCTTTCCGAGCGGGAGGCCGGCAGTGATGCGGCCTCGATGCGCACCCGCGCCAAGGCCGACGGCGACGACTGGA
Organism: Mycobacterium europaeum; assembly: GCF_002102155.1. Taxonomy (GTDB): domain Bacteria; phylum Actinomycetota; class Actinomycetes; order Mycobacteriales; family Mycobacteriaceae; genus Mycobacterium; species Mycobacterium europaeum. The sequence goes on from NZ_LQOU01000046.1 coordinate 40,239, forward strand.
TCCTCAACGGCGCCAAGTGCTGGATCACCAACGGCGGCAAGTCGAGCTGGTACACGGTCATGGCGGTCACCGACCCGGACAAGGGCGCCAACGGTATCTCGTCGTTCATGGTCCACGCCGACGACGAGGGCTTCACGGTGGGTCCGAAGGAACGCAAGCTGGGCATCAAGGGCTCCCCGACCACCGAGCTGTACTTCGAGAACTGCCGCATCCCGGGGGATCGGATCATCGGCGAGCCGGGCACCGGCTTCAAGACCGCGCTGGCCACGCTGGACCACACCCGGCCCACGATCGGCGCCCAGGCGGTCGGCATCGCCCGGGGCGCACTGGACGCCGCGATCGCCTACACCAAGGAGCGCAAGCAGTTCGGCCGTCCGGTCGCCGACAACCAGGGCGTGCAGTTCATGCTCGCCGACATGGCGATGAAGCTGGAATCGGCGCGGCTGATGGTCTACCACGCCGCCGCGCGCGCCGAGCGCGGCGAATCCAACCTGGGCTTCATCTCCGCGGCCTCCAAGTGCTGGGCCTCCGATGTCGCGATGGAGGTGACCACCGACGCGGTACAGCTGTTCGGCGGCTACGGCTACACGCAGGACTTCCCGGTCGAGCGGATGATGCGCGACGCCAAGATCACCCAGATCTACGAGGGCACCAACCAGATCCAGCGCGTGGTCATGTCACGGGCGCTGCTGAAGTAGCAGGGTGTTTCCCGACCGAGAGGAGCATCTATGACCGAGGCCAGAGAACTCGATGGGCTCGTTGCCATCGTGACCGGGGCCGGGTCCCAGAGCGATGGGATCGGCAACGGCCGGGCGGCCGCCGTGTTGCTGGCACGTGCGGGCGCGAACGTGGTCCTCGTTGATCTCGACGCGGAGCGGCTGAGTCATACGGAGAACATGGTCGGCGCCGCCGGGGCCGAATTCCTGTCGCTGACCGCCGACGTCTCCACCGAGGCGGGCTGTCGAATGGTCGTCGACGCCGTCATACGCAAGTGGGCCAGGCTCGATGTCCTGGTGAACAACGTCGGTGTCGTTGGGCCGCCTGAATCAGTGATCGACATCGACATCACGGAGTGGGACAACCTTTTTCGCATCAATGTCACCTCGACGATGCTGATGTCGAAGTACAGCATTCCCTCGATGCGCTCCGCCGGCGGCGGATCCATCGTCATCGTCTCGTCGCTCGCCGGTGTGCTCACCCACCCCCGTCCCGCATACGCCACGACAAAAGGTGCGCTGTTGAGCCTGACCCGGTCGATGGCCAGCCGGCATGGTCCAGAGGGCATTCGGGTGAATGCGGTGGCGCCGGGGCCCGTATACACACCGATGGTGCAGGCTGAAGGTCTCACCGAAGAGGCTCGTGCGGCGCGCTCTGCGATGGTGCCGCTTCGCACCGAAGGCACTGGCTGGGATGTCGGTGAAGCCGTGCTCTATCTCGCGGGCCCGCGATCGCGATGGGTCACCGGGATTACCCTGACCGTCGACGGCGGCTTCTGCGCGGACCTGCGGATGTCTAACGCGACAACGGTCACACCCGCATGACGCCCACAAGCACTGCCGCGCATGCCGATTCGCTAACGGCATCGAAATTGTCAACCAGACCACGTTCGCCGCCAAGCCGAATGATGCAACGAACTATCTGCGGGCAATCCCGTAACCTCATTTTCCGCGCCGTCCTGTAACCGACGGCCGGCAGCAACATCCCGCCAGCCCCGGCGACGGCGCGCGCACCGGGGCTTCTAACACACCCCAACGCTCGAGGCGCTGCTCGCCCGCGTCCACATGCCCCGCGCTGTCCCTTCAGCTCCAGCCGTGGGCCAAGGGGCAACGTCAGACGCCCAAAGTCGTTCAGCAGCAGCACCGTTCGGTGCACCTGCGCCGCAACGTCGAGCCTACACCGCAGTTATCGCATTCGGCCAATCAGCGCCTTCTCCGTGGGCGCAATCCGTTTGAATGCCGACAAAAGGAAAACCATGCCAACCTCGACCAGCTGTACCCAAGCTCGCCACGACGAAACATCGGCGGCTGCCGCAGCCTCTCGGGCGGCCGGCCTGCTGGATCGGTCACGACCACGCCATACGTTGTGGGTTCTCGCTCGGGCCGTCACGGCCGCGCTCGTAGCCGGTGCGGCGGTATTGCCAGCGCCTCCGTCCGCACAAGCCGACGAGTCGCAGTACGAGGAGTTCTATACGCCGCCGGATCCGCTTCCCTCGGGCGACAACGGCGATCTGATCCGCACCGAGCCGTCGCGGCTGGTGTTGGAGCCATCCGGCCAGTTGGGGGCTTTCGTCGGGACCGGAACGCGGATCATGTACCGCAGCACCGACGCGCAAGGAGCGCCGATCGCGGTGACAGGCACCTATATCGAACCGGACAACCCGTGGACAGGCAACGGCCCGCGCCCGCTGCTCGCTTATGCGACCATCCCGTACGGGATGGGTGAGCAGTGTGCGCCGTCGCGGATGTTCAACCAGGGCATCCACGCCTCGTTGCAGACCGGTTTCGACGTGATGTTCAACGTCGAAGAGGGTTGGATCGCGACGCTGTTGGCCCGCGGATTCGCCGTCGTGGTGACCGACGGCGTCGGCATGGGCATCCACAGCCCGATGTCGCCCCAGTTCCTCAATCGCGTAGCGGGCGGTACTGCGCTGATCGACGCAGCGCGTGCAGCGATGAAATTGCCCGGCACCTCACTGGACCCCCATGGTCCCGTGGCATTTTGGGGTTGGCTAGCCGGCGGGCACGCCGCGCTGTCGGCGGCCGAACTTGCGGGGTCCTACGGGCGTGAGCTCAACGTCGTGGGAACGTACGCGGCGGCGGCTTTCACCGACATCGCCGAGCTGATAGCGCCCGTGGACGGCAACTTCTTGGCGGGATCGACGGGATATGTGCTGCGCGGCCTCATCGCCGCCTACCCGCAAATCGAGCAGCCGCTCCGGCAGACCATGACTCCGCGCGGCCTCGAAATGCTGGACAACACTGGACGTCAGTGCCTCATCCAAACCGGGATCGACTACATGTTCCGCCATCTCAACGGGTGGTTCAAAAACGACATCTACGAGGCAGTCAAAGCAGACCCGTTCAAAAGTCTTCTTGCGGCGCAACGCATAGGCAACATCAAACCCACGGGCCCAGCATATTTCGAGCACAACCGGTGGGATCCGTTCGGCCCCTACCAGTCAGCCCGCCAGACAGCGGCGGATTGGTGCGCCAAGGGCGCCGACGTCACCTTCTGGACGAACGAGGAGCCCCCATTCCTGAACAAACTCGACATCAACTCCATGTTGCCCGCCTTCGTCGACGGCGAGAGAAGTATGGCCTGGATCTCCGACCGGTTCAACGGCGTACCCACCGCGTCGAACTGTGGCGACCTGTAGTCCGGCGGCGCCGGCACGGCCGCGTCGACAGGTGGATTCGGTGGGGCGAATTCAGTTGCCATACAACAAGAGCATGCGATATGTCTGACAACGAACCGCGCGTGACGCGCATTGCGATGCTGCTGTATCCGCAGTTCACCACCTTGGATCTCATCGGGCCACACCAAGTGTTGACCTGCCTTCCGAATACGCAGGTCGACCTGTTCGCCAAGAGCAGCGAGGCGGTCACAGCTGATTCGGGGGTTTGTCTTCTCCCTGACAAATCCTTCGATCAAGCTGGTGAGGACTACGATGTCCTTTTCGTTCCCGGCGCAGTGAGCACCCACCTGATCGTCGAGGACGGCGAAACTCTGTCGTTCCTGGCCGCGGTCGGTGGGAATGCGCGGTACGTGACCAGCGTTTGCACCGGATCCCTGGTGTTAGCGGCCGCGGGACTGCTCGCTGGGTATCGGGCCAGTTCGCACTGGGCATTTCGAAACCTGCTCACCGGCTACGGCGCTATTCCGGAATCGGGGCGCATTGTGGTGGACCGTAATCGCATAACCAGCGGTGGGGTCACCGCGGGCCTCGACTTCGGTCTGCACCTGGCGGCCCTGCTCGCCGGCGAGGACACCGCGAAGATGGTCGAACTGTTACTGGAGTATGACCCCGATCCACCGTTCAATGTTGGCCACCCCTCTCGCGCTGACGCGAAGACACTGCTCTCGGCGACCGAGAGGCTGGCACCCCTGGTAAAGCTGATGCGGGTCGCCTCCGAGCGGGGCTTTAGGCATTAAGCGGCACGGGGTTACGGAGCAAGCACACGCCGGGGGAAGATCAGCGTTTCCGGCGCGGCCTTGCTCGAGTCGTTGGCGTGCGCGCCACACTCAGGCGGTCGAAGACCCAGTGCAGTTCGTCCTTCTCGACGGTTGGCCGGATCGGCGATCTAGAGGTGGTGAAGATCCTCGAACCGGTGCTGGCGCCCGGCGCGCTCATTCTCGGTTACAACGTCAATCTGGACCCGAATCATGGCTACCTCAACGACATTCACGCCCCGGCGACGGTTACGTCACTACCGCGCTACCCCTCGACAAGGCAGTAGAGCTAGCCGTCCCCGCGTAGGGCGCCGGTGCAGCGGTGGCTGGTTCGGTGCGTTCCGGCTCACGCCGGCTGCTAAGTGGGCATCAGGACCACGGGCCACGTTGATCTCATCAGGACATCGTGGTCACGACCGCAGCCTCGCGACCGGGTTGGCGGCTCATCCCTCCTGGTGCGCGCCTTGAGCTGGTAGCGGAGGATGGCAAGGCTCCGAGCCGAGGGGATACAGCAAGCCTTGGTACGCGGGGGACCGTGCCCGGCTGGCGGCGCGGCCGCCAGCGGGAGATGAAGTGGGCAGCGTGGATGGTCGCCGGAATCAGCACCGGCGTCAGGACCGCCATGACGAAGAGAGCGATTACCAGTACGGATTCAAACATCCGGTCACCTATATCTCTGCGCTGTGAGACGTAATTCGGACACGCTGCCTTGTTGACCGCCGATGCGATGGCTTCCTTGGGCTATGTAACGATTCCCCTGGTCACGAACAACCACGAAAGCGTCTGTCGCTCAATGTGACTAAGCCCGGGCGGGCAAGTCCGACACCGGGACGAGTGCCAGCGCCGGAATGCCGATAGCTGGCGCCAAACGGTTCTGCACTGCGACGACGGCCGGTAACGGACGCCAGCTGATCGTCATGGAGTCGATCTTTCCGGTGTCGTCGGTGTGGATGTAGTCCATGCCCTCGACGTTGGTCGATCCCGCTTTGATCTTGAACACTGCGGCGAAATGCGTGTCGCTGACCAGGAAATCGACAACGGTGAACTCATCGATGATGCCGAGCAAGTGCGTCAAGATACCTGCCGCCTGGTCGCGACCGACGAACGGCTCCACCACGATTGGGCTCTTGAGCGTGACATTCTCGGCCAGATATTGAGCGGCGCCCTTGGCGTCGCGGGCATGCATAGCGTCTAAGAACGACTTCAGCCCTGAGGGCAAGCCATTGGTAACCATAGGGTCTCTCGCTCCGAGGTTTAGGTTGTTAACTGCACAGTTAGTATATAAACGTTGGTGCTGTCGCTGCAACCCGAGATCCCGTTGTCGTCCGCATCGGGCGGTCCACGATGAGTGAAGCCGGTCAGCGAGCTCTTATCCCGCCCGCCCCGCGTGGATCACGTAACAGCCTCGTGAGGCGCGTCAGTGAAGCGTGAGAGCGTTCACTTCGATTCGGTTCGTGCCATGTGCCTGGCAGTGGCGGCGACTCTTTGTCGTTCGGAAGTCCATGCGCTGTCGTCGATGCCGAGTGCGGTGCGCAGCCAAGCCACCGCGGCATGCTGGACGAGCGCCACGCGCTCCGGGCTCTCGTCGGTGGTGCGGGTGTCGTTGTAGCCTTGGATGCCGCCGAGGCCGTGTTCTCCGCCGGCCAGCACGAGCAGGTCCGTGGCGCCGGGGCTGAGCCGGTAGCCGTCGAGGAACCAGTCCGGGCCGCGCACACTGAGTGGGGACTGGTCGTGGTCGCCTGCTACCACCAGGCTCGGGGTTGTGAGATCTGCGAAATCTGGATTCATGAAGGGGAAATACTGTGCGGCCAACGGGGTCAGATCAGGGCCACCGGTTCCGGGCAGGCACAGCAGCAGCGCGGCCTTCACCCGTGGGTCGGCCATACTTGGCCCAGGTGCGCCACCGGCTTCGATGACGCGTGCGCCGCTGAGCATGCTGGCGGTCTGCGCTCCCCATGAATGTCCAGCCACCACCACGCGGCCAACGTCGATGCGTCCGATTAGGCCCGGCACGGCGGCTTCCACGCTGTCGAGTTGATCGAGGATGGCTGTCAGATCCCGGACCCGAATTCGCCAGATGTCTGGTGTGCGTGGGTCATCGGGGGAAAGCCCAAGGGAGTCGAGATGGGTTGGCTGTATCACGACGAACCCACGCGAAGCCCAGTATTCGCTCAACGGTGCGTAGTCGTCCATGGTCAGCGTCATGCCATGCGAAAAGACGATGACCGGCAGGCCCCCACCGTGCGCCGGCGCTGAGACGCGCACTTGCAGGTCCTGCCCACGGCTTGGGGCGGTCAGGGTAACGGGACGAACTGAGATGACGGGCGTCGTTCGCTCGGCGTGATCCTCGGGAGTCGTGCGGGGGTCGCTCATGGTGTCAAACCTCTTCTGGCTCTCTCGGTGATGGGAAGAACCGGGATCTAGGATGAAGCGGAACACGGCTCCGTTAGCTTAACGGAGCATCGCTCCGTTTTACAACTGGACCGAGGAGGAGATGTGTGACGCCTCAAAAACCCGCAGCTCGCGTGGGTTCGGCCAAGCGCGCCGACGCGCGCCGCAATGAACAAGCACTCTTGGATGCCGCGGCAGCGGTGTTTGTGCGTGGCGGTGTCGACGCGCCCGTGCGTGAGATCGCGGCCGAGGCCGGCGTCGGGATGGGCACCATCTACCGGCATTTCCCCACCCGTGCCGATCTCGTCGTGGCTGTCTTTCGGCATCAACTCGATGCGCTGTCTTCCCTGGACACGATCGTCCCGCCGCCCGACGAGGACCCGTATGGAGCGCTGCGGTCCTGGGTGCATCGGTTCGCCGACTTCTTGGTGACCAAACACGGGTTGGCTCGGGCGTTACGCTCAGACCAGGCCGGCTTCGACACGTTGCATGCCGAATTCCTTGAACGGCTATTACCCGTGTGCGATCGACTGCTGAAAGCTGCCGTGGCGAAGGGTCTTCCGCGGGGCGATGTCCGGACGCTCGATTTCCTGCACGGCGTCGGCAACCTGTGCATCGGCGTTGAAGCCGATCCCGAGTATGACGTGCACGGCATGATCGATCTGTTCATCGCGGGCTTGGCGCAACCATTGATTGCCCAGTAGGCGGCGCGCATCGCGTGCGGTTCGAGGATCCGCCATGAAGATGAGAAAAACGCATCCACCATCTTCATGAGAAACCTGCAAACCTGCTGGGGAAAGACATCGCGATCCGCCACGCAGTTTGAGAACCTACAGCGGCGTGTGTTGTAGGTTCTCAAGTCCGGTGTCCAAGTCTCAAATGCGGATGTTCAGACGCTGTCCAGTTGGACACTCGGGTGAGACCAGGACTCGACCGCAGACCCGCCCGCGCTGTGAAACGCTCAACGACGAGCAGGTGGCACGACGCCCACTGTGCTGTCGGGATATTCGGGTGTCCACCGCACCTGTGTGATCCGTTGAGCGAGTTCTCGGTCGCTGCGTTCGGGGGCCACTCCGTCGGTTACCGCTTGCGTGGCCACCGCGTGGGCGATCCGGACGGCGGCGTCGGGGACGTCCGCCCACTCCGGCAGCAGCGGTTCGTCGGGGTCGGCGAGCGCCGGTGACAGGTCCCCCAACGTCGCGGCGGCGACGCGCATCATGTCGTCGGTCACCCGTGTCGCCTGCGCGGCGGTGACTGCGAGCCCTACTGCGGGGAAGATGTAGACGTTGTTGCATTGGGCGATCGGACGTGTGGCGCCGTCGCGCTCCACCGGAGCAAAGGGTGAGCCGGTGGCGATCAGGGCACGTCCGTCGGTCCAACGGTCTAGTTCGGCGGGGTGCGCCTCGGCGCGACTTGTCGGATTGGAGAGCGGAAAGATAATGGGCCGCTGGGTTTTGGCGGCCATTTCCCGCACGATGTCTTCGGTGAAGGCGCCCGCAGCGGTGGACAGGCCCAGAAGAACCCCGACCTCGACGTTGTGCACGACATCCTTGAGCTGAGCGTGACCCTCCAGCCCCCAACCCGCCACCCGTCCGGCAGGTTGCGCGAAGTTCCGCTGGGCATCTGTGAGGTCGGCGCGATCGTCAGTGAGTAGCCCAATCACATCGACGACCCAGATCCGTTGTCGAGCCACCGCTTCGGACAGGCCCTCGTTGACCATCTCCCGCCGGATCATGTCCAGGACGCCGATACCGGCTGAGCCCGCACCCAGCATCACGACCTGCTGCTCCGACAGCGGGCGGCCGGCGACCTTTGCTGCGCCGTGCAGCGCGCCGAGAGTCACTGCGGCGGTCCCTTGGATATCGTCGTTGAAGGTGAGCAGCTGATCGCGATAGCGGTCCAGGATCGGCTGCGCATGCGCGGTTGCGAAGTCCTCCCACTGGAGTAACACGTCGGGTAGCTGTTGTTGGACCGCGCTGACGAATGTGTCGATGAATGCGTAGTACTCATCGTCGGCGATCCGCCGGTGACGCCAGCCGAGATACAGCGGATCTTCGAGGAGCTCGACGTTGTCGGTGCCGACGTCGAGCACGATCGGCAGCGTTCGCGCGGGGTCGATTCCGCCGATGAGTGTGTAGAGCGAGAGCTTGCCGATCGGGATCCCCATGCCGCCGATACCCTGATCGCCCAGACCCAGGATCCGCTGCCCGTCGGTCACCACAATGACGTCGACGTCACGCCGGGGCCGATTGCTCAAGATCTCATCAAGACGATCATGGTCCGGATACGAAATAAACAAACCCCTTGGCCGTCGGTAGATTTCGCCGAAGCGCTGGCACGCCTCGCCAACCGTGGGGGTGTAGACGATCGGCAGACTTTCGCGAATGTGGTCGTGCAACACGCGGTAGAACAGCGTCTCGTTGCGGTCCTGCAGAGCGCGAAGATAGATGTGTTTGTCAAGATCATCGTGGCGAGAGCGGAATTCACGCCAGCAGTGCTCGGCTTGTTGGTCCAGAGTTTTGACTGCCGTCGGTAGCAGGCCCAAGAGTCCAAGCGCGCGTCGCTCCTCCTCGGTGAAGGCGGTGCCCTTGGTGGTCAGAGCATCAGAAAGTCTTGCTTCACCGCGTATTTGGTCAGACACGGTCAGATTCCTTCCTAGTCGGGCAGGCAGTGGTTCGGTGAATGATTGGTGCGCACGGCCAACTGCTGTCGCCGGCGCGCGACAGCTTGCGCGGTGTCCAACGCGATGCACGCAGTCGAGCATCGGACCCCGGCAAATCGGTGAATGATCGGCAGAAGTTGCTCGACGGACGCCGCGAGGTCCTCGACAAGTGAGTAAAGAGCGCCCTGGTGTTCGACTTGACCCCCTGATCTCGCAGCTTTTGGCCTGCGGGGAATCGACGCAGAACGCCTCGGCTGTCGTTCCGCCTCGACGGTGAAGCGCATGGGTCAACCGCGGGGTCGGCGCTGAGGCGCGGGGCAATCGCGGATTCCGCGCCCAGCTTCATGCCGCTAACGGTGCCGCGATCGCAGTGCGGCAACCGGGGGCGCTGGCTTAGGAAGCTGAAAGGTGTCGACGCCGACCACGGCCTGCTCGTGCATGAACACCTCCGGATGCTTAACGTAACAAAAGTTACATCAACCCTAGAGCACGCGAACACTGGCGGCACGGCGTGAACCGTTCAACTGCCGGCATCGCCAGGGCGCGAGATGTTCGACAGCCGCCGCCCACGCCGGAGCCGCCGAAGTACGCACGGCAGAGAAGGTTTGAGTGACCTATTCAGATCCGCACCGAGTGTGCGGCAATTGGACTCGCCGCGCTGTCGAACGAGCGCGGAGTCCGGATTGTGCTGACTCGGGTCATGCGGCATACTCCTTAACGAAGCTTTCGTTGCATCTGCTGGTATCTGAGGGAGCGTCCCTCGAGCAATCCAAGATCAGCCGCGGTTCCGCCACCCACGGCGACATGATGGTTATCGGCTTACTATCGCCGCTGCAACCGCCGCGGCACGACTCATGACCGCAGGAGGCTCGAGATGGCCACTATCACACCCGCACAAGAGCGTTCGGTCATCGACGCAGTGCCCAAACAGCTGTTCATCGCTGGGAGTTGGCAAAACGGTCATCACGGAACGTTCACTGTCGAAGACCCAGCTACCGCGCAACCGCTGTGCGAGGTCGCCGACGCTACCGCCGAGGACGCCATCAGAGCCCTCGATGCCGCGGTCGACGCCGCACCGAGCTTCGCCGCATCCGCTCCGCGCGAGCGTGCCGAGATCCTGCGGCGCGCGTTCGAACTGATCGTTGCCCGGATTGATGATCTTGCGCTGATCAACACGCTCGAAATGGGCAAGCCCGTCAAGGAGGCAAAGGCCGAGATCCTCTACGCGGCGGAGTTTTTCCGTTGGTTCTCCGAAGAGGCCGTCCGCATCGACGGACGCTACACCCGCCACACCGACGGTGGAGGCCGCGTGCTCACCCTTAGGCAGCCGGTCGGGCCCTGTCTGATGATCACACCATGGAACTTCCCACTAGCCATGGGAACTCGCAAGATCGGTCCCGCGATCGCTGCAGGCTGCACGATGATCATCAAGCCGGCCGAGCAGACACCACTGTCAATCCTGGCCCTGGCCGCGATCCTGCACGAGGCTGGACTGCCTGGCGGCGTTCTCAACGTCGTCAGCACGTTGTCGGCACCCGAAGTGCTGGCACCGGTCATCAATGACCCTCGGCTGCGGAAATTGTCATTCACAGGGTCCACACCGGTGGGCCGTGCACTGGTAAAGCAGTCAGCCGACCAGTTACTCCGTGTGTCAATGGAACTGGGCGGCAATGCGCCGTTCATTGTCTTCGAGGACGCTGACGTCGACGCCGCGGTGGACGGCGCGATGGTCGCCAAGATGCGCAACAACGGCGAAGCATGCGTCGCCGCCAATCGCTTTCACCTGTCGGACAAGATCGCCGCGGAGTTCATCGACAAGCTCACCGAGAGGATGAGCGCGCTGCGAATCGGTCGGGGAACCGAGGACAACGTCGACATGGGTCCGCTGATCGATGCCGCACAGCTCAAGACGACCTCCGGGCTCGTCAGCGACGCGATCGAGCGCGGCGCGGAGGCAGTGATCGGCGGCAAAGCACCCGAGGGCCCCGGCTACTTCTATGAGCCGACTGTCCTTGCGAACATCCCAAGCGACGCACCGCTGCGCCAGTCCGAATTGTTTGGCCCGGTGGCCCCGATCTTCACCTTCTCTGACGAGGAACAAGCGATCGCCGACGGCAATGACACCGAATACGGCCTCGTGTCCTACCTCTACACAAACGATTTGAAGCGAGCGCTCCGCGTGAGCGAGGCACTACAGACCGGAATGGTCGGCCTCAACCAGGGCTTGGTGTCCAACCCCCAAGCGCCGTTCGGGGGAGTCAAACAATCCGGATTCGGGCGCGAAGGTGGCTATGAAGGCATCGACGAATACGTCGAAGACAAGTACATAGCAATCAATCTCTAACCACAGGCCCTACCTCGTGCGACGAGCGGTCCATCAGCCGCACGCCCGCAGCGTGCAGGCCATGCACGGGGATGAGGACCTGTCCGCGGCCTTGCCGTCGTACAGCGTGAGACAAGCCGGTCTGGACATCAGCTGAGACAACTTCGATCGCCGCGGATCGCGTCGTCGTGACGGAGCTTGAGTTCCCCGTCGAGATTGGCGATGGTGATAGCGACGCCGGCGCTTCGTCGCTGTCGGGGAGCGCGCCCACAAAAGTCGGAGAGGAAATCGCCAAGTGACCATCAGGAACCATGCCGAGGCAGCGCTTTCGATCTGCCGAAGCCGGGGCCCGCTCGATGAGTGCTGAGTTGCGACTGGCAATTGCGTCCGCCCCCATGTTCGACGGGCTGGATAGCAAGCATGTGGACTTCCTGGCCGCCGAGAGCCGTGCGATCTTCCTGCCCGCGGGCCAGGTGCTGTTCCGTAAAGGGACCCCATCGACCGGCTTCTACATGGTGCGCGACGGCCTCATGCAGCTTTCGGTTTCCAATTCGGAAGGCGTGGTCAAGGTAGTGGAGATCATCAGGCCGGGCGGTGCTTTCGGCCATGCAGTGATGTTCGTACACGAGCCCTATCCGGTGGACGCCACCGCGCTGGTCGACACGCATCTGGTGTTCGTCCCCGCAGCCGCGGTCGATCGGGTCCTCGACGAAGAGCCCGCGATGGCACGCATCATGCTGGCGTCGATGGCGCGTCGGCTGCAAAGCAAGATTCAGGACATTGCCATGCTGTCTCTGCAATCCGCGACGCAGCGGATCGTTGCCTACATCCTCGGCGCGATAGGCGCGGGGACTTACAGCGTGGGTGGGGGAGCCGGCGTTTCCGAAAGCGATGCGAGCCGAGCCGCCCCCTCGGCCAGCGTCGAGCTACCGGCCCTCAAGCAGGTGCTGGCCTCACGGTTGGGCATGACGCCCGAGACCTTCTCCCGCGCGATACGCACCCTTACCGATAAGGGCCTGATTCGGACGGATGGCGCAGTGGTGCAGATCCCTGATGTCGCGGCGCTGGATGCGTATGCCCGGAGCGTCTCCATCCTGTGACCACCCCCACAGGCCTGACTTGATCTAGGTCAAAGGCACCGCTTCCGCCGGTTCGTAGCGTGAGTTCGTCAATCGCGTACCGCCGCCGGAGGAGACCTCGAATGTTCTGTTATCAGTGCGAACAGACCGACCGCACCGATTCACCCGACCGCCCCAATCTGCTGACCTTCGGTTGCGCGAGCACGAAGGGGAATTGCGGTAAGGATGCCACCACCGCGGCGCTGCAGGACGTGTTGGTTCACGTCAATCTCGGCATTGGACAGTACGCGCGGCAGGCCCGCCGGCTCGGGGCCGCCGACCCGCGATTCGCCGCGCACGCCAGTTTCGACCTGTTCACCACACTGACGAACGTCAACTTCAATCCCACCCGGTTCATGGCTTTGATCTCCGCGGCGGTCGACATGCGAGAGCAGGCGAAGCAAGCCTATGAGAATGCCGCCCGAGCCGCCGGCGCGGTGCCCGAAACCCTCTCCGGTCCAGCACAGTTCGCGCCGGCTACAACGATTGCGGAGGTGGTCGCGCAGGCCGCCGCCGTCGGGGTGGACACCGACCTCGACACTCTTGGCCCCGATGTGGTAGGGCTGCTGAACCTCAATCTGTATGGCTTGAAAGGTGTTTGCGCGTACGCGCACCACGCCCACGCCCTTGGATACCAAACCGAGACGACCGATGCGGGCATCGAATCCGCTCTGGCGTTCCTGGCGGACGCACCCACTGATCCCCAGGCCCTGCTTGCCCACGCGCTGGAGCTGGGCTCGGTAAACCTCAAGGTGATGGAGATGCTCGACGCTGCCAATACCGGCAGCTTCGGTAGCCCCGTGCCCACACCGGTGCGGATTACGCCAGTCGTCGGCAAGGCCATCCTGGTATCCGGTCATGACCTGCACGACCTGCAGAAGATACTGGAGGCCACCGAGGGTACCGGGATCAACGTCTACACCCATGGCGAAATGCTGACCGCACACGGATATCCCAAACTGCACGCGTACAGTCACCTCGCCGGCAACTACGGCGGCGCCTGGCAGGATCAACAGCGCGACTTCACCGGCTTTCCCGGGCCGATCGTGATGACCTCCAACTGCCTGATCGAGCCTCAGCCGGCCTACCGCAACCGGATCTTCACCACCGGGCCGGTGGGCTGGCCGGGCATCCGTCACCTGGACACCGCCGACCTTTCCCTGGTCATCAGGGCCGCACAGTCCCTGCCTGGATTCACCACCGAGGTGCCGTCGGAAACCATCACCACCGGATTCGGGCGTGAGGCGGTGTTGTCGGTCGCCGACACCGTCATCCAGGCAGTCAAAGACGGTGCGATCAAACGCTTCCTGCTCATCGGGGGATGCGACGGCGCCGCACCAGGACGCAGCTACTACGCCGACGTCGCCGACGGCGCGCCCGAGGACACGGTGCTGCTCACCCTCGGGTGCAACAAGTTTCGGTTCAACACCCATGAGTTCGGCGACATCGGCGGCATTCCCCGGTTGCTCGATGTCGGCCAGTGCAATGACAGCTACTCGGCTGTGCAGATCGCACTGGCGTTGGCAAACGCCTTTGACTGCGGGGTCAACGACCTGCCGCTCAGCCTGTTCGTCTCGTGGTTCGAACAGAAGGCCGCCGCGGTGCTCTTGACCCTGCTGTCATTGGGAATCCGCAACATCCGCCTCGGGCCGACGCTGCCGGCATTCCTCAGCCCCGCCGTGGTCGACATCCTCGTCGAGCAGTTCGCGCTCAAACCGATCGGCGATCCCGAACAGGATCTGGCCGATGCGATGGCAGGCGCGTGATGACCGAGACCATCGCGCTACCCGTTGACGCCGAGTTGTCAAGCTACGACGTCGTTCTGGTCACCAACGACGGCGAGGAGTCAACGATCTCCTGCGATTCGCAGACCACTGTGCTCGCCGCCGCCGAACAGGCGGGCATGGTGCTGAAGTCAACCTGCCAGACCGGCGGGTGCGGAGCATGTTCGGCCGTGCTCTCCGGCGGGCAGGTGGACATGGGCAAACACGACCCAGACGTGATCGAAGTACCCGAGAACCAGGGCGGAATCCTGTTGTGCTGCAGTGTTCCCCGCACTGATTGCCGCATCGAACTGCCCTATGACCGCGGCCAGGTCATTGCTGCGCCACCGAGACAACAGCAGGCTCGGGTCACCGGGCTGACGCTCGTCGCCGACGAAGTGATGCACCTGAAGGTCGGTCTGGACGGCTCGGCGCCCGCAGACTTCGACTCAGGCCAGTTCGTGCGAATCACCGTCCCGGGCACCGACTCCCGACGCGCCTACTCACCGGCAAACGTCGCCAACTGGGACGGAGAGCTCGAGTTCTACATCCGACTGCTGCCCGGCGGCCTGATGTCGCAATACTTAACCGAGCAAGCGGCCGTCGGCGACGTACTCACCGTCTCCGGTGCGCAGGGATCGTTCACCCTGGCCGAAAACGGTCTGCGACCCCGCTGGTTCCTGGCAGGGGGCACGGGATTGTCGCCGCTGCTGTCGATGTTGCGCCGAATGGCCGAATGGGGCGATCCGCAGCAGGCGCGTCTGTTCTTCGGCCTCACCCGCTATACGGAGGTTTTCGCCCAGGACGAGCTCGCCGAACTCGCAGGGTTGATACCCGACTTTCGGGCCGACACCGCGGTCTGGCAACCGGATCCTCGGTGGACGGGCGCCACCGGCAACCCGGTCGATCTCGCAGCGGCCGAAGTCCCGATGCTTGACGAAAGCCCAGATGTTTATGTGTGCGGGCCACCGCCGATGATCGAGGCCGCCTACACCGCGCTCACCGCCGCCGGAGTGTCCCGCGACCAAATTCATGCCGAACGGTATTTCACCACCGCCTAAAACCAGCACGAACTTCGCGTGGTAGGTGGAAAGCGCTGTTCTACGTCGGCCGTGCAAGTTGACGTCGCACAGCAAATTCGCCTCGCTCCGCCGGATAGCCGTCGGGGGCCACCGCGCGCGGTCTAAGGCTCGAAACGCTGGGCGGAAAGTAGCAGTGAAAGGCTTGGTCACAAGCGGCCCATGGTCATCGCACCGAGGCACGAGGTTCACTCGCTCGGGCCGGCCGTTCGCCCATCGTGTCCAGCTATGTCTGCTCCACGGACCTTGATTTCCGCTCAACGCCGTTAAGCACTAGTTTCCCTAAAGTGATGTCGTCAGCTGCTAGCGCTCTCGCGCGCTGGATTGCTCCCTTCCTGACCGTTGCGGGCATTGCCTGCATGGGTGTTTCGGCCGGCCCACCGCAGGTCGGCTCCGCCCCGACGGTGCGCTTGGCCAGCGACGGGGACCCCTTGGCGGGGGCGCCGTTCTACGTCAATCCCAATTCGGCGGCCATGCGCGCCGCGCAGAGCGCCGATCCGCCGAGTCCCGAGCTGACCGCGATCGCCAACACGCCGCAGGCCTATTGGATCGTCCCGGGCTCGTCGGCGGGCACGGTCGGGAAGTACGTTGGCGACGCGAACGCTGCCGGCGCCATCCCGGTTCTGGCGCTTTATGGAATCCCGCACCGGGATTGCGGCAGCTTCGCCGCGGGCGGCATGGGGTCGGGCGCGGACTACCGAGGCTGGATCGACGGCATCGCATCCGGCGTGGGAGCCTCGCGGGTAGGGATCATCGTCGAGCCCGACGCGCTCGCGATGGCCGACTGCCTGTCGGGTGATCAACGCCAAGAGCGCTATGACTTGATTCGCTATGCCGTCGACACGCTCACTCGGGACCCGAACGCGGCCGTTTACGTCGATGCCGGCCACTTGCGCTGGCATAGCCCCGAGGACATGGCCGCCAGGCTCAACCAGGCCGGCGTCGGTCACGCGCGGGGCTTCAGCGTCAACACCGCGAATTTCTTTACGACCGAGGACGAAATCGGCTACGGCGAAGCCATTTCGGCGCTCACGAATGGTGCCCATTACGTGGTCGACACGTCGCGCAACGGCGCCGGACCAGCGCCGGACGGCGAGCTCAACTGGTGCAACCCCAGCGGCCGGGCACTGGGCACTCCGCCCACGACGGCCACCGCGGGTGCGCACGCCGACGCCTACTTGTGGATCAAACGCCCCGGTGAGTCCGATGGATCATGCGGCAAAGGTGATCCGGCGGCGGGCACCTTCGTGAGTCAGTACGCCATCGATCTGGCCCATAGGGGCGGGCAGTAATCGGAGCCTCGGAATCCCGCACCGATCGCTTCCTCGCGCAATCGGCGTTGACCATGCCTAGCCGCCGGCCAGATCCGGGCTGACCGTCCAGGGCTGTGGCCGCAGCAAATTGTCGGGGCTCAGATCTTCAAATAGCCTTTGTCGGCGGGGATCTGGGCGGCGGTGACCAACGAGGAGGCGTCGCTGGCCAGCCAGACCACGATGTCGGAGATCAGGTCGGGGGCGGCCAGCGACTCGGTCGGCAGCGCGCCCGGCGAGAAGCTGTGGATGTAGTGCGGATGGTCTTGGAAGGTCTGGTACATCGACAGGTCGTTGCCCATCGGCGTGTCAGTGCCGTAGGGATGCACCGAGTTGACGCGGATGCCGAACTCACCGAGTTCCACCGCCAACGAGTTGGTCAGCCCGACCACACCGAACTTGCTGGCGCAGTAGTGCCCGCAGCCGGGGACGGCCTTGATGCCCGCCGCGGAGCTGATGTTGATGATCGATCCGCCATTGCCGGCGGCGATCATCGGCGGGACCACGGATTTCATGGTGTTCCACAGCCCGGTCAAGTTGGTGTCGATGGTCTCCTGCCATTGCTGAGCCGAAATTTCCCATAGCCTGCCCCAATTCAGCACGCCGGCGTTGGCCACGACGATGTCGAGCCGGCCGAATTGTTCGATCGCGTTCGCCACCACTCGCTGCTGGCCCGCCAGGTCGCGGACGTCGACCTCGTCGGCGATGATCTTGCGGCCCTCGCCCTCGACCAGGTTGACGGTTTCGGCCAGCTCCTCGGGGAGCGCCGGGGGGTAGCCGTTGTGTGCGGCGACCGGCGCGCAGGCGTCGATCGCGATGATGTCGGCGCCGGCCCGGGCCAGCCGGACGCAGTGGGAGCGGCCCTGGCCGCGGGCGGCCCCGGTCACGTAAGCGACCTTGCCGGCCAGTGGGGCGACGGGATCGGTCATGCCGAGAGCTCCTCTGCTTGAGACTTTGCCTGAGAATCACCGGCACGTTGATAGCTGAATTCGTAGTCCGACAATGGGGACCGCCGGCTGAACCGGCGCGACGCGGTGATGGTTTGCGGCCGGTGATACACGGTGTCGCGCTGCGAATTGACGAAATACGTGGAAAGGCGGGGGTTGCACGCCGTCAGGTACAGGTGGACGGCCTTGCCTTGGCGGTGCATCTGTTCGTTCCACCGGTCGAACGCCGCCGGGCTGACGGCAACGCTCGTCGCGCCGCGACGCCGGGTCTCGTCGATGAGGCGCACCGCGTGCGCGGCCATCGTCTCGACGAAATCGGGCCAGGCGAAGCCGACGAAGCCGAGCGGTCCGACGATTTCCCACCGGTTGGGCAAGCGCGGGTGCGCCGTTCCGGCGTAGCTGCGCAAGCCATGAGCGCGGTAGTCCTGGGCGAGGTCGAACCCGTTCTCGCCCAGTATCGTTCCGGGACGGTACGTTTCGGGATCGGTCCACAGCTCG
This sequence comes from Mycobacterium europaeum, assembly GCF_002102155.1. Lineage (GTDB taxonomy): Bacteria > Actinomycetota > Actinomycetes > Mycobacteriales > Mycobacteriaceae > Mycobacterium > Mycobacterium europaeum. The sequence goes on from NZ_LQOU01000046.1 coordinate 58,500, forward strand.
TAGCCGGTGGCCAGCACGATCAGATCGGCCGGGTGGTCGACGCCGTCGGTGGTGCGGATGCCGGTCGCGGTGATCCGATCGATGGGAGCGGTGATCAGGTGAGTGCCCGCGTGGTTGAACACCGGCAGGAAGCTGCTGGAGATGACGGGACGTTTGGCGAGCAGGCCGTACCGGGGGACGAGAGCGCGACGTGTCCGCGGATCCTTGACCACCGAACGCACCAGCAGCCGGTAGAGCATCCGGCACCACGCGTCGTATAGGGGCATGAGCCGCACCAGCATTCGGTCGGGGAGCCGCGGCAGCAGGTGCACCAGCGGCGCGACCATGAGGGCATCCATTCCCGCCCGGCCCAGCGCGTTGATGGCATCGACCACACCCGGCAGGCGCAGCGCGAAGCGCATCCACGGCCTGATGTCGAAGTCGATCTTGGGCAAGACCCATGCGGGGGTGCGCTGGTAGATGTCGAGGGTGGCCGCCCGCGCCGACACGGCCCCGGCGATCTGGACACCGCTGGATCCGGTACCGATGATCGCGATGCGCTTGCCCGTGGTGTCGTAGTCGTCGTCCCACGCGTTGGGACGCAGGACGGTCCCGGTGAAGTCGTCGACGCCGGCGATGTCGGTGACGTCCTTGGCGTTGACGTAGCCGCCGACCGAGTTGATCACGAACCTCGCGGACACCGAATCCCGGCCGTTGAGCTTCAGCCGCCATCGGGACGCCTGCGCGTCCCACTTCTGTTGGACAACTTCGGCGTTCGGGCGCAGGTACGCGTAGAGCCCGAGGCGCGCGGCGGTGTCACGCAGGTAACGGTAGATCTCGGGGCCCGGCGCGAAGAACCTCGTCCAGTTGGGGTTGGGCGCGAACGACAGCTGGTACCAGAGCACGGGGATGTCGACGGCGAGGCCCGGATAGTGGTTGTCTCGCCAGGTGCCGCCAAAGTCATGGCCGCGTTCGAGGATGACGAAATCGGTTATCCCCTTGTCGCGCAGGAGCTTGGCCGCGGCGATGCCGCCGGGGCCGGCGCCGATGATTGCGACTTCGTAATCGGGGTCAGGCACGTTGCGCCCCGATCAATCCGGTGATCATGTGATCGCTGACGAACCGCCGGACCGCCCGAGGATTGTCGAGGTTCACCGAGATGGGCGGGATGAGCTCGAAACTGAACAACATTCGCACGATCCATTCACTGGCGCGCACGGGGTCGATGTCGGCTCCGACTTCCCCGCTGCGCTGGGCGGCTTTGACCAACGGCTTCCACAGCTCGATCGAACGGCGCATCAACTCGTCGCCACCGTGCTCCAGCAGCAAGACCAGGATGCTCTGATTGATGCCGCGGGACGTCGACAGCGATCGCTGACGATGCGCACAGATCAGCACCGCGACGGCCGCGGCCTGGTCGGCCAGCGTGCCTTCCTTGGCGACCTCCACGGCCATGGTGGCGATGAACCCGGAGGCCAACTCGTTGAGCGCCGCGGCGATGGCGTTGTCCCGGGTGCCCAACAGGTTGTGCACGGTGCCACGGGACACGCCGGCGGCCTCGGCCACCGCCGTCAGGCTGAATCGCCGCGGCCCCAGGTGGCGCAGCGTGTCGGTCGCGGCCGTCAACAACGCGGTCGGTACGGGTTTGACGGCGTCCACCGGCATTTGGACACATTAGCGATTTGTGTTCAAAGCGGTCAACGGTTGACCGATGCCCGAGGCGTCGGGCATGCGCTTTGCGTCCTCGTGAGAGCGATCGGAATGCTCGAACGGGCGGCGTCGTTGGTTGCCGATATGCCCACCGGAATCATCCTGATGGCGCGCCCGGATGCCGCCAATCTCGTCGACGATGTGATCGCGCAAGCCCGAGGAGCTTATGAGCACGGTGTCACCAACGTGATCGCCAGGGAACAAGTCGCCGGCGCCGTCGAACTCGCTGCCATCGGACCGGAAGACCTTGTCGTGCAACAGTTGCGCCGCTATCTCGATGCGGGTGCCACGGATCTGGTGATCAGCCCGATCGACCGCTCAGCGTCGGTGGACCGCGAGGCGCTGGGGAGAGTCACGGCCGCGGTGTGAACCGACGGGTGTCAATCGGCGACTGGTCGCCGAACAGGACCACCTCGAGCTGGTGCGTGGTCGAGTGATTCACCGCCATATAGCGGCGAGCGCGGGCCGGAGATCGGCCCCCCACTTCGGCCACGCTGCGGCTACGGTGATCTGTATGCCGCCGGCCAGCCGCTCGTCTACCAAGGAGGTCAAGCGGCGCCCCAAAGACCGCAAGGCACAGATCGCCCGCGCCGCCGCCGACGCCTTCAGTGAGCTGGGCTACCACGCGGTCAGCATGGAAAACATCGCGGCTCGGGTCGGAATCTCGGCGGCGGCCCTGTACCGGCATTCGCAGGGCAAATACGACCTCTTCAGGGACGTCTTCCTTGCGCTCGGTCAACAGCTCGTCGACGCGACCGCCTTCGCCGACGCACTGCCGGCCGACGCCGACCCCGAGGAGACGCTGCGCGCCGTCGTCAGCGCGCTCATCGATTCGACGATCGTCAACCGCACCGCCGGGGGGCTGTACCGGTGGGAGGGGCGTTACCTGCGTGGCGACGATCAGATCGCGCTTGCCGAGCAAGTCAAATTGCTCAACCGGCGCCTGCAGCGGCCGTTGGTCCAGATCCGCCCGGAGCTGACATCGCGGCAACGTTGGATCCTGTCCGCCGCGACCCTGAGTGTCATCGGCAGCATCACCGATCATCGTTCACGACTCGGCATTGCCGAGATCCGGGCGACGCTCTCCGACATCGCGGACGCCGTGTTGCAGGCGGACTTGCCGGCGTCACGCACGAGTACGCCCGAGCCGGTACGGCCGGCCACGCTTACCATCGCCGCCGGCAGCTATGAGCTGCTCCTGCACGAATCGATGCGGCTCTTCAACGAACGGGGCTACCGCGAAACCGGCATGGAAGACCTCGCGGCGGCCGTCGGCATACCGGTCGCAAGCATCTACCAGTACTTCCCGAGCAAGGCCGCCATCTTGGCCGTCTCCTACCGGCGCGCCGCAGACCAGCTGTCCGGTGACCTCTCGACGATCCTGGCCACCACCAGTGATCCCGACCGGGCGCTGGCCCAACTGATCGACGCGTACGTCACGCGATCGTTGGCGAATCCCGAGTTGGCCTGCGTGTATTACACGGAACGTCATAACCTGCCCGACACGGATGCCGTACTGCTGTACAACATCCAACGCTCCACCGTCGAGTCCTGGGCGCGGCTCGCGGTGGCGGCCCGGCCCGATTTAACGCTGGGCCGGGCGCGGTACGCCGTCCACGCCGCGTTCGCCCTCGCCGTGGACATCGGGCGACTCGTCCTGCCCGACCCGAACCAGCCCGCTCGCAACACGGTACGCCGGATGATGGAGGTGACCGTCTTGGGCAGACCCCTGACCACGTTCGGTAGCCCGCACCGTTCCAGCACGCGCCGCCGCTGACCGACGCCGATTGCACCGGCAGTCGGTCAAAGATCCACCACCAAATAAGAGCCGGCGCGAGAATAAGTACCCACTTGCGCGGCGGAGCCGTCTCGCGGTCTGCGGTTGACCAAGGCTAGGGAAACCCCAAACCTGTTGACTGGGAGCAATTCCGCTCAAGCGGCCAAAGTCATGTCTCGGCAGTAGCCATGACCATGCTCTTCACAAACCAGCCGAATAGCGATTAACATAGCTGCCATCTGACCCACCCGCCGCGGCGTGGCGACATTCACGCCGTCGTGCGCCGGCGCGACCCGGTACGCCCGCGCGAAAGGCACATCCGATGCTCGACAAGATTCGTCGCCTGCTCGACTACCAGCTGACGATCGCCGAGCTGCTGGGCCTGGCCGTGCTGCTGGGCACGCCGTACCTGATCGTCGGGGTGATCTGGTCGTCCACTCACACGGCGCACCTGCGCGACATGCACGGCGTCGACCTGGTGGTGTCTTTCCTCGGCTCGATCGTGTCATGGCCCGTGCTGATATTCGCCAACGTGTGCATGACCTAGGGGAGTGACATGACCAGACGTGGACCGCTGATCTTCGCGGTGGCCGCAGTAGCCCTGGCTATCGGGCTGGGCGCCTTACGGTTCCCCGTGTTCATCGACGCCTACGACCAGTTCGGCTGGCAGGTCAAATGCGGTAGCGGTTTCACGACCGACCTCACCCAGGCGGCGGTCGCTGACAACAGCAACGGCCACGGAACACCCGCGCAACCCGCCCGGTCCAGCACGAACTACGTCGGCCAATGCGACGACGCGCTGCTGATTCGGCGCGCGTGGGCTATCTCCACTGCGACGGTCGGTGGCCTCACGTTGATGGGGCTGGCGGCCGCGGCGCTCGCACAGGACCGCCGGCGGGCCGGGGGCTGAGGCGCTTCCGCTGTACGGCGCCGCTATGCGTGGCTGCGCAGCCTAGCGCGTGCTTTCATCGGCCGTGTCATGGCGGGACTGCTGCAACCCCGGCGCGTCCGGGTCGTCGTGCTGATGCTCGAGTTGTTCCTGCAGCTTGCGCTGTTCCTCGGTCGCCTGCCTGGCATCCTCGGGCGCGGGCGGCGGGTCGACATTGACTTGCTGGTCCACGTGAGATCTCCTCCGGCCGGTGCTGTCGCTCCAGGCAGGGTCTCCCGAATCGCGCGCCGCGAAACCTGCCGGCGTCCGGGCGCTAGCCGAGGTGCGCGGACAGCAGCCAGGCCCGCATCGACTTGCGGCCGTTGCCCTCGTCGCGGATGTCGGTGCCGGCGACGGCCCCGAATCCGTCCAGGACGCTGTCGGGAACGTTGGCGTGGATGCGTGCCGGCCGGATCTCGTCGATCACCCAGTATTTGGCGACCACATCGCGCAGCTCGTCCTCGGTCACCGCGTTGATCGGGCTGTCGGCCGGCATGCCTTCGCGGTCGAAGACCAGCACGAAATAGGAGGCGCCGGGTGCGGCCGCCCGCACGATGGACTGCTGATAGCCCTCACGCAGCTCGACGGGCATCGAGTGGAAGAGGGTGCTGTCGACGATGGTCCCGAAGCGACCGTCGTTACCGCCGAACGCGCTGATGTCCGCGACATCGAATGTGGCGTTGGCAAGGCCGCGCCTGGCCGCCTTTTCGCGGGCCAACTTGATGGCGGTGGGCGACTGGTCCAAGCCCACCGTGGTGAAGCCGCGCTCCGCGAGGAACAACGACACCGCCGCCTCCCCGCAGCCGGCATCGAGGACGTCGCCGTGGAACTTCCCGGCCTCGATCAGCGCCGCGATCTCCGGCTGCGGTTCGCCGATGCTCCACGGCGGGCGGTTGCCCTCGCCCATCTCCGGGGCCTCGCCCCGGTAGGCGGCTTCGAACATTTCGTGAGTCGGTTGAGACATGCCACCGTTATATCAACCACGCTGATATATGTCAACGGGATTGATATGGTTTCCGGTTTCCTTATCGCAGGGTTGCGGTCAGGTAACCGGAATCCTCGCCGAAGGAAGCCAGCTCATCGTCGGGAACGTCGAATCCGTGGGCGGCGAAGGCCTCCTCGGTTGTCCGGATGTCGACGTGCCAACCATGCGCCGCCAGGTATTCGGCGGCGGTATTGCGGTCGCCGGTGTAGAAGAGCTCGGCCAAATTGATGTCGGAGCCCAGGCGTTGTGACCGCTCGGTCAACTTCTGCGCCCAGTCCGTCGGGATGTTGCGCAGATCCATGTGTTCGGTCGCGATCCGGCTGCCCGGCGCGGACAACGCAACGATGTTGTCGAACAAACGGTCCTGCGCCTCGGGCGGCAGGTAGACGAGCAGGCCTTCGGCGCTCCACGCAGTCGGGGCGCCGGCGTCGAAGCCGGCCCCGACCAGGGCGGCCGGCCAATCCCCGCGCAAGTCGATCGCCACCGTGCGGCGCTCGGCGGCCGGCGCGGCGCCCAAGTCGGCGAGCACCCGCGTCTTGAACTCGATGACGTCGGGCTGGTCGATCTCATAGACCAGCGTGCCGGCCGGCCAGGGCAGGCGGTAGGCCCTGGTGTCCAGGCCGGAGGCCAGGATGACCGCCTGGCGAATGCCGGCTTCGGTTGCCTGCATGAAGAAGTCGTCGAAGTAACGGGTGCGGACCGTGATCTGCTCGTTGACGGCCCGGCGGTTGAGCAGGGGATCGTCGGAGCGGTCGATCTCGTTGTCGAGGAGCTTGACGAAGACCTCGCTGCCCACCGCGCGTACGAGCGGATCGGCGAGGGGGTCGTTCAGCAGGGGCCGGGGCCCCTGCGAAGCGATTGCCCGCTGTGCGGCGACCGCCGTTGCCGTCGCTCCGACGCTGGAGGCCAGGTCCCATCTGTCGTTGTCGGTGCGGGCCACGCCTCATCCCCTCCAATTAGTTAGCTCGTTTAAGCGATACCGTCCACTCTACGCGTCCGGCTGGGGGATGACTGCGGAGCGAGGACGTGTTGAGATCGGGTATGGCCGACGAGATCGAACTGAGCCCTAGGGGCTGGGTGCGCGACCAGACCGAGCAAATCCTCAAGCAGGGCACGACCGACGGGGTCGAGATTCTGGGTCGGCCCGTCGTGCTGGTGACCGTGACCGGAGCAAAGTCCGGCAAGAAGCGGTACGTGCCGATGATGCGCGTCGAAAACGACGGCCGTTACGCCATGGTCGCGTCGAAGGGCGGCGCCCCCGCCCATCCGTTGTGGTACTCCAACCTCAAGGCCAATCCGGACGTCACACTGCAGGACGGCGAAAAGGTGTTCGCGCTGAGGGCGCGCGAACTCGAGGGGGCCGAGCGCGAGCAGTGGTGGCAACGGGCGGTCGAGGCTTACCCTCCCTACGCCGAATATCAGGAGAAGACAACGAGGCGGATACCCGTCTTCGTCCTGGAGTAGATGCGCTGCGCCGCAGGTGATTTCGCCGGGCGGCGCGAAGCAGGGGTCATCGACACCCCGACCGTTCTGCGCGGCAAAAGATTTGCATTCGATATGCGCCCGGACCGTCGGGTTGCGACCGGGTTGACCGGCCCATACCGTCGATACGCATAGGCAGGGCACGCTGAGCAGAACAACGACGTTCCCGGCGGCGGTGATCCATTGTGCCCCAGATGTTTACAGTGCGCTCTTGGCGCGTCACGGGTGGCTACCCGAACGCGCCCCTCATTGCACATCCCAGGGAGGGCCGATGCTACCCGCCGGGCGGCCACGCGAAAACGACAGCGAGGGGGCGGAACCGACGCGCGCCGATCGGTGGCGCGCGGTCATGCAGTACGACCTGCCGGCGTCGTTGGTGGTCTTTTTGGTGGCGCTTCCATTGTCGCTGGGGATTGCGATCGCATCCGACGCCCCCGTGCTGTCCGGCTTGCTCGCGGCGATCGTCGGAGGCATCGTCGCGGGGTGCCTCGGCGGGTCACCGTTGCAGGTCAGTGGTCCGGCGGCCGGACTCACGGTCGTCGTCGCCGATCTGGTCTCGCAGTTCGGCTGGGCGGTGACATGTTTCATCACCGTCATCGCCGGAGCGCTGCAAGTCATGTTGGGACTCAGCAGAATCGCACGGGCAGCTCTGGCGATCTCACCGGTTGTGGTGCACGCCATGCTCGCCGGAATCGGGATCACGATCGCGCTGCAGCAGGTGCACGTATTGCTGGGTGGTGAATCGCAGAGCTCGGCCTGGACGAACGTCGTCGGCCTGCCCGCGCAAATCGTCGGTGCGCACCGGCCCGGGGTCGTCCTGGGCCTGCTTGTCATCGGCATCCTGGTCGCCTGGCGCTGGGTCCCGCCCCGGGTGGCCAAGATCCCGGGCCCGCTCGTCGCCATCGTCGCCGCCACCGTTCTCTCGGTTGCGTTGCCGTTCAACGTCTCCCGCATCAGGCTGGACGGCTCGGTGCTGGAGGCGCTGCGGCTGCCTCAGCTGCCCGAGGGCGACTGGGGGGCGACGGTGATCGCGGTGATCACCGTCACGCTGATCACCAGCGTTCAAAGCCTGCTGACCGCGGTCTCGATCGATCGCATGCACACCGGGGCGCGCACCGACTTCAATCGCGAGCTGATCGGGCAGGGGGCGGCGAATATGGCGTCGGGCGCGATCGGCGGGCTCCCGATCGCGGGCGTGATCGTGCGCAGCGCGGCGAACGTCAACGCGGGCGCCAGAACTCGCGCCTCGACGATCATGCACGGGGTCTGGATCCTGTTGTTCGCCGTGCCCTTCGCGGGGCTGGTCGAACAGATCCCCACCGCGGCGCTGGCGGGTTTGCTAATCGTCATCGGAATCGAGCTGTTGAAGCCGGCCCACATCGAGACCGCTTTGCGCAACGGCGATCTCGTCGTCTACCTGGTGACCATTGTCGGCGTCGTCTTCCTCAACCTGCTGCACGGCGTGATGATCGGTCTCGTCGTGGCGGTTGTCGTGACCGGGTGGCGGGTGGTGCGCGCCAAAGTGGAAGCCAAGCCGGTGGGTGACGAATGGCACGTGATCATCGAAGGGGCGTGCACCTTCCTCGCCCTGCCCCGGCTGACGGGCGTGCTCGCGACGATCCCCGAACGCACCACGGTCACCGTGCACCTGCTGGCCAACTACCTCGATCACGCGGCGCACCAGGCGATCAGCGACTGGCAGCGCCGGCATTGCGCGACCGGCGGAGAGGTCAAGGTCCACAACGGGCTGATGGAACCTCATGGGCGCGTGCGCAAGCCGCCGAAAGCCCACCGCGCCGTCCACCTGAGCCTGGTCGAAGCGGAAGCCGGTTAGCCGCTACTTCAGGTCGGCCGCGACCCGCTCCAGCGCGGCGAGGTGGTCGTCGACGGTCGCGAGCCCCGCGTTCATGGTGTTGACCGACAGGTGGGTGGCGCCCGCGGCGCGCCAGGCCGCGACGTCGGCGGCGGCCTTGTCGCGGTCGCCGGTCCAGCTGACCCGGCCTTCCATGCCGAGGCCGGCCGCGTCCCGGCCCGCGGCCGCGGCGGCGCGCTGCACCTGCGCGCGCGCATGGTCCAGGCCCGGTCCCGGAACGGTCATCGGGAACCAGCCGTCGGCGAGCCGTCCCGCGCGTTCCAACCCGCGGTCGGAGGCCGCGCCGATCCACACGGGAATCGGGCGTTGGGTGGGCAGCGGCGCCAGTCCCGCGGCGGTGACCGTGTGGTATGTGCCGTCGAATGTGACCGATCGTTCGGTCCACAGCCTGCGCAAAAGCTCGATCTGCTCCTCGGAGCGCCTGCCGCGATTGGTGAACGTCTCGCCCAGCGCCTCGTATTCCACGGCGTTCCAGCCCAATCCGATGCCCAGGCGGAACCTGCCACCGGTCAGCAGATCGGCTTCGGCGGCTTGCTTGGCCACCAGTGCCGTCTGCCGTTGCGGCAGGATGATGACACCGGTCACGAGTTCCAGTGACGTGATCGCGGCCAGGTAGCCGAACAGGACGAACGGCTCGTGGAACGTCGAGTCGATGTCGTAGGGCCCATCCCAGCCCCGGTGCACGCTCGGGTCGGCGCCCACCACGTGGTCATAGGCGAGGATGTGGGTGAAGCCGAGCCCTTCGACTGCCTGCCCGTACGTGCGGACGGCTGCGGGGTCTCCGCCGAGCTCTGTTTGCGGGAACACGACTCCGATGCGCATTCGTGTTGCAACCGCACCGCAGCGCCGTTGCTTCCCGCACGCGCCGAAAAAGTTTGGGACGGTGCCGTCTTCGCGCCTCGCGGCAAGTGGTCGCTCGAAGCGACGATTCTGAAGTGGTACCCGGGGGAATGTCCGACACCGTCGCGGTTGACAACGACGGTCGGCGCCCGGATATTTCCCCCACACTCGATGATGGAGAGGTGACCAGAACAAAGATCATGAGCGCGGTGCGGGTCGGCGCCTTCGAGCCGACCTTCGAAGCCGAGCTGAGCGCGCGCTACGACATCGAGAGGCTTCCCGACGGCCCCGGGCGGGCCGCCTTCCTGGCCGACCACGGGGCCGACGTCCGGGTGGTGATCACATCCGGCTCACCCGGCATCGACGCCGACATGATCGCGGCGCTGCCCAACCTCGAGGTCATCGTCAACAACGGGGCCGGGGTGGACCTGATCGATCTGCGGGCGGCGCAACGCCGCGGCATCGGCGTCAGCAACACCCCCGACGTCCTGTCGGAAACCGTGGCCGACACCGCCCTGGGCCTGATCCTGATGACCCTGCGCCGCTTCGGCGCCGCGGACCGCTACGTGCGGGCGGGCCGATGGGTACGCGACGGCCCTTTTCCCTATGGCCGCGACGTCAGCGGTCTGCAGGTCGGGATATTGGGCCTGGGCCGGATCGGGTCGGCCATAGCGACCCGTCTGCTCGGATTCGACTGTGCCGTCGCGTATCACAATCGCCACCGCATCGACGGGTCGCCGTACCGCTACGCCGGCTCGCCGGTGGCGCTCGCCGAGTCGGTCGACATACTCGTCGTGGCCACCACCGGCGACCACGAGACCCGCCATCTGGTCGACCGCACGGTCCTCGAGGCGTTGGGACCGGAGGGCTACCTGATCAACATCGCCCGCGGCAGCGTCGTCGATCAGGACGCGCTCGTGGAGTTGCTGGCCGGCGGGGCGCTGGGCGGGGCGGGGCTGGACGTCTTCGCCGACGAACCGCACGTGCCGGCCGAGCTGTTCACGCTCGACAACGTGGTGCTGTTCCCGCACATCGGCAGCGCGACCGCCCGAACCCGCAGGGCGATGGCGCTGCTCGCGATCCGCAACCTCGAGAGTTACCTCGACAGGGGCGAACTGGTGACACCCGTGCTGCGACCGCGCAGGTGACGGGGCCGGCGGATCATGTCAGATGCCTCACACCGGATGGTCCGCCCGCGGGATAACGGGTATCTGGCCATCCACCATGAGTGAGACCACCCAACGCCAGCTCGGGCAGACGGACAGTCCGATCGAGGACGAGCTCGAGGACGCCTTCAGCAGGATGCTGAGCGAGGGCACCCAGCGCCTGCATCGCACCTGGCGCGGCGTGCTGGTCACCGGCTTCTTCGGTGGCACCGAGGTGGGAATCGGGGTGCTCGCCTACCTGGCGGTGCTGGACGCCACCCACCGCCCGCTGCTGGCCGGCGTGGCGTTCTCGATCGGATTCCTCGCGCTGCTGCTGGGCCGCAGTGAGCTGTTCACCGAGGGTTTCATCATCCCCGTCGTCACTGTGGCCGCCAAGCGCGCCAGCCTCCCGCAGCTGTTCAAACTCTGGGGCGGCACCATGTTCGCCAACCTGGTGGGTGGTTGGGTGATCATGTGGCTGATCATGACCGGATTCCCCGAGCTGCATGCGCAGACCATCGAATCCGGCACCCACTTCGCGACCGCGCCGCTGTCCGGCCAGAGCATGGCGCTGGCCGTTCTCGGCGGCATGGTCATCACGCTGATGACCCGGATGCAACACGGCACCGATTCCGTCCCCGCCAAGATCGCCGCCGCCGTCGCCGCCGCCTTCCTGCTCGCCGGGCTGCGGCTGTTCCATTCGATTCTTGATTCGCTGTTGATCTTCGGCGCGCTGGCCACGGGCAAAGCGCCGTTCGGCTACCTGACCTGGCTGGGTTGGTTCGCCTACACGGTGGTGGGCAACATGCTCGGCGGCCTTCTGTTCGTGACGTTGCTGCGGTTGTTGCGCAGCAAGGATCGGCTCGAGGAGGAGCGCGCCGACGCCGAGTCCTCGTGACGAGCTTCTGTGCGCGTCAAAGCAGTTGCGGCATGACCTCGCTCGCCACCAACTCCAGATGCGCCAGATCGGACAGGTCCAGCAACCGGGTATAGACGCGCTGCACGCCGATGGCTTTCCAGGCGTCCAGCCTGTCGACGATCTCCGTGGGCGTGCCGACGAGTGGGCTGGTTGCCGCGTATTTCGCCGCCAGCTGCGGGGTCCGTTTGGCCTGATGCTCCTTCTCGAACCAGCCGCCGCCCAAGCCGAATTCGACCCGCCCCGAGCTCATCTCGTCCACCTGCGCCACCGCGATGGCCAGCGGGCCCGGATAGCGGGACGCCGCGTAGGTCACCAGGGTGCCCAGCCGGATGCTCGATATCTCTGTATGTCGTTGGACGGCAAGCCGATTCCCAATGGCTACCCGGCCGTGGCCAAAGCGAGACGGCCAACAAGTTAACACCACGCCCGCAACTGGGTATGCCCTTAGCATGACCTCACTTCTTCCACCCACGGTCGTGACTCCCGCGCGGTTGACCTGCGCCGGTGCCGCCGACGCCGTGACGGCGGCCGAACTGCGGCGCGCCCTGCGCCGGTGGCTTCAGGAGGTGACTGAGGCCCCCGCGGAGGTTCGCGACGACATCATCCTCGGCGTCAACGAGGCGCTGGCCAACTGTGTCGAGCACGCCTACCGGACCCACCGCGCGGCCGGCACCATGAAACTGCAGGCCAGCCACGACCCCGCCGCCCAGTCGATCAGCGTGTGCGTCAGCGACCGCGGATCGTGGCATCATCCCTCGCCGCAGCGCCTCAGCGATCCACGCCGGTCTCGCGGCATCATGCTGATGCACGCACTCGCCGACCACTGCACCATCAACGCCCACCCCGACGGCACCACGGTGTGCCTGGACTACACCACCCGGCCCCGGACGTCCTAGCCCGTCACCCGGTTACACCCCGACGGCGCGCTCGAGATCCTTCAGCGACGTCTCCAAGTGGCCCAGCAGCCGCTGCAGGTGTGGCACGCTGCGGCGGCAGCCCACCAGGCCGAAGTCGAGGTTGCCGGCGTTGTTGGTCACGGTGATGTTGACCGCCTGCCCGTCGAGCGGAATGGACAGCGGATAGTTTCCGTCCAGCCGCGCACCACGCCAGTACAGCGGCTCCGAGGGTCCGGTCGACACGTTGGAGATGACGATGTTGAACGGCGGTGACGCCGCCGACAGGTAGCCGGGGATCAGCCCGAAGAACAGGCCACCGATGTTGAATGCCGACAGCGCCAGCTGCTGAACCGGGGGCAACTGCTGGAACACCTCTTTGGTGTCGCGGATCGAAGTGCCGATGATCTCGAGACGCCGCGCCGGGTCGTCGAGGTCCGTGGCCAGGTTGCACAGGAATGTGCCGACCTGGTTGCCTCCGCGGTCGTCGTCGGCCTTGCGGAGATTGACCGGCACCATCGCCGTCAGCGGGGCGTCCGGCAGCGCGCCCTGCTCGAGCAGGTAGGCGCGCAGCGCCCCGGCACACATGGCGAGCACGACGTCGTTGATCGTCACCCCGGCCGTCGACTTGACCGATTTGATCCGGTCCAGCGACCACGACTGGGCGGCCACCCGGCGGGCGCCGCCGATCCGGACGTTGAACATGCTGCGCGGCGCCCGGAACGGCAGCGTGAGCTGTTGCTCGAGCAGCGCGGCCCGGGCCAGCTTGAGCGTGGACGGCGCCAGGGCGAGCGCCGAACCGGCGACGTCGCCGGCGCGCCCGAGCAGCGACCGGCGCTGGTGCCCCCCGCCACGTTTGCGCGGACCGAGACTCCACGGGACGCGCACCTCGTCGTCGTGCGGGTCGGGGGTGAAGGCGCGCTGCACCAGCCGCATCGCCGACACGCCGTCCATGAGGGAGTGGTGGTACTTGGTGTAGACCGCGTACCGGCCGTCCTGCAGGCCCTCGACCAGGTGGGCTTCCCACATCGGGCGGTGCCGGTCGAGGAGGCTGCCGTGCAGCCGGGACACCAACTCCAGCAGGTCGCGGACCCGGCCAGGCTCGGGGAGGGCCGAGCGGCGCAGGTGGTAGTCGAGCTCGACGTCCTTGTCGAACGACCACGCGAGGTTGGTCAGACCGCCGAAGAAGGCCGGATGCTTGCGGAACGTTGGTTGCACGTCCGTGCACTCGAGCATGGCCTGGTAGGACTCCCGGACGAAATGGGGTCCGGCGTCCTCGGGCGGTTCGAAGAGTTGCAGCGATCCCACGTGCATCGGGTGTTCGCGCGACTCGCCGATGAGGAACAGCGCATCGGTCGGCGATATCGGTTCCATGGTCAACCCCGTTCTTTCGTTGCGCCGTCCACGCGGCACACGCCCATGTCGTAGTAGCCGCAGCGCGCGTTTGTTAATCGCGAATCACCGCGCCGAATCCGGTCACCGGCCGAAGCGCTTGCGGGCGCGGCAGTTTGGGCGCATGCGCGCGAACGGGGGCGGTCGAGGGGTGAAGGTGCCGGCGAATGCCCGAAACGGGACGGGCGGGTGCGGCGGCTATCGCGACTTGCGGAAGGCGGCGGTGATCCCGGCGACCCGGGGGTCGGCGCGTAGCTCCTCGAGGGTGGCCGGTAGCGGAAGCCGCCAGTTCGGATACTCGTCGATGGTGCCCGGCAAGTTCGGCTGGCGGGGTTCGGCCAGCACGTCGTATGGCGAGATCAGCTTCAGACGGCTGGGGGTGGCCGCCAGCAACCGGTGCATCGCGGCGATGATCGCGGTTTCGTCCGGGTCCGGACCCGCCAGCAGGCCCTCGGCGCGCAGCAGCTCCAGCCACTCGGCGCGTTCCTTGTCGGCCACCGACTGCTCGCCCGCGACGTCGTCGAGCAGGCCCAGGTCGGCGCGCACCCGCACGTGTTCGCCGCGCAGGAATCCGGCCGCCGTGGGCAGGTCGTGGGTGGACAGGCTGGCCGCCGCCCGCGACGGCCACTTCGCCGGCGGAAGCAGCGGCTCGCCGGGCGCCGACTGGTCGCGGGTGAACCAGGACACCGCGCACCCGAGCATCTCGTTGTCGGCCAGCGCCTGGGTCACCTCCGGTTCGACGGTGCCCAGGTCCTCGCCGACGACGGTGGCGCCCGCCCGGTGCGCCTCCAGCGCCAGGACCGCCAGCATGACGTCGGCGTCGTAGTGCACGTAGGTGCCGCGATCCGGGCCGTCGCCCGGCGGAATCCACCACAGCCGCCACAGCCCGGCGACATGGTCGATCCGCAGACCGTCGGCGTGGCCGAGCACCGCCCGCAGCATGTCCCGCAGCGCGGCATAGCCGGTGGCGGCGAGGCGGTCCGGCCGCCACGGCGGCAGTCCCCAATCCTGTCCCCGCGGGGTGAAGTTGTCCGGTGGCGCCCCGACGCTCACCCCGGCGGCCAGCACGTCGGCCAGCGCCCACGCGTCGGCGCCGTTCGCGTCCACGCCCACCGGCAGGTCGTGCAGCACACCGAGCGCCATTCCCGCGTCCCGGGCGGCGTCGCGCACGGCGGCCAACTGCTCGTCGCAGCGCCGCTGCACCCAGGCATGGAACGCCACCCGCGGCGCCAGCTCGCGGCGGGCCGCCGCTACCGCCGGCCCGGCGACGTCACGCAGCGGCGCGGGCCATCGGGTCCACCGGCCGCCGTGGCGTTCGGCCAGCGCGCAGTACGTGGCCCAGTCCCGCAGCCCCGTCCCGGCGGGCGATTCGTCCAACGGGCTGGGCCGGCCTTCGGCTCGCCACAGCAGTTCCAGGGCCGACCGTTTGGCCGCCCACACCAGGTCATAGTCGATCCGCTCGGTGGTGGCCGAGACCCGCAGCGCGTCCACCTCCGCGCGGGTGTCCGGATCGGCCCGCCGGTACGCGTCGAGGTCCTCGACCCGCAAGGCCAGCGGAGTGGCGAACCGCCGGCTCGACGGGGTGTAGGGGGACGGCTGCACCGGATGCGTCGGACCGGGCGCGTGCAGCGGGTTGAGCAGCACCGCGCCGGCCCCGTGTTCGGAGGCCGTCCACTCGAGGAACTCCCGCAGGTCGCCCAGGTCGCCCACGCCCCAGGACCGCGCCGAGCGCAAGCCGTAGAGCTGCAGCATCCACCCCCACGTTTCCGGCGTCGGCGGCACGCGCGGCGGCGCGGCCACCAGGGTCGCTTCCTGGCCGTCGTCCAGGTGCAGCCGATACCAGCCCGGGGTCAGGTCACCGGGCAGCTCGTCGCGCACCTCGATCCGCTCGCCGTCCTCGCTGACCAGCAGGGCGGCGCGGGGCATCGGCCGGGGACGTCCGCCCACCCGCACGGCGACGGTCGGCGCCAGGGCGCCCGGGCGGTCACGCTCGGCCAGTCGGGCCAACTCGCGGCGCCGGTCGGCTTCGCTCGCGGCCTCGACGTCGAGCAGGCCGAGCACCCGGATGACGACCTCGGCGTCGACCTGCACGGGCTCCCGCCGCTCGTTGCGATAGGAGGTCGCCACCCCGTGTGCCGCGGCCAACCGGCGGAGGTCATCGGGAACCGGCTTGGGCTGCGCCGTCAACGCGGCGGCCCGGGTGGGGCGTCCGCAGGGGCGGCCGGACGGCGGTGACGCTGAAGCACAACGCTTATATACCCAGGCCGGGGATTCTCACACGCCCCACCCAAAGGCGTTCGCCGTCAGCCGCTTTCGCCTAGTGAACGCGAAACGGCCGCGTGAGCAACGGATTTCAGGTGTCTCGGCGGGAGGGCTACCTGACGTCGTCGGCCAGCTCCCGCGCCTCCTGTTCACTTTCCACCGCGGGCCCGGAACCGGGCAGCGGCTTGCCGGCCACCTCCGGTGTGAACAGCAGCGTGACGGCGCCCACCAGGCCACCGAAGATCAGCATGTAGGCGGGCGCCATGACGTTGCCCGTGCCGGAGACCAGCGCCTGGGCGATCAGCGGCGTGGTGCCTCCCACGGCCGATATCGAGATGTTGTACGAGATGGCCAGCGCCCCGTAGCGCACGTTGGTGGGAAACAACGCCGGCAGCATGGCGGGCGCGGTGCTGTCGAAGCACAGCTCCATCGCCCCGATCAGGAGAACGCCGAGGAAGATCACCGGGTAGATGCTGCCGAAGCGGATGAGCAGGAACGCGGGGATGGAGCCCACGATCAGCAGTGCACAGCCCGTCCACATGATCGGTTTGACGCCGATGCGATCCGACAGCGCGGCGACCAGCACCACCGTGACCATCAGGATCGCCAGCGTCACCACGATCATCACCAACCCGGCGGTGTGACCGACGCGAACGAACAACTTGAGGTACGTCGGCAGGTAGCCGGTCAGCATGAAGTCGGCGACCTGTGAGGTGAGCACCAGGGACGCGCAGATCAGCAGGCCGCGCCACTGGTCGACGACCGTGCGCCGAAACTGCTGCCGGCCACTCTCGGGCGGGTGCGCGCCGTCGGTCGCGGTCTCGTAGGCGGAGGACTCCTCGAGCCGCAGCCGCAGAAATAGCGCGAACAGGCCGAAGGGCAGACCCAGCAGCAGCGGAATGCGCCAGCCGTAGGTCAGCATGTCGTTCTCGGGCAGCCAGGTCTGCAGCCCGGTCACCAGCATCCCGGCGAGCACGAACCCGACCAGGTTGCCCATGGGCAAAAACCCGACCATCATGCCGCGTTTGTGGTCGGGCGCCTGCTCGACCAGGTAGGTCATCGCGCCCACGTACTCGCCGCCCGTCGACAGGCCCTGACAGACGCGGGCGACGACCAGCAGGACCGGCGCCCAGATGCCGATGACGCTGTACCCGGGAAGCAAACCCGTCACGGTGGTGCTCACCGTCATCATCAGGATGGTGACGACAAGGACCCGGTGCCGTCCGATGCGGTCGCCGAGCGGGCCGAAGATGAACCCGCCGAGCGGGCGCACCACGAACGCCGCCGCCAGGGTGCCGAAGGTCGCGAGGAGGTGGACGCCACTGACGCTCTTACCGGGATAGAACACCTGAGCGATGGTGGTGGCGATGTAGCCGTAGACGCCGAAGTCGTACCACTCCATGAAGTTGCCGATGGCCGTGCCCATGATGGTCTGGCGCATGGCCGGGTCGGCGACCCTGATCTCTTTGCGTGCCCATTTCCTCCGGCGGCCCCGTGCACTCATCGACGAATTGCGTACCCAGAAGTGTCGCGGGCCGAACAAATCTCACTCCCAACCGGCTCTATCGTCTCCACCCGACCGGTGGCCGATGGTAGCGACCCGGGCCGGGTCGACGGGAATTCACTGACCTTTCAGGCTGCCGATGCGAAGCGAGAAATCCTGCGGCGGCGCGGACCGTTCCCGTGGCGCGGACCGCCCGCCGGCCTCGATGTCCTCGACGTAGCGTTGGGGGTCGCGGTCGACGATCGGCAAGCCCTCGGTGGTGGGATGCTCGGCCATGAACTCGCTGTATTGGCGCCCCAGCGCTTCACGAAGGCCGATGGGGGCGCTGCGACGGAAGTCCGACAGCCCTTCTCGCTCCTCTTCACCCATGTGGTCGTCGTTGGCCTCACGGGTGCGCCCGACCGCGGCCCACCACTCTTCGTCGCCGACTTCGGCGGCGTTGGCGTCGCGCACCCCGTCGCGGATGTCGTTGTGGTCCCCGATGGCGTCGAGCGTCTCGCCTTCGGCGTCATCGGAGCCCCGCGTCAGCAACTGCGGGTAGAAGATCTTCTCCTCGATGTAGGCGTGCACGTCGAGCTTGTCGGCCAGGGGGCGCCACACCCGCGCCAGGGCGGCCTGGTCGGTCGGTGTCTGAGCCTGCAGGTCGTCCAGCCTGGCGAACTGTTCGCGGAACCACTCGTGGTCGGCGAGGATCAACATGGTGATGTCAGCCATCGCGACGCCCCACCTCCCTCACCGCTACGGTTCGCGGCCATGGTGTCCCATGGCGCCGAACCAGTCAACCGGGGGAACGCGCCGACGGGGCGGCGCAGACCGTGCGGATACACTGGGGCACCAGCATGCCGATCGACAGCGATCGCACGCCGTTAAGCCCCACCGATGTCAGAGGTTGTTTGTGCCGGAAAATCGCAGCGAGCCCGCAAGCCTAGAGCCGCATTTCGAGGACGTTCAGGCCCACTACGACCTGTCCGACGAGTTCTTCGCGCTCTTCTTGGACCCGACGCGGACCTACAGCTGCGCCTACTTCGAACGCGACGACATGACCCTCGAAGAGGCCCAGCTCGCCAAGGTCGACCTGTCACTGGGCAAGCTCGGGCTGCAGGCGGGCCAGACGCTGCTCGACATCGGCTGCGGCTGGGGTACCACCATCGTGCGGGCGCTCGAGCGTTACGACGTCAACGTCGTCGGCCTGACGCTGAGCCGCAACCAGCAGGCACACGTGCAGCAGCGCCTGGACCAGCACCCCAGCCCGCGCAGCAAGCGCGTGCTGCTGCAGGGCTGGGAGCAGTTCGACGAAAAGGTGGACCGCATCGTGTCCATCGGCGCCTTCGAGCACTTCGGCCGCGACCGCTACCCCGACTTCTTCAAGATGGCGTACGAGGCGCTGCCCGCCGACGGGGTGATGATGCTGCACACCATCATCAAGCCCAGCGACGAGGAATTCGCCGAGCGCGGACTGCCCATCACCATGACCAAGCTGCGGTTCATGAAATTCATCATGGACGAGATCTTCCCGGGCGGTGACCTGCCGCAAGCTAAGAACGTCGAAGAGCACGCGACCCGCGCTGGCTTCAGCCTCAAGCTCGTCCAGCCACTGCGGCTGCATTACGCGCGCACCCTCGACACCTGGGCGGCCGCCCTCGAGTCGCGCCGCGACGAGGCCATCGCGATTCAGTCCCAAGAGGTTTACGACCGGTACATGAAATACCTGACCGGCTGCGCCGACCTGTTTCGCGAGGGCTACACCGACGTCGCGCAGTTCACCCTGACCAAGGGCTGACAACCCGGGCGAGCCGCAGGCGCGCCCGGATCGGTTTATCAGCCCCGGTCCCGGGGTAAATCCACGAGCAACAACCTGTTTGGGTGCGCGCCGACCGTCGTCGGCGCAAAACCGCAGGGAAGGATGATCGTGAGTGCGAAGCATCGAATGACCGGGGCGCCAGAGCAAAGACGGCCAGCGGATCCTGCGGCGCGGCGGGGCTCGGGTGTCGCGGGCCTGTGTGACGTCATCTCCGCCTCGATGCTGTGCGCGGCGACCCTGACCGCCCTGGTACTCAACGCGCCCCACGACGAGAAGCGGACCGTCGGGGCGAGGCAGGAGTCGCCGCCGCCCGCGTCCCAGCCGGTGCGGCAGGAGGGCACCGTGATCGCCGTGTCGGAGGGCTCGGTCACCGCGCGCAGCGCCAACGGGTACACCCAGACCTATCTCGTCACCCCCGGCACCACCCTGATCGCTCACGGCGGCGTCCAATCCGGCAGCGCCACGCCGCGTTTCACCGTCAACGACCACGTCGAAATCGTCGGAACCATTCAGGACGGCACCGCCTTGGCCACCGCGGTCGCCGACCGCGACGTCGCCCACGGGGACGGGCCACCGATGGATTTCCTTGACGGGCAGGTGGTTCCGGCGGGACGCACCTGACGTTCGCCCGGTCTAAGCACCGAACCGACGAATAGCCCTGCCGCGCAACGTGTCCAGCGCGCGGCCGTTTTCGGTGGATCCCCCCTTCTCCTGTTCGGCCTCCCGGCCTAGTCTGTATGCCATCCAGCGCCAGAGGAGGCCCCGTGAGCGACCACGAAGTAAAGATGATCGTCCTGTCGACCGACGACCTCGACGAGTCGATCCGGTTCTACAGCGAGACCCTGGGCATGCCGCTCAAATTCCGCGACGGAGCGCACTTCGCCGCCCTCGACGGCGGCCCGGTGACGCTCGCGCTGGCGACGGCGGTGGACCATCCCATACCTGGCCAGGTCGTCGTCGGCATCAAGACCGCGGACGTCGACGCCGCGGCCAAGGCGGTGGAGGCCAGCGGCGGCGGCATCGTCAAGGGGCCCTACGACGACGCGCACGAACGCCGCGCAGTGGTCTACGACAACAAGGGCAACGGCCTGGTGTTCTACAAGTCGCTGGGCCGGTGACGGGCGCGCTCATTTGCCGGTGCGCTCGCGGTGCTTGCAACCCGGCCAGCAGCACGGCCGGCGCTTGCCCTCTTCCAGCTCCTCCTGCGTCCGGCGGATGCGGCGCTGACGGGTCGCCTCCTGCTTGGCGTCCTCGACCCAGCAGATGAACTCGTTGCGGGCCAACGGGGTGATGTCCTTCCATGCGGCGAGCGCCGTGGCGTTGCCGATCAGCGACTCACGCAGGTCCGCGGGAAGCTCGTGCACCACTCCGCCGGGTATCCGCTGGCTGCTCATGGGCTCAGGCTAACCCGGTCAGGACACGTCGTTTGCGGGCAGTCGCCCTCAGCAAGGAGGACACATGACGCCGGACCGGCGTGTGAGCGTGGTGGTGATCACCTCAGTGGGTCCGCCCGCACGGGCTAGGAGGTCAAGTGCGCGCTGTCGTCGTGCAATTCGTCGCGGCGCAAGGTCATCGGGGTGAGGTCGGGAACATCGCCCCCGGAGACCACGACACGGGTGATCGGCGTGAGCGCCCGGAACAGGGTTTCCACCTCGTCGTCGCTGAGCGCATCGAGTGCCGACAGGGAAAGCGCGTCGGTGGATCGTTCGATGTGGTCTTTGAGTTCGCGGCCGGCCATCGTCAGCGAGCCGTCATCGGCGAGCAGGCCCCGCTCGGCCAGCCGCCGTGCGTGGTGCGCCCATGCCGCCTCGTCGTAATCGCGGGTGCGCGCGATGTACTCGCGGGGCACCCCGCCCGCGGCGGCATGCAGCACGTTGGATTCCCGGCCCGAGATGCCGGCGGCGGCCAGCACCGCCACGTGTCCGTCGCCGCGGTGCTCGCGCAACAGGGTCGTCGCGTGCCACAGTGCGGCCAGCGGATCGTCCGGCCAGGGCAGCGCCAGGTTCGCGGCGAACAGCGGGCGCCCGTCCAGTGGCGCCTGCCGCGCCGCCTTCCCTGCTAAATCCGCTGCCGTGCGGACGTTTTCGTCCGCGCCCAGTCCGTAACGGCGCAGCGCGGCGACGGCGGACTCCTGGCGGGCGCGCAACGTCGCGTCGGGATCGGCGACCTGCCAGGCCGCCGGGAGAGCCTTGGCGACCCGCTCGGGGGCGAAGTTGTAGAAGATGGCGGTGACCACCTCGCGCGGCACCATGCCCAGCGGCGCGGACCGGGCCGCGAAGTAGCCCATCCAGAAACCGCGGAAACCGAGCGCGTCCAGCGCCGCACGCGCCTCCGGCGCGAAATACGTCACCGCATGCACCGGCTCGAACCGGTCGAAGAAGCGCCGCGCCAGCATCGGTTGTCTTTGCATCGTCGCAGTCAATCACAGGGCGGGAGCGGGCGGCGGCGTCAAAGCCTCAGCAGGCGCTCGGCGTTGCGGTGGGCGATCTTTTCCCTGTCGTCTTCGCTGATGGGCATCCGATCGAGAAACTGTCGGCAGGCGTTGATGTTTCCGTAGGGATAGTCGGCGGTGAACACGACGCGGTCGATGCCGATGACGTTCACCATCGCCAGATAGGCGGTGAAGGACAGACTCCAACTGGGATCCATCGCGCCGGGCTCCTGGGTGAAGAAGTCACCGGCGAGGATGCCGCCGTAGAAGTTCTCCCGAAGGTATTCCTTGACGGTGCGCTTGAGGCCGCTCACCTCTGCCGGAAACGAGTAGTCGGTCCGCCATCCCATCCAGCTCAGCGCCTCGAAGTGGTGGCCCACGATGATCTGCAGCGCGGGGAAACGGTCGAACACCCCACCCAGGATCAGCCGCAGGCAGTGCACTCCCGTGTCGAGGTGCCAGCCGACGCCAGCCCCCGCCAACCGAGCCGAGACTTTGCGGTCGAAGCCGGCGTAGTAGGCGTCGATGACCGGCTGTGGCGGCATGGTGGGGTGCAGAAAGACTGGCACGCCCAGCGTTTCGGCCGATTCGAAAACCGGCCAGAAGAAGGTGTCGTCGAGATAGCGGCCGTTGACGTGACCGTTGATCAGGGCGCCCACGAAGCCGTGATCGCGGACGGTGCGTTCGAGCTCGCCGGCGGCCGCCGCCGGGTCGCGCATCGGCAGGGTGGCGAAGCCGCGGAATCGGTCCGGGTGCCGGGCGATCGCGGCCGCCACCGCGTCGTTGGCCCGGCGGGCCAGCTCGATCGCCGCCGCGGGCTCCAGCGTCTCGGGTCCCGGGACGGAGTGGGAGAGGATCTGCAGGTCGACGCCCGCGGCGTCCATCGCGGCGATCCGGCCCTCGCCCAGGTCGTTGATGCCCGGCGGCCATTCCCCGTCCGGCCCGGGGGAGCCGTAACCGGCCTCCTTCAGCAGACCGGTCGCCGCGTCCTGCCCCTGCTTCTCGTGTTCTTCGGCGATGGCCGGGAGCTTGTAGTGCTCTTCGAAACCGATGACTTTCATCCTTCTCCTCCCGTACATGCACACCTACGACACCGGAGCGCCGGCCGTTCACCGGGGGTACCCGCGCCGGGCGCCGGCTGTCGGCGCGGCGACCGTTCGTGGGCCGCCCCGGCGACACCCCGCATAGTCTGCAACCGTGACGATCCCGTATGACGAGGCGCTGCGCGAGCGGATCAGGGGCCATCTGGCGGCCCACGACCGTCGCGAGTTGACCGACCCGACGAAGCGGCACGCGGCGGTCGCCGTGGTGTTGGTCGACTCGACCCTGGGCGAGGACCGGGTGGATCCGGCGCCGGTGGACGAGTGGATCGGAGGTCGTCCCATGCCGGAGCCCGGCCTGGACGGCCGGATGGTCGGGGTGTCCGGCGGTGCGGCTTTCCTGTTGTGCCGCAGGGCGTCTCGCCTCAATTCTCATTCGGCGCAATGGGCGCTGCCGGGCGGCCGGCTCGACCCGGGCGAGACCGCGACCGACGCGGCGCTGCGGGAAATGCGCGAGGAGGTCGACATCGACCTGCCGGGCTCGGCGGTGCTGGGCCTGATGGACGATTATCCGACCCGATCGGGCTATGTCATCACGCCGGTCGTGATGTGGGGCGGCGGGCGCCTCGATCCCCGCCCGGCGCCCGACGAGGTGGTGGCGGTGTACCGGGTGGGGCTACACCAGCTGCAGCGCGACGATTCTCCGCGTTTCATCTCGATCCCGGAGAGCCCCCGCCCGGTCGTGCAGATCCCGCTGGGCAACGACCTGATTCACGCACCCACCGGCGCCGTGCTGCTGCAACTGCGGTGGTGGTGTCTGGAGGGCCGTCACGACCCGGTCGACGAGCTCGAGCAACCGGTCTTCGCGTGGAGGTAGTCATCGATGGGATGTCGCACCCAATCTCGGCCGCTCACTCCTTCGCCCCCGCGGAGAGCCGGTGCTCGATGACGGCCAGCGCGCGTTCGGCCCATCGAATGTTCTCTTCCTCGAACGTGATTCCGCGCAGCAGGGTCAGGTAGGGGCCGACCCGTTCGGCGTGCGCCAGGTATTCCTCCTCGTCGCGCCCGTTGAGCACGCGCGCGCGCAACCGTTCGTAGCGTTGCAATTTGGCCGTCGACCACTGCAGGCGTTCCCAGATGAACTCGCGCACGGCGGCGGTGTCGCCGGTGTCTGCGGCCTGCACCTTGACCAGCAGGTCGTCGCGGATCGCCAACGGTTTCGGCGGCTTGCCGGTGAACTCCCGGATCGCGTCACGGCCGGCGTCGGTCAGTGCGAACAGGCGTTTGTTGGGCCGGCGTTCCTGGTGCACGAGGCGCGCCCGAATGAGGCCTTGCTCAGCAAGCCTGTCGAGCTCGCGATACAACTGCTGCGGGGTGGCCATCCAGAAGTTCGCGACCGACGCATCGAAGTCTTTGGCCAGGTCGTAGCCGGACGACTCGCCCTCGAGGAGGGCGGCCAATACCGCATCACGCAGCGCCACCGAAGAAGGCTACAACGATATGAGTAGTCAACAAAGTGATTAATCGCACTATGGACACCTCGGGGTGGACGGCATACCGTCAACGACACTTGGCGAAACGAGAGGCGAGGTGTCGGATGCATCCCTTCCGCAAGGCGGTCGAAGAACGCGACGAGAAGGGCATCCAGGCGCTGCTGGCCGACGATGTGGTGTTCACCAGCCCCGTGGCGTTCAAGCCCTATGTCGGCAAGCCGATGACGGCGGCGATCCTGCGCGGGGTGTTGCGCATCTTCGAGGACTTCCGCTACGTCCGTGAGATACACGACGGCAGCGGCCGGGACCACGCGTTCGTGTTCGAGACCGGACTCGCCGGGGCGCCCGGAGTCAAGATCACCGGTTGCGACTTCCTGCACTTCAACGAGGACGGCCTCATCGACGACTTCATGGTGATGGTGCGGCCGCTGTCGGGCGCGAAGGCGCTGTCCGAGGCGATGGGTGCCCAGTTCGAGCGGATCCAGCAGGACGCGCTCGAGCTGGCCGGCGAGTTCGCCACCGCGTAGGCGAACATGCGAATCGGACTGGGCATCAACTATGCGGGCGGTTTCAAGGACGTCGCCGCCGAAGTGGCCGATCTCGAGCGCGCCGGGCTCGACATCGTCTTCGTCCCGGAGGCGTATTCGTTCGACGCGGTGAGCGCGCTCGGCTACCTGGCCGCCAGCACCGACCGGGTCGAACTGGCCTCGGGCATCATGCAGCTCTACACCAGGACGCCCACGCTGACCGCGATGACGGCGGCCGGCCTCGACTACGTCTCCGACGGCAGGTTCACCCTCGGACTGGGCGCATCCGGTCCGCAGGTCATCGAGGGGTTCCATGGCGTCCCCTACGACGCGCCGATCGCCCGGACCCGCGAAGTGATCGACATCTGCCGCCAGGTGTGGCGCCGTGAGACCGTTCAGCACCAGGGCAAGTACTACACCATCCCGCTGCCCGCCGGGCAGGGCACCGGGCTGGGCAAACCCCTCAAGCTGATCAACAAGCCTGTCCGAGAACGTATCCCGATACTCGTCGCGGCGCTCGGGCCGAAGAACGTCGAGCTCGCGGCCGAGATCGCCGAGGGGTGGCAGCCGATCTTCTACCTGCCCGAGAAGTCGCAGGACGTCTGGGGTGAGGCGCTGGCCGCCGGCCGGGCCAAGCGGGATCCCGGTCTGGGCGAGCTCGAGATTTTCGCCGGACCGGTGCTGGCCATCGGCGAAAACGTCGACTCGCTAAGGGAATTCGTCAAACCTCACCTCGCCCTCTACATCGGCGGAATGGGCGCCAAGGGCAAGAATTTCTACCACGCCCTGGCGACCAAGTATGGCTACGGGCCGCAGGCCGATCGCATTCAAGAGCTCTACCTGGCCGGCGACAAGGACGGCGCCGCCAAGGTGGTGCCCGACGATCTCGTCCGCGACGTGAACCTGATCGGCAGCCGCGAATTCGTGCGGGACCGCGTGGCCGCGTTCGCCGAAGCGGGGGTGACCACCCTCAACGTCGCACCCATCGCGTCCACAGCCGCCGAGCGGATCAAGCTGATCGAGACGCTGCGCGAACTCGTCTGACGCCGACGAGGCGCGGCCGAAAACCCCGCCGCCAGAACGGCGAACGGCCGCGTGGTTGAGAGAGGCGAACGGCTAACCCTGGCGGTGGGCGTCACGCCGGAGCCGAACCGCCCGGCTCACTGCCGTTAGCAGCGCCAGTGCCGCCATCACCGCGAGGATGGCCGTCGACACCGTCCGCCCGACCGTCGCCAAGATCAGTGGCAAACCGAAACCGATGTACGTCACCACGTAGAACGCGCCAACGAGCCCGCCGCGCAGGCGTTTCGGCGCCGCGGCCTCCAGGTCGATCAAGCCCTCGCGCAGGCAGAGGCCGGACGCGCACCCCAGCATCACGAACAGCGGCACCCCCAACGCCAGCGGGATGGCCGGCGGGGCCAGCGCGGTGACCGCGTAGCCGAGCGCGGCCAGCGCCGCGCCC
Organism: Mycobacterium europaeum; assembly: GCF_002102155.1. Taxonomy (GTDB): domain Bacteria; phylum Actinomycetota; class Actinomycetes; order Mycobacteriales; family Mycobacteriaceae; genus Mycobacterium; species Mycobacterium europaeum. The sequence continues at coordinate 84,943 of NZ_LQOU01000046.1, forward strand.
GCGATGCCGGCCTGCGGACCCCACCGGCGCGCCCGCGCCAGCACCTGGATCAGCCCGCTGACGCCGTTGACCATCAGCGTCGCGGTGCCGGCGGCCAGCGGAGCCGCCAGCCCGGTGTGCACGCGGCCGGGAATCGCGATGAAACCCAGTGTCGCCGAGGCGAACACCCACGGCGCCAGCGGCATGGCCCAACTCAACGCCGGCGCCACGCCCTGCTCGGCGGGCGTCGGCGGCTCCCACACCTCAGTGGTTGACCGCGCGGCGGCCCCCGAGTGCCGTGCCGTGACGACCACGACGGACATCGCCGCCACGCCGACGGCGGCCGCGATGCCGAACGACAACCGGATGCCGGCCGGCCCGGCGGCTGCGATCACGGCTCCCGCGAACGGGCCGATCGCGAAACCGGCCATCAACGCCGCACCGGCGGCCGCCGCCCCGGCGGGGCCATTCAGATCCGAGGCCCAGGCCGTGCACGAACTCATGGCCAGCCCGACCCCGAGCCCGACGATCAATCGTCCGATCAGCAACGCGTCGTACTGCTGTGAGCACAGCATCGCGATCGTCCCCGCCACGGCGGTCGCCGAGCCCGCCAGCGCCACCGATCGCCGCCCGAACGCATCCGATGCGCGCCCGCCGACGAGCAGGCCGGGCAACAATCCCAGCGCGTACACGCCGAAGATCACGTCGAGCGTGGCCGGGCTGAGCTGCTGGCGAACGCTGAGCACCGGCATCAACGCGACGAAGTGATTGGCTACCCAGCCGACGGACAACAACAGCACCAGCACACCGGCCAACACGCCCCGCGTCGACGCGGGGCCGCCGGCGATCGCCGGCGTGACCAATGTCGACCGCGTTGAACCATTGGACCCCGACACAGTCGTTTTCCCTCCTCGGGCCTGGGCGCGGCCGCACCGGCCCACCACGGAAGACGCCTGAACGACGATGTGGGCGACGCGGTTATTCCCGTCAGCCCGCCAATTGCCCGCGCCGCAAACCCGAGGAGCTGTCGGGCAACTCGGCTGTGGGGGTTTCAAATCGACCGATTTGGTGTACAGATACCACTACTGAAGCTCCAGGAAGGCAAACAATGAAGCAAATCGCGGCTGCCACGTTCGCGATCGCCGTACTCCTGTCCAGCGCGTGCTCGGCGTCACAGGTCATCAACACCGGCGGCGACACCAAGTGCAAGGACTTCACCTCGCAGGACGAAAAGAAGCAGAACGACGAGGTCAGCAAGATGCTGAAGGACAAGAACGGCACCGACCCGTCCAATGCCGAGATCTCGGCCACGCGCCTCTCGGCGTTGACGTACTGCCAGACGCTGGGCAAGCCCGACACCAAGATCTCCGACGCACCGCACGGCTGACCGCCCGGCCCGCGCCTATCCGGTTATCGGCGATCGGCGGTAATGCTCTCCTGTTGCCGGCGGCCGACGTAGGCCTCGGCGTGCATCCGGTCCACCATCTGCGGGTGGTGCAGTTCGAAAGCCGGGCGCTCCGAACGGATCCGGGGCAGCTCGGTGAAGTTGTGTCGCGGCGGCGGGCAACTGGTCGCCCACTCCAGCGAGTTGCCGTGACCCCACGGGTCGTCCACCAAGACGGGTTCGCCGTAGCGCCAGCTCTTGAACACGTTCCACACGAACGGCAACACCGAGGCGGCAAGGATGAACGCACCTACCGTGGAGACGAGGTTGAGCGTCTGAAATCCATCGGTGGGCAGGTAGTCGGCGTAGCGGCGCGGCATCCCGGAGTTGCCCAACCAGTGCTGGACCAGGAAGGTGGTGTGGAAGCCGATGAACGTGAGCCAGAAGTGCAGCTTGCCCAGTCGCTCGTCGAGCAGGCGCCCGGTCATCTTCGGGAACCAGAAATAGATGCCCGCATACGTCGCGAACACGATGGTGCCGAACAGCGTGTAGTGGAAATGCGCGACCACGAAGTAGGTGTCGGTGACGTGGAAGTCCAGCGGCGGGCTGGCGAGCAGCACGCCCGTCAGTCCGCCGATCAGGAACGTCAGCAAGAAACCGATGGCGAACAGCATCGGTGACTCGAACGTCAACTGGCCCCTCCACATGGTGCCGATCCAGTTGAAGAATTTGATGCCGGTGGGCACCGCGATCAAGAACGTCATGAACGAAAAGAACGGCAGCAGTACGGCTCCGGTGGCATACATGTGGTGGGCCCAGACCGCAACCGACAGCGCGGCGATCGACAGCGTCGCGTACACCAGCGTGGTGTAGCCGAACAGCGGCTTGCGGGAGAACACCGGGATGATCTCGGAGATGATGCCGAAGAACGGCAGGGCGATGACGTAGACCTCGGGATGCCCGAAGAACCAGAACACGTGCTGGAACAGCATCACCCCGCCGTTGGCCGGGTCGTAGATGTGTGCCCCGATGCGACGGTCGGCTTCGAGGCCGAACAACGCGGCGGTCAGCAGTGGAAAGACCGCCAGCACAAGCACGCTGGTGACCAGGATGTTCCAGGTGAAGATGGGCATCCGGAACATGGTCATGCCCGGCGCGCGCAGGCACACCACCGTGGTGATCATGTTGACGGCCCCCAGAATGGTGCCGAGGCCGCCGATGCCCACTCCCAGAATCCACAGGTCCCCGCCCACGCCGGGGCTGTGCACCGCATTGGACAGGGGCGTGTAGGCGGTCCACCCGAAATCGGCCGCGCCGCCGGGAACGATGAAGCCGCCCAACGCGATCAGCGCTCCGCAGACGAACAGCCAGAACGACAACGCGTTCAGCCGTGGAAACGCCACGTCGGGTGCGCCGATCTGCAGGGGCAGCACCAGATTGGCGAATCCGAAGACGATCGGGGTCGCATAGAACAGCAACATCGCCGTGCCGTGCATGGTGAACAGCTGGTTGTACTGCTCATTGGACAAGAACTGCAGCCCCGGCCGGGCCAGCTCGAGGCGCAGCAGTAGCGCCATCAGGCCGCCGATGAAGAAGAAGATGAAGCACGCGACCATGTACATGATGCCGATCATCTTGTGGTCGGTGGTGTTGATGACCTTGTAGATCAGGCTGCCGGTGGGGCCCAGTCGCGGGGGAAACGGCCGACGGGCCTCCAGGGCAAGGGCGGGCGGCGCCTCAGCGGTCATGGGTAACCTCCACACATCCGGATGCCGGACCGTAATCGTCAAGCCGCCCAAGTATTCCGAGCCGGCGCCGCGCGGACCTAGGGCCAAACGTCCCTAAATCCGCGCGAATCCTCCTGCCCTGGGACGCAGGAAGGGAAGCCTTCCCAATGCGGACAACGAATTTCGGGTCGATCGCGGAGTTTGGTGTTGACCGGTGACCCCTGAACGACGAACATCGACCCAACGCGGCGAGCATCTCCAGCCCGGAGAGGCCGGCACCCCACAATCGGCAACCGCACCGTAGGAGAACCGTATGAGCACCCGAATCATGGACGAGGCCGCGCGGGTTCTGGCCGATCCATCGGCTTACGCCGACGAGAAGCGGTTACACGAGGCGCTGACCTACCTCCGGGCTCACGCGCCGGTCTCCTGGGTGGAAGCCGAAGGCTACAAACCGTTTTGGGCGATCACCAAGCACACCGACGTGATGGACATCGAACGCCAGAATGACCTGTTCACCAACGATCCGCGGCCGCTGTTGATGGTCTCGGAGGGCGAAGACGTGCTGCACGCCCAGATGGAGGCCGGCATCGGCCTGCGCACGCTGATCCACATGGACGACCCGCACCACCGCGACATGCGAAAGATCGGCGCCGACTGGTTCAGGCCGAAGGTGATGCGGGAGTTGAAGTGTCGCGTCGACGAGCTGGCCAAGATCTACGTCGACAAGATGGTCGAGGCGGGACCCGAGTGCGACTTCGTCCAGGAGGTCGCGGTCAACTACCCGCTGTATGTGATCCTGTCACTGCTCGGGCTGCCGGAGTCCGACTTCCCGCGCATGCTCAAGCTCACGCAGGAGATGTTCGGCGGTGATGACACCGAGTTCCAGCGGGGCGCCACCACCGAGGACATGCTGGCCGTGCTGCTGGACTTCTTCAACTACTTCGCCGCGCTCACTGCGTCGCGCCGCGAGCACCCGACCGAGGACCTGGCCTCGGCGATCGCCAACGCCACGATCAACGGCGAACCGTTGTCGGACATGGACACCGCGTCGTACTACGTGATCGTGGCCAGCGCGGGCCACGACACCACCAGCGCGGGCATCGCGGGTGGCATGCTGGCGCTGCTGGAAAACCCCGGTGAGCTGGCGCGGCTGCAGAAGGACATGGGGCTGATGGGCACCGCGGTCGAGGAGATGATCCGCTGGGTGGTGCCGGTCAAGGAGTTCATGCGGACGGCGCAGGCCGACACCGAGGTGCGCGGGGTGCCGATCGCGAAGGGCGAATCGGTTTTGCTGTCCTACGTTTCGGCCAACCGTGACGAGGACGTGTTCACCGACCCGTTCCGCTTCGACGTCGCGCGCGATCCCAACAAGCACTTGTCGTTCGGCTACGGGGTGCACTTCTGCCTGGGCGCCGCGCTGGCCCGGATGGAGATCAACAGCTTCTTCTCCGAGCTCGTCCCGCGGATCAAGTCGATCGAGCTGGCCGGTGCGCCGGAGCTGATGGCCACGACGTTCGTCGGTGGCCTCAAGCACCTGCCGATCCGCTACTCGCTGAAGTGAATTCCTGCCGACTCAGGTAATGGCCAGGCAGGCCGCGCCAGCTCATAGGCGGCGGCGAGCCCACACACCCCGACGCCGACGATCACGATCACGCGGTCGGCATACCCACGCGCCTAGAAGAAGAACCCGGCATGTGGCGCGTCCGGCACGGCGAACAGCCGGTCCGCGGTGGCGATCGCAGACGGGTCCTCGGCCCGGGCCAGGCCTGCGACGGCAAGGTCGCGCCACGTCGTTCCGCCGAGCAGGACGGCGCCAAGCCCCTCGACGTCGACCTCGACGTCGGCTCGGCTTCCCGTCGGTTCGGCACCGCCCCCGCTGACCGTGAAGCGGGCCGAATTGGCCGGCAGCAAGGCGTCGTTGACCGCAACGGTGACGTCTCCGCCGCCGCCGCAGTAGTGGCGCGCATCCAGCGCCCGTGCCACGTCCACGACACGCAGCCAGGTCTCGTCGTGCACCGCGGTGACCCGGGCCGCCCGCCGGTCGGCCAGCAACCAGGGCAGCGGGTCGTCCATCGGCAACATCCAAAACACCACCCGGTCAATGAGATCCAACTCCAGCAGGAAGCGCAGCAATCCGAGATAGGCCTCCGCGGTGGGTGCGAAGAAATCCTCCACCGCGATGGTGCGCTGGTCGCTGACGAACCACCGTTCGGTGTCGACGGGTCGGTAGCGCGCGAAACCCGATTCGGACCCCGGCTCGCCGTGGATCGCGAAATACACAGGGCCGGGCGAGTGTTCGGTGCGCAGGCGCAGGCTCTCCCACCACGGCTCCGGCCGGTCGATCGTTCCCGGACGCGACGGGCGATTCCGGGCATAGATGCCGGGCAGCAGCTCCCAGGCGTGTGCGGCGTCGACCAACCGTACCGGGCCGCCGGCGGCGACGTCGCGGCGCAGCGCGGCGCGCGCCGTGTGCACCTCCACCGTCTGCGACGAGCTGGCGACGCCGTAGCCGTACCGGCCGTAGATCGTGGCCTCCGACGCCCGCAACGACGCCACCACTTCGCCGCGGGCGGCGATGTCGCGCAACTGATGACGAATCAGCTCCGTGGCGACACCTTGCCGGGTGAAGGAGGGCAGCACCCCGATGTGCGTGACGGCGGCGTGCCCCACCATCGCCCCGCCCGGAAGCGTCATTCGGCTGGTCACGGCGTCCGCGGTGCCGACGAGTTGGCCGCCGACGAACGCCCCGACGGTGCGGCCTGGTTCGAGCAACTTGGCGATCTGCCCGGGCGGCAGGTCCGGCAGCGGCGGGAAGCCGATCATCGCGACGCGGAACACGTTGGCGGCGGCGAGCAGGTCATCCTCGCTGTCGAGCGTCCGGATCTCGGTGGTCATCCGGCCATCATGTCTGGTGCCCGCCGGGAGGTGGGCCGCGGGATGCGGCCGCTAGCGAATCTGCAAGCCGGTCAGCGCCCGCGAGATCACCAGGCGCTGGATCTCGCTGGTGCCCTCGAAGATGGTGAAGATCTTGGCGTCGCGGTGCATGCGCTCCACGGGATAGTCGCGGGTGTAGCCGTTGCCACCCAGGATCTGGATCGCCTCGTCGGTGACATAGACGGCCGTCTCGCTGGCCACCAGTTTGGCCATCGACCCCTCGGCCGCGTCGAAGGACTGGTTGTTGCGCGCCATCCACCCGGCCCGCCACACCAACAGACGGGCGGCGTCGATGCGGCTCCTCATGTCCGCCAACTTGAATGCCACGGCTTGGAACTCACCGATCTTGCGGCCGAATTGCTCACGCTGGCAGGCATAGTCGAGGGCGTACTCGTAGGCGGCACGCGCGACACCGACGGCCATCGCCCCGACCGTGGGGCGGGTGCGCTCGAAGGTCTTCATCGCCGCCTGACTCCGCGCGGAGGCACCCGACTTGACGCGGGCGATTCGCGCCTCGAACTTCTCGCGGCCGCCGAGGATGTGGTCCTCGGGCAGGCGCACGTTGTCCAGCACCACCTCGGCGGTGTGGGAGGCGCGAATCCCGTGCTTCTTGAACTTCTGGCCCTGCGCCAGCCCGCTGACACCCGCCGGCACGACGAACGTGGCCTGCCCGCGGGTCCCGAGCTCGGGATAGACCGACGCGACCACGATGTGCACGTTGGCGATGCCACCGTTGGTGGCCCACGTCTTGGTGCCGTTGAGCACCCATTCCCGGGTGGCCTCGTCGTAGCGCGCCCGGGTGCGGATCGCGCCCACATCGGACCCGGCGTCGGGCTCGGATGAGCAGAACGCGCCCAGCTTGGGCTCGTCGGCGGTGCCGAACATCTCGGGCAGCCAGCGACCGAGCTGTTCGGGAGTTCCGTTGCCCGCCAAGGCCGCAGCGGCCAAACCGGTGCCCATGATGGACAGTGCGATGCCCGCATCGCCCCAGAACATCTCCTCGAAGGCGGTCAGCATGCCCAGGCCCGTGGGCTCGGCCGCCTGCTGCGCGAAGAAGTCGGGGGAGTACAGGCCCACCTTCGCGGCCTCGGCGATCACCGGCCAGGGGGTCTCCTCCCGTTCATCCCATTCGGACGCGGCGGGGCGGATGACGTCGGCGGCGAACTTGTGCACCCAGTCGCGCACCTCGATGACGTCGTCGGTCAGCTGCAACGAAAAACTCACGGTTCTACTCCTGAAAGGTTGTGTTGTTCAACGTGTTCCGTATTGCGAGAGGACACTGACGGTCTGGCTGACCCACGCCTCGAAGTACCGCTCCTCGTCGATGTTGCCGGGCAACCGGCCGGTCAGCGCCTGCAACGTCGCGGCGTAGGACAACGATCCGATCGCGACAGCGGCGGCCGCCTCCGGGTCCGGGATGCGGGTGCGGCCGGCGCGATTCGACGCGGCCAGTTCGTCGGCGAACCGCTGGTAGGCGTTGTCGGTGATGACCTGCCAGGTCTTCTCGTCCAGGTCACCGAGCTCCTCGGGCTCACGCAGCATGACCTTGAGCAGGTCCTCGCTCTGCTTGAGGTTGCTCCAAATCAGCTGGCCGGCGGTGCGCACCGCCTGTTCGACGCTGCCGGGCTGCCCGGCGTCGTATTCCTCCCGCGCCGCCACGATGCTGTCGATCCGGTACGCGACCGCGGCCTCGAGCAGCTCGCGTTTGGACCCGAAGTGCTTGTACAGCGCGCCCGATCCGGGCGCCAGGCCCGAGGCGCGCTGAATGTCGGCCACCGACGTCGCCGCGTAGCCCTTCTCCGCGAAGAGCCTGAGCGCCGCGGCCAGCAGCCGATCGCGTCCGGAGGCGAGCATGGTGAGAGAGTACTCACTCACCTCCCCCACGGCCAAATGTTGCCGGTCGCCGGGACGGGAGTTCAACGACGGGCGCTACATTCTCTGCAAAACGCCACGGCGCCTGGACGCGGCGAACCGGTATCGGTGTGAGGGTGGTGGTCAGGTGGTCGGCGCGTCGCCGGCCCGGTGCCACGAACCGCACAGAGGAGCGTGACATTCGCGTGTTACCGCACGTGCAGCTGCCCATGCGGGTGTTGTCGCTGCGCACCATCGTCGTCGTCGCCGCGCTGTCGGTCATCACCCTCGTCGTCCTGTTGGGCACCTGGGTGTGGGTGGGGGTCACCAACGACCAGTACAGCCAGCTCGACCGTCGGCTGGACTCGGTCAGCAGCCTGGGCGACATCAACTCGCTGCTCAACAATGTGGAGCACGCCAGCCCCGACCAACCCATGCCGGACGGCAACCTGGTGCGCACCGCTCGCATCGGCGACCAGACGGTCTCGGTGCCAAGCAACCTCGTGCTGCCCAAGCTGCCCAACGGGTATGCGAACACCACCATCAACGGCGTGCAGTACCGCGTCCGCACCTTCTCCGCGGGCCCCGCCTCGATCGCGCTGGCCGCGCCGCTGGCCGAGGCCCAGCACAGGATCAACGAGCTGCACCTACGGGTGCTGCTGATCTGCGCCAGCGTCATCGGCGGCACCGTGGTGGTCGGCTGGGTGATCTCGCTGATCATGGTGAACCCGTTCCTGCTGCTGGCCCAGCAGGCCCGCGCCATCAACGCCCAGTCCAGCCCCGATGAGGTCCAGGTCCGCGGGGTGCGCGAAGCCGTGGAGATCGCGGAGGCGGTCGAGGGCATGCTCGCGCGCATCGGTAACGAACAGCAGCGCACCAAGGCCGCGCTCGAGTCGGCCCGCGACTTTGCCGCGGTCGCCTCGCACGAACTGCGCACCCCGTTGACGGCCATGCGCACCAACCTGGAGGTGTTGTCCACCCTGGACCTGCCCCCCGAGCAGCGCCAGGAGGTCATCGGCGATGTGATCCGCACCCAGAGCCGCATCGAGGCGACGCTGACGGCGCTGGAGCGGCTGGCGCAGGGCGAGCTCACCACCGTCGACGATTTCGTCCCGTTCGACATCACCGAGCTGCTGGACCGCGCCGCCCACGACGCGCTGCGGATCTATCCCGACGTGGAGGTGTCACTGGTGCCGTCGCCGACCGTATTGATGGTCGGGTTGCCCACGGGGTTGCGCCTGGTGATCGACAACGCCATCGCCAACGCGGTCAAACACGGCAACGCCGGCAAGATCCAGCTCACCGTGAGCAGCTCCAGCGAGGGTGTCCAGATCGCGATCGACGACGACGGCACCGGCGTCCCGGAATCCGAGCGCGCCACCGTCTTCGAGCGCTTCACCCGCGGGTCGACGGCGTCGCGCTCGGGCTCCGGCCTGGGGCTCGCCCTGGTCGCCCAGCAGGCCGAATTGCACGGCGGCACAGCGGCGTTGCAGACCAGCCCGCTCGGCGGCACGCGGCTGCTGCTCAATCTGGCCGGCGACGGCCGCGGCCCGGCGTAGCTTTCGGCTGCTATTAACGCAGCGGAAAATTGCTGCCAATGCCCGGTCAATTCGTCTTTGAATCGGCAACAATATGCGCGGCGGAGATCCCTTGTTCGACCACGGTTTACGTTGGCCATAACTGCCAGGTATTTGCATGACCCACGCACACCGAAGCTTTCGCCCGTGAACCCGTGACCACAGTGTCTGCAGTGGCTCACGAGGTTGTTTGACGGATGACCGAGAGCGGGAATACGGCCGACCAGAACAAACACGTAATTTCCGGGCGCAGCCCGGGAGGAGCGAGTGAATACGCGAACCGTCGGATCGCACTAGACTGATGCGCCAAGCCCGTCTTTATGACGCTGAGCAATCGGAGGGAAATCATGACGATGTCGATGCAGCCAGAGGCGGTTCTGGCATCGGCAAGCGCGGAGTCGGCCATCAGCGCCGAAACGGAATCGGCGGCGTCGGCGGCGGCGCCGGCTCTGCTGGGGGCGATGCCGATGGGCGGCGATCCCGACTCGGCGATGTTCGCGGCGGCGCTGAACGCTTGCGGCGCCAGCTACCTGGGTGTGGTGTCCGAACACGCGGCGCAGCGCGGCTTGTTCGCCGGGGCGCAGGGACTGGCCTCGGGCACGACCGTCGCCACGGAAGCCGCTCGCCAGGCGGCGCTGCTGGCGACCGCGGCCACCAGCCTCTAAAAGGGGAAAGTACGCATGGCCGATCCGGGGTGGGCTGCGCGTACACCTGAGGAAAACGATCTACTGCTCAAGGGCGGCGCCGGGGTGGTCACTCACCTGGCCAACCAGGCCGCCTGGATGGCTCTGGCAGCCACCCACCACGCCTCAGGTATCGCGTCTGCGATCAACACGGCTGCGACATCAGCCAGCTGGCTGGGCGCCGGCTCGGCGGCTTCGGCGGCCAACGTCACGATGCTCAACGCGTCGCTGCACGGGCTGGCCGGCTGGGTCGATGTGAAGCCGCCGGTCGTTGCCACCGCGGTCTCCGCGTACCACATGGCGTACGGCGCGATGCGCCCCGCTCCCGAATGCATCGCCAATCGCGACGAGTGGGGAGTCGACAACGGGATCAACCCGCTGGTGCTGGGCGCCCTGACCCCCCGAATCGTGTCGCTCGACGTCCAATACTTCGGGGTGATGTGGCCGAACAACTCGGCCGTCGGGGCGAGCTATGGTGCCGTCCTCACGTCGCTGAGCGAAAGCCTCGCCATTGCGCCACCGGTGGCGACCATGGGCGCGTCGCCGGCTGCGCCGGCGCAGGCGGCGGCGGCCGTGGGCGAGGCGGCGGCGCAGGTCGGGGCCGGCGACGGCATGCGCTCGGCCCTGCAGGGAGCGCAGCAGGGCACCTCGAGCGCCGGTCAGGCCGCATCGGGCGGACAGGACTTCATGAGTCAGGCCGGCTCGTTCATGGAGCCGGTGCAATCGATGATGGGGGCCGTCCCGCAGGCGATGCAGGCGCCCATGCAGATGATGCAGTCGCCGATGCAGATGATGCAGCCGCTGCAGTCGATGATGGGCATGTTCGCCAATCCGGGCGCCATGGGTGGGGCGGCGCCGGGGGTTTCGGCGGTCTCGGCAACGGAGATGTCGGCCGTCGGCGCATCCGGCGGCGGCGGGGCCGCCTCGCTGGGCAGTGCGGGCATGCCCGCGACCAGTTTCACCCGTCCCGTCAGTGCGTTCGAACCGGCCGGCAGCGGAAGGCCGGTTGGGTTGCGGCCGAGCGGGGCGTTGGGCGCCGAGGCCATGCGTCCGCAGACCACGACGGTCGGCGGCGGCACACCGATGGGCGGCATGCCGGTCGGGCATGGGGCGGGAGGAGAGCGCGGATCCCGAGACAAATCCGAACAGCCCGCGACCGTGCGGGTAGTGGACACCAGAGTGTGAAGCCGGCCCGGCCAAGGGTGAATCGACAGGTATAAATAGCCGCCATACACTTCGCTCCATGCCCCAGGCATTTACGGGGGGCGGCCAACCGGAGAAGGAGAATTCAGTGACAATCAAGGTGACACCGCAAATGCTGCGCGATACTTCCAACGCCATTCAGGCGAACATGGAACACGCGATTGGGATCGGCCAGGGATATGTGGCCAATCAGGAGAATGTGATGAACCCGTCGACCTGGTCCGGTGACGCGGTGGTGGCGTCGCACGCGACGGCCATCGAGGTGCAAAACGACCTGAACAAGGTGCTGAACGGCGGCACCCGGCTGGCGGAGGGCCTCAAGCAGGCGGCGGCCCTGATGGAAGGTCACGAGGCTGATTCCTCGCACGCTTTCAGCGCTCTGTTCGGCCACGGCGGATCCTGACTCCCGCCCACCTCATTTGTGATTCCATAACCGGTTTTCTGAAAGGAAGTTAACAATGTCTGATCCAATTACTTACAACCCCGGAGCGGTGGCCGACTTCGCCAGCGACGTCGCTTCTCGCGCCGGACAGCTGCAGGGCATTTTCGATGACACCTCGAACCGGACGAACGCGTTGCAGGAATTCTTCGCCGGGCACGGGGCGTCGGGCTTCTTCGAGGCGCAGGCGCAGATGCTGTCGGGGCTGCAGGGCCTCATCGACACGATCCGCCAGCACGGGCAGACGACGTCGCACGTGCTCGACGGCGCCCTGAGCACCGACCAGCACATCGCCGGCTTGTTCTGACTCCGGCCGAGGGCCAGTGAAGGTGGGGCAGGCGCGCCCGAGCGTGTGTGCCCCACCTCTGGTGTCCTGCCACCGAGGGGAGAGACATGCTGACAACGACGGTCGACGGCTTGTGGGTGCTGCAGGCGGTCACCGGGGTGGAGCAGACCTGCCCCGAGCTCGGCTTGCGCCCGCTACTCCCGCGGCTCGACACCCCCGAGCGGGCGCTGCGCCACCCGGTGGCGGCGGAGCTGAAGGCCGCCGGCGCCCTCGACGACGCCGGCAACGTCGACCCGATGATCCGCGAGTGGCTGACCGTGTTGTTGCGGCGGGACCTGGGGCTGCTGGTGACCATCTCGGTCCCGGGCCGCGAGGCCACTCGCGCGTCCATTTGCCGATTCGCCTCCTGGTGGGTGGTTTTGGAACGCCACGGTGACCTGGTCCGTCTCTACCCCGCCGGCACCGCCAGCAACGAGAACGGGGCCAGTGATCTGGTGGTCGGCCAGGTCGAGCGGCTGTGCGGCGTGGCCGAGGTGGCGCCGCTGAAGCCGGTCACCTTGGACACCGAGCAGTTGCTCGCCTCGGTGCGCGACCCCGCCAGCTTGCGGACGTTTCTGCTCAGTCAGAACCTCGACGTCGACCAGCTCCAGATCGTCATGATGGCGGCCGATCCGGCGCGTTCCGCGCACGCGGCCATCGTGGGCCTGCAGGCCGGGGTGGGGCCGGACGAGATGGCGCGGATCGCCGTCGGCGATTCGACCGTGTCCATCATCGACACCCCGGCGGGCCGCGTCTGCGTGGAGAACGTGACTTCGGGGCAGCGGCGCTATCAGATCGTCTCGCCGGGGTCGCGCAGCGACATCAGTGGCGCGGTGCAGCGGCTCATCCGCCGCCTGCCCGCCGGTGAGGAGTGGTACTCGTATCGGCGGGTGGTCTGACCGGAGCCGGATTCTCAACTGACCCAAGATAAGTCGGTTAACCAATGCCGTGGAATAGCAAGCGCTTACGCACTTGTAGGGGTTTGTTGATCGGTAAACGCGGTATCGCCAAGCGTGTTAGCATCGCGACGTGACGAGCCCTTGGAATGACCCGAATATGTCGGACGAAGGGGCGCTCAGACGGGGGGAACCGTCAGGGGGCCGCAACTTCCCGGATTCGGTATCCGACACCATGCGCATTACCGATCTGGCCGCGCCTCGAAAGATTCCCCCGGGCTCCGGTTGGCGGAAATTCATCTACGTCATCTCTTTTAAAAAAATTAACCCCGGAGAATCGCCCAGCGAGCGGCACTACCGGGACTTGCAGAACCGCATCCGACGGCATATCCGCCGGCAGTACGTCATCACGGTCGTCTCCGGCAAGGGCGGGGTCGGCGTTTCGACGATGGTCGCCTGCATCGGCGGGGTGTTCCGAGAGTGCCGCCCGCAGAACGTGATTGCGATCGACGCGGTCCCGGGTTTCGGCACGCTGGCCGACCGCATCGACGAGTCGCCGCCTGGCGACTACACCGCCATCATCAACGACACCGACGTCCAGGGTTACGCGGACATCCGTGAACACTTGGGGCAGAACCCGATAGGCCTCGACGTGTTGGCCGGAAACCGCACGTCGGATCAGCCCCGCCCGCTGGTGCCGGCGATGTTCTCCGGCGTCCTGTCGAGGCTGCGGCGAACCCACACGGTGATGATCGTCGACACGTCGCCGGATTTGGAGCACGAGGTGATGAAGCCGGTCCTGGAGAACACCGACACCCTGGTGTTCGTCTCCGGCATCACCGCGGACCGGTCGCGGCCGGTGCTGCGGGCCGTGGACTACCTGAGGTCGCAGGGCTATCACGAGCTGGTCTCGCGCAGCACCGTGATCATCAACCACACCGACCAGATCACCGACAAGGATGCGCTGGCTTACCTGACCGAGCGGTTCAGCAAAGTCGGCGCGACCGTCGAAGAGATGCCGTTCGATCCGCACTTGGCCAAAGGCGGGCTCATCGACACGGTTCATGAATTGAAGAAAAAGACGCGGTTGCGGCTTTTTGAAATCACCGCCGGCTTGGCCGACAAATACATTCCGGATGCGGAGCGGACGGCGCCGTGACATCAGCGCATAAGGTCGCCTTCCCGGCGCGCTGTGCGGTCAATATTTCCTACGAGAAGCATCTGTGCTCGCAAGTGTTCCCCGCCGGAATTCCGGTAGAGGGATTCTTCGAGGGAATGGTCGAGCTTTTCGACGCCGACCTGAAGCGCAAAGGATTTGACGGCATTACGCTGCCGGCGGGCAGCTACGAACTGCACAAGATCAACGGCGTCCGGCTCGACATCAACAAGAGCCTGGACGAGCTGGGCGTGCAGGACGGCGACACCCTGGTGCTGGTGCCCCGGGTAGCCGGCGAGTCCTTCGAACCGCAGTATGAGTCGCTGTCGACCGGCTTGGCGGCCATGGGCAAGTGGCTGGGGCGGGACGGGGGCGACCGGATGTTCGCCCCGGTGACGCCCCTGACGGCCGCCCACACCGCAATCGCCATCATCGCGATGGCGGCCGCGGTGATCGTGGCCCTCACGCTGCGCGCGCGGACGTTCACCGACGGCCCGGTCCCGGCGGCGGTGGCCGGCGCCGTCGGGATCCTGCTGACGGTCGCGACCTTCGTCGTCTGGTGGGGTTGGCGCGAGCGGCGCGACATGTTCAGCGGGTTCGGCTGGCTGGCCGTCGTGTTGCTGGCGGTGGCGGGCGCCTGCGCGCCGCCGGGTTCGCTCGGCGCGGCCCACGCGGTGATCGGCCTGGTGATCGTGATTTTGGGGGCCATCGCCATCGGTGTGACGACGCGCAAGCGCTGGCAGACCGCGGTCGTCACGGCGGTGGTGACGGTGTGCGGCATCCTCGCCGCGGTCGCCGTCGTCCGGATGTTCCGGCCGGCCTCGCCGCAGGTCCTGGCCATCTGCGTGCTGGTCGGACTGTTGATCCTGGTCAGGATGACCCCGCTGATCGCGTTGTGGGTGGCGCGGGTGCGGCCGCCGCACTTCGGATCGATCACCGGGCGCGACCTGTTCGCGCGTCGCGAGGGGATGCCCGTCGACACCGTCTCCCCGGTCAGCGAGGACGAGTCCGAGGACGAGGACAACGAATTGACCGACATCACGGCGCGCGGCGCGGCGATCGCCGCATCGGCCCGGCTGGTCAACGCGGTCCAGGTCGGGGTATGCGTCGGGGTGTCGATCGTCTTGCCCGCCGCCGTGTGGGGAGTGCTGGCGCCCGGACGTACGTGGGCCTGGTTGGCGCTGGTGGTGGCCGGGCTGGTGGTGGGCATCTTCATCACCCAGGGCCGCGGATTCGCCGCCAAGTATCAGGCCGTCGCCCTCGCCTGCGGCGCCTCGGCCGCGGTATGCGCAGGAGTGCTCAAATACGCTCTCGCCGAGCCGAAAGACGTTGCAAGCGGCCTGCTGTGGCCCGCGGTAGCCATCGCCGCCTTCGCCGCATGCGGTTTGGCCGCGGCACTGCTGGTGCCCACGGTGCGGTTCCGGCCGTTCATCCGGCTGACCGTGGAATGGGTGGAGGTGTTGGCGTTCATCGTCTTGCTGCCGGCGGCGGCGGCCCTGGGAGGGCTCTTCACGTGGATTCGCCACTGAAACGGGTCGCGGCGATGACCGCGGCCGTCACCCTCGTCGCGCTGGCTGCGAATGTCCCTGCGGCCCAAGCCATCACGCCGCCGCAGGTGGATCCGGGATTGGTGCCGCCGGATGGACCGCCCCGATCGGACCAACCGATGCGCCGCGCCAACAGCTGCTCGACGCCGATCACCGTGCGCAACCCCGACGTGGCGCAGCTGGCCCCGGGCTTCAACCTGCTCAACATCAGCAAGGCATGGCAATACAGCACCGGCAACGGGGTACCGGTGGCGGTGATCGACACCGGTATTTCACCCAACCCGCGGCTGCCCGCCGTGCCCGGCGGCGACTACATCATGGGCGAGGACGGCCTGTCCGACTGCGACGCGCACGGCACGATCGTCGGCTCGATCATCGCCGCTGCGCCGCAAGGGGTTCTGCCCATGCCACGGCCGATGCCCTCGACGCCGGCTTTCCCTCCGCCGGCCGGACCGCCACCGGCCATCGGCGCGCCGCCGCCGCCCGTGGAGGTGCCGCCGCCGGTGGCGCCCCCGCCACCGGCGGCGGCACCTCCA